>CAVRHC010000023.1:0-94133 GCA_963720835.1 uncultured Pseudomonadota bacterium | reverse complement strand
GCTGTAACCTACTTCGTTAACGTACTGCTCGACGCCCTTCATGGCGGAAGCGAGGGGGCGCGCCGGCGGCGGCGACGAATTGCCAATCGCCGGCAAACAGGAGCCGGCCTGCCTCCATTCATTGCGGGTGAAGTCGCCGGTTTGTGTCATCGATCCATGTTTGTGTCATTCCGGGGCGCGGCGCAAATCACCCCCGTCTTGGCTGTTTGGTCAACAACACGCTCATCTCGCGCAAGCTGCGCGTCAGCGCTTCCAGCGCGCGTGCGGTCTTGGCCGCGTCGTCCGGATAAGCCCGCCCCGCGCAATGCGCGCGAGCTCGCGCTGGATGGCCGGCAGCACGCTCGTGACCGCCTCTTGCAGGGCCGGCGCAAGCGCAACGTCGCCCGCGGTGGCTTGCGCGGCGGCGATGGGCGGCGCGGCCCCTCGGCCGTCGTCCGACAGCGCAGGCGCCGAAGGCTCCACCACGATCACCGCCGTCTCAGGCGTTGCGCTGGCCTCGCCCACGACCAGGCAGGCCGGCGGCCCCGCGCGCGGGATCGGCTTACGCCGCCGCCGCCAGTGCCAGCGCCGCATGCGGTCGCGCAGCGTGCCGGAGGAAATGCCGTGCTCCGCGCAGATGTCCGCGACCGGGCGGTCGGTGTGCTCGTAGTCGTAGCGGATCTGCGCCCAGGCGTCGGGGGTGAGGGCGGGCATGGGGGGTCCTTGGCGAGATGGAGCGCTGTGAATTAAGCCCGCACGTCCGCGCATAAGCGGGGACGGAAGGCCTTGCAGCGCACGCAAGTGTGAGAGGATGCCCGATGACTAGCTGGGGAGCGTTAGGGTGTCAAGGATTATATTCCTGCGCTAATTGTCTGCGCGGTAACCGATATATGCGCAAGCGTGGGTCCGCTGACCTGCTTCGTCAATCCGACTCTGTAGAGATGAAAAAATCAGTATATTGGCGTTACTTCCATGATGACGTTGCGGCTTTCCGGCAACTTGCGTCACGGAATTCCGAATATATCGCAGATTTTTTACACAACTCGTGAGACCGCGCCGAGCGCGAATTTTCGTGCGTGGTTTTGGGAACGAATGACACAAATAGCAGCAACACAGATCCCAAAGCCTCGCGACGAACAGGCGTTCGAGCGTTCGTGCCTGGTTCTATTTCGGGAGTTGCTACAGGACCCCAACACCCAGACAAATGGGCGACGGGGGCAACGTCAAAACGGAGTCGATATATTTGGATTTCGAAATCAGAAGTGCAGTGCATCCTGTCGGAGTTCAATGCAAGTTGAAGGGCCCCACCAGAAAATTGCTCAAAAAAGAGGTCCGGGATGAAGTTTCCAAGGCCCTTACTTTTAAACCTGACCTTCGCGAATACGTAATTGCGACCACTGCGCAAGATGATACCGATACACAGCGTGTAGCGCGAGAACTCACAATCGAAATTACGAACAGTGGGCGGCAAATCGCGATAAATGTTTGGGGCTGGAATACTCTAGAGCAAAGGATCAGCGAGCATGGACCGGCCATGCAAGCGTTCGATCCAAGCTACGGTCCTTTTGCTAAACAACATGCTGAGGAACTACAGCGCGTAGAAGAACAACAAGCTGTCGCAATTCGAGAACTTAGCGACATTCGCCGAGAGATTGGAGGAATTGTTGGTGGCAATAATCTTCCTGGCGGTAGCACTGTTGCTCAAAACGCTCTTGAACTAGCGCTTGACGCTGAAGTTGATCGATACCGTGACATTTTAAATGGCGGTAAGCCGAAGACGGCACTGGGCCTCTATGAAGCCCTACTCTCAAAGGTCCAAGATACGGCATCGGGACGAATTCTTTTTCGAATTAAGGCCAATATCGGTCACTGCTATTTCGGATTGGGCGACAACTCTCGCGCTGCTCATTGGCTGTCAGATGCTTTTGCTAATGCACCAAATGAACCAAAAGCAATAGCCAACAAAGCCTTATCGATGTTGCTTTTGGATAAGTATCGCGAGGCCTACGATTACGGAAGCAATGAGTTGCAACAGGACCCGACGAACCAGTGGCTCGTCCCAACGCTGATTCAAGCGTCTGCACGTTGCACGGAAATAGAAGACCCAATTTCGATAATTCCTAAAGCGCTTCGTGACCTGCAGGATGTGTAGGCCACTTATGTTGATTTCCTGAGACTGCGGAATCGAACGCCAGATTGGTGGGTAGCAGCCAGAAATGCATCTAGGGCGCATCCTGACCACAAAATCCTGCTGCAATACAAAGCCGAAGCGGACCTTGACGAAATTGGACATAGCGAGGAGTTCCAACGCAGTAGGCAATTTAGTAAGGAGGTTCGAGATAAAATAGCCGCCGCCGCTGATATCCTTCTTGAACGATGGAAGACTAGGCAGGCGAGCGAAAATCCCGCTCGGCCGGATGGGGTCGCAGCATGCTGCAATCTGCTCGCGGCATATCAAGCAATTGGGAAGCGGCTTGATGCGATAGCCGTCGCAAAAGAAGCGATTTCATTAGTCCCGAACGATGAACAGTTGGTCGAACGCGCCGCAATTGCGGCTATCGAAGTTGACGATTACGCGTTTGTAGAATTGTTGCTACCGCGGTTGCCGAGCAGCTCAAACGCAACACTTGTACGGTTTCAATTTTATGCGCACACAGCCAACTGGCCGAAGCTAATCGAAGTTGCTCGAAAAGCTGATAGTGCTCCGGAACACGAACGACCCGCTATCTTGACCATGGGCCGTTTGGCATCCGTCATGGACGGAACACAGAGCAAAGACAAACAACATGAGGCACTAAGAGATATTTTGGAGAACGTTGGTGATGATCTCCGCTCCAATACTTTAGTGGCTGATTTTGCGCGGCGGCTTGGCATAAGCGACGTTAGCGAGAGCGCATATAAACGCGCCGTTGATATCGCAGGCAGGGATGACAACGTAATTGGACGCGAAATGCTCGCCCGTTCGGCTGGCCAGCGAGGAGACTGGCGTGAGGTGATCAGCCTTTTGGATAATCGCTTCGATGGTGATATCGATAGCGAAGAACTGTCTTTAATTGCCACCGCATTTGTAAATGAAAATCCTACACGCAAGCGCGCTCTTAGCTTTTTCAATGAACTAAGCGAGCCGGTCCGGAACCTCCCCTTTTATCTAACCGCATTTGGCTTATTGCAGAGCAAGCGCGGAGATTTGCCTGCAGCGGCGAAAACTTTTGAACAAGCGCTCGATGCTGACCCGGAAAATCTTACTGCGTTGCGCAATCTCTACTCAGTATATCTCAGGCAAGAGCGTTCTGACCGTGATGTCCTTATGAGGAAACGCGTCGATAGCTTGGACCTCAAGAAGCTGAAGGGCTCCGGGCAAGACAAAATAATGCTTGCTCATATAATGCGCGACACCGGAGAGGGACAACGAGCATTAGAATGGGCATATCAAGTCATTGTGCAAAATCGTAATGATCCTCAAGTCGCATTGGGGTATTTTAGCCTCATAATTGGCCGTGGGGATCAAATCGAGATTCCGCAACCTGATAAAGTTGGCATCGATACTTGGGTATCCGTTCAAAACAATCTCGGCGAGAAGCAACAAATAGTCATTGAAATAGGAACAGATAGGCCAGCCGACGGCATCTACACGCCGACGCATCCGTTCGTCGCTCCCGCATTGGGATTAAAGGTCGGAGAATTTTCTCTCAGAGCCGACAAATCGGTAAGCCTGAGACATGGACCGTACTACAAATCAAAAATAAATATCTCAGCACACTTCACGAGGTAATGGAGACGTTCAATGTGCGGTTCCCCGAAGCGAAAGGGTTCTACCGCGTAACAACGCAAGAAGGTGACATCTCTTCAATTCTCGATGAAGTTAAGAGCCATTCGGAAAAGAGTCAGGCTATTGCCGATCTTTATCTGGAAAAGAAGATACCGTTGTCATTTATTGCAGCTTTAGTGCATACGGAAACAATCAAATTTGCTTCCGGAATAACGCAGTTTGGCCGCGATATCTCCGCTTGTTATGGTAATGTGTCCGAACGCAGTGCGGCGGAACAGCTGGTGCGCAGTTATGCGGGGAAAGGGGCCGTTTTTGACTGCTATACGGCATGGACCGCCGAGGCTCTTGGTATTCTTCCGACGTTACAAAAATTATTTGGGAAGCTTTTCGTTTCTCGATCTGCAATTGATGAAATAGCGACCATACAGTACGAATTCGATGAAAATCCCGGTCAGGTTATGACCGTAAGTTATCGCGACGGCCAATATTTTCGCGAGGAGCTAACGGCGGATCAGAACAAGGAGCGTGCGAAGGCATTCGCGGAGCGCCGTCATAAGATAGAGCAATTTTGTGAGATCGTTCCCGTTGATATATCCGACGATGCTAGCGATCTAGCTCGCGGACTTATCGAACTAGTTGGTCCCCACGTGTTGGACGCGGCGCTGCTGGCGTCCGAGAATGACCGAGTCCTACTTTCAGACGACATGTATTTTCGGCAAGTAGCGCAAAATGCGTGCGGTACAAAAGGCATCTTCTTACAGGCGGCAATTACGATTGCCGCAGCGAAAAACTTTTTGGACACTTCTGCTGTTGCTAATGCAATCGTTGGGCTTGCCTCGTTGCGGCACGCCCATGTGGCTCTATCGCCTGCAATTCTGTTGCAGGTGGCCAAAGACGATGAAACAGAGCGTCAATTGAGATTTCGAGTTGTCACGGAGTTCATTGGAACAAAGTCAGCCGAAATTTATTCGCACGTTCGGGTAACAATCCTATTTTTAAATCAAGTATGGAATTTGAATATTCCCGACATCCGTAAAATGGCGTGCTCCGGTATCATCATCGAGCAGTTGCTCCGATTTCGCACTAGTGACTATGAAAATATTATTGCGATCATACGTTCTGAGCTTTTTGGAAACACCAATGCGATCGGCTATCTGGAAGCATGGGATCAAGGGACATTTTTTAAATCTAGATCGTAAGTAAATCGGCGCAACACACGCGACCACCGCCGGGGGATTGCGCGGTGATTTTGAACCTGCCCGAAGACGATGAGAAGAAGCAGAGTTCGCCGCTACTCCTGCGTCTTCTTCTTCACAAACATCGCCTTGATATTATCGAATCAACTCAATCTTCGCGCCGTGCTTGCGCATGATCACGCTCTGCTGCGCCACCGACAGCGAGTTGTTCCAGGCCCAGTAGATCACCAGCCCGGCCGGGAAGCTTGCCAGCATGAAGGTGAAGATCACCGGCATCCAGTCGAAGATCATCTTCTGCGTCGGGTCGGGCGGCGCCGGGTTGAGCTTCATCTGCGCCCACATGGTCACGCCCATGATCAGCGGCCACAGGCCGAGATGCAGGAAGTGGCCGACCACCGGGATCACGGTCGGGTCCCAGGGAATGAGGCCGAACAGCGTGAACAGATTGGTCGGGTCCGGCGCCGACAGGTCCTTGATCCAGCCGAAGAACGGCGCGTGCCGCATTTCGAGGGTGACGAACAAGACCTTGTAGAGCGAGAAGAACACCGGGATCTGGATGGCGATCGGCAGGCAGCCGGCCAGCGGGTTGATCTTCTCTTTCTTGTAGAGCGCCATCAGCTCCTGCTGCTGCTTGACCTTGTCGTCGGGATAGCGCTCGCGCAGCGCGGCCATCTGCGGCTGCACCGCCTTCATCTTGGCCATCGAGGCGTAGGACTTGTTGGCGAGCGGGAAGAACGCGAGCTTGATCAGCACGGTGACGATCAGGATCGCCAGGCCGAAATTGCCGACCAGCCGGTAGAAATAGTCGATGACGGTGAACAGCGGCTTGGTGATGAAGTAGAACCAGCCCCAGTCGATCAGCAGGTCGAAGCGGTTGAGACCGAATTGGCTCTCGTAGCCATTGATGACATGCACTTCCTTGGCGCCGGCGAACAGGCGGGCTTGCGCCGTGGCCGAGCCGCCGGGCGCCACGGTCGTGGCGTCGAGCAGATAGTCGGTCTGGTAGGTTTCCTTGTCGCCGATCTTGCCGGTGGAGAAATGCGCGACGACTTTCGCCTTGGGGTCGGGCAGCAACGTCGCCGCCCAGTATTTGTCGGTGATGCCGAGCCAGGCGTTGGTCACCTTGAAGGTGAGCGACTTCTTATCCTGCATCTTCGAATAGGTGTATTCCTGCAGGCCGTCGTCGCCGAGCACGCCGATCAGGCCTTCGTGCAGGATGTAGTAGCCGAGCGTGTGCGGCGTGCCGTGGCGCGAGATCAGGCCGTAAGGAAAAAGCGTGACCGGGTTGGCGCCCTTGTTCGTCACGTCTTCCTTGATGGTGAACAGGTACTTGTTGTCGACCGAGATGGTGCGGCGGAATTCGAGGCCGCTGCCGTTGTCGAAGGTGAGCGTCACCGGATGGCCGACCGACAGCGCGCCGGAGCCTTCCTGTTTCCAGAGCGTCTCCGACGTCGGCAGCGCCACGTCTTTGCCGGCGCCGGTCCAGCCGAACTCCGCATAGAACGGATCGGGGCTGCCGGACGGCGACAGCAGCACGATCGGCGGCGAGGCCGGGTCGACCGTCTCGCGGAACTTGATCAGCGCCAGATCGTCGATGCGCGCGCCCTTGAGGTCGATCGAGCCTTGCAGGCTGTCCGTTTGAATTGGAATGCGCGGGCTCGTCTTGAGCGAGGCGGCGCGGCTTGCCGCCGTGGCCGCCGGGGTCGCCGGCGCTTGCGGAACGCCGGGCTGGTCCACCTGCGGCACTTGCGTGGGCTGGCCCGGTTGCGCCGCCTGCTGCTGCTTCTGCTGCTGTTGCTGGGCCTGCAGTTTTTCCTGCTGCGCCTTCTGCTGCGGCATGGCGACAAAAAATTGCCAGGCGATCAGCACAATGGCCGACAGAACGATGGCGAGAATGGTGTTTTTGTTGTCGGTCATCGGGTCTTCGTTTTGTCGTCTCGCCCCGCATGGAGACGCCGCAAGGCGCCGTCGAAATCTTGCACGATACGGTCGAACGGCAATTGCAACGCCGCGCGCCGGCCGACTAGCACGTAATCATGACCGCTCCGCGTCCGCTTGCCGGCCGCGAGGCGGACCACTTCCCGCAAACGACGTCGAACCCGGTTGCGCACCACGGCCGAGCCGACCTTCTTCGATACGGTAAAGCCGAAACGTACCGGCCCGTCGTCCGACCGCTTGCGCGCCTGCAACAGGAATGCAGGCGCGGTAATCTTGGTGCCGGATGCCGCCGCCAGAAAATCCGCCCGTTGCCTCATTCGTTCCATGGAAGCAAGCGCCGCGGATCCTCAAGGCGTTCAGGCAGACAGCCGCTTGCGCCCGCGCGAGCGCCGGGCGGCGACGACTTTGCGTCCGCCTGTGGTCGCCATGCGCGCGCGGAAACCGTGACGGCGCTTGCGTACAAGCTTGCTCGGTTGATAGGTCCGCTTCACGATTAAATTCTCCGCTGGTCGCACCGTGGCGACAGAAGGGGCTGTAAAGCCGCTTCCAGCCATGAAAACCCGCGCTTGGCGCGGATCGGCGCACGATTGCGCGCGCTTATAAGGGAGGGGCCGGACAGCGTCAATGCGACCGCTGGCGCTAGCAAAACGGCCAATATTGCGCTCAAAACCTCTCACAAGCCGGTGATGGCGGCCCCGTTTCTGGCGCGCTCATTGTATATAGCCGTCATGTCGGCTTTAGCACCCCAAAAAGGTCGGTTCACCCGCCGGCTGATCCCTTTGCTGGCGATCGTCCTTTTGGGGGTTGTGGCCTATTTCGCCTTCGGCCGCGGCCTGATTTCGTTCGAGGCGCTGGTTCGGCATCGTACCGCCATTGGCACGTTCGTAACGGAACATCAGGTCCTGGCCGTGCTTGCTTATGTCGCGCTCTATGTGGCGACGGTTGCCCTGTCGCTGCCGGGCGCCACCTTCCTGACCGTGACAGGAGGCTTTCTCTTCGGCGTCGTGGTCGGGGCAACCGCTGCGGTGATCGGCGCGGCGCTTGGCGCCACCGTCATCTTCCTGATCGCCCGTACCGCGCTCGGCGAGCCGCTGTTGCGGCGCGCAGGGCCGCGCGCCAACCAACTGGCGGCCGGCTTCCGCAACGATGCCTTCAGCTATCTCCTGTTCCTACGGCTGGTGCCGGTTTTTCCGTTCTTCTTGGTCAATCTGGTGCCGGCCTTTGCCGGCGTCTCGCTGTCGACGTTTTTTGTCGCCACCGCTCTCGGCATTATTCCGGGGGCCGCCGTCTTTGCCCTGGCCGGCACCGGTCTCGACAGCGTCATCGCCGCGCAGAAGAGCGCCTATGACGTCTGCGTGGCGGCTGGCCGCGCCGATTGCCATCTCAGCTTCAATGCCGAGGGAATCGTGACGCCGCAGCTTATTGGCGCGCTGGTCGCGCTCGGCGTGTTGGCGCTGGTGCCGGTAGTGGTGAAGCGGCTGCGGGCGCGCTCGCGCGCGACAATGTAGTATCGTCGCGAAAGGCGAGGGGCATGGCAGAGACACTGAAACCCGACATTTGCGTCATCGGCGCCGGCTCCGGCGGTTTGTCGGTGGCGGCCGCTGCCGCGGCCTTCGGCGTGTCCTGCGTGCTGATCGAAGCTCACAAGATGGGCGGCGACTGTCTCAACAGCGGTTGCGTGCCGTCGAAAGCCTTGCTGGCGGCGGCAAAGCGTGCCGCGGTCGCGCACGAGGCCGCGGCGTTCGGTGTGAGCGCGCGGGCCGAAGCAGACTTCGCCAAGGTCCACGCGCATGTTCAGCGCGTTATTGCGGCGATTGCACCAAACGATTCGGAAGAGCGTTTCAACGGACTCGGTGTGCAGGTGATCAGGGGCCACGCCAAGTTCAAAGATCGTCGATCTGTCGTCGTCGGCGACCAGTATGAAATCCGTGCGCGCCGTTTCGTCATTGCCACCGGCTCGCGCGCGAGCGTGCCGCCGATCCCCGGTATCGAAGACGGCGCTTTCCTGACCAACGAAACGATATTCACGCTCACCGAACGGCCGCGCCATCTCATCATTATCGGCGCCGGACCCATCGGGTTGGAAATGGCGCAAGGTTTCCGCCGTCTCGGCAGCGAAGTAACGGTGCTGGAAGCCGCCCAACCGCTCGCCAAGGACGATCCGGAAGCGGCGGCGATCGTGCTCACTCAGCTCGACCGCGAAGGCGTCGTCGTGCGCAGCGGCGTCAAGGTCATGCATGTCAGCCATTCACCCGATAGCGTGGCCGTAACGGTCGCGGACGGTGACGACGAAGACACGATCGAAGGCAGCCATCTGCTGATCGCCGCCGGTCGCAAGCCGACGACCGAGGGGCTCGACCTGGAGGCGGCTGGCATTCGCTATGACCGCGCCGGCATCGCGGTCGACCGCAGGCTCAAGACAAGAAACAGGCGCGTCTACGCCATTGGCGATTGCGCGGCCGGGCAACTGCAGTTCACGCACGCCGCCAACTATCACGCCGGGCTCGTGATCCGGAACGCGCTGTTCCGTCTGCCTGTGCGCGTGAATAACGACATCGTGCCGTGGGTCACTTACACCGAGCCGGAGCTTGCGCAGGCAGGCCTCACCGAAGCGGAAGCGCGGAAGCGCAAGCTCAAGTTTCGCATTCTGCGCTGGCCCTACCACGATAACGACCGCGCCCAGGCCGAACGTGAAACCCATGGTCACATCAAGGTTATCACCGACACGAAGGGCAAGATCCTGGGTGCAACGATCGTCGGCGCCCATGCGGGGGAATTGATTGCGACCTGGGTCCTGGCGCTGGCGCAGGGGCTCAATATCCGCGCCATGACCGGTATCGTTTTGCCCTATCCGACGCTGTCGGAGATCGGCAAGCGGGCGGCGATCGACTTTTTTACGCCAAGTTTGACGCGTCCATTGCTGCGGCGCATCATTAGATGGCTGCGACTATTCGGTTGAGGCGATATTGCCGAACGCAAGCGAGGCCACTGTCGATCAGATCACCCCTGGACCGCGGCGCATGCGGCGGGGCCCGCGCGTCGGCCTGTCCGGCAAGCTGCTGATGCTCACGATCGTGTTCGTGATGCTGGCGGAAATCCTCATCTATGTGCCGTCGATCGCCAACTACCGGCAGAACTGGCTGAACGATCGCTTGGCGGCCGCGCACACGGCGGCTTTGGTGCTCGATGCCGCGCCCAGCGGCATGGTGCCCGAGAGCCTCGCCAAGCAAATTCTCGAAAGCATCGGTGCGCGCGCGGTGGCGGTGAAAATGGGCAATGAGCGGCGCATGTTGGCGGCCGTTAACGTGCCCTCGCGCATCGCGCAGGACATCGACATGCGCGATATGCGCTGGTGGCACGCCATCATGGATTCGTTCAGCACGCTGTTCTTCTGCATGCCGGACGACGTGATGCGCGTGGTGGGGCCGGCGCCGATGGCGCACGGCGAATTTCTCGAAATTGTTCTCGACGAAGCGCCATTGTGCAAGGCGATGTGGACTTTCTCGGTCAACATCTTGCTGCTCTCGCTGGTGATCTCCGGTATCACCGCGACGTTGGTGTTCCTCACGCTCAACTACCTGCTGGTGCGTCCAATGCGCCGCATCACCGACAACATGATCGCCTTCCGTGCCGATCCGGAAAACCCTACGCGCATCATTGCCGAATCCAGCCGTTCGGACGAGGTGGGCACCGCCGAGGAAGAACTCGCCGCCATGCAGCGCGAGCTCGCTTCCATGCTGCATCAGAAAAACCGATTGGCGGCCTTGGGGCTGGCGGTATCCAAGATCAATCACGACCTGCGCAATCTGCTGGCCTCGGCGCAGATATTCTCCGACCAACTTTCGACGCTGCCCGATCCCAAAGTGCAGCGCTTCGCGCCGAAACTGATGCGCGCTTTGGAGCGCGCCATTGCCTTCTGCCAGTCGACATTGTCTTACGGCGCCGCGCAGGAGCCGCCGCCGGAGCGCAAGACCATCGATGTCGAGCCACTGATCGAGGAAGTGCATGAGGCGCTTGGCCTCAGTCTCGACGTGCCGATCCGCTGGATCGTGTCGGTCGAGCGCGGGCTCAGCGTCGATGCCGACCACGATCAGATGTTTCGCGTCTTGGTCAACGTCGCGCGCAACGCCATGCAAGCGCTGGAGGCGCGTGGCGCGCGAGATCCGGCGCGCGACCAGATCCGTATCACCGGCAGGCGCGAGGGCGGCGTCGTGGTGCTGGAAGTTTCCGACACCGGCCCCGGCATTCCGGAAAAATCGCGCGCCCATATCTTTCAGGCATTTCACGCCTCGACCAATGCCGGCGGTGCCGGCCTGGGCCTCGCCATTGCCGCGGAACTCGTGCGTGCGCATGGCGGCGAAATTGCGTTGGTGCCGGGCACGATCGGCGCCACCTTCCGCATTACCATTCCCGACGCCGCGGTCGATCTCGATGCGCGGCGCGGGGAGCGCGCGCGGGCTTAAGCCGCAGCGATACAGGCGTTTTTTGCCTCGACCCTTGCCAATGCAGAGCCGAAACGTTAGCTATGCGCGGTTCCGCGAGGCTTTCAGCCGCGTGAGCAAGCGCCCGTAGCTCAGCTGGATAGAGCACCAGACTACGAATCTGGGGGTCAGGAGTTCGAAATCTCTTCGGGCGCGCCACTTTTCAATCTTGCGACGATCGAACGGCGCGCGATTCCCCCGCGCCTGGGTATCGTTGGCGGACGGCGCGGGACACCTGTTCGCTCTCCTGATGTGACGCGGCGTCTGTGGTGACCAGATCGACATAGAAGATCGTTCCCCCGCCAGGAGCGTCGTCGAAACCGATACGACCATCCATGTATTCCGCGATTTGGCGCGCAATGCTCAAGCCCAGACCAGTGCCGCCCTTTTTTCTAATGGCGTTGCTATCGGCTTGCGCAAACGCTTTAAAGATACGGTCTTTGAATTCCGTTGGAATGCCGGACCCGCGGTCGCGTACGGTGATGTGAGCGTGGTCGCCGCGTTTTTCGATGGCGACGACGACATCTTCCCCAGCCGGCGAAAACTTGATCGCGTTTGAAAGAAGGTTTGTGATGACTTGGATAAACCGGTCGGGATCGACATGGATATAAATCGCGTCCGGTGGCGCGTCGAGCCGAATCCCGACGCCGTTATCATCGGCCAGCGCGCGGTTGACATCGATCGCCTTGTCCAGCAACGCGACCGCGTCGGTGTCCTCATAGTGGAACGACATCTGCCCTGCCTCGAGTTTCCGGAGGTCGAGCACGTCGTTGATCATGCGCACGAGTCGTTGGCAATTCGAGTATGCGATTTCGATCAGGTGCGTTGCCGGCTGCGGAAGGCGGCCGCCGGAGTTGGCAAGTAACAAGGCAAGCGCGGCGCTGATCGACGTCATCGGCGTGCGTAGCTCGTGACTCAGCGTTGCGACATATTCATCCTTGATTTGGTCTTGCCGCTTGCGCTCGCTCACATCGACGATCGTACACACCACCATGCGCTCGCCGTCGACGCGCATCGGGTTGAGGGCGATCTCGACTGGAAACTCTCCCCCGTCTTTGCGCCGCCCAACGAAGTCGCGCGTCATTCCGAGATGGCTAGTCACGGGCCGAATTTCATAACTGCGACGAAGTGCCATATGCTCGCTGCGCAAGGTTTCGGGCAACAGACACTTGACTTGCCGGCCGATCAACTCGTCGGCGCGATAGCCGAACAGGCGCTCGATTTCGCCATTGACGAGTGCGATTGCGCCGTTCGTATCGACGACGAGCATGCCATTGGGGCAGGCCTCGATGACCTTTTGAAAGAACCCCGGCTTCAAGGCTTCAGCGCAGCTACCGTTGGAGTTGATCGCCATTCGCCTCGCCTACCAGCTTGCGGACCACGTGGATGAGCTCGGCGCCATGACGGCGGCCGCCAGATGTGCAGCAACATGTCACGCAGATCGCAAATTTCGATTTAACAAGCGGGGCGTGCGAATGCTTCGTCCGGTATCATGATGATCGATCGTCGAACGGCTGCCGTATCAACACACCGCGGCGCGGATGCATGATCGTAAGTGCGTCGGTCTTTCGAACGTGCGGACGACCATGATCGATCATGAGCGCGCGCAGCATGGCGCAGTGCACAGCCCAAACGCCGGCTTTGGACCTCGTGCGACCCGTTCACGCTGTCGGGAGCGGGGGCGGTATCAGCTTGCCGGTCATGCGCAGATGCGATAATTCACGAATGACCGGTTTGCATCGCCAAGACCTAAGGCGTGGGTTCACGACTGCGGCCCTCTGCGAACATCCATACCGGGCCGATAGTTTCGCCAATTCAAATCGTTATCCGCAAACCGGATCGAGCCCTTGGCCATCTATCTTCCAATCGCTGACCTGCCCGTAAGCATTTTCCTGCTGCTGGCGTTGGGACTCGCGGTCGGATTCGTGTCCGGCATGTTCGGGGTGGGCGGTGGCTTCCTGATGACGCCGCTCCTGATCTTCCTCGGCATCCCGCCCGGCGTCGCCGTTGCCAGCGTCGCGACGCATATCACCGCATCGTCGTTTTCGGGCGCGCTCAGCTATTTGAGGCGGCGCGCCGTCGACGTCCAGATGGCGGCGGCGCTGTTGAGCGGCGGCATGCTCGGGACCTGGAGCGGCATCTGGATCTTCACCACGCTGCGCGCGCTCGGCCAGCTCGATCTGATGATCGCCTTCTCCTATCTCATCCTGCTCACCTCGGTGGGCGGACTTTTGGTGCTGGAAAGCGTGCGCAGCATCGTGCGCCAGCGCCAGAACAAGCCGAGCCTGATGCGCCGCTCGGGCGGCTCGCACACCTGGGTGCATGGCTTGCCGCTCAAGTTCCGTTTCCGCCGCTCGAAAATCTATATCTCGCTGATTCCGGTAGTGGCCATCGGCTACGGCATCGCCGTGCTCGGCGTCATCATGGGCATCGGCGGCGGCTTCCTGCTGGTGCCGATGATGATCTACCTGCTGCGGGTGCCGACCGCGACGGTGATCGGCACCGCTGCGGTGCTCACCACGGCGACCATGGCGCTGGCGACTGTGATGCACGCTGTAACCAGCCATCTGGTGGATGTGATTTTGGCGCTGGTGCTGATGGCCGGCGGCGTGGTCGGCGCGCAATTCGGCGCGCAATCCTCGCAGAAACTGGCGCCGGAACGGCTGCGGTTCCTGCTCGGCTTCCTGATCCTGGCGGTCGGTTTTCGCTTCGGCTACGAGCTGATCAGCCCGCCGGAGCACCTGTACACAATTCGCGTGCTGGGGGGCGAGTCGTGAGCCGGATGGCGCGCGTCACTGCGGTCGCTCTGGCGGCGTCCGGGCTGCTGGTTTTGCCCGCGCGCGCGGAGCGGGTGATCGCAACGATTGCGCCGAGCAAGGTTTCGATCAGCGCCAATTACAGCGGCGGCAACATCGTCGTCTTCGGCGCCATCGCGGACGGCAAGACGCCGTCGCGCACCTACGATGCCGTTGTCACCGTCACAGGCCCGCGCCAGGATCTGATTGTGCGGCGCAAGGAACGCGTCCTGGGGGTTTGGGTCAACCGGGCCAGCAGCACGTTTATCGGAGTCCCGTCGTATCTCGCGGTCTCCGCCAATCGTCCATTCAGTGAAATTGCAAACGCGGCCGTCTTGCGATTTCGACGGATCGGATTGCGCCACAGCATCTTCCTCGATCAGTCCGTCGACCAGAACGACCCGTTTCAGACGAATTTCATCGGCGCCAGAGTCGACGAAGGCCTTTACCTCGAGAAGCCGCGCGGCGTGAGTTTCGTCAGCCCGACGGTGTTCCGGGCCGAAATCCCGCTGCCGAAGAGTGCGCTGATCGGGACCTATAAAGTCGCCATGGCGATTTTCGCCGATGGTGCGCCGGTCGCCGAGACGGTGGCAAATTTCCAGGTCGAGAAAATCGGCATCGCGCAGTTCGTGGTCAATTCGTCGATCGACCACAGTTTCATCTACGGCCTTGCCACCATGGGCTTGGCGCTGTTGACGGGTTGGATCGCCTCGGTGGCTTTCCGCCGCGGCTGAGCCGACGGCTGCGAGTGCTCAGACGAGCGTCAGCTTCACCAGCGTCAGCGCGAAAATCGAAATGAAGATCCACGCCGCCGCGGCCAATACGAGCGGCTTTAGACCCTCGGCCTTGAGCTTGCGGAAGTCGGTCTCGATTCCCATGGCGGCCAGCGCCATCGATAGCAGGAATGTCGTGACGACGGCGATCCAGGCTTTCGGCGCAGCCGGGATGGTGACGACGCTGTTGACGATCACCAGCCCGACAAAGCCGAGCACGAACCATGGCATGGGCGGAGCTGCGCGCGACTCGGTTTGCCCCGCGTGCGATGCGCGCCGCACGGCGAGGATGCCGAGCGTGATGACGACCGGCGCGAGCATCATGACGCGGGTGAGCTTGGCCACGGTGCCGACCTCGCCGGCGCGGGCGCCATCCTGGAAGGCGGCCGCAACGACCTGGGCGATTTCGTGGATCGACGCACCGGTCCACAAACCGAAAGCTTTCGGGGTGAGATCAAGCACACCCGGCAGCAGCGGAAAAAGAAACATCGAGAGTGAGCCGAACACCGTGACGCAGGCCACCGCATAGGCCACGTCCTCGTCGCGGCCGCGGGTGACCGTGTTGGTCGCGATGACGGCCGACGCGCCGCAGATCGACGTGCCCGCTGCAATCAACTCGGCCATTTTATCCTCGACACCCATCAACTTGCCGAGCCATTTGGTGAAGACGAAGGTCGAAATCAGCGTCGCTGCGATGACGGCGACGCCGGTAAAGCCGACCTGCGCGACCTGCGAGGCCATCAATTGCAGCCCGAGCAGGATGATGCCGAGGCGCAGCACCCGCTTGAGGCTGAAGGTGACGCCGGGCTTGGCCCAGGCGGGGGTGCCAAACACGTTATGCAGGGTCATGCCGATTACGGTGGCGAGAATCATCGGGCTCAGGATAGCCACGCCCGGTAGATGGCGGAGCGCGAAGGCCAACCCCGCCACTCCCGCCGTCAAGGCAAGGCCGGGCACGACCGCGGCCAAGTTGTCGCGAACCCGCCCGCCGATTCGGGATGCGCGGGCTGTGGTGACGGCGATTTCGCTCATATTGGCCTCCGTTTCGAGGCCACTATGATGCGGTGCAACTAATCAGTCCAATTGATTATTAATGTCTTTTCGTTCGTTTTAAACGATTATTTGACTCGGCGCCTCCCCGCGCATCACCGTCTAACAGCCGCTTTGTGTTGACCGCGTGCCGGCCCGTTCAGCGATACCGCGCCGCAACCACGACATCGCGGAGAACATTGATCTCGTCCTCCGATTCCTGCAGGCGCAGCGCCTGGGTGTCGCGGATCGACAGCATGCCCACCACGCGCCCCGCGTCGACGACTGGCACGTGGCGGAAGTGGTTGCGCCGCATCAGTTGCTCGGCACTGCGCATGTCCTCGTCGGGCCCGCAACTTTTCACCCGCGTCGTCATGATGTCGCGAACGCGCAGGTTGCCCAGTTCGCTGCAGCCGGTCGTGGCGAAGGTGCGCACCAGATCGCGCTCGGACACGATGCCGACCATGCGGATGCCAATTTCGCAAACGGGCACGGCGCCAATTCCGTTCGTGTGCATCGCTTTTGCGACGGTCTCAAGCGTGTCGTCCGGCAAGCAGGTTACGACGCGGCGAGCGCCTTTAAGGAATTCTCGAATTTTCATGGCGAGTTTCTCCCTCTTGTTTTCGCTTCCCCCATCTTCCGACGTTTCGGGCGCTGCGCGGTTCGCGTCTTGGCGCCCGCACCAAGCCTATGCCGCGCCATTGGTGCGTGCCAGCGCGAAGTTACTTGCGAGACGTTCAATGAGAAGCCCAATCGAACGAAACGTTCGATTGGGTGAATGAACATTGTCTCACAAAGCGATAGTTTTGCTTTGTTCAAATTATTGCTAGCAATCACGCCGTCGGCTATCGTGCCGTCAAAACGTGCACTCGTCGCGGGTGCCAACCGGGGGAAACGTCTGACGATGTTTACCAGCAATCCGTTCGCTGAGCTTTCGGCAGTTGTTCCGCCTGCGATCATGCAGGCTTACGTCTGCGTCATGGCTTTCCTGGTCGTGGCCGGCACGTTGTTCGACGTCGTTCATAAAGGGAGCGCCAAGTACTTCTTCGCAAACATGCGCGACTCCGAAAAGAAGGCGAAGAAGCCCGTCGGCGGCGGCGAGAAGATTGCGATCGCAGTGCAGACTGCCGTGGTCGATGTCGCGCTGTCGGGCGAGTTCTGCAACCAGCAACGCCGCGTCGCGCATCTCTTAGGGATGTACGGCTTCATCATCTATGTCGTCACAACCGCCATCATGGTTTTCGCTTATCCGACGCCGTCCGATCCGGGACCCCAGGCGCTCGCGACGCTTTGGTACATCGGCGCGCTAATGATTTGTCTCGGCGGATGCTGGTTCTGGTTTTTCATTCGTGCCGATGTCGCCGCGGAAGGCCAGTCGCCCTTCCGCCTCATGCGGGCCGATCTCTTCGTCACCATGCTCGTGCTGGGCGCGGCATTAGGCTTGATCTGGGCATGGCTGCAAACGTCGGGGCATACGGGTTGGAGCTACGTGTTTCTGACGCTCTATCTTATCGCCACAACGGTGCTGTTCGCATCGATTCCATGGTCGAAGTTCTCGCACATGTTCTTCAAGCCGGCCGCGGCATTCGAGAAAAGGGTCGCAAAGGCAAATGGTTCAGCCATGAATTTGCCGACGCTCACCCGTGACGATCCTGAACAGCAGAAAAGACATTCCATGGAACTGTTGCGAGACGCTCCAATGGATATGGGGCTTGGCATCAAGCGCGAAGCGCCCCGCCATTACTAAAGAGCAGTCCGCAAGTTCTTTCGGAAGAGATAGGGATAAGGAGCCGATTGATGCCTACCTTCGTCTATATGACACGATGCGACGGTTGCGGACATTGCGTCGACATCTGCCCGTCCGACATCATGCACATCGATAAGACCTATCGCCGCGCATACAACATCGAACCCAACATGTGCTGGGAGTGCTACTCCTGCGTCAAGGCTTGTCCGCAGCATGCGATCGATGTGCGTGGATATGCCGATTTCGCGCCGCTCGGTCACAGCGTTCGCGTCGATCGCGACGAAAAGAAAGGCACGATCGCCTGGAAGATCAAATACCGCAACGGTACGGAAAAAAACTTCCTGTCGCCGATCACGACCAAGCCCTGGGGCCAGGCAATCCCCAAGCTCGCGAATGTTCCCGGGCCCAGCAAAGAAATGCGCGACAGCCAGCTGCTGTACAACGAGCCGAAATATATCCGCATGGATGATGGCGGTTTGCACACGCTCGAGTCCAACGGTCTCAAGCTGAAGAAAGGCGTGTATTACTGATGGCTTACAAAACGATCGTCGAAGACGGCATCGATATTCTGGTCGTCGGTGCAGGCCTCGGCGGCAGCGGTGCCGCCTGGGAGGCCAGGTTCTGGGGTCAGAACAAGAAGATCGTCATTGCCGAGAAAGCGAATATCGATCGCTCCGGCGCGGTCGCCCAGGGCCTGTACGCCATCAACTGTTACATGGGCACCCGCTGGGGCGAAAATAAACCGGAGGACCATGTCCGCTACGCGCGTATCGATCTGATGGGACTGGTGCGCGAAGACTTGCTGTTCGATATGGCCCGTCACGTCGACTCCACGGTGCACCAGTTCGAAGAGTGGGGCCTGCCCATCATGAAGGACCCGAAAACCGGGCGCTATCTGCGTGAAGGGCGATGGCAGATCATGATTCATGGCGAGTCCTACAAGCCCATCGTGGCCGAGGCCGCCAAAAAATCAGCGGACAAAGTGTTCAACCGCATCTGCGTCACCCACCTGCTGATGGACGACGGCAAGGAGAATCGGATCGCCGGTGCCGTCGGCTTCAATGTGCGCACAGGCAACTATCACGTCTTCAAATCCAAGACCGTGATCTGCGGCGCGGGCGGGGCTTCCAATATCTTCAAGCCGCGTTCGGTGGGCGAAGGTTCCGGCCGCACCTGGTATGCGCCCTGGTCGTCCGCGTCCGCCTATGGGCTCATGATCAACGCCGGCGCCAAGATGACGCAGATGGAAAACCGCATCGTGCTGGCGCGTTTCAAGGACGGTTACGGCCCGGTCGGCGCCTATTTCCTCCACCTGAAGACCTATACGCAAAATTGCCTGGGCGAGGAGTACGAATCCAAGTGGTTCCCCGAGCTGCAGAAAATGGTCGGAAAGGAATATCTGGATCCGGAAGCGTCGCACTTGACCCACAGGCCGATCCCGACCTGTCTACGCAACCATTGCATCATCAGTGAAGTGAACGCAGGCCGCGGACCCATTCATATGGTGACCATGAAGGCCTTCCAGGATCCGCATCTGGAAGAGGTCGGCTGGGAGAACTTCCTCGGCATGACCATCGGCCAGGCGGTCCTCTGGGCCTCGACCGACGTCGATCCCAAGAACGAGAACCCCGAACTGACAACATCCGAGCCCTACGTCATGGGCTCGCATGCGACCTGCTCAGGCGCCTGGTGCTCCGGTCCCGAGGACGTTTCACCGCCCGAGTATTTCTGGGGCTACAACCGCATGACGACGATCGAAGGTCTGTTCGGCGCCGGTGACGCAGTCGGCGGCACGCCGCACGCCTTTTCATCCGGCTCGTTCACCGAAGGCCGTCTCGCCGCGAAAGCCGCCTGCAAATATATCGACGATGGCAAGGGCGAAGGCATTGTCGTGTCCGAAGAGCAGATCAACCGCCGCAAGCAAGAGATCTACAAACCGATGGAGCACTACAAAGTCTATCGCAACGAGATCGTGGCGGGCGATGTCAATCCGCACTACATCAATCCCAAGCAGGGCTTGGACCGTCTGCAGAAGTTGATGGACGAGTATTGCGGCGGTGTGACCGTCAGCTACATGACCAACGACAAGCTGCTGAATATTGGTCTCAAGAAGCTCAAGATCATGGAGGAAGACCTCGAGAGCCTGGCCGCAGAAAATATACACGAGTTGCTGCGCGCCTGGGAGCTGAAGCACCGGCATCGCGCCGCGGAGTGCGTGACGCAGCACACGCTTTTCCGCAAGGAGACCCGCTGGCCGGGCTACTACTACCGCGGCGACGCCATGAAGGTGGACGACGCGAACTGGCACGTGCTGACGGTGTCGCGTCGCGATCCGAAGACCGGCGAGTACACCATGGAGAAGGCGCCTTGCTATCACCTGGTCGGTGACGGCGAGTAGCTCTTAAAGTCACAGAAAGCTGCGCGTGAACATTGTTGAAAAGACTGATGAGGAGATACAGGCCATAGCCGACCCGTTGTGGCGCGACCTGGTGAAAAATTCCAACGAAGGCAAATACGGTGAATTCGTCAAGGATTTTTCCAGCGACTTGGCGCGCGCCATGAATCAAGTCGAGGCCGGCCACCAATTCGCAAACAGCGAATTGGCCCGCAACCTGTCCGGGCACTTCGACTATCTCGGCATT
This sequence comes from uncultured Pseudomonadota bacterium, assembly GCA_963720835.1. Classification (GTDB taxonomy): domain Bacteria; phylum Pseudomonadota; class Alphaproteobacteria; order Rhizobiales; family Xanthobacteraceae; genus Pseudolabrys. Next base: position 73,784 of record CAVRHC010000023.1, on the reverse strand, counting down.
ATCCGCAGGGGCGAACACGTGACGGTGCTTTACCGGCAACGGAGCACCAAAAAAGCGGGCGAATGGCTCGGCAGACTTGTCATCGGCTATGAAAATGAAAAAGTCAGGATTTTCGGTGCGTCCATCTTCTGACCAGTTGGCTCGGATTCGACATGAGTGAAACCATTCGGGACGGCAAGTTTGTCGGCCTGACCTACAAGGTGACCGATAAAAAATCGGGGCACGTCCTCACCATGGTCGAATTCCCGTTGGGCTATGTTCACGGACACAATGAAATTCTGGCCCCTTCCGTCCACAGGGAACTGGAGGGCAAGTCCGCCGGCGACGTCATCGATGTGCCGATCGACGGCAATCAGATTTTCGGCCCCCGGGACGAGTTCGTTGGTTTTTACCGATCGCATCGACAATGTTCCCGAGGAATATCGGCAACTCGGCACCTCTATCCTCATGGAAAATGACAGGGGCCAGACCAAGAGCTTTCTCGTGACGCGGATCGACGACGAGACGCTGACCGTCGACGGCAACAATCCGCTTTGCGGCAGAGAGGTCGTCTTTTCGCTTAAGATAGTGACCGTGCGCGATGCGACCGACGAAGAAACCAGGGCGGGCGGGGCGATCGTCGCCGAGGCGGATATCGACCCGTCGCTCATGCGACCTGTTTGAAGGCATCGGACAAATTTCCACGCAATCCCGGCTTCACGACAAAAGGTGACTTATGAGCGAGACAAAACCCACCACCACCAAAGTCCCCGACGGACATGCGCGCTTTTTGACAACGCGCCAAAAACAGCCAAACGAAAAGGGGTTTGTCGGTTACGAAACCGTCTGGGAACCGTTCCAGAAGGAAGCCGAGTACAAGACGCCGAAACAGCCCTAGGCGTCATAATCGCTGGAAGGACTTGCCATGCCTCAACTCGTGCCGCCGCACGGCTCCGAATCGGTCAAGCCGCTGCTGCTGCCGGAGGCGGAGCGCGCCGATGAGAAAAAGCGCGCGGAAACGCTGAAAAAGATTCCGCTCGACTCGCGCGCGGTTTCCGACGTGTTCATGTTCGCCATGGGCGCCTACACGCCGCTCGATGGCTTCATGGGTCACGCCGACTGGCGCGGCTCGTGCGTCGACATGAAGATGCGCAACGGCCTGTTCTGGCCGATCCCGATCACGCTGCCGGTCGACAAGGCGGTTGCCGACAGTATCCATGCCGAGGAGGAAGTTGCGCTTGTCGATGGCGAAAGCGGCGAGATCCTCGCCGTCATGGAGGTGCGCGAGAAATATTCGATCGACAAGACACTCGAGGCCGAGCACGTCTATCGCACCACCGATCCCAAGCACCCGGGCGTCGAAAAGGTTCTGGCCCAGGGCGACGTCAACCTTGCTGGCCGCGTCATGGTGCTGAGCGAGGGTGACTATCCGTCGAAATATCCAGAACTCTATATCCGCCCGGCGCAGTCGCGTGCGCTGTTTCTGGAGAAGGGCTGGTCGAACGTCGCGGCGTTCCAGACCCGCAATCCGATGCACCGCAGTCACGAGCATCTCGTGAAGATCGCGGTCGAGGTGATGGACGGCGTCTTTATCCATCAGGTGCTCGGCAAGCTGAAGGCTGGCGACATTCCGGCCGACGTGCGCACGCACGCGATCCAGGCGATGATCGACAATTATTTCCGCCCCGGCACTGTGATTCAGGCGGGCTATCCGATCGAGATGCGTTATGCCGGCCCGCGCGAGGCGCTGCTGCATGCGCTGATCCGGCAGAATTTCGGCTGCTCGCATCTGATTGTCGGTCGCGACCATGCCGGCGTCGGCAGCTATTACGGACCGTTCGACGCGCACCATATCTTCGACGAGTTGTGGGACGGCGCGCTGCTGTGCAAGCCTTTGAAGATCGACGTCACCTTTTACTGCCGCAAGTGCTACGGCATGGCGACGGCCAAGACCTGCCCACACGATCCGAAAGATCACATCTCGATCTCCGGCACGCAGCAGCGCGAAATGCTGTCGACCAATTCCGAAATCCCGCCCGAGTTCAGCCGTCCGGAAGTGGTGGCGATCCTCCGGGAGTATTATGCCGGTCTGCGCAAGGCGGGTTAGCGGATGCTCCCGAAAAGCGGGAACCGGTTGTCGGGTCATGCGCAAATAGAATGTTAGGAAACTTGGCGGTTCAATCTGAATGGAATGCGCTCTAGGCCTGCATCGTGATCATCGCGCAGATTTCCGACACCCATATCGCGCTCGACACGCCTGACGCCGAGCGCCGGCTGCGCGACTTTGAGAACACCATCGCGGACTTAAACGCGCTCAATCCCGCGCCCGACGTCATCTTTCATACCGGCGATGTCGTTCACAACGGTCGTCCGGACGAATATGCAGAGGCCGCGCGTATTCTCGCCAAGGCGCGCGCGCCGGTCTATGTGCTCGTCGGCAACAAGGACAACAGGGCTAATTTGCGTGCGGCCTTTTCGGATCGCGGATACCTCGCGCGCGATGCCGAGTTCATCGACTATACGGTCGAGGAGTTTCCGGTCAGGCTGATCGCGGTCGATACGCTGAACACTGCCAGCAATAAAGGCGATTTTTGCGAAAAGAGGGCGAAGCGGCTGCTCGACATGATCGATGCAGAGCCAACGAAGCCGATCGCCGTCTTCGCGCACCACCCGCCCTATGAGGTTCAGGTCGGGCCCGACCCGATCAACTTCGAGACGGTGGAGAGCATGGTGCGGCTGCAACGGGCCGTGCAGCACTCCGGGCGGATCGCCGCCGTCTTCTGTGGCCATGTCCATCGCGGCACCGCGGGTCAAATCGGCACGACCCCGGTGCTCGTCGTACCGTGCATCGCCACCACGCTGCGCAAGGGTGACTATCCGGCCCCCATGAAAACGCGGCCCGTCTACTACATCCACTGCTTCGATTCGGACGGCACCTTTACCACCGCAGCGCGCATCGTCGCGACCGAGACCTGCGCGGCGCTCTGATCGCGCGCGTGAATGCGCGCGGCTGCAAATCGCGCCGTCTTCGGATAGGATGTCCAAGCACCGCGCCGGTAGCTCAGCTGGATAGAGCACCAGACTTCGAATCTGGGGGTCGGGGGTTCGAATCCCTCCCGGCGCGCCACCACTTACAGCGCAACTTATCGATCGAGAACCTGTCGGATCTCGATCAGATTTGAGCGCACCCGCAAGATGTAGAAGCCCATCGTCGTGAGATGGGTCGGCATCAGCCATCCGGACTCGGCGCCGTTCGACACGATGAAAGGTTGGATATTGAGCGACGCGCGCAACTGTTCGAGGAGAATCGTCCAAAGATGACCAAGGCCACGCTGCGCAATCACGTCATGGAAATCGGTCTGCGCGGCGGCGAGGATGCCGTAATAGCCGTAAAGCTGGCCATAGGCGAACCAGAAGCGATCATCCGCCCGCATGTCGAACCAGCCGCTGTTGGATTGCTCCGCCCGCTCTTTCAGGATCGCCGTGGTCGCGCCAATGTCGCTGGCAATGCGCTCGATGAATTGGCGGAGGTTGTCAGCGCGGGCATCGAATACGACCTCGCATTTCGCGAGCCGGTCGTTGAACGCTCTCAGGTCCTTGATGGCGCTGCGGTAGAAGCTTGGCGTCGGCGTCGTCGGCCCAAATGGGCTAAAGGCGAAATACCAGACCGACTCGTCGAATTGCAGCTTGCCGCGCGCACGCTGAAGATTGTCGTCGATTTGCGACGTTCCGCGCACGCGACCCAGAGTGTCGACGAGTTCGATCGCGGTCCGGCGGACCGCCTGGTTCACGCCGCGTTGGAACGAGGCTTTGTTGTCGAAGAAGGGCGTGTTGTCCCAGTCGATTCCGAACAGGCCGAGCTTGTATAAGATCATCGACGAGATCCAGGCATTCTGGTTCACGTTGAAATCGACGAGGTCGGCCGTGGCATCGACAATGGCCGAACGCTTGCAATTCTCGGCCGCCCCTTTGTGGTCGTTGCTTTTAGACGCGGCAGCGTAGGCCGCGCCGTAATCTGGATTGAAGTTGACCCAACGCTGCGTGGTCCAGAAAAAATATCCATAAAGGAGCACGATGGTAACAATGGCAGCCGCAAAAAACGCCTTAATGATCCATCCACGTCGTGTATACCAGTCTCGGGCCCACACGAAGGGTCGTCGTACGACCGCAAGAACACGGCTGACGGCTTGTCGGATTGATTGAAAAATCTGCATAAGGAATGTCAGGATCGCGTCACCTTTCGTCAAAATTATAGCATAGCACGCTACGGCTGCCGTCCATCCGACGGGGCGACAATATGCCGAGTATTGAGTAAAGATCGAGCGGACCTTAGGTTCAAATCGAAAAGGTTTACTGTAGGGACGAAAGCTGCCGATGAAGACATTGCTCCTGATCGCCCCGCTCCTTGCCACGATGACGATGTCCGCTGCGGCGCAGTCGGGGGACCCGATCCACCGCGGCCATGCGCTTGCGTCGGAGTTCTGCGCGCCGTGTCACTCCATCAACCGCTCCGGCCGCAGCCCGCATGTCGATGCGCCGCCGCTGCGCAATATCGGCCGCACCTACGACCTCGATGGATTTGCGCGCGTCTTGAGCGCCGGCTTGCTGGCCGGACATCCCGATATGCCGCAATTCAGGTTTAATTTCGAAGACGCGCGCGCCTTGCGCGATTATCTGCGCACGATCCAGCCCTAGCGCATGACCCCGAAAAGCGGGAACCGGTTTTCGGAAAAGATCATGCGCAAATAGATTTAGCGGTCAATCGTGATTTCCTCGCTGCGCGCGCGCGACACGCAGATCATGATCGTGTCGGCACGTTCGTGCTCGGCCAGAACCAGGTCGCGGTGATCGGCCTCGCCTGACAGCATTTTGGTGCGGCAAGTGCCGCAAGTCCCGGTCTCGCAGGAACTCGGCACGTCGAGCCCGTTCTCGCGCAGGACTTCGAGAATGGTCTTGGTCACCGGCACTTCGAGCACTTGTCCCGACTGCGCGAGCCGCACGCGGAACGGCTTGTCGCCGGCCTTATGTGTTTCCGCCTCGCTGAAGGCCTCGAAATGCACCGCGGTCGGCGACCAGTGGTCGGTCATCGCGCGCACGGCTTCCATCAGCGGCCGCGGCCCGCAGCAATAAAGATGCTCGCGGTTACGGCGTTCGGCAAGGATCGGCTTGAGATCGAGCGAGCAGGAAGGATCGCCCTGGTCGTGGTGGATGGTCACCTTGCCGGAAAATTCCGGCGCGCCAAGCTCGTCCAGGAACGCCGTCGTTTCCGCCGAACGCGCGCAATAGAACAGGCGAAAGCGTTTGCCCTCCGCCTGCACCTGCCTGATCATCGCCATGAACGGCGTAATGCCGATGCCGCCGGCGATGAACAGAAAATCCTGCGCGCGCGGCGGCAACTTGAAATCGTTGACTGGCGGCGCCACCATCAACTCATCGCCCACCTTCACGGTGTCGATCAGGTTGCAGGAGCCACCGCGTCCATTGGCTTCTCGCTTGATCGCGACCTGATAGCGGTCGCGCTCGGCCGGGTCGTTGCACAGTGAGTATTTGCGCAACAAGCCGTTCGGCGTTCGGACGGCGATATGCGCGCCGGCGGTAAATGCCGGCAGCGGCTTGCCGTCACGATCGCGGAACTCGAAGAGGTTGATACCGTCGGCGACTTTCTCGTTGCGCGTCACGCGCAAGGACATCGCCTGCGGTTGTTCGTTGTCGGCCATTTCGCACCAGACGGAACGCGTCGGACAGGCAACAAGTGACTGTTTTGCGACGCATCCGCAAGGGTCAATGAGCCGACGGGATATATTTCGTGCGGCGCCTGGATCCGGCGGATCGAGCCGAAATCGAAGGTGTCGCCCGTCGGATTCTCGCAGCGAATAGATTACTTGGCGGTGCCGACGAAGTTGACGACTTTGTCTGCGTGCAGCCTGTCGATGATGTAATCAACCTGAGTCTTGGGCAGCGCCTGATCGGCGATGCGGACCGTGTAGAGTCCTCCAGACGTAGGACCGGCCACGATCGACAACTCGTTGGCTTCGAGGAATGCGTTGATGTCGGCAATACTGGCTTGCGGCGTAAAACGAATATAGGCGAAAACGCCCGCCTCGAGCGATCGCAACGGTGCCCGCAGCGGCGCTTTCAGCGGCGCCGAAGCGGTCTGGAATTGCTCAGGTCCGGTTTTGTGGAGAACAAGATCGGCAATCAAACCCGCTTGCAGCAGGATAGCAACCATGGCGACACTCCCAGACCAGGCGAGCGTTTGCGGCGTCAGGCCGCCAAAAAAGTTGCTCAGGCGCGTGCCAAAACCATGCCGGGCCGGCCGGCGCGCCGGTTCGGCATCGATAGCGGCAAACAGCTTCTGCATTGCGCGCGGCGACGGCGTGCCCAACGTCTCATTGAAGTGGATTGTCTCGGCCATTTCCTCGCGCACGAGCGCGTAACGCTCGGCAAGCGCGGGATCATTGGCAAGCGCGTGCTCGACCTGTTGGGCATCGCGGCGGTCCAGCGTTCCCGCCGCATGCCAGGGTAGCAACAACTCGATGTCGCTCTCTGGTGCCTTGTCTTCTACGGCGTTCATGGCCAACCTCGATCTATGCCCCGCTCCTTGAGGAGCTCTGATAATTTCTTGCGCGCGTAGAACATGCGCGTCTTCACCGTCGCCTCCGGGATGCCGGTGATGCCCGCCACCTCCTGCACCGACTTCTCGTGGTAATAGACAAGGTCGATGACTTCCCGGTGCTCGACCGACAGCTCGCTCAAGCAGGCCCGCAAGACCGCGCCCTTATCTCGTTTGGCGAGCGCGACTTCGGGATCGTCGGAATGATCCTCGATGCGCTCGGCCATTTCGTCGTCAAGCTCCTCCTCGTGCTTGCGCCTCAGCACCGACAACGCCTTGAAGCGGGCGATGCTGAGCATCCAAGTCGAGACGGCCGAGCGTCCTTCGAACTTGCCGGCTTGCCGCCAGACGTCGAGGAACACCTCACTGATCAAATCCTCAGCCGTCGCTTCGTTCCGCACGAGCCGCAGCACGAACCGGTACACACGCACATGGTGGCGCGAGAACAGCGCATGCATGGCGACCCGGTCGCCGCCTGCGATTCTCGCGATCAGGACCTCGTCCGTCGTCGTTTGCACCGGCAGGCTCGTCGGCTCTGGAGTTAGGTCGCGCCCGGGCGCGCCCCGGTTCAAGGGAGGCAGAAGAAATAGTTGATAGTTAACATTTTCTCGCAATGCTAGCGGCGGGGTGCCCGAAAAGCCCGGCTAAATTGCCCTTTTTTGCGGCGTGCGGGCAAGCGCGGGCCAACAGGCTCCACCATACCCCCTTAAATGTCATGAACCGATTCCCGTCTCCGGCGACCCATGGCCAGGGAGGTGCCAAAGCGCATCCTCCGGAAAAGGAGAGACCGCCATGTTTCGCAAGTTCGCAATCGCCCTCGGCGCAACCGCTGTCCTCGGTGCCGCAGCTCTGACCCCCACCGCCGCCTCGGCCAAACACTGGCATCACCCCTGGCGCCATGTCGGCGTCGTGATCGCCTCGCAGGCCTATGCCGCGTCGGATTGCTATCTGGTCAAGCGCGTTTTCTGGAGGCACCACGTGAAGCACGTCCGCTTCGTGGAAGTCTGCGACTGAGCGGACTGAATGGGCGAAGGACCATCCCGGCTTCGCGTCCCGCGAAGCCGGGATTTTTATTTGCGCGCACTGCTTGCACAGCCTCCATTTCCATACCAGGCGTTTGGCCGTTGTCGGGGATGCCGCTCCGCCGCAAAATCCCTTTTGTGGCGTGAACCCTTGCAGATGCGGCTTTTCCCGCCCTCGCGCCGCCGGTTCAGTTCTGCTAGGTCATCGCCGGGCGCCTTGGTTGGCGCTGCTTCGCTGCGGGTGCTGGGGGCCGCGCGTCGATCCGGAGGATGAATGCTCAAGTCGCTGCGCGCAGTGGCGCGTTTTTTCCAGGATAAGATCGGCTGGCATCGACTAGGCCTTGTCCTCAGCCTCACCATTATCGCGGTGGCGGGGGTGGTGCTGTTTCATCTGTTACGCGACCTCAATATCGACGAGGTGGTCGCGGCCATCAGGGCGGTCGAATATCGAGACGTCGCCGCCGCTTTCGTCTTCGTCGCCGGCGGCTATTTTACGCTCACGTTTTACGATTATTTCGCGCTGCGCACGATCGGGCGCCATGAGATTCCCTATCGCATAGCCGCGTTGTCCGGCTTCACCAGCTATTCTATCGGCCATAATATCGGCGCGACGGTGTTTACCGGCGGGGCGGTGCGCTATCGCATCTATTCCGCCTATGGGCTGACCGCCATCGAAGTCGCGAAGATCTGTTTCATCGCGGGTCTGACCTTTTGGCTCGGCAATGCCACGGTGCTCGGCTTGAGTGTGTCCATCGAGCCGCACGCGGCCATGCCGATCGATCAGTTGCCGGCCTGGCTCAATCGCGTCATCGCGCTGCTGATCTTGCTCGCATTGACCTCGTACATCGTCTGGGTCTGGACCGCGCCGCGCGAGATCGGGCAGGGCCAATGGAAGGTGAAGCTGCCGAACGGTCCGTCCACTTTCGTTCAGATCGTCATCGGGTTGTTCGATCTCGGTTTTTGCACGCTCGCCATGTACATGCTGCTGCCGCACGAGCCGAAAATCGGCTTCGTCACGCTGATGGTGGTCTTCATCTCTGCCACCATGCTTGGCTTCGCCAGCCATGCACCCGGCGGCCTCGGCGTGTTCGACGCCGCCATGCTGGTGGCGTTGTGGCAGTTCGAAAAAGAGGATCTGATTGCCGGCCTGCTCCTGTTCCGGGTTCTTTATTATCTTGTGCCGTTTGTCTTTGCTCTTGCCATTCTGGGCGTGCGGGAGATCCTCTGCATGAGGACCAAGAAGCCGCCTCCAAAGCTCAAGACCGTCGAAGTTTCCGCGCCGCTGCGTACGGAACTTGAACGAGAAAAAACCGACGCCGGGTGACCATGGCGACCAACGAAGGCAATGTCCCTTTTCGTTCCGGCTGGCTCGGCCGGTTGCGTGAAGCCTGGTACGTCTTGGTTGGGGCAGGGCAGGTCGGTGGCCAAATCGGCACGGCAACGCCGCAGAGCGGACGGACCGCGCGGCCGACGCAAGTTTCGGTGATCGAATCCCTGATCGGCGGGTTACCCAGCCCCGCCGTCGTGCTCGATCGCGACGGCCGCGTTCTGGCCTATAACGACGCCGCGGCGGCCATCGCGCCGGCGTTGCGGCGCGGCGAGCCGGCGCTGATCACCTTGCGGATGCCCGAACTGGTCGATGCCATCCGTCGCGCCACCAAAAGGCGCGAGCCCCAGCGCGTGGAATTTTTCGAGCGCGTGCCGCTCGACCGCTGGTTCGAGGCATTTGTGACGCCGGTCCGGCTGGCAAACCCGGGCGAAGGCAGCACCGAGATTCTGTTGATGACATTCAACGACCTCACCCCGCTGCGCCGGGTCGAGGAAATGCGCGCCGACTTCATCGCCAATGCCAGTCATGAACTGCGCACGCCGCTCGCCGCGCTACTCGGCTTCATCGAGACGCTACAAGGGCGGGCCAAGGACGATCCCGCCGCGCGCGAGAAATTTCTCGCCATCATGCAGGTGCAGGCCGCCCGTATGGCCCGCCTGATCGACGATCTCCTGTCGCTGTCGCGAATCGAGCTCAATGCCCATCTCCACCCCAACACCTCCGTCGATCTCGCGCCGATCGTGCGCCAGGTAGCCGATGGATTGCAGACGCTGGCGCGTGACCGCGATGTCGAGATCAAAGTTAATGCGCCGGCCGAACCGCAGACGGTCTTGGGAGACCGAGACGAACTGATCCGCGCGCTCGAAAACCTTGTGGAAAACGCCCTCAAATACGGCGCCGCCGGCAAGCGCGTCGACATCACGCTGACACGCGGGCAGACCCGCGCGGGCACGGCCGAGGCCCGTCTGACGGTGCGTGACTATGGTCCGGGCATCGCTCCCGAGCATTTGCCGCGATTGACTGAGCGCTTTTATCGCGTCGACGTTGCCGAAAGCCGCGCGCAAGGCGGTACCGGATTAGGGCTGGCGCTGGTCAAACACGTGCTCAATCGGCACGGCGGCCGCTTGAGCGTCGAGAGCACGCCGGGCGCCGGTGCCGCGTTTACAATGCATGTGCCGCTGTCTGGCTCTAATTTTCCAGCGGAGACGGGATTACCAGTTAAATCAGAAGCTTAAATTGTCATGTGACTGTCACCGAACCTTTATACAACGGTGACACGCCAAGCTTATGGCTGGCTTCGACTTCGGAACTGCCACGCGGCATCAAAAATTTCCCAACCGAAGTCGAAGACTCGGAGTGCGTCTTACTGCAACAGCGGCCGCCCGAAATGCTGGGCGTTGAGGCAGGCCTCTACGGGCAAGCAAGCCCGGGGCTGTCTTTTTTGGTCGCAAACATGGAGAGAACCCGTGAAACACTGGACCGCATGGGCGGCTGCCGGCTTTATCGCTGCCGCTGCTATCGTTCCCGCTAACGCCGCCGATATTTCCGGCGCCGGCGCCACCTTCCCCTATCCCGTCTACGCCAAATGGGCTGACGCCTATAAGAAAGAGACCGGCATTGGCCTGAACTATCAGTCGATCGGCTCCGGCGGCGGTATCAAGCAGATCCACGCTAAGACGGTAACCTTCGGAGCCTCTGACGCACCGCGTCCGGGCAAAGAGCTCGACCAATACGGCCTGGTGCAGTTCCCGATGGTCATGGGCGGCATCGTGCCGGTCGTGAACGTCACCGGCATCAAGCCCGGCGAACTCACCATCGACGGTCCGACAATGGCCAAGATCTATCTTGGTGAAATCAAAAAGTGGGATGACCCGGCTCTGAAAAAACTCAACCCGACCGCCAAACTGCCGAGCGCGGCGATTGCGGTTGTGCATCGTTCGGACGGATCGGGCACCACCTTCAACTTCACGTATTACCTCTCCGACGTCAGCGGCGACTGGAAGTCGAAGGTTGGCCACAATACCTCGGTGCAGTGGCCGGTTGGCATTGGCGCCAAGGGCAACGAAGGCGTCGCCAACAACGTTGCCAACACCAAGAACTCGATTGGCTATGTCGAGTACGCCTACGCGCTGCAGAACAAACTGACCTTCACCAAGATGGTGAACAAGGACGGCAAGACCGTCGCCCCGACCTCAGAGACGTTCCAGGCCGCCGCTGCTGGCGCCGACTGGAAGTCACAGCCCGGTTATGGCGTCATCCTTGCCAACCAGCCCGGCGCCCAGTCGTGGCCGATGACGACCGCGACCTGGATCCTCATGTACAAGAAGCCGAGCGATCCGAAGGCTTCGGCCGAGGCGCTCAAGTTCTTCGCCTGGTGCTACAAGAACGGCGGCAAGATGGCTGAGGCGCTCGACTACGTGCCGATGCCGTCCAAGGTCGTCGGCCAGGTCGAGCAGACCTGGACGTCGGACATCAAGGACAGCACTGGCAAGTCCATCTACTCGATGACCAACTGATCGCTGCAAAATGGGAAAAGGCGCCGTCTGCGGGCGCCTTTTCCTTATCCACCGCCAACCTGAGACGGCTAGTCCTGCCGCCCATTAGGCGGTTTAAATGGGGCTCCCACGCGCGCTTGCGATGCTTGAAGGGGGGCCAGGTGCAACAACCGACCGGGAGACGGCCTGTGGTTGACGTAGCGTTGCAGGGTGGGGCCATGGCTGCCGCCGAGCAGCTAGACCGAAGCAAAGTGCTTCAGCGTCTGCGATTTCGTGACAGCACTTTTCGTCATCTCACCCGCTTGGCCGCGATTGCCGTTCTTATCATTCTCAGCGGCATTATCGTTTCCCTGATCCACGGCTCGATGCCGGCCCTGCAAGCCTACGGCTTCTCGTTTCTCTACCGAGAGGTCTGGAATCCGGTGACCGAGCAGTTTGGCGCCATCGCGCCGATCTACGGCACCATCATCACATCCATCATCGCCATGCTGATTGCCGTGCCGGTCGGCCTGTTCATATCGCTGTTTCTCACCGAACTGTGCCCGATGTGGGCGCGCCGCCCGATCGGCATCGCGATTGAATTGTTGGCCGGCATTCCCAGCATCATTTACGGCATCTGGGGCCTGTTCGTGTTTGCCCCGTTCCTGCAGCAGACGTTGCAGCCCTTCCTGATCGATACTTTGGGAAATATTCCCGGAATTGGCAGTCTGTTTGCCGGTCCGCCCTATGGCATCGGCATCCTCACCGCCGGTCTGATCCTCGCCGTCATGGTACTGCCGTTCATTACGTCGATTTCGCGTGACGTGTTCGAGGCGGTGCCGCCGGTGCTCAAGGAAGCAGCCTATGGCGTTGGCTGTACCACCTGGGAAGTGGTGCGTTACGTGGTGTTGCCCTACGCCCGTGTCGGGGTGATCGGCGGCGTCATGCTCGGACTTGGCCGCGCGCTCGGCGAGACCATGGCAGTCACATTCGTCATCGGCAACGCTCACAACATTGCTGGTTCCATTCTGGCACCCGGCACCACCATCTCGGCGACCATCGCCAATGAATTCACCGAGGCGGTCGGCGATCTCTATACATCCTCGCTGATCGCTCTCGGTCTCATCCTGTTCGTCATTACCTTCATCGTGCTCGCCATCGCGCGCCTTATGTTGATGCGAATCAACGCGCGGGTGGGAGGCTGATCATGGCGACACCCGCTACAAGATCGGCCACGCTCTACGCCACCCGCCGGCGCCGCAACCTCATCACGATGGGGCTCGCTTTCGCCGCCACGGCCTTCGGATTGTCCTGGCTCGTGCTCGTCCTCGCCGATCTGTTTTGGGAAGGCTTCAGCGGGCTTTCGATCGCCGTTTTTACCGAGATGACGCCGCCGCCCGGTTCTGCCGGCGGGTTGCTTAATCCGATCGCCGGCAGCCTTGTGATGACCTTCGTTGCGGTGGCGATAGGCACGCCGCTCGGCATCCTGGCCGGCACCTATCTGGCCGAGTACGGCCGCTATGAAAAGCTCAGCATGGTGGTGCGCTTCATCAACGATATTCTGTTAAGCGCACCGTCAATTGTTATCGGCCTGTTCATCTACGAAGTCATGGTCGCGCAAATGGGCCATTTCTCCGGCATGGGCCGGCGCGGTCGCGTTGGCGGTTATTGTCATTCCGGTGGTGGTGCGAACCACCGAGGACATGCTCACGCTGGTGCCCGATACGCTCCGCGAGGCGGCGGCCTCGATCGGTTTGCCGCGCTCGCTGATGATCCAGAAGGTCGCCTACCGGGCGGCGCGGGCCGGCATGATCACCGGCGTTTGTTGGCGATCGCGCGTATTTCCGGAGAGACCGCGCCGTTGCTGTTCACCGCGCTTAACAACCAGTTCTGGAGCCTCGACATGAACGCTCCGGTCTCCAGCCTTCCGGTCGTCATCTTCCAGTTCGCGCTCAGTCCCTACAAGGATTGGCAGCAACTGGCTTGGACCGGTGCGCTGATCATTACACTGGCGGTGCTCGCGCTCAGCATCACCGCCCGGGCCCTCGCTGGACAGAGAAAATCGTCATGAGTGTAGCAAACTTCACGACTCCCACGCCGACCGCCGCCAGTGCGCCCGCCAATGCGGAAGGGCTCTCCGAAAAGATTTCGGTGCGCGATCTTGATTTCTTCTACGGCGACAATCGCGCGCTGAAAAGCATCAGCGTCCCGCTCTACCTGAACAAGGTCACCGCCTTCATCGGCCCATCCGGTTGCGGCAAGTCGACGCTGTTGCGCATCCTCAACCGGATGTACGACCTTTACCCGGGCCAGCGCGCGGCCGGCCACGTGCGTCTGGACGACGACGACATTCTTTCGCCGTCGCAGGACATCAACCTGCTGCGCGCCAAAGTCGGCATGGTGTTCCAAAAGCCGACACCCTTTCCGATGACCATCTACGAAAATATCGCTTTTGGTATCAGGCTTTATGAGCGGCTGCCGAAGTCGGAGGTCGACGATCGCGTCAAGCATTGCCTGCAGCGCGCCGCGCTGTGGGAAGAGGTGAAGGACAAGATGGACGCCAACGGGCTCTCGCTCTCGGGGGGCCAGCAGCAGCGGCTCTGCATTGCCCGGACCGTCGCGGTGCGGCCCGAGGTGATCCTGTTCGACGAGCCGTGCTCCGCGCTCGATCCCATCTCCACGGCCAAGATCGAGGAGTTGATCGACGAGCTCAAGGAGGACTACACGATCGCGATCGTGACCCACAACATGCAGCAGGCGGCCCGCGTGTCGGACTTCACCGCCTTCATGTACCTCGGCGAGATGGTCGAATTCGGCGAAACCACGGCGATCTTTACCACGCCGAAAGACCGTCGCACCCAGGACTATATCACCGGCCGCTTCGGCTAACGCATCCTTTGGCAACGGACGGGTTTTCAACCGGCCCGGCATGGACAATGACAATGACCGACCACACGATGAAGGCCTTCGACACCGACCTGCAGGATCTCGGTCGCATGGTCGCTGAAATGGGCGGGCTGGCGGAAAAGCAGGTCGCCGACGCGGTCGATGCTCTGGCCAAGCGCGACACCACTTTGGCACAGCGGGTCACGGCCGCCGATACCAACATCGATTCATTGCAACGCGAGATCGAGGAAAAGGCGATCAATACGATCGCCCGTCGCCAACCGATGGCCGTCGACCTGCGCGATGTCGTCGGCGCGCTGCGGCTTGCCAACGACCTCGAGCGCATCGGCGATCTCGCCAAGAACATCGCCAAGCGCGTCGTTGCGCTCAACGGCGAATTTCCGCCGCCCAAGCTGATCCGCGGCGTCGAGCACATGACCGACCTCGTGCTCGAACAGCTCAAGACCGTGCTCGATGCCTACGGCCGCCGCGATCTCAGCAAGGCGCTTGCCGTGTGGCGCGGCGACGAGGAAATCGACGCCGTGTGCACGTCGGTCTTCCGTGAGCTGCTCACCTATATGATGGAAGATCCGCGCAATATCACCTTCTGCATTCATCTGATGTTTTGCGCCAAGAACATCGAGCGCATGGGTGATCACGCCACCAACATCGCGGAAACCGTGCACTACATTGTCGAGGGACAGGCGATCACCGACGAGCGTCCGAAGGGTGACACAACGACGTTCTCCGCATTGCGAGTCGGAGATAACCGCTGAGGGAGCCGCGCATGGTCCCGAAAAACGCCAAGGGTCTTTCGGCTAGGATCATGCGTCTGGAAGAAGAGTCATGAGTGCGCGCATTTTGATCGTCGAGGATGAGGAGCCGCTGACCATGCTGCTCCGCTATAACCTCGAGGCGGAAGGCTATGAAGTCGAGACCGCTGCTCGCGGCGACGATGCCGACACACGCCTGAAAGAATCGACCCCCGACCTGATCGTGCTCGACTGGATGCTGCCCGGCCTGTCCGGTATCGAATTGTGCCGGCGCTTGCGCTCGCGTCCCGAAACCCGCCAATTGCCGATCATCATGTTGACTGCCCGCGGCGAGGAAAGCGAAAAAGTGCGCGGGCTGGCCACCGGCGCCGACGACTACATCGTCAAGCCGTTCTCGGTGCCCGAGCTGTTGGCGCGTGTGCGCGCGCTTTTGCGGCGCGCGAGCCCGGAGCGGGTCGCCACCGTGCTCAGCATCGGCGACATCGAGCTCGACCGCGAAAAGAAGCGCGTCGTGCGCAACGGCCGCCCCATCAATCTGGGGCCGACCGAATACCGCCTGCTCGAATTCCTGATGGAGCGCCCGGGCCGGGTGTTCTCGCGCGAGCAGCTGCTCGACGGCGTCTGGGGCTCGGACATCTATATCGACGAGCGCACCGTCGACGTCCATGTCGGACGGCTGCGCAAGGCGATCAACCGCGGCCACATGGCCGACCCGATCCGCACCGTGCGCGGCGCGGGCTATGCGCTCGACGACCGCTTCGGGCGGTTGAACTGAGGCGGCATTCTCACTAATCGGCGCGGCTATCCGATCGCATCCAGACGTGGCGCGGCCTTTTTGCGATGCGCATAACTTTCGTGTAAATATCGCGCGCGCCTGAAACCTTAACGCGCATTCGGTCCGAGTTCTTTGTTTCCATTTCGCCGACAAGCTGCCAAACTGTTTTGGGGCGATATTTGTCTGTCGGTCTTCGGCTTTGCCGAAGACGCCGGGCGTGGTTGAGGCCGAGACCGCTATGGTGCGCGATCCGCTTCGCGAGTGGCAGGAACGCTACGCGCAAAACGGCACGCAACTGGGTTTCAAACCCGAAACGGGGACCCGGTTTTCGGCGGCCGTTCACTGCCGTTTGCAATTCGCCGCGCGTCGTTCGCGCCACGTTGTCTCCGGGACTGCTGTATCGCGACCGAAGCATGGTAAGGGATGGCGACGACAATCTGAGTCTCGTCGTCTCGCTCGGACCGGAGCTCAATGTTTGGCACCGGGCGCGCGAAATTCCCCTCAGGCGAAACGAAGCCACGATTTTTCAGGCCGATGCGCCCGGCAATGCCGGCACGCGACGGCAGTTCGAGGTTCTCGAGGTCAGCATATCGCAGCGCGAATGGAGCGAGCGCGGCTCGCGCTCCGGCGACGTGCTCATGAAACTCATCAAGCGCAATTCGGAAAGCCTTCAGCTTCTGCTCGGATATGCCAGGTTACTCGCCAAGGTCGAGCTGACCTCGTCTGTGGAAACGCATGCCGCCATTCACCGCCACCTGATCGATTTGGCGGTGCTCGCGGCAACCGAGCCGTCGCTGGGGGAGAGCGAAGCCGGCTGCGTCGTCGCCGCTCGGCGTGCTGCCGTGCTTGAATACATCGCCTCGCATTTCCAGGAACCGGGCCTCAACGGGTCGAATCTCGCGCAAAGCTTGGGAATTTCGCAGCGCTACCTGCAGCGGCTTTTGCAGGAGACCGGAAAATCGTTCACCCAGCACGTCAACGAATTGCGGCTCGACCGCGCCTGCGCGCTGCTTGCCGCCAGCGGCGACCGGCGCGTGTCGGATGTTGCGTTCGAGGTCGGCTTTTCCGATCTTGCGCATTTCTACCGTCTGTTCAGATCGCGCTTCGGCGACACGCCCAAAGGGGTTCTCGGTAGCATGAAGGCACCGCGACCGGGTTGAATTGCTTACGGTGCGGCAATGGCGTTTTGCGCACTCGCATTTTGCGCGGTGGTACGCGGGAGTCCAAGAATTCTGACGGCAGGATGCGCCATATTTCTAGTCGCTTGCATTCGGTATGTGATGGAGCGATTTATGAAGCGCTGTTCATCTAATGGCGGCCCTCGCTGTAGCTTTCTCGGTGGGAGTGCCTCAGTACTCGGTTTGAGTCCGCGCTTTCAGCAGGCGCAACGCGATCCCTCTCTCATATTCTTACAGTTGTACGGTGGCCAACTGGTCCCACCCATCCGGTTTCTAAAGCCCTCGCAGTCGGCCGCCCTGGTTCTCTTGCTTAATGTCACGCCAACTGGCTGGACTCGTTGAACGGGCGACGCTTACCAGCCGCCAAGGTTACTCCGGCTCTGGATCGAGCGGAGATGGTGCTCAGCGGCTGGACACTGATCCGTGGACTGATATAGGTACGAAGCCACAACCTTCACGCCGATAACCACCTTTCATGCTGCCAACAGGATTAGATTCGCGGTCGTACACGTTAATTTCCGGTACGCTTTGTCAACTTCTCATTTCTCTACAATGGCGGCGGTAACGTTCCAGGAAATCGACGAGTATTGCCTATGCGATAAGTGGCATCTTGTTCGGGGAACGTGTCCACCGCGCTTCACTCGACCTCCTTATGACCTTGTACCACGGAACGCCGTGGCAATTGTTCACGACCGCGTTCACTCCTGGTGCCGATGGTGATGTGACACAACAGCCGATCTTCTTGCCTAATGGTGTTTGGGCTGGCGGCTTCCTTGACGCGGTAAGTATCGAAGTGGAGTTGCTTCCGCCACCCCGGTCCCGGCGGCGCTGCCGCTATTCGTCAGCGGTCTCGGCGGCTTGGGCTATCTCGCTCGGCGGCGCCGGAAGCGCAGTGTTGCGGCCTAAGCATCGACGCAGCGCGAATTTGTCACTCGGATGATGCCCGGCTTGGCCGGGCATCTTTTTTTCCGCGAGGGGACGCACCGTGCGCGGCTTCGGCTACGCCCTCGACGACCGCTTCGCGCGGATGAATTAGCGCCGGAACGGCGGCCGCTTGTCGCGGCGGCGGTCCGCCGGTTGGTAGGCGACCCGCGCGTGGTAGCTGCAATACGGCATCTCGTTCGCGGTATCGCCGCCGCAGAAATAGAATTCACTGCTGCCTGGGTCGCCGACCGGCCAGCGGCAGGTCTTTTCGCTGAGCTGCAACAGCGTCTTGCGTTGCTCGAGCGGAATCTCGATCAACTCGGGCTCTGGCTCCATGTCGAAGTCGTAGGCGAGCGCGGTATTGCCCCGCATCGCCGGCCGCGACACGCGCAGCATCCCGGAGGAGCGCGGCTTGCGTGGCCGCGGGCTGGCCGAAGAGGGGCTTTTTGCCCGTCCCGACAGGCCGAGGCGATGCACTTTGCCGATGACCGCGTTGCGGGTGATGCCGCCGAGTTCCGCTGCAATCTGGCTCGCGGACAGTCCGTCCGCCCAGAGCTTCTTTAGGAGTTCGACCCTCTCGTCGGTCCAGCCCATGGATATTCTCCTCGGCATTCAAGGCGTTGGCGGAATCCACCCCCGTCGTCGGGCACACCTTTTTCGGTGCCCTGACGCATACGCTCCAGGAATGAACTAGAGATCGATCCGCCGTACGATATGTCGTACTGGCTTAGTCAAACGCTACAATATCGAGTGACTCCCTCGCAAGCGTTTGCAACCGTCACCTTCCAACTACCAACAGCTTTTCCTTTAGAATCGCGCCTTGCGGCAAAAGTGAGTTGGCCGGGAGCGTCAAAAAAGCGTTTTGCAACAAGGCGCTGCGGCCACGGCGCGCCTCGCGTGTTGAAAATCGCAAGCCTCTGCAATACAATTTTCAAAATGCCGCCCGGCGAGGCGGCATATTTCTTTTCGGCGGGCGCGCGGGTCCGAAAAGACGGGGCTTCCGGGTCGTGCCGCGCGCCAATTGAAATGAAAGAACGAGGCTGTGAGCTCGCATCTTTTGCCGACTTATGCGCGGGTCGACCTCGCTTTCGAGCGGGGCGATGGTGCGTGGCTGGTCACGGCTGACGGCGAGCGCTATCTCGATTTCACGTCCGGCGTTGCCGTCAATGCGCTCGGTCATGCTCACCCGCATCTGGTCGAGGCGGTGACGGAGCAGGCGCGCAAGGTCTGGCACGTCTCCAACCTTTATCGCATTCCGGAAGGTGAGCGGCTCGCCGAGCGCCTGTGCGCGGCGAGTTTTGCCGATACCGTGTTTTTTCAGAACTCCGGCGCCGAGGCGCTGGAATGCGCGATCAAGATGGCGCGCAAATATCAGTCGGCAAGCGGCAAGCCGGAACGCTATCGCATCATCACCTTTGAAGGCGCCTTTCACGGGCGCACGCTGACGACTATCGCCGCGACCGGCAATGCGAAATATCTGGAAGGTTTCGGTCCGCCGGTTGACGGTTTTGATCAGGTGCCCTTCGCCGATCTCGACGCGGTGAAGAAGACGATCGGTCCGCAGACCGGCGCCATCCTGATCGAGCCGATTCAAGGCGAAGGCGGCGTGCGAGTGGTTCCCCACAATTTCCTGAAGGCGTTACGCAAGCTGTGCGACGACAAGGGGTTGCTGCTGATCTTCGACGAGGTGCAGACGGGCATCGGCCGCACCGGTGACCTGTTCGCCTATCAACATACCGGCGTGACGCCGGACATCATGACGCTCGCCAAGGCGCTCGGCGGCGGTTTCCCGATCGGGGCCTGTCTTGCCACCACCGAAGCATCCAAGGGCATGACGGCCGGCACGCACGGCTCGACCTTCGGCGGCAATCCGCTCGCCATGGCGGCCGGCAATGCCGTGCTCGACGTGGTCCTGGCGCCCGGTTTCATCGATCACGTGCGCAAGATTGCGCTGCTGTTCAAGCAGCGGCTGGCCGAGATCAAGGACCGGCACGCTTCGGTCATCGCCGAAGTGCGCGGCGAGGGCCTGCTGATCGGGTTGCGCATGGTGCCGCCGGCGTCCGCGATGGTCGACGAACTGCGCCAAGAAAAAATGATCACCGTCGCCGCCGGCGACAATGTGGTGCGGCTTTTGCCGCCGCTGATCATCGGCGAAGACGACATAACCGAAGCCATCAACCGCATCGATCGGGCCTGCGGCCGGCTCGAGGAGGTTCATGCGCGACCGAAGGAGGCCGCGTCATGACCGGCAACGGCCTGCGCCACTTCCTCGATCTCAAGGACATTCCGAAACCGGTGCTGACCGGGCTCATCAATTCCAGCCGCGCCATGAAGGCAGAGCGCGCTCACGGCGTGCACAAGGCGCCGCTGGCCGGCAAGGTGCTGGCGATGGTGTTCGACAAGCCGTCGACGCGCACGCGCGTGTCGTTCGATGTCGCCATGCGCCAGCTCGGCGGCGAGGTGATCGTGCTGACGGCGCAGGAAATGCAGCTCGGCCGCGGCGAGACGCTGGCCGATACCGCGCGCGTGCTTTCGCGCTTTGTCGATGCCCTCATGATCCGCACCCTCGATCACGAGGCGATCGCCGAGCTCGCGCGTTATGCCACCATTCCCGTCATCAACGGACTGACCCGTCGCTCGCATCCCTGCCAGGTGCTGGCCGACGTGATGACGTTTGAGGAACACAAGGGGCCGATCCGCGGCGCCACCGTCGCCTGGAGCGGCGACGCCAACAACGTGCTGGCGAGCTGGATGCATGCGGCAGAACGTTTCGATTTTTCGCTGCGGGTTGCATCGCCGCCCGAGCTTAGGCCGAAAAAATGGCTGATGGATTGGGTGAAGACCTCCGGCGCCGATATCGTCGTCGGCGACGATCCGGACACCGCGGTCAAGGACGCTGATTGCATCGTAACCGACACCTGGGTGTCGATGGGCGACCGCGACGGCAAGCTCCGCCATAACGTGCTCAAGCGCTATCAGGTCAACGCGCGGCTGATGGCCAGGGCCAAGCCCGATGCGGTGTTCATGCATTGCCTGCCGGCGCATCGCGGCGAGGAGGTCACCGACGAGGTGATCGACGGTCCGCAGTCGGTGGTGTTCGACGAAGCCGAGAACCGCCTGCACGCCCAGAAGGGCCTGTTGGCCTGGTGCTTGCACGCTGAGGCGTAGCGACGGTCATTCCGGGACGCGCCGGTTAGCGGTTTCGGCGCGTCTTCGACGCGCTATGGGCGCAGGCCCGGAATCCATAACCCCGGTCTGTGACGATGGGTTCCTGGCTCGCCGCTGCGCGGTGGTTCGGAATGACAAGCCTCTCGATTTTGAACCAATGAACGCTAAATAACGCCCATGACCGATCCCGCTTTTCCCAGCCCCGAAAACCCGATCCCGTCGCGCGCGCCCTCGGCCACGCCGACCGATGACAGCGTGATGCCCTTCGAGGTAGCTAAGCTCGACCTGCGCGGTCGCGTGGTACGGCTCGGCCCCGCCGTTGACCGTATTCTGGCGAGCCATGCCTATCCGCCGCCGGTTGCAAAGCTCTTGGGCGAGGCGGTGGTGCTCACCGTCATGCTCGGATCCGCCCTCAAGATCGAGGGCCGCTTCATCTTGCAGACGCAGACCGACGGGCCCGTGCGCATGCTGGTGGTGGACTTCACCACGCCGGGCAAGGTGCGCGCCTGCGCCCGCTTCGACAAGGAGCGGGTGGCTGAGGCGATTGACGCTGGAAAAGCGGAAGCCGGCGCGCTGCTCGGCCACGGCCACCTCGCCATGACCATCGACCAGGGTCCCGACATGAGCCGCTATCAGGGACTGGTGGCGCTCGAAGGCGGCTCGCTGGAAGATGCCGCGCACGAGTATTTCCGTCGCTCGGAGCAGATCCCGACCCGCGTGCGCATGGCGGTGGCCGAGGAATTGCGCCAGGCACAAGGCGGCGCCAGCCACAGCTGGCGCGCCGGCGGCATCATGTTGCAGTTCCTGCCACAGGCGCAGGAGCGCGCACGTGTCGACCTCGATCCGGGCGACGTGCCGGACGGCATGGAGCCGCAGGTGGCGGAGGAAGACGACGCCTGGGTGGAAGGCCGTTCGCTCGTCTCCACCGTCGAAGACGTCGAGCTGATCGATCCGGCGCTGTCCAGCGAACGGTTGGTTTATCGCCTGTTCCATGAGCCGGGTGTGCGCGTGTTCCGCTCAAGCGACGTGCGCGCGGAATGTTCCTGCTCGCGCGAAACGGTTGAATCCATGCTCAAGAGCTTCTCGCAGGACGATCGCGACCATATGGTCGAGGACGGCCGCATTTCGGTAACCTGCGAGTTTTGCAGCGCGAACTACGTGTTTCAGCCGGACGAAATCGGCGCCAAAGCCGGCGCCGAGCCGAGTTAACCGTTGGTGGCCGGTCTGCCCAATCGCGCCGGTTTTTGCGCTAAGGATTGGGACGACATGCGTATCGCGGTCCTTACCTTTGCCTTGCTGATGGCGCCGGCTGTCGCCCAAGCGCAAAACTGTCCGGCGCCGCTGGCCTCGGCGACGCGCCTCGCGCTGGTGATCGCGCCGACGCTGTCGGGTAGCGCGGCGAGCCTCCAACGCTTCGAGCGGGCGTCACCCACTGCGCCTTGGCGCGCCGTTGGCGGTCCGGTCAGCGTCTTGATTGGCCGACGTGGCCTGGCCTGGGCACACGCGTTTCGCGCTTTTGCCAGAGACGGTGAGCCGGTCAAAGTCGACCGCGACAAGCGCGCGCCGGCGGGCTTCTTCGCCATTGGCCGTCCCTTCGGTTTCGCCGCCCAGGGCGGGCCCGGCTATCTGCACCTCAGCGACGGAACGGTGTGCGTCGACGATCCGTCCTCACCCGCCTACAACACCATCACCCGCCGCAGCAAAACCGGCTGGAAGGTGCACGGCGAAAACATGTGGCGCATTCGGGCCTACCGGCACGGGCTGGTCGTCGACTATCCCACCAACCGCCAGGCGAAAGCCGGGTCCTGCATATTTGTCCATCTGCGCTTGCCGAAGATGACCGGCACATCCGGCTGCGTCGCAATGGCGGAGCCGCAATTGAAAACGCTGCAGAAATTCGCGCAACCCGGTGCCGTGCTGGCCGTCCTGCCCAAGCAGGCGCTTGCGCGCTTCAAGGGCTGCCTGCCGCGCGCGGCGGCTAATTGATGGTGCGTTCGGCGTAAGAGCAGTCGAGCGAAAAGGCCGGTATTTCAATGTCGAAATGCTCGCCGTCCGTCGTCACCATCCCATAGCTGCCGGACATGAAACCGGACGGCGTCGGCAGCGGCACACCGCTCGTATACTCGAAGGATTCCCCCGGCTTCAGCACGGGCTCCTCGCCGACCACGCCCGGGCCCTTGACTTCCTGCAGCCGGCCATGCGCATCGGTGATACGCCAATGGCGTGTTTTCAACTGGACCGTCTCGCCGCCGAGATTGGTGATATCGATGGTATAGGCCCAGAAGTAATAGCTTTCGGCGTGCGAGGAGCGCTCCGGCTCAAAGCGAGGCGTGACCGTCACTTCAATCTTGCGGGTGACCGCGCGATACATCGAAATAATCCTGTCTCCTGGTGCGGCCCGCCATGTCTCCGCCTTAGTGCGCGATTATGGCCGAAACCCCGCGCGAAAGAAAACCCGCCGAAACGATCCGCATATGGCTGCCCCGGTTTCGACCGAACGCGATTTGCGGCTCGACCTGTTCCGCGGGCTCGCCCTATGGCTGATCTTCCTCGACCACATTCCGTCCAACGCCGTTAGCTGGATCACCATCCGCAATTACGGCTTTTCCGACGCGACTGAAATCTTCGTCTTCATTTCGGGCTACACCGCCGCCTTCGTCTATGGCCGCGCCATGGACCAGCACGGTTTTATCGTGTCCGGCGCGCGCGTCCTCAAGCGCGCCTGGCAGATTTATATCGCGCATGTGTTCCTGTTCGCGATTTACCTCGCCGAGATCGCCTATGTCTCGCACTCCTTCGACAATCCGCTCTACACGGAAGAAATGGGTGTGCGCAATTTTCTCAACAATCCGGATGTAACGATCATCCAGGCGCTGCTGTTGAAGTTCAAGCCGGTCAACATGGACGTGTTGCCGCTCTACATCATTCTACTCGCCTGGTTTCCGCCGATGCTGTGGCTCTTGAAGCGCGCGCCATCGACTGCGCTGATCGCTTCGGCGGCGTTTTATGCGCTGACCTGGTGGCTTGATCTGAACATCCCCGCCTATCCAAAAGGCGTGTGGGTGTTCAATCCGTTTGCCTGGCAGTTGCTGTTTGTGTTCGGCGCCTGGTGCGCGCTCGGCGGCGCGCAGCGACTGTCGCCCTGGATCAATTCGCGGGTGACGATCACGCTGGCGGCGTTCTATCTCGCCTTCGCGTTCAGCATCGCCATGACCTGGTATTTCCCACGGCTTGCGGTGTTCGTGCCGAAAATCGTGCGCGAGACGATCTATCCGATCGACAAGACCAATCTCGACGTCTTGCGCATTCTCCATTTTCTGTCGCTGGCCGTGATTACGGTGTGGTTCGTGCCGCGCGGCTGGCCGGCGCTGAAATCGAAGGCATTCTGGCCGGCGATCATCTGCGGCCAGCATTCGCTTGAGGTCTTTTGCCTCGGCGTGTTCCTGTCCTTTGCCGGCCATTTCGTCTTTACCGAGGTGTCCAACCGCTTGCCGATGCAGATCGCCGTCAGCGTCGCCGGCATTGTCATCATGGTCGGAGCGGCGGCTTTGGTTTCATGGTATAAGGCCGTCGAGCGGCGCGGGCCGCGGCCGCCGGCAGCCATGCCGGGCCTTGCAGGGGGCGGCACATGATCAAGCGGCTGGCGTTGCTCATCGCGGGACTCGCGTGGGCTTGCCCGGTCTTGGCCGCGCCACCGGCCGAATGCGTTGTTGCGCAAAGCCAGCTTGAGAAGGTCTTTCCGCTACGCAACGTTGCGCGCGCCGTCGCAGCCAAAAAGCTCAACGTGCTGGTGGTCGGTTCGGGCTCGTCCACGCTGCCGGGCCCGAACGGTGCGACCACGGCCTATCCGGCAAGGCTCCAAAAAGCGCTGTCCGACGCGCTGCCGGGCGTTGCGGTGAAGGTTACGGCTGAGGTCAAATCGAGGCGCACCGCCGCGTCCATGCTCAAAACTTTGAAGGGCGCGCTGACGGCGGCCAAGCCGGCGCTGGTGATCTGGCAGGCCGGGACGGTCGACGCCATGCAGGCCGTCGACACCGACGATTTCAGCGCGCAACTCACACAAGGCATCGCCATGGCGCGCGCCGCCGGCGCGGACGTAATCCTGGTCAATTCCCAATACAGTCCACGCACCGAATCGATGATTGCCTTGAGTACATATATTGACGATATGCGCTGGGTTGCACTGCAGCACGAAATTCCGCTGTTCGATCGCTTTGAAATCATGAAGTTATGGGCCGATCTCGGGACCTTTGACTTCACCAGCGCCAAGGATAAACTCGCCGTCGCTGGCCGTGTTCACAATTGTATTGGTCTGTTGCTGGCCGATCTGATTGTTGGGGCGGCCAAACTCAACGGACCGTAGCATCATGGCGGCCGGTAGACGGGGGCGGGGAATTCCCTTGACGAACGAACTCGTGTCTCAGGCGGCGAAAATTTTCGCCGCCGCTGTTGTCTGTACCGCTTTGTCGGGGCTGCCGGCAGCGTATGCGGCCGAGCCTGGCTGCAATGCGCAATTCGATCACGTGCGCTTCGCCAGTCCGTTGTCGCGCGTTGCGCTGAAATTGGCGCGCAAGCAACCGATCACGATTGTGGCCATCGGTTCGTCGTCGACGGCCGGTTCGGGCGCGAGTTCGCCGGCAAATACTTATCCGAACCGGCTACAGGCCGAACTCAACAGGCGCTTCCGAGGCCACAAGATCACTGTCGTCAACCGTGGCATTGGCGGCGAAGAAATCGGCGACATGCTCAAGCGGTTCGACAAGGCGGTCGTCGCCGCCAAGCCCGACCTCGTATTGTGGCAGCTCGGCACCAACGCGGTGATCCGCGACCATCGGGTTACCGATCGTGGCGCCTCTATTCGCGCCGGTGTCAAAAAGATTCGCGCGACCGGCGCCGATGTTGTGCTGATCGATCCGCAATACGCGCCCAAGGTGATCGTGAAGCCGGACGCCACGACGATGGTCGGCCTCATCGCCACGACGGCAAAACAGGAAAATGTCGATTTGTTTCCGCGCTTCGAGGTGATGCGGCGCTGGTACAAGGATGATCACTTGTCGTTCAAGACGTTCGTGTCGTCCGATGGGCTGCACATGAACGATTGGAGCTACGCCTGCCTTGCCAAAGGGTTGGGCCTGGCGATCGGCGAAGCGGCCACACGCTCTGCGACGTGGGCGTCCGTGAACGCCGAATAGGGCGTCGCTCAGACGCCGTCCAGGGCAGTCAGCAGATCTTCGACCAGATCGTCCGGGTGTTCGAGCCCGGCAGACAACCGCACCAGTCCGTCGCCAATGCCGAGCTCGGCGCGTTGCTCGGGTGTGAGACGTTGGTGCGTGGTCGTCGTCGGATGCGTGATCAGGCTCTTGGCGTCGCCCAGATTGTTGCTGATGCCGATCAGCTTCAACCCGTTCATGAACCGGAAGGCGCCCGCCTTGCCGCCTTTGATCTGGAACGAGCACAATGTCGAGCCAGCGCGCATCTGCTTGGCGATCACCTTGGCCTGCGGATGGTCGGGCCGGCCCGGATAGATCAGGCGCTCGATTTTGTCATGGCCGTGAAGCGCGACCGAGACGGCCGCCGCCGTATCGGTCTGCCGTTGCACGCGCACTGACAGCGTTTCGAGCCCCTTGAGCAGCACCCAGGCGTTGAATGGCGACAATGACGGCCCGGTCTGGCGGATCACCTGATGCACGTGATCCATGATGAATTTTTCCGAACCCAGGATGATGCCGCCGAGCACGCGCCCCTGACCGTCGATGTGCTTTGTTGCCGAGTAAACGACGCAGTCGGCGCCGAGCGCGAGCGGGCTCTGGTAGAGCGCGGTGGCGAACACGTTGTCGACCACCAATTGCGCGCCGGCCTCGTGCGCGATGTTGGCGACGGCGGCGATGTCGTAGACTTCCAGCGTCGGATTGGTCGGCGTCTCCATAAAGAACGCTTTTGTGTTCTTCCGTACCGCCTTTTTCCAGGCATCGAGATCGGTGCCGTTGACCAGCGTCGAGGTCACGCCGAAGCGCGGCAGCCACTCCTCGATTACCCAGCGGCAGGAACCGAACAGCGCCTTGGCCGCGACCACGTGATCGCCCGCGCGCACCAGCCCCATCAGTGCGGTGGTGACGGCCGCCATGCCGGTCGCGGTCGCGCGCGCGGCTTCCGCGCCTTCGAGCGCGGCCATGCGCTGCTCGAACATGGACAGAGTCGGGTTGGAATAGCGCGAATAGACGTAGCCAGGCGTCTTGCCGGAGAAGCGTGCTTCGCATTCCTCCGCGCTCGGATAGACATAACCCTGCGTCAGAAACAGCGCCTCGGACGTCTCGCCAAATTGCGAGCGCAAGGTTCCGCCATGCACCAAACGGGTCTCGGGGCGGTAGCTTTTGGTCGCGGACATGCGAACCCTCCTTTAGGCGTTGCGCATGGCCTTTTCCGAAAACCGGTACTCGTTTTTCGGGACCAGGCGCAGGCCAACAAAAAACCGGCCGGAGACAAAGTCTCGGCCGGGCTCAAGTGTCCCCGGCCTTTTAGCGAGTTGTTTAACGTGGCTGCAAGCCGGCCGGCTCAAATGACCACGGGATAAATTGTTTCTAGCGGGGCCTGTGGCTTCCCGTCAAGCGGCCTGTCGGGTTAGATCGCGGGAACGAATTCAAGCACCGAGGCGGATGTGCAGGCCCTTGCCAAGCAAAGCGACCCCGCCCACACCCTGACTTTTGCCGTGGGCGACAAGGGGATCTTGCCCGACCGCATGATCGCGGCGCTGCGCGCAAGCGGCGCGATCGTCGCCGCGCGCGACTTCACGCCCGACCAGATTCAGCCGGCAAGCCTCGACCTGCGTCTCGGCAATGTCGCTTACCGCGTGCGCGCGAGTTTCCTGCCCGGCCCGCACGGCACGGTGGCGCGGCGCATCGCCGATCTCAAACTGCACGAAATTTTGCTCACCAATGGCGCGGTGCTGGAGACCGGTTGCGTCTATATCGTCCCGTTGGCGGAAAGCCTGATGCTGCCGCCGGACATTTCGGCCTCGGCCAACCCGAAAAGCTCGACCGGGCGGCTCGATGTCTTCACCCGCGTCATCGCGGATTTCGATGCGCGGCTTCGACCGTATCGAAGCCGGCTACCGCGGCCCGCTTTACGCCGAAATCAGTCCGCGCACGTTTCCCATTCTGGTGCGCGAAGGCGCACGCCTGTCGCAAATCCGCTTTCGCCACGGCCCGGCACTGCTCGACGCCGAAGCGCTGACCGCGCTGCACGAAAAGGTGCGCCTGGTCGACAACCCCGACGCCGATGTGCGCGACGGCGTTGCCGTCGGCGTCGATCTCGCCGGCCTCGGGCCCGACAGGCTGGTCGGCTATCGCGCCAAGCGTCACACCGGCGTGGTCGATGTCGATCGGCGCAACGGCTATGACGTTGCGGATTTCTGGGAACCGATTGCGGCGCGCGCCGACAAGAGTCTCATCCTCGATCCCGACGAGTTCTACATCCTCGCTTCGAAAGAGGCGGTGCAAGTACCGCCCGATTACGCCGCCGAGATGGTGCCGTTCGATCCGCTGGTCGGTGAATTCCGCGTGCATTACGCGGGTTTCTTCGATCCCGGCTTCGGCTATGCCGGCGCCGACGGCAAGGGTGCGCGCGCCGTGCTGGAAGTGCGCTCGCGCGAGGTGCCGTTCATTCTCGAGCACGGACAGATCGTCGGCCGCCTCGTCTACGAGAAGATGCTGGCGCGGCCCGACACGCTCTATGGCTCCGGGATAGGCTCCAATTATCAGGCGCAGAGCCTGAAGCTGTCCAAGCATTTCAAGGCGTCATAATCACGCGGCACCCGCCGATTGCGCCGCCGCGCTGGCGTGCTAAAAAAATTGCGCGCACAAAAAAGCGATAACGCGCGCAAGAAGACGCGGGGAGGAGATCGCACGTGGCAAAGATCGTTGCCGCTTACGGCCTGCCGCATACGCCGTTCTACCCGTCTCAGGTCGAGGCGGAGGGGCCGGACTCGCCGACGGGAAAGATGTTCGGCGCGGCGCGGGAGTCGCTTCTCGCGGCCAGGCCCGACGTGATCGTCATCTTCGATACCGACCACTACAACACCTTCTTCTTCGACAATTTCCCGATTCTCGCCATCGGCATCGACGACAAGTTTCCTGGGCCGAACGACGAGCCGCGCGGCGGCATGCCGTCCTACGTGGTGCCGTCGATGCCGAAGCTTGCCGAAAGCTTGCACGCGCATATGGTGCGCGCGGACTACGACGTCGCATCGCTGCGCGATTTCGGCTGCGACCATTCGGTGATGGTGCCCTTGCATTTCGTCAATCCGGATATGCGCATTCCGGTGGTGCCGTTCTTCATCAGCGGGCACGTGCCGCCGCTGCCGTCGTCGCAGCGCTGCTTTGCGCTCGGCCGCGAATTGCGCAAAGGCCTTGAGGCCTATCCGGAGGACTTGCGCGTGGTCATCATCGGAACGGGGAGCTTCTCGCTCGAAGTGTTCGGCCCGCGCATCAACCCCGGCAAGACCGATGGCGTGCCCGATCCGGACTGGGGGCACGAGATCTGCGGCTATCTGCAGAACGCCGACACCGCGACGCTGGTCACGAAAGCAACCGAAGCGCGCATGCACGCGGCCGGCAATGTCGGCGGCGAGTTGCTCAACTGGATCGCCATGCTCGCCTTCACCGACAACCGCAAACCGGATTTTCTCATCAAGCAGATGGAGCAGGGCCACGCCTATGCCGGCTGGCGTTGGGGTTAGACATGTCCGTGATCGCCATTCACAAGCTCTGCCGCGCCGTCTTGCGAGACCATGCCTTCCGCGCGGCGATGAAGACGAACCCGGCCGCCGCGATCGAAACATACGACCTCACGCCGGAAGAGAAGAAGGCGCTGCTCGCCGGCGACGTCGTCACGCTGCACCACATGGGCGTCAACGATTTCATGATGGGGTATCTGGCGCGCTTCGGCGCGTGCGGGCTGAGCGTGCCAGTCTATAATGAAAGGATCCGTTCGGTTCCGCACTAGCGGATGGCGCGGTTTGGCCCTAATTTGGGCCGCACGGCGCGGGCGTAGTTCAATGGTAGAACGGCAGCTTCCCAAGCTGCATACGAGGGTTCGATTCCCTTCGCCCGCTCCAGCCTTTGCCCGCCCGGCCTCCCGAAAACTTCCTTAAAATTAACCGGATTCCGTTTACCTGCGCGTTCGGTCCGTGCGGGTGGGTTCCATGTTGCTTCGTGTCGCGTCGTTTCTTCTTATGCTGTTACCGGCCGGCGCCTTGGCCGGTTCGCTGCCGGCGATCATCGCCAGCGCCGATAATCCGGTGCCGAAATGCGTGCAGCCGGCCGCGCTGATGGATTTCGTGCAGGCGACCAATATGCGCCGCCGTACGCCGCGCGCGATCGCGCCGCGCTTCGATACCATCGCTTCGCTTTACCAGCGCATCGGCCAATGCGTGTCGCGTCCACCCGACCGCTGCATCGCCGTGCGCTGGGACTATGCCTTCTTCCAGATGCTGATCGAAACCAATTACCTCACCTTCCGCCGGCCTGACGGCGCGCCCGCCGGCGTGCCGGCGAGCGACAATAACTTCGCCGGCATCGGCGCCACGGTCTCGGGCCGGCCCGGCGAACGCTTCAATGATGTCGAGACCGGCGTGCTCGCGCATCTGCAACACGTCCTGATGTATTCGACCACGCCGATCCCGCATCCGGTCGCCAAGCGCACGCGCCAGGTGCAAAGCGACGTGCAGGACATCATGCGCCGTTTGCACCGGCCGGTGACCTTCGCGGATCTGGCACGCGAGTGGACCGGCACCGACAAGAATACCTACGGCCGCGACATGGGCCGCCTCGCCGAGAAATTCGCGAAAACCTACTGCCGCAACCAGCAAATCAGCGCACGCTAGCGTGCGCCTATGCCCGGCATTACGCCGGCGCCTTGACCGCGTCGCAGATTTCTGACGGTTTCCATCAGCCGCCGCACGTCGGCCTCGTGGCACAATTCGGTGCCGGTGCTCATCACCGCCGCGGTGCCGGCGGCCACGCCCATGCGAAACGCCTCGTCCAGCGGCTCGCCGGCCGCGAGCGCAGCCACCAGGCCGCCGAGAAAACTGTCGCCGGCGCCGACCGTGCTGACGACTTCGATTTCCATCGGCTCGGAGCGCCAGGCCTCCGTCGCCGTCACCAGCAAGGCACCGTCTTTCCCGAGCGTGAGCGCCACCGTCTCCACGCATTTGGTGGCGATCAGCTTGCGCGCGGCGGCGATGCGCTCGGCATCGGTGTCGAGCGGCTTGCCGACGAAATCGCTGAGCTCGACCAGGTTCGGCTTGATCAGGCTGACGCCTTCGCCGAGGGCTGCTTTGAGCGCCGCGCCCGACGTATCGAGCACCATTTTGGCGCCGAGCGTCTTGGCACGGCGGGCGACCTGCGCGAAGAAATCGTCGGGTACGCCGGGCGGAATGCTGCCGCTGGCAACGACGATTTTCGGCGGCTCGGCCAGGCCCGCGAGCTTGTCGAGGCAGGCTTCCCACTCGGCCTTATGCAGCGCCGAGCCCGGCAGCACGAAGCGATATTGCTCGCCGGTTTCTTCCTCGTAGGCGGTGAAATTCTCACGCGTTTCCACATGCGAGGGTGTCGTCACGCTGTCGATGCCTTCGCGCTCGACCAGCCGCTGCAGCAATTTGCCGATGGCGCCGCCGACCGGATAGATTGCCGCCACTGAGCCGCCGAGCCGGTGCGCGACACGCGCGACATTGATGCCGCCGCCGCCGGGATCGCGCTTGGGCGCCGAGCAACGCAGCTTCTTGATGGATTCGACGCGCGCAACGTTGACGAAGATGTCGATGGCGGGATTGATCGTGATCGTGGCGATATCCGGCATCGGTTTATGACATCCGTGTTCGGTTTTGGCGTCCGTCGACGCGGAAGACCCTTGCGGAACGCAGACCAGAAATAGTTACTTTTCGTTCACGGTTAAACCCGCAATTTTGCACGAAAAAGCCGCACGAAACTGGCACCGGTTGGTTTAGCAAACGAATCCGCCGTTTCGTCGTTCCCGATGAGATCGGCTTGAAAGCGGCGCTGCGCAAGAGCGCAGGCACTCCGGGGCGGGTTATCCCCTTGAAGCGGCGTAATAAGAAGAAAGTAACCAGGCGTCGGTAGATCGGTAGCTTCCGGCGGCACTGCCGCGGTTGCAGCATCGTCAAGACGAAAGGCTGAGATTTTGTCCCTAACCGACTCCGTTCCTGCCCAGGTCTTCGGATGGTTCAGAACCAGCCCGTCATGGCGGCGACACATTTTCCCTGTTAGCCCATCGGCTATTCGCACAAGCGCAAGCCCGATGCCGTCTCGCGACCGCCGGGCGACTTCCCGTCAACCGGAATCGCAAGATACGCCGATGCTGAAAGCTGCCATCAGGACGCTCATCGAATTTTGCACGCGCTGGCCGTGGATGGTCGTTCTGGCGTCGACGCTTCTGACGGTCGGCGCCGGCGTCTATACTGCCCAAAATTTCGCCATCAATACCGACGTCAGCCGGCTGATTTCTCCGACTATCGAGTGGCGCAAGCGCGAAATCGCCTATCACAAGGCGTTTCCGCAAGGAAACAACATCCTTGCCGTGATCGACGCATCGACCTCGGAAGCCGCGACCGAGGCCGCCGTCGCACTGCGCGACGAGCTGTCCGAGCACAAGGAACTGGTCGAGCAGGTGAGCGCGCCAGCGGAGACACCTTTCTTCGCCAAATCGGCGCTGCTCTATATGCCGACAAATGACGTGAGATCGGTAACCGGGCAACTTGAGCAGTTGGGTCCCTTGCTGCATGTCTTGGCCGGCGATCCCACGCTGCGCGGCCTCGGACAGGCGCTGACGGCTGGAATGATGAGTGCCCAGGTCGGCGAGGGTGGGCTCAATCCGCTGACCGGTATGCTCACTCACGCATCGACGACGGTGGAAAATGTCCTGGCTGGAAAGCCGGCGCATTTTTCGTGGCGCGAATTGGTGACCGGCAAGCAGTCGGGCAGCTACCGGCGGTTTCTCGTCATAGACCCGGTGCTAGATTTCGCCGCCTTGCAGCCCGGCAAGGCTGCAAGCGACCTGATCCGGCGTACAGCCGATGAATTGAATCTGAAAGATACCCACGGCGCGACGGTCCGCCTGACCGGCACGGTGCCGATCGCCGACGAGGAATTCGCCACCATCGAAGAGGGGGCCTTGCCCAACCTGGTGGCGACGCTCGCGATCGTGCTGATCATTCTTTGGCTCGCGCTGCGTTCGGCCCGCATCATTCTCGCGGTGTTCCTGTCTGTCGCGGTCGGTCTTGCGCTCACGGCGGCCGCCGGTCTGATGATGGTTGGCGCGCTCAATCTGATTTCGGTGGCCTTCGCAGTCCTCTTCGTTGGCATCGGCGTCGATTTCGGCATTCAATTCAGCGTGCGCTACCGGGCGGAGCGGCACACCGAAAACGACCTGCGCAAGGCGCTCTCCAAAGCCGGCGAGCACATCGCGTCGCCCTTGGCGCTTGCGGCGGCGGCGACGGCGGCCGGGTTTCTTGCCTTCGTCCCGACCGATTACCGCGGCGTGTCCGAACTCGGCCAGATCGCCGGGCTCGGTATGATCATCGCCTTCCTCGGCAGCATCACGGTCCTGCCGGCGCTGCTCACCATCCTGAATCCGCCGGGCGAGCGCGAGCCGCTTGGCTACGCGGCGCTGGCGCCGGTCGACAGTTTCATGCAGCGTCACCGATTCCCGATCCTGTTTGCGACGGTGGCCGTGGTGGTGGCTGCGCTGCCGCTCTTGTATTTCCTCAGCTTCGACTTCAACCCGATCCACCTGCGCAATCCGAAGGCGGAATTGATTTCGACCTATGTCGATGTGCGCAACGACCCTTCGGTCGGCGCCGATTTCGTCACGGTGCTCGCAAACTCGGAACGCGATGCCGAGCGCATCGCGCAGCGCCTGAGCAAGGTGTCGGAAGTGGAGAGCGCGCGCACGCTGGCGAGCTTCGTACCCGGCGGCCAGACCACGAAATTGACGTTGATCCGCGACGCGGCGAAATCGCTCTTGCCGATCCTGAGCGGTCCGACACGTCCCTCGCCCAGCGATGCGGAAAACGTGGCCGCGCTTAAGCGCGCGCAACAGGTACTTGATCACGCCGCCGGCTCGTTCGAAGGCCCCGGTCCCGCGGCGGCGAAGCGGCTGGCGGCCAATCTGGGTCAGCTTGCGGCGGCGAGCCCGGGGGCCCGGGCCCGCGCTCAAGTCGCCTTCGTGTCGCCGCTGCAAACGGCGCTGGTCGGTTTGCGCAATGCGCTTTCGCCAGAGCCGATCAGCGAAGACACGCTGCCGCCGGACATCCGAAAGCAATGGATCACCGCCGATGGGCGCGCTCGTGTCGAGGTGCTGCCAAAGGAAGAACTCAATTCCAACGATTCCATCCGCAATTTCGCGCACGCGGTTCTTGCGGTCGAGCCTTCGGCCACCGGCGGTCCGATCGCCATTATGGAATTGGGGCGCACCATTATCCGCGCCTTCATCGAAGCGGGCTTGTGGGCCCTGATTTCGATCGCCGTGCTGCTGTGGCTGACATTGCGGCGCGTCGGCGACGTCCTGCTCACGCTCATTCCGCTGCTGGTCGCGGGCGTGGTGACCCTCGAACTGTGCGTGGTGTTCGGGCTCTCGCTCAACTTCGCCAACATCATCGCGCTGCCGCTGCTGCTCGGCATCGGCGTCGCTTTCAAGATCTATTACATGATCTCCTGGCGTGGCGGGCAGTCGCAAGTCTTGCAGTCACCGTTGACCCGTGCCGTGTTCTTCAGCGCGCTCACGACCGCGACCGCGTTCGGAAGCCTGTGGTTTTCAAGTCATCCGGGAACGTCCAGCATGGGTAAACTGCTGGCGCTGTCGCTGGTCTGCACGCTGGCGGCTGCGGTCCTGTTTCAGCCCGTGCTAATGGGCCCGCCCCGCACCGATGCTGGAGCAAAGAGCAGCGGCGGGGGCGGTCGCCGGGTCGCGCGCCGTCGCGCGCGCGCCGCCGCTTTGTCCTGACGGCTGCGCGCGGGTCCAGTTCTCGCCGCCGCAGAGAAAACCCATTACGCAGCCTTCGACCTCGAGCACGTTGGCGTTTTGCAGTGTGATGGACGCGTCATACGTCTTGCCGTTCTCGGCGTTGTAGATCTTGCCTTCCCATTTGCCCGGTTCGTCCGGCTGCATGTCGATGAGGATCGGCATGCCCAAAATGGGCCGATTGCGCAGCGCGGCGTCGGGATTGTTTTCGTCCCGTCCGCCCGGCGTCTTTTCCCACGACACGACGCCCCACAGCGCGTTGCCGCAGTTGATGACACGGATCTTGGCGGTCCGGTCTTTGACGAGCCATTCGCCCGTCGCGTCCTGCGCCAAAGCTGGCGTGAAACAAGCCGGCGCGGCAAATGCGAATGTTGCGATGACGAGCGCGGAAAACCGGTAGCGCACGGTTGCTCCTCCCTGCATCTGACCCAAGCGTAGCAATGCGCCGATATCGGGGCATTGCAATCTTAAAGTCTGCGAAGGGGCGCCGTCCATGTAAAAACCCGGCCGCGCTACTGAAAGCGCGGCCGGGTCCTGGGTCAACTTGTCGCGTCGTTAGTTGCTGCTGCTGCCGGTGCTGCTGATCGTCTTGATCACGCTCGACATCGGACGCGCAGCTTCAAGCCCGCCGCCAATCTCCTTCATCACCATCTTGGTGTATTCGGGCAGCGGCTCAAGCGGGGTCTTGCCGACGACCTGCACGACTTTGTAGCCGGCGGCCTTCATCTGCTTGAACAACTCCGGCACCGCTTCGGAGGTCGCGTGCTGGAAGTCGTGCATCAGAATGATGCCCTTGCCGTGCTTGGCGAGCTTGGCCATCACCGACTTCACGACCTGCTCCGGACGGCGCATCTTGAAGTCGAAGGAATCCATGTCGGTAGAGAAGATGGCGACATTGCGCGTGCCAAGATATTTCAGCATTTCCGGCGGATGTCGGAGCGCCGGGAAGCGGAAGAACGGTGCGATCGGCTTGTTGCCGAGCGCGATGCTCACCGCCGCGATGCCCATCTCGATCTCGTCCTTCGCCTGCTGATCGTTCAGCTTCGACAGATCCTTGTGCGACCAGGTGTGCGAGCCGACGGTGTGACCTTCAGCCAACACCCGCTTCAGGATTTCGGGGTGATAACCGGCGTGCTTGCCGATCGGAAAAAACACCGCCTTGGTGCACTCGTCGGCCAGCGCCTTGAGCACGCGTTCGGTGTTGCCCGGCCACGGGCCATCGTCGAAGGTGAGTACAACTTCCTTGTCCTTGAGGAAGTCGTAGGCCTTGAAGTGTTCGAAGCCGAAGCCCGGCCCGCCGGTCGTGTCGATCTGCACGACGCGCTCGACGCCCAATGCTTTCGGGTTGGTGCAATCTTTGCTCGTCCCGACTGCGGGGGACTTTGCATCCTCGGCCCAAGCGGTCGACGCGGCCGCCGCCGATAGGGTAATCGCCACAGCTAACGCCAGAGCCCTGCGCATCTTGATTTCTCCATCGCATTCGTTTTTGGAGGCATTCGCGCCCCAGTCATGGAAAGGATACGGCTATTGAGCACGAGTTTAACCTTTTGAGTTAACGCGACGGCCAAAGCGCGATGTCGCATGTGGGTAAAAGTTTACTCAATTGTTCCGTCTAATCAGCGCCTTACGCAATGGCAGCAGAATGGGGCGGAAAAACGGATAAGAAAATATGGTTAACGCTAAGGCTTCCTTACCGGCCGGGGGGCTGCGCGACACGGCAGAAATAGCATGTCAATCGGCCCGTCGATCGCGGCACTTCGGCGTGGCCTGGTCAATATTGCCCCGGATGGCGCCAGGGCTTAAGTGGATAGATCAGCGCGCAAGCGAGGGGTGGAGTGATCCGATGGCGTCTTTGGCGTCTTCCACGGCAAGTCGTATCCGGCCACTTGTGCTGCTTGCGCTGCTTGGCGGGGCGATCTTGGCGGGAACAATGGGCCTGTGGGCCTATTATGGTACCGCCGTGTTTTTCGAAATCGTCCGCACCGGCTGGATTGCGTGCTTCTAGCCGCCTGAAGCCAAGAACACCTGACAAGTGAGGCCCGATGCCGGCCCCTAAGTCCCATATCCTCCTCGTTGTGTCCGCTTTCGTGGCCGGACTGGTCATCTTCCTCGGCGTTTTCTTCTACGCCACCGGCCAGTTCGGCGGTGGCGGGCCAGGGCCGTCCGCGATCGGCGGGCCATTTGCGCTCGTCGATCAGGATGGCAAGCCGATCACCGACGCCGACATGAAGGGAAAGCCGTTCTTGATCTTCTTCGGCTACACCCACTGCCCCGACGTCTGCCCCACCACCTTGTTCGAGTTGTCGGAGGTCATGAATGTCCTGGGGAAAGACGCCAACGGTTTGCGTGCGCTGTTCGTCACGGTCGATCCCGAACGCGACACGCCGGCGGTGATGAAGGACTATCTTTCCAGTTTTGATCCGCACGTGCGCGGCGCGACCGGCAACCCGCAACAGGTCGCGCAGGTCGAGAAGGCCTACCGTGTCTACGCCAAGAAGGTGCCGACCACGGACGGCGACTACAGCATGGACCACAGTGCCATCGTCTATCTGATGGACAAGCAGGGCCGCTTCGTTGCCCCCTTCAGCCTCAAGCGGCCGCCCGCCGAGGCGGCGGCGGCGCTGCGGAAATATTTGTAGGGCGGCGGCCGACGCGTGGTAGTGCGCCACTCTGTACGGCACGCGTGAGATGACGTTCCAGCCGCAGGAGGGAGCGCGTCAGTTCGGCGGCGCGGCGCGAGTTCCTTGCCAGCCCGTGCTCCGTTTTCTCCCAGGCGTAAGGAGCCACGATGAGTTGCCCCAATCCACGCCAGGCGGCGAGTGACAACAGCAACCAATGCAACGGCGTGAGCGCCAGCACCCAGGCGGTGCTCAACAGGTTGCGGCGCTTGAGCCCGAGCCAGCCGAGAAATGCCGAAGTGCCGTAACCGATTGCGATGGTGGTGCCGTACAGCGTCGCCATGACAACGACCGCGGGGTCGCCGCCGTGCCAGAGCGGCGCGCCGTTCGCGAGCGAATAGATCAAGCCCGCCATGAATAGAGGATGCACCAGTGCGGCGAGCACGTTGCCGCCGACGATGAGTTGAAAGCCGAGAAAGCCGGCCAACCCGAGTTCGCGCATGAGCCGGCGCGGCTGGCGCATATGAACGAGCCAAGTCTGCATCCAGCCTTTGAACCAGCGGGTTCGTTGACGCAGCCAGGCGCCGAATTGTGCCGGTGCTTCTTCGAAAGTCGTTGAAGAGATGACGTTGGTGGCATAGCCAAAACGCGCCAACCGCATGCCGAGATCGGCGTCCTCCGTCACGTTATAGGCGTCCCACCCTCCGATTTCGCGGAGACATGCCGTGCGGAAGTGGTTGGACGAACCGCCGAGCGGTATTGGCAGGCCAAGCACAGCAATGCCGGGCAGAAAGACATCGAACTGGCCGGCGTATTCGGCGGTGAAAAACCGCGACAGCCAGCTGTCGGCGGTGTTGTCAATGCACAGACGCGCTTGCACGCAGGCGAGGCGTCTGCCGCCGTTACGAAATCGCCGCAACGCGCGGCGCAACTGGTCCGGTTCGGGCCGGTCCTCGGCATCGTAGATGACGGTAAACGTTCCGCGCGCAAACGGCAGCGCCACATTGAGCGCCTTTGGTTTGGTACGCGGGCCGATCGCCGGCACCGGGATGACGCTGAGCGGAATGCGGGTTTTGCGGACGGCAAGCGCGCGACGCGTCTCCGCGTCGTCAGCTTCGACAGCGACGAGCACATCGAGCTTTTCGGACGGGTAATCGAGTCGTTCGATGGCCGACAATAGCCCATCAACGGACGCGGCTTCGCGGTAGAGCGCGGCGATCACGGTGTAGGTCGGCAGAGCGTCATTCGCTGGCGCCTCGCTGCGCTCGCGGCGATCGGAGAGCAGCGCGCCGACAAGCCGCAGCCCGAGCCATGCGAGAAAGATTAGCGCCAATAAGATGTCCACGCCGTGAAGCGTCGCGGCGGGCGCTTTGGCAAGAGCAATCACCGACGCCAATCCGGCCGACGCCGGCAGCATGATGTTGCTGAGCCAGCGGGGCGGCGCAGCCGACAGCGTCGGCCAGGTCTGCTTGAGTCCGTTGGATGCGCGCGCGGCCAGCGTCGCTCCGGCATGGGTTAAGACGAACCGCATCAGGCGTTCCGAGGTGGTGAAGCGGAAGCGACGCGATAGCTGAGGATTGCGCTCGATCATGCCGCAGATGCGGCGGGCGGCAATACCGCGTGGGGCGACGACGAGGCAGAGATCGCCATCGGGCAACAACGGCAACAGGCCGGCAGCGGCCGATTCGATCAGGCGCTCATCGGCGACCGGACAGAGTGTGCGGGGAATGCCTTCGAGTGGTTCAAAGGCGACGCCGAGATATTTTGACAACGCGCGTAGGTAGGTTTCTTCGTTGATCGCTCCGCCGGCAATCAGGACCCTGTCGACGCCGACGCCGAGCTTGGTGGCGCGCTCTTCGGCGGCGGCAAGCACGTCCGGCGCCAAACGCGCGCGCAAACAGTCGATTTCGGCGAAAGGGGATGGCTCGGCGGATGTCGGCTCGTCGGCTCGGCGAGCCGGCCATGGAACAATGGAAGCGCTGTCAGCGGCTAAGCCGAGCCAGCCCTGTGAACGCGTCGAGGCTCCTACACCGCCCAACGCCATACGCCCCACCGCAACGCTTACAACTACGGCAATATGTTACCGTCGCTACAACCATATGGCGATTGGTTTTTTCAGTCGGCCAAATACGTCGCGCATGGCAGCCTTGTTTGGCCACGCAAAGGCGATGGTGCTAGAAGGCCGCCATGTCAGGATTTATGTCGCATTACGCGGTGCCGGCCGCGATCATTGCGGTTGCGGTGGTGCTGGTGCTCGGCTTGGTCAACATGATGCGCGGCGGCTCGCCCAACCGCTCGCAAAAGCTCATGCGCATGCGCGTATTACTGCAGTTCATCGCCATTATTGTCATCATGGCGACGATCTGGGCGATGGGACGCTAAATTAGCCGCGTAAGCGCTTATTTCGCGGGCGCCTTGGTCGCGTCGGCTTTGTCTGACTGCACCGTCGGCGTCAGGGCTTTCTTGGACGCAGCGGCGAGGTCCACGGTGCTGGCTTGGGCCGTATGGTCGTGGGCGGGACAGGCCAAGGCTGGGGTCGCAACCGGCAGGGCCAAGAATGCGGCGGTGCCGGCGATCATCAGAAAGCGCGTCATGTCATCCCTCATGGGCTGGCAAATTCGGCTAAGAATGCTACCGCGAAACGGCCGCGGCGCAAGGGGTCACCAGCGAGGTTCACATGGTTGTGCTCAACCGGATCTATACCCGCACCGGCGACGACGGCACGACCGCACTCGGCAGCGGTGCCCGGCGCAAAAAATACGACCTGCGGGTCGAGGCCTACGGCACCGTCGACGAGGTCAATGCCGTGATTGGTCTGGTGCGGCTGCATACCGCAGGCTCCGACCTCGATTTGCCGCTCCGGCGCATCCAGAACGACCTGTTCGACGTCGAGGCCGATCTGTGCCTGGCCGAAAAAGGCCCCGGCGGCGCCCGGCTGACCGTAACGGATGCGCAGGTGGCCTGGCTGGAGGCAGAAATCGACAAGCTCAATGCCGACCTCGCGCCGCTGAAATCTTTCATCCTTCCCGGTGGCAGCCCGGCTTCGGCCTATTTGCACCTCGCCCGTACGGTCTGCCGACGCGCCGAGCGCGTCATGGTCGCGCTGATGGACAACGCGGAGGAGGGGGTGTCGGAACCCTCGCTCAAATACATCAACCGGCTTTCGGACTATCTTTTCGTTGCCGGCCGCTTTGCCAACGACAAGGGTGCCAGCGATGTGCTGTGGGCGCCGGGACAGAACAGATAGACGCAAGAGTGCATTGCAGCATAAACGTTGACATGCCGACGGCGCGGCCTTTAGCTTCCGGCCGCCTTACCTCGGACCCGGCTGGGACAAGGGACTCATGAAAATTCTGGTGCCCGTGAAGCGGGTGGTCGATTTCAACGTCAAGATCCGCGTCAAAGCCGATGGCTCGGGCGTCGAACTCGCCAACATCAAGATGGCGATGAACCCGTTCGACGAGATCGCAGTGGAAGAAGCGATCCGCTTGAAGGAAGCCGGCAAGGCCACCGAGATTGTCGCGGTGTCAATCGGGCCGGCGCAGGCCTCCGAAACCATTCGTACCGCGCTCGCCATGGGCGCCGACCGCGGCATCCTGGTGAAGACCGACGGTGCGGTCGAACCGTTGGCGGTGGCAAAGATTTTGAAAGGCGTGGTCGACGCCGAACAACCGGGCCTCGTCATCATGGGCAAGCAGGCAATCGACGACGATTGCAATCAGACTGGCCAGATGCTGGCAGCGCTGCTCAACTGGTCGCAAGGAACGTTTGCGTCCAAGCTTACGCTCGACGGCGACAGTGTCACGGTGACGCGTGAAGTGGATGGTGGGTTGCAGACGGTGAAGCTGAAGGCGCCAGCGATCATTAC
Source organism: uncultured Pseudomonadota bacterium (assembly GCA_963720835.1). Taxonomy (GTDB): domain Bacteria; phylum Pseudomonadota; class Alphaproteobacteria; order Rhizobiales; family Xanthobacteraceae; genus Pseudolabrys. The sequence goes on along the minus strand of CAVRHC010000023.1, from coordinate 32,142 downwards.
CACCGACTTGCGGCTCAACGAACCGCGCTATGCCTCGCTGCCCAACATCATGAAGGCGAAGAAGAAACCAATCGACGAGAAGGCGCCGGGCGATTACGGCGTTGACGTCAAGCCGAGGCTCGAAATCGTCAAGACAGCCGATCCGCCGGGCCGCAAGTCCGGCGTCAAGGTCGGTTCGGTCGCAGAACTGGTCGGCAAGCTCAAGGACGAGGCGGGGATTTTTAAGATGACGACGCTTCTTCTTGCCGAGCACGACAACAAAGTTCTCAAGGACGCAACCAACAAGGCGTTGACCGCAGCCAAGGCATTGGGCGGTGACGTGCATGTGCTGGTCGCCGGAAAAGATTGCAAGGCAGCAGCCGACGCCGCCGCCAAGCTCGATGGTGTGGTGAAAGTCCTGCTGGCCGATGCTGCGCCTTACGAGCATCAGCTTGCCGAGCCGGTGGCCGCGCTGATCGTTTCGCTCGCCGGCACTTACGACGCTATTGTCGCGGCCGCGACCACCACCGGCAAGAACGTGATGCCGCGGGTCGCTGCGCTGCTCGACGTGATGCAGATTTCCGACATCACCAAGGTGGTCGCGCCCGACACGTTCGAGCGACCAATCTATGCCGGCAACGCCATCCAGACGGTGAAGTCTTCCGATCCAAAGAAAGTCGTCACCGTGCGTACCTCGACGTTCCAGGCAACCGGCGAAGGCGGAGCCGCTGCTTCGGTCGAGAACGTGAGCGCCGCGGCTGATCCCGGCCTGTCGTCTTTCGTGGGTGAAGAGCTATCGAAGTCCGACCGGCCCGAACTCACCTCCGCCAAGATCATCATCTCTGGCGGCCGCGCCATGCAGAGCCGCGAGAATTTCACCAAATATATCGAACCCGTGGCAGACAAACTGGGCGCCGCGGTCGGCGCCTCGCGCGCCGCGGTTGACGCCGGCTATGCCCCCAACGACTGGCAAGTCGGCCAGACCGGCAAGGTGGTGGCGCCGGAGCTTTACATCGCGGTCGGTATTTCAGGCGCCATCCAGCACCTTGCCGGCATGAAAGATTCCAAAGTCATCGTCGCCATCAACAAGGACGAAGAAGCCCCCATTTTCCAAGTCGCCGACTATGGTCTGGTCGCCGATCTCTATCAGGCGCTGCCGGAACTGGCGGCGGAACTGGGCAAACTCGGGCGTTGACCACGCCTACAGGATTGAAATGCCGCCCGTGGTGCCGTCGGGCGGTTCGGCGTAGAACGGCACGCGAGGCAACCTAGACACAGCCGGGAGCTGGGTCTTCGATCGGGTCGGATGATGCCGCTGAAAATTCAGAGTGTCGGGGTGATCGGCGCCGGGCAGATGGGCAACGGGATTGCTCATGTTTGCGCGCTGGCGGGCTATTCGGTTTTCATGAATGACGTGTCCGGCGATCGCATCAAGGCCGGTTTGGCGACCATCAACGGTAATATGGCGCGCCAGGTCAGCAAGGACGCGATCAGCGAAGACGAGCGCAAGGCTGCGCTCGCGCGCATCAAGCCGGCGGAGAAATATGAAGACCTCTCGTCCTGCGATATCGTGATCGAAAGCGCGGTCGAAAAGGAAGAGATCAAGCGCAAGATCTTTACCGAACTCTGCGCCGGGTTGAAACCCGAAGCGATCATCGCCACCAATACGTCCTCGCTCTCGATCACGCGGCTCGCCGCGTCGACCGACCGCCCCGAGCGTTTCATCGGCATTCACTTCATGAATCCGGTGCCGCTGATGGAGCTGGTCGAACTGATCCGCGGCATCGCCACAGACGATCCGACGTTCGAGGTAAGCAAAGCCTTCATCACCAAGCTCGGCAAAACCATCGCGGTGTCGGAGGATTTCCCCGCCTTCATCGTCAACCGTGTCCTGTTGCCGATGATCAACGAGGCGATCTACACGCTCTACGAAGGCGTCGGCAATGTCGAAGGTATCGACACTGCCATGCGGCTTGGCGCCCACCATCCGATGGGCCCGCTCGAATTGGCCGACTTCATCGGCCTCGATACCTGCCTGTCCGTGATGCAGGTGTTGCACGAGGGTCTGGCGGATTCGAAATATCGCCCGTGCCCGCTGCTGGTGAAATATGTCGAGGCCGGTTGGCTCGGCCGCAAGACCCAGCGCGGCTTTTACGACTACCGCGGCGAAAAACCGGTGCCGACGCGCTGATACCTGGCGCAACCGTCGCCAATCGAGAGGACCGCGTCCGCTTACATCCCCGGCTCGATCGGGTGGTCGATGGCGCCGCCCTTCTCAGCCCAATCCTTGAAGGCGCCGAGATTGTAGACGCGGGTGAAGCCCATGTCTTTTAGCACTTTGCCGCTCAGCGCCGAGCGACCGCCCGAAGCGCAGTAGACGATAATCGTCTGGTCCTTGGTGAAATTCTTGTCGTGATACTGCGAGGCCGGGTCGGCGCGGAATTCGAGCATGCCGCGCGAGACGTGCAGGGCGCCGGCTACCTTGCCGGTCTTCTCCACTTCTGGCGCGTCGCGCACGTCGACCACCAGCGCACCTTTGGCCATCATGTCGCGCGCCTCGCCGGGCGTAACGCGCGGCACCACGGCATTAGCGGCCTCTATCATCTGCTTGACGCTGAAGGTCATGGTCTTCTCCTTGAAGGGAAACGGGTGCCGGCGGCTCGCCGCATATAGAACGAGGGAGCCGCGGGCTCAATTCGCTCCGGTGGCGGTCAGCTTTTCCCCAGCGCGGCCCGGATCAGTTTGAGCGCGTCGTCGCTTGCCCATTCCGCCGGCCCCGCAATGCTGCCAATCTCGCAGCCTTTCGGATCGACCAGCAGCGTCGTCGGCATCCCGAAGGCGCGCCCGATCGCTTTGAGGTCCTGGAACGACTTGGCGCTCGGATCGGCATAATAAGAGAGATTTTGCACGCCAATCTGTTTGAGAAACGCCTTCGGTTTGTTGGGATCGCGGGTGTCGATATTGACCGCTACCACCTGGAAATCTTTAGCCCCCAATTTGCCTTCGAGCGCGTCGAGAGTCGGCATCTCCTTGCGGCAGGGCACGCACCAGGTGGCCCAGAGGTTCAAGAGCACCGTGCGGCCGCGGAAATCGGCAAGGGTCATGGCCTTGCCGCTGGCGTCGGTGAAGGCGAGGTCTGGCACCTTGAGCGGGCTCTTCGCGACATTGACCGCGGCCACCTCGCCGCGCGCGAAAGGCGCGACTTTCTTGGCCAATTCGACCGCCGGCCGGCAGGCTTTATCGCCGCCCGCATTGCGAGTCAGGGACGTAATCCCGTATACCCCCGCCAGTCCGACGATGGCGCCGGCGATGGTGCCCGCGGCCAGCATCGCGAGCCGTTTGGTGGTGTAGCTGGAACGGGTCTCGGTCATGATCGGCGAAGCTTCGATGATTGTGTCAAGAGACGGAACATGAGCAACAAGATGTGGGGCGGGCGGTTTGCGTCGGGCCCGGATGCCATCATGGAGGAGATCAACGCCTCCATCGATGTCGACCGGCACCTTTACCGCCAGGACATCGCCGCGTCCAAGGCCCATGCCGACATGCTGGCCAAGCAAGGCATCATTGCGGCAGAGGACGCCAAAAAGATCGTTCACGGTCTAGACACGATCCTGTCAGAGATCGAGGCGGGTAAATTCTCCTTCCAGCGCGCGCTCGAAGACATTCACATGAATGTCGAAGGCCGGCTTGCCGAATTGATCGGCGACGCGGCCGGCCGCCTTCACACCGCGCGCTCGCGCAACGACCAGGTGGCGACCGATTTCCGGCTGTGGATGCGCGATCAACTCGACGTGCTCGATACGGCACTCGCCGGATACCAGAGGGCGTTGGCCGAAAAGGCGATGGCGCACGCCGCGACCGTGATGCCCGGCTTCACGCACCTGCAAACCGCGCAGCCGGTCACCTTCGGCCACCATCTGCTCGCCTATGTCGAGATGGCCGCGCGCGACCGCGGCCGCTTTGCCGATGCGCGCAAGCGGCTCAATGAATTGCCGCTCGGTTCAGCCGCGCTTGCCGGCACGTCGTTCGATCTCGACCGCGACATGACGGCACAGGCGCTCGGCTTCGAGCGGCCGATGGCCAATTCGCTCGACGCCGTCTCCGACCGCGACTTCGTCATGGAGACACTGGCGGCGGCGGCGATCACGTCGGTGCACCTGTCGCGGTTCGCCGAGGAGATCGTAATCTGGACCTCGCAGCTCGTCGGCCTTGTCGCGCTGTCGGACAAGTTCACCACCGGCTCCTCGATCATGCCGCAGAAACGCAACCCGGACGCCGCCGAACTGGTACGTGCCAAGACCGGCCGCGTCATCGGCGCGCTCACCGCTATGTTTGTGGTGATGAAGGGCTTGCCGCTCGCTTATGCTAAGGACATGCAAGAGGACAAGGAAGGGACGATGGATGCGCTTGCCGCGCTCTCGCTGTCAATCGCTGCCATGACCGGCATGGTCGCCGACCTCGAGCCGGACGTCACGCGCTTGAAGAAGGCGGCCGGCGAGGGCTACGCCACCGCCACCGATCTCGCCGACTGGTTGGTGCGCGCGCTCAAGATGCCGTTCCGCGAGGCGCACCACGTCACGGGGCGCATCGTCGCCAAGGCAGCGGAATCAGGTGTAGCCTTGCACCGGCTGCCGCTTGCGGCCATGCAAGCGATCGAGCCGCGCATCAATGACGAGGTCTTCGGCGTCTTGTCGGTCGACCGCTCGGTGAAAAGCCGTGTGAGCTACGGCGGCACCGCGCCGAAAAACGTCCGCGCGCAGGCGAGGAAATGGCTGCGCAAGCTCGAAAAGTCCTGACTTCGCCTTGTTCGTCCGATTTGCTACTGTGGCCTATCCGAGGAGCGTTTTTTGAGCCGTTTCTTGCCCTGTCCCTGCGTCCTTTTCCGCCTGGCCTTGCTTGCCGCGGTCGTCGCCGCGTTCGCGCTGGCCGGCTGCGGGCGCAAAGGTGCGCTTGATCCGCCGCCGTCAGCGTCGCTGGCTGGCAATCAGCCAGCCGCGAAAAGCGGCAATGCGCCGCCAGCCATGGATCGCCAAGGCCGGCCGATAGCGCCGCCCGGCCCGGATAAACATATTCCACTCGACGCCCTGCTCAACTGAGCCTGACCGATGCATCACTTCGCTTATCGCGACGGCGTCCTTTGCGCCGAGGCGGTCAGTTTGGACATGCTGGCGAAAAAGGTAGGCACGCCGTTCTATAGCTATTCCACGGCGACGCTGACACGGCATTACAAGGTTTTCGCCGACGCCTTCGCCGACGTCGATGCGCTCATCTGCTATGCGATGAAGGCGAACTCCAATCAGGCGGTAATTGCGACGCTCGCCAAGCTCGGCGCCGGCGCCGACGTGGTGTCTGGCGGCGAACTGATGCGCGCGCGGCTTGCCGGCGTGCCGCGGGAGAAGATCATGTTCTCCGGCATCGGCAAGACGGCGGATGAGCTTGCGCTCGCGGTCGACGAGGGCATTCTCTGCATTAACGTTGAATCCGAGCCTGAGCTCGATCTGTTGTCCAGGATCGCCGCGGGCAAGGACCGCACGGCGCCAATCTCCGTGCGCGTCAATCCCGACATCGACGCCAAGACGCATCACAAGATCGCCACCGGCAAGGCCGAGAACAAATTCGGCATTCCGATCAGCCGCGCGCGTGACGTCTATGCGCATGCGGCCAAGCTGCCGGGCGTCAAGGTCACCGGCGTCGACATGCACATCGGCAGCCAGATCACCGATCTCGATCCCTTCGACAATGCCTTCGTACTGCTGGCCGAGTTCGTGCGCGAATTGCGCAGCGACGGCCACACGATTTCCCATGTCGACCTCGGCGGGGGCTTGGGCATTCCCTATCGCGACGATAATGAGCCGCCGCCGCATCCGGAGGCCTATGCGGATGTGGTCAAGCGCGCCACCCGCGATCTCGGCTGCCGGCTGATCTTCGAGCCGGGCCGGCTGCTCGTCGGCAATGCCGGCATCCTGGTCGCGCGTGTGCTGTTCGTGAAGCACGGCGAAGCCAAGAATTTCGTCGTGGTGGACGCCGGCATGAACGATTTGATCCGGCCCACCCTCTATGACGCTCACCACGAGATCTGGCCGGTCAAGGAAGCGACGACTTCGGCCCCCCGAATCCGCGCCGACGTGGTCGGGCCGGTCTGCGAAAGCGGTGATTTCCTGGCGCGCGATCGCGATCTGGCGGAACCGGTGGCCGGCGACCTGCTTGCCGTCATGTCGGCTGGAGCCTATGGGGCGGTTCAGGCCGGGACCTACAATTCCCGGCCTTTGGTGCCGGAAACCCTGGTCAATGGCGCGGAATGGGCGGTTATCCGGCCCCGCCTTGAAGTTGACCAATTGATTGCGCTCGATCGCATGCCGGCCTGGCTATCGACGCATGAATAGGCGCGTGGCGTGGAATTTGCCTGCGTGTTAGCGTTTCAAACGGCAGATTCTCCTGGCGACCGCGACGGAGCGACTGTTGGACAATTCCACTGAGCGGGGCGAGAGGCGGGAGCAGGCCACGCAGGCTCTGCTCGCGCGGGCGCTGCAGCGCGCCCGCGGCAGTCTGTTATGGGAGCGGCTGTGGCCCGCGCTCGCAATGCTCGCGACCGCCGTCGGTCTATTTCTCGCGTTTTCTTGGGCGGGACTATGGCTGGTCGTGCCACCGCTCGGACGCGCCATAGGTCTTTTTGTCTTTGCCGTCATCGTTATCGCGTCGGCCGTGCCGCTCATGCGGCTGCGGGTGCCGACGGTCCACGACGGCCTACGCCGCCTCGACAAGAACAGCGGCGAGGTGCACCGGCCGGCCACCAGCGTCAACGATGCCATCGCCGCCAACCAGCACGATCCGGTCGCGCAGGCACTCTGGCGCGCGCATATCGAACGCGCGCTCCTGTCTGCGCGCAAGCTGAAGGCCGGCTGGCCCTCGCCGCGGCTCGCCTTGCGCGATCCGGTCGCGCTGCGCGCGTTGGTGGTGATCCTCGTCGTCGCCAGTTTCTTCGCCGCACCCGGCGAGCACATCAAGCGCGTGGCAGCCGCCTTCGATTGGCAGGGCGTGGTGCTGCCGGCGAATTTCCGCGTCGATGCCTGGGTCACGCCGCCAGTCTACACCGGGCGTCCGCCCGTGATGCTGCCGGGCATGCGTCCGGGTGAGCCGATCGAAACGGCGCGCCCGGTTGCGGTGCCGGTCGGCAGCCAACTCGTCATCCGCGGCACCGGTGACGTCAATTTTGAGATAGCGCACAAAGGCGCGCTTGAAGATGCCCAGGCCGATCCGAATACGATGCTGCCCAAGGGCACCACGGAGCGCCGCTTTGTCATCAAGGGTAATGCCTCGGCGAGCCTGCTCGGGGTCGGCAACGATCTCGGCTGGTCCTTCACCGCCATTCCCGATCGCGCGCCGACCATCGAGTTGCTCAAGCCGCCGGAGCGGCAGGTGCGCGGCTCGGTCCGTTTTGACTACAAAATGGAAGACGACTACGGCGTGGTCGAAGCGAAAGCGACGTTCGCGCTCAAGGATGCGGACGCCGTCCAAGGCGCATCCGTTGTTTCCGGCACCGGAAATCCGCTTGGCGTTGCCACAGGCGCGCACCCGCAGCGGTGCGGCGCAGACGATCCACGACATGACCGAGCATCCCTGGGCCGGCGCCGAGGTGACGATGACGCTCGTCGCGCGTGACGAAGGCGGCAATGAAGGCCACAGCAAGCCGCACGATTTCGAGCTGCCGGAGCGCGTTTTCGTCAAGCCCATCGCCAGAGCGCTGATCGAGCAACGCCGTAACCTGGCGCTCGACGCCAACAAGAAGCCGCTGGTGCTGACCGCGCTCGATGCGCTGACGATCGCACCCGAAAAGTTCACGCCCGATGCGGGTGTCTATCTCGGGTTGCGCTCGATCTACTTCGACCTGAAGCAGGCGAAAAGCGACGACGCTTTGCGCGAAGTCGTGGCGCGCCTGTGGGACATGGCCGTGCATATCGAAGACGGCAATATGTCGGACGTCGAGAAGGCACTGCGGCAGGCGCAAGATGCGCTCCGCCAGGCGCTCGAGCGCGGTGCAAGCGACCAAGAGCTGAAAAAGCTGATGGACGATTTGCGCGCCGCCATGGACAAGTTCCTGCAGGCGTTGGCCGAGCAGATGCGGAAAAACCCGCAACAGTTGTCGCGGCCGCTCGATCGCAATACCCGCACACTCTCGGACCGCGATCTCAAGAACATGATGGACCGGCTCGAAAACCTCGCGCGCTCCGGCAATCGCGATGCGGCCCGCAAGTTGCTCGAAGAGATGCAGGCGATGCTGGAAAACCTGCAAACGGCCCGCCCCGGGCAGATGGACCAGGGCGAGGATGACATGATGTCGGCGCTCGACGAGCTCGGCGACATGATCCGCAAGCAGCAGCAGTTGCGCGACAAGACTTTCAAGCAAGGTCAGGACGCGCGGCGCGACCGTCAGGACGGGAAGCGCCGGCAGCCTTCGATGGGTGATCTGCGCCGCGATCAGCAGGCGCTGCGCGACCGGCTTAACAAACTCCTTGAACAGTTGCGTCAGCACGGGCTGGGCAACATGCCGCAAGAAGGCAAGAACGGGCAGAGCGGCAAGGAAATGGGCAAGCTCGGCGATGCCGGCAAAGCCATGGGCGAAGCCGAAGGCGAGCTTGGCGAAGGCGATTCGGAAAGCGCCGTCGACAGCCAGGGCCGCGCGCTCGAAGCGATGCGTCAGGGCGCCAAAGGGCTGGCGCAACAGATGCAGCAACAGGGCATGGGACCCGGTCCCAACGGCCGCCCCGGCCGCGGCCAGGCGCGCGCCCAGCGCAATACCGATCCGCTCGGTCGTCCGCTGCGCGGACGCGAGTATGGCGACGATGTCACCGTGAAGGTGCCGGGTGAAATCGACGCCCAGCGCGCGCGCCGCATCCTGGAAGAGTTGCGCAAGCGCTTCGGTGAAAATTATCGCCCGCAGCTCGAGCTCGATTACATCGAGCGGCTCTTGAAGGGCTTCTAGGCGTCACTTAACCGCCGTTTGGAGGCTAGGACCGCGCGAGCAAGGCTTCGCGTACGGCGTCTTTGATTTGATCGACCGAGAATGGCTTGGTGATGAGGTCGTGCACGAGCGCGTCGAGGCCGTGCGCGCGCTCGCGTTGATCGGCGAAGCCGGTGGTCAGCATGATCGCGACGTCGGGATGGCGGCGGCCGGTGGCGAGCGCAAGCGCAATGCCGTCCATGCTCGGCATCTTTACGTCGGACAAGAGCAGGTCGAAATCGCCGTCGCGCCGGTTGAGTGCGTCGAGCGCCAATTTTCCGTCAGCAACTGCAACCAGTTCGTGACCGTCTTCCTTGAGCGCGCGGACGATAAGCTCGCGAACATCGTCATCGTCCTCGGCGATCAGGATTTTGGCCATTGCTTCAATTGGCACCCGAGGTGGCGTCGGAGGGATTGAAGAACCGCACCATCACGTTGCGCGCGTCGACCGGAGGTGAGGCAAGCCGGGTACGAAATTCCAGGCTTTCGCCCGGGCCGAGGATGCTGCGCGTGGGCAACGCAGTCCAAGTGTAGATTTCCTGGCCATTCGCGTCACGCGCGGCGAAGCGGAGGCGCGGCACGGTGACCGGCTTGCTGGCGGTGCTGACGATGGTGCCGTGCACGACCAGAACGTTGACGCCGTCCTGCACGTCTTTCGAAATTTTGACGTTTTCAAAGCTGAGATGGCGCAGATTGACCGGCAATCCAATCGCCGCGAAAAGCGATGCGGTTTGCGGCAGGTGGCGCACCACCGTTTCGCGCGCGGCGATGACGGTCGCGTTGATCAGGAAGAGCACGAGTGCGATCGCGATCCAGCGCGAGGAGCGGCGCTTTTGCCGGCGCCGAGCCTGCAATCGTTGGCGGCGCGCGGCATAGTTTTCGATGTCGTCGGAGAGGGTCTCGTCCGGCTCTTGCGCGTCGGGCAGGGGCTCGTGCTCGACGGGTGGCGCCAAGGCGGCGCATCCGTCACCGTCTCCGGCAACGCAACGTCGGCCTCGGCCGTGTCGAATTCTGCCGCATCGAATTCGGCTGGCGATGGCGGCGCCGGCGGCGCCTCGCTATCGGCGTCGCTCGTCGGCGGGCTCGATCTCGCCGATAGGCATCGGTGATTCGGCGCCGAAATCGTCTTCGTCGGCTGGTAAAGGTTCGGAAGGTGCGAGACTCGCGTGTTCCGACGGCGCGTAGCTCGGTTCTTCAGGCTGGGCGCGATCATCCATAGGCTGCGGCCGGTCGCCGCCAGCCTCGCCCGCCATGTGCGTTTCGGCGTCGGCGATCGCGCCGTCCACAAATTCGGTCAGTTCGGCGCTTTTTTCCGGCGTGGCGAACCAGGTCACCTTGCAGCGGGCGCAACGAACGCGTACGTCCGGACGCGCCGAGCGTGACCGGATCGACCATGTAAGACGTGGCGCAGCTCGGACAGACGATCAGCATGGCTTCAGCGTCGTCATCACCGTGGGATACCGTAGCAGCCGTCCGTTAATGGATCGGAAACCATAAGGCCCGCAGGCGCGGGGGAAACTCGCGCTTTTCCGGTCCTGCCGGCATGGCGGTGCCGTATTATTGCTGTAAAAGCAGGGGTTCTTCGCTTGGGGCGGGTCTCGGACGGCTGATGGGATGGATTTGCGAGGGTTGCCGGACGGGCGCACCCGCGAGCCAGAGACGTATTATCGGAGACGGGCGTGGTCCGATTCGAGAATGTCGGCCTGCGCTACGGTCTGGGACCGGAGGTCCTGCGCGACCTTACGTTCCGCATCGAGCCGCACTCCTTCCAGTTCCTCACCGGCCCGTCGGGCGCCGGCAAAACTTCGCTGCTGCGGCTGCTGTTCCTGTCGCTGCGGCCGACGCGCGGGCTGATCACCCAGTTCGGCCATGACGTCGCCACGCTGTCGAAGGACGCGGTTGCGACTCTGCGCCGGCGCATCGGCATCGTGTTCCAGGATTTCCGCCTGCTCGATCACATGACCACCTATGAAAACGTCGCGCTGCCGCTGCGGGTGATGGGCCGCCCCGAGGACAGCTATCGCGAGGAAGTGGTCGAACTGCTCAATTGGGTCGGCCTCGGCGAGCGCATGTGGGCCTTGCCGCCGGTGCTCTCGGGCGGCGAAAAGCAGCGCGCCGCGATCGCGCGCGCGGTGATCGCGCGGCCGCAATTGCTGCTCGCCGACGAGCCGACCGGCAACGTCGATCCGAGCCTGGCGCAGCGCCTGCTGCGGCTGTTTATCGAGCTCAACAAATCGGGCACTTCGGTCGTGATCGCCACCCACGACATCGCGCTGATGGACCAGTACGATGCGCGCCGGCTGGTGCTGCACGAAGGCCGCCTGCATATTTACGATTGAGACGAAGGATCGGCGATGACTGCCACCGCCAGAGACGAGATGAAGGCGCCGCAGCGCATGCTGAGTATGCCGATGCCGCGGCCGAGCGCCGCTGGTGCCGCGCAACTCGATCTCCGGCCGCGCGCTCGTCGCCGTCGTCGCCATCATGACGTTTCTCGCCTCGCTCACCACCGGCGCCGTGATTCTGGTCGGTTCGGCGGCGAGCGAATGGCAGTCGGACGTCGCGCGCGAAGTCACCATCCAGGTCATCCCCGCGCCGGGCGCGACATCGATGCGACCGTCGACAAGGCGGCATCGGTCGCGCGCAATTTTCCCGGCATCGCGCGAGGTGCGCCCCTACACCAAGGCGCAATCGAGCGCGCTGCTCGAGCCGTGGCTCGGCAGCGGGCTCACGCTCGACGAATTGCCGGTGCCGCGGCTGATCGTGGTGCGGATCGCGGCCGGTGCTGCACCCGACATTCCGCAACTTCGACGCATCATATCCGAACAGGTGCCGGGCGCCGTGCTCGACGATCATCGCGGCTGGATCGAACGCATGCGCGCCATGGCGGGAACGCGCGTTGGCCGCCGGCATTGTCATCCTGATGCTGGTGGTCGCCGCCACCATGCTTTCTGTGACATTCGCGACGCGCGGGGCGATGGCGACCAACAAGCCGGTGATCGAGGTGCTGCATTTTGTCGGGGCCAAGAACGGCTATCATCGCCGGGCACTTTCCAGAGACATTTTCTGCATACTCGGCCTGCAAGGCGGCGCCATCGGCGGCGGCGTCGCCATCTTGTTGTTTGCGCTCGCCGGAATTTTCAGCGGCTGGTTCGCCGGCAGCGCGGGCGCCGAGCAGACGGCGGCGCTGTTCGGGTCGTTTTCGATCGGGTTCGGCGGCTATTTTGCGGTGCTTGCGCAAATCGTGTTGATCGCGGCGGTCACGGCCTATACCTCGCGCGTATACGGTCAATCGCACGCTCGAGGCAATCGATTAGCATGATCGGCGCGCTCGCCCGCTGGATCGGCATTCTCACCATGATGATCGCCGCCGCCGGCGCGGTGTTGATGTTCTGTGGGTTCGTTTGGTTTTGGTCGCAGATTTCGGGCGAGGAAGTTCAGCTTGACCGCAAGGCGGACGGCATCGTGGTGCTGACCGGCGCGGCCTCGCGTATTCCCGATGCGATCGAATTGTTGGCGGACAACCGCGGCAAGCGACTTTTGATCAGCGGCGTCTACCGTGCGACGCGTTCGAGCGAGATCGCTCGCGTCACGCCGCTCTATTCCAAATATTTTGCCTGCTGCATCGACCTCGACCGCTCGGCGCTCAATACCTATGGCAACGCGCTGCAGACCAAGCGCTGGGCGCATGAGCACAATTTCAGTTCGCTGATCATCGTCACCTCGAATTGGCACATGCCGCGCGCAATGGCCGAGATCGAGCATCAACTGCCCGATGTCAAATTGATTTCCTATCCGGTGATATCCCCGAAGGTCAAAAACGATCCCTGGTGGTCGAACCTGGCGACCGCGCGGCTTCTGTTCGGCGAATACCTGAAATACCTGTTCGCGCTGATGCGCATGCATATCGATACCGACGCCGGTTGAGGGAGCATAAGCCGGTGCTGAACCTGTTGCGCTCCATCGTCTTCAACGCATTGTTCTATCTCAACACGCTTGTGTGGCTGCTGCTTGGGCTGCCAACCTTTTTCATGCCCTACCGTGCGACGATCTGGGTCGCCAAGAGTTGGGGCCGGATCAATTTGGTGCTGTTGCGGGTGGTCGCCGGGATCGACTGCGAACTGCGCGGCCGCGAAAAAATCCCACCCGGTCCGCTCATTGTGGCGTCGAAACATCAATCGGCCTGGGAGACCTTTGCCCTGTTGCCGCTGTTCGACAATCCACTCTTCATCGTCAAACGCGAACTGATGTGGATCCCGATCTTCGGCTGGCTGATGCGCAAGGGCCGCATGGTGCCAGTCGACCGTGGCGCCGGTTCGCAGGCGCTCGCGGCCATGGCGGAGCGTGCCCGCACCGAGCTCGGCGAAGGCCGCCAGCTCATCATTTTTCCGGAAGGCACGCGCCGTCCCGCCGGCGCGGAGCCGCGCTACAAATACGGCGTCGCGCATCTTTATGTGGCGGAAGGCGTGCCCTGTTTGCCGGTCGCGCTCAATTCCGGCCTGTTCTGGCCGCGCCGCTCGCTCAAGCTCAGGCCGGGGACGGTGATCGTCGAAATTCTCGATCCGATCGCGCCCGGCCTCGACAAGGATGCGTTCTTCGAGCGGCTGCGCAACGATATTGAAACGGCGACCGCCCGCCTGCTTGCCGAAGGCAGAAACACTCTAGCTGCTTTCGTGCGCGCCCTTGAGGCGCTCCGCGAGCAAGTGCAGCTCCTTGTCGCGGAAGCCTTGGCGTTCGATCTCCTTCACCGCGTCGAGTACGTAGTCGCGATTGACGCCGGAATGGCCGTGCCCCTGTCGCACGAAATGCAATTGCCGATCCAGCGACAGGCGGCCGGCATATTGCGGGTGGCCGCGGTCGACCATGTAGCAGAGCGCCTGCACGCTCTGTTGCGGGTCGTCGTGGAGCCAGACGGTCCGCGAGACTTCGCGATAGACCATGGTGGCCTGCTCGCGTTCGCGCAGATAGCGAAGCGTCTCGGCGCGCATGCTGGCCGCCACGCGGTAGGCAATGCCGCGGCAATTGCCGCCGCGGTCGAGGCCGAGCACCAGTCCGGGTTTTTCCGGCGTGCCGCGGTGCACGAAGGAGTAGACACAGAGCGCGCGGTGGGCGCCGACCAGGCGGGCGGGGCGGCGATCGAGATAGGCAAAGTCGGGCCGCCACATCAGCGAGCCATAGGCAAAAACCCACAGGTCGTCACCGGCTTGGTCGGATGCTGGTTTCATCGGCGGTGAAAAAGTAGTCTTCAGTGGTGGCGTTCAGGCTTGGCGGCTGGCGCGTGTAACAAGGGCCCAGTTGGTGCGCAACTCGACGCTTGTTGGATACTGGCGTAGAAAGGCCGCATTCCCACAGTTAAGAGCGTATATGGACGCCATCCCGCCGCCCTCCCGCCGTGTCTGGCGCTACGTCATGCTGACGATCCTGGTCGTCGTTCTGATCGGCGCCTGGAGCTGGTTCTGGCATTACGCCGCCGGCAAGGCGCAGGCAGCCGTCGAGGGCTGGCGCGCGCGCGAGGCCAAGGCCGGCCGCCTCTATGACTGCGGCGAACAGCGCGTTGGCGGCTATCCGTTCCGCTTCGAGGTCAATTGCGAAAGAGCCTCGGCAGTATTCCAGAGCAACAAGCCGCCGGTCGAGGTCAAGACCGGCAGCGTGCTGGTTGCCGCGCAGGTCTACCAGCCGGATCTGCTGATCAGCGAATTCCACGGTCCGCTCACCATTGCCGATCTCGGCCAAGCGCCAAAGATCGTCGCCAACTGGAAACTCGCGCAGTCGAGCCTGCGCGGCACGCCAAAATCGCCGGAGCGCGTGTCGGTCGTTTTGGACGAACCGGTCGTCGATCTGGTGAGCGGCGAGACGAAAACGAACCTGCTGCGTGCCAAGCACATCGAGATGCATGGCCGCATGGCGGAAGGCTCCGCCGCCGCCAATCCGGTCATCCAGTTTGCCTTTGAGCTCGACCAAGCGTCGGCGCCGGCCTTCGATCGGGCGACCGTTGCGCCCCTCGATGTCGAGATCACCGGTGTCGTGCGTGGGCTTGGCGATCTCGCGCCCAAGCCCTGGCGCGAGCGCTTGCGCGAATTTCAGGAAAAGGGCGGGCGTATCGAGATTACGACTATGCGCGTGAAGCAGGGCGAGACACTCGCGATCGGCAGCGGCAATCTCTCGATTGATCCCAACGGCCAGCTCGACGGCGAGCTCCGTGTCACCGTCGCAGGGCTCGAGCCATTCCTCATTTCGATCGGCGCCGCGCAGATGGTGCAGAAGTCGCCGAACATGGACAAGGTTGCCGGCATGCTCGACCGGCTTTCGCCGGGGCTCGGCCAAGTCGCGCGCGAACAGGCCGGCGCCAATCTTTCAGTCGGTATCAATATGCTGGGTCAGCCGGCTTCGCTCGAGGGGCGTCAGGCGGTCACGCTGCCGCTGCGGTTCAAGGACGGAAAAGCTTTCCTTGGACCGATCCCGCTCGGCTCGACGCCGGCGCTGTTGTGATGCGTAAGTGGCAACTTTAAATGCCTTAACCGGCCTTGCTCAGCACGGCCGCCATCTGTTCGGCCCATTGCGGATTGTGCTCTTTGAACTGCGACATAAAATCGTGCTTTGGTTTCTCAAGTGATCGCATCTGGTCGAGACATGCCCGGGCCTCCGCGACGCGGTTGAGACGCGCATAGCAGAGTGCCAGCGTTTCAAGCGTCGGCAGCCAGGTCGGGCGAATTTTCGATGCGCGTACCGCCGTCTGCAGCGCTTTGTCGGTTTGATCGTCAAAATAGTAGGCGAGCGCCAGCAACTGGATGAAGACGAAGTTTTGCGGGTCGTAAGGATTTAGCCGAAGCGCCTGCTCGAAGGCATCGATAGAGCCCTTGGCATTGCCGTTGAAAACATGGCCCGTGCCAACGACGAAGAAGCCAAGCGCAAAGCTGGGGCTAATTTCCACGGCTTCCATCCCGGACTGGACAGCCTGCGCCAGGGCGTTAGCGACGACACTCATGATCGCGAGCGCGTAGTGCGCGTAAGGGTCTTTTTCGTCGAGTTGAATGGCCGTGTGCGCCGCAGCCAAGCCTTCCTGCAGGTCGCTTTGTTCGTCGGTGCTCCAGCCGAAGGCCACGATGCCTGCGCTCACACGTGCGAGCCAGATGTGGGCGTCCGGCATTTTCGGGCCGAGCTTGAGCGCTTCGCGGAACAATTCGCGGGCACGCTTGTGTCCTGCAGGCGTGACCTGGTGAAACTGCCACATTCCTTGCTGCACAAGGTCCCAGGCGTTGAGGTTGGCACCGCTGCGCGATGCCGCGCGGCCGCTCTCGAGCTTGAGCAATTCGGGTTCGATGGCGCCGGCAACCTGCTGCGTGATCTCATCCTGTAGCGCGAAAATGTCGTTCAAGTCGCGGTCGTAACGCTCCGCCCAGATATGGTGGCCCGTTGCTGCATCGATGAGCTGGCCGGTGATGCGAACCTTGTTGGCGGCCTTGCGCACGCTGCCCTCGAGAACGTAACGCACGCCGAGCTCACGCCCTACCTGTTTCACGTCGACGGAGCGGCCCTTATAAGTGAAGCTGGAATTGCGCGCGATGACGAACAAATGCCGGTAACGGGCGAGCGCCGTGATGATGTCTTCGACCATGCCGTCGGCAAAGTAGTCCTGTTCGGCATCGCCACTTATATTCGTGAACGGCAGAACCGCAATCGAAGGCTTGTCGGGCAGGGTAAGGATTGGCGGTTGCGCGGCGGTCCCGTCGAGCCGGACTTCGAATACGTGGACGGGTCGCACAATGTTCTTGAGCTGCTGCTCGCCGAGATCGTTGACGTTCAATGTCATCTTGCCTTCGACTTGCCGGTAGGCGTTGTCCGAAACGCAAATGGATCCGGGTTTGGCAAGCGGTTCGATGCGGGCAGCGATATTGACGCCGTCTCCGTAAACGTCGCCCTCGTCGGCAATAATGTCGCCGACATTGATGCCGATGCGAAACTCGATGCGCTTGTCGTCCGGCAGGCCGGCATTGCATTCCGCCATGTTGCGCTGAACGTCCAGGGCGCAACGCATGGCGTCGACGGCGCTCGCGAACTCGACCAGCGCGCCGTCGCCCGTCGTCTTGACGATGCGGCCGCGATGTTCGGCGACTTTCGGATCGATAACGTCGCGCCGGTAGGCCTTGAGCAAAGCGAGGGTGCCTTCCTCATCCAGCCCCATCAGTCGGCTGTAGCCGGCGACATCGGCCGCAAGAATGGCGGCAAGCCGCCGCTCGACCCGTGCCTCGGCCATAACACCGCCTATACCCGAATGATTGGCGCGGGGAGTGTATGGGTGTCCGTGCGGCCTGTCTATCGACGCAGGAAGCCGGCCGCTGTTTTTTGTGTTTGTTCTAGTCTTCGTCCGCCGCGTAAGGTTTCGGCAACGGCGCGTGCGGCAGGTCCGGATGCGGGCGGCCGAAATCGGGCGCCGGTGAATCCTGGCCGATGTCGACGATGCCTTTGCGGATCGCGCGCGTGCGCGCGAAGTGCTCGAACAGCGTGTTGCCGTCGCCGTTGCGGATCGCCTTGGTCAGCAGCGAAATGTCCTCGTTGAAGCGGCCGAGCATTTCCAAGACGGCGTCCTTGTTGGCGAGAAAGACGTCGCGCCACATGGTCGGATCGGAGGCCGCGATGCGCGTGAAATCGCGAAAGCCGCCGGCGGAAAACTTCAGCACTTCCGAGCGCGTCACGTTTTGCAGTTCGTCCGCCGTGCCGACGATGGTGTAGGCGATCAGATGCGGCAGATGGCTGGTGATGGCGAGCACCATGTCGTGGTGGTCGGCGTCCATCGCCTCGACGTTGGCGCCAAGCAGCCGCCAGAACGCTGCGAGCTTTTCGACGGCTTGTGCGTCAGCCCCCGCGGGCGGCGTGAGAATGCACCAGCGGTTGACGAACAATTCGGCAAATCCGGCATCGGGACCGGAATATTCAGTGCCGGCGACGGGGTGCGCCGGCACGAAGTGAGTGCCTTTCGGTAGATGCGGGCCCACGTCACGCACCACCGTGCCTTTCACCGAACCGACATCGGACACGGTGGCACCTTCGACAAGATGCGGCGCGATCTCCTTGGCGACCGGCCCACAGGCGCCGACCGGAATACAGAGAATGACGAGGTCAGCGCCTGCGACTGCGGCGGCGTTGGTTTCCATGACCTGATCGGCGATTCCCAACTCGGCGACGCGCTTGCGCGTCTGTGGCGAGCGCGCGGTGGCGACGATCGAGCCGACCGCGCCTTGCAGGCGCGCGGCGCGCGCAATCGACGAGCCGATCAGGCCAACGCCGATCAGTGCCAGACGGTTGTAGAGCGTGGCGTTTTTGCTCACGCTGACGTTCCCAGAAAGTCGGCGAGCGCTTTGACCACGAGCCGATTGGCTTCCTCGCTGCCGACTGTCATGCGCAACGCGTTGGGCAGGCCGTAGCCGGCGACCCGGCGCAGGATGAGTCCGCGCTGCATCAAAAAAGCGTCGGCATCGACGGCGGTGCGACCCTTCGAGTCCGTAAAATGGATCAGCACAAAATTCGCCACGCTCGGCGTCACCTTGAGGCCGAGCTTGCCGATCTCGTCCGTCAGCCAAGCGAGCCAGCGCGTATTGTGTGCTGCTGACGCCTGCACGTGCGCAGTGTCCTCGATGGCCGCAATGCCAGCCTTCATCGCCGGCGTATTGACGTTGAACGGGTTACGCACGCGGTCGAGGGCATCGATGATGTGCGCCGGCCCGTACATCCAGCCGAGCCGCACGGCGGCAAGACCGTGGATTTTCGAAAAGGTGCGACACATCACGACGTTTTCCGACGTTGCAACAAGTTCGATGCCCGCCTCGTAATCGTTGCGCTGCACGTATTCGGCGTAGGCCGCATCGAGCACGAGGATGACGTTGCTTGGCAATTTCTGGTGCAGCCGCTTGATCCCGTCGAACGGCACATATGTGCCGGTTGGATTGTTAGGGTTGGCGATGAACACGATACGCGTGCGTTCGGTCACCGCCGCCAGGATCGCGTCGACGTCGGTGGTGTAGTCTTTCTCAGGCACGGCGATTGGTTTGCCGCCATGACCGAGCGTGTAGATCGGATACATGAGGAAGCCGTGCGCGCTGTAGATCGCCTCGTCGCCGTCACGCAAATAGGCGTGTGCGAGCAGGTTCAACAGATCGTCCGAGCCGGCACCGCAGAGAATGCGCGCGGGATCGAGCCCGAAAGCGCGGCCGATCGTTGCGCGCAGCTCCGCGACGGCGCCATCGGGATAATCTTCCAGATGCGCCGCGGCGTTCTTATAGGCGGCGATCGCCTTCGGGCTCGGGCCCAGCGGGCTCTCGTTGGACGACAGCTTGATCACCTTGTCGACGCCCGGGGCTTTACTCTTGCCGGGCACGTAAGGAGCAATGTCGAGCACGCCGGGGCGCGGTTGCGGTCGGGTCGCAGTCATCGTCGGTTCCGAAGTTCAGGCGCCCACCGTATAGCGGGTTGCGTGGCTGCCGACGAGGGCCGCCGAGCGCACCGTGGCGCCAGCCTTAATCAGGGTTTTGCTGACGGCATCAAGGCTCACATCCCGCGGCAGCGTCACCAATAACGCCGCCCCGTCGAAGGCGCGGTCGGGCACCGCGATGAAGTCGGCCTGCATGGACAGCGCTTCGGCTGGCTTCGCGCCCCAGCCGGAGACGCGGATGCTCCAGACGGCGGCTTCCGTCGCCATGGCGTCGGCCGCCACACGCGAAAGAACGAAGACCGGCAATGCCGCCGGGTGATCGTCGCGCTCGACGAAGGGCAGGCGGGCGATGATCTTGGGCGCGGTATCGAATTCCAGCGCGCTCCACCAGGCGCCAGCACCGGCCACGGCAAACGTCGGCACCAGGCCGAGATCG
The DNA here is from genome assembly GCA_963720835.1 of uncultured Pseudomonadota bacterium. GTDB lineage: Bacteria > Pseudomonadota > Alphaproteobacteria > Rhizobiales > Xanthobacteraceae > Pseudolabrys. Next base: position 12,303 of record CAVRHC010000023.1, on the reverse strand, counting down.
CCTTTGGAGCCGGACACCGCCGCCACCACCGCGGCGGCGCCCATGTGTGGGACGAACGGGACGGTGAAACCGAAATGAAAGCGGGCACTGTCCCGCATCAGCGCGTCGCCCGCCGACAGGTCGGCGTGTACGGAGAAGGGCGCCTGCACATACGTAAAAGTCGCGATGATGACGCGCCAGATGCTCTCCACTGTATCGAGCGGCAGGATGCCTCTATGCCGCTTGACCAGCCGGCGCATCATTTCGGCTTCGCGCGCCGGGCGGAAGGCGGAGCCCGTATCCGAGGAGCGCTTGACCGCGATCAGCCGGTCGATGATCTCGCTGCGCTCGATCAGGAGCTGGTGCATCGACTCGTCGATACGGTCGATCTCCTTGCGCAGATCGTCGAGCGAGGGCGTTTCGGGTCGTTTCACCATGGCGGCATTGATAAGTGGGCAGGGCCTTGAAAGCAAAGAAAACGTTGCTGGCACCGGAGTGTTGACAGCCCGGCTGCATCTTCCTAAACGCCCGCGACTTAAAGTGCTATATTACTAAGTCGATGGCGCACCGGGAGCGCTAGAAGCGATATGGTCGAGACCAATCTGAGCAGCCCGCGCGACAAAATGGGTACGCCGCGCGAAGCCGACAATCCGCGTGCGTCACTGGTCGCCCATTTCGGGCCCGACAAGCCGCTCGCGCTCGATGCCGGCGTCTCGCTCAGCCCGTTCCAGATCGCCTACAAGACCTACGGTGCGCTCAACGCGCAACGTACGAACGCCGTCCTCGTTTGTCACGCGCTTACCGGCGATCAGCATGCCGCAAGCGACCATCCGGTGACTGGCAAGCCCGGCTGGTGGGAGACCTTGGTCGGCCCCGGCAAGCCGATCGACACCGATCGCTACTTTGTTATTTGCCCGAACGTGGTCGGCGCCTGTATGGGCACGACCGGCCCGTCCTCGACCAATCCGAAAACCGGCAAGCCGTGGGGTCTCGAATTTCCCGTTATCACCATCCGCGACATGGTGCGCGCGCAGGCCATGCTGCTCGATCATCTCGGCATCGAAACCTTGTTCTCGGTTGCCGGCGGCTCGATGGGCGGCATGCAGGTGCTGCAATGGACGGCGTCTTATCCTGAACGCGTGTTCTCCGCGCTGCCGATTGCCTGCGCCACGCGTCATTCCGCGCAGAACATCGCGTTCCACGAGGTCGGCCGCCAAGCGATCATGGCGGATCCCGATTGGCGCGGCGGCCGCTATCATCTGGAAGGCACCAATCCGCGCCGCGGTCTCGCGGTCGCGCGCATGGGTGCGCACATTACCTATCTTTCGGATGCCGCGTTGCACCGTAAGTTCGGCCGCAAATATCAAAACCGCGAGAACCCGACCTTCTCATTCGACGCGGATTTCCAGGTCGAATCCTATCTCCGTCACCAAGGTTCGTCGTTCGTGGAGCGGTTCGACGCCAATTCCTATCTCTATCTGACGCGCGCCATGGACTATTTCGATCTCGCCGCCGACTACGACGGCAAGGTCGCCAATGCCTTCAAGGGCACGCCAACACGGATTTGCGTGATTTCGTTTACCTCCGACTGGCTGTTCCCGACGGTGGAATCGCGCGCCATCGTGCATGCGCTCAATGCCGGCGGCGCGCGGGTCTCGTTCGCGGAGATCGTCACCGACAAGGGCCATGACGCGTTCCTGCTCGAGGAACCTGAACTGTTCGACATCGTGCGCGGATTCCTTGACGGCGCCGGCAAGGCGCGCGGCCTCGCCGCCAAAGTCGAAGCGAAATGAGCATGCTCAATCGCTCAAACCCCAACCTGACGGTCGCCAACATCGCGCGCACGGCGGGCGGCGCCCGTATCGACCTCGTGCTGGTTTCCGAGATGGTAAGCTCTGGCGCCAAGGTGCTCGACGTTGGCTGCGGCGACGGCGAGCTGTTGCACTTGCTTGCGGAAACGCGCGGCGTCGACGGTCGCGGCATCGAATTGTCGCGCGAAGGCGTCAACGAAGGTGTCGCCAAGGGGCTTGCCGTGATCCAGGGCGACGCCGACACCGACCTTGCTGACTACCCCGACGACGCGTTCGATTACGTGATCCTGTCGCAGACGCTGCAAGCGACGCGCCATCCGCGCGTGGTGCTCGAGCACATGTTGCGCATCGGCCGCCGCGCCATCGTGTCGTTTCCCAACTTCGGTCATTGGAAGGTGCGCCTTCAGCTCCTATTTGCAGGCCAGATGCCGCACACCGACATCCTGCCGCATAGCTGGTACGACACGCCCAACATCCACCACTGCACCATCAAGGACTTCGTCCAACTTTGCGACGAAATCGGCGTGAAGATGGAGCGCGCGGTGGCGCTCAATGCCTGGGGCAAGCCGCTCAGGCTGAATGCGCCCTGGTGGTTCTGGAATCTGTTCGGGGAACAGGGCGTCTTTCTGCTTCGCCGCGAAGGCTGAAAACAGCGGATTTGGCGGCCTTTATCAGTCGCCCTGTGAAGTCCGCGATCATTTTAACTTTGACTTGAATTCACAACGACTTGCAGTGAATTTGCCGCTCACGAGCACGTCTGTATTCGCATGTAATAACAAGTATTTTGTTTCCAATTTTAGTAAAGCTGACTTAATATAACGATTTATCGTGTCATATCAGCTATGCGTTACATAAAATGACCCTCTAATTTTCACGAAATTGCCATGCTGCGGCAGCCAATTCCCCTCGTCACCCGCCTCCGATTCTAAAACTTTCGGCGGCGTTGCTTTTTCTGAAAGGGGACTAGACTTGATGAGACTAACAAAAAAACGGGCGACGATGATGTTGTGTTCGGTGGCCGTGGCGGCCGTTGCCACCTCGGCGTTCGCACGACCCGTTCATCGGCACCACATTGCGGCCGCTCAGACAATGGCGTCCGGTTCCGACTGGGGTCAGCCGAATTCATTCTCCGGCACCCAGGCCTATGCGGCCGACACTCGGCGAAGCCGTCGTGCACGTTCGCGTGCGCGGGTGGCCGCGCAGTCGCATGCGAATTCCGCCTATGGCGGATTTACCAGCAATTCGCTGGTGGCGGAGGCGCGTCGCTATCTCGGCTCTAATCCGACCGGGCGCTCGAGCCTGTGGTGCGGCGCTTTCATGGACATGGTGCTCAAGCGCACCGGTCATCGCGGCGGCGGCAATCTGGCGCTTGGCTATAAGCATTATGGCCAACGCGTTGCCGGACCCGTGGTCGGCGCCATCGCCGTGATGGGTCGCCGCGGCGGCGGGCATGTCGGCGTCGTCAGCGGCGTTGACGCCAACGGCAATCCGATCATCGTGTCGGGCAACCACAATCACACGGTCGCGGAATCGGTTTATCCGCGCTCGCGCATTTCCGCTTACGTGATGCCAAACTGACGCAATAAACGCGGTACAAAAAACACGCCCCGCGCCAACGACGCAGGGCGTGTTTTTTTTGAATCGAACAGGAGCATTACCGTTACTTATTAGGGTTACGCGCGCGCGCAGTCTCGCGAGTTCCCGCGTCAACCATTTTACCGTTAATTCATTCCAAATATTTTGCGGAAATTTGTCGTGCTAGTTCCCTTAGGTCGTTCGCGCGTGTGGCGGCGCGCAAAAGAATACTGGGTAACGGGGGCCCGCCGTAATGCGTTTTTACAATCGCCGTGTCGCGGGCAACAATCGTATCGCGATCGCGTTGGGTTGTGTCGGACTGATGCTGGCATGTCTGCCGATGATAAGCAGACATTCGCAGGGCGATAACCCGGCAACGCTGTCGGTGCCGGCGGCTGGTCCGCACATCAAGCCTCTTGCCATAAACACAGCGACGCCAGCACAAGTTGCCGTCGCCCGGCTTGAAAGCGTGCCCGCAGCGTCGGCCAATCCTGCGGGCACTGGCGAAATTGTGACGGCATCCAAGCCAACAGTCGTCGTGCCGCTGCCGCATGCGCGGCCGCAAGAAATTGCTGCCGGACTCGAACCGGTTCCGCTGCCACAACCGCGCCCGCAAAAGATCGCTCAATCGCAGACAACGCGACCCACTGAGGTCGCAGAGGCATTGCCGCCCGGCGCCGTCGCGCATCTGCCGCTTCCGCAGGCGCGGCCGCAAAACATCGCCGTTGCCACGCCACCATCGCCGGCGCAGCCGGCTGACGTCGTCGACGCGTCGAACACAGTGTCCGGTGCGATCGTCCAGCCACCGTTGCCGCAGCCGCGGCCGATGGCGATCGCCGCTGCCAAGAACGTCATCAAAGACATCACCGCGCCGATGCCCGAGGCGCGACCGCAGACGGTTGCGGCTGTGGCGCCGGCCAATATGGCCAAGCCCGTCCCGATGCCGAAGGCGCGCCCACAGGCTCTCGCGGCCGTCATGAAGGACATTGCGCCGGCCTTGCCGAAAGCACGGCCGCAAGACGTTGCCGCGACGTCAAAGTTGCCTGCTGTCGCACAACAGACCGCGGCCGTCGAAACATCGGTCGACCAAGCCGCTCCGATACAGCTAGCGAGCCTGCCCGTTTCCTTCGAGACCGAGCCAAACGCGCTGCTGCCGATATTTGCGCCTGTGCCGAAGGTGCGGCCGTCCTACATCGACCGCTATCTGCTGGTGGCGGAGATGCGCAAATATTTGGGCACCAATCCGACCAAATGGCGTTCGGTGTGGTGCGCGGTCTACATGAACATGGTTCTTCACAAGCTCGGCTACAAAGGCACGGATTCGGCCGCCGCCCGCTCGTTCGCCGACTACGGCAAGCGCATCCACGGACCCAAGGTCGGCGCCATCGCCGTGCTGAGCCGTGGCTCCAACGGTGGACATGTCGGCGTCGTACAGGGTGTCGACCGCCACGGTAACCCGATTATCGTGTCCGGCAATCACGGTCACCGCGTCGGCGTCGGTACCTATCCGCGCTCGCGCGTGATCGCCTACGTGGTCCCGACCCGCGCTGACTTCCGGCGCGGTCATCGCCCGCCCGCGCGCGCGCAGCATACCTCCGCGGCGACCACCCAACTTGCTGCGCGCCGCAGCGAACCCGCGCCTCACACGCCGAGCGTTCCGTCCCCGGGTTCGTTTTCTGCGATTCCGTCCGAGTATCGTAACGAGCGGCAGGGCACGGCGTCGCTTCGCTCGCGCGCAAGACACGGCCGTTTCCAATCGGCCTTCGCCGAATATCGCGGCAACGAGTACTGAAATTCAGAGAGCGATAACACTGTCGCCGGTTGCGATCTCGCCGGCGCCGATCACCTCGGCATAGACGCCGCAGTCGGCGTGGCCGAAGGTCTTTTGAAGCGCTTGCGGGATGGTCAGGTCGCGCGTGCCAGTCGCGGGATCGACGTCGGTTGCAGCACAGCGAACAATGCGTTTGACGACCTTCACGCGCGCGGCTCCGAGCGTGAGTTCGCGCCCGAGCAGATCAAACTCATGCCAGGCCGGCCAGCCTTCCACGTAGACATTGCCGCGGAAGCGTAACGGATCGACCGCTTGACCGACGGCGGTCTCCACCGCTGTCACCGAGCCCAGATTGATGATCGACACCACTTTCTTGGCGACGTCGGAGAAGCTGTGGCCCTCGCCGAATAGCACCTTCGGGGGCCCGCGCAGTTCGTCAGCGCAATAGAGGGCAAAGAAATCCTCGATTGCGGCGCGGCCTTCCGCTGTGCGCAACTCGCCGCGCGCGGCTTCGCGGTTGTGCCAGTTGACCGTCAATGTGTGGCTTTCCTCGTCGTAGTCCGTGCGCAGTGCCGCCAACCGCTCGTTGCGCATCAGCATGAGGAAGCGGATCTTGGGGAAATAGGCGGGCGCCGCGGGATCGAATCCGCAGGGGCCGTTCTCGATGGCATAGAGTCGGTCGGCGGGCAGGGTCTCACCCGGCGCGAGCCGAGTCCGGCCAAGCGCCTGCGGCGTAAGTCCTTTCACCGGATAGCGATAAATGGCGTCGATCCGGGCTGGCCGGCTGGTCATTGGTTTCTCACCATTTTTTCGGAAGAAAGGGGCTCACATTTCTGAGCTATATCAAGCCGTGCCCCTCTTCAAACTGGCAATAAGTGCACCCACATTAACGCGAGAACGGGCCGCCTGAGGGGACCCGTATTTCGTCCGGCGCCGCAAAGGGCCGAGGGAGTGAAGCCATGAATTTCGACAAATACACCGACCGCGCCCGCGGTTTCGTGCAATCCGCCCAATCGCTGGCTTTGCGTGAGGGCCACCAGCAGTTCGCCCCCGAACATCTGTTGAAAGTGCTGCTCGACGACCCCGAGGGGTTGGCGGCCGGCCTGATCGACCGCTCCGGCGGCAATTCCCGCCAGGCGCTGCAGCAGGTCGAGGCGGTGCTCGCCAAGCGGCCGAAAGTGTCGGGCGGCGGCGCGGGCCAGATCTACCTTGATCCTTCGCTGGCGCGCGTGTTCGACGCCGCGGAAAAAGCCGGCGAGAAGGCGGGCGACAGTTTCGTCACCGTCGAGCGCCTCTTGCTTGCGCTGGCGATCGAGAAGGACAGCGAGGCCGGCAAGATCCTGAAAGCCGCCGGCGTCACCCCGCAGAATTTGAATGCGGCCATCGAAGCGCTGCGCAAGGGCCGCACCGCGGATTCGGCATCGGCCGAAAACGCCTATGACGCGCTGAAGAAATACGCCCGCGATCTGACGCAGGCCGCGCGCGATGGCAAGATCGATCCGGTTATCGGCCGCGACGAGGAAATCCGCCGCACCATCCAGGTGCTCTCCCGCCGCACCAAGAACAATCCGGTGTTGATCGGCGAGCCCGGCGTCGGCAAGACGGCGATCGTCGAGGGCCTCGCCCAGCGCATCGTCAATGGCGACGTGCCGGAGAGCTTGCAGGACAAGAAGCTGCTCGCGCTCGATCTCGGTGCGTTGATCGCCGGCGCCAAATACCGCGGCGAATTCGAGGAACGGCTAAAGGCCGTGTTGCAGGAAGTGACCTCCTCCGACGGCGGCATCGTCCTGTTTATCGACGAAATGCACACGCTGGTCGGCGCCGGCAAAGCCGACGGCGCGATGGACGCATCCAACCTGTTGAAGCCGGCGCTGGCGCGCGGCGAATTGCACTGCATCGGCGCCACCACGCTCGACGAATATAAGAAGCATGTCGAGAAAGATGCTGCGCTCGCGCGGCGTTTCCAGCCGGTGTTCGTCTCCGAGCCGACGGTGGAGGACACAATCTCCATTTTGCGCGGTCTCAAGGACAAATACGAGCAGCATCATGGCGTGCGCATCGCCGACTCGGCGATCGTCGCGGCGGCGACGCTGTCCAATCGCTACATCACCGATCGCTTCCTGCCCGACAAGGCCATCGACCTTGTGGATGAGGCGGCGGCGCGGCTGAAAATGCAGGTCGATTCCAAGCCGGAAGAACTCGATACGATCGACCGTGAAATCGTGCGGCTGAAGATCGAGCAGGAAGCCCTGAAGAAGGAAACCGATCCCGGCTCGAAAGACCGGCTGAAGAATCTGGAAGCCGAACTGAAATCGCTGGAAAAGCAGTCCGCCGATCTCACCAGCCGTTGGAAATCGGAAAAGGAAAAACTCGGCTCGGCAACCGAGCTCAAGAAGAAGCTCGACGACGCGCGCAATGAACTCGCCACTGCCCAGCGCAAGGGCGAGTATCAGAAAGCCGGCGAACTGGCTTACGGCCGCATCCCCGAGCTTGAGAAAAAGCTGAAGGACGTCGAAGCCAGCGAAGACAAAGATGCCAAAGGCGCCATGGTCGAGGAGACTGTGACCGCCGATCACGTTGCCGGCGTGGTCTCGCGCTGGACCGGCGTGCCGGTCGACAAGATGCTGGAAGGCGAAAAAGAAAAGCTCCTGCGCATGGAGGAGGAGCTCGGCAAACGCGTCGTCGGCCAGAAGGAAGCCGTGCAGGCGGTCTCGACCGCGGTGCGCCGCGCGCGAGCCGGCTTGCAGGACCCGCATCGGCCGATCGGCTCGTTCATGTTCTTAGGGCCCACCGGCGTCGGCAAGACCGAGCTGACCAAAGCGCTCGCCGCCTATCTGTTCGACGACGAGAATGCGCTCATCCGCATCGACATGTCGGAATACATGGAGAAGCATTCGGTGGCGCGGCTGATCGGCGCGCCTCCGGGCTATGTCGGCTACGAGGAAGGCGGCGCGCTGACCGAAGCCGTACGGCGCCGGCCCTATCAGGTCGTGCTGTTCGACGAGATCGAGAAAGCGCATCCGGACGTGTTCAACGTCTTGCTGCAAGTGCTCGATGACGGGCGGTTGACCGACGGGCAGGGCCACAAGGTCGACTTCCGCAACACGCTCATTGTCATGACCTCGAATCTCGGCGCCGAGTTTCTGGTCAATCAGCCGGAAGGCGAAGACACCGATGCAGTGCGCGACCAGGTGATGGCCGTGGTGCGTTCGGCCTTCCGTCCGGAATTCCTCAATCGTGTGGACGAGATCATCCTGTTCCACCGGCTGAAGAAGACGGAAATGAGCCGCATCGTCGATATCCAGATGACGCGGCTGCAGAAGCTGCTCGACGATCGCAAGATCGTCCTTACGCTCGAACCGAGTGCGCGCGACTGGCTCGCCGACAAAGGCTGGGATCCGGCTTATGGCGCGCGGCCCTTGAAGCGCGCGATTCAGAAGTCGGTGCAAGACCCGCTCGCCGAGATGATCCTTGCCGGCACTGTGAAAGATGGCGAGAAGGTCACCGTCTCTGCCGGCAAGCAGGGGCTCACGTTCAACGGCAAGCTCGCGCAAGCGGCGTAATCCAAAAACTGTCGTGCCCCGCAAAGGCGGGGCACCCAGTTCTTTCGCTTTGAAGATGGCGGGATTCCCGCATACGCGGGAAAGCGTCCAGTTGGATTACCGCGTTGCCACGCGCGCCGGCTTGCGCGCCAGAATGCCGTCGAGCCGCTCGCGCGTCTGCTCGAAGGCGGCGAGAACGCGGCCCTGCAGCTCGCGCCCGCGCGGCAGTTTGATACGCATCGGATCGACGAAGCGGTCGTTGATGCGGATTTCGAAGTGCAGATGCGAGCCGGTGGACAGGCCGGTCGAGCCCACGAAACCGATCACCTGGCCCTGGCGCACCGTGTCGCCCTCGTGAACGCTCTTGGCATAGGCGCTCATATGGCCATAGGCGGTTTCGTAGCCGTTGTGGTGGCGGACAAGGATGAACTTGCCGTAGCCGGATTCCCAGCCTTCCTTCTCGACCACGCCGTTGCCGGCGGCGTAGATGGGCGTGCCGCTGGGCGCGGCCCAGTCGACGCCGGTATGCATCTTCACGTAACCGAGGATGGGGTGACGGCGCAGCCCGAAGCCCGAGCGCATGATGCCCTCGGCCACCGGCTTGCGCACCAGGAACTTCTTCGCGCTCTTGCCGGTCTCGTCGTAGTAATCGCTGACGCCGTCGTCAGGCGTCTGGAAACGGTAAAGTCTCTTGGTGTCGCCACCGAGGGTCAGCGCTGCGAACAGGACGTCGCTGCGGTGCTCGGGGGTCTGGCCGTCTTCCTCGCCGGCGAATAGCACTTCGAAGGAGTCGCCTGGCTGTACCTTGCGCTGAAAATCGACATCGAAGGAATAGATGCGGATCATGTCCTCAATGATCTGGCGCGGAACGTTATCGCGCAGCGCAGTCTCGTAGATGCTTTGATAGAGCGTGATGCCGGGACCTGCATTGGCTTCAACAGTACGCTCGTCACCCTCGACGACGTCATTGTCGACGTTTCTGGCGTCGACCGAGACGTATTTGCCCGCATCGGACAATGCCACGACCGCCTCGACTGCTGCGTCATCGGCCACGATCACACGCACCGGCTGCACGTGCTTGGCATCCGGTTCCGGTGACAGCAACACGCGCAGCTTCTGTCCTTCCTTGATGCCGTCGGACTGGCCGTAGCGCCCGAGCGTTTTGTTGATGGCGGCGATGACATCGGGCTTTGTCCCGAGGTCGCGCAGAATGCTTCCGACGGTGTCGCCTTTCTTGGCGACGATCAACTTTTCATTGAATGGATTGCCGCCGGTCGTTTCGTCGGTCGTTTTCGGCAGCAGGGTGATGTTTTCGGGCACGATACGCGCCTCGAAGCCGGCATAAGGGTCGGCGTTAGCCGCGCCGGCATAGGCGAGTTTGATGCCAGTGACATTCGGTTCCGCCGGCATATGGCGCGCGGTTTTCGCGCTCCACTCGGCGGCTTCCTGCACGCGCGCGAGCACTTCGTCCTTTGGCGTAAGCAGCGCGATCTTCGCAGTCGGCAGTATGGGCGCGAGATCGCGCATCACGAAGGCAACTTCGGCGTCCGGTTGCGCGGCGGGTGGACTGTCGGATGTTGGGCCTCCCGGCGCGGATTCAGCAAGCAGGCGCTGCGGATTGAATGGCGGAATGCCGGCGGAGAGGTCGGACGCGACCAACGACAGATTGCCAGCGATGCGCAGGTAGGGCCGCACGCGCACCACCTCGTGGTTGCCCTGGCGCGAGATGGTGGAAACGCGAATGATCTGGCGTGTATAGGACGGCTCCTCGACGGGAGGCAGCCGATCGCTTTTACGCGACACGCCAAGCCGGTCGCCGGCAACGCCAAGCGCCCCGCGCAGCGCGACTTCGACGCGTTCAGGCAGCGTTGCGAAATTGGTTTCGCCGTCGAGAGATGTGAAAACGGCGCCGCCCATGAGAGCAGCGCCGCATAACGCAGTCAGAATGGTACCCGCGAACCACTGTACGGAGATGCGGCGGCGGTCGACGATGCCGCCCGTGCCACCATCGACCGATAGCGGCGGCTCGTTGCCGAGCTCGATGGCTTCGGCATGCCTCGATCGATCCGCGCTACGCGCCTTTGCGTGGTCCAAAGCTCGCCGTCCCCTGCGCCTACGATGGAAAATGGGGCTTTGGCCAGGAAAAAGGCCCCAATTCCCACGGTCGACCCCTCAAATCACGCCGGCACGATGCCGACTAGCTCCAGGCGCGTCAACGACAGCGCCTGGTTGCGAATTGAACTTTCTGGCTAAGGCGGCGGATTGCCGCCAGATGCGATTCCATCCCTTGTAACCACTACAGGACGGCGCAGGAATATGGCCTCAGTGCGGCGCGGCACCCCTTAAATGAACTTCCAGAACCGCCCGGTCAGGCAGATATCCCCTTGCACAGCCGGGCATTTTTTTGCCCGCTAAATCTCGCCTTTTCGGTTGACATCGGGAGAGGGCGCCGCCTATATACCGGCCTTCGGCGCGCTGTCCGCTGGCAGCGCGATCGCGCGCCGCTGAAGCTCCTCACTGGAACAGTGAAAAGGCATCCGACAAGTTTTCGGATGCATGGGCTTCGACGGCTCTCCGGTTCACCGGAGGGACGGAAACCGGTCTGGTTTCCGGGTTGTTTGACAAGTGAATCGGAAGAAAGAGAAACGTGGACGGCGGAGTCCTTGCGGGCCGCTTCTTCGCGGGAAGCAATTCGCGCGAATGGCGGCTTTTGGAAGAGACTTCGGCGGTCTTACGTTTCAAGGTTTTCTACATTGCTGGTCGTGCAAACGGCCAGACGTGTAGGGACCTCGTCAAACGTTGTGACTTAGCCGAGATCAATCTCATCCAACTTGAGAGTTTGATCCTGGCTCAGAGCGAACGCTGGCGGCAGGCCTAACACATGCAAGTCGAGCGGGCGTAGCAATACGTCAGCGGCAGACGGGAGAGTAACACGTGGGAACGCGCCCTTCGGTTCGGAATAACTCAGGGAAACTTGAGCTAATACCGGATACGCCCTTACGGGGAAAGATTTATCGCCGAAGGAACGGCCCGCGTCGGATTAGCTAGTTGGTGAGGTAACGGCTCACCAAGGCGACGATCCGTAGCTGGTCTAAGAGGATGATCAGCCTCACTGGGACTGAGACACGGCCCAAACTCCTACGGGAGGCAGCAGTGGGGAATATTGGACAATGGGCGCAAGCCTGATCCAGCCATGCCGCGTGAGTGATGAAGGCCCTAGGGTTGTAAAGCTCTTTCAGCGGGGAAGATAATGACGGTACCCGCAGAAGAAGCCCCGGCTAACTTCGTGCCAGCAGCCGCGGTAATACGAAGGGGGCTAGCGTTGCTCGGAATTACTGGGCGTAAAGCGCACGTAGGCGGCTTGTTAAGTCGGGGGTGAAATCCTGGAGCTCAACTCCAGAACTGCCTTCGATACTGGCGAGCTCGAGTTCGGGAGAGGTGAGTGGAACTGCGAGTGTAGAGGTGAAATTCGTAGATATTCGCAAGAACACCAGTGGCGAAGGCGGCTCACTGGCCCGATACTGACGCTGAGGTGCGAAAGCGTGGGGAGCAAACAGGATTAGATACCCTGGTAGTCCACGCCGTAAACGATGAATGCTAGCCGTTGGCGGGCTTGCCCGTCAGT
>CAVRHC010000022.1:0-41299 GCA_963720835.1 uncultured Pseudomonadota bacterium | reverse complement strand
TGTTTATGTGTGCTTCATTTCGTCGCGTATTGCTTGAAAGCCTCTATCAAGGCGCACGACCAGCCGGCAACGACGGTGGCGGTGTTGAAGGAAGTGGTTGAGGCGGCGAAAACCGTCGACACGGCCGCCATCCACAAGGAAGCGCTTGGCCTCAATCGAGGAGCTCAGGCGCAAGGGCCCTGCCTACAAACGCAACGCCTCCTGGTGGGGCTATCTCGGGCAAAGCGCGATTGCCGGCGGCTGCATCGCCGCCGCCGCACTGGGCCAGGTGGAAATCGGCATTCCGTGCGTGATCGGGGGCGCGGCATCGTCGGCAGCACTGAATTTCTGGAATAATCAGCCGTGAGGCTAGTCAAACTGGCAAAACACCAACGGTCGCAGCGGCGATTCTCGCCGGCTCTCAGGCCACCGCTTCGCCTGCCGGCCTCATTCTCACGGAGGATATGCGCGACCTCCGCGGCCGGCCGCGGCTGGCTGAAAGATAGCCCTGCACCTCGTTACACCCCTCCGCCGTCAAGCTCGCAAGCTGCTCCTTGGTCTCCACGCCCTCGGCCGTGGTCGTAATGCCCAGGCTGCTGCTCAAGCCGACCACCGCGCGCACGATCGCCACGCTGTCCTGCTTGGTCGGGCAAATCGCGGATGAAGGACTGGTCGATCTTGATCTTGTCGAACGGAAAGCTGCGCAGATAGCCGAGCGACGAATAGCCGGTGCCGAAATCGTCCATCGCGATCCTGATGCCAAGGTCGCGGAATTGATGGAGTATGGCGAATGCGCCCTCGCTCTCCTGCAGCAGCACAAGTTCAGTAATTTCAAGCTCCAGCCGCTTGGCCGCAAGGCCCGAGTCGGCAAGCGCATCGGCGACGCCTCGCACCAGATTGCGGCTCTTGAACTGGACCGGCGACAAGTTGACCGCGACGGTCACATGCTTCGGCCAGCGCACCGCCTCGGCGCAGGCCTGGCGCAATACCCATTCCCCCAGCGGCACGATAGTGCCGGTTTCTTCGGCGAGCGGAATGAAATCGAGCGGCGGAATCATTCCGCGTTCGGGATGATGCCAACGCATGAGCGCCTCAAAACCGGTAATCTGGCCGGTCCTGACATTGACGATCGGCTGATAGTAGAGCTCGAACTCGTTGTTCACGATCGCCTTGCGCAGGTCGAGCTCGAGCAGCACGACGCGCCTGCATGCGGGCGTCCATTTCGGCTTCGAAGAACCGGTAAACGCCGCCGCCGTCGGCCTTGGCGCGATAGAGCGCGAGATCGGCATTCTTCATCAGGCCGTCAGGGTTTCGCCGTCTCCCGGCGCCATCGCAACGCCGACACTGACGCCGACCGACACTTGGTGCCCGTCGAGCTCGTAGGGGGCGCCCACGACCTCGATGAGACGTGCGGCCAGCGCGCCGGCGTCCGGTCGCTTCGCGCGACGGGAATTTGCATGATGGCGAACTCGTCGCCGCCCAGCCGCGCCACGATATCTTCGCTCGCGCATGCAACTGCGCATACGCTCAGCCACCGTCCTGCAACACCCTGTCGCCGATAGGATGGCCGAGCATGTCGTTGACGTTCTTGAACTGGTCGAGGTCGAGGCTGAGCACCGCAATGGTTTCCGAGCGCCGCAAGTGCCCGAGCACCGATGCCATTCGCTCATAGAAAGTGCCGCGGTTCGGCAGATCGGTCAGCGCGTCGTAATGCGCAAGATGCTTGATCTTCGCCTCGGCGCGAATCCGGTTCGGTGATGTCCTCGAAGGTGGCGACAAATCCCCCGTCCGGCATGGGCCGGTGCGAAATCGCAACGCTGCGGCCGTCGCTCAACCGCTCGATCAACGATCCGGCTTTGCGCTCATGAATGAAATTCCTGCTGCAAGGCCATCGTGCCTTCGGCGTCCACATCGGTAATTTTGCTCGCGTGCGACGCCAGCTCCATCAGTTCTGGCGTCGTCATGCCCGGCAAAATCGCGTCCGGCAATATGCCGTAAATTTCCGCGAAGCGCGTGTTGAATATAACGAGCCGGCCCTCGGCATCAAACATGCAAAGGCCCTGCGACATGTTCGTTAGCGCCGTTTCAAAGCGCTCATTCTGCTCAACCAAATTGCGCTGCGCATCCCTCAATGCGCGGAGCGTTCGGTCGAGCACGCGCATCGGCAATTCGCGCACGGTAAAATAGATCGCGTACCCCAGCAGCACGCTCAACAGCGCGACAAATCCGGTTCGAAAGAGCGTGCCTCGCAAACTCGCCTCGGCAACGAGTGAACCGACAGCGGCATCGCCGACTACAATCAGGGTACTGCGCCGCATGACCGGAGCGGATAGTTCCGGTCCCTCCTCCAGCACAAGGCGCTTGGCCTTATCGAAGACCCGCTGACGGGTCGGCTGCTCGCCGCCTTCGGGCAATTGCATGAGCTCAGACAGCCGCAGTTGCTGATACTGCCACATTACATTGTGCGTGTAGATGTATTGCGCCACGCGCGCGGCATTCAAGCGCGCCTTGAACGCAAGAACCTCCGCGGTGTTGGTATATCCGACAAGAAAATAGCCGGCCGGCACCGCAACAGCGGTCGTTATCGCGACGGCCAGCGCGATCACGCTGACTGTCCTTCTGAGGGTGCGGCCCTGTGCCGAATCCATTATTCGGCGCCCGGCAGAGTGCCCGTTTCACGCAGCGCTTTCTCGCCCTGCGGCGAGCGCAGGAAAGCGATGAACTCTTGTGCCGCGGCGGCGTCATTCGGCCGCAGGATGAAGTAGAGGGCCTTCCCGAACCGGTAACTGCCGTTCTCGAAATTCGCCAGTGTCGGCTCGACGCCGTCGAGCTTCACGACCTGCAAGCGGCGATGCTCCGATATGAGCTGAGCGAGCGTCGTGCCGGTCAGCGAACCCGGCTGCCGTTCCGCCATATCGGCATTGTCCTGGTCGGTGGCGGCGATCGGCACCTCGGCGTGGCGGCGCAGGTTTTCGATTGCGTCACCCAAACCGGGAAACAAATCACCGAGCAGCTTGGTGTCGGTCTCGCTGCGCGGGCGCAGGATGAGTCGGATCGGCGTGCCGTCGGCCCAGACCGGCTTGCTGGCTGAGAAGATTTTCGGCAGGTCGGCCGTCTTCAATTCGTTTGGAGTGCGATGCGAAGTCGCCAGCACGTAGGCGGTTCGCAGCACCAGGACCTGATGGAGACCTTGTGCCGATTCGGCGGGCTTCAGCGGCCGGGCGGAGACGGCGATGTCGAGCTTGCCGTCGGCCAGGGCGTGGATAGCGCCGGTGCTGCCGAGGCTGGGGATGATATCGACCTTGCCGCCGCCGGTGGCGGCGGCAAATTCGCCACCGACCTTCAGCAGCATGCCGATCGAACTGCCGGTACCGCCCATGCGCAACGGTTGCGCCGACGCGGCATGATCCGCCGTCAGCAATCCTGAGAGAAAAACAAACGCTGCCAGAGCCGAAGTCGATATTCGCATGTGACACATCCCACTGTTCGAAGGGACAGATCACATCACGAACATCAACTTTGTACTCGCCGCTGCCGGTATTTGTCGGGGATGGTCAAAAAACCGTATTGACGCGGTATTAAACTACCCGTGTCGCGCACAGTTCCAGTAGCGTGAATTGCTTTTCGTAATGAAAGCGCGCCGCTTGCGCCCGCTCATTCTGCCGCGATTTCGGGATTGGCGAGCGCGCGGCGAGCGAGGAACTGAGTGCCGACCACCACGGTGCAAAGCGCCGCGCCGATCAAGTCGCTCTCCAGTCCCGGGTTGATCAGCAGCAAGCCGCCGATTACCAGCAGCGCACGCTGCCAATAATTCGCGGCGATCAGGAAATAGCCGTGCAGCCCGCCAGCAAACAGAATGACTCCTATGGTGGCGGTTGTACAGCTCGACAGGATCGTCGGCCAATCGCCGATCATCAGCAAGCCGGGCTCGTAAACGAACATGAAGGGCACGATGAAGCCCGCAAAACCGATCTTCACCGCCGCCAGGCCGCTCGACCACAAATCGGCCTTGGCAAGCCCGGCCGCCGCAAATACCGCGAGCGCCACCGGCGGCGTGATCGCCGACAGAATCGCGAAATAGAAGGCGAACATGTGCGCCGCAGGCTCGATCACGCCGAGCTTGATGATGGCCGGCACCAGAAGCGCCGTCATGATGATATAGGCCGGCGTGGTCGGCATGCCCATGCCGAGGATGATGCCGGCAAACATGGTCAATATCAGCGCAACCAGAAGCGTTTTGGATGCAAGATCGACGACGAACTGGGTAAAGACGATGCCAAGGCCGGACAACGTCACCACTGCGATCACGATGCCGGCGCAGGCGCAGGCAAGCGCGACAGGTAAGGCGTTGCGCGCTCCGTCGACGCAGGCCTCGATGATGTTGCGCAGTGTGACGTTCGCACGCGACGACTTACGCAGCAGCGCGACCGGGAAACAGGCAAGCGTACCTGCCAATGCCGACAGGGGCGCGCTGTAACCGGAATACATGACAGCTAGAATGGCGAGCACCGGAATAAACAGATGACCGCGCTCGCGCAGCACTGCCGACAGCCGCGGCAGTTCGGAGCGCGGCACGCCGACAAGACCGCGCCGCTTGGCCTCGAAATGCACGGCGCAGAAGCAGGCGAGATAATAAAGCACCGCCGGCACCAGCGCCCAGATGACCACCTGGCCGTAGGACACGCCCATGAATTCGGCCATGACGAAGGCGGCAGCTCCCATGATCGGCGGCATGATCTGACCGCCGGTGGAGGCGACCGCCTCGACGCCGGCGGCAAAATGCGGCGAGAAGCCCGAGCGCTTCATCAAGGGAATCGTGATCGGCCCATCGACCATGACGTTGGCGACGGCGCTGCCGGAGATGGTGCCGAACAGGCTGGACGAAAACACCGAGACCTTGCCGGGCCCGCCGGCGGCGTGACCGGTGAGGCTGAGCGCGAAATCCATGAACAGTTGCCCGGTGCCGGTGCGCTCCATGAACGAGCCGAACAAGACGAAAATCACCACATAGCCCGCCGACACTGAGAGCGGAATGCCGAAGATGCCCTCCGTCGTCATGTAGAGCTGGTCGATCATGTCCTGCGGCTTGAGGTGAGCGATGAACATGCCATAGGCGAGAAAGATAATGGCCGTCAGTGGCAGCGCCCAGCCGATGACGCGGCGCGTGCCTTCCAACACCATGATCGTCATCATCACGCCCATCACCTTGTCCATGGGCGTCAAGTCGTCGACGTAGAAGATACGGTTGATAATGTAGTCGTAGTTGATGAACAGGTAGAAAATCGGAGCGACCGCGCAGACCAGCAACACGAAATCGAGCACCGTCGGCAAACCTTCGATCAAGCCGCTGCGCCGGTGCAGCAGGAACACCAGCGTCATCGCGAACGCGAGATGTGTGCCGCGATACCAGACCGCCTCGGGTGAACCGAAGGCAATTGCCCACATGTGATAAATGACCATCGCCACCGAAATGAGCGTGATGGCGAAGCGGAAGAGACCGCCGGCGGACAGGTCCACCTTTATCGGCATGGTCCTAGTGTCCAGTTGCATGACTTGAGGCGCGCGGGCCGACGTAGTGGTCCGCCCGCGCGCCGTGACAGCGGCTATCAGTTCGTTTTCACCGTGATGCCGTTTTCCTTGTAGAACTTGGCAGCACCAGGATGGAACGGCACGCCGATGTCGACCGCCATGCCCTTGGGATCGAGCTTGGCGATCGCCTTGGCGACGGTCGCCAGATCCTTGGTGTGGCCGGCGATAGCCTTGGTCATGGCATAGACCGTGTCGGCGGGCGCCTTGCATGATACGACGATGTGGGTGGCGTAGCCGATCACATGCACGTCCTTGTCCTGCTTGGGATAGCTGCCCTTGGCAATGGTGATCAGGTTGTAGCCTGAGTTGATCTTCTTCATGCCGGCAATGCTGTCGGACTGATCGATCAGCAGGATGTCGCGCGCGGCTGCGAGATCCATGATGGCACCGGCGGGCACCTGCGTGCCGAGGCCGAAGGCGACGGCATGGCCGTCTTTCATCTGGTTCACCGAGTCGGTGTAACTGACGTAGCTCACCTTGACATCGTTATAGGTGACGCCGTTCACGCCGAGAATCTGGCGCGTGATCATCTCACCGGTGTTGCCCTTCTGCTGGGTGGTGATGCTCTTGCCCTTCAGATCCTTGATCGTCTTAACGCCGGAGTTGGCGGTGACGACGAGCTGGTAATACTGCGGATAGAGCGTCGCCACATTGCACACATTGGTATGCGGCTTGTTGAACGGCGCCTTGCCCGCGATGGCATCGACTGTCGAGATCGAATTGGCGAATCCGATATCGGCCTTGCCTTCCTGCACGGCGCGTACATTGGCGATGCCGGCGCCCGGTGCTTGCTGCACCGCGAGGCCGGGAACGGCCTTCTCCCACATATCCTTTAATTGGCCGCCAAGCGGAATCCACGAACCGCCCTGCGGGCCCGTCATCATCTTCAGTTCTGCGGTCGCACCCGTGCCGGCAAGCGACAACGCCAGCCCGACACCCAAGCACAGCTTCGCAATCGATGATTTCATCGCTTTTCCCTCCCCTGGCCCGTCCTGGTTGGCGGACCTTTGCTCTTACATCGACAAGCGTACGCGGCAGCGGCGCAATTGCACAAGAGCGGGCAGCCGCCGCCGGTGAATTTGCTGGGCGAGACGGCCGGCGCCTTGTTCCGGCACCCTTGGAAAACCGCTCATGATGCCTAAACTAACAATGGAGCTGTGGGCGCCCCTGCTTTCGCTTGAGCCACATCAAAACCGAGACGGGCCACGGCCCTATTGGTCAAAAAGGCAAAAACCGGATGCTGGGCTAGGGCGTCCAAATCTGTGGGGAACACGCTAGGCGACCAGAGCCGGGACGGGCTCATTGCGGTTTGAAAGTCCTAAACGGATGGCGGTCGCGAAGGATACGCGATGGAGCTAATTATCATCATCGCCACGATCGCATGCATTGTATGGATCGTGTGGAGGATGCGGGCAAAAAAACGGGCCAGAACGCAGGCGCAAAGCGACGCCGTCTTGCACCGGGCCTGGCGCACCGTGCTCAGCGACCCAAATTATGCGCATCGCAAACGTTATGAAGAGCGGATGCACGACGACGAATCGCGCGTGCGCAAAGAGGAAGGTTTGTAGCGCCTCCGCGACGCTAACGCCCGCCGCTATTTTTGCGGCGCGGCAAGGCGGTCACTTCTGCTGGATACGATTGAGATAATCGATCACCGACAAGATGCGGGCGTGAACGATTGCTTCCGGCGATCCCGGCGGGTCCAGGATGTAATCGTCGGCCGATTTCGGGCTGAGCTTCGTTAGCGGCACAAACCGGTAGCCCCAAACGGGCATTTCCCGCGAGCCATGGCCCGCGACCGGATCGCGGCCGTCGATGGTCCGGTAAACCGAATTGACCGGAAACACGCCCTTGTTCTTCTTGGCAAGAACCGTCAGATCGGCGGGCCGTGTCTTCATGGCCTTGCTGACCGGCCCATCCCCTTTTCCATCAATACCGTGGCACGGCGCACAGCCGGAGCGATACTCTGCTTGTCCGACGTCGGGGTCCTTTGCCGAGGCGGTCCCATAAAAGCAGATGATTGCGCCGGCAATGACCAGTCCGCTGAACGCGCCGTTTTTTCATTATGCCCTCCCCCACACGTGTTTGTGCGTGTGTCGATAGTGTTCGCACCGGATCAAAGCTCGTTGACATGCATCAATGTTCGCCCGATTTGGCCGGCCCCGTCCATGCTCGGCCGACACGTCATCCGGGCGCTCTAGGCGGTCGTTACCCGCCCCTCCGGGGCCTGTGGCTGCGCTTTTGCGGCCATTGTCATCCGAGCGGAACGCTCGAAGGCATCGTTCGTCCGCATCAATCCCAGACGGACAAGCTGGGCGCTGTCCTGGAAGCGAACCGAATCCTTGGTGAAAAAGCCGACATCGCCATTCTCGCGCAAGAGATTGAGATAGGCACGGTACTCGCGCGCGCCGGCATAGTGCTCGTTGCGCGCCACCTCGGTCACCACGCGGTCGTGAAAATCGCTCAAGAATTTGAAATGCAAGAGTCCGGCGAGCATTTTCGGAATCGCGACCGGCGTGAGCGTGTGCGTGCTGTGGAGGAAGCGCATGCCGGCCCGCCAGCGCACCAGCGGCACCTTGCTGACAGTCGGCGGATGAAACTTGCTGTCGACCTCGCGGAATATGCGCTCTCGCACGCCGCCATAGATCTGGAAATGCGGACAAGGCTGCACCGGATGGATACGGTAATTGCCGGCGTCGAAATACCGGCATGTATCGATGAGCGCGGTCGCGTGAATCATGTACGGTGTCCTTGATCGCGCGATCCGAATACATGTCGAGCAACAGGCACACCAAACCCTGGGCGCCGACAGTATCGAGAAATCGGCAAAGCAGTTGTGCACCGAGTTCCTCATAGTGCGGATAGACGAGTTGCTCATCGGCGTCGATGGTCAATGTCCAGTGGCCGTCGCCGAAGGCATCGAGCAGCGCGTTGGTCCAGGTCACGCCGCATTGACTCGCCGCATAGCTTTCGTCGGTTCTGAAAATATGGACGTCCGGCTCGTTCGCGAGCAGATCGAGCGTGCCATCGGTCGAGCCGTTGTCGAGGACGAAGAACCGGTGCACCCCGAGTGCGCGGTGATGGCGCAGCGTCGACGGCAGCCGCAAGGCTTCGTTGCGGACCACGAGGAAGGCCCGGATCTCGTCGCGCGCTTTGGGGACCGGGCGATAGTCGACTTTCTTGATGCTGGCGGGGATCATTTGTCCTTCGCGGCAAAAAGGCGAACGGACATTAGCTGAGTTGCTTCCCGCAACACCTGTGCCGGACAAAAAAGTGCGCGTCTGCAAAGCGCGCGCGAACGGCGCGTTTCGCGCGACGAACCGGAGCCGCCGCGAGGCGGGTTGCCCGAGGGGTATATATATCTGGTAGGGAGTGGTCGGAGTGGCAGGATTTGAACCTGCGACCCCCTCGTCCCGAACGAGGTGCGCTACCAGACTGCGCTACACTCCGACTGATGGCCGGCCTTATAACCCCGGTCGCAACGACGCTGCAAGCGAAGAGCCACGCCATGACCGCCGAGCCGGGAACCCGGGTCCTGCCAGCCTCCCCTGCCGCCATCGCGGCGGCGGCTGCTTGCCTGAAGGCCGGCGGTCTGGTGGCCTTCCCGACCGAGACCGTCTACGGCCTGGGGGCAGACGCGCGTAACGGCGAGGCGGTGGCGCGACTCTATGCCGCCAAAGGCCGCCCGTCCTTTAATCCATTGATCGCACATGTAGAGAGCGCCGAGACAGCGCGCAGATTCGGACGCTTCGATGACGCGGCCGAGGCACTCGCGGCGACGTTCTGGCCTGGGCCGCTGACGCTGGTGCTGGCAAAAATGCCGGATTGTCCAATTTCCGATCTCGCGCTCGCCGGCCTCGACAGCGTAGCGCTGCGCGTGCCGGCGCATCCGCTGGCGCACGCGCTGCTGTCGGCCTTTGGCGGGCCGGTGGTCGCACCATCTGCGAACAGGTCCGGCCACGTCTCGCCGACAACGGCAGCGCATGTGCTCACCGATCTGCGCGGGCGCATCGACTTGGTGCTCGACGGCGGACCCTGCTCGGTGGGCGTGGAGTCGACCATCGTGTCGTGTCTCGGCGAACCCGCATTGTTGCGGCCGGGCGGCATTGCACGCGAGGCGATCGAACGGGTGCTTGGCCGTCCGCTGACGCTCACGAGCGTTCCGGAAGATGCCCCGCTCGCACCCGGCATGATGTCCTCGCACTATGCCCCGAAGGCGCGGCTGCGGCTGAACGCCGACCGCCCCAATGCCGGCGAAGCCCTGCTTGCCTTCGGGCCGGATGCACCTGCCGCCGACGGCATGATGCTTAATCTTTCGCCGCGCGGCGACACCAGCGAGGCCGCGGTCAATTTGTTTTCGCATTTGCGCGCTCTGGATGCTTCCGGCGCCGCCCGCATCGCGGTAATGACAGTGCCGAGCGAGGGCCTCGGCGAAGCGATCAATGACCGATTGTCGCGCGCCGCCGCGCAAAAATGAGCGATGCGATGAACGTTCAGACCAAATCGTCACTGCCGCCCGCGCTGCTCAAGCGCTTCACCGACATCGTCGGTGAAAAATACGCGATCACTGATCTCGCGACGCAGCAACCTTATCTGGTCGAGATGCGTGACCTCTACCACGGTCAGACGCCACTCGTCTTGCGCCCGGGTTCGGTCGAGGAAGTTGCCGCGATCCTCAAGCTCGCCAACGACACCAAAACCGCGGTCGTGCCGCAAGGCGGCAATACCGGTCTGGTCGGCGGACAGATTCCGATGAACGGCGAAGTGCTGCTTTCGGTCGCGCGCCTCGATCATGTGCGCGAAGTGGATCCGATCTCCAACACCATGACGGTGGAAGCCGGCGTCACACTGCAGCGCGCGCGTGAGGCCGCCGAAGCAGCCGACCGGCTCTACCCGCAACTGCTGCCGTCGGAAGGCACCTGCACCATCGGCGGTAATCTGTCGACCAATGCCGGCGGTACCACGGCCCTGGCGCATGGCATTGCGCGTTCGCACGCGATGGGCCTCGAAGTCGTGCTGGCCGATGGACGCGTGCTGCACGATTTAAACAAGCTGAAAAAAGACAACACGGGCTACGATCTGCGCAATCTGTTCATCGGGTCGGAAGGCACGCTCGGTGTCATCACCGCCGCCGTGTTGCGGCTGGTGCCGCGGCCGCGCTCGGTGGAGACGGCGTTCGTTGCCGTTCCCACCCCGCAGGCTTCTGTCGAACTGCTGACGCTCGCCGAGGAGCGCACCGGCGGCGGCGTCACCTCATTCGAGCTAATGGGGCGAATGGGTGTCGCAGCCGTCATCCAGCACGACCACATGAGCCGTGACCCGCTCGCCAAACCTTATGCCTGGTATGTGCTGATCGAACTGTCTTCAGCGGCGCGCTCGGGGCTGCGCGAGGTAATGGAAGAAATTTTGAGTTCGGGTCTCGAAAAGGGCTTTGTGCTCGACGCGGCGATGGCCGACAGCCTGCAACAGGCGAAAAGCTTCTGGCGCATCCGCGAAATGTTCAGCGAGGTGCAACGCCATGTCGGCGCCTCCATCAAGCACGACATCTCGGTACCCGTTGCCGCCGTGCCCGCCTTCATCGACGAGGCCAACGCGGCCGTGACGAAACTCATGCCCGGCTGCCGGCCCCTGTCGTTCGGACATGTCGGTGACGGCAACATCCACTACAACGTCGTCCAACCGGACAGCGCCGACAAGGCCGCCTTCCTCGCGCGTTGGCACGAGGTCAACAAGGTCGTTTTCGCGGTGGTGCAATCGCTTGGCGGCTCGATTTCGGCCGAGCACGGCGTCGGCGTGATGAAACGTGATGAGCTGCCGGACTACAAGGACCCGGTCGCTATCGAACTGATGCGCGCCTTGAAGCATACGCTTGATCCCAACGGGATCTTGAATCCGGGCAAGGTTCTCTGAACCGACATTTGGATTAGAACAACACGCCTTGTCCGCTGTCTTTTTTCACCATCTTGCGTTTCGCGCGCACCGCCGGCTTGGTCGGTTCTGGCTTCGCATCCGCCCCAATCGGTTCGATAAGTTTCGGATTGTCGTTCGCCACCCGGTTGACCGCCGTCGAGACCGGGTAAGCTTCGAGCAGCTCGTCCGGCGCCGGCCGGATCAGCGCCGCCGCCGTTTTAGCATCCACCTCCGCGCAATTGAGCCATAGATCGAAAGCTTCCGGAGCCAAGATCACCGGCATGCGGCCGTGGATGGGTGCGAGTGTGCGGTTGGCGCTGGTGGTGACGATGGCCGCGGTGTCAAGCTCCTCGCCGTTCGGCCCGGTCCACGTTTCCCAAAGTCCCGCGAAGGCAAGCGGCATCCCCGATGCCGCGCGTATGTAGAACGGTTGCTTGCGCACGCCGCCGGCTTGCCATTCGTAGAAGCCGTCGGCCGGGATGAGGCAGCGCCGGCGCTTCATCGCCGCGCGAAAGGCCGGCTTGTCGACGACGCTTTCGCCGCGCGCATTGATCAGCAGCGAAAAAGTCTTCGGGTCCTTCACCCAGGACGGAAGCAAGCCCCAACGCACCAGCGCGAACTGGCGCTTGCCCTCGTGGAGTCTGACGATAGGGATCGGCTGTGTCGGCGCCACGTTAAAGCGCAGCGGAAAATTGGGCTGCTCCTCGTAGCGGAACAACGCCCGGATCGCCTCCGGCGCAGACGTGATGGTGTAGCGGCCGCACATCGTCGCGATTGTCCCCGTTTTCGGACCCGTCGTCTGGTTAATCGCGCCTTAACCGCAATCGGCAACACTGGCGGCAGGCGAGATCTCGGCGGCAGGGTTTCGATGACATACCAGAATTGCGCCGAGGCTGCGCAAGCTCCAGACGAGAGGGATGCGTGGCGCTTGAGCGAGGCCAATATTAATCCTGTCACCGGGCTTGCCACCGACTATCTCAATCATTTCAACGAAGCGATCATGCTACTCGAAATGCTGCCGGGCAGCCCGGACTGCCTCGAGGATTTGCTGGCCTGGAAGCCCGCAAGCTATCGCGAACACTTCGCGGCGTCCGGCTTCAAAGGCCGCGACCTGGCGATTGCAGCCTACGATGCCGCCGATCCGGCTTTACGCGACACTCTCGACGGTCTTGCCAATACGATGACGGCGATGCTGGAGGCGACGCGCACGGCACTGCGATCCGGCATGCCGGCGAACGCCGCCAATCTCATTGCCGAGGCCGCCGCGGCCTGGCTCAAACCGCTGGTCGCGCGCGCCGGCGCCGTGATCAACGGCGACGCCGAATCTAAGATCGACGCAGCCGCGGCCCCGCAGACGATGGTCGACGGGTTGATGCGTTGATAGACGCATTTTCGCCGGACGATATTCCGTGACCGACAACCGCCTTTATCCGCATCGCCCCATTCTCGCCGTCAGCGCGGCAATCGTGCGCGACGGCAAGGTTCTGGTGGTACGCCGCGCGCGCAAGCCCGCACTCAATATCTACACATTGCCGGGCGGCGCGGTCGAAGCCGGCGAAACGCTGCACGAGGCGGTGATCCGAGAGGTGCGCGAGGAGACGCAGCTTGCCATCGAGCCGGTTGCACTCGCCGGCCACCGCGAAGTCATCATGCGCGATGGCGACGGCCGGGTGGAGCGCCATTTCGTGATCTTGAGCTTTGCGGCGCGCTGGCTCGGCGGCGAACCGGTGCTCAACGAAGAGCTCAACGATGCCCACTGGCTTGTGCCCAGCGAAATTGCAAACCTGAAAACGACCGACGGCCTCGCCGAAATCGTCGCCGCGGCGGTCGCTTACCTTGAGGGCAAAGGCTGATGTGCCTGCCTTGCAGTTGCCTTAGAGCGGGGGCATATCATCGGCAACCGGAATTGGCTCAATGGATGTGAAGAAGCTTTTCGCCGTCGCATCGGTTCTTGTTTGCCTTGCCGTGCCGGCTCGCGCGGTGGACCCGGTCGAAACGGCCCCTTACGACAACGAATTGCAGCGGCTGGCCGAGATTCTCGGCGCCCTGCATTATCTGCGCGCGGTTTGCGGCGCCCATGAAGGCCAGAAATGGCGCGACCAGATGCAGGAACTGTTGAATTCGGAAGCGCCGAGCGGAGAACGGCGCAACAAGATCACCACTAGCTTCAATCGTGGTTACCGCGGCTTTCAGCAGACCTATCGTACCTGCACGCCAGCGGCCAATATCGCGATTCGCCGCTATCTCGACGAAGGCGCCAAGATCGCCCGCGAAATCACGGCCCGCTACGCCAACTAAACCCTGCCGCTGTTAACCTTTTCCCGAGGTCCGGGTGGCCCGGTGGAACCTGCGTGGTAACGTCCATGTCGAATTCAGGACCGGGCGCCGGCGGCGCCAGAGGGGCGTCGAAGGTGGGTATGAATACAACGGAGCAGGCATCGGCACACGATGCCGCATCCGACCGCGAAGAAAAACGTCTCGCGTTCGGTTACGTACAAGAAGCGTGGGCCGAAGCGCGCCTCGACGGCATCGACGGCGATTGTCTCGCGCAAGCTTGCCTGTTCACGGCGTTCGCTGAATTCGTCAGCACCTATGGCGAGGATGCGGCCGCTACCTTCGCCGAAGGGCTGAGCACCCGCATCCGCAACGGCGAATTCTCGCTCGATCAGTCGCGCCAGTAGAAGCGGCGTTTTTACCGGCTTTTACGCTAACGGCACATTCAGGCCGAAATGGCGCTCAAGCACGGTGTCGATATCTGCCGGATAAAATGGCTTCTTGAGAAATGCGAGCGCGCCGGCCGCCTGCGCGCGATCGACCACATCGTCGCTGACCCTCGCCGTCATCATCACCACCGATACGTCCGGTGCCTGCCGCTTGATAGCGGACAAGGTTTCGACACCGTCGAAACCCGGCATGTTGTAGTCGAGAAAGACCAGATCGTATCGGCCACTACCCAGTTGTTCGAGCGCAGCGATGCCCTCTTCCGCCTCGTCGACATCGAGCGCGAACCGGCTGGCTGACAAGACCTTGCGCACGAGACCACGCATGGTGCTGGAATCGTCCACAATCAGAACGCGGGTTGGGACTTTTGCGCGCACGCAAATCTCGACCAGCTTGCGGGCGTCGTCGATCGTCGCGGGACGCGGCAAGGCGGCGTCAATATTGCCGGGACGCTTCCTGTCACGCCCGACCGTGGCAATCAGCAGCGGCGCCGGCTGAGCCTCGCGCGCAGCAGCCGTCACCGCGTCTTTGTCACCATCGGTCAAGGCGGCGTCCACGACGCAGATGTCCACGCCGCCGTTCTGAAGTACGACGACGGAATTGGCTGCGCTTTCAGCCACAAATTCGAGCGGCACCGACGCCATAGCCGCGGCCTTTTGCCAAAGATCGCGTTGTGATGGAGCAGCTGCGACCAACAGCATGCGCAGCGAAACGAGGTCAACGCTCATCGTGATGGTTTCCGCGCCTCGGCAAGCTCGGACAAGAGATCGTCCGCCTTTCGAACAGTCGTCCGCCGCAGGCCTGAAATTCTACAGAACTATAATGCATAAAAATGGACGAAAACAAACGCGGACGTCAAGTAATACTAGCCGCCGCTTGTGGAGTGCTGGCCTACCAGCGTCTCCTGGAAGCGCACCGGTTCGCCCTGACCGGCCACGATCAAGGCGCCCTCCCACATCACCTTGTGGCCGCGCACAATTGTCCCCACCGGCCATCCGGTGACGGTAACGTCACGATAGGGCGTCCAGCCGGCACGTGAAGCGATCCAACGGTCGCTGATGGTCTCGTGCCGTTTGAGATCGACAACCGTTATGTCGGCATCATAGCCGACAGCGATACGACCTTTCGCCGCCATTCCGAAAACACGCGCAGGCCCCGCGCTGGTCAAATCGACGAACCGCAACAGAGAAAGCCGGCCGGCGCTGACGTGATCGAGCATGAGCGGCACCAGCGTCTGTACGCCGGGCATGCCGGAATGTGTCTTGGGGTAGGGTTGCGCCTTTTCCTCGCGCGTGTGCGGGGAATGATCCGAGCCGATACTGTCGATAACGCCTTGCGCGATCCCCTGCCACAACCCCTCGCGGTGGGTGGCATCGCGGATCGGCGGGTTGAGCTGCGCCAGCGTGCCGAGCCGTTCGTAGCAATCGGGCGCCGCGAGCGTAAGATGCGCCGGCGTGCATTCGGCGGTCGCTACCTCCTTATGTTTGGCGAGGAAGGCAGCCTCTTCCTTGCTCGTGACGTGCAGGACATGGACGCGTTTGCCGGTTTCATGCGCAAGCGCGATCAAACGCTGCGTGCACAGCAACGCGGCCGTGGAGTCGCGCCAGACCGGATGCGAGCGCGGATCGCCTTCGACGCGCAAATTCATGCGTTCGCGCAGGCGATATTCGTCCTCGGAATGAAAGGCGGCGCGGCGGCGGATCGCCTGCAGCACCGCGCGCACGCCGTCATCATCCTCGATCAAAAGTGAGCCGGTGGACGATCCCATGAACACTTTGACGCCGGCGACGCCTGGCAACCGTTCCAGTTCGCCCAAGTGCGCGGTGTTTTCGCGCGTGGCGCCGACGTAGAACGCGAAATCGCAATGCATGCGGTGATGCGCAAGCTTGACCTTGTCGGCCACGGCCTCTGCCGTGGTGGTGGTGGGATTGGTATTCGGCATGTCAAAAACGGCAGTGACGCCACCGAACACCGCGCCGCGCGAACCGGTTTCCAGGTCTTCCTTGTGGGTGAGTCCGGGCTCGCGAAAATGGACGTGGCTGTCGATCACTCCGGGCAACAGATGCAGGCCGTGGCAGTCGACGACTTCGCCAGCCGAAGCGCCGGCGAGATCCCCGATAGCAGCGAAGCGGCCGGCGCGCACACCAATATCGCGCGCTACCACCCCGTCGTGGTTGACCACGGTACCGCCCTTGAAAATGAGGTCGTAGGTTTCCGCCATAATTCGAGCTGTTCTTGCTCCAGACTTGAGCCACGCCCAACAGCGCTTACGTTTCAGCGCAAGTTCTGGCAAGAGACTAGGCTTTATTGAACCCAAGAAAACTGAGCCGACGAGATTGACATGCAGGCAGCGCTTCTCCCCGACCGTGGCGTTCTCAAGATCGCCGGTGACGACGTGCGGCACTTTCTCAATGGGCTCGCCACCAACGACATCGCCAAGGCGGTGCCGGGAACGGCGTGCTATGCCGCGTTGCTGACGCCGCAGGGCAAGATCATTGCCGATTTTCTGGTCACCGAGGCGCCGGCCGCCGACGGCGGCGGCTTTTTCCTCGACGTGCCCAAGGCGCTCGCCGGCACGCTGGTCGACAAACTCAACTTCTACAAGCTGCGCGCCAAGGTCACCGTCGAGAACCTCTCGCAAGTGCTCGCCGTCATGGCGGTCTGGGCGGGTGAGGGCAAAAGCGACTACGGGCTGAGCTATGCCGATCCGCGGCTTCCTGCGCTCGGATGGCGCGTCATCCTGCCGGAGGAGCTTGCCGCCGAAGCGGCCGAGGATCTCGGCGCCACGCCGGTTGCGCCCGAAGCTTATGAGGCGCACCGCATCGCGCTCGGCGTGCCGCGCGGCGGCGAAGATTTCGCCTATGGCGACACGTTTCCGCACGAAGCCGACATGGACCAGCTCGGCGGCGTCGATTTCAAGAAAGGCTGCTACGTGGGCCAGGAAGTGGTCTCGCGCGTCGAGCACCGCAACAGCGCGCGCAACCGCATCATTCCCGTCACCTACGACGAGTTCGCGCCCTCCTCGGGGCTGGCAGTGATGGCGGGAGAGAAGCAGGTCGGCACGCTCGGCTCGACCGCGCAAGGCCACGGTCTTGCCTTGCTCAGGCTCGACCGGGTGCAAGACGCGCTTGCGGACGGCACGCCGCTCGTCTGCGGCGGCATCGGCCTGCGCATCGTCAAGCCGGCCTGGGCGCGATTCCCCTGGCCCGGAGAAACGCAGCAAACCCCATGACCGAAAAGCACGTCCATGCCGACGGGCTCATCCGTTGCCCGTGGCCGAAGCAAGATCCGCTTTACGTCGCCTATCATGACGAGGAATGGGGCGTGCCGGAATTCGACGACCGCGCGCTGTACGAAAAGCTGATGCTCGACGGTTTCCAGGCCGGCCTTGCCTGGATCACCATCCTGCGCAAGCGTGATAACTTTCGCCGCGCATTCGACGGGTTCGACCCCGAGAAAATTGCCCGCTACCCGAAACGCAAGATCGAAAGCCTGATGAAAGACGCCGGCATCGTGCGCAACCGCGCCAAGATCGAAGGCGCGGTCTTATCGGCGCGAGGCTATCTCGACATCATGGAGAACGGCGCGGGATTTTCGAATTTCCTGTGGGACTTTCTCGACGGCAAACCGAAGCAGAACGCATTCAAACGTCCCGGCCAGATCCCAGCGCAAACCGAGCTCTCGCACAAAATGTCGAAAGAGCTTGCCGCACGCGGCTTCAAATTCGTCGGTCCAACCATCGTCTATGCCTTCATGCAGGCGGTTGGCATGGTCAACGACCACTTGGCGACATGCCATCGGCACGATGCGTGCGCGAAGCTCGCCAATAAGAACAAACGAAAATGAGCAAGGCGGCCAAGCCCACGAAAAAGCAGGAGCGCGCGGCTCCCGCCCGCGCCTGGCAGCGCATGCTGTCGGGACGGCGGCTCGATCTGCTCGACCCTTCCCCGCTCGACGTCGAGACCGAAGACATCGCGCATGGATTGGCGCGCGTTGCGCGTTGGAACGGGCAGACCAAGGGCGCGCATATCTTTTCGGTCGCGCAACATTCGCTGCTGGTCGAGGCGCTGGCGCGCGCAAAAGTGCCACGGCTCGATGACGCCGGCCGCCGCGCCGTGCTCCTGCACGATGCACCCGAATATGTGATCGGCGACATGATTTCGCCGTTCAAGGCGGTGATCGGCGACAGTTACAAGGCGGTCGAGCGGCGCCTGCTCGCTGCCATCCACCTACGCTTCGCCTTGCCGGCCAAGCTGCCCGAGCGGCTGACCACGCTAATCAAGGCGGCCGACCGCAGTGCGGCCTATCTGGAAGCGACCCGCCTCGCCGGCTTCCAGGAAGAAGAGGCGCGGCGGTTTTTCGGCCCCCCTCCCAAATATTCAGCGGCCCTCGAGCGCGACTATCTGACGCCTTGGCCGGCCGGCACCGCGGAAGATCGTTTCCGTGAGCGCTTGCAAAGACTCATGCGGGGTTGAACTTTCATTTTCAAAAGGGACGTCATAGATATGACGCAAGAATCGACCATAGCGCCCTCATGATCCACGTTTGCTCGCTCGCCCGCCTGCACGCCACCGTCGACAAGACCGGTGCGCGCCACATTGTCACGCTTTTGCGGCTGACCGACCGGGTTGAACGGCCGGCGCATATCGCGCCCGAGAACCACCTGGTCTTGAGCGTCGACGACATCTCCAATCCGATGGAAGGCTATACCTGCCCTGGTGACGAGCATGTCGCGCGACTGATCGAATTCGTCGGCGGGTGGGACCGCGCCGCGCCGATGGTCGTCCACTGTTTCGCCGGCATCAGCCGTTCGACCGCCGGCGCCTTCGTCGCCGCCTGCGTGCTTAATCCGGAGCGCGACGAGACCGAAATCGCGCAATCGATCCGGCGCGCCTCGCGCACCGCCCAGCCCAATGCGCGCATCGTGTCGATCGCCGACCGCCTGCTGGCGCGCAACGGGCGCATGATGCGCGCCGTCGAGGCGATCGGGCCCGGCGACGCCGCCATGGAAGGCCGTCCGTTCCGCGTCGATATCGCCTGAAGCGAGGCGGACGGCACCGGCGGCTGTACGACTCAATTTCCTACAATCGCACGTGAACCTGAGCGCGCTCTGGTGCGACGAACGCACGGGAGCGCCCATGGACCAGAAACTTTTGCCCTTTGCGGCATCGATCGCATCAGCCGCAGTCAAACCGGCGGCCGACGCAATCGGGCGCCGTCGATGGGCTCCGTACATGGTCGTCTTGGGCGTTGTGCTTAGCTTGGCCTGGATTGCCTTCATCGGCTACGGGATCACTCTCCTGATCACACTGCCGTTTTGACGCAGCGCTAAAAGCCGAAAGCTCCAAGCACTGATTGCCAGACGGCCGGCATTTTTTGTTGGCCGGCGCGCAAAATAGCAACCCCGTCCGAAAAAACGGACGAGGCTGCTGAACACAATGGGCCGAGCGTGTGGCTTTAACCCGACGTCTCGTGTCCGCACATGTGTCGTCGTCCTGGCGAGAATAGTTCAGCCGCATCTACAAAAATTAACACCACCGCAACTTCGATGGACATGGTTCGACCGGCGCAATAACGTTGCATGCGGCCAACAAAGCGACCGTGCCAACAGACGGAGTGCGGGGGGTGAGCGTAAAATATGGGGTGGTGGCGCCGGACGTTCTTCAATCCTATAGCGGTCTCGACTTCCTCAAGGCCATCATCGCCGGCACACAGCCGCAGCCACCGATCAGCGAAACGCTCGGCTTTCATTTGATCGAAGCCGAGGATGGCTGGGCGGCGTTCGAGGGGATGCCGGAATTCCGCTACTACAATCCGATCGGTACCGTCCACGGCGGTTATGCCGCGACGCTGCTTGATTCCGCGCTTGGCTGCGCGATTTTCTCGACGTTGCGAAAAGGCGACGCCTGGACCACGCTCGAGCTCAAGCTCAATTTCGTGCGCCCCCTCACCAAGGACAACGGGCCGCTGCGCGCGGAAGGCCGCATTCTGCATCGCGGTCGCACGGTCGCCACCGCCGACGGCGACCTGAAGGACAGCGCGGGCAAGCTCTATGCCCACGCCACCACGACCTGCATGATTTTCCCGGCGAAAGCGTGAGCACGCGTCAGCTTTTGTAGGCGGTGCGAAAGGCGCCCCAGTGCTTGCCGAAAACCCGGATCGGCACGTCGATCTCCCGCATTAAAATGATCACACCGTTGCCCATGTCGCGGGGATAGTTCTGGATCAGATAGGGCCGCACGTTGCGTGCCGCCGACAGCCCGGCCCGGTCGTCGAAGATGCGCCGGTTGCGCGAGTTCGCGGTGCTCCAGACGACGTCGTCAGGGCGCTGCGGATGGGAATAAATCTTGTTGTGCACGCCGAGATAGCCGTTGCGATCGACCGCCGCACAAAAAATCATGCGGTCGTCGGAAGCGAGCAACGGCTCCTGAATGGGCGGCAGGACTTTCTCGATCGCATCCAGAAACCGCGTGCGGCATTGACGCGGATTCGTTCCCGCGATCGCGACATAATTGTTGTCGAACAGGTCGTCTCGGCTGAGCACACCGGTATTGACCAATTCGGTGAACGCGTCGGCGACATGCTGCGCGGCAAGAAGCGCGCGGTCGATAAACTCCTTGTTCTCGTCGCGGATGGAGGCAAGCTTGGCGTCAAGCGCGGTGCGCACGGCCCGGTCCATATCGGCAAATTCCAGATGGAGGCCAAGCTCGGACCGGTTGACGACGCGCGCCTTGCAGTTGCCGATGCCACCGATCGCCACGGGTAGCTCGCGGCCTGGCGTAATCGATTCCGCGGCGCCGGCGCGAACGAGCATGCCGCACGCCGAGATGTCGGCCGTCTGGCCTTCGATGTCGCCGTCCGCACCTTTGAGCGTCACCTTCAGATCGCACGGCAACCGGTCATGCCGCCGGCGGTCGCCGAATTCGGTCTGCCGCAGCAGCATGACGAAGCGGCCCTTCAGCTTTTCGACCTTCGTCGCCGCATCTTGGCCCGAGCGCTCGGTGGTATCGCCGTGCTCGACCGCCAAAACGGCGGTGTCGACAATTTCGTTCGCGCTGTCGGCGACGCTGGTGACAAACTGAGAGGTTTCGTTCGCGCTGTGCGCCAATTCGCTGGTTGTGGCCGTCTGCTCGTCGACCGACTCCGCCACCGCGCCGAAGACGGGCCGCAGCGCGCCGATGGCATGTGTGATCTTGTCGATCGCTTCGATCGACTGTGCCGCGTCGCCACGCAACATATCGACAATCGCAGCAACTTCGCCGATTGCATTCTGAGTTCTGGCCGACAGTTCCTTGACTTCATCGGCGACGACGGCAAAGGCAAGCCCGGCGACTCCGGCGCGCGAAGCCTCAATCTTGGCGTTAAGCGCCAGCAGGTTCGTTTGCCGCGCGATCGCAGCGATGAGATTCGTAATCTTGTCGATTTCCGCGGACGATGACTTGAGCCGATCGACACTACCAGCGGCGGCTTTGGATGCTTCGGTTGCATCTTTGCTCAATTCATCGGCCTCGCGCACCTGCCGCAAGATTTCATTCGATGCGGCGGCGAACTCCTCGGTCGCGGATGCAAGCTGGATGGCGTCGTCTTTGGCGGCGCGCGTTTGTCCGGCAAGCGCTTCGCTGCGCTCGCGGATGCCCATGAGCGCGAGTTTTGAGGCCTGCACGCCCTGGCGGACGGCATCCGCCGTCGAATGGACGTCGCGGATCATGGCCGCGAGATCGGATTCGAGCAGGTCGATGGTTTCACGAACGGCATCGAAGCGATCGTCGGCATGAGGCGCCACGCCAGCCGCAGCGGGCTGTCGGCCGTCTTCGCCACCGTCGATTTGCTCCAAAGGCCGCTCGATCGGCCTCAGGCGTTGGCTGAAAGGCATGCGAATTAAAGCCGATAAAATAATCCTTGTGCCTGCAATCTAGTCTTCGAATCGCTGTCAATAAAACCTAATCGAGATGCGATCACAGAAAATATCAAACTGGATTGGTATTTGTGCACCGCAATACGGCGCGAATCAAAACCGGTTGGCGGGGATCTTGAAATAGTTATGCCCATCGCTTTCCGGCTCCGGCAGCCGTCCGCCACGCAGATTGACCTGCAGCGCATGCAGCATACGGTCGGGCAACGACAAGGTCTGGTCGCGCTCGGTGCGCAACTTGACGAATTGAGCTTCCGTGATGCCGTCCTTGACGTGGATGTTCTCAGCCCTCTGCTCGGCGACGGTCGCTTCCCATTTCGGCTCACGTCCGTCTTTGCAATAGTCGTGGCCGACGAACAAGCGCGTTGCTGCCGGCAGGGCGAGAATGGTCCGGATCGAACGGTAGAGCGTCGCTGCATCGCCACCCGGAAAATCGGCGCGCGACGACCCTGAATCCGGATACATCAGCGTGTCGTGCACGAAAGCGGCATCCTCGCCGACGATATAGGTGATCGAGGCGAGGGTATGGCCGGGCGACAGCATCACGCGCACGGGCAGCGATCCGAGCGCGAACATGTCGCCATCGGCAAACAGCCGGTCGAAAATCGCGTCGATGTCGAAGGCCTTCGGCTCGTTGTAGAAGCCGCGCCATAGCACCGCGACGTCGCGCACCTTCTCGCCGATCGCCTGCGAACAGCCGAGCTTTTCTTTCAGATAGGCGCCCGCCATGAAGTGATCGGCATGCGGATGGGTGTCGAGCACCCAATCCACCGAGAGACCTTTCGTCTTGACGTAGTTGAGGAGCTCATCGGCTGAGTGCGTGTTGGTGCGCGCATGCTTCGGGTCGAAATTCCACACGGCATCGACAATCGCAGCCTTCTTCGTGCGCGGACAACTCACCACATATTGGATGCTGCCCGTGGCGGGTTCGTAGAAGCCGGTCACGTCAGGGGAGCCGGGCCCATGCGAGCGGCTGGTCTGTTGGTAACTCATGGCGAGGCTTATACACGCGGCCAAGTCCTGCCGCGAAGCGCCGAAATGTCGCTGATTGCGTTATTCTGCCGCGAGTGTCGGGCGCAACGCCAAAGGCGCTCCCGCCCGCGCCTCATGGGCCTCGTGGCTTACTTCGGTATCCTTATGCGCTACCTCAGCCGGCTGCTGTGCGACTTCAGCGTGCTCGTGCCGGCGTGTGAAATTGCAGTAGGCGAAGCCGAGACCGGAGATCGAACCGCGGAAGCTGTCGTTGCCGGTTCGAACGAGATTGAAGCAGGGTTGGACCGGCAGTCCGCGCAGCGAGGCGCAAACCGTCTGCCCCCTCACCCGCAACGTGTTGGGCGGCAGCGCGGCATAATGCATTCGGCCGTGACCTTGGAACTGGACAGAGCCAGCCACCGAGCCGTCGGCATAGACGAAGCCCTGGCCGCGGGTGCCTTCGAAACAGTGGTAGGAGAACAACTTGCCGACCACGAAGGTGCGCGCCTCATTGGCGCTCATCTCGCCGGCCATCGCCGGCACACTGGCCAACAGGCCAGCCAGCACCGCACACGCGCGCAACTGCATTCCCGCTACTCCGACTAACGCCACCTTACGAGCGGCCCGACTGGGCCAATCCTAGCCAACATGCCGGGTTTTCGTCGACAAATGATGAACGTGTTTACCCGATCTTGACCACGATCCGACCGCGGACCTGGCCGGTGAGGATCTCTGGCGCCACGGTCAAGACGTCGGAAAAGCCGATTTCCCGCGTCATGGCGGCCAATTTTTGCCGGTCCAGATCGGTTTCCAGCCGTTTCCAGGCCTCCTGCCGGCGCGCCAGCGGGCACATGACGGAATCGATGCCGTAAAGACACACGCCGCGCAAAATGAAAGGGGCGACCGAGGTCGGCAGGTCCATGCCGCCAGCCAGCCCACAGGCGGCGACCCCGCCTCCGTAGCGGGTCATCGACAGGAGATTGGCCAGCACCGTCGAGCCAACGACGTCTACGGCACCCGCCCAGCGCTCCTTGGCGAGCGGCTTGGGCGTCGCCGTGAGTTCCTTGCGGTCGACGATCTCGGCCGCACCCAGGCCTTTAAGGTAATCCGCCTCCTGCGGGCGCCCGGTGACGGCGTGAACGGTGAATCCGAGCTTGGCCAGGATTGCAACCGCCACCGAACCGACGCCGCCGGCAGCCCCAGTCACCACGACCGGCCCCTGCCCCGGCGTCAGGCCATGGCGCTCCAAAGCCATCACGCACAGCATGGCCGTGTAGCCGGCCGTGCCGATCGCCATGGCGTCATGCGTGCTGATCCCGGCCGGCAAGCGCACCAGCCACTCAGCCCTTAACGCGCGCCTTTTCGGCGTAGGCGCCGAGATGGGTCTCGCCCAGACCCCAGCCGTTGAGGACGACTCTGTCGCCGGGTTTCCAGGCCGGATTGCCCGAGCTTTCCACCGTCCCGGCGAAATCGATGCCGGCAATCATCGGAAAGCGGCGCACAACTGGAGCCTTGCCGGTGATGGCAAGCCCATCCTTGTAGTTGATCGTCGAATATTCAACACGAACGGTGACATCGCCATCCATCATGTTGGCGTCGTCGAAATCGGCCATGGTGGCCTTGGTGCCGCCGTCCGCTTTCTCGACCACGATCGCTTTGAAACTCGCCACACCGGCCTCGCTGTCATGAACTCATGAAATTGGCGGCCATTCATGGCGCGACGAGCCCGCAGGCGCAAGCACAGGCCCGCCCGATCAGCCGCCTGACGTTCGACACTTGTTCACACCGGGCCGCCTGACTAGGCTCGCGCGCAGCACAAGGGGATGGGGATGCCCTACTGGCGAAGTTCGGTCGCAGCGATTGTCGTGGCAGGCGCTTTCTTCGCCGCCACGCCCGCCCAAGCGATCGTTAAAGGCTCGCGAACCGAGGCCCTGACGCCCTATGCCGTCCGCATGATCGGCAACGGCTATTGCAGTGGCGCCGTCATTGCGCGCCGCGCCATTGTCACCGCCCGACACTGTTTGGGCGGCATGAGCGTGCTCGCTGGCGGAAAAATATTTCGCATTGCGCGGGCGTCGCGCGATGCAGTCCTCGATGACGGCACGCGCGTGCGGGTCGAAGGTGACGCCATCATTCTCCTCCTCAACAAACCGCTGCCCGAAACGTTGCAGCCTGCGCATGTCGGCCAGGGCGAGGGTGGGATTTTCACGATCGCTGGTTTCGGCGTCACCAACGAGCACCGCCGTGGGGCAAGCGCGCTTCACAAAGCCGATCTCGTTGTGGACAGCCGGTTTGCCCTGATCGACCCGGACCGCAAGGGCTCGGTCGGCGCCAGCGCCTGCTACGGCGACTCCGGTGGACCAGTGCTGCGCGGCGGCTGGCTGGTCGGTGTTATTACGCGGGCGGCGCATCCCTCCCCGCGCATTGCCTGCGGAGCTTTGACGCGCTGGGCGCCGATCGCGCTCGTTTCCGTGGGCGATACGATTGATGTGCCTTTGCCGCCCGAGAAGCCGGCCGCGCTACGAATGCAAGCGCGCGGTCCCGACAATGGCGGAGAGCCCAGTCATTTGGCCGAGCGCTCCACGCCGGCTGCCAAACGATAGGCCACAACCTCTTAAATCCGGCATTGCTAACTTCGCTCGCTGAATGTCCGCTTTGCTCCGAAAGCGAGGCAATTACTGCGCGACGGCTGAATGTCGCGAAAATCCACAATCTGACATCTTCAAATAGAAAGACCGCCTCGCGGCGGCCTTTCCGACTAATAGGTCTAATAGATTAGCGTTTGTGATTCTATCCAGCCGAAACAAGCTCGATCTCGCTCGGCCGCCAGGTCTTGTCAAACCATGGCTCCAGCGGACCGTAGAGCCTAAGTATCATGAACCAGCCTTTGCCCGGAATCGTCTGAATCCAGTTGTTCTCAAAGCCTGCAGGCGCTTTGGGGCCAAAATAGACATCCACAGAA
Organism: uncultured Pseudomonadota bacterium; assembly: GCA_963720835.1. Lineage (GTDB taxonomy): Bacteria > Pseudomonadota > Alphaproteobacteria > Rhizobiales > Xanthobacteraceae > Pseudolabrys. The sequence goes on along the minus strand of CAVRHC010000022.1, from coordinate 15,254 downwards.
CCGTCCGAATTGACCTTAATTCCTTTTTTCTGACTGCTCACGCTCGGGAACCGCTGATCGGTCTGCAACATCGAACGCGTCTGATTATCATAGACGATAACCGACCAGAAGTCCTTGACCGGGATGTGCGGTGGCAAGTGCAACTTGTAGGTCTTTGCGCCCTCGAACGGGTTGCCTTTCGAGTCCTGGGCTGACCAAGGATACTGAGAGCCTTCGCCGACCATCTTCATTGCCATCGCAGGCGTGACACCCGTGGCGAAGTAATAGAAGAAAGCGGCGCCATCTAGATTGCTGACGCCCGGCGCAACTTCAAACTTGTAGCCACCGAAGAAAGGCAACCGCCAAGAACTATTCGGATAGAAATAGGCGTCTTTGCCACGGATTTTGAAAGCGATCGTGCGCGCGGTCACAGCGCCGATATTGGCAGCGTCAGTTCAAAATCTTCTTCATCCGAGCGTCTGGGTTGAACGGCTTTCCTTTTTCGATGCCGATGGAAGCGAAAAGGCCGAGAGTCGTTGGATCGCTTCCCTCACTCGGCTCCTCTTGAATGACCTGGTTCAGTAAATTCCAGAACGAGTAATCGTTGGGATAGACGAAGTTCGCTGGAATGCCGGATGCATTGACAAACTTCATCTTGGGAGGCTTGCCTGCATCCGCAAGCCGATAAATTTTGAGATGCGCCTTGACCGAATCCACTCCCGGCTTAGGCGAGCCATCGACTAGGAACGAACGGAAAGGCATCCAGTTCCCGTAGGTGCTCGGGCGAACGACGAAATAGCCATTCGGCACCGGCCCTTTATAGCCGGGCGGCAGTATCAGGTATTTGCCGCCTTTTCCCTTGTCGGCTCCGGTGATGCCCACGTCCGCGACCCAGCGGTACCAAAAGTCATCGATCAGTCCGAGAACCTTGGGCGGCACCTCGACGACCAACGGCCCTTTGTGCGTGTCGAGCCAGATGAAGCTGTAGACGGTGTTGTCGTTCGCGGTCAGTTCCACCGTCTTCGAGTCGACAAGATTTTCCCAAATGACGTCCGTCTGATTGTCCGGTCCAAACTTGCGCAGCGTGTCCCGCATGCTGGCCTGGTTTACGATCGGGAGCGCCAGCAAATAGGCCTGCAGCGCACGCGATGCGTCCAGATTGTCGTAAACCTTCTCGATCGTCGCCGGGTCGGGATAGCCGTAATGCAAATGAAGCGTGCCAATCGAGGTCTCCACCTTGTCCGGCGAGGCAACGCCCGGCGGCATCGGCGTCTCATATTTGTATTGTTGGGCTTGAGATTGCGTCGCAGAAAATGCGATCAACGTCAACGCAGAGAATATAAAACGTAGTGACTTCATCACGCCGCTCCTTCGGATCATATTTGCAAATAATTAGGATAGGAGAATATTGCGTAGTCATCGTTGATATAAGTCAACCGGAAATCAGCATTCCCTCTATCCAATTCCTGCAAATGTTTTCCGTCCGCCGTAAAAAGCCATCTGAATCGGTTGACGCGCTAGGCTGCCGCTTCCGCCGCGCGTTCCACCGGTTGCTCGACGATCGGCAAGTTGATGATGGCGGACGCGACGCCAAGCGCGACCGCCAGCCACCAGACCGGGTCGTAGGTACCGAAATGATCGAACACGAGACCGCCGAGCCACACGCCAAGGAAGCTGCCGACCTGGTGACTGAGAAATGCGAAGCCGAACAACATGGCGAGCCAGCGCGTACCGAACATCACCGCGACCAGCCCTGATGTCGGCGGCACGGTCGACAGCCACAGCAGTCCGGTGACGGCGCCGTAGATCAACGTCGTAACGGGATCAGCCGGCAACATCACGAAGGCGGCGATCGAAATCGCTCGGCAAAAATAGATGGTCGACAAAATGTAGCGTTTCGGCATCCGGCCACCGAGAACGCCGGACGCGATCGAGCCGACGATGTTGAACAGGCCGATGACCGCAAGCGTCCAGCCGCCGACTTCCGCCGACAGACCGCGGTCGAGCAGGTAGGCCGGCAGATGTACCGTCGTGAAACCGAGCTGAAATCCGCAGGTGAAGAATCCGAGCACGAGCAGCACATAGCTGCGGTGAGCGAATGCCTCGCTCATCGCCTGCCCCACTGATTGCAACGGCGCCACCCCTGCCGGTGCAGGCCCACCTTTGCGCGGCGCCGACAACACGATCGACACCGGAATAATCAGCAGCATCAGTCCGGCAAAGATCATGAGCGCGATGTGCCAGCCGAACGAGTTCGAGTAGCGCGACCGCCAATGGCGAAAACAGGAATTGGCCGAACGAACCCGCCGCCGTGCCGAGGCCGAATGCGGTCGAGCGCCATTCAGGCGGCAGCAATTTTCCAAAGGCCCCGACGACGATGGTGAAGGAACAACCCGACAATCCAAAACCGATCAGCACGCCGGCCGTCAAAGTGAGCGTGGTCGGCGTCGTCGAATAGGCCATCAGATAGAGGCCGGCGGCATAAAGCAGCGTGCCAAGTGTCAACACACGCGGCGCGCCGAAGCGGTCGGCGATCCCGCCGGCGAAGGGCTGGCCGACGCCCCACAGCAGGTTCTGCACGGCAAGCGCGAACGCAAAGACGTCGCGGCCCCAATTGTTGTCTTGCGATAACGGCGTCAGAAAAAAGCCGAGCGCCGATCGCGGGCCGAAACCGATCATCGCAATCAAGCAGCCGCAGATCACGATGACCATGGGCGTGCGCCATGCGGCTCCGAGCGCGAAGCGATTGTCTGACGATTGAATTGCCATTGCGAAGTGTCCGGCTCGATGTTTCGGCCGTCTCATGCATCATCGGCACATGACGGATTTGGCACCATAATCGCCGCGCCTACTGAGCCAAAACAAATAATGCTGATCCTAGCTATTTGCGGGACGCATGGCTCCCGCAGCGCGCGGGGGCGCTATTTGCCGTTTTCGCGCTCCCACGCCTTTCCATCAGGCGAACGCAGCCATTCGCGGCTATGGCTGACCGGCCACTCCTTTTCGAACAACGCGGCTTCTTTGCGCGTTACCTTTGGGTCGCCCCAGGTCGGCTCGTCACCGCCGTCCCCCCATGTGCGCGGACGATAGAAGGTATGCACGCCGAGCGTGGAGATCGTGTTCATCTCGTTGACCCAGTCGGGACGCACCCAATAGGCGTGGTAATGCGTGGCCTTGGCAACCTCCGGCATCCAGAGCTTGCCGACCAGCATGTCGTGCGCGATGTGCTTGGCGCGCACATAGGCGATCGGTTCGGTCACGACGTTGGGGATGCCGTCGCAATTGTAGCTGAATTGGCAGCCGCGGCTGTTGCGCTGGAGAACCACGCCGCAAACGTCATTGGGATAGAAAGGTGAGAACACCCGGTTCATGATCACCTGAGCAACCGCGATCTGTCCGCGCACGGCTTCGCCCCGCGCCTCGAAGTAAACGACGTCGGTGAGACACTTCTCCGCCTTCTCGAAGGATGCGCCGCTAAGTGCCATCCGTTCGGCCGGGGATTTAGGCCGCTGATCGACGCCGGTCACCTCGCCTTTGTTGGCAATGCTTTCGCCACCACTGTCGGCGCCGGTATCGGACGGGTTAAGCGCGGCCATCTTTAGGTCGGGGTCGCCCGAAGGCGGCATCTTCAACTTCGGAGCCTCGCCCGGCGCCCACGGCTTAATCTCCGCCCGATCTTCGCCTGCCGCCATCGGCGTTGCGCCAAAGAACACGTCCTCTTTCGTCTTCACTTTCGTCTTGAGCGTTGGTGCCGTCACTTGCTTTTCGGGCGCGCGCTTTGGCGGCGCAGCCTGCGGGATGGCCTCGGGCGTCTCGGGCACAACCGCAAATTCATACTCGGTATAGGGATCGAAGCGGCTTTCGTTTTTGTCGGCTTGCAGTGCGGCATCCGCTTTCGCGTCGGGGACCGGCTCGATCGGCAAGATCTGCGGTAGCGGCGGCAACGGCGTGCGCGCGCGCGAGATCAGCGAGTTCGCGCTTGTCTTTGCGATTGACGGCGGGAAACTGGATCGGGGCGCCCGGATCGCCGAGCAACTGCGCGCCGATCGAGGCTGCGATGGCGCCGGGATCGAAATTCGCCAGCGCGTAGATTGGCGGATGCGGAATGATCGTGCCGACCGGCCGAGGCATCGAAAATGTCGCGGCGTGAATGGTACCGAACGGCGACGCGATCATATGCGCGCGCACGCGCGCGGCAACGCCCGGCTGGCGCGCCAGCAGTGCGCCGAGTTCGTCGTTGCCGATCGCGTTAGGAAGGAGCGCGACGATCAGGGCGCCCAATCCGGCCAACGCCCAATCTCGCCGTCGCCCTCTGTGCGCAACTGCAAAGAATACGCTCAACGCTACACCGCAAGCTCATACCGCCGCCGCCTGAACACGACAATGCGACCGATTTTCTTATGAGCCGGTTAACCTTGCGATGGCGTTAACCGCCTGATGACCGGGAAGGAGGCATCGCTGCGGGGGCGCAAAATCCGATCTTGCCGGCGCCGAAAAACCTTCAAACCTTCCGAACACCCTGAATCAAACGTTAACGATATCGAAATGGCCAAAGGCGATAGTGGCGGTCTTTCGAGCTTCGGGGAACGCCATGCCCACATTTGGCTTGCCAGCCGATGCGACCGGCCATGCAGTGCTCGTTGCGGGTCTCAGCCTCTCAGTATTGCTGTTTGCCGCTTTTGCCTATTTGCGCGCCGGCGAAAAAAACCGGCTGTTCTCAACAGCGCTCGACAACATGTCGCAAGGCCTGTGCATGTTCGACCCGCAGACGCGCATCGTCGTACGCAATCGCCGCTATCTGGAAATGTATGGCCTGTCCCCGGATATCGTGAAGCCTGGTTGTACGCTCAAAGAACTTATCCAGCACCGCAAGAATACCGGATTATTCACGGGCGATGTCGACGCCTACTGCAAACAGATTTTGAACGACGTGCGCTCGGGAGAAATAAAAGCCATTTACGTTCCGGCGAGCGACGGCCGCATCGTGCTCGCTAAAAACGTTCCGTTGGCGGACGGAGGCTGGCTGTCGACGCACGAGGACGTCACCGAACAGCATCAAGCCGAACAAGAGCGCGCGGCAGCACAGGAACAAGAAAACCGGCGCACGGCCGTCGATACCAGCATCGCTTCATTCCGGCCGCAGGTGGAAAACCTGCTCTCGAGCGTCGGCGAAAGCGCCGCTGCAATGCGCACAACCGCCGGCACGCTGCTACATTCGTCCGACCAGACCACGCAGCGCGCAAACAGCGCCGTCGAGGCGTTCAACGAGGCCTCCGCCAACGTGGAAACCGCGGCGATCGCCGCCGACGAGCTGTCGCGCTCGATCGCCGAAATCAGCCGCCAGATCGCGCACGCCAGCAGCGTCGTCGTGCTGGCGACCGAGGAGGCGCGCTCGACCAACGGCGAATTCGCGGGGCTGGCCGACGGCGCCAAGAAAATCGACGACGTGGTCACGCTCATCCGCAACATCGCCGGACAGACCAACCTTCTGGCGCTCAATGCCACGATCGAGGCGGCGCGCGCCGGCGAAGCCGGCAAAGGATTTGCGGTGGTCGCCAGCGAGGTCAAATCGCTGGCAGTGCAGACCGCCAAGGCGACGGAAGAGATCGCCAACTACTCAGCCAGTCGAACATGTCCTCGGGCGCCACGAAGTCGCCGATCGGGTGCTTGGCGATGTTGCGCCACTTGCCCAGCTCGGCCTCGCGCAGCCGGTCGCAGACCACCACGTCGCAGTCGCGGTCCTCGGCCAGCCTGCGCGACGATGTTGGAGCCGATGAAGCCGGCGCCGCCGGTGACGAAGACGATGCCGGCGGGTCATGCCTGGCTCCGTCTTCTCGGTCATCCGCGCGATGGCGGCGGTGGTGGAATAGCCCTCGACGATCTCGGCCAGCCTCACCTCGCCGCCCCAGGCCTTGCACCAGCTCGCCGCCGACCACCTGCCCTCGGCTGTAGTCGGCGCCCTTGATCAGCACGTCGGGCCGCGCCGCCTCGATCAGCGCGAGCGGGCGTCGCCTCGTCGAACGGCGCCACCAGATCGACGCTGCGCCAGGCCGGCCAGCACCAGGGCGCGGGATTCCAGGTCGTTGACCGGCCGCCCCTCGCCCTTCAGCGCCCGCACCGAGGCGTCGGTGTTCACGCCGACGATCAGCCGGTCGCACCAGGCTCGCGCCTGGGCCAGATAGGCGACGTGGCCCTTGTGCAGGATGTCGAAGCAGCCGTTGGTGAAGCCGACCTTCAGGCCCTGGGCGCGCCAGCGCGGCGACCTCGTCGACCATCCGCTGCGGCGGTGGCGACCTTGGCCTCGGCCGGGGCCAGGTGGGCGGCGAGCTCGGCCTCGATCAGTTCGTCGGGCGTGACCGTGGCGGTGCCCGCCTTGCCGACCACCACGCCGGAGGCGAGCATGGGCGAAGTCGATGGCGTGTCTCGATGCGACGCCTCGGCCGCCAGGGCCAGGCCCAGGGCGGCCAGCGCGGTGTCGCCGGCGCCCGGAGACGTCGAACACCTCGCGCGGCACGGCCGGGAAGTGCCGCACCGGCTGGCCGCGCACGCGCCAGCGACATGCCCTTGGCCGGCCCGGGTGACCAGGACGGCCCTGGCCGCGCAGAGCTCCAGGGCGCGGCCGAGCGCCGCCTCGACCTCGCGCGTCGGTCTCGGTGGGCATGTCGGTGGCGTAGGCCAGTTCGGCGGCGTTGGGCTTGATCAGGTCGACGGCGCCGTAGCGGGCGAAGCTGCGGGCCTTGGAGTCGACGATCACCTTGCGCGCCGGTCCTCGGCGCCGCCTCGCGGCAGGCGGCGATCACCGCCGTCGGTGACGACGCCCTTGCCGTAGTCGGAGAGCAGGATCACGCCCGCGCCCTGCGCCGCGTCGCGGACGGTGCGGATCAGCCGCTGCTCGACGCTCGCCGGCGACCGGGCCGGCTGTCCTCCAGGTCGACGCGCAGCAGCTGCTGGCCGCCGGAGACGAAGCGGGTCTTCAGCGTGGTCGGGCCGGCCGGCGTCGGTGACCAGGTAGCCCTCGACGCCCGGCTCCGTCGCCGACCAGGCGCAGCGCCTCGTCGGCCCTCCGCGTCGCCGCCCACCACGCCCGACCAGGGCCGCGCGCCCGCCCAGGGCGGCGACGTTGCGCGCCACATTGCCGGCCGCCGCCCAGCATCACCAGCTCGTCGCGTGCGGGCCAGCACCGGGATCGGCGCCTCGGGCGAGACCCGGGTGACCTCGCCATAGACGAAGCGGTCGACCATCAGGTCGCCGACGCAGGCGACGCGCACGCCGGGCACGAGCGCCCAGCAGCTGCTGAAGGCGCGGACAGATCCATGGGCTCAGCGTCTGCGGCGCGTCGGCCGGCCGGTCAAGCGGCGCGCACGGCGCCGTGGACGCGCCTTGCAGCGGCTGCTTCAGCAGGTCCGTCGCGCGGCGTTCGAGCGGCAGGCAGCTCGGGCCGTCGCACAGGCGCCTTGTCCGGATCGGGATGGAACTCCAGGAACACCCCGTCGGCGCCGGCCGCCACCGCGGCCCTGGCGATGCACCGGCACGCCCTCGCGCCGGCCCGCCGGTCGAGGCGCCGTTGCGCGGGTCGGCGCCCGGCAGCTGCACCGCGTGGGTGGCGTCGATGGTCACCGGCGCGCCCAGCTCCTGCATCTCGCGCGATGCCCAGCATGTCGACCACCAGGTTGTTGTAGCCGAAGGAGACGCCGCGCTCGCACAGGACGATGCAGGTCGGCGTCGCCGGCCTCCCGGACCTTGTCGAGGATGTTCTGGCAGTCCCAGGGCGCCAGGAACTGGCCCTTCTTGACGTGCAGCAGGCCGCCGGCCGCGTCGGTCGCCCGGGCGGCGGCGACCACCAGGTCGGTCTGGCGGCAGAGGAAGGCGGGGATCTGCACCAGGTCGGCGACCGCGGCCGACCGGCTCGGCCTGGTCGATCTCGTGGATGTCGGTGGCGACCGGCACGCCGAGCTCGGCCTTGCACCTCGGCCAGGATCTCCAGGCCGTCGTCCAGGCCCGGGCCCGCGATAGCTCGTTGATCGAGGAGCGGTTGGCCTTGTCGAAGCTGGCCTTGAAGACGAAGGGCAGGCCCAGCTCGGCCGGTCGACCGCCTTCAGGTGGCGGCGCCGTCGCCAGCGCGAGGTCGAGGTCTCTCCAGCACGTTCAGGCCCGGCGATCACCGACCAGCGGCTGGCCGTCGCCGATCGGCAGGTTCCAGCGCTCGAGCGTCAGGGCGGCCATGGGCGTTCCTTGACGGCGATTGGCGGCTCTGTAAGTGGCCGCGGTCGCGCCGCGCCGCACAAGCGCCAATTGGCGCGCCCGGGCGCGTCTCCGCAGCGCGCCCTCGCCGTATCCGCGGCGCGCAGTCGTATAGTGTCGGCGACAGTCCTCGGGTGCTATCCTGAGCCTCGCCGTAAGAGCGATGACGCGCCAGAGCCGGATGAGCGCTCGGCGTTCGCAGACGCCGCCGACCTGAGGGCGCGCCGGCCACGTTCCGCGCCGCGCTCGGGTCATGGCGCCAGGAACTGGACGCATCGGGATCCTCACCTTCGTCCTGCCCGACCGGCCGCGAGCTGCGCATCGCGGGCGCCGAAGCCCGGGCCCGACGGCCGCCTGGTCATCCGCGACTACCGCTTCATGCGCCGGGTGCTGGCGGCCGGCGACATCGGCTTCGCCGAGGGCTACATGGCCGGCGAATGGGACACGCCGGACCTGTCCGGCCCTGCTGGAGGCCTTCGCCGCCAACTTCGACCGGCTCGCAGCGGGTGTCGTCGGCAACCCGCTGATGCGCGGCGTCAACTTCCTCGGCCACGCCCTGCGCCGCAACAGCCGCAGGGGCTCGCAAGCGCAACATCCACGCCCACTACGACCTGGGCAACGCCTTCTATTCGCGCTGGCTGGACCCCACGCATGACCTATTCGTCGGCGCGCTTCGAGCAGCCCGGCGCAGCCGCTGGCCGAGGCCCAGCGCGACAAGTACGCGCACCCTGGCCCGCGAGCATGGACCTGCAGGCCGGCCAGCAGCGTGCTGGAGATCGGCTGCGGCTGGGGCGGCTTCGCCGAGTTCGCCGCCCGCGAGGTCGGGCGCCAAGGTCACCGGCATCACCATCTCCGCAGGCGCAGTACGACTTCGCCACGCAAGCGGATGTTCGAGCAGGGCCTGGCCGAAAAGGCCGACATCCGGCTGATCGACTACCGCGACGTCGAGGGCCACTTCGACCGCGTCGCCTCCATCGAGATGTTCGAGGCGGTGGGCGAGGACTACTGGCCGACCTATTTCGACAAGGTCCGCGACGTCCTGACGCCCGGCGGCCGCGCGGGCCTGCAGATCATCACCATCCGCGACGACCTGTTCGACGACTACCGCAGCCGCGCCGACTTCATCCAGAAGTACATCTTCCCTGGCGGCATGCTGCCCTCGCGAGGCGCGGCTGCGGGAGGAGACCGACCGGGCGGGCCTGGCCTGGCGGGCCGATCGCCCGGTTCGGCCAGTGACTACGCCGACACCCTGGCCGAATGGGCGCGGCGCTTCGAGGCGCGCCTGGGACGAGATCGCGCACGCCTGGGCTTCGACGAGCGCTTCCGCCGGCTGTGGCGCTTCTATCTCAGCTATTGCGAGGCCGGCTTCCGCACCGAGCGCACCGATGTGGTGCAGCTCAGCCTCGCGAAAGCCTGAGCGGCCCCCTGTTCGGACGCGCGCTCAGCCTGACTTAAGTAGCGCGGCCATGACCGATCGCAAGCAGCGTCCTCGACGCCATCGGCAACACGCCGCTGATCCGCCTGCGCCGGGCCAGCGAGGCGACCGGCTGCGAAATCCTCGGCAAGGCCGAGTTCATGAACCCCGGCCAGTCGGTCAAGGACCGCGCCGCCCTGTACATCATCCGCGACGCCGAGGCGCAAGGGCCTGCTGCGGCCGGGCGGCCGCATCGTCGAGGGCACCGCCGGCAACACCGGCATCGGCCTGGCCATGGTCGGCCAGGCGCTGGGCTACCGCGCCACCATCGTCATCCCGCGCACCCAGAGCCAGGAAAAGAAGGACGCCATCCGCCTGCTACGGCGCCGAGCTGGTCGAGGTCGACGCCGTCCCCTACGCCAACCCCGACAACTATGTCCGCTATTCCGGCCGCCTGGCGGCGGAACTGGACGCAAACGGAGCCGGCCGGCGCGATCTGGGCCAACCAGTTCGACAACGTCGCCAACCGCCAGGCCCACATCGAGACCACCGGCCCGGAGATCTGGGCGCAGACCGACGGCAAGGTCGACGGCTTCATCTGCGCCGTCGGCTCGGGCGGCACCCTGGCCGGCGTGGCCGCAGGCGCTGCGCGAGCGCGAACCCCGGACGTGAAGATCGGCCTGGCCGACCCCCACGGCGCGGCGCTCTACAGCTACTACACCGACGGCGAGCTGAAGTCGGAGGGCACGCTCGATCACCGAGGGCATCGGCCAGGGCCGCATCACCGCCAACCTCGAGGGCCTGACGATCGACCACGCCTACCGGATCGCCGACGAGGAGATGCTGCTGGCGATCTATCGACCTGGTCGAGCACGAGGGCCTGGTGCATGGGCGGCTCGACCGGCATCAACGTCGCCGGCGCCATCCGCATGGCCCGGGACCTGGGCCCCGGCCACACCATCGTGACCGTGCTGTGCGACCACGGTCAGCGCTATCAGTGCAAGATCTTCAACCCCGCCTTCCTGCGCGAGAACGGGCCTGCCGACCCCGCCTGGCTGGACTGGCATGACCGACCCGCTCGTCTCCACCGACTGGCTGGCCGAGCGTCTCGGCGATCCCGACCTGCGCATCGTCGACGCCAGCCTGGTTCATGCCGGGCGAGCCGCGCGACCCGGGCGCGACAGCTACGCCGCAGGCCACATTCCCGGGCGCGGTCTTCTTCGACATCGACGCGATCGCCGACCACGCCAGCCGACCTGCCGCACATGCTGCCGACGCCGGAGGCGTTCGCCGAGGCCGCGGGCGCCGCTGGGCCTGGGCCGGACGGCGACCGATCGTCGTCTACGACGCCCACGGCCTCTGCTCGGCCGCCGCGGGTCTGGTGGACGTTCCGGGTCATGGGCTATCCGAGTCTTCGTGCTCGACGGCGGCCTCCAGCTGGCGCGCCGAGGGCCGGCCGGTCGAGACCGGCGCGCCGCGATCCGCCGCGAGCGCCGCTTCACGCCGCATTTCGACGCCGGCGCTGGTGCGCGACCTCGACGGCGGTCAGCGCGGCCCTGGCCGAGCGGCGCGCCCAGGTGGTCGACGCCCGCGCCGCCGCCCGCTTCCGCGGCGAGGCGCCCGAGCCGCGCGCGGGCCTGCGCGTCCGGCCACATGCCCGGCGCCCGAACCTGCCCTTCGACGACCTGGTCGACCCCGACGGCACGCTGAAGCCGGCCGCCGAGCTGCGCGCCGCTGTTCGAGCCGCCGGCGTCGACCTCGACCGCCCGATCGTCACCACCTGCGGCTCGGGCGTCACCGCCGCGGTCCTGGCCCTGGCGCTGGCGCGGCTCGGCCGCGACGGACGTGGCGGTCTACGACGGCTCCTGGACCGAATGGGGCGGCCGGCCCGACACCGCCGTGGTCACCGGAGACTGACCATCGAGTACGCCTCGCTCGCGAAACGATCTGCCGACACTCCCCGACATCGAGCTGTCGGCGGCGCCGAGCCTTCCGCGGCGTTGATGTGCCAGAAAGCCTGTTCGCCGACGTTCATCCGGCAGACGACTGGCGATACCACCTCGGTCGAGCGGGACGCTGTGGGTCGTGACCGAGACGGCCAGCCCATGGCTTCGCCTTCCTGGCGGCGCCTTCGGCGGGCGACCGCTGCACATCTAGGAGTTCGCCGTCGCGGCGTGAGCATCAGGGCCAGGGCGTCGGTCGCGCGGATGCTCGGCGCTGTGTCGACTGCGGCGCGGTCGCGACGGCTGCCGGCCGTCAGCCTGACGACCTTCCGCGAGCGTGCCCTGGAACGGGCCGTTCTACGCCCGGCTCGGGTTCCGCGAGTGGGCAGACGCCTGGATCGCGCCTGCGCCACGTATCGCGCCAGAGGCTGACGCTACGAGGCCGTCGAGCGGCCTCAAGGACCGCTGCGCCATGTGGCTGGCGCTCTGAGCGCACGCTCGGCGGGGCGTACATCAGGCCGGGCGCGGGCGCGTTCCACAGGGCGTTCAGGCCGCGGTCCAGGCGCAGGGCCGAATCGCCGCCGAGGTCGCGACGGAAGATCTCGTGATAGGCGCCCGACCTGGCGGATCGACCTGGTAGGCCCAGTCCGACTTCAGCCCCAGCAGCGCGCCCAGGTCGCCCTCCAGCCCGAGCAGGCGGCGGGTCTCGGGATCGGTCGCGGTCTCGCGGGCCTGCTTCGACCGTGCGGGAGGACAGGCCCAGTTCCTCGCCGAGCACGGTGGCGTAGACCGTCCAGCGCACGATGTCGGCCCAGACCGGGTCGTCCTGGCGCACGACCGGGCCAGCGGCTCCTTCGAGATCACGTCGGGCAGGATCACGTGGGCGGTGGGATTGCTCAGCAGCGAGCGCGAGGCGGCCAGGGCGGAGATGTCGGCCGTGAAGGCGTCGCAGGCCTCGGTCTCGTACAGTTGCGCGCCTGCGCCTCGCGGTCGCCACGACGGGCGGTAGTGCATGCCCCGCACCCGGAAATAGTCCTCCAGGTTGCCGACGCTGGCGGTGCCCGCCTGGACGCAGATGCGCGCGCCGCGTCAACTCCTCGGCGCTGTTCAGGCCCAGCGCCTTGGGCACCAGGAAGCCCTGGCCGTCGTAGTAGGTGGTGCGCCGGGAAGCTCAGGCCCAGGCCGGCGTCGCGCGCGAAGGTCCTCGAGGTGTTGCGCGACAGCATGTCGATCTGGCCCGCTGCAAGGCGCCGAAGCGGTCCTGGCCGCCGATGGCGGTGAACCGCACCTTGGTCGGCATCGCCCAGCGTCGCGGCGGCCACCGCGCGGCAGACGTCGACGTCGAAGCCGCGCCATTGCCCGCGCGCGTCCGGCAGGGCGAAGCCCGGCAGGCCCGGATGCACGCCGCAGGCCACGTAGCCGCGCTTGCGCACCGCCGTCGAGGGTGGCGCTCTTGGCGCGGCTTGTAGCCCGGCTCGGTCGCGCCTGACCGTCGGGCTCGGGCGGCGTCGACGGGAGCCTGCTCGCAGCGGCTTCGGCTGGCTGCAGGCCGCCAGACAATGAGCGCCATCACGACCGCACACCGCGAGGCGCCGGATCATTGCCTGCTCCTTGAAACCGAGAAAGGCTTGGGGCTCTAAGTGCCTTTGGCACTTTCGCCAGCGTCGCCTGGACCCGCAACCCCGCATGTCCGACGAGACCCGCCTGATCCACGCCGGCACGGTCGCCAAGGCCCTGGCCAAGACCGTCGGACCGCCGATCCAGAAGGGCTCGACGGTGCTGCTGCCCAACGCCGCGGCGCTCTATGACGACGCCCACCACCTCACCTATGGCCGCGCCGGGCCTGGCCGCCCAGGCCGCCCTGCAGGAGGCGCTGGCCGGGCTGGAGGGCGCGGTCGGCGTCTCGCTCTATCCCTCGGGCATCGCCGCGATCTCCGGGGCGCTGACTGGCGGTGCTCAAGGCCGGCGACGAGGTGCTGGTGGTCGACAACGTCTACAAGCCCGCCCGCCGCTTCTGCGACAGCGTGCTGAGCGCGGTTCGGCGTCGCGGTCCGCTATTTCGACCCGCGCACGCCGCCGGACGCCCTGGTCGGCGATGGCGCCGCCGACGCCGCGCGGCTGATCCTGATGGAATCGCCCGGGCTCGCTGTCCTTCGAGATGCAGGACGTGCCGCGGGTCGCCGAACTGGCCCGCGCCCGCGGCATCCTCACCGCTGATCGACAACACCTGGGGCGCCGGGCTCCTGTTCCGGCCGCTGGAGCACGGGGTCGACCTGTCGATCCAGGCCCTGACCAAATATGTCGGCGGCCATTCCGACGTCTTCATGGGCTCGGCGGCCGCCCGCGATCCGGCGCTGGTGCGCCAGCTGGCCGACGGCGTCCACCACATGGGCTGGGCGGTCTCGCGGCGAGGACGCCTACGCGATGCTGCGCGGCCTGCGCACCCTGCCGCTGCGCATGGCGCGGCACGGCGAGAGCGGCCTGGAGGTCGCCGCCTGGCTGCGCGGAGCAGCCGGAAGTGGCGCGATGTACCACCCCGCCCTGCCCGGCGCGCCCGGCCACGAGCTCTGGGCGCGCGACTTCAAGCGGCGCCTGCGGCCTGTTCGGCTTCGCGCTCAAGCCGGCGCCGCAGGCGGCGGTCGACGCCTTCCTCGACGCGCTGAAGCTGTTCGGCCTGGGCTTCTCCTGGGGCGGCTTCGAGAGCCTGGCGATCTGGTGCGATCCGCAGCTGAAGGTGCGCGACGTTCCAGCGCGACTACGGCGGCCCGCTGATCCGGCTGCACGTCGGGCTGGAAGATCCCGGACGACCTGATCGCCGACCTGCGCGCGGGCCTGGACGCCTACGCGAGGCTGGCGGACCTGAACGATGGGCGATTGGCTGGCCGGCTACATGGCCGGGCAACGCCTGCCCGAAAGCTTTCGGGAGACCTTCGAGCATCGTCTGCGAGCCGCTGGCGGCCCGCGCCCTGGACTGGCGCGCCGAATCCGGGACGGCCGACTATCATCGGCCTCTGCGGCGCCCAGGGCTCAGGCAAGTCCACCATCGCGGCGGCCACGGTGCGCGCATGGCCGCAACGGCGCTGAACGCGGTGGCGCTCTCGCTGGACGACTTCTACCTGGCCGCGAGGCGCGCGCCTGGCTGGCCAAGCAGGTCCATCGCCTGCTGCAGGTGCGCGGCCCGCCGGGTTCCCACGACGTCGCCCTGGCCTCGGGCTGTCCTGGACCATCTGATGCGGTCGGGACCACGCCCTGCCGGCCTTCGACAAGGCGACGGACGAGCGGCGTCCCAAAGCGGCCGGCGCCAGATCGAGGGGCCGGTGGACATCGTGATCTTCGAGGGCTGGTGCGTCGGCGCGAGGCCCGAGCCGGGCGATCGGCTCGAGGACCACGTCAATCCGCTCTGAGCGCGAACAGGACCCAATCGGGCGTGGCGCGGCTATGTGAACCGCCAACTCGGCGGAGGGCTATCAGGCGCTGTTCGACGCCTCCACCGCCTGGTGCTGCTGCAGGCGCCGGGCTTCGAGGTGGTCCGCGGCTGGCGCACCGAACAGGAAGTGCAAGCTGCGCGCGCAGGACCGGCGGCGGCATGACCGATGCGGAGGTCGGCGCGCTTCATCCAGCACTACGAGCGGCTCACCCGCTGCGATCCTGGAGGAAATGCCCGGGCGGGCCGACTG
>CAVRHC010000021.1:0-14723 GCA_963720835.1 uncultured Pseudomonadota bacterium | reverse complement strand
CGCTCGCTTACGCGCGGGTTTGGTCGCACGGACGCACGGATAAGTGACGGCGAAGAACTTGCGCGCCCGCTAAGATTGCGGCTTGTCCAGTTCGCCCAGCAGATCGTGCAGATCGAGCGGCCGCGTATACATCTGCAGCGAGCCGTCAGGCTTCTTCGGCCATTCTTCCTTCGGCCGGTCATGGTAGAGTTCGACGCCGTTGTCGTCCGGGTCGCGCAGGTAGAGCGCCTCGGAAACGCCGTGGTCGCTCGCCCCTTCCAGCGGAATCTTGGCGACGATCAGCCGGCGCAGCGCGTCGGCCAGGAGTCGCCGCGTCGGGTAGAGAATGGCGGTATGGTAAAGGCCGGTGGCGCCCGGAGGAGGCGGAGAGCCGCCGAGGCTCTCCCAGGTATTGAGCCCGATGTGGTGGTGGTAGCCGCCGGCGGAGATGAAGGCTGCGCCGGGCCGGCTGGTGGTCAGCTCGAAACCCAGGACGCCGCAGTAGAAATCGAGCGCGCGCTGCAGATCGGCGACCTTCAAATGGACATGGCCGATGCGCACCCGGGGATCGATGGCGGGGAGCCGAAGGGCTTGTTTTTCGAGCGTTTCGGGGTTTGACATAGGTGCAATCCCTCTCTGGCCGCGCCTGGCCAGGCACCCCACATTTAAGCTGTCCCCGCGATTGGATAAAGTGTCACCGAGGTAACCGTCTTATGGCCGCTTCTCAGCTTCCCGACAGCATCGACGCCACTATTGCGCTTCTGGGCAAGGCCGAATACGTCGCCGATCGGTCGCTGGCGACGGTGCTCTATCTCGCGCTCAAGATGGGGCGGCCGCTGTTCCTGGAAGGTGAAGCCGGCGTTGGCAAGACTGAGATCGCGCGCGTGCTATCGAAGGCGTTGGGGCGCAAGCTGATCCGGCTGCAATGCTACGAAGGGCTCGACGTCTCGGCTGCCGTTTACGAGTGGAATTACGGCGCGCAGATGATCGCTATCCGACTGGCCGAAGCGGAAGGCGAGGGCGACCGCGAGCGTATCGAGCACGACGTCTTCTCCGAACGCTTTCTCATCAAACGGCCGCTGCTGCAGGCATTGGAGCCGGACCCGGACGGGGCGCCAGTGCTGCTGATCGACGAGATCGACCGCACCGACGAGGCCTTCGAAGCGTTTCTTCTTGAAGTGCTGGCAGATTTCCAGGTGACGGTGCCGGAGCTCGGCACCATCAAGGCGCCGCATCCGCCGATCGTGGTGATCACCTCGAACCGCACGCGCGAAGTTCACGACGCGCTCAAGCGCCGCTGCCTCTATCACTGGGTCGGTTATCCTGACGCCAAGCGCGAACTGGCGATCCTGCGCGCCAAGGTGCCGGGCATTGCCAAAGCGCTGTCCGAGCAGGTGGTCACCTTCGTGCAGGCGCTGCGCAAGGAAGATCTGTTCAAGGTGCCGGGTGTCGCCGAGACGCTCGATTGGGCAGGCGCTCTCACCGAGCTTGACGTGGTGGCGCTCGATCCGGCGACAGTGTCGGACACGCTCGGCGCGCTGCTGAAATATCAAGACGACATCGCCCGCCTCGACGGCAGCAAGGTCAAGGCGCTGCTCGACGAGGTAAAGTCGGAGCTGCGGGCGGCGGAGTAAGTACGATGGCTGAAGGCCAAACGAGCAACGGTGGCCGCCTCACCGAAAACATCCTTTACTTCGCGCGTGCATTGCGCGCGGCGGGACTCCCAGTGGGGCCGGGCGCGGTACTCGATTGTCTGGAAGCCATCCGCGTTGCGCGCATCGGCGACCGCGAGGACTTCTACTGGACGCTGCATGCGGTCTTCGTGAAGCGCCATGAACACTCCATCCTGTTCGACCAGGCCTTCAAGCTGTTCTTCCGCAAGCGCGGTTATATCGAGCAACTGATCGCTACCATGCTGCCGGAAGCGGCCCGCACGCCACCGAAGCCGCCGCCGCCGGGCGCGCAGCGCGTGCAGGAGGCGCTGTATGCCGGCCTGAAACAGCGCGAAGAGGAAAAGCAGGAAGTCGAGCTCGACACGCGGCTCACTGTGTCCGATCGGGAGATCCTGCAGAAGAAAGACTTCGCGCAGATGACGGCCGCCGAAATTGCTGCCGCCAGAGACGCGATTGCCAAGCTCGCGTTGCCGCTCGATCTCGTGCGCACGCGGCGCATGACCACGGCGCGGCGCGGCAGCATGATCGACATCCGCCGCACGCTGCGCGCGAGCATGAAAGCGGGCGGCGCGGTGATCGATCTGAAATATCTCGGACCGCGCGTGAAGGAACCGCCGATCGTCGCGCTGCTGGATATTTCCGGTTCGATGAGCCAGTACACGCGGCTGTTTTTACATTTTCTGCATTCGATCACCGATGCGCGCAAGCGCGTGACGACGTTTCTGTTCGGTACGCGGCTGACCAACGTTACCCGCGCCATTCGACAGAGGGACCCCGACGAGGCGCTGGCATCTTGCTCGTCGCACGTCACCGACTGGTCGGGCGGAACGCGCATAGCGTCCTCGCTGCGCGAGTTCAACAAGAAATGGGGCCGGCGCGTGCTCGGGCAGGGTGCGGTGGTGCTCTTGATCACCGACGGGCTCGAGCGTGACGCCGACGATACGCTCAGCTTCGAGATGGACCGGCTGCACCGGTCCTGCCGGCGGCTGGTCTGGCTCAATCCGCTATTGCGCTTCGAAGGCTTCGAGGCACGCGCCAAGGGCGTGCGCACCATGTTGCCGCATGTCGACGAATTGCGGCCGATCCATAATCTCGAGTCCATGACCGAACTGGTGCGCGCGCTGTCGGGCGCCCCGGCCAAGGGTTACGATCCGAAGGCGATGCTGAAACAGGTGGCGTGACGCCACGGAGGTTTAAAACGATGCTCACCCGCGACGAAGACATTCTCAAAGCCGCCGAAGACTGGCGCAAAGAGGGGCGCGACGTGGCGCTCGCCACCGTCATGGAGACCTGGGGTTCGGCGCCGCGCCCGGTCGGCTCCAATCTGGTGATCGATAACGAAGGCAACTTTCTCGGCTCGCGTGTCCGGCGGTTGCGTCGAAGGCGCGGTTGTGACGGAGGCCATGGACGTGATCGAAAGCGGCAAGCCGAAAATGCTTGAATTTGGCGTCGCCGACGAGACCGCCTGGAACGTCGGACTGTCCTGTGGCGGGACGATCCGGGTCTATGTGGAGAAGGTGGGTTAAGTGAAGCTCGACATCCTGCACGCCCTCAATACCGAACGCGATGCGCGGCGCGCCGTGGTGATGGTCACGGACGTCGAGACCGGCGAACAGCGGCTGGTGAAGGGCGCGGACGTCGCGAAAGATCCCTTGCGCGACGTGCTCGAAAAGCGCCTACGCATGGCCAAAAGCGGCATGGAGGAGACGCCAAAGGGCCGCGTCTTCCTGACCGTTTATGTGCCGTCGCCCAAGCTCGTCATCACCGGCGCGGTCCACATCAGCCAGACGTTGGCGCCACTCGGCAAGATGCTCGATTTCGACGTCACCATCGTCGATCCGCGCACGGCCTTTGCGTCGCCGGAGCGGTTTCCCGATGTGAAGTTGATCGCGGAATGGCCGGACGTGGCGCTGCCGCCGCTCAATGTTGACGCTTATACGGCCTTTGTTGCGCTCACGCATGATCCCAAGATCGACGATCCGGCGCTCCTGCACGCGCTCAAGCGTGATTGCTTCTACGTCGGCGCGCTTGGCTCTAGGAAAACACATGCCAAGCGCGTGGCGCGGCTGAAGGAGGCCGGCTTGAGCGACGCGGCAATCGCGCGCATTCACGCGCCGATCGGGCTGCCGATCGGCGCGGTGTCGCCGGCCGAGATTGCGCTTGCCATCATGGCCGAGATTACCCAGACGCTGCGGCTGAAGGCCGAGAAGGAAATGGAGGCGGCATGAAGTTTGGCGCCGTCCCGGTGAGTGAGGCGCTCGGCGCTACGGCAGTGCACTCGATCCGCAAAAACGAACTTGTGCTCAAGAAGGGCACCGTGATCGGGTCGCGCGAGGTCGCTGCGCTGTCGAAAGCTGGCGTCAAGGAGATCGTGGTCGCGCGCACCGAGGCCGGTGACGTGCCGGAAGATCAGGCGGCGGCCGACATTGCAGAGGCCATTGCCGGACCCGGGACGCGCATCGACCGCGCCTTTACCGGCCGTTGCAATCTGTTCGCCGAGACCGCCGGCGTCCTGGTGGTCGACAAGGACGCCATCAACAGCCTCAACCGTATAGACGAAGCGGTGACGCTCGCCACATTGCAGGCCTACAAGTCGGTGGTCGAAGGCGAGATGATCGCGACCGTGAAGATCATACCCTTTGCGGTGGCCGGTAGCGCGCGCGATGCCGCGGTGGCGCAAGCCCGCAAGGCGAAGCCGGTCATTCGCGTCGCGCCATACAAGGTGAAAAAGATCGGTGTGGTCTCGACGCTGCTGCCGGGGCTGTCGCCGAAGGTCATCGAAAAGACACTGAAGATCACGGTGGCTCGGATTGCGCCGGCCGGCGCCTCCATCTTTGCCGAGCGGCGCGTGCCACACGAACAAGACGCGCTCGCTCAGGCGATCGACGAGTTGCAGAAAGCGGGCGCCGAACTGGTGATCGTGTTCGGCGCCTCTGCGATAGCGGACCGTCGTGACGTCATCCCCGCCGCGATCGAAGCGGTGGGCGGCGAGATTGAGCATTTCGGTATGCCGGTCGATCCCGGTAATCTGCTGCTGATCGGCAAGCTGCGCGGGCAGGCGGTGCTGGGCGCACCCGGCTGTGCACGCTCGCCGAAGGAGAATGGTTTTGACTGGATCCTGATGCGGCTGCTCGCCGGTCTGCCGGTCAGCCGCGCCGACATTACCGGCATGGGCGTCGGCGGCTTGTTGATGGAAATCGTCACGCGTCCGCAGCCGCGCATCGAGCCGGAGCCGGAAAAGGGACGTCATATCGCGGCACTGGTGCTGGCGGCGGGCCGCTCCACGCGCATGGGTGCGGTCAACAAACTGATCGCCGAGATCGGTGGCAAGCCGTTGGTGCGCATCGCCGCCGAGCAGGCGCTCGCCTCGCACGCGAGCCCGGTCATCGTCGTCACCGGGCACCAACGTGAGCGCGTGGAAGGCGCGCTCAACGGACTGCCGATCCGCTTCGTGCATAATCCGGACTACGCGGAAGGTCTCGGCTCCTCACTCAAGGCCGGCATCGCCGCGGTGCCGGAGGAAGCCGACGGCGCCATTGTTTGCCTTGGCGATATGCCGCAAGTCTCGAGCGCGCTGATCGACAAATTGGTCGCCGCCTTTGATCCGGAACGCGGCGCGCTGGTTGTGGTGCCGAGCATCGAAGGACGGCGCGGCAATCCGGTGGTCTGGTCGCGCCGCTTCTTCAACGACCTGATGGCGATTCAAGGCGACATCGGCGCCCGCCACCTGATCGGCTCCTATGCCGAAGCCGTGGTCGAGGTGCCGGTCGAAGGCGGCGCTGCTCTGGTCGACGTCGATACCCCTGAGTCGCTTTCCGCCGTCAAGGCAGAAATCGAACGCGCTTAAGACTTCAAATCATTGATCGCCTTGCCCGAACTCACCGCTATTTCTGAACGAGACGGGGAAGGGGAATGACCGACAGCTTCACGCCGATAATGCGCGCGCTGGTGGCCGCGACCCTGCTGCTGGCGACCGCGGCCATGATGATCGTCGTCGTCAATAACGCGCGCGCTGCCGGCGCGCTTGCCGTTGGACGTTGCGGCGCTTTCGGCGAGTCGTTCGATTTTCTCAGCGACGCCGCCGCCCGCAGCAGCGCCTTGTCCCGCTGCTCTGGACAGGCCTGCCGGGTGGTTGCGAGCGTGCGCCGGGGTTGCGCCGCGCTGGCGGTCGATTTCGTCAATCCCTGCGCTTCGCACGGCTGGGGCAAGGCGGGCGATCTCGGCCCCGCCCAGAACGCTGCGCTCAAGTCCTGCTACCGGACCGGCGGCAAGGAATGCGTCATCCGCACATTCTTCTGCGACGCCAAGGGCTGAACCGGCGTTTCTGCTAACTATCTGATTTATCGTTATATTGCGACCCCTTGCCAGGCGCTGCGTCTTGCCATAGATATGACTGACCAGTCAGTCATGTTATGGGTATGACCAAACCTCCGCACACCCAGCCTTCGATCGCTCGCCGTATGCAGGCCTTGCGGCCGGGTGCCGCCGTCGGCCGCCAGCCAGCCAAGCGCACCGCGCGCGCCGAACGGAGCGCTGCCCGGCGTGAGGCGATCCTATCGGCGGCGCTCGACGAATTCTCCGCCCGCGGCTTTGCGGCAACCCGCCTCGACGACGTGGCGCAACGCGCGGGCATCGCCAAGGGCACGATTTATATCTACTTCCGCGACAAGGAGACGCTCTTCCAGGAACTGATCCGCTCCATGCTGACCCCGCTGGTCGGCACCGTTGAAAACCTCGGCAAAATCGACATGCCGCTCAGCGAGTTGGCCGAGCATTTTGCCGATCTGTTCGTGCGCGAGGTTTACGAGACGCGGCGCCGGGATGTGATCCGCCTGATGATCGCGGAGGGCAGCCGGTTTCCCAATCTCGCCGAGTTCTACTACCGCGAGGTGCTCTCGCGCATCATCGCGGCGGTGCGCGCGCTGCTTGCGCGCGCCGCCGCGCGCGGCGAGGTGCCGGCCGGCCTCGTCAAGTATCCGCAGATCATCGCGGCGCCCGGCCTCGTTGCCATTATCTGGTCGGGCCTGTTCGAACGGTTCGAGCCGATCGATGTGCGCGCCATGATGAAAACCCATCTCGAGTTGTTGTTTGCGCCCAAGGACGGCGCCAGGAGTGCGCCATGAGGATGAAGCTTGCCGCGTATGCGGCGATCGTGCTTGCGGCGCTCTCGCTCACCGGTTGCGACGAAAGCAATAATCGAGAGCTCCAGGGCTGGGTCGAGGCCGAACTTGTGTTCGTCAGTCCCGACGAACAAGGCCGCGTCGAGGTACTTAAAGTTCGCGAAGGCGACAGCGTCAAGAAGGGCGATCTGCTGTTTACCTTGGACGACGATCTGCAAAAGGCCGACGTGGCGGTGCGGGAAGCGGCCGTCAGCACCGCCGAACAAGCCTTCGAACGCGCGCAGCAATTGCTCACCAGCGCCGCCGGCACGCGCAAGACCTATGACGACGCTGTCGCCGCGCTGCGGCAAACCAAGGCCAATCTCGAATGGTCGAAGACAAGGCTTGCGCGCCGCCGCGCGGTCAGTCCGGCCGACGGTCTGATCCAGGAAGTCTATTACCGGCCGGGCGAAACGGTGCAGCCGGGCCGGCCGGTGATTTCGCTATTGCCGCCCGGCAACCTGAAGATACGTTTCTTTGCGCCGGAAGGGCTCTTGCCGAAAATCAAATACGGAGAGACGGTGCAAGTTTCATGCGACGGCTGCGAGCAGGGGCTGACTGCGAAAGTCACTTTCATCGCCAAAAGCGCGGAATACACCCCGCCGGTCATCTACAGCCGCGAGGAGCGTGCCAAGCTTGTTTTCCTGATCGAGGCGCGTCCCGACCACCCCGAAAAATTCCGCGTCGGCCAGCCGCTGACGGTTACGCTGCCGAAAGAGGGCCCGTAAGTGAGTGCGCAGAACGGAGACGTCGTTATCGACGTGCACGGTCTGACCAAGAAGTTCGACGGCCGTGCGGTGGTGCGCAATCTGTCGATGCAGGTCAAGCGCGGCACGATCTACGGGTTTCTGGGTCCGAACGGTTCCGGCAAGACCACGACCATCCGCATGTTGTGCGGCCTCCTCACGCCTGACGGCGGCGAAGGCACCTGCCTCGGCTACAACATCCGCACGCAAGCCGACGAGATCAAGAAGCAGGTCGGCTACATGACGCAGCGCTTCAGCCTCTACCAGGACCTGTCGGTGCGCGAGAATCTGGAATTTATCGGCCGCATCTATGGCATCGCCAAGCCGGTACAGGTTGCGCGCGCGGCGATCGAGCGGCTCGGGTTGCAAGGGCGCGAGGAGCAGCTTGCAGGCTCGCTCTCCGGCGGCTGGAAACAACGGCTGGCACTCGGCGCCTGCACGCTGCCGAGCCCGCAACTCCTGTTGCTCGACGAGCCGACCGCCGGCGTCGATCCCAAGGCGCGGCGCGATTTCTGGAACGAAATCCACGCGCTCGCCGCCAACGGCCTCACCGTGCTGGTGTCGACCCACTACATGGACGAGGCCGAGCGCTGTCATGAGATCGCTTACATCGCGTACGGCGAACTCCTGGTGCGCGGCACGGTGGAAGAGGTGATCGAGGCGTCGCACCTGACGACCTATGTGGTCAGCGCCGCGCAGGGCGAGGGGATGAGCCGGCTGTCGGAAGAACTTTCCGGCACGTCCGGCGTCGACATGGTCGCGCCGTTCGGCAACAGCCTGCATGTGTCGGGCCGCGATGGCGCCAAGCTCGACGCAGCGATCAAGCCCTATCGCGCCCGCAAAGAATTGACCTGGACGCGCTCGGAGCCCTCGCTCGAAGATGTATTCATCGATCTGATGGGGCGGGCGCGGGATAATTTCCAATGAGCCACCTGCTGCCCACGCAAGCGCCGCGCCGCCTGAAAGGCGCCGGCTTCTGGCGCAAGACCAGCGCCGTCCTGATCAAGGAGTTCATCCAGCTCAAGCGCGACCGGCCGTCCTTCGGGATGATCATCATGGTCCCGCTCATCCAGTTGATGCTGTTCGGCTTCGCCATCAACACCAATCCGCGCCATTTGCCGACCGCAGTGCTGACGCAGGAAAATACCGATCTGTCGCGCTCGATCCTGGCGGCGTTGAAGAACACGGACTATTTCAAGATCACCGAGCGCCCGAGCACGGAAGCGGGGCTCGACGACCTGATCGCCTCCGGCAAGGTGCTGTTCGGCATCGAGATCCCGGCCAATTTCGAGCGTAGCGTCCGGCGCGGCGACAAGCCGGCGATGCTGGTGACCGCCGATGCCACCGATCCGGTCGCGTCCGGCTCCGCCATGGGATCGCTTGGCCGGGTGGTGCAGGACGCGCTACGCCACGACCGGGCCATTCCGGTGACAACGGAATTGCCGTTCGAGATCCGCACCCATGCGCGCTACAACCCGGCGGGTTTAAGTCAACTCAACATCGTACCGGGGCTGGTCGGCACCATCCTCACAATGACCATGCTGATCTTTACCGCGCTGTCTGTCACGCGCGAGATCGAGCGCGGGACCATGGAAATCGCTTTTGTCGATGCCGATCACGCCGGTCGAGATCATGCTCGGCAAGATCATTCCCTACGTCATGGTCGGCTTTATCCAGGCCGCGTTGATCATCGGCATCGGCGTCCTGCTGTTCGGTGTGCCGATCCTCGGCAATCTATTCGTGCTGGCAGGCCTGTCCACGCTGTTCATCGCCACCAATTTGTCGATCGGCTATAGCTTTTCGACGGTGGCGCAGAACCAGCTGCAGGCCATGCAGATGTCGATCATGTTTTTTCTGCCCAATATCCTGCTGTCCGGCTTCATGTTTCCGTTCGCCGGCATGCCGACCTGGGCGCAATGGATCGGAGAATGTTTGCCGCTGACGCATTACTTGCGCATCGTGCGCGGCATCATGCTCAAGGGTGCCTCCGTGCACGACCTGCACTACGACGCCGCGGCCATGGCCGGTCTGATGCTGGTGGCCATGACGATCGCCGTGCTGCGCTTCCGGCGCACGCTCGATTAGCGCCGCTGCATGAAGCCGATACGCACGTAAGGGCTGGAGCGGTTATCGGTATCGAGCGACCAGCCGGCGGCGGCGCACCATTCGCTGTCGCCGGACTTGAAGCCGGTCAGATGCAGTCCGAACCGCAATTGCCGATAGCCATCGTCGCCATACAC
Organism: uncultured Pseudomonadota bacterium; assembly: GCA_963720835.1. Classification (GTDB taxonomy): domain Bacteria; phylum Pseudomonadota; class Alphaproteobacteria; order Rhizobiales; family Xanthobacteraceae; genus Pseudolabrys. The sequence goes on along the minus strand of CAVRHC010000021.1, from coordinate 4,926 downwards.
TTGTGTTTCCGGTCCAAGATAAAAGCGATCGAGTGTTCGCCAGCCGAACGCAGCACGCGCGGTGAAATCGGTCACAATCGTCGAGACCGATGCGTCGGCGGCCAACATCGTCGTCGGCGTCGGCTCGTACCAAAGTTCGGCGGAGAAACGCAAGCCTACTTTATTGCCACGCAGAGGATTGCCCGGGTCGTCAGGCGATAACCGGTTGCGCCGCAGCTCGGCACCGACGAAGGCTTTCAGCTCAAGCGTGCCGCGCTTGATGCGCCAGCCGGGCAGGAACTGCCCGGTGATCTCAGTGCCGTTGACGCGCGCACCGCCGAGGTCGCCAGCGTCGTAGCGATAGAAGCCGCCCGAGAGCAGTGCTTTGAACGTGAAGCCGTCGCGATCAAGTCCACCGGGCGACCACAACAAGCCGCCATGCGCGAAAGCGCCGTTGAACCAGATGTCGGCGCCGGAGAACAAGATGACACGAAAATCACCGCCGTCGGCGGCCCAGCCGGCCGGTACACCGACGCAACACAATGCCATGGCCGCGGCGCACAGGGTCGCCGCGTGAACGCGCCGCAACCAACGCATCGAGGCCCCCCAGCCTCGTGGACTGCCGGAAAATAGGCAACATATTACCTCTGCAACTAAAGCGATTAACGCATGCCGTGTCCACGACAAACGGGCGGCACATCGAAAAATACGATCGAGGTCTATGCGCCTCGCTTGGTCATGCGTCTTGGCGGGCCGCCCATCGTGCGATGAATCATGGCGGAGAATGCGCTTGGGCTCGCGTAGCCGACTGAGGCAGCGGTTTCGGCGACGGAGGCGCCTTCCGATAGCCGCGCCAAGCCATCGGCCGCGCGCAGCCGCGCCCGCCATTCGGCAAAGCCGAGGCCAGTCTCGCTGCGGAAAAGGCGCGCCAACGTGCGCCGGCTGGCGCCTGCCTCCTCGGCCCAGCGGTCGAGGTCATGGGAGATGCTGGAATTGTCGAGCAGGGTACGCGCGACCCGCAAGGCGCGTGCATCGCGTGGCATCGGCACACCGGAGTGCTGCCATTCGCGCAAGCGTGCAAGCTCGGCGAGAATGAGCCGTGCGACGATGCCGCCGCGGCTGTCTTCGTCGTAAGCGACCGGTTCGTCCAGCAGCGCGAGGATCAGTTCGCGCAACAGGCCAGAGATTTCCACCAGCACCGGCTGTATTGGCAGGACCCGACAGTGCTCCTGCGCGATGTAGACGTTGCGCATTTCCACGTGGCTGCGCATGGTCACGCTGTGCGGCCATTCCGGTGGCAGCCAGAGCGCGCGTACCGGCGGCACGATCCAGGCCGCTTGCGCCGTCTCCACCCGCATGATGCCGCTGGTCGCGTACAAGAGCTGGCCGCGGCGGTGCACGTGCAAGGGAATGTGATGTGCCGGCTCCAGGGCGCGTGCCATGACGGCGACCGGGCGCGGCGCATCGTCCATATTGCGGCGGTAGACGGGGCGCTGTGTGGCCATGGCTCGAGGGGTTCTTACGGGGTCCTTGGGGACGCTTGGCCCGATTACGACGAAAATCGACCGAACATCGCAAAAAGGCAAGCGTATAAAAGGTCCAAATCGTTACATTTTGGGCCGAAAGTGCCCTCAAGTGATGCCATGAACCCGACTGCGCTTCCGCACCCCACCGAGGTTCGCCGCTCCATCGGCTTCCTCAATCTGGCGCATGCGCTCGACCATTTCGTGTTGCTCATCTATCCGACCGTCGTGCTCGGGCTGGAGGTGATCTACAAGCGGCCTTACGACGAACTGATCGCGCTTTCGACCGCGGCCTTCGTCGCTTTCGGGGTGTTTTCGCTGCCGGCCGGTTGGCTCGCCGACCGCTGGAGCCGGCGCAATATGATGGTGCTCTTCTATCTCGGCTGCGGCGCCTCGTTGATTGCTGCCGCGCTGGCGCCAACTTTGTATCTGCTGGCGACAGCGCTGTTCTTTCTCGGCGTCTTTGCCGCCATCTATCATCCGGTCGGCATGGCGATGCTGATCGAGATTTCGCAGGCGCGTGGGCGCACGCTCGCGTTCAACGGCGTTTGCGGCAACCTCGGTGTTGCGCTTGCCTCGGGCATCACCGCGACGCTGATCGCCTGGTTCGGCTGGCGTATCGCCTTCATGGTGCCCGGTGTGCTGTGCGTCGCGGCTGGAATTTATTTTCTGCTGACCGTTCCGGACGACCACTCGCACAGTAAAAAGCGTCAGTCGAAGGCGCAGGTGCCGCTGTCGTCACGCGCAATGCTTATCATGCTCGGTCTCTATTTGGTCATCTCAGTCACCGGCGGCCTGACATTCAACACCATCCTGATCGCGGTGCCGAAGATTGTCGAGGAGCGTGTCGGTGACAGCGTGCCGCTGGTGATGGTCGGCGGCATTGCCACCGCCGTGTTCATTTGCGGCGCGATCGGGCAGCTCATCGTCGGCCGTTTGGTCGAAAAGATGCAGCCGGCACTTTTGTTCGTCATCGTCGTCGTGTTGCAAGTGATCGGCTGTCTGTGGGCGGCGACCACGACCGGCTTGCCGCTGGTGATCGGCCTTGCATTGACGATGGCCGGTATCTACGGCCAGGTGACGACCGGCGACATCGTGCTTGCCCGCTACACCGCCGATGCCTGGCGCGGCCGCATCTATGCCGTGCGCTATTTCGTGACGTTCGTCGCAGCCGGTCTGGCCGTGCAGGTCATCAAGATTCTCTATGGGCGCGGCGGCTTCGATCTCGTGCTGTGGGCGATGGTTGGCACCACGGCCGTTCTGCTCGCGGCGGTGATCGGCTTTGCCACGCTGGTGCTTTCGGTCGAGGCGCGTCAGCGCATGGCCGTCGCGCCGGCCGAATAATCGGCCCAGAAGCGTTCGATCTTCAGTCGGCGGTCGCCTTGTCCCACGCGAACTTGCGCGCATCCTTGCCCGCCACCGAATAGAGCGCACCAGGGGCGTTGCGGGTTTTCTGGAAGTCTTCAAGCGTCTCGCCGCGCATGGCGGCGTAGATGTGCAGGTTCGACACGCCGACCACCGCACCCAGCTTTTCGAGCATGAAGAAGCTGACGCCGTATTGGATCATGGCACGCCAGTCGCGCGTGCGGATCATCGCGCGCTCTTCCTTCGTGAGGTGGGCGCCCGCAAAAGCGCCTTCCGGATCTTCGAGGAATTGCGCGCGATGGTTCGGATCGACAAGTTCGTGCAGGAATTTATTGATCCGATAGCCTTTGACGCTGCGCGCGAGCGTGAATGGATAGGTGCCTTCGAGCGTTTCGGCGCCGGCCAGCTCGTGGCCGATATGGCGCCGGTATTCACTGACCGTATCGGTGTCCATCGGCGCGATCTCTTCGTTTTCGTAAATGGCCGTCGCGATCCCCGTCATCGACGGCAGGTAATAGGTGCGGTGCAGGCACTTGATGGTCGCCGACAGTGCTCCGCGCATGATCAGCCACATGATGACTTCGGCGCCTTCCATGCCGCCAAGCCGCGCAAAATCGGCCTGCGTCATGCGGGTGAGCGCAACCGGGTCCTTCTCGATCAGGTCGAGAAACTGCTCGTCCCAAGCCGTGTTGTTGAAGCCGGCGCGCTCGCCATGCACCTGATGCGAGAGCCCGCCGGTCGCGACCAGCGCGACTTTCAAGTCCTCCGGATAGCTTTCGATCGCATTGCGCAGCGATTGGCCGAGCTTGTAGCAGCGCGCCGCGGATGGAATGGGGAATTGCAGCACGCCGACCTGCAGCGGCACGATCGCGCCGGGCCATTGCGGCTCGTGCGGCCACATCATCGACAGCGGCGAGAAGCAACCTGATCGAGCGGACGCCCTTGAAAGAACGACATGTCGAATTCATCGGCCATCAGCGCCGCGCCAATGTGCTGGGCAAGACCGGTATGTCCGTTCACCGGCGGCAGCGAACGCACGCCGCCGCCTTCATCGGCGACCGCGTAAGAGTTCGCCGATGCCGAGAGCGAAGGCCGAATAGTGGTCGAAGAAGAACGACGTGACATGATCGTTGAAGATCACGAACAAGACATCCGGCTTCTTGGCGGCAAGCCAGTCCTGCACCGGCTTGAACCCCTCGAAAATCGGCTTCCAGGCCGGGTCGTTCTCCTTATGGCGATCATAGGCAAAGCCGATGGTCGGCGTGTGGGAGGCGGCAACGGCGCCGATGATCTTGGCCATGTTTTCGTTCCTCCAGAACAGCCTGCCTAAAGCTTGATGCAGACGTTTTTCAGTTCGGTGTAGAATTCGAGCGAATGCACGCCGCCCTCGCGGCCGATGCCGGACTGCTTCATGCCGCCGAAAGGCGTGCGCAGGTCGCGCAGGAACCAGCTGTTGACCCAGACGATACCGGCCTCGATGCGCGCCGAGACGCGGTGCGCGCGTGCCAGATTCGTGGTCCACACCGAAGCGGCGAGGCCGTAATCGAGCGCGTTGGCGCGCTTGATCACTTCTTCTTCCGTGTCGAACGGCGCGATGTGGGTGCAGGGGCCGAAGATTTCCTCGGTGGTCACCGCGGCTCATCGGACAGTCCGGTCCAGATCGTCGGGGCAACCCAAGCGCCGTCGGCGAGCGCATCCGGCATGTCGGGCACGCCACCACCGGTAACGACGGTCGCGCCTTCCTCGACCGCCTTGATGTAATAGGACAGCACCTTGGTACGGTGCTCCTGGCTGATGAGCGGCCCCATGGTGGTCGCGGCATCCTCCGGCGCGCCGAGCTTGAGTTTTTCGGTGCGATCCTTCAGCGCGGCGACGAATTTCTCGAAGATCGGGCGCTCGACATAGACGCGCTCGGTGCCGAGGCACACCTGCCCGCAATTGGCGAAGCACGAGCGCATGGTGCCGTCGATCGCCGCCTCGAAATCGCAATCGGCAAAGACGACGGCCGGGTTCTTGCCGCCCATTTCGAGCGATACCGGACGGCGTAGATCGCCGAGGA
>CAVRHC010000020.1:0-11976 GCA_963720835.1 uncultured Pseudomonadota bacterium | reverse complement strand
AGCGACGGTCGGGCTTTAATCCTGCCTAGTTGATGCGCTCGATGGCGATCGAGGGATGCCGGTTATTTGGCGCTTCAAGGAGGCCCTCCATGATGCCATCCGGCAAGATTTTGAAGTGATATGCCAATTGGCCGTTAGGCGACCTGAAATGTAGCTGGTTCTCAGCGATCTTGCCGCTGAACGGCCAATAGTTGGCCGGGTTTTGGTTGAACGTGTATGGCGTCGGTGGTCCGAATGACAGGATCCCGGTCGCAGCTCCTGTTTCGTCGACGGCTGTGACCAGAAGCATCATGTGCCGTCCGCGTCCGCCCCATCGCCTGTCGCTTCCCCACGCTCCGAGATAGCCCGCTATTATTTTCGGCACCGACGACGACGGCTCGACAATCTGAATATGCCGAGGCAGCGGCAGGTTCAGTTGTTCGGCCAGCGCGCGAATTTTGGCTTCATTCAGCCGCGCAACGGCGGGCGGCGGAACGACCACCGCCTGCTGCTGTGGTTGGCTGCCCGCTGCTGGTTGCTGCTTGGTCGAAGTCGGCGGCGCTATCGCTTGCCGCGTCCCGGTTACCGACGGTACCGGCGTCGTCGAAGGGGGCGCCGTTGCGACGTCCGGCTTCTGTGGCTGGGTGCGCACCGCTGATTGTTGGTTTGTCGTTGCGGGCGGCGTTGTTGCCTGCTGCGGTGCGGGATTGGCGGTGCCGCGGGCGCCGGCGCCGGCGCCCGGCTTAGCGTGAAATATGCGAAACCCGCCCCGCCAACGAAGATGATGCTTATGATTGCGGCTGGCGCCAGCCATCGTGAGAACGCCTTTTCTCGATGGTCAGATAGCGGCCCGCCGATCGGCGTGACCGCCACCGCGTAGGCGTGCACCGGAGTCGGAATATTCTTCACCAGTTGTTCGCCGATGTCGGCAAAACGCACGGACAGTTTGTTGGCCACCTGCTCGTAGACGGTGCGTGAGACGCAAATGCCGCCGGGTTCCGCCAATCCCTCCAACCTAGCTGCGATATTCACCCCCTCGCCCAAGAGGTCGCCTTCGCGCTCCACCACGTCACCGATTGTGATGCCGATTCGGAAATTCATCTGTCGACTGGCCGGGTAAGCCATGTTGCGGGTGCGCAGGCTTTCCTGGATATCGATGGCGCAGCGTACGGCCTCGACGGCGCTGGCGAACTCGGCCAACACGGCGTCACCGGCGGTATTGAAAACACGGCCCGATGCTTTTGCGATGAAGTCGTCGAAGACGGAGCGATAAGCAGCGAGGCGTCGCAACGTCTCTTCTTCGTCATCGAAGACGAGCTTGCTGTAGCCGGCGATATCGGCGGCCATGATGGCCGCAATCTTGCGCTTCATGGCGCTCTGGCCCCGGAACCACGAAATCTTACGCGCCGGCGGGTTGGGCCTCAATGGCTTGCGGCGCGTAAATATCGTGTAACTCGGCTGCGCCTTTGGGCGCCCCCGACCGTGTCCTAGCCTTCGGCCATCACCTGACCGCTTTCCACATCATGCAAGATGAGGCCTTCGAGCGGATCGACCTCATGCGTCCATGGCGCCTGTGAGATCGCGCGCAGGGTATGCGCATAGCCGGCGTCCCATCGGTATTTGATGCCCTCGGCGCTGAAATCGATATCCTTTGAATGGTCCTCACCGGCTAGCGGCGGCGCCAACAGGCGCACGACGTGCATCCGCGTCACGCAGCCATAGGACGCGAGCTCCCGTGTATCCGGCGTACCCTGCGCGTCCTTTGGCAGCTTCTTGGCAAGCTCCATGATGACATGACGCAGTTTGTGCAATTGTTTCTGCCGCGCGATATGGGTGATGGCGCGACTTGAATATTGAAGGTCCTTTTGCCGCGACAGCACTTTCCAGATGCTGTCCGGTTCGGGCCCGTGCGGAGCCCACATGTGCACCACAAAGACGAGCCCGCTGCGGCGCGGATTGTCGTCGAATACCGCTTCGACCGGCGTGTTCGATACGACGCCGCCATCCCAGTAAAGCTCGCCATCGATGCGCACGGCGGGAAAGGCCGGCGGCAGTGCGCCGGACGCCATGATGTGGCGGTTGGTCAGTAGCATGTCGCGGCTGTCGAAATAGTGCATCTCGCCGGTCTGCACCTTGGCGGCACCGACGGTGAGCCGCGGCCGGTTGGCGTTCAACAACGTGGGTTCGATCAAGTCCTCCAGCGTTTCCTCCAGAGGCTTGGTCGAATAATAGGCCGCGTGCTCGGCGCCGAGTTTCACCTGGGGTCCGAGCACCGCCAGCGGGTTCGGCTCGAAGAAGCCGCGCACACCGCCGGTGACCGTCATGGCATTGGCGGCCCATGGGCCGAACATCATGCCACTCATGATTTTGGTGAGCGGGTCTTGCTGGACGCGCGTCCAGAATTCGCGCACGCGTGTCATGCGTTCGCCGGGCTTGTTGCCGGCGATCAATCCGGCATTGATGGCGCCGATTGAGGTGCCGATCACCCAGTCCGGCTCGATACCCGCTTCGCTCAAAGCCTGAAACACGCCGGCCTGATAGGCGCCCAGCGCGCCGCCGCCCTGCAGCACCAGCACGATCTGGCCGAGCGAAGCACGGTCGACTGTCGGATGCGGGATGGTGTCGGTCACCGGGCGCGCCGCCTTTCGCGGATGGTGATGCTAAGTTTCAATGCCGTTCACATGCCAGTTGCGTTCGCGTGAGCCGGGAACGCTCCAGCCTGCCATTTTTCGTGAAAAAATCCCACGGCGTGAGATGCAAACGTTTCTTTTGCGGGAAATTGCTTGACAGTCGCGGCGCGAAAACTAGCCTTCGAGAACGAAAAACGCACGAACAAACAAGCACACACCCACCCGCTGGGACCGCGCCGAACGCGGTCTGCTAAAACCGGCGTCAAAATTGGTGGGTTAGGACGGGGGAGGAGACGCTATCTGCGCCTCCAAGACGAAGGAAAAAACGCAGCGCCGGATGCGTCCGGAAAACTGCGCCTGCGCATGTTCCTGGACACTCTCGGTCGCACCGATAGCCGCTGTCCGATGCGGATGATCGCCCATGGATGAAAGCGAAGCGCCGATCCCTTCCGAAACGTTGCTCAAGGTCATTGCATGGCTGGAATTGCCGAGCGTGCTTGTCGGCAGGCTCGGCGGCTGGCTCATCCTGCCGATGACCGGCGCCTTGGTGTACGAGGTCGTGGCCCGCTACATCTTCAATGCGCCGACGGTATGGGCCTACGACATGACCTATATCTTCGCGGGCAGCCTGTTCATGCTCGGCTCGGCCTACGCGCTGCGCCAGGGAAGTCACGTCAGGGCCGATTTTTTGCTGGCTTCCCGCCCGCCGCGCTGGCAGGCCGGCGTCGACATCGTGCTTTACATTTTCGTCTATTTTCCCGCGATCGCATTGTTCTTCCAGGCGAGCCTTGCCTTTGCCGAGCTGTCCTGGCTTCAGGGCGAGACGTTTCCGCAAAGCCCCTGGATGCCGATCATCTACCCGCTCAAGACCATTATTCCGGTGACGCTGCTCTTGCTCCTGATCCAGGGCGTCGCCGAACTTCTCAAAGCGGTGTGGACGTTCAAGCACAACATCGCGTTCGCGAGGCCGTAGACGATGTCAAACGCCGTTCTCGGACTCGTGTCGCTGTTCGTCGCCGTGCTCGGTGTGCTGACCGGCTTCCCGATGGCGTTCATTTTTGTTTTCGTCGCGCTGGTCTTCGGCCTGATCGGAATCGGCCACCAGGTCTTCTATCTGCTGACCTATCAGTTCTTTTCGTTGATGACGAGCGTCGAGCTCGCCTCGATTCCGCTGTTTCTCTTTATGGGCTACGTGCTCGAGCAGTCCGGCCTCATGGACCGGATGTTCACCGCGCTGCGCATGATGATGGGCCGCACCAAGGGCTCGCTCTACATCATCGTCATGATCGTCGCCACCGTGTTCGCCGCCGCCACCGGCATCGTCGGCGCCTCGGTGACCGTGTTGGGCGTCATGGCGGCGCCGATGATGATTCGCAGCGGTTACGACACGCAGCTATCGGCCGGTGTTATCGCTGCCGGCGGCACGCTCGGTATTCTGATTCCGCCGAGCGTCATGCTCATCGTTATGGGGCCGGTTATGGGGGTGCCCATTTCCGATCTGTTCGCGGGCGCGATGATTCCCGGACTGATGCTGGCCGGCGCCTATCTTATTTTCGCGATCGTGCGTTGCCAGCTCAATCCGAGCCTCGGTCCGATACTTGGAAACGACGTTGAGACGTCGCTGGCGATCAAAATTCGGGAATTCCTTCTGGGCGTGATTCCGATCGCCACCGTCATCATGGCAACGCTCGGCCTGATCCTGGCCGGTGTGACGACGCCCACAGACGCGGCGGCAACCGGGGCATTCGCGTCGCTGCTCTTGTCGTTCGCCTATCGCCGCATGGATTGGCAGCGGCTGAAGACGGCTGTCTATCGCACCATGGATACCACCGCCTTCATCATGTTCCTGATCGGTGCCGCCAATTTCTTCGGCGCCGTGTTTGCGCGCCTCGGTAGCGGCAAATTAATAACAGACACGTTGGTTTCACTGAACGTGTCGCCGATGGTGATGCTGATCCTGATGCTGCTTCTGGTGTTCGCGCTCGGCGGTCCGCTCGAATGGATTCCGATCGTTCTCGTCGTGGTTCCGATCTTTCTGCCGGTCGTTAAACATCTCGGTTTCGACATGCTATGGTTCAGCATTCTGGTCGCCGTCACGCTGCAATCGTCGTGGCTGACGCCACCGCTCGCACTCTCCGCCTATTTTCTCAAAGGCGTCGTGCCGCAGTGGCAAATGAAGGATATTTATTTGGGCATGGTGCAGTTCGTCTTTATTCAGGCGGTAATCGTCGCCCTGCTCATCAAGTTTCCTGCTTTCGTCACATGGCTACCGAGTGTGACGGGGCTGCAATGAAGCCAAGAAGCCTGTCCAAAGGCCATTCGTCCAACAAAGGGAGAAGTACAATGACCCAAATAAGAAGTGCCGCAGCGCGAATGCTATTCGCATGCGGTCTTTTGCTCCTCGCCGGGCCGTCAGCGACATATGCGGCGGACAAGGTCTACAATATCAAGATGCAGACGGCCGTTCCGTCATCGAGCCTGTACTTCCAGCTCCTGGAACGGTTCGCGAAGCAGATTGATACTATGTCGGCCGGCCGGCTCAAGGCCGAAATCCTGCCGGCAGGCGCCGTCGTCGGGCCGTTCGAAATTCTTGATGCCGTCAACAGCAACGTCATCAACGCTGGCTATGCCTGGGGCAACTACTGGTCGGGCAAGAACTCGGCCTTTGTGTTGTTTGCCAACGCGCCGGCGAGCACGGGCCTCGATCAGGCGAGCCTCGTTGCCTGGTACTACCGTGGCGGCGGCGAGAAACTCTACGCGGAGTTTCTGCATGACGTCATGCATCTCGACCTGCAGCCGTTCCTGATCCAGCCCATGGGTCCTGATCCGCTCGGCTGGTTCAAGCAGCCGATCAAGAACATGGACGAGTTCGCCAAGTTCAAGTACCGCTCGCCGCCGGGCATTCCGGGCGAGACCTACAAGGGCATGGGCGTGGCGGCTGTCGGAATGCCGGGCGGCGAAATCGTCCCCTCCGCGCAACGCGGCGTGATCGACGCCGCGGAATGGATCGGCCCCGCCGACGACCGCAACCTCGGCCTGCAGAAGATCTGGAAGTACTACTATCTGCAGGGTCTGCACCAGCAAACCGACGTCGGCACCGTCATCTTCAACGGCGCCTTCTGGAAATCTCTGCCGCCGGATCTGCAGGAGATCATCCGCGTCGCCGTGATGGCGAATGCCATGGAGACGGTCAACGCCAGCCTCTACGACAATGCGGTTGCCTTGCAAGAACTGCAGGACAAGTACGGGGTCCATGTCGAGGACACGCCGGCCGACTACTATCCGAAGTTCATCGCCCAAGAAAAGAAGGTGACGGCGAAGTACGCGGCGGCGAATCCGTTCTTCAAGAAGGTTCTGGATTCGCAGACGGCGTTCGCGAAACAGGTCTATCCCTATCACGAGCGCATTCTTGAGCTGTACTACAACATGGTGAAAACCGCGCACGAAGAGCAGATGAAGAAGTAGCTCAAGCGGTTTAAGCCCGACGTAGGGGCGGCGATGGATTGGACACGACTTCCAATTCGTCGCCGCCTCGCTTTTTTTTGATGCCGAGGTTGCAAGGGGCCGCAGGCAAAGCCCCGCGCGCCGCCGGCCGGCGCGCGGTCTATCCCTTGATGGCGCGCTTCATGACGGCGACCCACATCGGCGTCCCGACCGAGAGCGAGGACGGCATGCCCTGTCCGAGCGTCACCCTTTTCAATTCGCCGATCGTGTAAGTTCCGGAGATCGCCTCCCAGCCTTCGGCGCCGAGATTGTTGAGCGCGCCTTGAAAGGCTTCCGCACTTTCTTCCTTGACGACCTGATATTCCCAGTTCATGCGCGCCCGTTGGCTGGAGGTTAGTTCCGTGCCGCAAGCCGAGTGCGGGCTTGGTAGCAGGCATTGTGTTAATGAACTGGCTTGATCGCCCGCCGTCTCGGGGCAGGTGGGACCGTGTCAGTTTTGGTCGCCGTATCGCTCCTTTACCGCCGCGGCGACAAAGGCCTTGCGTCCGGCTCGGCCCGGCGTGGTGCCATTCGCGTGGCACCAGGCCGGAAACGTTGCCGGGTCGATGCGTACTTTCATGACCGGGTGGCCATAGGCTTCGAGCCCTTTTTTCATCTCTTCGGACGTCTTCACCCATTCGCGCCACGTGCGCGGCAGCATGGCACCGTCTTCGGACATCGCAAGCACCGCGGGATAATCGGCCTCCTCGATCCAGAAGACGCCGACGGCGGGGAGGGGTTTGTCGTTCGAGCCGGTCATTCGGATGCGCCTGTTAAGCGGCCAAAGGTGAGGAAATACGCCCAGTTAAGCAAATTGGACCGCTCCTCTCGATAAAGTGGTATGGCGTCACTATATACGTAGTGTTCGCTCGGTTGCCGAATACGGTAATTGAGGGAATTCCTCCTACAGAAAGGCCCGCGATGTTCACGCCCGCGCACTATCGTGCGAAAGCGGCCGAATACGCTGAATTGGCGAAGATGGCGAACGACGTCGACGAAGCGCGCGAATTCCAGCGACGCGAGCGCAGCTTCATCGATCTCGCCGACAACGAACAATGGCTTGTCGACCATCACGACCAGACCTTGCGTGCAATGGATGCGACCGGAGCCGATCTGCCAATTCTGGACGCAACCGATGCTGCGATGGGGGCGGCGCAGCAATGAAATGGTCAATGCAGCGGCCGTCCGGTGCCGTCAATCAGACCGTGAACTTTCCGAATATCAGCCGCAGTTACGATGCCACGCGGCGGGCGGTGCGATTCTGGGGGTACGACCGCGCGATGGAAAACTCTTTCTTTGTAACTTGCGAAGCGCTCCAGCACGTTCAGCCCAATCTGCAACTAGACGAGGTCGGTCTGCTGTCGGCTTTCGATCAAAACCGAAATTTGATCTACGAGGTTGCCGCCAGGGTTTACGCTCGCGGCCGGCGCGACGCCTACAATCTTGTGGTTGCCGATTTCTAACGAAGGAATTCACCCTTTGCCGCGGGAACGGCGCCGGGCGTTGCTAATTCCATAACAAGGGAAAATACATGAGCAAAGTGAAAAAGGGCAAAGATGCGATTGGCGAAGAAGCTTTGGACCAAGGCTCGGTGAGCGAAGAACTCGATAGCCTTGAGCCGAAGGTTGAAGCGGTAAAGCGCCAAGATGAAAAACGCCCAGAGATAAAACTTAACGAAACCAAGAGGCCTGTAAATCTGCGTGCGGATGTCATGCCAAGCGACGGTTATGTGCTGGCGGTCGACGGAAAATTGAAAACGCGTTTCAACACGTCCGAAGAAGCCATGACCGCGGGCTTGAAACTCAAGCAAACTTACCCGGTGATCCAGGTCGCGGTTTTTGACGCGGCTGCGCGGAGCTATACGCCCGTGACGTTGCCGGAAAACTAGATTGCCGCCGGCGGGCCGGTTTGGGTCGGCCGGATAGCCGGCAGGCCCTAATCCAACGGACCCGACGGGACAAGCCGTTTGGCATCGAAATGCGGCATGGCGCTGGATTTGGAATAGTCGGTGCGGTGACCGCGCGAGTCTGCTAGAGAGTGCCGCATGAACATGCCAAGCAGGTAGGGCCTTATGTCGAAGCAGGCGATGCGCGAGGAAACCGAACGCCTCATTCGGGAGGCGATGGAGCGAAAATCGGTCACCATCACGCAGGGCGACACGCGGATCGAGACAAAATGCGGCAAGTGCGGCGCGCCGAATCGCGTGAAGGCGCCGAAGGGTCAGACCCGCGTCGAGTTCACGTGCAAGGAATGTGGCGCCAAGCAGAAGACGCTTTGAAGGCGGACGCTGTCACGATACCGAGCCGATCACGCCGCCCGAGAGAGCGTCCGCTCGCGCGGCCAAGCGGGGCGTGAGGGCCCTTTTGCGCCGCACCTCCAGACCCATCGTAAGTCGCTTTTCAAGGCGTGCCCGCCTCCTATGCCGGCGTCAGCCACCCCCGAAGCGCCCGCCAAAATCCCCGTCACCGTGCTCACCGGCTAGCAGCTGTCACGAATAGACCGCCGCGACCCTGATGTGTCCCTCGTTGCGCAACACCTGGAGCGACACGTCGTTGCCGTGTCGGCGCAGCATCAAGTCCACGACCGATTGGCCAAGACGCAAGTTGCGGAGCGTCACCTCCTCGAGAAACGTCGGCAGTCGTGGGTTGCGCAGCAAGATTTCGTTGCGATCCGAGTCGAATTCGAGACCGAGAGAAGACTGTAGAAGTAAAAGTGGTGTGCCTGCGGCCCAGGCCTGCGGCGAGCAGGCGACCGGATAGAGTGTCGGTCCGCGCTGGCGTCCGCGCTGGAAGCCGCAATACAGTTCCGGCAATCGCCGCAGGTCCATATAGCTCGCGGCATCGAACAGGCCCTGGAACACGCGATCGATCGCATCCTTGTGCCCGTAGCGCGCAAAGCCCGCTGCGATCAGCGAATTGTCGTGCGGCCAGACCGAACCATTATGATACGACATCGGATTGTAGTGCCGCTCCTCGCGCGCCACTGTGCGGATGCCCCATCCGGAAAAGAATGATGGCCGCATCAGGTCGCGCATCACCGCTTCCGCGCGCTCCGGTGCGGCGATGCCGCTGAACAGCACCTGCCCGGCGTTCGAGGTCCGCACGCGACACGGCCGCTTCTGCCCGTCGAGCGCGAGCGCATAGGTGCCGATGTCCTCGCACCAGAATGCCGCTTCAAATCGTTCGGCGAGCTTAGTCGCCGCCGCATCGAGCATGTCGCCGAGCGCATGCTTGCCGAGCCGGCGCGCGCCGCGCGCCGCCAGGCGCTTCGCTGCATAGACGTAGCCCTGCACCTCGCAGAGCGCGATCGGCCCCTGCGCGAGCGAGCCGTCGGCGTGGAAGATCGCGTCTTGGGAGTCCTTCCAGCCCTGGTTGACCAGTCCGTTGTCGTCGGCGCGGTGGTATTCGACGAAGCCGTCGCGGTCGGGATCGCCCGGCCCATCGATCCAGCCCAGCGCCGCTTCGACGTTGGGCCACAGCTCCCGCAGCGTCTCGATGTCGCCGGTATGCTCGGCGTAAAGTCCGGCCAGCATCACGAACAGTGGCGTTGCATCCACGCTGCCGTAATACAGGCCGAATGGAACCTCGCGCAGCGCCGCCATCTCGCCGCCGCGCATCTCATGCAGGATTTTTCCGGGCTCGGCGTCGGCGAGTGGATCAAATTGGCTGGCCTGATAGGCGGCGAGCCGCCGCAGCACGCCTTTGGCGATGTGCGGGTTGCACCACAACATCTGCAGCGCGGTGATGATCCCGTCGCGGCCGAACGTGGTCGAGTACCAGGGAATTCCGGCGTAAGGGTAGGGGCCTTGCGGCGTGCTGGTCGTCAGCATCGCGAGATCGGCCATCGAGCGGCATACCACCTCGTTGAAGATCTGGTTCGAGCTGATGATCGTGGCGATGCCACGGCTCGCAGTCTTGTGCTCGTTGAACGCCGCGCGCAGGCCTTTGCGAAATGGAAGCGGATTGATTTCGCCGAGGCCGTGGTTGCACTTCACCGTCACGTAGATCGACCGGCTTTCGTTGGGCTGCAGCTCGAACGCGTAGGATGCCATGTTGCTGGAGAGCTGCTCCGGCGCCGGCTCGAACAGCAGCATCGTTTGCCGCCGATTGCCATCGAGACCCAGGTAATTCAGCGCAACCTCGGTTTCGCCGCGGATCTCGGTGGTTGAGGTGCCGCGGCGCTCGCGGCGCAGTCCGCGCACCTCGAACAGGTCGGCGAAATCGCTGGCGAATGTGAGCGAAAGCCGGACGTCGAACGCTTCGTCGCCGTGGTTCTGCATGCGCAGGCGCTGATAGGCGGCGCCGCGCCAGAGAAAAATCGTGCGCACGATGTGCAGAATGTCCTTCGGCTGCACGAGCTTCTGATCGAGATAGATGTCAGGGTTGGTCAGGTCGACAGTGAGAATGGAGTTGTCGTCGCGGATGTTTGAGCCCAGCAGCAGCGGATGCTTGCCGTTGAGCAGCATCTCCAAGATGCGAGAGATAACGCGTGTCCGAAAAGAAAATGCCGTCGGGCCCGCCAGGCGACGCCCCGATGTCGGCATGGCTGTCGAGCACGGCAAAGCAATCGCCATGCTTGAGGGTGCGGCGGGGCCGCGTGGAGGCTCCTGTCCCCGGAATATAGAAGGGGGTCTCCGGAGCCTCCTCGACCAGCGTCGCGGTCGAGTCCTGGCTAGGCAACAATTTGAGGCCTCAGGATGATCGCATCCTTGCCGTTCCGCAAGGGAAGCTGGGTAATCCGCGCTTTTGCGTCGAGGGATTTCGATGACTCAAGCAGCGAGCGATAGACACCGACATAATCCTTCGCCATGCGCGTGGCGGAAAATCGCTGCTCGAAACGCTGACGCACTTTTTTCCGGTCGAGCGCGATGACGCGCGGCAAAGCCGCGATCGCCTCTTCCATGGTGTCGACGATGGCGCCGGTGACGCCGTCCTCGACGATCTCCGGCACCGAGCCGCAGCGGAATGCCAGGACCGGCGTGCCGCAGGCCATGGCCTCGATCATGGAGAGGCCGAATGGCTCTGGCCAGTCGACAGGAAACAGCAGCGCCTGCGCCTCGCCCAGGAATTGCGTCTTCTGATGTTCGTTGATCTCGCCAATGAACTCGACGCCCGCGCCGTCGAGCAGCGGCTCGATCTGCGTCCGGAAATAGGCATCGTCGGCGCGGTCGACCTTGGCTGCGATCTTGAGCGGAATACCGAGCGCTCGCGCGATCAAGATGGCGCGGTCGGGGCGCTTTTCCGGCGAGATGCGGCCGAGAAAGGCAAGATAGCCGCCACGCGGCTGCGCGATGGGGTGGTGCAGAGCTGCCGGGAGGCCGTGGTAGACGGTTGCCGCGAAGTTTGCATTCGGCACCGGGCGGCGCTGATCGTTGGAGATCGAAACCAGCGGCATGTCGTCAAAGCCCAGATAGAGCGGAAGCAGATCGGGCAGGTCCTGGCGGCCATGCAAGGTGGTGACAGTGCGGCCCGCGATCGGCCGGAACAGAGGAAATTGAAACTGGTCGATATGGAAGTGCAGGATGTCGAAGTCGTCGGCGCGCTGGCGCACGCGATCGAGCATCAGCATGTAGTAGGGAATCGGATCGCGGACGCTGGCGTCGAGCCGAAGCGCCTTAGGCACGCAGGGGACGAGATTGGCCGCCGTGATCGAATCGCCGCTTGCGAACAGCGTCACGTCATGGCCGAGCGCCACCAGTTCTTCGGTCAGGTAGGAGACGATCCGCTCGGTGCCGCCATAGAGCCGTGGGGGAACGCTTTCGATCAGGGGCGCGATCTGCGCGATTTTCATTATATACCTTTGGTGACCCCTACCGGACTGGCGCCTTAGATGCCCTTGTTTGAGCACGCACCTTGGTGGGCTTTTATTCATCTATGAACGAAAT
>CAVRHC010000019.1:0-174230 GCA_963720835.1 uncultured Pseudomonadota bacterium | reverse complement strand
TGACCGGCGGGGTGTATCCGCGCTTTTGGCGATGAAAGTGACTTTCGCAGTCAGCCCCTGCTCGCAGCCGTCGCATGAAACTTGCACCGTCTCTCCGTATTTGATTTTCGGCAAGAGCCCTTCCGGCGCAAAGAAACTGCCCATCAGGTTGCCGGGCGGCAATAGCGAAACGACCGGCCGGCCCGGCTGCACCGTTTCGCCCGGCCGGTAATAGACTTCCTGGATCAGACCGTCGGCCGGACTGACCGCGCGGCGGCGCGCAAGCCTTGTCTTCGACCATTCCAGATCGGCCTTGGTTTGCCGCAGCGCGGCGACAGCGTCGTCATAGGTCTTGCGCGTGCCGGCGGCGCTGGTGAGCAATTGCTGCGCGCGTTCGAAGGCTTGTTCGGCGGTGCTGACGGCCGCTTCCCGCACCGCCACGTCGGCCTTTTGCAGATCGTCGTCCAAGGTAAACAGCAGATCGCCCTTCTTGACGCTGTCGCCTTCGCGAACTTTAAGTACCTCGACGCGGCCTTGTTCGTCGGGACTGACGAACACAAGTTCGGCCTCGACCCAGCCCTGGAAAGCTCCCGATTATTGCTTTCGTCGCAACCGGGGCGCAGCGAGAGCGCCGCAAGCGCGATCGCCGCATACGCGGCAAGCTTCATCCTCATGGCTCACTCCTGGCGCCGTCCTTGGGCGCAAACAACAACTCGAGATGGGTTTTCATCATGGCGCGCACATCGATCGGCTCGAACCGTTCGAACAGGCCCGACCAGATAATGGCAACGAGGCCGGGCGCCGCGATGATCTGCGGATACTTGACGAGGCCGGCCGGCACCTCGCCGCGCGAGCGGCGCGCGCAAGCAGCGCGCGCACCGCCGCGATGATGCGCGAGAGCACCTCGCGGTAGTAGAACTCGGCGAGATCGGGAAACCGGCTGCCCTCCGCGATCATCAGGCTAATCACATCCCGGCGCCGCGTCGCCTAAACCTCGCGCACGAACAGATCGGCCACGCTCGGCCAACTCGCTGAGCGGCATGTCGATTTTGCCGAGGTTTTCAACGGTGCCGACCAGCGGGGTCAGCATGGAGCGGATCAGTTCCTGGAAGAGCGTCTCCTTGTCGCGGAAGTAGATATAAATCGTGCCCTTGGCGATGCCCGCGCGTTGCGCCACGTCGTCGAGGCGGGTTGCCGCAAAGCCGCGGGCGGAGAATTCGTCGAGCGCCGCCGATAGGATCGCCTCACGCCGGGCAGCGCTCCGTCTTCGGCGCGCGCGGTGCGCTTGGCTGGCTGGCGGCCGACGGCGGCACCCGGCCGCAAGGCCTGCATACGGCGAGCGATCGAAGGCTGGGTGTGCGGAGGTTTGGTCATACCCATAACATGACTGACTGGTCAGTCATATCTATGGCAAGACGCAGCGCCTGGCAAGGGGTCGCAATATAACGATAAATCAGATAGTTAGCAGAAACGCCGGTTCAGCCCTTGGCGTCGCAGAAGAATGTGCGGATGACGCATTCCTTGCCGCCGGTCCGGTAGCAGGACTTGAGCGCAGCGCTTTGGCCGGGCCCGAGATCGCCCGCCTTGCCCCAGCCGTGCGAAGCGCAGGGATTGACGAAATCGACCGCCAGCGCGGCGCACAACCCCGGCGCACGCTCGCAACCACCCGGCAGGCCTGTCCAGAGCAGCGGGACAAGGCGCTGCTGCGGGCGGCGGCGTCGCTGAGAAAATCGAACGACTTGCCGAAAGCGCCGCAACTTCCAACGGCAAGCGCACCGGGCAGCGCGCGCGTTATTGACGACGACGATCATCATGGCCGCGGTCGCCAGCAGCAGGGTCGCGGCCACCAGCGCGCGCATTATCGGCGTGAAGCTGTCGGTCATCTCCCTTCCCCGTCTCGTTCAGAAATAGCGGTGAGTTCTGGGCAAGGCGATCAATGATTTCAGTTTAAGCGCGTTCGATTTCTGCCTTGACGGCGGAAAGCGACTAGGGGTATCGACGTCGACCAGAGCAGCGTCGCCTTCGACCGGCACCTCGACCACGGCTTCGGCATAGGAGCTGATCAGGTGGCGGGCGCCGATGTCGCCTTGATTCGCCATAGTCGTTGAAGAAGCGGCGCGACCAGACCACCGGATTGCCGCGCCGTCCTTCGATGCTCGGCACCACAACCAGCGCGCCGCGTTCCGGATCAAAGGCGGCGACCAATTTGTCGATCAGCGCGCTCGAGACTTGCGGCATATCGCCAAGGCAAACGATGGCGCCGTCGGCTTCCTCCGGCACCGCGGCGATGCCGGCCTTGAGTGAGGAGCCGAGACCTTCCGCGTAGTCCGGATTATGCACGAAGCGGATCGGCAGTCCGTTGAGCGCGCCTTCCACGCGCTCACGTTGGTGCCCGGTGACGACGATGACCGGGCTCGCGTGCGAGGCGAGCGCCTCTCGGCGGCGATGCGCACCAACGGCTTGCCACCGATCTCGGCGATCAGCTTGTTGACCGCACCCATGCGCGTGGAGCGGCCCGCCGCCAGCACCAGTGCCGCGATATGACGTCCCTTTTCCGGCTCCGCTCGATGCGCGGCTGCGGACGCGTGACGATTTCCATCAACAAGCCGCCGACGCCCATGCCGGTAATGTCGGCGCAGCTGACCGGCAGACCGGCGAGCAGCGCATCAGGATCCAGTCGATACCATTCTCCTTCGGCGAGCGTGCACAGCCGG
This sequence comes from uncultured Pseudomonadota bacterium, assembly GCA_963720835.1. Lineage (GTDB taxonomy): Bacteria > Pseudomonadota > Alphaproteobacteria > Rhizobiales > Xanthobacteraceae > Pseudolabrys. The sequence goes on along the minus strand of CAVRHC010000019.1, from coordinate 171,537 downwards.
GCGCGCCCAGCACCGCCTGCCCGCGCAGCTTCCGATCAGCAGATTACCGGGATCGACCGGCATACCGAAATGCTCAATCTCGCCGCCCACCGCTTCGATCGCGGCGGGGATGACGTCGCGACGGTCCGCTATTGCGGAGGCGCCAACACGATCACCAGTTCGGCGCCCGCTTTCTGCACCTCGTCGATCGCCTTCAGCGAGCACGTCTTGTTCGTGGGGCACGCGCCGCTCGGCGAGGATGGAGGCGCCGGCCGGTGAATCGAGCCACCGTGATCTTCAGCGTCTTTTCGATGACCTTCGGCGACAGCCCCGGCAGCAGCGTCGAGACCACCCCTATCTTTTTCACCTTGTATGGCGCGACGCGAACGACCGGCTTCGCCTTGCGCGCCTGCGCGACCGCGGAATCGCGCGCGTTACCGGCCACCGCAAAGGGAATGATCTTCACGGTCGCGATCATCTCGCCCTCGACCACCGATTTGTAGGCCTGCAATGTGGCGAGCGTCACCGCTTCGTCTATACGGTTGAGGCTGTTGATGGCGTCCTTGTCGACCACCAGGACGCCGGCGTCTCGGCGAACAGATTGCAACGGCCGGTAAAGGCGCGGTCGATGCGAGTACCGGGTCCGGCGATGGCCGCGCGATGTCGGCCGCCGCTTGATCTTCCGGCACGTCACCGGCCTCGGTGCGCGCGACCACGATCTCCTTGACGCCAGCTTTCGACAGCGCAGCGACCTCTCTCGGCCCATCAGCGTGCCCTTCTTGAGCACGAGTTCGTTTTGGCGGATCGAGTGCACGGCCGTAGCGCCGAGCGCATCTTTACCGGGACGGCGCCGAACTTCATGCCGCCTCCATTTCCTTGTCGGCCTTCAGCCGCAGCGTCTGGGTAATCTCGGCCATGATGGCAAGCGCGATCTCGGCCGGCGACACCGCGCCGATGGGCAGCCCGATCGGCGCATGAATGCGCGCGATTGCCGCGTCGCTGAAGCCGGCCTCCTTCAGCCGCGTCACGCGCTTGGCATGTGTTTTCCTAGAGCCGAGCGCGCCGATAGAAGCAATCACGCTTGAGCGCGTGCAGAAGCGCCGGATCGTCGATCTTGGGATCATGGGTGAGCGCGACGAAGGCCGTATAAGCGTCGACATTGAGCGGCGGCAGCGCCACGTCCGGCCATTCCGCGATCAACTTCACGTCGGGAAACCGCTCCGGCGACGCAAACGCCGTGCGCGGATCGACGATGGTGACGTCATAGCCGAGCATCTTGCCGAGTGGCGCCAATGTCTGGCTGATGTGGACCGCGCCGGTGATGACCAGCTTGGGCGACGGCACATAGACGGTCAGGAAGACGCGGCCCTTTGGCGTCTCCTCCATGCCGCTTTTGGCCATGCGTAGGCGCTTTTCCAGCACGCGCGCTAGGGATCTTTCCGACGTCGGCGGCCTTCACCAGCCGCTGTTCGTCCGTTCTCGACGTCCGTGACCAGTACCACGGCGCGCCGCGCTTCGCGTTCGGTATTGAGCGTGCAGGATGTCGAGTTTCACTTCAGCCACCTTCTCGACATAGACCCGGATCGTGCCGCCGCAGGACAGCCCGACGTTCCAGGCGGTCTCGTCGGCGACGCCGAATTCCAGCATCTTCGGCTTGCCGCTTTCGATCACGTCCATGGCTTCCGTCACCACCGCGCCTTCGACGCAACCGCCGGACACGCTACCGAGGAAATTGCCCTCGTTGTCGATCACCAGATTGGAGCCGACCGGGCGCGGCGCCGAGCCCCAGGTCTCCACCACGGTGGCGAGCGCCACGTCGCGCCCCGCTTTGCGCCAGTCCTCGGCGGCTTTGAGAATGTCTTCATCGCGGGTGAGCATCGTGCACCTCCGTGGCTCACGCCACCTGTTTCAGCATCAGTTTCGGATCGTAACCCTTGGCGGGCGCGCCCGACAACGCGCGCACCAGTTCGGTCATGGAATTCAGATTGTGGATCGGCCGCAATTCGTCGACGTGCGGCAGCATGGTGCGCACGCCCTTGGCGCGCGCCTCGAAGCCGTCGAAGCGCAATAGCGGATTGAGCCAGACCAGCCGCCGGCAGGACCGGTGCAGCCGGTCCATCTCGAAGCCGAGGTATCGTCGGCGTCGCGCTCGAGCCCGTCGGTGATCAAGAGCACCACCGCACCCTGCCCGAGCACGCGCCGGCCCCACTTCTTGTTGAACTCGCGCAGCGAGGACGCTATGCGGGTGCCGCCCGACCAGTCCGCCACGTGGGCCGAACAAGCGGCCAGCGCCTCGTCGGGATCGCGCTGGCGAATGGCGCGGGTGACGTTGGTCAGCCGCGTACCGAACAGAAAGGTAGTCACGCGTTTCCGCGCATCGGTGATCGAATGCAGGAAATGCAGGAACAGCCGCGTGTACTGGCTCATCGAGCCGGAAATATCCAGCAGCGCCACGATCGGCGGCTCCTTCACGCGCGGGCCGAGATATTTCAGATCGATCACCGCGCCGCCCGCTTTCATGCTCGCGCGCAGGTGCGGCGGATGTCGATCATGCTGGCCGCGCCGCGCCGTGGCGAGCCGCCGCGTGCGCACCAGATCGAGCGGCAGCGCGAGCTTGGCAATCGCCTCTCTTGGCGGCGGCGATTTCGGCCGCCGTCATCTGCGCGAAATCCTTCTTCTGCAGGATCTCGCGGTCGGACACAGTGAGCCGCGTGTCGAGCTCGACCTCCTGCTTTTCCTCTTCGCGCTCGTTTCAGGCCGGCGTACAGCGCCTCCTGGATGCGCTGCGCGCCCGGCGGCGGCGGCTTCGGTGGCGTCGCCGCCGCTTCCGGCAGCATGGTAGCGATCAGTTGCTCGATATAGCCGCGCTTGCGGAAGAACAGGCGGAAGGCCTGGTCGAACAGGATCGAGTGTTCATGCCGCTTCACGAACACCGCGTGCAGCGTCCAGTAGAAATCCTCGCGGTCGCCGATGCGCGCGACGCTGACGGCTTCCAGACAATCGAGCACCGCGCCGGGCCCGACTGGCAGTGCCGGCCGCGCGCAACGCGCGCGCGAAGTAGAGGATGTTTTCGGCGAGGCGGCCATGCCGTCTCCGCTCGTCCTCGGAAGCGCACTGGATTCGCTTGCGCGGGAATGAGCGGATGCACGTTCCGTTACTCCGCCGCCCGCAGCTCCGACTTCACCTCGTCGAGCAGCGCCTTGACCTTGCTGCCGTCGAGGCGGGCGATGTCGTCCTGATATTTCAGCAGCGCGCCGAGCGTGTCCGACACCGTCGCCGGATCGAGCGCCACCACGTCGAGCTCGGTGAGCGCGCCTGCCCAATCGAGCGTCTCGGCGACGCCCGGCACCTTGAACAGGTCCTCCTTGCGCAGCGCCTGCACGAAGGCGACCACCTGCTCGGACAGTGTCTTGGCGATGCCCGGCACCTTGGCGCGCAGGATCGCCAGTTCGCGCTTGGCGTCAGGATAGCCGACCCAGTGATAGAGGCAGCGGCGCTTGAGCGCGTCGTGCACCTCGCGCGTGCGGTTCGAGGTGATCACCACGATCGGCGGATGCGGCGCCTTGATGGTGCCGAGCTCCGGCACCGTCACCTGGAAATCGGCCAGCACTTCCAAGAAGGAACGCTTCGAAGGCCTCGTCGGTGCGGTCGATCTCGTCGATCAGCAGCACCGGCGGCCCGTCCGGGTCGGGCTCCAGCGCCTGCAGCAGCGGCCGTTTGATCAGAAAGCGTTCGGAGAACACGTCGTGCTCGATGCGCTCGCGGTCGCCCTCGCCTTCCGCTTCGGCCAGTCGGATAGCGATCATCTGCGCGCCGTAATTCCACTCGTAGACCGCCGCCGAGACGTCGAGCCCTTCGTAGCATTGCAGCCGGATCAGCTTGCGCCCCAGCGCCTTCGCTCAGCACGCGGGCGATCTCGGTCTTGCCGACGCCGGCCTCGCCCTCCAGGAACAGCGGCCGCCCCATCTTGAGCGCGAGATAAAGCACCGTCGCCAGCGACCGGTCGGCGATGTAGTCGGCCTTGCCCAGCAGCGCGAGGGTGGCGTCGATGCTGTCGGGAAGCGGTGTAAGCGGCCATGCGACGGTTACCTCGGTGACACTTTATCCGATCGCGGGGACAGCTTACATGTGGGGTGTCCTGGCCAGGCGCGGCCAGCCAGAGGGATTTGCACCCATGTCAAACCCCGAAACGCTCGAAAAACAAGCCCTTCGGCTCCCCGCCATCGACCCCCGGGTGCGCATCGGCCATGTCCATTTGAAGGTCGCCGATCTGCAGCGCGCGCTCGATTTCTACTGCGGCGTCCTGGGTTTCGAGCTGACCACCAGCCGGCCCGGCGCCGCCTTCATCTCGGCCGGCGGCTACCACCACCATATCGGGCTCAACACCTGGGAGAGCCTCGGCGGCTCTCCGCCGCCTCCGGGCGCCACCGGCCTTTACCATACCGCCATTCTCTACCCGACGCGGCGACTCCTGGCCGACGCGCTGCGCCGGCTGATCGTCGCCAAGATTCCGCTGGAAGGGCGCGAGCGACCACGGCGTTTCCGAGGCGCTCTACCTGCGCGACCCGGACGACAACGGCGTCGAACTCTACCGGGACCGGCCGAAGGAAGAATGGCCGCAGAAGCCTGACGGCTCGCTTGCGCATGTATACGCGGCCGCTCGACCTGCACGATCTGCTGGGCGAATTGGACAAGCCGCAATCTTAGCGGGCGCGCAAGTCTTCGCCGTCACTTTCCGCGCGTCCGTGCGACCATACCCGCGCGTAAGCCAGCGCGCCCGCGACCCAGACAATCGTCACGATTGCGAGTGGCTCGATCATCGGAAGTCCCCGTGCGTTGGTCGTTGAAGCCCCTAGCCTCAACGCCGTCCGCCGGAGCGGTTCCCGATGATCCTGCCCGTTGCCGTGCCGCTTACGCTTTCGCCACCGCGCGACGCGCCAGCACGCCGACCAGATGCGCGCGATATTCTGCGCTGGCGTGGATGTCGCTGTTCATGCCAGTGGCAGGAATGCTCATGCCCTCGAGCGATTTCGCCGCGAAGCGCTTCTTCAACGCCTCCTCGAACGACTTCACCCGGAACACGCCCTCCGCACCGGCGCCAGTCACCGCCACGCGGATGTCGGAGCCGCGCTTTGAGACGAACACGCCGACCAGCGCAAAGCCCGAGGCCGGGTGCTTGAACTTCTCGTAAGCCGCCTTCTTGGCGATCGGGAAACTGATCTTGGTGATGATCTCGCCGTCCTCGAGCGCGGTCGAAAACATGCCGGTGAAGAAATCGTCGGCAGCGATGCGCCGCTTGTTGGTGATGATAGTGGCGCCAAGGCCGAGGCACCGCCGCCGGATAGTCGGCATTGGGGTCGTTGTTGGCGACCGAACCGCCGATGGTGCCGCGGTTGCGCACTTGCGGATCGCCGATCGAAGCCGGCACCGCAGCCAATCCAGGCAGCGCCTGTTGCAGCACCGGCGAATTTGCGGCATCGGCGTGACGCGTCATTGCGCCGATCACGACCGAACGGCCTTTCAGCTCAACGCCGGCAAGACCCTCAACCAACGAGAGGTCGATCAGCGCAGATGGCTGCGCCAGCCGCTGTTTCATCACCGGCAGGAGCGAATGACCACCGGCCAGAAGCTTGCCCTCGGGGTTTTTCGCCAGCAGGCCCGCGGCCTGGCGGACCGTGGTCGGGCGATGGAAGGTGAAATTGTACATACATAGTCTCCGTTATTCGGCGGCGACGGCCTGACCTGATTGCGTGCGTTGCAAAGCCGCCCACACGGCATTGGCGGTGGCGGGCATGCTCAATTCTTCGGTACCGAGGGCATCGGTGATGGCGTTGATCACCGCCGCCGGCGCAGCGATGGCACCGGCCTCGCCGCAGCCTTTGATGCCGAGCGGATTGGACGGTGACTTGGTTTCGGTGAGGCCGACGTTGAACGACGGCAGGTCGTGGGCGCGCGGCATCGTGTAATCCATGAACGAACCGCTGACCAACTGGCCCTCCTTGCTATAGACCGCGTGCTCAAGCAGCGCCTGGCCGACGCCTTGCGCGATGCCGCCATGCACCTGGCCTTCCACGATCATCGGATTGATCACGGTGCCGAAGTCGTCGATCGCGGTCCAGTTCACGATTTCGGTCTTGCCCGTTTCGGTGTCGACCTCGACCTCGCAGATGTGGCAGCCGGCCGGGAAGGTGAAGTTGGTCGGATCGTAGAAGGACGTCTCCTTCAGGCCCGGCTCGAGTTCCGCGCCGGTAAACTTGTGCGCGATATAGGCATTGAGCGCCACGTCGCCGAAAGCCGCCGACTTGTCCGTGCCGGCGACGGTGAATTGGCCGTCCTTGAACTCGATGTCGCCCTCGGAGGCTTCCAGCATGAAGGCCGCCACCTTCTTGGCCTTCTCTTCGATCTTATCGAGCGCTTTCACGATCGCCGACATGCCAACGGCGCCGGAGCGCGAGCCGTAGGTGCCCATGCCGAATTGCACCTTGTCGGTGTCGCCGTGCACGATTGAGACGTTCTCGAACGGAATGCCGAGTCGTTCCGACACCAGCTGCGCGAAGGTGGTCTCATGCCCCTGCCCGTGCGCGTGACAGCCGGTGAGCACTTCGACGCTAGCCGGTCGGATTGACACGCACCTCCGCCGATTCCCACAAGCCGACGCCGGCGCCGAGCGAGCCGACCGCCTGTGACGGCGCAATGCCGCAAGCCTCGATATATGCCGAATAGCCCAGGCCCCGCAGCTTGCCGTGACGCGCGGCTTCGCGCTTGCGCTTGTTGAAGCCCTTCACGTCGGCAAGTTCCAGCGCCTTCTTCAGCGAGGCGTTAAAGTCGCCCGCATCATAAGCCATGATCACCGGTGTCTGGTGCGGGAAACTCTTGACGAAGTTGCGCTTGCGCAGATCGGCAGGGTCGACGCTCATCTGCCGCGCCGCCACCTCCACCAGCCGCTCGACCACAAAGGCCGCTTCCGGCCGCCCGGCGCCGCGATAGGCATCGACCGGCACCGTGTTGGTGTAGACCGCATCCACTTCGCAATAGATCTGCGGGATGTCGTACTGGCCCGACAGAAGCGTGGCGTAGAGGTAGGTCGGGACCGACGAGGAGAAGGTCGACATATAGGCGCCGAGATTGGCGATGGTGTGCGCGCGCAGCGCCAGGATCTTGCCATGCTCGTCGAGCGCGAGCTCGGCATGCGTAACGTGATCGCGGCCGTGCGCGTCAGTGACGAAGGATTCGGAACGGTCCGCCGTCCACTTCACCGGCCGTTTCACCTTGCGCGCCGCCCACAGGCAGACCACCTCTTCCGGATAGATGAAAATCTTCGAGCCGAAGCCGCCGCCGACGTCGGGCGCGATCACCCGCAATTTGTGCTCGGGCGCAATGCCGACGAAAGCGGAGATGACCAGCCGCGCCACGTGCGGGTTCTGCGACGTGTTCCACAGCGTGAGATGATCTGTGCCGGCATCGTATTCAGCGAGCGCCACGCGCGGCTCGATCGCATTCGGCACCAGCCGGTTATTGACGATGTCGAGCTTCGTGACGTGTTTGGCGGAAGCAAACGCTGCGTCCACCGCTTTCTGGTCACCGAGCGACCATTCGTAAATCGTGTTCTTCGGCGCCACCTCGTGGATCTGCGGACCCGATTTGGCCTTTGCCGGATCGATCACCGACGGCAACACGTCGTAATCGACCACAACTTTCTCGGCGGCGTCGCGCGCTTGCGCCTGCGTCTCGGCGATCACCACCGCCACCGCGTCACCGACATGATTGACCGTCTCGGCCGCCAGCGCCGGATGCGGCGCCATCTTCATCGGCGAGCCGTCCTTGGAGTGAATCATCCAGCCGCAAATGAGGTTGCCGATCTTGTCATTGGCAAGCTGTGCACCGGTGAGCACGTCGACCACGCCCGACATGGACTTGGCTGCGCTGACGTCGATTTTTTTGATCCTGGCGCGCGCGTGCGGCGAGCGCACGAATACGGCGCGGGTTTCACCGGGCCTCACCACATCGTCGGAATATTGGCCTTTGCCGGTAATGAAGCGGATATCTTCCGTACGGCGCACCGCCGCGCCGATCCCGGTTGCGCTCATGGCGGTCTCCTCCCTGGTTTTTTATGAAAACTTATTCAGCCGCTTGCCGCGCTGGTCCCCCCTTGCCCATGGCCTTCGCGCCGGCGGCAATCGCCTTCACGATGTTGTGGTAGCCGGTGCAACGGCAGATATTGCCGTCCAATTGTTCGCGAATGGTCTTCTCGTCGAGGTCGTTGCCCTTGCGGCGCACGATATCGAGCGCGGCCATGATCATCCCCGGCGTGCAGTAGCCGCATTGCAGACCGTGGTTTTCGCGGAACGCCTCCTGCATCGGATGCAGCGCGCCATCGCTCGCTGCGAGACCTTCGATGGTGGTGATGTTTGCGCCCTCACATTGCAGCGCGAGCGTCGTGCAGGCCTTTGCCGCTATGCCGTCAACGTGGACCACGCAGGCGCCGCATTGCGAGGTATCGCAACCGACATGCGTTCCGGTCAGACGCAGGTTTTCGCGCAGGAATTGCACCAGCAGGGTACGGGCTTCGACCTCGCCGGTGACGGCTTTCCCGTTCACCGTCATCGATACGGCAGGCATGAACGTCCTCCCATCTGCGGGGCCCAAAGGCCCATTTTTGGCCCCGCCAGTCGCGGGCAGCGGCGGTGCGGATACAAATCTCGGCGTTTTTGGCCCGGATTGCGCCTTGGAACAACTTTAACTTTGGACCCCGGCCACGGGGCCGGTCAAGAGATTCAAAAGGCGAATACGGCCCGGTAATTCGATCGTCGTTACTGCGGTGCAACCTGCGCCGCAAAATTCTTGAAAAAATCGTCGGCAATTTTTTTGGCCGCACCATTGACCAGGCGCTGACCGAGCTGTGCGAGCTTGCCGCCGATCTGCGCCTCGACGTTGTAGGTCAGCAGCGTGCCGCCATCTTTTTCGCTGAGCGCCACGGTCGCGCCGCCTTTGGCAAAGCCGGCGACGCCACCATCGCCTTCTCCTGATATCTTGTAGCCGTTGGGCGGGTCGAGATCGGTAAGATGAACCTTGCCCCGAAAGCGCGCCTTCACCGGTCCGATCTTGGTTGTGGCGACCGCCTGGAATTCGGTATCGGAGGTCTTGTTGAGCTCCTCGCAGCCGGGGATACAGGCTTTCAGCACCTCGGCATCGTTGAGCTTTGTCCAGACCAGCTCGCGGGTTGCAGGCAGCTGGACTTCGCCCGTCATTGTCATCGCCATCGCCGGTCTCCTTCTTGCGCACGGCCGTCGGACGACCGGCCGCATCGACTTAATCGCTCCAAACGACAATGAAAAGGGCTTTGCTCGCGGCGTCCCGCGCCTTATGTGTGTCGCGCGAGGTGAAAACGGTCAACAACGCTGCGGTGCCGGAGAGGTTTTCCATGCCGATGATCACGGCCGACGACGGCTGCCCCATCTATGTCGAAGTCGAAGGCCAAGAGGATGCCCCCGCGCTGATGCTGTCGAATTCACTCGGCACCAATCTGCGAATGTGGGACGACCAGGCTGACGAATTCGCCAAGCGCTTTCGCCTCGTTCGCTACGACCGTCGCGGCCACGGCCAGTCCGGCGTGCCGCAAGGCCCCTACACGATGGAGCGCTTCGGCCGCGACGTGATCGCGGTGCTCGATGCGCTCGAAATCGGCAAAACCAATTGGTGCGGGTTGTCGATGGGCGGCATGGTCGGACAATGGCTGGGTGCCAATGCCCCTGACCGCGTCGATAAACTAATCCTGTCGAATACCCATTACCATTACGCCGACAAGTCGCCGTGGAACGATCGCATTCGCTATGTCGAGCGCAATGGCCTTGAGCCCATGGTCGACGCCAATATGCAACGCTGGTTCACGGAAGACTTCCGCAAGAGCGCCCCGCAGCAGATCGCCCGGATGAAAGAGATGTTCGTCGCCACCAAGGTGCCCGGCTATATCGCCTGCTGCGAGGCGATCCGCGACATGGATTTCACCGCCTCCAACCCGAGCATCACCAACCCGACATTGGTCATCGTCGGCTCCCGGGATCCGGCGACGCCGCCCGCCGTGGGCGAGGAGATCGCAAAGCAAATACCGGGCGCCAGGGTCGCGAGCGTTGACGCCGCCCATATCTCAAACCTGGAGCAGCCGAAGGCCTATACTGAAGCGGTACTCGGCTTCCTTTTGGGGTGATCGCCATGGACGAGACGGAACGCTACCAGAAAGGCATGGCGCAGCGCCGCAAAGTGCTGGGTAATACCTGGGTCGACCGCGCCAATGCGCGCAAGACGCCGTTCAACGAAGAGTTTCAGGATTTCATCACGCGCGCGGCCTGGGGCGAAGTGTGGACGCGCCCGCATTACGACGAGCGCACGCGCCGGATCCTGGTGATCGGCACTATGCTCGCGCTCGACAAGTGGGATGAGTTCCGCATGCATGTGCGCGCCGCCCTCACCGAAGGCGCCTTCAGCGAGGACGATATCAAGGAAATCATCCTGCAACAGGCAATCTATTGCGGGGTGCCGGCGGCGAATCACGCTTTCAAGGAAGCCGCCGACGTGATCGCCGAAGTGGCGAAAGCGAAATAACGTTTTCGAAGAACGAAGGCGCGTCAGCGCCAGGGCGAGAACCAGCTTGCGCCTTGCGGGATCGGGCTGCGCGTCGATTCAAGTTCAGCGAGCGTGACCGCTTCGGTCTCAGGTTCGTCGCGCCGTTCGACGAGGCCAAGACCGGCCGCGACGCCCGCAAGCACCAGTTGAATTGCCTGTTCACGGACCAGCACCGCATTGTGCGACCAGATCGCGGGAACGACGGACACGATGCTGATCAACACGACCAGCAGCAGTCCAACTTCAAGGATTTCGGTATCGGGCTTGCCGCCGAACAATCCACGCACGTGCTCGAGAATATGCACCGCACAGATGATAGCGACGGCCAACTTCAACGTGGCGAAAAAGGCCGCTAGCTTGATGAGACCGAGGGGCGAGAGGGCGAACAACCGGCCGATCTCGAAGACAAATTGCGAGCGCCACACCGCTTCGAGCCCGTAGGTCGGCGAGGTCAGCATACGCAACGCATCGTAGCCCCAAAAGAGCGTAAAATAAAAGGCGATCGCCAGAATCAAGGCCGCGGCTGCCGCTGAGAACTTGCGCATGGATTCCTCCTTGCCAGGCTCGCAGCGTAATGCGTTTCAAATGCGAAGTTCAAAGTAAACCAATTTTTTACCTTACTTGTTAGCCGCTTAACCATGATGTGGGGGCGCAAAACGGCATGGTCTGCGTCTCGAAGCTCAGTTCGCCACCACCTTTTTCCGTCAACAGGAGCTGGAACAGGTTGCAATGGCGGCGGACGCGGATGGTCCATGCGTTCAGCGACGAACGCGAGCTAATCGTTTCGATGTAGATGAAATTGAACGCGCCGCGGTCGGGTGGATCACCTTAAAGGTGAAAGAGCGGCAGAGCGGTGCCAGATATGGCGCCGCAGGCATCGGCGAGTGTCTTGCGTGTCTGAAGCAGAAAGCCCCGCCGTCGCGGCGGGGCTTTCCGTTATTTCGCTGGCGTCGGCGTCAGCGGTTCTGGCCCTGCTGGCCGCCCTGACCGGGGCGCGGCGTTTGGCCTTGCTGTTGCTGGCCCGGCTTCTCGCCGCCCTGCTGCTGGCCGCCCTGCTGCTGCTGACCAGGCTTCTGGTTTGGATTTTGATTCTGCTGGTTCATTTCGACTTCTCCAAGGGGTTATAGCGAGGCGACTGCCTCGCACTCCCAACCCCGACATTCACTCAACGCGCCAGGCCTGACGGGCGTTCCATGCACCGCAGGTTGGAACTTGAAGCACCGCCGGGAGTTCCTTGTTCCACAAATGCGACGGAGGAGACCATGGGACGCTATTTGTTGCTTTGGCTGTTGGGAATTCCGCTGCCGATCCTGCTGCTGATCTGGGTCTTCGGCGGCCTGCATTGATCGAGCGACCGTTTACGACTCTGGCGTGCACTTGCGGAACGGCTGCGTCAGCAAGCGCGTAATGCGCAGTTCCGCGACGTCGCGGAATATCGGCAGGCCGATGACGATATCCTCCTCGCCGGCCGCCGGTTCTGTCGCGATAGGTGCCGAACAGCCGGTCCCACCACGGCAGATTGAACCCGAAATTGCTGTCGGTCTCGGCCCGCACGATCGAATGATGCACCTGATGCATCTGCGGCGTCACCACGATCCAGCGCGCAGGACGGTCGAGCCGAGGCGGCAGCGCGACATTGCTGTGGTTGAACATCGCGGTCGCGTTCAGCAGCACCTCGAACACCACCACCGCCACCGCCGGCACGCCGAGCGCCGCCACCGCCGCGATCTTGATCGCCAGCGACAATCAGAATTTCGAGCGGATGGAAGCGCAGGCCGGTGGTGACGTCGATATCGATGTCGGCGTGGTGCATGCGGTGCAGCCGCCACAGCACCGGCACATGATGGAACACGACGTGCTGGGTATAGATCACCAGGTCGAGCACGATCACGCCCGACGACCAACGCCGCCCAGAACGGCAGGCCCAAGCAGCGCGAACAGGCCCCAGCCTTGCTGGCCGCGATCAGCGCCGCGCCGACCGCGGTGATCGGCACCAGCAGCCGCACCGCCAGCAATGTCGATCGCCAGAATGCCGAGATTGCCCGGCCAGCGCGGGTCGACGGCCGGCGGCCAGCTCGCCGGCGCGGCGCCGCCCACTCCCACAGCGCCATGGCGGCGAAAACACCAGCGCAGCGCCACCGATCCGGACGACGATTTCGAGATTTGAACTCATGGTCTTATCCTTTAGGCGAACAGAGCCCCCTGCAAAACCTGACTTGCATAGACGAAGTCGACTTAATAACATGTTTGCACCCGGCGTTGCCGCTCCCGTCTTGCCCTGTTAAGCTTTGTGACAGAATCGCGGTTGTCAGATGGACGGGCAGCCATGCGGAAATTACGAGGGGACGCATGGACTATTTTCTCCAGCAGCTGATCAATGGCTTCACGCTCGGCTCGATCTACGGGCTGATCGCCATCGGCTATACGATGGTCTACGGCATCATCGGCATGATCAATTTCGCGCACGGCGACATTTTCATGGTCAGCGCGTTCCTGGCCCTGATCGCCTTTCTCGCTCTGGTCGCGATCGGCGTCACCGCGGTGCCGCTCGCCCTCTTCCTGGTGCTGTTGATCGCCATGGCGCTCACCGCGCTCTACGGCTGGACGGTCGAGCGCTTCGCCTACCGGCCGCTGCGCCGCTCGTTCCGTCTGGCGCCGCTGATCTCGGCGATCGGCATGTCGATCGTCCTGCAGAACTACGTGCAGATCGTGCAAGGCGCGCGCGTCAAGCCGCTGCCGCCGCTGATTCCCGGGCGGCTTCACGCTGGTCAGCGACCCGACGCTTCCCGGTGCAGCTCTCCAACGTGCAGATCATCGTGGTCGTCACCACCGTCGTGCTGATGGCGATCTTCTCCTGGCTGGTCGCCCGCACCCGGCTCGGCCGCGACATGCGCGCCTGCGAGCAGGACCTCAAGATGGCCTCACTGCTCGGCGTCAATGTCGACCGCACCATCTCCTACACCTTCGTCATCGGCGCCGCGCTCGCCGCCGTCGCCGGCGTCATGCACCTGATGTACTACGGCGTGATCGATTTCTATATCGGCTTCATCGCCGGCGTGAAGGCGTTCACCGCCGCCGTGCTCGGCGGCATCGGCTCGCTGCCGGGCGCCATGCTGGGCGGCCTGCTGATCGGCCTGATCGAAACGCTGTGGTCGGCCTATTTTTCCGTCGAATACAAAGACGTGGCCGCCTTCTCCGTCCTCGTCATCGTGCTGATCTTCCTGCCGACCGGCATCCTCGGCCGGCCGGAAGTCGAGAAGGTCTGAAGAGAGCGCAACCCGCGTGTCAGTTCTTTCCGATCAAAGCACCGCGCGCCGCCTGGACATCGTCACGGCGCTCAAGCGCGCGCTGCTGTCGGCGCTGGTCGCCTTCGGGCTGTTTGCGCTGCTGATCGGGATCCGCACCAAAACCGGACCGACCGGCGCGCTGATCCTTGAAGGCCGGCCGGAAGCGCTGGCGATCATCGTCGGCCTGGTCTTCGCCGGCGCCTTGGTGCGCGAGCTTGATCATCGGCGACCGCAACGTCGCGCTCGCGCAATTTGTTCCGCCGGCCTTGCTGCGCTGGGCGCAAACGCTCGGCAAATTCGCCGGCCCGGCCTTGCTCGGCTTTGCCATGCTGCTGCCGATCGTCTTCTACCATAACCGCTATCTGCTCGACCTCGGCATCATGATCCTCACTTACGTCATGCTGGGCTGGGGCCTGAACATCGTGGTCGGGCTCGCCGGCCTGCTCGATCTCGGCTACGTCGCCTTCTATGCGGTCGGCGCCTATTCCTACGCGCTGCTGGCCGAGAACATTTCGGGTTCTCGTTCTGGATCTGCCTGCCGCTCGCCGGCATCCTCGCGTCGTTCTGGGGCATCATGCTCGGCTTTCCGGTGCTGCGGCTGCGCGGCGACTATCTCGCCATCGTGACGCTCGCCTTCGGCGAGATCATCCGGCTGGTGCTGATCAACTGGCAGAGCCTGACCCACGGCCCCGACGGCATCACCGGCGTGCCGCGGCCGAGCTTTTTCGGATTGCCGTTCAACAACGATGACCGGCAGCTTCGCCGACACCTTCGGCCTCGAATGGTCGCCGCTCCACCGCATCGTTTTTCTCTACTACCTCATCCTGGTGCTGGCGCTGATCACCAATTTCGTGACGATCAGATTGCGCCGCCTGCCGATCGGGCGCGCCTGGGAAGCCTTGCGCGAGGACGAGATCGCCTGCCGCTCGCTCGGCATCAACACCACCAACACCAAGCTCACCGCCTTTGCCATGGGCGCGATGTTCGGCGGTTTCGCCGGCGCGTTCTTCGCCACGCGTCAGGGCTTCATCAGCCCGGAGAGCTTCACCTTCACCGAATCGGCCCTGGTGCTGGCCATCGTGGTGCTCGGCGGCATGGGCTCGCAGATCGGCGTCGTCGATCGCCGCGACGGTCATGCTCGGCGGCTTCGAGTTCTTCCGCGAGTTCGCGCAATACCGCCTGCTGGTGTTCGGCCTCGCCATGGTGGTGATCATGATCTGGCGGCCGCGCGGCCTGGTAGCCGACGCGCACGCCCACGATTTTCCTCGGCAAAGAGCACGACATCGACGCCGATGGTCCGGCGGGCGCGCACCAAGACCTGGTCATGGAGGCACGCCCGCCATGACTGATGCCAATACCGAAGCGATGACCGACGCCGCAGCCGATCCGATCCTCGCGGTCGAGCATCTTGTCGATGCGCTTCGGCGGCCTGGTCGCGGTCGACGACTTTCCTTCTGCCGCGCGGCGCGGCGAGATCACCGCGCTGATCGGCCCCAACGGCGCCGGCAAGACCACGGTGTTCAACTGCATCACCGGCTTCTACAAGCCGAGCGTCGGCATGATCCGCCTCACCCATGCCGACGGCACGACCTATCTGCTCGAACGCCTGTTCGACTTCCGCATCCCCAAGCTCGCCCGCGTCGCCCGCACCTTCCAGAACATCCGTCTGTTCGCCGGCATGACCGCGCTCGAAAACCTGATGGTGGCGCAGCACAATCCGCTGATGCGCGCCTCCGGCATGACCGTTCTCGGCATGCTGGGGTTTCCAGCCTTCACCGCCGCCGAACGCGCGGCCACCGACAAGGCGCGCTATTGGCTCGATCGCATCGGCCTTCTCGACCGCGCCGACGATCGCGGCCGGCGCCGCTGCCCTACGGCGCCCAGCGCCGGCTCGAAATCGCCCGCGCCATGTGCGCCGACCCGGTGCTGTTGTGCCTCGACGAGCCGGCCGCCGGCCTCAATGCCCACGAAAGCCAAGAGCTCAATGAGCTTCTGCTGTTCATCCGCGCCGAGCACGCCACCTCGATCCTGCTGATCGAGCATGACATGTCGGTGGTGATGGAAATCTCCGATCACATCGTCGTGCTCGATTACGGCATCAAGATCGCCGACGGCGCGACCGGCAGGCGGTGCGCGACGATCCCAAGGTCATCGCCGCCTATCTCGGCGTGCAGGACGAGGAGATCGACGAAGCCCACGCGGAGGTCGGCCTGTGAGCGTGAACCCGTCTCCATCGCCGCCGCCGGCGGCCGCGTCGGCCGCGCCCATGCTCGCGGTGCGCGGCGTGAAGACCTATTACGGCAACATCATCGCGCTCAAAGGCGTCGATCTCGACGTCAATGCCGGCGAGATCGTCGCCCTGATCGGCGCCAACGGCGCCGGCAAATCGACGCTGATGATGACCATCTTCGGCGACCCGCGCCCGCGCGAAGGCCACATCCTGTTCGACGGCCGCGACATCACCGGCCTGCATGCGCATGAAATCGCGCGCCTGCGCATTGCGCAGTCGCCGGAAGGCCGCCGCATTTTCGGCCGCATGACGGTGCTGGAAAACCTGCAAATGGGCGCGACCGTCACCGACCAGTCCCATTTCGACGACGACCTCGCGCGCGTGTTCCGGCTGTTCCCGCGCCTCAAGGAGCGCATCGGCCAGCGCGGCGGCACCTTGTCCGGCGGCGAGCAGCAGATGCTGGCGATCGGCGCGCGCGCTGATGAGCCGGCCGCGGCTTTTGCTGCTCGACGAACCTTCGCTCGGGCTGGCGCCGATCCTGGGCCAGCAGATTTTCGGCGCCATCCGCGAGCTCAATGAAAGCGAGAAGCTCACCGTGTTCCTGGTCGAGCAGAACGCCTATCACGCGCTCAGGCTCGCGCATCGCGGCTACGTCATGGTCAACGGCCTGATCACCATGTCGGGCCCAGGACGCGAACTGTTGCAGCGGCCGGAAGTGCGCGCCGCCTATCTGGAAGGCGGCCGGCAAATGACGCGCGGGACGGCAGATGAGATGAGCGGACTTTATGCAACAGAGACCTGGCTGCAGGTCGTGATGGTGACCGGCGTCATCGGCGGCGGCGCCGCGTTGCTGGCTGGCCGGGCCATTTCCTCGACCTGGCGGCCCTATTGGTACGTGATCGCCTATATGGTGTTGCTCGGCGCCGGGGTGCGGTTCCTGCATTTCGCGCTGTTTCAGGGCGATCTTCTGTCGCTGCCCTCCTATCTGGTCGACACGCTCTATGTGATGGCGGTCAGCTCGATCTCCTACCGCATGACCCGTGTCCGCCAGATGACGCGGCAATATCCATGGCTCTACGAGCAGACCGGCCCCTTCAGCTGGCGCGAGCGGCGCCCGCAGGCGTAAAAATCCACCGAAACGACTGGCGGGAGCGTGGCTTCCGTGCAATTCTTCTGGAAAATAAAGCCCAAGGGTTCCCATCGCTGCGAGCCGCCCCGGCTCGCCGACATCGTTATCGCTGCGGAGAGGAGCAGATCATGAAAATATTGCGGCTCACTGGATTGGCAGCCGGCCTTTGCCTCGCCCTTGGCGGCGCGGCATCGGCACAGGATATCACCATCGGCGTCGCCGGGCCCTTGACCGGCCAATACGCCTCCTTCGGACAGCAATTCAAGAACGGCGCCGAACTCGCCGTCGCCGACATCAACGCCGCCGGCGGCGTGCTCGGCAAGAAGATCAAGATGGTCATGGAAGACGACGCCTGCGATCCGAAGCAGGCGCACGCCGTGGCCGAAAAGCTGGTCGGGCATGAAAGTGCCGTTCGTCGACGGCCACTTCTGCTCGGGCTCGTCGATCCCGGCCTCCGACGTCTATGCCGAAGCCGGCGTCCTGCAGATCACGCCCGCCTCGACCAATCCGAAGTTCACCGAGCGCGGCATGTGGAACACGTTCCGCGTCTGCGGCCGTGACGACCAGCAAGGCGCGGTTGCCGGCAAGTACATCGCTGGCACTACAAGGGCAAGAACGTCGCCATCCTTCACGACAAGTCGACCTACGGCAAAGGCCTCGCCGACGAGACCAAGAAGGCGATCAACAAGGCCGGCCTGAAGGAAGAAGATGTACGAGGCCTACACCGCGGGCGAGAAGGACTTCAACGCGCTGGTCTCGCGCATGAAGGCGGCCAAGATCGATGTCGTCTATGTCGGCGGCTATCACACCGAAGCCGGCCTGATCCTGCGCCAGATGCGCGCGCAGGGCATGAAGGCCAGATGATCTCCGGCGACGCCATCGCCACCAACGAGTTCTGGTCGATCACCGGCGAAGCCGGCGAAGGCATGCTGTTCACCTTCGGCCCCGATCCGCGCAAGCGCCCGACCGCCGCCAAGGTGGTCAAGCGCCTTCAAGGCCAAGGGCATCGATCCGGAGGGCTATACGCTCTACACCTACGCCGCCATGCAGGTCTGGACGCAAGCCGCCAAGAAAGCCAAGACCACCGACCCGAAGAAGGTCGCCGCCACGATCAAGGCCGGCAAGTGGGACACCGTGCTGGGCCCGATCTCCTACGACAAGAAGGGCGACATCACCAACGCTCGACTACGTGTTCTACAAGTGGGGCACGGACGGCAAATACGCCGAAGTGGAATAGCCGCTTCGCGCTCTGTGTCACCGATCAACCCGCCGCGGTTTCCGCGGCGGGTTTTTCATTTCGGTCAGCCGATCTTGCCCAGCGCCGGAAACGCTTCCAGCAGCCACACGCTCATCTGGTTGATGCTGCCGGTTAGAAAGGCGATGCCGGTCAGCACCAAGCAGCGCGCCCATCGCCTGCTCGACGCGATGCAGATACTTCTTGAAGCGCGCGAGAAACGCGGCGAACGGCTCGATCGCGAAGGCCGCGATGATGAAGGGAATGCCGAGGCCCAGCGAATAGACCGCCAAGCAGGCTGGCGCCCTTGGCCACCGTCTGCTCGGACGCCGCCACCGCCAGGATCGCCGCCAGGATCGGCCCGATGCAGGGCGTCCAACCGAAAGCGAAAGCCAGCCCGATCACATAGGCGCCCCACAGGCCGACCGGCTTGGCGACCTCCAGCCGCTTCTGCCGGTGCAGCAGCGCGATCGGCGTGACGCCGAGGAAGTGCAGGCCCATGACGATGATGACCACGCCGGCGATCGTCGCCAGCGGGCCGGAATAAGCGCGGATCAGCGAGCCGACCGACGCTGGCGCTGGCGCCGAGCGCCACGAACACCGTGGAAAACCCGAGCACGAACAGTAGCCGCCGCCGCCACCGTCTCGCGCTTGACGCGCGGCTCGGGCTCCTGGTCGGCAAGAGCGCTCCAGCGAGGTGCCGGCCAGAAACACCAGATAAGGCGGCACCAGCGGCAGCACGCAAGGGGAGAGAAAACTGACCAGCCCCGCGATCAGGGCGGCCAGGATAGGTGACTTCACCATGCATGGCGGCTACATGCACGCGCAATGTGGCGATGGCAAGGTGCCTCTGACCGTAATGGCGCGGATGTGATAAGCGGTGATGCCATGGCGACAGACCGCAACTCTCATCACCGATATTGCCGGCGTGCGCGTCGGCCATGCCGCGACGCCAAGCTCGGCTCCGGCGCGACCGTCGGTGGTGTTCGACAAGCCGTGGTGGCGAGCGTCGACGTGCGCGGCGGCGGGCCGGGCACGCGCGAGACCGCCCTGCTCGACCCGGCGCAGACCGTGGAAGGCATCGACGCCATCGTGCTTTCGGGCGGCTCGGCCTTTGGGCTCGACGCCGCCTCCGGCGTGCAGGCCTATCTGCGCGAGCAAGGCCGCGGCTTCCGCATCCGCGATGCCGTGGTGCCGATCGTACCGGCGGCGATCATGTTCGACCTGCTCAACGGCGGCGACAAGAACTGGGGCCGCTATCCGCCCTATCGCGAACTCGGCTACGAGGCCGCCAAAACCGCCAGCCGCGATTTCGCGCTCGGCAGCGCCGGCGCCGGCCTCGGCGCCACCACCGCGACGCTCAAAGGCGGCGTCGGCTCGGCTTCGGCCACGACAGCGGACGGCATCACCGTCGGCGCGCTGGTCGTGGTCAACGCCGTCGGCAGCGTCATCGTCGGCGACGGACCGCATTTCTGGGCGGCGCCGTTCGAGCAGAACAAGGAATTCGGCGGCAGCGGCTGGCCGCAATCATTCTCGGCGTCCGATCTGAAAATTCGCGCCAAAGGCGGCCCGAACGAAAACACCACCCTCGCGCTGATCGCCACCGACGCCAAGCTGACCAAGGCGCAATGCAACCGGCTCGCCGTCATGGCGCAGGACGGGCTGGCGCGCGCGATCTATCCGGTGCACACGCCGCTCGACGGCGACACCGTCTTTGCGGCGGCGATGGGCGCAAAACCGCTCGCCGATCCGGCCTATGGCCTTGCCGCGCTCGGCATGGTCGCCGCCAATGTGATGGCGCGCGCGGTCGCGCGCGGCGTCTATGAGGCGACCGCACTCCCCTTCCCGGGAAGCTTGCCGAGTTGGAAGGACAAGTTCGCGGCGCTAGGAGAAATCTTTCCGCCCGATACGGCGCCGGATCGACGAACGGCGTCTCGCCCGCCATCATCTCGGCAATCATCCGTCCCGTCGCCGGCCCGAGCGTCAGCCCCCAATGCGCGTGGCCGATCGCAAGCCACATGCCGCTGCACCCGGCGCGCGGCCGATGACGGGCCGCGAATCCGGAAAACACGGCCGGCATCCCATCCAGGTTGTCTCGTCGGCGCGCCGTCCGATCGGAAACAGTTCGCGCGCGCGCGGCATCACGCGGTCGAACTGCACCGGCGTGGGTTGCGCATCGCGCGGCGCAAATTCGACGCCGGTGGTCATGCGAATGCCCATCTCCATCGGCGTGATGACGTAGCCGACGTCGGCATCGAGCACCGGCCGTGACAGCGTCGCATTGCCCTCGCCGAGAAATGCCGGTGATAGCCGCGCTTGACGGCCATCGGCAGCCGCACACCGAACTTCGCAAGCACGTCCGGCGCCCAGGGTCCGAGCGCGACCACCGTTTGGTCGAATCGACGCCGCCTTCGTTGGTCTCCACGCGCCAGCCCCACCGGTCCTGTGCAGCGATCGCGCATCGCCCGTGACCATCACGCCGCCGAGCGGCGCGAAAGGCGGCTGCATAAGCGCGCGTCAGACCATACGGATTGCTCATGCTCGCGGCCTGCGGCCAGAACACCGCGTGCTGAAACACCGGCGCAAGCGACGGCTCCAGATCGCGCGCGCCGTCTGGATCGAGCGCCTGCATCGGCAGGCCGAGCGCGGCGGCCAAATCGAATTCGCGGCTGAGGCCGTGGAACGAGGTCGCGCGGCGAAACACCTTCAGCCAGCCGGTCTTGCGCAGTAGATGCGACGCGCCCGCCTCCGCCATCAAGACTTCGTGCTCGCGCACGGCGCTGGCAAACAGCGGGCGAATCAAATGCGCGTTTTCGATCAGCCGCTTTGGCTGCGAAGCGGCGCGGAAGGCCAGCAGCCAAGGCGCGACCTTCGGCAAGAACGACAGGTGATAATTCGCTTCGCCCGCGCGCTTGAGCGCAATGCGCGCGAGCGAACGCCAGTCGGACGGAAAGGCCGGCGGGAAAATCGTATTGCCCTCGATGATGCCGGCATTGCCGAACGAGGTCTGTTCGCCCACCCCGGCCCGGTCGACCAGCGCCACCGACATCCCACGCTTGGCGAGATGCAGCGCCACGCAGGTGCCGACGATGCCGGCGCCGAGAACGATCGCATCGGTACGTGCCATTCCAAGGTCCTCGTCGGCGGCTGACCTGCCATTCGCGGTTTTATATGGAGCGGATCGGCCGCGCCCGCTATAACCCCGCGGCCACACCCTGACACCGGAGACGTAAGCCACATGCCGATCTCGAGCGGCCTCGCCGCCGCGCTCGCGTGGCTCGGCCGGCAGGGCACGCGCGCGCTCGCGGCCTCGATTTTTCTCGGACTCGCGGTGCCGCCGCTCGCGGCCTATGTGAAGCCCTATCTTGGCGAGACGGTGTTCGTCCTGCTGCTGTTTTCCTATCTGCGCACCGACCCGGCGGCCTTTCGCCGCTACCTGCGCGCGCCCGGCCTTCCTCTGCTGGCGTCGGTCTGGGTCATGGTAGCGCTGCCGATTCTGTTCGGCGCCGTCTATATGATTTGCGGCTTCAAGCAGATCCCGGCGCTGTTTACGATCATGATCTTGCAGATCGCGATCTCGCCAATCACATCCTCGGCTGCCTTCGCCGCGTTGATGGGGCTCGACGTCGCTTTCTCGCTGGTGACGCTGATCATCTGCAACGCGATGTCGCCGGTGACCAGCGTCGCCTTCAGCTACTTTTTTCTCGGCTCATCATTGTTCTCGCCGGTCGAACTCGGCATCAAGCTGTTTCTGTTTTTCGGCGGCGCCGGCGTCACGGCCTATGCCATCCGGCGCATCGCCGGCCAGGCATGGATCGAGCGCCAGAAGGAAGTGATCGACGGCCTCAACGTAATCGCAGTCTTTATTTTTGCCATCGCGGCGATGGAAAGCGTGCCGCGCAATGTCTTGGCCGATCCGCTCTTCGCGCTCGAACTGTTCGCGCTCGTGGTCGCCATTTCAGCGGCGCAGATCGCGCTCAGCATTGCGGTCTTCTGGCGTTCCGGCTTCGACCGCGGCCTGGTGATCGGCTTCCTCGCCGGCTTTCGCAATATCGGAATGGTGATGGCGGCGCTTGGAAGTTCGCTGCCCGATCTCGCCTGGTTCTATTTCGCGCTGGTGCAGTTCCCGATCTACCTGATGCCGGCGCTGTTGCACCCGCTCACGCAGGCGGTACGGTGCGACGGCGGCGGCTAGCCGCCGCGGTGCATTTCCTGATAGGCGAGCAGCATCGCCTGCGTGCGCTGATCGAATTTCGGCACCACGGTGCTCCCCTCGTTCGAGGCGCCGTAAGTCGAAACCGCAGACTTGGGGCGGCGTGGCCGCGGCCGTATCGAAAGTCTGGCTGGCCGCGACCTGCGTGCTGCCGGCCGCCTGGCTGAGGCCGGCGGCCGCCGACTCGAGCAGCGACGACACCGTCGAGATCGCCCCCAGGGCAAGATTGATCGAACCTAAACCGAACATGGCGTTCCTCCTCGCCTGCAACGCATGCAAGGCCCGCGCCAGCCACGCAAGGCACGAAATTGACGGTGGCACTTGCGGTTTTCCACAATGGTTGACGCCGGCGGCAGTGCGTTCCCTGAACGGATGGGCAAAACTTGCCGGGTACCGGACCGAAATCACCGCGCGAAGACCGCCTCCGCCGTCGCGTTGCCCCCGGCCCGGCCCCGTGATACGCGGTCCCCATTCGGAGACACGCCATGCGCCCGTTGACCATCGCGCCGTCGATCCTTGCGGCCGACTTCGCCAAATTGGGCGACGAAATCCGCGCCATCGATGAAGCCGGCTGCGATTGGATCCATGTCGACGTGATGGACGGCCATTTTGTGCCCAACATCTCCATCGGCCCGGACGTGGTGAAGGCGATCCGTTCAGCCAGCAAGAAGATCTTCGACGTGCATCTGATGATCGCGCCGTGCGATCCGTATCTGGACGCCTTCGCCAAGGCCGGCTCCGACATCATTACCGTGCATGTCGAATCAGGCCCGCACGTGCACCGCTCGCTGCAGGCCATCCGCGCCCTCGGCAAGAAGGCCGGCGTCACGCTCAATCCCGGCACGCCGGTCTCCACATTGGAGAACGTCATCGACCTGGTCGATCTCGTGCTGGTGATGTCGGTCAATCCCGGCTTCGGCGGCCAGGCCTTCATCGCCTCGCAGCTCGACAAGATCGCCGCCGTGCGCGCGCTGGCAGGCGGCAGGCCGATCGACATCGAGGTGGACGGCGGCATCACCGCCGCCAATGCGGCGGACGTCGTTCGCGCCGGCGCCAATGTGCTGGTCGCCGGTTCCGCCGTGTTCAAGGGCGGCAACTACAAAGCCAACATCGAAGCCATCCGCAACGCAGGCGCGATGGCGCGCGGGGAAGCGGCGTGAACTTTTCGGCACGTGCGACCCACCAAAGTGTCGCATGCCGCCTGACCTGACATCGCCGGACGCCGCCAAAGTAAAATGGCACACCAGCGTCGTTCCGCCGCGTAAGCGCGCGGCGCTTGCCGGCGTGCTCGCGCCCGGAGAAACCATACACTGGGCGAGCGGACCCGACCGCGCCTCGACCCTGCACGGCGCACGCTGGCTATGGTGGATCGGCATTCCGTGGAGCGCGGGCGCTATTGCACTTTGGCTGCTCGGGCGCCTTGGCGAAGGCTGGGAAATGTTCGCGCTCGCGCCGGGGCTCGCGCTGACGGCGGCGCCTTTTGTGCTGCTTTATTCCGCGCAAGGGACGACCTATGCGATCACCAACCGCCGCGCCATCATCAAGCACGACACCGTCAGCCGGCGGCAGGTGGTGAGCATCAATTTCGCAGACATGGACGACAAACTGGAGATCCTGCCGGTGCGGCCGGGCATCGGGCACCTTTACTTTGCGTCCGACCAGTCGACAAAACTTGAAGATGTCGATTACACCGGGAAGCTCGCATTTCGTCACCTCGCCGCGCCGGAGAAGGTGGCGGACCTGCTCGATCGGGCCCGCAACGCGGGCGCGTCCTAGGTTAGCGGCCGTTTTCCACCGTCCCGCCTTGCTTTTTCAGGGCAACGGGTCAGATACAGACGGTCCATTGACCGCGACGAGGCCTCGATGATCCCGCGTTACGCCCGCCCCGAGATGACCGCCATCTGGTCGCCGGAGACGAAATTCCGCATCTGGTTCGATATCGAGGCGCATGCGGCGAGCGCCATGGCCGAACTCGGAATCATCCCGAAGGAAGCCGCCGCGAAGATCTGGGAAAAAGGCAAGGACGTTGAATTCGATATCGGCCGCATCGACGTCATCGAAGCCGAGGTCAAGCACGACGTCATCGCCTTCCTCACCCACCTGACCGAAATCGTGGGACCGGAGGCGCGTTTCGTGCACGCCGGCATGACCTCGTCCGACGTGCTCGACACCTGCCTCAATGTGCAGCTCGTGCGCGCTGCCGACATCCTCATTGCCGACGTCGATGTTCTGCTCGCGGCGCTCAAACGCCGCGCCTATGAGTACAAGCTCACGCCCACCGTCGGCCGCTCGCACGGCATCCATGCCGAGCCGACCACCTTCGGGCTGAAGCTCGCACAGGCTTACGCGGAATTCGCGCGCGCGCGGCGGCGCCTGCATGCCGCGCGCGAAGAAGTTGCCACCTGCGCCATCTCGGGCGCGGTCGGTACGTTTGCGCAGGTGGACCCGCGCGTGGAGGCACACGTCGCCAAGGCCATGGGGCTTCGCGTCGAGCCGATCTCGACCCAGGTCATCCCGCGCGACCGCCACGCCATGTATTTTGCAACGCTCGGCGTGGTCGCCTCCTCGATCGAACGTCTGGCTACCGAATTCCGCCATCTCCAGCGCACCGAGGTGCTGGAAGCGGAAGAGTTCTTCTCCGAAAAGCAGAAGGGCTCCTCCGCCATGCCGCACAAACGCAACCCGGTGCTGTCGGAAAACCTGACCGGCTTGGCACGCATGGTGCGCGCTTATGCGCTGCCGGCGATGGAGAACGTTGCGCTCTGGCACGAGCGCGATATTTCGCACTCGTCGGTCGAGCGCATGATCGCTCCCGATGCCACCGTCACGCTCGACTTTGCGCTGGCGCGGCTGGCCGGCATCGTCGATAAGCTCATCGTCTATCCCGCCACCATGCAGAAAAATCTCGACAAGCTCGGCGGCCTCATCCATTCGCAGCGCGTCCTGATCGCGCTGACGCAGAAAGGCGTGGCGCGCGAGGACGCCTACCGCCTCGTGCAGCGCAATGCCATGAAAGTGTGGAGCGGTGACGAAAACGATTTCCTTTCGTTGCTGAAATCCGACAAGGACGTGCGCGCCAAACTGAGCGAGAAAGAGCTCGAGGCCAATTTCGACCTCGATCATCACCTCAAGTACGTCGACACGATTTTCGCGCGCGTCTTCGGGAACGCTTGAACCCGTGCGCGACGCGACGGCCGACTACGATTTCCTGATCCTGCCGGGACTAAGCAATTCCGGCGTCGATCACTGGCAGTCCTACTGGAGCCTCGCCTTGCGCAACGCGTCGCGTGTCCTGCAGGACGATTGGGACAATCCCAGGCTCGGCGACTGGCTCCCGAGGCTCGAGGTCGGCAATTGCCGGCGGCACGCGCCCGGCAGTGCTGATCTGCCACAGCCTTGCCTGTTCGCTTGCCGCGCACTGGGCCGCGCGCAACAACAAGGGTCGTGTCGTTGCGGCCTTCATCGTGGCGCCGGCCGACGTCGAGTGCCACGAACGGACGCCAGCATCGACGCGCAGCTTTGCGCCCATCCCGCGCGTTTCGTTTCCGGTGCCTGCGCTCGTCGTCGCGAGCACCAATGACCCTTATGTCGCGTTCGAGCGCGCGCAAAGCTTTGCCCAGAGTTGGGGCGCGGATTTCTGCAATGCCGGCGAGCTCGGCCACATCAACTCGGAAACAAAGCTCGGCTTCTGGCCGCAAGGCCTTTTGATGCTCGGTCAGTTGCTGGCGCGCGTGAACCGTTGATCGATACGACCGTTACCCGCACTCTTCGCGCGGCAGACAATCGCTATCGATACCAGCCGTGGCGGTAGCCATAACGCCCGCCCGCCCCGCGCCAGCCGTACCGAGGCCCGCGCCAGCCGTAACGAGGCCCGCGCCAAGCGTAGCCGTAACCGACGACGGGCGGCGCCACATAGACCGGCGGCGGTGGCCCTTCGACGTAGACGGGCCCGCCCTCGCCCAGATAGCTCGCACTTGCGAAGCCTTCGATGCCGCGCCACGCGAACGCGGCACCACCCGGCGCCGCATTCGAGCACGCGCACGTGCGAACCGGCCGGCATGGTGTCAATGATTGCAAAGTTCGGGCCGGGCCCGCTGCGCAAGTTGAGGTCTCCGGTGACGATGTCGGCAGCGGCCGCGCCGGCAGAAACCAGCAGTACGGAAGCGGCGAGAGCGAGATGTTTCAGTCGCATGGCGTAACCCATCTCACGTTGGCGTCGATCACCCGCTTGCAAGATCAAACGGTTAAACGACGCATATGTTTCGCCCCCGCCCTGTTCCTATAAACGGGATGCCGTGCCGGATTCCAGCAGCCCCATTGTCACCGCAATCGGCCCGTGATTTAGCTCCGGTATGCCCGCAACCGGCCCCACCATCCTCGTCTTCAATTCCGGCCTAGGCGGCTTGACCGTCTATCGCGAGGTCGCCGCCATCCGGCCCGACGCACGCTTGATCTACCTCGCGGACGATGCCGCCTTTCCCTACGGCGATTTAACGGAAGAGAAGCTGATCGCGCGCGTGCTCGACGTGGTTGGCGATGCCATCAAACGCTATACGCCCGACTTGGTCGTGATCGCCTGCAACACCGCCTCGACGCTGGCGCTCAACGCCTTGCGCGAAAACTTCGCGGTCCTTTTCGTCGGCACCGTCCCGGCGATCAAGCCGGCTTGCGCGTTTTCGAAGACCAAGCGCGTTGCAGTGCTGGGCACGCAGGCAACGGTGTCACGCGAATACACCAAAGCGCTGATCCGCGAGTTCGCGGCCGGCTGCGACGTCGTGCTCGTGGGCTCTTCACATTTGGCCGCATTCGCCGAAGCCGGGCTCGCAGGTCGTCCGGCAACGGATGCCGCAATCGCCGACGAGATCGCGCCTTGTTTCGTCGACCAGGACGGCCGGCGCACCGACACCGTGGTGCTCGCGTGCACGCATTATCCGCTGCTGCTCGAGCGCTTCCGCACGCTCGCGCCCTGGCCGGTCGAATGGCTCGATCCGGCACCGGCGATCGCGCGCCGGGTCGCCGATTTGCTGCACGAGCGGCCGCAAGGCGCGTCCCCGCCCGCGGCGCAGATCGTCTTTACGTCTGGACGAATTGTCACGCCGGCACTGAAGCAGGCGATCGGCCGCTTCAACCTGCTGCCGGCATAAGCGGCGTCTTCTTGCGCATACAGGAGGCCGGCGTGAGGTTAACCACGCCTGCCAACCCGTCATTAACCGGAGGGAAAAACCCTGCATTAACTGCAGTTTTAACGCATCGGCTGGCCGTCCCATTTGTTTAGCCGCGTTTAATGGGACCATTCGAATGTGAGGCATCGGTACAAGGAATGTAATCGATGCTCGATACCCGCACTCAACCGACGATCGGATTGGGAAATCCCGTACCCTGGTTCAGCGCCAAGACCGTGACCGGTCATGCAGTCGATCTTCATGTCGAAGCCGGCCGCTGGATCGTGTTGATGTTTCTTGGTTCGCTCGATGACGCCCGCGCGGCCGCGGCATTGGAAACCTTCCGCGCCAATGCCGCGCTGTTCGACGAGGATCGGCTGGTCTTTCTCGGCGTGCTGGACGAGTTGCCGGGTGACATGGCCGCGCTCGCTGCGATGAGCGGACCGGCCTGCAAATTCATTCTCGATCCAAACGGCGACATCGCGCGCGACTATGGCGCCGATGGCGCGCCGCGCACCATCGCGCTTGACCCGATGCTGCGCGCCATCGCCAACATCCCGCTCGATCATCCCGACGGCCACGCCGCCATGGTCGATGGACTGCTCAAGAGTTTGCCTGAGGTCGATGCTTCGGCCGGCGTCCCGTTGTTTGCGCCGGCCCTGATCGTGCCGCGCGTGTTCGAATTTCCGTTCTGCGACCTGCTGGTGAAGTTCTACGAAGAGATGGGCGGCACGGAATCCGGCTTCCTGCTCGACCGCGACGGCAAGACCCAGACCCTGGTCGATCACCGCTATAAAAGCCGCCGGGATCTTGCGATCGTCGAGCCCAAACTGCGCGAAGCCATCCGCGCGCGCATCGTCACTCGGCTGGTGCCGGAGATCGAACGGTATTTCCAGTTCAACGTCACGCGCATGGACCGCTATATGGTGTCCTGCTACGACGCCGCACGCGGCGGGCATTTCTCCCGTCACCGCGACAACGTCAATGCCGGCGCGCGCCACCGTCGTTTCGCGGCTTCCATCAACCTCAGCAGCGACTATGAAGGCGGCACGCTGACCTTCCCGGAATTCGGCCGCCGCGCTTACGCGCCCCCGGTCGGCGGCGCCATCGTGTTTTCCTGCGGCGCGCTGCATCAGGTCGCACCCGTCACCAAGGGCAAGCGCTACGCCTTCGTGCCGTTCTTCTATGGCGAGGCCGATGCCGCCTTGCGCATGCAGAACAACGCGCTGCTAAAGGCCGGCGAAATCCCTTACACCGGCGAGCACGATCGGCTGTTCCCGAGCATCGTGCCGGACTTGGCCGGCGGGGAAGCCGCAGACCGACCGGAGCCGGCGGTGGCCTAGTGTCTGCCTGCCGCCTGGGCTCCCGGGCCGTTTGACAGCGTCGCCCCCACCCCCTAAATAGCCGCCATCCGGCGGGCTCATGGCCCGCCGGTCAAGTTTCGCGACCCGCGGTAAAGCCTTGCGCTTACGAGGCTTTTCCTGTCGGTCCCCGAAGGGGACAGAGGAGGGCGCGATCCTCAAACCTGTTCGACAAAACGAGGACGCGATGACCAAGCGCATGGAATCCAAGTACAAGCTCGACCGCCGGATGGGTCAGAACATCTGGGGTCGCCCGAAGAGCCCGGTCAACCGGCGCGAATACGGCCCCGGCCAGCACGGCCAGCGCCGCAAGGGCAAGCTCTCCGACTACGGCGTGCAGTTGAAAGCCAAGCAGAAGCTGCGCGGCTATTACGGCAATATTTCCGAGAAGCAGTTCCGCGGCATCTACGACACCGCCATCCGCATGAAGGGCGACAGCGGCGCCCACATGATCGGCCTCCTGGAGCGCCGGCTCGATGCGGTTGTCTATCGCGCCAAGTTCGTGGCGACCGTGTTCGCCGCACGCCAGTTCATCAATCACGGCCACATCCTGGTAAACGGCCGACGCGTCACCATCCCGAGCTATCGCCTCAAGATTGGCGACGTCGTCGAGGTGAAGGAGAAGTCCAAACAGCTCGCGATCGTGCTGGAAGCGCAAGGCTTGGCCGAGCGCGACGTGCCCGACTACATCGAGGTCGACGGCTCCAAGATGACCGCCAAGCTGGCGCGCATACCGGGCTTTTCCGACGTGCCCTACCCTGTGCAGATGGAACCGCACCTGGTCGTGGAATATTACTCGCGCTGAGCGATCGTTCGCTTCGGCAAACGTATACAAAGCAAAATCCCCGTCCTCGGACGGGGATTTTTGTTTTGGCGGCCGCTAGAGCGCCGGGATCAATAGTACGGCAAACGCGACCACCGCCGGCAGCCAGGCGACAATCTGCGCGGCGTTGTGTTTCTGGCCCGCATTCAGGATGAATCCCGTCGCCGGTGCGACCGCGCAACCAATAATGGCGGCCATATAGGCCGCCGCAAACCAAATTCCGCCATGATAGCTTTCGGGACCGGTCCCGAACAAAAAGCCCGAGATGCCGATCAGCAACGCCGCGATGGCGAGATCGACGATCGTCGCCAGGACGAGAAGGATTTTCCGGCCCAAGCGCGCGCCGCTTTAGGCGCTCTGGTGGACGGAAACACCCTTGTCCTTGAAGGCCTGCTGCAACTCGCCGGCCTGGAACATCTCGCGAATGATATCGCAACCGCCGACGAACTCGCCTTTCACGTAGAGCTGCGGGATGGTCGGCCAGTTGGAATAGGACTTGATGCCGTTACGGATCTCGTCCGATTCCAGGACGTTGACGCCTTTGTAGGCGACGCCGAGATGGTCGAGGATCTGCACCACCTGGCCGGAGAAGCCGCACATCGGGAACTGCGGAGTGCCCTTCATGAACAGCACAACGTCGTTTGCCTTCACTTCATTGTCGATAAACTGCTCGATACCCATGGATGTTTTGCCCTTTTTGGGGATGGCGCCCTAACGGCAATCGCCGCGATTCAGATATATGTAGCGCACAATTGCGTGCCAGCCCAAGGCCTGATCCCGTAAAAAACCGCCCATTTTCAGGGCGAAAAGGTGCCTTCGGCTTTTCACGACGGGTGGGCGGACAAGCTCCACGTCGCGGTCGGCTTGCTGGCCCCGGCGGACGCGGGCGTCTTGACCGAGGCCATCATGCCTGCAAGCGCATGATATTGTCCGAAAAACGGTGCCCCCATTTCGGGATCATGCGCTATCGGGCGTGCCGGTCTGTAGCGCGAGTGCATGCAGCACGCCGCCCATCTGGCCTTTCAAGGCCTGGTAGACCAATTGGTGCTGCTGCACCCGGGACTTGCCCTTGAACGAGGCAGAGATGACGGTCGCGGCATAGTGGTCGCCGTCGCCGGCGAGGTCGCGGATGGTCACCTGCGCGTCCGGAAGGCTCGCCTTGATCAGGCGCTCGATCTCGCGCGCGTCCATCGCCATCGTGAGCCTCCTTAAGCACCGGCCTTGGGCCGACGATTTCGGTTACCTACTCGCAATTTGCACCTAATTTTTCGCCAAAGACAACACCTGTACAACAGCGCCTGGCGGCGTCCATCCGGCCCTCAACCAGACTGGCGCGCTTTTACGACCGTAAACCGCGCGCGGTGTTTCGAATTCTTTCGGCGAAAAGCCGCAGTATTTCCTGATCGCGCGGCAGCCGGACTTCGAAACGCCGGGTGAGCGCCTTCGCTGGCACCGGGCGTTCGCCAAGCACGAACCGCCGCTCCGGTGGCCCGGTCAAAGGCCTGCTTGCCCTGAAAACAGACATTCGTCACCGCAACGACCATGTCCGCTTCGTGCAAGCACGCATTCGGCATATTCGATTTGAAATGAAAGACCGCAAGATAATTGTGGATGGCGTAAGAAAACCGTCACTGCGGAGCGATAGCGTCAAAATT
Source organism: uncultured Pseudomonadota bacterium (assembly GCA_963720835.1). GTDB lineage: Bacteria > Pseudomonadota > Alphaproteobacteria > Rhizobiales > Xanthobacteraceae > Pseudolabrys. Next base: position 139,844 of record CAVRHC010000019.1, on the reverse strand, counting down.
AAACTTTCAAATCGGCACAAATAGAAAGCGGACAAACGCCAAGCCGGAGCTGCGGGATTATCGGCGAACCGCCAATAACGGCCATTTGCCGCTGCGTACAACATCGCAAGCGCAGTTCTACGCTTGCACCGAAACTTTCATATTTTTCCATACGGGGTTTTGCCCGCGCAAAACGATCGTCGCAGCAGATCAGGATTCGGGAACAAATGCGTTGATCACCGCTTTCATGTCCGCAGCAACTCCGCGTTTCCAAGCTGCTGACAGAGCAAAAGGGGCTTGTTCGCCGCGTTGCCGCAAAATGACGCTTGCGGCCGTTGTAGGCGTAGGCCTCGTGGCCGGCGAAATTTCCGCCGGCATCTGTTCCGATATTGACGCTGGGATCGAGAATGCGGTCACGACCGCAATGGCGCCGGACAAAGGTCCAACGGACAGAAAGGCGCTGCGCTCTTTGCTCAATACGGAGTCTCTCAGTCCGACCGTCACCGGCACTGCTTCGCGGTATAATCCATTCCGCGAGGGAGGCCGCACGAAAACGTCATCGGGCGAGCGCTATGACCCGTCCGCTTGGACCGCGGCGATCCGGATCGACTTGCGGAAGAAATTTGGCGGCGTCCGCTATGGCAAGAACTACCGGCCCACTTATGCACTCGTCGCGTGCGACGATAAGCATGTCATCGTCAAGATCAACGATGTTGGGCGAACTCAAACGCGGGCGTGTCATCGATCTCAACAAACGGTCCATGCGCTACTGCAATTCGTCTACGCGGGTCGGTCTCATTCATGATGTTAAAATTACGCTCTTGCATGGCAATAACTGGACGCCCGGGCCCGTTCACGGCGAACCGCCTGTAAAGGTTGCCGCAAAAGTCGTTCCGCCCACGGATCCGCCGTACGAGCCGGTCGCCGCCGCGGCACCGGCGACCATTCCCGCCAAACAAGTACCCGTTGATACGCCGACACCAGCGCCTTCTGTCAGGGAAATGCAAACAGTCGTCGCCGACCAAGTGCCTAGCGACGACCAAGCGCCTGAGCCGATTGCCAGCGAAAAGCCAACAATCGTCGCCGTCAATACCAAGCGCGAAAGCGAGCCGACACCGTGGCCGGTCGACGACGGACAACCCGTATTCGTCGCCGCCGCCCAAATGTCCAGCAATGACTGGCTGACTGAGCCGACCGCGAGTTACCAACTCACAAACTTCAACGCGGCACCTTACGGCAACCGGCGTCCGCCTGTGAAAACCGAAGTGGCAGTCGCGTACTCAATGCTGATTGCCGCGATCATCGTGATTTTGAGACGGCCGTCTGCGCCGCCGACGAAAGCCCCAAGCGCCGAGAACAATCTCGTCGGCGCGCGGCCAAAACGCAGGAGAAAAAGCCGACGCAAAATCCCGCGCGCGGGTCGGCAAACAAATCCGCGCCAAGAGCCGGCAAAAAACAGTACGAAAGACAAGCAGGCAAAGCCGCGGCTAGACGCCGCCGGCCATATAGCGCGGAAGCCAGCCTTCGAAATGCTCGGTGAGCGCCGCGATCGCCAGTGGCCGCTCGCCAGGGAGCGCCAGTGCCTCACCGCCGGTAACGCCGATCGACATGGCCAACAAGCCTTGATCCTGCGCGCGGGTGAGCACGGCTTGCGCCTTGTCTGCCGCTACGGTCACGAGATAACGGGCCTGGTCCTCGCCGAACCAGTAGGCATGGATGGGGATGTCGGTCGGCGCCTCGGTCAATACCGCGCCGATGCCGGACGCCATCGCCATTTCCGCCAGGGCAACCGCCAGACCGCCGTCCGAGAGATCGTGCGCCGCGGTGGCGGTCCCGTCGAGAATGAGCGCGCGCACGAAGTCGCCATTCTCGCGCTCCTCGATCAGATCGACCGGCGGCGGCGCACCCTCCTCGCGCCCGCAGATTTCGCGCAAGTAAAGTGACTGGCCGAGCCAGCCGGTGGTCTCGCCGATGAGCAGGATCGCCTCTCCTTCACGCTTGAAGGCGAGCGACGCCGATTTGCTGAAATCCTCGAGCAGACCGACGCCGCCGATCGACGGCGTCGGCAGGATCGCGCGGCCGTTGGTCTCGTTGTAGAGCGAGACATTGCCGGACACGACGGGGAAGTCGAGCGCCTTGCAGGCTTCGGCGATGCCACGAATACACCCGACGAGTTGCCCCATGATCTCGGGTCGCTCCGGATTGCCGAAATTGAGGTTGTCGGTGACGGCAAGCGGCCGCGCGCCGACGGCGGTCAGGTTGCGCCAGCATTCGGCCACCGCCTGCTTGCCGCCTTCGAACGGGTCGGCCTCGCAATAGCGCGGCGTCACGTCGGTGGTGAGCGCGAGACCTTTCGGTCCGTCCTCGACACGCACCACGGCGGCATCGCCACCGGGGCGCTGCACGGTGTTGCCGAGAATGATATGGTCGTATTGCTCCCAGACCCAGCGCTTGGAGCAAAGATCGGGGGTGGCGATCAGCGCTCCCAGCGCGTCGGCGATATTTTCCGGCAGCGGCACGCCTGTTGCGTCGATGGCCGCAAGCTTGATGCCGCTCACAAAAGCCCGTTTGTATTCCGGCGCCTGATCGCCGAGCTCCTTGATCGGCAGATCGGCCATCACATCCCCATGATGGCGTACGACGAAGCGCATGGACGGCGTGGTCTCGCCGACCACGGCGAAATCGAGTCCCCATTTGCGGAAGATGTCTTCGGCCTCTTTTTCCTTTTCCGGCTTGAGCACCATAAGCATGCGCTCCTGGCTTTCGGAGAGCATCATCTCGTAGGCCGTCATGCGCTCTTCGCGGCAGGGTACTTTGTCTAGTTCGAGCGTGACGCCGAGATCGCCTTTGGCGCCCATCTCCACCGCCGAGCAGGTCAGGCCCGCCGCGCCCATGTCCTGGATGGCGATGACGCAGCCCTTGGCCATAATTTCAAGGCAGGCTTCCAGCAGAAGCTTTTCCGAGAATGGATCACCGACCTGCACGGTTGGGCGCTTCTCGTCCGAGTCGTCGTCGAATTCGGCCGACGCCATCGAGGCGCCATGAATGCCGTCGCGGCCGGTCTTGGAACCGAGATAGACGATCGGCATGCCGACGCCGGAAGCGGCCGAATAGAAAATCTTGTCTTTGCGCGCAATGCCGACCGCCATGGCGTTGACCAGACAGTTGCCGTCATAGCGTGCATGGAAGCGAACTGAGCCGCCGACCGTCGGCACGCCAAACGAGTTGCCGTAGCCGCCAATGCCGGCGACCACGCCGGAAACGAGATGCCGCGTCTTCGGATGGCCGGGCGCGCCGAAGCTCAAAGCATTGAGACAGGCGATTGGCCGCGCGCCCATGGTGAACACGTCGCGCAAAATGCCGCCGACGCCGGTCGCCGCGCCCTGATAGGGCTCGATGTAGCTCGGATGGTTGTGGCTTTCCATCTTGAACACGCAGGCCAAGCCATCGCCGATGTCGATGACGCCGGCATTCTCGCCCGGGCCCTGGATGACGTGCGGGCCCTTGGTCGGCAGCGCGCGCAGATGAACCTTGGACGACTTGTACGAGCAATGCTCGTTCCACATGGCCGAGAAGATGCCGAGCTCGGTCAGCGTCGGCTCGCGCCCGATCAGATCGAGAATGCGCCGATATTCGTCCGGCTTGAGGCCGTGCTCGGCGATCAATTCGGGGGTAATGGGGGCTTCGTTGGGGATCACGCTATTCACGCCGCTTTTTCCAGCGCCTCCATGAGGCCGGCAAACAACCCGCGCCCGTCAGTCGGGCCGACGGACGCTTCCACATGGTTTTCCGGATGCGGCATCATGCCAAGCACGTTGCCGCGCGCGCTGACGATGCCGGCAATGGCGTTGATGGCACCGTTGTGGTTCCAGTTCGGATCGACCATGCCGTCGGGCGCGGAATAGCGGAAGATCACCCGCCCCTCGCCCTCCAGCTTGGCGATAGTCTCGCCGTCGGCGATGTAATTGCCCTCGCCGTGGGCGACCGGCACGCGGATCACTTGGCCTGCATTGTAGCCGCGGGTAAACGGCGTGTCGGAGCGTTCCACGCGCAAATAGACGTCGCGGCAGATGAAGCGCAAGTTCTCATTGCGCATCAGCACGCCTGGCAAGAGCCCCGCCTCGCACAAAATCTGGAAGCCGTTGCAGACGCCGAGCACAAGTCCGCCGTTCTCCGCATGCGCGCGCACGGCATCCATCACGGGGCTGCGCGCCGCGATCGCCCCGCAGCGCAGGTAGTCGCCGTAGGAAAAGCCGCCCGGGATCACCACCAGGTCGATGCCGGCGGGAAGCTCAGGTTCCGTGTGCCAGACCATGGCCGGCTCGACACCGGACACGAGTTTAAGCGTGCGCGCCATGTCGCGCTCGCGATTGATGCCTGGAAAGACGAGAACGGCGGATTTCATCGACACCCTTTATCCTTCTAGAGATCTTGTGTTTTCGGTGGGCGCGGGCTGCCCGGCTGCGGCACTTTTGGCCCCCGCTTCATGACGATGCGCATGTTTTCGATAAATTCGGTCAGCGATTTTTGCGCGAGCTTGCGGTTCACCGAGCGCGACTCGACCCGGATGACAAGCGGATTGGCAAAAATGATCCCGGTTTCCAGATAAACCGACTTGACGCGCCCACGGGTAAATCTCGTTTCGTTGAGGGCGGACGGATGGCCTTTCAGCGTCGCGGTCGTCGAAGACAACGTATCGATCTGTTCGACCACCCCGGACATGACGCTGCGCGCTGCCGCGGCGGCGCGGATTGTTTTCGGCAGTTCAACGTCAGCAAACTTTTTAAGCGCCTTCGGGTCGGGAGGCGTCACCGAACCGTTCAGGAACGTGAACGACACCGCGATAGGGTCGCGGCAGACTTGCGGCTTGCACTTGAAGACCCGGACGGTTCCGTTCAGCGAACTCGTTGAATCCCACTTGTCCGGCTCGGCCGCATGCGTGGTGATCTGAACAGTGGTCTGGGCCGCGTTAAGCAGAGCGCGGTCGATTTGTGCGGACGCTGTGCCCGGCGTAAAAATCGAAACTAGAACGGCGGCCGCCCGAAAAGGATGCGCGAGGGCCGCTGCAACCGCTCCCGCGTGCCAATGCGGTGTCACCCCAAGACCTCGACCTTGTAGTTTTCGATCACCGTATTGGCCAGCAGTTTGTCGGCGGCCTGCTTGAGCAGCGCTTCCGCTTTGGCGGGGTCGGTACCTTCTAATTCGACGTCAAAAACCTTGCCTTGGCGCACCGCGGTGACGCCGTCGACCCCGAGCGAGCGCAGCGCGCCTTCGATCGCTTTGCCTTGCGGATCGAGGATACCGGATTTCAGGGTGACGGTGACGCGGGCTTTCATTGGCTGGGTGCTTATCACATGAAGTCGCGGTCGGCAGTCGCCGGGCCGCGTTTTCACCTAACCTAAAGACGCCTGTGCCCGGCACAAGGCCGGGCACCGCACAATTCACACCGCCCTTCAGCGGCAAAACAGGCGATTTGCCTAGCCTTTCACCAGCACCGGGCCCGTCCCTTGCGGACGCTCGCCCTCGCTCATGATACCCAGGCGCTTTGCGACTTCGGTATAGGCTTCAACCAGACCGCCGAGATCACGGCGGAAACGGTCCTTGTCGAGCTTCTCGTTCGACTTGATGTCCCACAACCGGCAGGAATTGGGGCTGATCTCGTCGGCGACGACGATGCGCATGACGTCGTTTTCCCACAGCCGGCCGGCTTCCATCTTGAAGTCGACGAGCCGAATGCCGACGCCGAGAAACAGGCCGGAGAGGAAGTCGTTGACGCGGATGGCCAGGGCCATGATGTCGTCGATTTCCTGCGGCGATGCCCAGCCGAACGCGGTGATGTGCTCTTCCGACACCATGGGATCGTTGAGCGCGTCGTTCTTGTAGTAGAATTCGATGATCGAGCGCGGCAGTTGCGTGCCTTCCTCGATGCCGAGGCGCTGCGCCAGCGATCCTGCCGCGACATTGCGCACCACTACCTCGAGCGGAATGATCTCCACTTCGCGAATCAATTGCTCGCGCATGTTGAGGCGGCGGATGAAGTGGGTCGGCACCCCGATGTCGTTGAGGTGCTGGAACACGTATTCGGAGATGCGGTTGTTGAGGACGCCCTTGCCTTCGATGACCTCGTGCTTTTTGGCGTTAAAGGCGGTCGCGTCATCCTTGAAGTGCTGGATCAGCGTTCCCGGCTCCGGGCCTTCGTAGAGGACCTTCGCCTTGCCTTCATAGATGCGGCGACGGCGGCTCATGGGCGTGTACCGTGGTTTGTGAAAGTCCATCGGGTTTGCCGTGGCTCCTGTTTTCGTACGACTTAAAGATCCGCGGCGGCGGCACCGGAAGCGCTCGCGCCGTGCGCGACAACACAACCGGAGACAGAATCCAACCTAGCCGATCGGTCCGGGCAGTACAATCGAGGTAATCCCGCCTTTTCCACTTTGCAATGTCGCCGCAATAAAGCCGGTTTGTGTTGCCTTGACGCTTACCTGGCGATATGCAAGGCGCGAGGCCATATGTGCACCGTCGACCCGACCGGCGCAAGCGGCGGTTTCGGTGCAGGCTAGAGTGTCAAACCCGAGGGGCGCGAATGACGACAAGTTTCGACAAACGCGAAGAAGGCTTTGAGAAGAAATTCGCGCATGACGAGGAACTGCGCTTCAAGGCCATGGCCCGGCGCAATAAGCTGCTCGGCCTGTGGGCCGCCGGCCTCCTCGGCAAGAGCGGCGCGGAAGCCGACGCCTACGCCAAAGAGGTCGTCATGTCCGACTTCGAGGAGCCGGGCGACGACGACGTGCTGCGCAAGGTGATGAAGGATCTCGAAGGCAAGGCCACCGAGCAACAGGTGCGCGCGCAGATGAGCGAGTTGCTGGCTCGGGCCGTTGCCGAGATTGCCAAGAGCGGCTGACGTGGCCGCCTTCTCGCTCGCCGCCCGCCTGCGCGGCGGCGAAACCGTCTTTGCCGGCTGGTGCACGCTCGCCTCTCCGATTGCGGCGGAAGCGATCGCGCGCGAAGGCTTCGCCGCGATGGTGCTCGATATGCAGCACGGATTGTGGGACACCGCTTCGCTCCTTGCCGGCATCAACGCCTTGCATCACGCCGGCGCCGCACCGGTCGTGCGCGTGCCGCTCAACGATTTCGCATTCGTGTCGCGCGCACTCGACTGCGGCGCCGAAGCGATCATCGCGCCGATGATCAACAGTGCGGGCGATGCGCAGCGCTTTGCGAGCGTCGCCAAGTTTCCGCCGCGCGGCGAACGCAGCTTCGGCCCGCAACGCGCGATGATGCTGCAAGGACGCGCCCGCAACCGTCGATTATTTGCGTGAGGCAAACGCAAACACCTTGACGCTCGCCATGATCGAGACACCGGCCGCGCTCAACGACGTCGAAGACATCGCGGCGACCGACGGTATCGATGCGCTGTTCATCGGTCCCTACGATCTGTCGACGGCATTGTCTGCAGGCACGGCGCAGGACGTGACCGCGCCGGAAGTCGAGCGCGCCATCGACCGTATTTGCGCAGCGGCGCAGAAGGCCGGCAAGATTCCCGGCATCTATTGCAGCAGCGCCGATCGCGCGCTTGCGTTGGCCAAGCGCGGCTTCAAGTTCATCACCGTCGGCAGCGACCTCGGTCTCTTGCGTGATGGCGCGGCGGCCGTGCTGAAGGCGCTGAAGTAGCGGGCAAGCGCCCTGTGCGCTTTCGGTTTGACCCCGAAGCGGACGCTTGCATTCGGTCGTCCAATGTCTGCCGCGCGCCACAAGCGGTTTTTACCTGCAATGTCAGTCCGGCCGGCTTTCCGTGAAATATGTTGCCTCGTCGAACCATCGCTGAGGCGGATTTTGCCATCCACCAATCTGAAAATGCGGGACCTCCCAGCGCATCGGCTCGTCTTCAATATCGATGGTCTGGTAATGGCTCGGAAACAGTTCCACGCGATGGCCGTCCGGATCTCGCAAATAAAGGAAACGCGCGAGCCCCGGGCTGAAATGTCGCGCGGGGCCAAACTCGACCTGCGACTCACAGCCAGCGCGCACGAATAGGTCGGCGGTTGTCATGAGATAGCTCGTATCCGGCACGGTATAGGCGACATGGTGGATGCGTGGCCCGGGAGAGTCTGCAAATACGATGTCGTGCGGGTTTCCTTTCCGTTGAAGGAAGACCATCAACAACCTCTCACCGCCTTCGTGCACGACGTACTCGGACAGCCGGAAGCCCATGGCCACATAGAAATTCAGGCTCTCCTGAACCCTGGGCGTCAGAATTTGAAAGTGATCCAGGCGCTGGGCCGCCGCTCCCCGATAGGCTTCGACATGATGGAATAGACGCGGACGCGTCTCCATCACGGCGCAAAACTCCAAAGGTGTGCCGGCGGGATCGACGGTGTGCAACGTCCGGCCCTGGTGCGGGACTTCGACCCATGCGACCGGAAGTCCCGCAGCCTTGAAATGCTCATGCGCACGAACGAGATCCTCTTCCGTGAGGACACGGAGACCTGCGCGTTCACAGCCGGGTTCGCCCGCTTTCAGAACGAGACTATGGTGGCAGCCTTCTTCCATGCCGCGGAGCCAGATCGTGGACGCCGTCTCATCGCTGACAGCGAGGCCCAGCAGGTCGACATAGAAGGCTTTGCTTGCCTGAAGATCGCGGACACGATGAATGACATGACTCGCCCGGGTAATGTCGAACAGCGGCTTGTAAACCGGTTGCGGGAGAACGACGGCCATCTCGGTTCCTTTTTTCGTTTGATTTGAAAGGTCGGACTTTCGCGAACGATAACCAGTCCTAGCCAACCGCGGTAGCCAATCGATCCAACACCCTCGCCAGCCCCTGTTCCACTTCCGCTACGCTCACCTGCACCACCCGGTATTCGCGCTCTTCCAGATAAGCGCGCCGCTCCGCGCGGTTTGAATTTGCCTCCTCGCTCTCCTCGCATGGCACCAGGTCGATGACGCATTTGAGGGGAAACGACACGAAATCGGCAATGTGCGGGCCGACCGGCACCTGCCGCTTGAAACCACGGCCCGCAAAGCGGCGGTCGTTGGTGAGCGCTTGCCATAACAGCCGCTCGGCCTCGGTCGGATTGCGCCTGAGCAGCCGTGCCAGGCCACGCGCTGGGCTGCGCCCCTGCCGCCCGCCGCTGTTCTGCTCGGCAATGATGGCGCGCAGGCGCGTGGCTTCGTCGGCGTCGAGCACGCCGCCGCGCGCCGGTCCTTTGCGCCCCTGCGCGATCGCGGTGAGCACGCCGTGCAGCGTGCGCAAGTCCTGCTGCGACGGCAGCATGCGGGTGAAGATGTTGCGCAGGTTGATGCGCATGGTGGCGCGCTTTTCTTCCGGGCGGAAGAACTCGACCTTTTCCAGTTCGCGCTCGAGATCGGCGAAAAATGCGTCGAACTGCTGCTTGGCGGCCGGCGGCGATTTTTCCGGCTGCGCGAATGGCAATTCGCCGCTGGTTGCGCACTTGAACCATTCGTAACAGACGACCGCCACCGCCTGCGCGAGATTGAGCGAGGCAAAGGCCGGGTTGACCGGCAGCGTCACGATCATGTCGGCGCGCGCAACCTCGTGGTTTTCCAGCCCAATGCGCTCGCGTCCGAACAGGATCGCCACCTGCTCGCCGGCGGCAACGCGCTCCGCCATCGCGGCGGCCGCCTCGTCGGCGCCGCCGACGGGTTTCGCCTGGTCGTGGCCTCGCGCGGTGGTGGCGAGCACGAAGGTGCAGTCGGCGATCGCGTCGGCAAGCGTCTCGTAAAGTTCGGCGGCATCGAGCACACGGTCGGCGCCGGACGCCATCACACGCGCTTTCTCGTTCGGCCAGCCGCGCTGCGGCTTGACCAGGCGCAGGCGCGAGACGCCGAAATTCGCCATGGCGCGAGCGGCCGCCCCGATGTTCTCAGCCAGCTGCGGCTCGACCAGCACCACGATCGGCGCCGGCGTCGCAATCCAGCGTTTGGTCTTGTCGGTGCCGGCACCCGGCATGGAAGGCCTCCGTTGCCCGGCGGTATAGCGGGCCGGCCGGCCTCACGAAAGCGCGCGCAATTGGCCGCTTTCGCACCCCCTTTCGGGATGCTATAGCCACGCCCGCCGGCAGCCCGTTCCCGTGCCTTTCCCCCGTTTTCCCGAAGGTTTTTCCATGGCGAAGATCAAAGTCGCGAACCCCGTCGTCGAAATGGACGGCGACGAGATGACCCGCATCATCTGGCAGCTCATCAAGGACAAGCTGATCCATCCTTATCTCGACATCGACCTGCTCTATTACGACCTCGGCGTCGAGAAGCGCGACGAGACCAACGACCAGATCACCATCGACGCCGCCAACAAGACCAAGGAAGTCGGTGTCGCGGTGAAATGCGCGACCATCACGCCGGACGAGGCGCGCGTGAAAGAATTCGGCCTCAAGGAGATGTGGCGTTCGCCCAACGGCACTATCCGCAACATCCTCGGCGGCACCATCTTCCGCGAGCCGATCATCTGCAAGAACGTGCCGCGGCTGGTGCCGGGCTGGACCAAGCCGATCATCATCGGCCGACACGCCTATGGCGACCAGTATCGCGCCACCGATTTCAAGTTTCCGACGGCCGGCACGATTTCGATCAAATTCACCGGCACCGACGGCAAGGTGATCGAGAAGGAAGTGTTCAAGGCGCCGGAGAGCGGCGTCACCATGGCGATGTACAATCTCGACGGCTCGATCCGCGATTTCGCGCGCGCGTCGATGAACTACGCGCTCAACCGCGGCTATTCGCTCTACCTCTCCACCAAGAACACGATCCTCAAGCAGTATGACGGCCGTTTCAAGGAACTGTTCGAGGAAGTGTTCGAAAAGGAGTTCAAGGACAAGTTCGCCGCCAAGAAGGTTACCTACGAGCACCGCCTCATCGACGACATGGTGGCGGCGGCGCTGAAATGGTCGGGCGGCTATGTCTGGGCCTGCAAGAACTACGACGGCGACGTGCAATCCGACATCGTGGCGCAAGGCTTCGGCTCGCTCGGGCTGATGACCTCGGTGCTGATGACGCCGGACGGCAAGGTGGTGGAATCGGAAGCCGCGCACGGCACGGTGACACGCCATTACCGCCAACATCAGAAAGGCGAGCAGACCTCGACCAATTCGATCGCCTCGATCTTCGCCTGGACGCGCGGGCTCGCCCACCGTGCCAAGCTCGACAACAACGCCGCGCTCGCCAAATTCGCCACCACGCTGGAAAAGGTGTGCGTCGATACGGTGGAAGCGGGCTTCATGACCAAGGACCTGGCGCTGCTGATCGGCCCCGACCAGAAGTGGCTCACCACCACCGGCTTCCTCGACAAGGTCGATGAGAATTTGAAGAAGGCGATGGGGTAGCCGTCATGTCCCTCCCCTGAAAGGCGAGGGACAAAGCACTACTTCTCCGCCGCCTCCTCAATCTCCTCGGCCACGATATCGCCTTTGGGCGTGATCACCTCGCGGCCGACGCGCTTGCTGACCATGTCCTTGATGCGCTGGGCGACGCGCGGGTCGCGCTGCATCAGCGCGCGCAGGTCTTGCGCATCGAGCACCAGCAGATTGGTCCGCACCGTCGCGATGGCGGTCGCCGAGCGGCGTGCACGGCGCAACACCGCCACCTCGCCGAAGAACTGGCCGACGCCGAGGCGCATCCGCCCTTTCTTGAGGAGCACTTCGACTTCGCCGGCGGCGACGAAATACATCGAATGCGCGGGGTCGCCCTTGCGTACGATGGTCTCGCCGGCCTCAGCCACATGTGCCCGCAACAGCCCCATGATGTCGGAAATGGCGGCGGCGTCGAGCTCGGCGAACAACGGCACGCGCGCGATCATGCCCCAGGTCACGATGAAATTGCGCCGGTGGATCTGGTCGGCGAACGCCGTGGCGATAATGCCGACCGGAAGCGCAATCACGATCAGGCTGACGACGATGGTGCCGCTCGCGATCAATTTTCCGAGCGCGGTCACCGGCACCACATCGCCATAGCCGATGGTGCCGAGCGTGACGATCGCCCACCACAGCGCCTGCGGGATAGTGCCGAGCTTGTCCGGCTGCACGCGGCCTTCGGCGAGATGCATCAGCGCGGCGGCGGCGAGCGCAACGCCGAGCGTGATGACCAGGCAGCCGAACAGCGCGCGCCGCTCGCGGTACAGCACCTCGAGCAGCGAGCGCATGGCCGGCGAATAGCGCGTGATCTTGAAGAAACGCACGATGCGGAACACCTGCAAGACGCGCAGGTCTGCCGGCAGAAAAGGCGCAAACCAGAACGGCAGCACCGCGATGAGATCAACGAGACCGGCGGGGCTGAGCGCGTATTTCAGGCGCGCGCGCATGGGCTCGAGATGGCGGTGCGGAACGTGCTCGGCCGCGACCCACAATCGTGCAAAATATTCGAGCGTGAAAACGATGAGCGAGAAAACCTCGATGGCTCCGAAAACAATTGCGTAGCGGTCGTCGAGCGCAGGCACCGATTGGAGAGCGACCGCAACCAGGTTGACGAGGATGAGCGAGACCAGAGCGCGGTCGACCCACACGCTCATGCCGTCGCCGACGGGCCCCTGCTCGAGCAGCAGGTAGAGGCGCCGGCGCAGGTCTCTGATCGTGTCGCGAGCCATGGGAACCCGACATTTCGCTGGAATCGTTCAAATATTACTACAGCAGACGGCCATGGCGGGTTTGCGGTTAGTCAAAGAACCGCTTCCCTCTTGCCACGCTTGGAGAGAGGTAAAGCTACACGCCGATCGCGGCCTCGATGGCTTTGAGCGCGGCCTCCGCCTTGGAGCCGTCCGGACCGCCGGCCTGCGCCATGTCGGGGCGGCCGCCACCGCCCTTACCGCCCAGCGCTTCGGCGCCTTTGCGCACCAGATCGACGGCGTTGAAACGCTCGGTCAGGTCCTTGGTGACGCCGACCACGATGCCAGCCTTGCCGTCGTCCGCGAGCCCGACAATGGCGACGATGCCGGAGCCGACTTGTTTCTTGCCTTCATCGGCGAGGCTGCGCAGGTCCTTGAGTTCGATGCCGGAGACCGCGCGCGCGATCAGCTTCACGCCGTTGACCTGGCGCACGTCGTCGGCCGCTTGCGCGCCTCCGCCGCCGCCCATGGCGAGCTTCTTTTTCGCTTCCGAAAGCTCGCGCTCGAGCTTCTTGCGCTCTTCGAGCAGCGAGGCGACGCGCGCCGGCATGTCCTCCGGCGGCGCCTTGAGTTCGGCGGCGGCCGCCTTGACCAGTTCGAACTGATGGTTGGCCGCTTTGCGCGCCGCCTTGCCGGTGAGCGCCTCGATGCGGCGCACGCCGGCGGCAACGCCTGAATCGCCCACGACCGAAATGACGCCGATGTCGCCGGTGCGCTTGACATGCGTGCCGCCGCACAGTTCGACCGACCAGCCCAGGGCATTGCTGGAGTTCGCCCATCGCAACCACCCGCACCTCGTCGCCGTATTTCTCGCCGAACAGCGCGCGCGCGCCCGAGGCGATCGCATCGTCCTGCGCCATCAGCCGCGTCGTGACGGCGGCATTCTGCAACACGATGTCGTTGGCGATGTCTTCCACGCGCTCCAATTCGTCCGCCGAGATCGGCTTGGGATGCGAGAAGTCAAAGCGCAGACGATCGGGCGCGACCAGAGAACCTTTTTGCGCGACATGATCGCCGAGCACCTGGCGCAGCGCCTCGTGCAGCAAATGCGTGGCGGAATGATTCTGCCGGATGGCGGCACGCCGCGCGTGATCCACTTCGAGGAGCAGCGGATCGCCGACTTTCAACGTGCCTTCTTTCACCGTGACGAGGTGCGCAAAGACGTCGCCGGCCTTCTTCTGCGTATCGGTGACGGCAACGTGCACACCCTCGCGGCGCATTTCACCGGTGTCGCCGACCTGGCCGCCGGATTCGCCGTAGAACGGGGTCTGGTTGACCACCACCGCGCCGCTCTCGCCTTTTTTCAGTTCGGGCACTTGCTGGCCGTCTTTCACCAGCGCCGAGACGATGCCCTCGGCGCTCTCGGCCTCGTAGCCTAAAAATTCGGTCGCGCCGACCTTGTCGCGCATCGCAAACCACACGGTTTCCTGCGCCGCATCGCCCGATCCCGCCCAGGAGGCGCGCGCCTTGTCGCGCTGGCGCTCGAGCGCGTCGGTGAAGGAGGCGATGTCGACGGAAATGCCGCGCAGGCGCAGCGCGTCCTGCGTCAGGTCGAGCGGGAAGCCAAAGGTGTCGTAGAGCGTGAACGCCGTGTCGCCGTCGAACATGTCGCCTTTTTTCAAGCCGGCGCTCTTCTCGTCGAGAATGGCGAGACCGCGTTCGAGCGTCTTGCGGAAGCGGGTTTCTTCCAGCTTCAGCGTCTCGGTGATCAGCGCGTCGGCGCGGATGAGTTCCGGGTAAGCCTGACCCATCTCGCGGTTGAGCGCGGGGACCAGTTTGTACATCAGCGGGTCTTTGGCGCCGAGCAATTCGGCGTGACGCATGGCGCGGCGCATGATGCGGCGGAGCACGTAGCCGCGCCCTTCGTTCGAGGGCAACACACCGTCGGCGATCAGGAAGGCCGAGGCGCGCAGGTGATCGGCGATCACCCGGTGCGAGGCCTTCTGCGGACCGTCCGGCTCGACGCCGGTCATCTCGCCGATGACGCGGATCAAGGTTGCGAACAGATCGATGGCGTAATTGTCGTGCGTGCCTTGCAGGACGGCGGCGATGCGTTCGAGCCCCATGCCGGTGTCGATCGAGGGCCGCGGCAGCGGCACGCGCTCGCCGTCCTCGCGCTGCTCGTACTGCATGAAGACGAGATTCCAGATCTCGATGAAGCGGTCGCCGTCTTCTTCGGGCGAGCCGGGCGGGCCGCCGGCAATGTGCGGTCCGTGATCGTAGAAGATTTCCGAGCAGGGGCCGCACGGGCCGGTATCGCCCATCTGCCAGAAATTGTCGGAGCCGGCGATGCGCAGGATTTTCGAATCCGGCAGCCCCGCGATTTTCTTCCACAGATTGAAGGCGTCGTCGTCGTCGATATAGACGGTGACCAGGAGCTTGTCCTTGGGCAGCGCATAGTCCTTGGTGACCAGGTTCCACGCCAGCTCGATCGCGCGCTCCTTGAAATAATCACCGAAGGAGAAGTTGCCGAGCATCTCGAAGAAGGTGTGGTGGCGGGCGGTGTAGCCGACATTGTCGAGATCGTTGTGCTTGCCGCCGGCGCGCACGCATTTCTGCGCGGTGACCGCGCGGCTGTAGGAGCGCGACTCGAGCCCGGTGAACACGTTCTTGAACTGCACCATGCCGGCATTGGTGAACATCAGCGTCGGATCGTTGCGCGGCACGAGCGGGCTCGACGCGACGACCTCATGGCCGTTGCGGGCGAAAAAATCGAGGAAGCTTTTGCGGATCTCGTTGACGCCGCTCATTGTTGCCTTTTTTCACCTTGGCCGCCGGTGGCGGTTTGGCGGCCCGGCTGCCGCTTTTTTAACCCCCGGAAGCGGCTCTAAAGGCCCGTCCGGCTTGATGTTTCGCAGGCTATTTAGCGATGGGGGGGTGGGAAGTCTAGGAAGGCCCGGCAATCGCCCCCAGAAGCCGTCGCGCCCACGCGGGGCGGCCATCCCGTCAACTCCGGCGCATTCGGTGACGGCTGGGTCGCCCGCTAGCGCCCGTGTCCGGCTGGCGAAGCCGGACCCGCGTGCGGGCGACGACCGCCGCGTTCGCGGCCATCGCCTGCGCCGCCCCCAAAACGCGCGATCGCCCCCGTCCTCGGTGGCGGCCGCTTTACGCAGCCGGGTTCCGACGGGGGCGATACGGGGGACGCAAGCAACGCGTTACGCAAACTCAGGCGGGCCGATTAGACGACTTTGGCTGCCTTGCTTTTCCTGGCTTTCCTCTCCGCCAGTTTCTTCGCCTTTTTCTCCGACTTTTTTTCCGCCTCGGACTTCGCCTTTGCCGTCATCGGCGTGGTCCCGTCCTTGGCGTACTTCTCCTTGGCCCGCTCGCGCGCGTTCTTGCGCTTGGCAGGCTTGGGGTGGGTCGTCACAAGACCACCCGTCTCCGAACTCACGGCGCGCGCTTGCGCCGCGTCTGTCTTGTTGAGCCGGTCCGCAAACGCGATCACGGCGGCGGGCTCGTCGTTCGGCGTTGCCGATGCAATTGCAGGAGGAGCCGCAGTTGCAGTTTCAATTTCAACGTCAGAATGGGCCGGCTTGGGCTGTGCAGGCTGCGGCTCTTCGTCCGCTTGCGGCGTATCCTGCCGCTCCTGCGCCGGTCCTTGGATCGAGGCGTCACCCTCTTCACCGTGACCGGCACCGGGCGCTAGCACAGAATGGCTAGCGGCCGGCGTGCCCGCATCCTTTCAAGCTTCGGCGGCGGCCTCGTCATCGTCGTCGTCTTTTTCCATCTCGCCTTGCAGGATCGCTTCGGCGATCAGACCGGAATTGGCGCGCACCTGCGCCTCGATTTTATTGGCGAGGTCGGGATTGTCTTTGAGGAACTGCTTGGCGTTCTCGCGGCCCTGGCCGATGCGTTGCGAGTCATAGGAATACCAGGCGCCGGATTTCTCCACCACGCCGGCCTTGACGCCGAGGTCGATCAGTTCGCCGAGCTTGGAGATGCCCTCGCCGTACATGATGTCGAACTCGACCTGCTTGAACGGCGGCGCCAGCTTGTTCTTGACCACCTTCACGCGCGTCTGGTTGCCGACCACCTCGTCGCGGTCCTTGATGGCGCCGATGCGGCGAATATCAAGACGCACCGAGGCGTAGAACTTGAGCGCGTTGCCGCCCGACGTCGTTTCCGGCGAGCCGTACATCACGCCGATCTTCATGCGGATCTGGTTGATGAAAACGACCATGGTGCGCGAACGCGAGATCGACGCCGTGAGCTTGCGCAGCGCCTGGCTCATCAATCGCGCCTGCGAACCCGGCTGCACGTCGCCCATCTCGCCTTCGAGCTCCGAGCGCGGCACCAGGGCGGCCACCGAGTCCACCACCAGCACGTCGATGGCGCCGGAGCGCACCAAAGTGTCGGCGATTTCGAGCGCCTGTTCGCCGGCGTCCGGCTGCGAGATCAGAAGGTCGTCGACATTGACCCCGAGCTTGCGGGCATAGATCGGATCGAGCGCGTGTTCGGCGTCGACGAAGGCGCAGATGCCGCCCTTCTTCTGCGCTTCGGCAATGGTGTGCAGCGCCAAAGTGGTCTTGCCGGAGGATTCCGGCCCGTAGATTTCGACCACGCGGCCGCGCGGCAGGCCACCAATCCCCAGGGCGATGTCGAGGCCGAGCGAGCCCGACGAAATGGCCTCGATGTCCATGGCCCTGTCGTTCTTGCCGAGCCGCATGACCGAGCCCTTGCCGAACTGGCGCTCGATCTGGCTCAAGGCTGCGGAGAGCGCCTTCGACTTGTCCATGGAGGATCCTTCGACGACACGCAGGGCTGGCTAACTCATCGTTTCGCTCCTTATGACCGGGATTCTCCGGCAACGCGAGGCCCGCCCCCACCGCCGGAATCGATGAAACAACACTGTACCCTATTTGTTCTCAGTTCGCAATATGTTCTTTTGCGGGTGCCGGGTCCTGGCCTGTTTTGACCCCCGAGTGGCCTCGTTTGAAAATTGAGTTCGGCCTAATTCGCCACACTACCAATGGCTGATTTAGTCACTATATCAACCACAGATAGAATTGAATACAGGCCGGGATCATTGTCTGAGGTCGGTCTGTGAAATTGGGAATGCTGCGGCCTCAAAACCGCAGCTTTTTCAATCGGTATGGAAAGACATCAATCATGGCGTGGGCTTCAAGCTTTAAAAAGGTCGCTGCTCCTAAACCACCCACGGAAGGCGTCATTTGCGCCCGCTGTGGAGCGGCCATCGTCGTGGATACGTCGCGAAAATTTTCCGCTGAGTTTTCCGTGGCCTGTCCAAAGTGCGCCCGCCGCGATTTTTATACAGAACGTTCGCTTCATCCGCTCACGGTGCAGTGAAGGCCCTCTCGGTTGGCGGCCACCTTCATTCAGAAACGATCTTGCGGACGCGGATTGGATGTCGGCCGCATGCACGACAGCCTGCGCCGCAGGCCAGCAATGGCGATTGCGGTTGTGCTTCCAAAAAACAATTTGAGTCCGGGATATTGCCTTCTTGCAATTTTCTTAGCGTCCTAATCTCCTGTTTGAATTGGGACGGCGCCCGGGCGCCGGATCCTCGCCTGTTTCGACCCCGCATGGACTGTTTCAAAATCTGCGGTGGCCTCAATCCGTACAATCAGATTGTCCGCGCCCGGGAGCGACGCCGCACCGTGGTAGTGGGGGCCAAGCCGTCCCGTCCGCTTACCTTTTAGTGACCTTGTTTGCAGGCAGGCCGGTCTCCACCGGCGCCGGTTTACCGGAAACTCAGCTCCGGCGCCGCACCATGGCCCCCGTCCCGCGCCTGGGGCGCACGGGGGACATGGGGAGACGGCAGCGGTGGACCGGCACGACAACGAGCTCTTGGCCAAGCAGTTGCGGGTGGTCATGCCGCCGCGCAAAGACGGCCTGGTTGGGCTGATCGTACTCGCCGTCTTCGTCATCGGCATTGCCGTCGGCGGCGTCGTGTTCCCCCGCGATCATGGAGCGGTGCGCAGCGCGCCGGTCAAAGCCGCGGTCCAGCGCACGACAGACGACGTCACCGGATCGATCGCCCGGCCGTAACGCCGCATCCCGCCGCTTATTCCCGCACGACATCACAATAAGTTTGGTGCCGGCGTCCTGCCGGCTTCTGGACACGGCCAAAGATCTTATCTTCAATTCAACGACATGGGCCCGGCGGCTGCGAAGGATTCGTCGAGGTGCGCGGCATGCGGCGGCCGCCTGTCGCTGGTCGTTGCAATCCACGCCCATGGCCGGCCCACCAACAAAGATTTGCCGCGCACGCGCTATTTCAAATGCGACAGTTGCACGCAAATCCAGATCGTCGAAGACTAGGCCGCCGGCGCCGCACGCGGTTTGCATTCATCGTTGCGCTCACCGATACTGTCGCCTTGCGATAAACCCGACAACGCCGAGCCATGCCGAGAGTTATTGCGACCGTAATGTTCCTGCTTGGCTTTTGCGCCGCCGCCGAGGCGCAGTCGCTGATCCTTTCCGGCAAGTTTGGTTATCTCAGCGAATACGAGCTCACCGCCACGCTCGCGGCAACCGGCGCGCAAGGTTACGCGGGGACGATGACGGTGCGTCATGTCGGTCTGTGCACGCACGAAGGCCCGCCGGAAGTCGACGGGCGCATCACGCTCAAGCTGGCCGACGCGCGGGTCACGGCGGTACTGTCCTTCGACGGCCGCGAATGCACCTTCATCGGAACGCTGTCGGAAGCGGACTTCGGCGAACTGGCCTGTCCGGGCGCCGCCGTGCCGGCAAGTTTGTGGTCGCAGTGACCGGCGCCGACATTGCAGCCACTCGCGGCGGTTGACTGCCGGAAGTGAGCCCGCACACTACGGCCAAGCCATCCGCAATAGGCCATCCACTGGGAGGGTTGCATGCGCGCCGTCACGATTGCCGCCACCGGCCTTATGTCGCTCGCGCTTGCCGGCTGCTTTGAGGGCCCGAAAGGGGCGCAAGGCGATAAAGGCGAGCAAGGTGTCGCTGGGCCGCCGGGCCCGAAAGGCGATGCCGGCCCGCAGGGCCCACAAGGTGTGGCCGGGCCGCCAGGCCCTAAAGGAGAGCCCGGTCCGGCCGGTCCGCCCGGTGCCAAAGGCGAGCGCGGTCCAATCGGGCTCACCGGCACGCCGGGCCTGCGCATGATCACCAGCGCGGCCAGTATTTCCTGCCGCGAGGACGAAATGTTGGTCAGCACCTATTGCGTGAACCCGAAAGCGCCCCTTCAGCAGACCCCGCAGATCACCCCGCCGCGTACCGCTCAATGTGTCACACCGGGCCAGCCTGAAACCAAGGTCGTCCTGATTTGCGGCCGAATCTGATGCAAAAGGCGCCTTAAACGGCACCTGACGGCCGGCGTTTACCCTTTAGGCCGACAAGCGTTGCCATGCCGTCCCCTGCACCTAGGCTCGACCCCGGCCCGGTGGCGGAATGGCTGTCGACGCGAGGAGCGGGGCACCGCTCCTGATCCTGGTTCAAGTCCAGGCCGGGCCTCCAAATTTGGCGTCCCAAAACACCTCCGAGAGAAGGGCCTTTCAGGAACGATTTGTTGAGTGTCCGTGTTCCATGGTGCGCGGCTCGTCGGCCCAACACACAACAACGATGACTGCATTGATCGTCACAGAGCCACCGGCGCCCGTCCCCTGCCCCCGATGCCGGTCCGCCATGACGTCGGTTGCGGTGACGCCGCATCTGGTCGTGCCCGATATGGAGCGCCACACTTTCGTTTGTTACGCCTGCAATGAAACCCGCACCTATATGCTGCCGACAACGGCGCTGGCAAAATGATTCCGGCCGACGGCCCTTGTTGCCGCACGGGTGCGCTTTCCCCTTCGCAATTTTCGGAACTCGGCGTAAGATATTCGTAATGGCGAATATTAGTCCGGAAGCGCGCGTATGGCCCGTTCGATCGCCCAGTTGAACGTTGAACACTACCGGTCGCTGCTGGCGACCGAGGTGGACGAGTTCGAAACGGCAAACGATCCTGCAGCTGCTGGCCGAAGAAGAGGCCAAGCTCACCGAATTGAATCCCAAAGAGAGAAAGCTGCAATCGCCCTAGCCGGCATGGTGATCCCATTTCCGCCAATGGGTCGGGTGTACGTCCAGCCGTTCGCGCGTTTCCGCTTTGACCCAGCCATTGAGGATGCGTCGGCACGCAAACACCAAGGCATGCGGCCCATCCTGGTCGATCACGGCGAGTTCCAGGTCCCGGTCGAAAGGCGCGGTCGTTATCGGTTCCCACATATGGCTAGCTTGTCGCAGACGCACACGCCGGCATTGAGATAAATCAGAAAAATGTATTTCCCGGCGCCGGTTCGCCCCCGGTTTATCCCATTTGATCTGTATCAATTGCGGTATCGGCGAAGTCATCGACTGTAATTTAATGACCGCTTCGCCAAGACCACCCCTTCGCCATTGCCCGCTTTGCGGAGTTGCGATGCAGGCGAGCAAATCCCATGAAGATGGGGTGAAATTCGATGTCTTCCGGTGTCTGACCTGCAATACGACCATCACCGAGACACGGCGGTCGGCGCCTTCCGACAAATTTTAATAGCGGTATCAATAGGCCGTTTGCCGTGCTGAGAAGCGCGCCAGCCGTTGAGCGCTTTTCCGGCCGTGAAAATACTTTGGAACAACTTGCGCTTTCGGGCGTTTGCAATCGATCAGCCGTGAGGTCCGGCTACAAATCGTATGTTCGGGGGTGAAAATGAAATCGGCCATTGCCAAGCGGTCGGTCATTATCGGCGGACACAAGACCAGCGTCAGTCTCGAAGAGCCGTTCTGGCGCGCTTTGCGCGAGTTGGCGGACGCACAAGGCGTCACCGTGTCCCACCTGTTGCGGCAGATCGAACTTGAGCGGCATGGTTCCAACATGTCGTCTGCCATTCGCGTCTATGTGCTGGAGAGCCTGCGCGCACCACCCGGCCATATCCACTACGACCACGGCGCGAGCAGCGCGGCCGTCCAGCCTAATCTCGGCTGATCGACCGCCTTCGACCTGCCGCAGCCTTGGCAAGCCGCTAGCATCTCATTAGCGTCTGGCGCTTGGGGAGCGCCGACGTGGCCAACACCGTTCCGACGACTTTGCGGGCGCGCGAGATTTCGCGCGGTCGCCGGCTTATAGACATGCCGCGCGCGCCGAACGCCGTGGATTTCTGGCGCGGCTTTGCGCTCATCACCATTTTCATCGACCATATCCCCGGCCTGTTCTATTCCAAATACACGCTGATCAACTATTCAATCGCGGACGCGGCCGACTTGTTCGTGTTCCTGGCCGGCTGGTCGATCAGGCTCATGGCCGATGGCGGCGGCCGCCGTATGCCGACACGCGACGTGATGATGCGGCTGTTCGCCCGCGCGCTCGAGCTTTACGCCGCGCAAGTGCTGATCACCATGCTGGCCATCGCCGTTCTCGCCTTCACCGCCATCGAACTCTCCAACCCGCTGCTGCTGCAGTGGCACAACGCCGCCGCCGTGTTCGACGACCCCGTGCCGACCCATATCGGGCTTGCCGTACTCACGCATCAATTGGGTTATTTTGACATCCTCCCGCTCTATGTCGTGCTGATGGTCATGGCGCCGTTCTTTGCGCTGATCGACCGCACCGCGCCGGCATGGCTGTTGCCGGCGTCGCTTGCGCTCTATGTCTGCGTGCTGGCATTCCGATTGACACTGCCGACCTGGCCGGTCGCCGGCACCTGGTTTTTCAATCCGCTGGCCTGGCAGGTTGTGCTCGTGCTCGGATTCGCGATGGCGCGGGCCGATGACGGCATCGGCGCCTTCGTGCGCCGCCACATCGTGACACTGCGCATTTTGGCCGTGCCGTTGGTGATCCTCGGCGTGCTCGTGGCCTGGTTCGGCTGGTGGCCGGACCCGACCACGATGCCCGAGCCGAAACTGTTCTTCATCGCCGACAAGACCTACGTCACGCCGATTCGGCTGGTCCAGTTGCTGTGCCTGGTGGCGGTGTTCTCGCTGGCGTTCCGCTACATCCGCTGGGCAGCCGAAGCGCCTTATCTGGGCCGCGCGGTCGCGCCGCTGGTCGGCATGCTGGCGATGCTCGGACGCAATTCGCTGTATGTGTTCTGCATCGGCTCGCTGTTGAGCCTCCTCGGACAGATTTTCCGTTTCTACTACCGCGGCTCCTTCACCATCGACACCGCCGTGGTCATTCTTGGCATCATCATCATGGCACTCACAGCATGGCTTGCCGAATTAAGAGAGCGTTGG
This sequence comes from uncultured Pseudomonadota bacterium, assembly GCA_963720835.1. Lineage (GTDB taxonomy): Bacteria > Pseudomonadota > Alphaproteobacteria > Rhizobiales > Xanthobacteraceae > Pseudolabrys. The sequence goes on along the minus strand of CAVRHC010000019.1, from coordinate 117,076 downwards.
CGACCCGCACCCGCGCCATCGCCGCGACAAACCTAGGCGCGCTCGTTCTCGGGGCGTTGCTCGTCTATGGGCCTGCGCAGGCGCAGACGCCCCTGGCGAAGCCGTCGCCATTGTCGAAAAGTTGTCAAAGCGGCTCGGCCGCGCTCGGCGCGGAATCGCCGCTGCCCAACGTCGCGACCGCGCTCGCGCAACGCAAGACCTTGCGCATCCTCGCCATGGGCGCCGCGCCCGGCCGCGCCGGCGCGCGCGGCGGCGGCTACACGGCGCTGATCGAGGCCATGCTCGAAACGGCGCTGAAAGGCATCGACGTCGTCATGATCAACCGCGGCGTTTCCGGCGAACTCGCCGCCAACGCCGCGCTGCGCATGAAAAACGAAGTCGCGCTCGAGACGCCCGATCTGGTGCTCTGGCAGGTCGGCACCAACGACGCACTCGCTTACGTGGACGCCCGGGAATTCGCCACCATCGTCAAGGACCAGATCGACTGGCTCAAACGCCACAAGGTCGACGTGGTGCTGGTGGGCTTGCAATTTGCGCCGCAGATGCTGCGCGATGCCCACTACAGAGAGATCCGCGACACCCTGCGCAAGGTGGCGACGGCCGAAAATGTGATCATCATCCGATTCTTCGAGGCGATGCAGATCATCGAGCACGCCGAGCGCGACGGCACGCTTCCGGTGCCCGACGAGTTCGAGCGCAGCGAAGCCGGCTACAATTGCCTCGCCCAATACGTCGCCCGCGCCATTACGCTTGGCGTTTTCGCCAAGACCATGCCCAAGCGCCCGCAACCCTGAGCGAGGCGCTCACACGCCGAGATAGCGTTGCAGGACGTCCGGATCGGCCTTGATCTCGCCGGCCGGGCCTTCGTGCACGATGTGGCCGTTGTTGATGATGTAGGCGCGTTTTGCGAGCGCCAAAGTCGCCGCCAGATTCTGTTCCACCAGGATGATGGTCTGGCCCGCTTCCACCAGCTTGCGACAGGCGTTCATCAGATCGCGCACGATCACGGGCGCCAGTCCCTCGAACGGCTCGTCGAGAAGGATGAGCTTGGGATCGCGCACCAGCGCGCGCGCAATCGCCAGCATCTGCTGCTCGCCGCCCGACAGATCGGTGCCGCGGCTGCCACGCCGTTCTTTCAGGCGCGGAAACATCTCGTAGATGCGATCGAGCGGCCATTTGCTCTTGGCGGTCAGCCCGGCGAGGAGGATGTTCTCCTCCACGTTGAGGCTGCCGAAGATGCGGCGATCTTCCGGCACCAGCTGGATGCCGGCCTGCGCGATCGTGTGGCTCTTCTCGCCGGCGAGGTCGAGCCCGTCGAGCACGACACGGCCGCTGCGCGGCTGCAGGACACCCATCAAACTCTTGAGCGTGGTCGACTTGCCGGCGCCATTGCGTCCGAGCAGCGCCACCACTTCGTGCTGCTCCACGCGCAACGCGACGTCGAACAGGATGTGCGAGTCGCCGTAATAGCTGTTCAGCCCTGTGACCTCGAGCAAGCTCATGCGTCGTTCACCCCGCCGAGATAGGCTTCCTGAACCGCCGCGTTGGCTTTGATTTCTTCTGGCGTTCCCTCGACCAGCACCGAGCCTTCGCGCAGCACCGTGATCGTTTCCGCCAGCTCGAAAATGGCGTCCATGTCGTGGTCGATCACGACCATGGTGCGGCCACGGCCGATCGCCTTGAGCAACTTGACGGTCTCGACCCGCTCGCGCGGGCTCATGCCCGCGAGCGGCTCGTCGAGCAAAAGCAGCGACGGCGACGTCGCCAGCGCCAAGCCGATCTCGAGCTGGCGCTTCTCGCCGTAAGCGAGTTCCGACACCGGCAGATCAGCGCGCCTGGTCAGGTGAACAAGCGCCAGCGTCTCGTCCACACGCCGCGCGAGCCCCTCGACTTTCTTAATGTCGCGCAGCAGATCGAGCCTGAACTGGCCGCGCTTCTGCGCCAGCGCCGCGATGGTGATGTTTTCGCGCACGGTCAACCGATTGAACAATTGATTGACCTGGTAGCTCTTGGTCAGGCCGAGCTGACACACCTGCGTCACGTTGAAGCCCGTGATGTCCTGACCCTCGAACACGATCTGCCCCGAGGTTGGATGGATCTCGCAGGTCAGCATTTTGAAGAAGGTCGATTTGCCGGCGCCGTTCGGACCGATGACGCCGCGCAATTCGCCGCGCTGAACCGTGAAATCGACGTTGTCGTTGGCAATCACGCCGCCATAGCGTTTTGAAAGGCCGGTCGCCTGCAGCACCACGTCCGACTTCGCGACTTCGGAGCCGAGCGCCGCAGGCGCCGCGGACGACCCGATATTGCCGTCGTCGTCATCTTCATACGCCGCCATGTCCGGCTCCGGCCGCTCTTTCTTCTTGCGGCCGCCGCGGCGAATAAAATCGGCGAGATCGATCAGGCCGCCAATGATGCCGCGGCGCAGGAATGTGACCAGCAGCACGAACACAAGGCCCAGGACCAGCTTCCAGGTCGCGCCGAGATGCAGCGTGGTCTGGAAGAAGTCGCTCAAATAGAGCCAGACGGTGGCGCCGACCAGAGGCCCGAACAACGTGCCGGCGCCGCCGATCGCCGTCTGCATCACAAGCTGGCCCGACGTTTCGAAGGTAAAGGCGTCCGGCGGCATGAAGCCCTGCATCAGGCCGAGCAACCCGCCGGCAAAGCCGGCATAAGCTGCCGCGACCACGAAGGCGGTCAGCTTGTAACTGTGAATGTTGTGACCGACCGCGGCGGCACGCAGCGGATTGTCGCGGATCGCGCTCAGGATGAGTCCGACTGGCGAGCGTACGATGCGCAGCGCGATGACCGTCCCGACGAAGTACCAAAACGCCAGGAACGCATACATCGTGTAGTCGGTGTTGAACTTGACTGTCGTGAAGCCGAGGTAAAGCGACGGCGTCGGCACGCCGGGGAGACCGTTTTCGCCGCCGGTGAAGGCCGAGAGCGGATTAAATTCGATGAAATAGAACACTTCCGCGATCGCCACGGTGATCATCGCGAAATAGATGCCGGTGCGTCGCAGCGCGATCAGCCCGATCAGATAGCCGATGGCGGCCGCGGCAATCATGCCGACAAACAGCGACACAGTGACGTAGGGAAAGCCGGCCTCGGTGAGCAAATAGGCGGCGACCATGCCACCGGTGCCGAAAAAGGCCGACTGGCCGAACGACAGCAGACCGGTGAAGCCGAACAGAATATCGAAGCCGAGCCCGAACAATGCCCAGACCAGAATGCGGTTGATGGTGTTGGGCGCGAAGTCGAGATAGGGCAACACGAAAGGCGCGGCGATCAGACCGACGGCGGTGATGAGCTCGACGAGATAGGGCCTTTGCTTGAGCATCAGGTGATTGCCCCTACTCGCGCCCGACCGTGCCGAGCAGGCCGTAGGGACGAAGCACCAGCACCAGCACCATTGCGGCAAACAACATGACGTAGGAATAGCCGGGGTTGAACATCGAGGTGATGCTGATGATCTCACCGGCGATCAGGCCGCCCAGCACGGCGCCAGGAAACGAGCCGACGCCGCCGATGACGACGACAACGAAGGTCTGCACCAGGATTTCCTCGCCGACGTCGGGCGCGATGGAAACCACCGGTGCATTCACGATGCCGGCAAAGCCGGCGGCCATGGCGCCGATCCCGAACACCAGCATGAAGACCTTGTAGACGTCGATGCCGAGCGCATCGACCATGACCGAATCCTCGATGCCGGCGCGCACGATCATGCCGATACGGGTGCGGTAGAGGATAATGTAGAGAACGACCAGCGCGACCGCGACGATGCCGAGCAGCGCAATGCGATAGGTCGGATAGATCATGAAGCCGAGATTGGTGATCCCGACGAACGCCGCCGGCGGCGGCACCATCTTCGACAGGCTGCCGAAGATGAAACGGATGGCCTCCACGAAGACGATACCGAGGCCGAAGGTCACGAGCAACTGGTCTTCGTGCGGCCGGTCGTAGAAGCTGCGAATGATGACGCGCTCGATCACCACGCCGACGATCGCGACGAACAATGAACCGGCGATCACGGCGACGACGAAGGAGTGCGTGTAGGTATAGGCCATCCAGCCGGCGTAGCCGCCCAGCATGAACATCGCGCCGTGCGCGAGGTTCAGGACCCCGAGCGTGCCGTAAATGATCGTCAGCCCCGACGAGATCAACGCAAGCAGCGCGCCGAGCACCAGCCCGTTGAAGCACTGCGATATGAAATTAGCCCAGTTGATCACGTTTCCGCCCGCTCTTTTCTTCTTCCTTCGGCCCGCACCTCACGCACGCTATATCTTCGGCATTATGCCGATCACATGCACCTTGCATCAACCTTCAAGCCTGCCGCAGCGGAGAAGAAAATAGGCCGCGACGGCCGGCGCTCGGGTTTGAAGGCTTGTGCTTCGCGCCCATTGTCCAGCCATCGCGGAAAGGAATGTGCCCTCCCCGTCTTGCTCGAAACGGAGAGGGCCTCATGTTGCGTCAGGTGTAGGCGCCGAGCTTGCAGCCGAACGCATCGGGCTTCTGCATCAGCGGAGCGCCCGGCACGACTTCGACCACTTCCCAGTAGTCTTCCTTGTTCTTCATGTCCTTCGGCGCCTTGCCGCGGACGATGACGACGGGACGGACGAGCTGATGGTCCTCGGGACGGAAATGCACCGGCCCAACGGTGGATTCGAACGTCTCGCCCTTCTCGTAGGTCTTGATGACATCCGGCGGATAGAAGGTGCCGGCCTCGGAGACCATGCGCGCCCAGACGGCGAATTGCATATAGGCGTTATTGGCGCCCCACGCGGGCCGATAATTGTACTTCTTGTAGAAAGCCTCGACGAACATCTTGGCCAGCGGATATTTGTCCTCCAGCGTCCACCAGAAATCGGTAGCCGCCAGCACACCTGCGGTGAGCTCCGGACCCACTTCCTTGGCGAGCAAGGGAATCTGGTAGGGGATCACCATCGTCATCTTCGGCGTCAGGCCGAACTGCTTGGCCTGCTGGATCGACAACACCGCGTCACGGCCCCAGTTCACGTTAATGATGAACTCGGCGCCGGAGTTGGCGATGTTGGTCAGGAACTGGCTGTAATCCTGCGTGCCCAGCTTGGAGACCTGATTGGTCACCATCTTCCAGCCGCCATGCGCGCTCAGATAGTCGTTCACCGACTTGGTGACCGTGTGGCCATAGGTGTAGTCCGGCGTCATGAACGCGGCCTTGCGATTCTTGCCGAACTGCTTGATCAGCACCGGGCCGATCGCCGCCGCCGCCGTCTGACCGTAGAAGCACTGGCGGAACGAGTAGCGCGTGCAATCCTTTCCGGTGGTGTCGTTGGAGCCCGAGATCGCCACCAGGTAGAGGATCTTTTCGCGCTCGGCGAACTTGTTGAGGGCCACCGCAACCGCCGACGAGGTCGAACCGGTCATGGCGACGATCTTGTTGTCGTTGATGAAGGTCTGCTGCTCCTGCACCGCGTTGTTCGGCTTGGCGCCGGAATCGGCGACCACCAGCTTTACTTTCTTGCCGAGCACGCCCTTCGACACCTTGGGCGCGATCTTCTTGATGAGCGGATTGCCTTCGTTGATGTGCTCGACGGCAAGCTGCATGCCCTTGAGCTCATCTTCACCCTGCACGGCATAGGCGCCGGTGCGCGGAACGGTGGCGCCAATGGTGACGGTGTCGCCTTGCGAACCGGCCGGCCAGGTGCCCATCGCGGGCTGGTCGGCGGCGAAGACCGGCGTGAACATCGGCGGCAGCATGGCGGTTCCGGCAAGGCCGGCGCTCGCCGTGAGCAGTGTGCGGCGCGAAACGCCGGCATTAAGCGGTGTCTTGAAGTTTGACATGGACAGACGTCCTCCCTTGGGTTTTTCGAGTCGCCCCTCAAATCACTCCCGAAATGTTGTTGCTTGGTTGAGTCAGCGCATGGCGACAGTGCGCGCTCTCCTCCCATTTTCTCGTTTTTGAGTCCGGCCCGCGTCGATCACGAGCCAAGACCGTCATTCTTGGAAAGGGTATTGCCGCCGCGCGGCTGCTATTCGTCAATGCCACTTTCGTGGATGCAACTTTGGTGTTTGCGACTTTAGTGGATGCAACTTTCGTTGCATGCGCCCGCGCAAAGCGGCGGTTGAGCGCATGGCGCACCGACGAAAGGGCAAACAGCCAATGGTAATATTGAGTTCGCGCAGCCTGATGCCGCGCATTGCACTATGCAGCGCGCAATACGGCGCGACATTTGCAGCGGAGCGGTATCGTCAGATCAGGCAGCCGGCGCCGAGGGATTCGGATCGCGCTGCATCATGATCCACACGCCGCCCCGGCGCGACGACTGCACGCGGACGCGGATATCGCGTTTGGGATCGGCCAGGTCTCCCACCCAGCCGAACTCAAAATCGACCGGACCCGCCTCTATGGCGCGCGTGATGCGGCCACCGAAATCGTCCGAGCCCAGGCAGGGCGTGAGCGCGAACAGGTTCTGCCCCAAAGGCAGTTGGCCGTAGCCCGACTGGCGCGCTTCGGATTCGCTGTAGAACTTCACCGTGCCGTCGCGGTCGATCAAAATGACACCGAACGGCAAACGATCGAGTTCCGCCTGGCTGAGCTCTTCAAGACGCGCGGCGAGATTCGGCGCGTCGAAATCGACTGCCCTCATGACCCATTAATCCCTAGGCACCAGCCCCCGCCGGTGCATTCTTTTATTAATTAGTTATGTAACCAAGCTGACAGCAAGCTCCCGAGTCGGCAAGAATAAATTGGGATAATGGTTTGGCGACAAACGATTTTTCCTGTCGAAGTTCCCGTATTGCGAGAATGCGCGGGCGCGTGCAGCATCGCAAGTTGCCGGGACGGCCCGGCAATGAGCGAGCGTGTCTTGCGCCTCGGCGCTAGCCGAGATTCAGTTCCTTGAAAAAGTCGTTGCCCTTGTCGTCGATGACGATGAAGGCGGGGAAGTCCTCGACCTCGATCTTCCAGATCGCTTCCATGCCGAGCTCGGGATATTCGTGCACGTCAACTTTCTTGATGCACTGCTCGGCCAGCTTGGCCGCGCTGCCGCCGATCGAGGCGAGATAAAAGCCGCCGTGTTTCTTGCAGGCCTCGCGCACTTGTGACGATCGATTGCCCTTGGCGACCGAGATCATCGAGCCGCCGGCCGCCTGGAACTGCTCGATATACGAATCCATGCGCCCCGCCGTGGTCGGGCCGAACGCGCCGGAGGCGTAGCCGTCCGGCGTCTTCGCCGGCCCGGCGTAATAGATCGGATGGTTCTTGATGTAGTCGGGCAGCCCCTCGCCCTTCTCCAGCCGCTCGCGCAATTTGGCGTGCGCGAGATCGCGCGCGACGATCATGGTGCCGGTGAGCGAGAGCCGCGTCTTCACCGGATACTGCGAGAGCTGCGCCAGCACCTCCTTCATCGGCCGGTTGAGATCGACCTTCACGACCTCGCCGCCGAGTTTCTCCTGATCGACCTCGGGCAGATATTGCGCCGGGTGCTGCTCGAGCGCCTCCAGGAACACGCCGTCCTTGGTGATCTTGCCGAGCGCCTGGCGGTCGGCGGCGCAGGACACGCCAAGGCCAATCGGTAACGACGCACCGTGCCGCGGCAGCCGGATCACGCGCACGTCGTGGCAGAAATATTTGCCGCCGAACTGCGCGCCGACGCCGGTCTGTTGCGTCATCTTCAGCACCTCCTGCTCCATGGCGAGATCGCGGAAGGCGTGGCCGGCCTCGCTGCCCTTGGTCGGCAGCTCGTCATAATAATGCGTGGAGGCGAGCTTCACCGTCTTCAGGTTGAGTTCCGCCGACGTGCCGCCGATGACGATGGCGAGGTGATAGGGCGGGCACGCCGCGGTGCCGAGCGTCAGCACCTTCTCCTTCAGGAACGCCAGCATGCGGTCGTGCGTCAGGATCGAGGGCGTCGCCTGGAACAGGAAGGTCTTGTTGGCCGAGCCGCCGCCCTTGGCGATGAACAGGAACTTGTAGGCGTCCTCGCCTTCCGAATAGATCTCGACCTGCGCCGGCATGTTGTTGCGCGTGTTCTTCTCCTCGAACATGGAGAGCGGCGCGAGCTGCGAATAGCGCAGGTTGCGTTTGAGATAGGCGTCGCGCGCGCCTTCGGCGAGCGCGGCCTCGTCGTCGCCGTCGGTGAAGACCAGCCGCCCGCGCTTGCCCATGATGATGGCGGTGCCGGTGTCCTGGCACATCGGCAGCACGCCGCCGGCGGCGATGTTGGCGTTTTTCAGGAAGTCATAGGCGACGAACTTGTCGTTCGCGGACGCCTCCGGGTCGTCGAGGATCTTGCGCAGTTGCTTGAGGTGCTCGGGGCGCAGCAGGTGATTGATGTCGTTGAAGGCGGCTTCCGCCAGCGCCCGTAATCGTCTTCGCGCTCGATCACCAGCACGTCGCGGCCCATGACCTTTTCGACGCGCACGCCGCCGACGTCGAGCTTGCGGTAGCGCGTCTTGTCCGGCCCGAGCGGGAACAGCGGGGAATGGTGGTAGGGCGGCGTGGGCGGGGAGGTGATGGGGGCGTTCATGGGGCTTCGATCCAATTATCGGCATTTATACTAGCGTGTCCTCATTACTCCATCATGGCCGGGCTTGTCCCGGCCATCCACGCCTTGCTGTCATGCAGGCCCTAATGACTTGGATTCCCGGCACAAAGCCCGTATCAAAAATCTCCTAGCAGCTGAAACCGGCAATTTGGATTTGGCACATCGTAGCAATATCCGCCGATCGATTTCGCTTGAGAAATAAACCGGCCAGAATTGAAGACCGGCTTCGTTTCCAACTCCGCCGGGTCACCACTAAAACGGACCAAGTGAACATGGGACCGATCTGTAGGAGAAGCTTTTGGATGAATTGCTTTAGCCACAAGCGCGTTTAAACCACCGCCTCTAGAGTCCATCGCAAATTGCGCAATCTCCAAAAATTGCTTCTCAGGGATTCCGACAAAGTGGAGCCACAAAATTGCGGCTCTGGATTTTGAACATTGATCTGCTCCATCTTTCAGAACATCAACTATCTTGTCGGCTAGCGTACTATCTTTATGAGGGACCAGGGCCAACCCCACTACATGATCAGCAACTCTCGTAACAATATGAGCTCGACCGTCTATTAGAACATCGCTTAGCACTATTTTTTAAAGGCAGGCCAATCGTTCTGCCGGATATACTCACTCCATGTCGGCCGAACTTCAAATCGAAGAGAGAAATCGTCATTTGTGACTTCAACTGTGCTGCTTGGTTCTAGGGCAGAGTTGAATTTAGCGACGAAATTCTTACATGGGTCGCCCGGCTTTTTAAGTGTTAAGATGTAAAGACCAGATTTATTTGGCTTTAGAACCTTATGTGCAGCTTTGTGAAACTGTGCGGCAACACCCACGGTCATCTCGGTTTTTATCTGCGAGCCGAGTGTCTTCGGTAACCGTCTTACACTCAACTTCAAACGGCGGTTGCGTTGGCGCTTTACAAACTAAGTCAAACTGACCTTCGCGTTCGAGGTCAGCAAACGAAACGTCAACTCCCTTTTGTCCGAAATGGATGAGGCACCGAATTTCGTGCTCCAATTGGCGACATCGCGGTCAGGTTGTAAATTATCCAAACACATCGCCCGCAGGCGACTATTCGCCGATGGCGATAAATACGCCCGCGCCCGATTAATGCCAGCGATCAGGCTAGCAGCACGAACAGCCACGAAATTTGTGGGGTCTAGTTGAAATGGGTTAGAGCCATGAACAATTCGAGTGCATTGGTCGTGGAAAAAATATCTGTCGCCAAATAGATGCCTAACGCCGTTAGGCAACTGGCTAAGTTTCTGGCCCACTTTGGCTAAGGCATTATCTAAGTTTTCTGCTCCTAGGAAATTCACAAAGCTTGCAAATTCACTGGCAAACATAGCGCTATCTATTGTGAAGTCAGTGGTCATGTTTGTGCGCCATAAGCCATTTTTCCAATAAGCGCCTCTATCTCCCTCACCCGCATCCTTGTCGGCTTCACGGTGATCCACAATCATGGCCGAGCGCTAACAAAGTCGACGGATATACTTTTCAACCTCATCCAGCTTTACCTGCTCCCACCTTTTTCCAATTGCAAAATGGGAATCATTCGCGTTTCGAACGGCCATCGCCTTTAGCACCAGAGCCTCGAGATCCTTAATCACGATTTTCGGACTTACGTACTTTGCGACCGGCATCTTTCCTAATTTCTGCAATCCATCATCATCTTCGCCCTTGAGCACACGGCGAAATCCGAACCAGCTAAATCGGTCCCATTGACCCGCATGTTTGTCCGTCTGATGATCGCGGAGACGATACCCAAGATGTTTGGTTAAGCCGCCATAATACGATCCCAAATTCCCATAAAGAATATAGATACCCTCCTGCCTCCAGAAATTACACATCTGCAGCGTCCGACGTGTTTTCCCACGACGGCCATAGAGTTGGAAATCGCCGCCGTATCCCGGAAACCAATCAACTTCGTCTGCGCGCCAGAACAGGCCATAAGAACTAATAATCATTTTTCGCCCCCACCCGCTTCCGCGTCGGCCTCACCGTAATCCGCACATCCTGCCCGAGGCGGATCAGAAATTCCATCAGCCGCCCGACCGAGAAATTGCCGGCGCGGCCAACGCATCAGCGCCGCTATTCGTCCAGAGCCTTCCGCCCCATGAATCCCATAAGCGTCAGCCGCACGGGCGTTGGCGGATTCCAATTCGGTCCGACCTCATCTGCAAGTGCTCGCATGGATTCCGCCCAGCCGACAAGCTTTGCCGTCTGTTCGGGCGTCATTCGCTTATCAATCGCCCAGCCTTCAAATGTATCCGCCAATGCGATCATATGCCGATGGGCCAATTGTTCGCGGAGATGATCCGAGACCGGAAGCGACGCTTCCTCGAAAATCCGCTGGAGGTCATCTCGTGAAGGCATTGTTACATCATCCCTTCCCCGCCTGCTTCTCCGCATAGGCATCGACCAGCGCGCGGATCATGCGCTGATAGGGCAAGCGCCGCGCCTTGGCAGCAGACTTGAAGTAATCGACCGAGCGGCGCGAGAGCGACAGCGTCACCTTGACGTTGTCCTCGCGCGCGACCAGCGCGTCCGGCGCGGGCAGGAAGTCCTTCACCACGCGCACGCGCCCGATCTCGCCGGCAGTGTATTTAACGGTTCTGTTTCTCATAAATCGTCTTTCCTTTCCGCCAGTAACCGGCACCGAAGATGCGGATGCGCCCCTCGCGCCAGGTGAACCGCACCGTCATCACGCCGCCGCCGACAACACCGAAACAGAAATAGCGCTGCTCGGCATCGCTGCTGTGGCTCAAGTCCTCCGCGATCACGCGGCGCGAATCGAAGAAGGCGCGCTGCGCCAAAGAAAACGAGACGCCGTGCTTGGCGCGGTTGGCCCGGTCCTTGAGCGGGTCCCATTCAAAGCGCGGCGCATCGCCCATCGTATGGATATATTACCATATTTTTATATGGCAATCATGGCTTTATAAATGGGAATAAATTCCATATTCCCGCCGCATTCCTCCTTTACACGCGCAGCTATCCTGTCCCGATACCGAGGGGTGTCTGCAGCATCTCGGACATGGGGCGGGGAGCGGTGGCCGGGGATTTTCCCCTCTGCGTCGGAGATGCGGCGCGAGGTCCCGGCGGCCCAAGCTGCTTCGTCCCGGCGCGCCAGCCGCGCGTCACGGGCCCCGTGATGGCGGGCATCGGCGGCCGGTCACAGGCTTTGCCGGCCCGACCTGGGCCCTTTAGCGGTGGATAGGCGCTTCTAGAGCAAGAGAACGCCTGAAAGGTCAGTCCACCGGGGGCGACGCAGAGCAAGCCTTCAAACACCGCGCGCGGGACGCCTTGGGTTTGGCGGACTTGCGGCTGTTACGGACTTCGACACGCCTCGATGTCGCGAGGCGTCGAGGCCCGTGGGTCCGAGCATTTTTGTTTGCGCACACTGCGCAAGCTTGAGTGCGCCCTGGACCCCTGGCGTCCCGCGCGCCCTCGGTTCTTCGGGGGCGCCGGCAAACAACGACGGGCCTGCCCGGGGCCTCGATAAAAAACACGGGCGATGACGCGCGCCTTGAGCGCAGCGCTTCAGGCGCAGCGCTTGCAGCGCAACACCGGCACGTAACCACTCATTTAACCACTCACTTAACCACTCTTGCCGGTTTGAATTGCCATCGCGCCGCCGGTGATGGACACCAGGAGCGCCCGAAACTTGCGATGGAGGCCGCACGTGACGACTGCTTCTTGCCGCGCCGCCAAACGGCGCAGAGCCGCGGCCGCGATCGGCGCGGCGACCCTTGGCGCGGCGATCCTCGGCGGCGTCCCGGCCGCGTCGCAGGCAGCCGATCTGTGGACGTATCGCGCGCCGCACGTCACGGCATTACACCAGAACCACGCCCTATTATTTGGACTGGCGCCAGCGCTGCGCCTATGCGGGCTATTACTGCCTCTATGCCGAGTACGGATACGTCTTTGCCTATCCGTTCGACGACCGCCCGGTCGCCTACTCGCATTACCGGCGCCGGCATCGCTAGAAGCTTTCGCGCACGCGGCGCATATAAATCGCCGCCAGCACGTCCGCCCATATCTTTTCGCGGTCACCAAAGCCCGCTACACTTGTACGCACGCAAAGGCAGAAGGGGCACTGCCAATGAGCGCTACCGGCGATACCGTCACACCACGCGACGAAAAGATCTGGCCCGGCGGCGAAGCCGGCGAGCCGCTTCAATTCATGGGCGGCACCTGGGCGCTGCTCGGCCGCATGCTTCTGGTGACGATCGGCCAGTTGCTCATCATCCCCAGCCCGTGGACGACCACGAGCTTTTACCGCTGGTTCGTCGAACAGATCCGCCTGCCCTTCAACCGGCAGGCCGCCTTCATCGGGAAGCCGACCGATATCTGGTGGGTCTTCATGCTGAACGCGCTGGTTAGTTATGCCGGCGTGGTACACAACGCCCTGCCGTTGCTCGGTCTGGTGCTGACGTCGCTGTTCTATCTGCTCATCATGCGCTGGTTCTTCCGCAACCTCGTCTGGCAGGGCGGTGGCGGCCTTAACTTCACCGGCAGCTATTGGGGCCTGCTCGGCTGGTCGGTGTTCGCCATCGTGGCAATCGTCAGCGTCATCGGCTGGGCCTGGGTGTTGACGGCGATGATGCGCTGGGTGTGCCGGCACGTCGAGGGTTCCGGCCTGAAGCTGAGCTTTATCGCCTCGGGCTGGGGCCTGTTGTGGCGCTCCGTGCTTTTCGGCATCGGCTGCGGCTTCATTATTCCGATTCCGTGGGTGCTGCGCTGGTACACCGGCTGGACGGTGTCGCAGTTCTGTCTGAGCCCGCGCGCGCCCTAGCTAGATCGCCCTCACTTTTCCTGCTTCGCCCATCGCGCATTCGAGCGCGGCGCGGTCCCAGTGCGCGAGGTTCGCCGCCGCCTCGTAAGTGCTGACGAGAAAATCCATGAGCGCGGCGTCGGGATCGGGCGCGGCGCGCATGGCGTCATAGGGCAGCAGAAACTCGCCGAGGGCCTTATGGAAAAATGCCGCCTCCGGTTTGACGGCGGCGTCGGCAAAGCCCTCCGGCGCCGGATAGGCATAAGAATAAAACGCCGCGTCGTCGACCGGCCCGCCGCCGCCGGGCCAGAAGCCCGCGCTCGACACCTCGTGCGAATAGGCCTCCCGCGCCACGGAATTGGGCAGATGCGGCACGCCGCCGGGGTGCCTGGGCGCGGTGCGGCCGGAAAAGCGCGTCACCGCCAGATCGAACGAGCCCCAGAAGAAATGCACCGGGCTTGCCTTGCCGATAAATCCGGTGCGGAAGCGCGCGAACACCTCGTGCGCGGCGAGCAGCACGCGCCAGAAGCGGTTGGCATAGTCGGCGTCGTAGGCGCGGTGCACGGTATCTTGTTCGAACGGAAGGCAGTCCGGGATCTCGCACGGCATGGTGTTGAGCGAAACGGCGATGCCGAGGTCGCGCAGCGCGCTCATCAGGCTGTCGTAAAACATGGCGACCGGCATCGGCAGCAGCATGATCTGCCGGAACGCGCCGCCGCTCGTCCTGATCCACAGCACATGATCGATAAAGTCGAAATCGATCTGGAACGCGCCGCCCTGCCACGGAATCGGCGACGTGGTCAGGCCCCGCGCGGTGACGGTGAGCGTGACGTGCCAGGAGTGGTTCAGCCACGGCGTCAGCGCAAGCCGCACCTTGCCGACGGCTTGCGTCCACAGGTGCAGCGTGTCGCGCGTGTCCTTCCAGGCGGCGTAAGGCAGCTCCGGCCAGCGTTCAGTCATTGGCTGCTATTCCTGTCGCTCAATCGCCGGATTTGGCCATCCGCCACGTCCAGGTGACGTTGGTTTCGCGGACCGCTTCTGCCTTGGCGAAGGCCTTATCGTTCATGTCGCTGCCAAGGCTGCGGCGACGTCATGGCCTTGAGCCCGTCTTCGAGGCCGGTCGAGCCGGCTGACTTGGCGCGAAGAGCGCGCCCAGCATCAGGGCGAAAACCAGCGGGAACCGCGTGCCTCACCGCATGCCGCCTCTCCTCGTCGATGTCCTCGGTGTCCGCTGTCGCCGGTCCGGCCGAACAGAGAGTATGAGAACCCGTGCGAATCGCGTCAATGTAGGTGTCGGCAGCGTCGCGATACCCACAAGCCTCCATTGACGCTGCGCAAGACATCTGGCAATTCCGCGCCTCCAGTCGTCAATCACATCCGATAATGTCCCGCAGACCTTTCCGCATCGGCCGCTCGCTCACGGGGTTTGGCCTGTTCGCCACCCGGCCAATCAAGAAGCGCACCCGCATCGCCGAGTACAGAGGCCCGATCCTCGATCACGAGGCGGCGCTGAAGGCTGAGGCGCGCGGCAACCGCTATCTTTACGAGATCTCTACGGAGCGCACCATCGACGGCAAGGCGCACGGCAATATCGCGCGCTACTTCAACCACTCCTGCAACCCGAACGCGGAATCGATCATCTGGCGCGGTCGCGTCTTCGTCAAAACGCTGCGCAACATCAAGCCGGGTGAGGAGATCACCTACGACTACGGCACCGACTACCTGAAAAACGTGATCGGCCGCACGAACTGCAAGTGCTCTCGCTGCCGCAGACGCAAGGCCAAGGTCGCCCGCGAACGCCGCGAACTGGCCAAGCGCCGCGCCTCGCGGCTTGCCAACGCGCGCAAGAAAACCAGGAAGAAAACCAAGAAGCGGACGTAGCCGGCGCCGGCAGACGGCAAACGACGCCTCCCGTCTCAACCTCAGAGACCCTCGCTCGCAAGACCTTTGGCGGATCGCCATGCGCGGGCGTGGCGCCGTCTATTCGGGCGCCGCCCCTGCCCGATCTCGCCGTCGCGTGCTAATTCAACGGCATCCTGCCGGAGCCTCTAATTGTCCTCAGCCCCCGCTCAATCCACCCGCACCGACCGCGTCCCCCTCGGCATTCTGCTCATGATGGGCGCGACGCTGGTGTTCGCCGGCTCGCAGGCGCTGACCAAATGGCAGGTCGCGAGCTACCCGTTCTCGGAAGTTCTGCTCTTCCGCAATTTCGGCTCGCTGCTGATCTGCTCGCTGCTGATCCTTCCGCGCACCGGCCTCGCCGTGTTCCGCACCGCGCGGATCGGCGCTCATGTCGGGCGCAACGTCGCGCAAGGCACCGCGCAAAGTTTCATCGCCATTGCGCTTAGCCTCATGCCGCTCGCCGGCGTGATCGCGATCAATTTCTCGGCGCCGCTATTTGCCGCCGTGTTCGCCGCCATCTGGCTGCATGAGAGGATCGGGCGCGCGCGCGGCTTCGCGCTCGTGGTCGGCTTCCTCGGCGTGCTGCTGGTCGCCTCGCCCGGCGCCGACAGCTTCAGCATCGGCGTGGTGTTCGCCGTCGCCAATGCCGTCACCTATGGCAGCGTCACCGCCGCCGTGCGCGGGCTAACCGCCACCGAGTTGGCGCAGACGCTGACCATGTACCAGATGGTCTTTCTCACGCTTTACTTCGTGCTGGCGCTGCCGATCTTCGGCTTCGTGTGGCCGATGAGCACGACAGAGTGGACCTTGCTGCTGCTCAACGGCATGTTCAACGGCATCGGGCAATACTGGTGGACGCAGGCGCTCTCGCTCGCTCCGGCCGCCGCGGTCGGGCCCTTCTATTACTTTTCGCTGGTCTGGGCGATGATCTTGGGCTTCCTGATCTGGGGCGACCTGCCGACGGTCACGCTGCTGATCGGATCGGCCATCGTGGTTGGCTCCGGCCTGTTCCTGCTCTGGCACGAAACCGGCCGCAGCAAACGCGAGCCGCCCGCCGTCGAATAAGAAACCATGAACGAACAGAAAGAGGGAACGAAATGAGCCTGTCATTCCGCCGCGTCGTCACCGGTCACGACGAACAAGGCCGCGCCAAGGTCATCATCGACGAAACCATCGGCAACATCATGTCGCCACGGCCGGGCGCGGAATACGGCGTCGTCTGGACGACCGAAGGTTTCCCCGTCGACAATGACGGCAATGACGACCCCTCGCGCAAGACAATCAGCACTGCCGTCGCCGGTGGCACGGTGTTTCGCGTGGTCAGCTTCGGGCCGGGCGTTGCCCCCCGCAACCACCGCACCGACTCGATCGACTACGCGGTGGTGATGTCGGGCGAAATCGACATGGAACTCGACGGCACCAGCGTGCATTTGAAAGCAGGCGATGTGCTGGTGCAGCGCGGCACCATCCACAACTGGGTCAACAAGGGCACCGTGCCGTGCGTGATTGCATTCGCACTGATCGACGCCAAGCCGGTCAGCGCCGGCGGCAAGAAACTCGACGCGCAGGGCTGAAGCCTATTTATCCAGCTCCGGATAGCTGCGGAAAATCCCTTCTTCGTTGAACGGCAGACGCCGCTCGGAAGCGAGATATTTTTTGATGCCGGGACGCTCGGCGACTTTGGCGTGCACAGCGACGACGCGCGGCACTGCGCGCTCGATTCCTTTCATCGCCCTGGGAAAAGCATAGCGCAGGCCTTCGACGAGCTGGAATAGCGACAAGTCCACATAAGTCGCCTTGCGGCCGAGCGCGTAAGGGCCGCCGCTCTTCTTCAGTACCGTTTCGAAATAGCCGAGATATTTCGGCGCACGTTTGGCGAGAAAGTTCTCTGTAAAGCGCTTGGCCTCCGGCTTGGCATCGTCGTAGTAGAACTCGCCGCCCAGCGGATGATGGGTGTCGTGAATCTCCTTGACGAAATCGCTCACCGTCAGCTGCAATTGGTGCAGCCAGAGCCGGTCGGCTTCGCTGCGCGGCGCAAGCTTCAGGCGCGGACCGAGGAAATGGAGGATCTCCGCCACCTGCGCGATCACCAGTTTGCCGGCTTTCAGGAACGGTGGCGCGAACGGCGGGCGCTTGTCGCGCGCGCCCGCCATCATCGCCATCATCTTGTCCATGCCGCCGGATTTGCGCGCGACGTCCTCGTAGGACGCACCTGCATCCTCGAGCGCCAGCCGCACGAATTCACCTCGGCCCTGAATGCCGGGCCAGTAGTAGAGCTGATAACGCATAGGAGCACCTCATCGAGGCGCCCATCTTAGCATGTCAATTCATCGCGAAGCAGTAGAGCAAGCCGTCGCCGCCAGTCGACTGCAGATCCTTCTGCGAACAGCCGCCGTCCGGCCCACGCGAGGGATGCGACGAGTTCCATGACTTCGACGGCGCATCGTCGCGCAATCCTATTCGATCGGCGTGGCCGACCATTACGGAGCCTTGCGTGCTGCTGGTGTAGTTTTTGCACGTGCGGTCCTCCGCGCCGGCAAAGGCGGTACCGTCAGGCTGCGAGCCGGTCAGGATGTCATGGCGGTTCGGCTTGTCGCCGCGGCCGTTGATGACGTCGCCTTTTTCCGACAACGCAGTTTGCTTGGTGAGCTTGTTGTCGGCGCTGTGCAGGTCCGCGACGCTCGTTGCAATGACGACGCCTTTAGCGTTCGTCCAGGGTCCCTTGCCGATACGGTCACGCGCGTTCACCGCACCCTGCCCTTGCGTCGACAAATATGCCTGCCAGGTCTTGCCACCGGCGCCGACCGACGTCGCCAGCTTCTGGCAATGCGCGTCGGCCCCCGATAGGCCGCCGAGATCGGCGCCTTTGCCGGGACCGGCGCTGGTCACGAAAAAGGTCATATTTGCCTGCTGCGCCGCAACCGGCAAAGGCGCGCAGAGTGAAAAAAGAAAAATGCCTGCCATCATTGGCAGAACGGCTCGACGTTGCATTGCAATCCTCCCGACTGCGGCGAAGCTTGATCGCTTCGCGATCGCGAGGAACCAACACCACGGCTTTCCAGCTATTCCATGACCGCAGG
The DNA here is from genome assembly GCA_963720835.1 of uncultured Pseudomonadota bacterium. Classification (GTDB taxonomy): domain Bacteria; phylum Pseudomonadota; class Alphaproteobacteria; order Rhizobiales; family Xanthobacteraceae; genus Pseudolabrys. The sequence continues at coordinate 98,793 of CAVRHC010000019.1, read as the reverse complement.
CGGCAAGCGGCGCTTTGCCGCAACCCCGCTAGCCCAAGGGCTTGCCGTATTGCTCGTCGGTCACCGGCTCCAGCCAGGTGACGTGCTCGCCGTTTTGATGCTCCTGCATGGCGATATGCTCCATGGCGTGAGCGGGCGTAGCGCCATGCCAGTGCTTTTCGCCCGGCGGAATCCAGACCGTGTCGCCGGCGCGCACTTCCTTGATCGGACCGCCCCAGGTCTGCACGCGACCAACGCCGGAGGTGATGTGCAGCGTCTGCCCGAGCGGATGCGTATGCCAGGCCGTGCGCGCGCCCGGCTCGAAGCGCACCCAGGCCGAGCGCAACAGCGCGGGGTCGGGCGCCTGGATGATGGGATCCTGCCAGACCGTTCCGGTGAAGCTCGGCGCACCCATTTTTTTCGACGGCCGCGAGCCGCAAGCGATGATGTCCATGGTCTTCTCCCTTTAAGCCGCCGGTGCAAGCCTATCCGCTGCAACGGCGCGGATAAACTAAAAAGCCCGGCATCGCGGCCGGGCTTCGTCTTGCGCAAAGTTCTTCTTGAGGTTGGAGGTCAGGCCGGCTGCAGATTGCCGGCGGCTTGCTTGCCACGCTCGGTGACGATCTCATAGTTCAACTTCTGGCCCTCGACCAGCGAGCGCATTCCGGCACGTTCCACGGCGGTGATGTGCACGAACACGTCCTTGGAGCCGTCATCCGGCTGGATAAAGCCGTAGCCTTTTTGGGTATTGAAGAACTTTACAGTTCCGGTCGCCATTAGATTTCCTTTCACGCTTTCGTTGATCGCCCCGCGTTCATCGCGCAGGCGGCAACAATCCAAGTTTTGGGAGATCTCTTGAGCAGCATACCCAAAGCCGGGAGCGTGTCAGCAAGATGAAGCCGAAAACCAGATTGCGGGCGGCCAAATAGACCGATTTTCGAGCAAGGTCAACGGTTATGCGGCCGCTCGGTGCTCCATGCGCGGTCCACATATGGCTTTATGAATTGGTAAGCAGCCTCCCGTTATCGTCGGCAAAACCCGGCCGATGAGCTTAACGAATCGTGAAGGCCTTAGGCCCGGGATCAAGGGATGGCCGCGCCGACAATGACCACGGAAAAACGCCATAACAAGCGCCGGCCGCTGCGCCGCTCTGTATGGGTCGCGCTCGGGCCCGACAACCTGCATCCGTGCATCCTGTCCGACATTTCCGACATCGGCGCACGCCTTGAAGTCGACGAGACGCAGCCGATCCCCGACCACTTCATGCTTTTTTTGTCGAACAATGGCGCCGCACGCCGCTCCTGCGAGGTGGTGTGGCGTCAAGCACGGCAGATCGGCGTGAAATTCGGCAGTCGGCGTACCGGCACCGTTTCGGTCAAAAACGAATCCCAGCCCGGCGAGCCGCTGCCACAGACGCGGCAGGACGAATTGGCTTTTCAGAATCACGAAGATGTCATAGCGCGGACGAAACCCGATGCGGTTGTGCCGGTTGTCCTTGCAGACGACGTAGTAAAACAATGACCAGATCTCTGCTCATCTTGAGCCTGCTCTGTGCGCTAGCGACGACCGCGACCGCGATGCCATCACCGCTCGAGCCTAAAAAGCCGGGCTTGTCCATGGTTGATGAGGACGCGCTCTATCTCGGACCGGTCGGCGCCATGCTCGAGTCCGATTATTTCGGCGTTCCGCGCCCGCCGATCGGCGCGGCGCGCATTTTTCCCTGCCGCCTGCGCCTACAGGCGGAAAACCGCGATCACATTGTCGCGCAAATCTGCGACTGACTGCGCGCGCGGGTTAGCCGGCACGCCGGTGACCTTAAGCCGCCAAGGTCTTCTTTACTTCCGCGACCAATTGCTTGAGCGTGAACGGCTTGGCGAGGAACGCATACTGTTCCTCGCTCGGCAGATTCTTGGCGAAGGCCTCTTCGGCGTAGCCTGAAACGAAAATGATCTTCACCGTGGGATCGCGCTGACGCAATTCCTTCAGCAGCGTCGGCCCGTCCATTTCGGGCATCACCACGTCCGACACGACGAGATCGACGCCGCCCTGCTGCTCGAATACGTCGATCGCCTCCATGCCGTTGCCCGCTTCCAGCACGGTGTAGCCGCGTGAGGCGAGCCCGCGCGCATTGAGCGCGCGCAAACCTTCCTCGTCCTCAACCAGCAGAATTGTGCCTTGCCCGGTGAGATCTTCTGCGGCGGCGCGCGCTAAAGTGTCGGCAGCCGACATCGCGCCGGCGATTTCCGGCGCTTCGGCCGCGGGACCCTTATTCAGCGTCTCTTCGGCGCCAGGCACATGGCGCGGCAGAAAAATACGGAAGACGGTGCTGCCCGGTTTGGAATCCACGTAAATGAAGCCGCCGGTCTGCTTGACGATGCCGTAGACCGTCGACAGGCCGAGCCCGGTGCCCTTGCCGACCTCCTTGGTCGAGAAGAAGGGCTCGAAAATCTTTTCGGTAATTTCAAGCGGGATGCCGGAACCGGTGTCGGTGACTTCGACCAGCACATAGTCCGCAGCCGGCATACCCTTGGCGCTATATTTGGAGCATTCGTTGGCGGTAACGTTGACCGTGCGCACGGTGAGCTTGCCGCCGTCCGGCATGGCGTCGCGCGCGTTGACGGCGAGATTGACGATGACCTGCTCGAATTGCGAGAGGTCGGCCTTCACCGGCCACAGGTCACGACCGTCAACCACCTGCAAGGTCACCTTCTCGCCGATCAACCGTTTGAGCAGCATGCCGAGGTCGTTGAGCGTCTCGCGCAGGTCGAGCACCTGCGGGCGCAAGGTCTGCTTGCGCGAGAACGCCAGCAACTGCCGCACCAAAGCGGCGGCGCGGTTGGCGTTCTGCTTGATCTGCATGATGTCCTTGAAGGACGGATCGGTCGGCTTGTGCGCGTTGAGCAGGAAGTCGGTCGCCATCATGATGGCGGAGAGCACGTTGTTGAAGTCGTGCGCGATGCCGCCGGCGAGCTGGCCGACCGACTCCATCTTCTGCTGCTGGTAGACGCGGTTCTCCAGCGTACGCTGAGCCGTGGTCTCGAGTGCATAGACGATGGCCGCTTCGCCGTCGCTGTCTTTTTCCTCGACGGCAGACACGAAGAAATTGGCCCAACGCTCTCCGGAGCCGGCGAGCGCGGCTTCGACCGGCGCGATGTCGCCCTGCCCCAACGCTGCTTTTGCGATTGCCGCTTCCAGCGCCGCCCGGTCGCGCTCGTTGACGGCGGCAAAGATCGAGTGCTCGCCCTTGAGCAAATCCTCGAACGCCGAAGCAAAGCGCGCATTGCTGCGTGCGATGCGGCCGGTCCGGTCGACGGTGGCAATCGCCATCGGCGTGTTCTGGAAGAAGCGCATGAAGCGCACTTCCGCCGCGCGCTGCGGATCGCTGCCATCGTCGCGCGCGCGGTTGAGCACCAAGGTGCGCGACACGCCGGGCGTGCCGTCGGCGCCGTAAGCCACTTTATGATATAGCCGCGCCGGCACCGGCTTGCCGCCGCGCGTCTTCAGATCGAGATCGAGCACTTCGGTTTTGACTTCGCCGGGCGCAGCGTTGAGCGTGGTCAAAAGCGCGGCGCCTTCGCCGGCAACGATGTCGCCGAGCTTGAGCGAGCCAGCGCCCACTTGCGCGAGATCGTGATCGAGCCACGTCGCCAGCGTGGCGTTGAGATAGACGATGTCGCCGGCGGCATCGACCGAGAAGAAACCGGCCGGCGCGTGATCGAGATAGTCGATAGCGTGCTGCAGCTCCTGGAAGACGTTTTCCTGCCGCTCGCGCTCGCGCGTCACGTCGGCAATCGACCACACCGTCAACCGCGCATCGTCTTTTCCCTCGCCGAGCGGGCGCACGCGCAAGCGCAGCCAGCGTCCAACGTCACCGCCGGCAACGCGGACCTCTTCCTGCAGGCGCCGGCCTTCACGCGCGGCCTTGAGCAGGCGGTAGATCGATTCGGAGACATCCGGATCGCCGATGAACACCCGCTCGATCGGCCGCACGTCACTCTCGGCAGTCGCACCGATGAGATCGAGATAGCTGGTGTTGGCATAGAAGACGCGGCCCGACTGGTCGGTGACCACGATCCCGTCGAAGGCATTGTCGACCACCGTCTTGAGGACCGGGTTGCCCTGCTCCTTGCCGGAAAAGCGGAAAATGCCGGCGGCGAGCGCAAACAGCGACACCACGCCGATCGTCCCAAGCACCGCCAGCAACAATAAAATGTAACTCGCGGCGTGTTCCTGCCCGAAAGACACGAGCCCCAAAGCCGCGCCCACCAGCAGCAGGACGACCAGCAGCACACGGCCGAACGAGCCGTGGCGAGGCGCGCTCTGCGTGCGGTCGAATGCCCGCCGGCCCGGAGCCTCGTCGCGCGCCGATGCCTGCTGTGCCCGTTCCTGGCCTGCCATGACGGTATCGCGCCTTCTTCAAGCCCCTGAGTGCCTTAAGCACACCTCGCCGCGCAAGAGCGGTGTAAATGTGTCCTTTGGATAATTATCGCGAAACCGCCCGGCGCAGTTTCATGACATAGCCGATAACCTCGGCCACCGCCTTGTAATGCTCCGGCGGGATCGACTGGTCGACCTCGACGGTAGCATGCAGAGCGCGCGCGAGCGGCGGGTTCTCCACGATCGGGATGCGGTGTTCTTCGGCGATTTCGCGGATCTTGAAGGCCACCGCATCGACGCCCTTGGCGACACAGATCGGCGCCTCCATGCCGCGCTCGTATTGCAGGGCCACCGAATAGTGCGTCGGGTTGGTGATGATGACGGCCGCCTTCGGCACATTCGCCATCATACGCTTGCGCATGCGACTCTGCCGCATCTGGCGCATCTTGCCCTTGATGGTTGGATCGCCCTCCGATTGCTTGAACTCCTCTTTCAATTCGCGCAGCGACATTTTTTGCCGCTCATACCAGACACGGTACTGAAAGAAATAATCGGCGGCCGCGACCACCGCGAGAATGGCAACCACTGCGCCCAGCTGCTTGAGTGCCAGCGACAAGGTCAGCGGCAAGACGCCCGCAACGTCGGTGTTGATCAGTTGCATCAGCCGGAAGCGCTCCGGCCACATCAAAGCCGTAAGCACGCCGCCAACCAGTACGAGCTTGACCATGCCTTTAGCGAAATTGGCCAGCGCCTGCTTGGAAAACATCCGCTTGAGACCAGCGAGCGGCGAAATCTTCGACAATTTCGGCGCGATCGTCTCGAACGTCCAGATCAAGCGATGCTGGATCATGTTACCGGCGAGCGCCGCGATCATCAGCACCAGGAAGGGAATGGCGACGACCGCGATCAATTCGAGGCCGATCTTTTCCGCCAAAAGCGGCAGCGCGGGACCGTCGACACGAATTTGCCAGGAATTGGCGATCAATCCGCGCAGCATCGCGGTGATGCCCTGCGCGGTACCGCCGGAGAAGGTGATCAATACCAAAGTCGCGGCGGACAGGATGAACCAGGTGTTGACCTCCTGGCTCTTGGCGACGTCGCCGCGTTTCAGCGCCTCGTCCAGGCGCTTCTGTGTCGGATCTTCTGTTTTTTGACTTTTGTCTGTCTCTTCTTCCATGGGCGACCAAACTCAGCCGTGCGGCGCCAGGTTGCCGAGCACGCCCTGCAAGTAGCCCACGAAGGTTCCCATCATCGCGCCGACCACCAGCATCAACAGCAACATGCCGAGGATGATCGACAGCGGCAGGCCGATGAAGAACACCTGCATCTGCGGCATCAGCCGGCTCAGGATGCCGAGGCCGAGGTTGAACAAGAGGCCGAACACCAGAAACGGCGCAGACAACTGGATACCGATGCGGAAAGCGGTGGTGATGATCTGGGTGACGTGCTGGGCGACGTCACCGGCGAGCGGCATCTCGCCCGGCGCAAACAGCGTATAGCTGTCGTTGAGCGCTTCGATGACGAGGTAATGCAGATCGGTGGCGAAGACCAGCGTGATGCCGAGCAGCGTGAGAAAATTGCCGACCAGCATGCCCTGCTGGCCTTGCGTGGGATCGATGGCGGTGACGAAGCCGAGACCCATCTGCTGCGCCACCACCGAACCCGCGACCTGCAAGGCCGAGATGGCAAGCCGCGCAGTCAGACCGAGCACGGCGCCGATGATGATTTCCTGCACCAGCATCAAGATGACCGGCGCAAGCGTGGACAGATCGACGGTGTAGGCTTTTTGGTGCGCCGGCAGCAGCACCGCGGTGAGCACCAGCGCGATGGTCAGCCGCACGCGCGAGGGCATGTTCTGCTCGCCGATGCCCGGCAGCAGCATCACCATGGTGCCGATGCGCCCAAAGGTCAAAAGGAACGCGGCGGCCAGTCCGGGCAGAAACGAGACGTCGACTGTCATTTAGGTTTTTCTTCGCGGATGATTTTTTGCGAAAATCGGTTTCGACGTATCGGAATCATGCATTTACGGGCCGCTGGCGATGCGGGCGGCCAGCCGGATCATCTCGGCGTGCAGCTTCTCCGCCATGAACGGCAGCGCGATCATGAGCGACACGAAGATCGCGAGAATCTTCGGTACGAAAGCAAGCGTCATTTCCTGGATCTGCGTGATCGCCTGCAACAGCGATATGGCGACGCCAACGGCAAGGCCGACGAGCATGATCGGGCTCGCTACCAGGATCAGCGTAAAGATCGCTTCGCGCGAAATATCGAGGACTTCCGCTCCGCTCATTGGCCCTACTTCTTTGGTTCGCGCGTGAATTGTTTTCCGAAAACAGATTTCAACAATTAGGCATCGATGCGCCTAGATCGGCATCTTCATAATTTCTTCGTAGGCCTGAATGACCTTGTCGCGCACGGCGACGACCGCATCGATCGCGACCTCGGTTTCCGACACCGCGGTCACCACGTCGACCATGTTGGATTTTCCGTTGACCATGGCGTGCGTCTGCGCGTCGGATTTCCGGCCCGTGGCTTCGACCGAGCTGATCGCTTGCTTCAGCACGTCGGTGAAACTGGTCTCACCCTTGGGTTCGAGCGCGACCGCTTGCGCCTGCGCCGTCGGATTGGCGCCCAGACGGGCGATGGCGGCATAGGCGCCGGCGGCGGAGAGCGGTGTAGCCATGGTTCTCGTGCCCTATCGGTTGGTTCAAGCTCTCAAGATGTCGATGGTGCGCTGGAGCATGCGGCGGGTGGCGGTGACGACGTTGATATTGGCTTGGTAGGAGCGCTGCGCCTCGCGCATGTCGGCCATTTCGACGAGCGTATTCACGTTCGGATATTTCACGTTGCCGTTTTTGTCTGCGGAAGGATGGCCGGGTTCGTATTTCAGCCGGAACTCGGACTGGTCGGTCTGCACCCTGCCGAGCTCGACCAGTTGCGCGCCGACGGCGCGGTCGAATTCGGCGCGGAAGGTCGGCACCTTGCGCCGGTAGGGATCGGCACCGGGTGACGATGGCGTCGAGTTCGGCGTTGGCGATGTTCTCCGAGATGATACGCATGCGGCCGGCCTGCGCCCGCAGGCCGGAGGCGGCGATGGTCAGCGTCTTGAAGAAATCCATGGCCCGCCTCCTTATTTCTTGCCGAGCGCGGTTTTGATCAACGAGAGGCTGCGCACATAGACCGCGCTCGCGGCCTGGTAGTCCATCTGGTTGGCCGCCACCTTCATCATCTCTTCCTCGACATTGACGGCGTTGCCGCCCGGACGGATTTCGTAGTTGCCCTTGCTCTCGACGCGGAATGCCGAACGGCTCAGGCCGAAGCCCGCGATGTGGCCGGGCTCGGTGGTCGCGAGCGCAACGTTCGATGACGTGCCCGGCGTCTCGCCCGGAGCGTCGAATTTCAGCGGCGCCAGGTCTTGGGCGTGGTAGCGAGGCGTATCGGCATTGGCGACGTTTTCGGCCAAAACGCGCTGACGCTCCTGGGCCCATTGCAAGCGGGTGCGCAACATCGACAGGATCGGAATATCGGTGATCGCCATGATCTTTCCCGCGAAAAGGCATCTCCCGGCCGCAGTCGGCCGCTAGGCAGACTTTGCCGGGGGTATGGTTAATGACTGGTAAAAAGATAGCGGCAGAACGGTTTAACCCCGATTGCGGATGGCGCTTGTCAAGCAGCAAAATCCGCGGCAGGACGCAAAATCGCTCTTTTCATGTTAAGAGTCTGTTAGTATTCGAGGCGGCAAATTGTGCCTACGGAATTAACCATTTGGGCGATTCCGAACCGGTGAGCCGCGGCATGACGCACGGAGTAGATTAATGGACGCCCTGTTCGGCACCTCAATGCCGCTGGCCGCGCGCTTTTTTATCGCGTTTCTGGTCGTGCTCGCGCTGATCGGTGTGACCGCTTGGCTCGTGCGCCGCTTCGGGGCAAACCGGCTCGGCACCTCCGCCCGCGGCCGCCAGCCGCGGCTTGCAGTCATTGACGCGGCCAGCGTCGACAGCCGCCGCCGGCTTGTGCTGATCCGGCGCGACAACACCGAGCATCTCTTGATGATCGGCGGCCCGACCGACGTTGTGATCGAACCGAATATCGTACGCGCGTCGAACGCGCGTGAAGCGACGCGCGAAGTCGGGCGCGAGCCCGGTCGCCTGTCGATGGAGCCGCCCCGGCTCGCGCCCGCGCCGGAACCCTCCTGGCAGCCGCCGGCCAGCGAACAGCCGCCGCCTCCGATGCCGTCACAGCGCAGCGGTCACCGCACCACCCCGCCGGCCGACGAGCCGTGGCTGCAGCCGGCAGAGCCTGCCCCCCGCGTCCGCCACTCCGATAGCCTCACGGGCCTTGCCGCCGAGTTGTCGGCCAAGCTGCATTCGGCGGAATTGCCCGCGCCACCGCCCGCCCGCAGCGAACCGCCGGCACCGCCGCCCGCGCCGCCACGAACAGCCGCGCCGCCGGTCACGCCGGAACCTCCCCCGCCACGCACGGCTGCGCCGCCTGTGACGCCGGAGCCACCTCCGCCGCCGCCACCGCCGCCTGCGCAGAACGATCACAATCTGGCGGAGATGGCCCAGCAACTCGAAGCCGCCTTGCGCCGCGCACCGGTGCCGGAAGGCCGTCCGCCGGTGACCGATCCGCTCGCTATGACGCCGCCGCCCAAGCCAACGCCCAAACCGCCGTCGCAGCGCAACGGCAGCGGCGCGCACGAATTCAAGCCGGCGCGGCCGGAGCCCAGATTTGAACCCAAGTTTGAGCAAAAGTTCGAGCCGAAGCCGGAGGCCAGGCTGGAACCGAAGCACGAACCCAAGTTTGAACCAAGATTTCGAGCCGCGGCGCGAGCCGCGCGCGGAAGCCAAAGCCGAGCCGAAATTCGAGCCCGCGCTCGATGACAAGTTCGACGCTAAATTCGATGCTAAACCTGAGCCGCGATTCGACTTCAAGGCCCAACCGAGGCCCGAACCGGCTATGGCGTCGTCATCGAAGTCGATCTACGACAATTTGGAAGAGGAGATGGCCAGCTTGCTCGGCCGTCCACCCGACAAATCGTGACAGCCCTCTTCGGCCACCGCGTTCGTCTTGTGACGAAGGTGGCCGGAGTAGCAGGGCTGATGATGGCGCTGACCGTCACGTCGACGGCAGCGCAGGATGTCAGCATCAATTTCGCCCAAGGCTCCGGCCTGACCGAGCGCGTGATCCAGATGATCGCGCTGCTCACGGTCCTGTCGCTCGCCCCGTCCATCCTCGTGATGATGACGTCGTTTACCCGCATCGTGGTGGTGCTTTCGCTGTTGCGCACCGCGCTCGGCACCGCCACCGCGCCGCCCAATGCGGTGATCGTGTCGCTTGCGTTGTTTCTCACCGCGTTCGTGATGGGTCCGGCCTTGCAGACGGCCTACGACACTGGCGTCCGCCCGCTGATCGCCAATCAGATCACCGCCGAGCAGGCCTTCGACCGCGGTTCGAAGCCCTTGCGCGCCTTTATGGAAAAGAACGTGCGCGAAAAGGACCTGCAGCTCTTCGTCAACATGTCGAAGGAGGCTGCGCCCGCAAAGCCGGAAGACCTGTCGCTGCGCGTGCTCGTGCCGGCGTTCATGATCTCCGAGCTCAAGCGCGCCTTCGAGATCGGCTTCCTGTTGTTCCTGCCCTTCCTGATCATCGACCTGGTGGTGGCCTCGGTCTTGATGTCGATGGGCATGATGATGCTGCCGCCAGTGGTGGTGTCACTGCCGTTCAAGTTGATCTTCTTCGTGCTGGTGGACGGCTGGAGCCTGGTGGCCGGTTCGCTGATCCAGAGCTACGGGACGTAGCGCTTTTTCGGGCGAGCTAGCGTCGCTTCGGCCGCGGCTTCGGCAACTGCAAAATTGAAACCGGGATCGAGCCGGTCGTCTCGTGTTTGGCCGGCGTGCCGGCCGGCGGCTTCGACGGGCCCGGCGAGGCGGCGGGAGCCGCCTTGCCGTTCGCCGCTGCATTCTCTGTAGCTTTCTCAGGCTTGGTTTTCTCGGCCTTAGATTTTTCCGCTTCGGCCTTCTTGGGCGCGGCTTTTTCAGCTTCGGAATTCTGTGTATCGACTTTCTTGGCTCCGGGTTTTCCCTGCCCCTGCTTTGCCGCCGCTTGCTTCGCCTCGGCGGCGCTCGCCGACCCCGGCGCGGTGTCGGGATAGCGCTTGCGCATCTCTTTCAAGAATGCGTCAAGCGTGTCGACGCTGTCGACCGCGCGCTCCACGGCCTTGAATTCCGAGTCGGAGACGCCGACGGGCGCCGTCACCACGTCGAAAGCATGCTGGTCGGGCGTCTCCACCATCTTGGCGGAATATCTGTCGCGGAAGCGCGCGAGCGCGATCTTCTCGTCGGCAAGCGCATAGCCAATCGCCGCGCGCAGTACGTCGGCACGTTCGCCCGCGGTTAAAGGCGCAAAGTCTCGCCAGCGGTCGCCTAAATAGAGTTCGACTTGCTCGGCCGCCCGGCGCCAATGTTTGGCCGCCCATTCGAGATCGGCGCGCAGGCGGATCGCCTCATGGCCCTTGATGTTTGCGATCATTTCCAGCGCCAGTTCGTGACGGCCGGTCTCTGAGAGCGCACGCGCTTCCAGCAGCAGCCGTTCGTCGCGCAGTTCATTGGCAAGACCGTCGATGCGACTCTTATGCAGCGAGGCGAGCGCAAGCTCGGGCTTGCGGTTCATCAGGTAGATGACGGCAAGGCGAGTCGCCACTTGCGCGCGCGCGGCGCCGTGCAGGCGGTGATCGACCTGGTGCTGCAAGAGCTCCGCCGCCTGCGCGAGCAGATCGACCGACGCCAGCCGGTCGGCAAGCTTACGGATCATCTCGTCGCCGCGGCGGCCGATCGGCGTCAACTCGCGATAGTCGTAAAATAAAGCCAACGCCTCGATAGGAGGCAGCGCGTCAACTTTGCCGTCGAGGAACAGAGTTTCGAAGGTCGCCGCAGCCTCATCCTGAATTTGCCGCGTGAGATTGGAATTGGCGTGCGACAGCATCGCGGCGTGCATGATGTGGAAAGCGTCACGGTAGCGCTTGTCCTCGGTGTAGAGGTGCGCCAGCATTTTCAGGCCTTCCACCTCGGTATCGTCCCCGCGCCAGGCGGTAGTGAGCCGCTCAAGGTGGTCAACCACATCCTTGCGCGGCATGTCGCCGACCGCGAACCGAAGCATGATCTCGCGCAGCCGCCCTTGCGCTGCCGCGCGTTCGTCGGGCGAAGCGGCTGCGGCGCGATAATTCGTCAGAGCGTCCTCGTTGCGGCCGAGCCCCTGGTCGAGGCGACCGACCAGTACGGCGATCGCGGGTTTCATCTCGTATGGGATACCAAGCGTCTCCAGCGTGTTGAGGACGCGATCGGCGGCGGCGAAATCACGCACCTCGATCGCGGTACGCAGGTCTTCGCGCAAGGCTAGGCGCTGCAATTCGATGGGCAGCCCGCCGAGGCTGACCTCCGCGTCCTTGAAGAGATTGTGCGCCTCGGCCCAATTGCCTTGCTGGGCGTAGGCGATCGCTCGCCAGACCGGGGCATCGAGTTGATTGCCGACTTGCGACTTGGACAGGTCCTTCAGCGCATCGTCGGGACGGTCCATCATCACATTGCTGACTGCCCTGAGCACGGAGCCGGTGACGTCGTCGCCCAACTCGCCGTCCATCGCCACTTCGATCACGCCGATCGCTTCCGGCGCCATGCCGCGGGCGAGATAAAAGCGCGCGAGATCCATGCGCGCCTTACGCCGTTTCACGGGCGGCGCCGTCGCAGCTTCTAATACCAGCTCCGACTTGCGCGCATTAAATTGTGCCTCGCGATTGAAGCCCCACTGCTGGGTGTCGAAGGTCAAGGCGCGGAAGCCGCTGGCGAGCTGTTGCTGGCCGAGCGCCACGGCCGACAGCGATAGCCCCCCGGGCCGGCTGATGGTGATCTTGTCGGGGCTGAGCTCTGCGGTGATGTCGTCGGCCAGCGGTTGCAGCACCACACCCTGGACGGAAGGTAACGCACGCAATTCGACGAAATCCTGCGGCTTGAGGAATCCGCGCGCGGGCCCGAGCGCGGTGATGACCATCAACTCCCCGCCAAGCGCCGGAGCGCTGATGCGATGGATGGCGCTTGGCCTGTCGAAGCGAATGGCAATGCCAGTCCGCTCTTTGCCGACAAGCGTGCGGGAAACGGTAAGCGGCTTGGTCGGCACCATCGCGCGATTACCGATGGTAAGGATCCAGGACGAACCGTCGGTCGTCACGCTGGCCAAGCGCGGACGCGTCAGACGCAGGCGGACGATCCCTGCGCCATCCTTGCCATGTGCAAAGCTTGCCTCGCGGATGCCGTCATCGGGCTCGCGTGTCAGCGCTTTGAGATCGATGCGGGTGTCGCCGTCGAACACCAGCCACAGCATGTCGGCGCGCCGAAACACGGCGGCCGGGGTCGGCGCGGCGAATGGAAATTCAATGCGGAGACCTTTGCCGTCGTAACGCAGGCTGGCAACGACCGGCGCGCCGTCGGATTTCGGTGCGTCCGCGGCAACCGCCTTTGCCATAGCCTTGGGCTTCGCTTCTTTCGCCTTCAACTCAGCAGACGTCGCAGGATCCGTCTTTGTGGCGGCGGCTGCCGCGGGCTTAACTTGCGCCGGCGGCTTTGCCTCCACATGTTGTCTTGGAGCAGCCACGGCCGCCGCCGGTTTCGTATCGGTCTTGGGCGCTACGGCTTCGTGGGCCTGCTCCGCCATTTTTTCCGGTATGTGCGCCGGTTTGCTTGCGGGCCTTTTTTCGTTTTTTTCTCGCTCCGGCGGGACCATCGGTTTCGCTTCGGAAGCCGGTGCCGCCGCTTGCGCCATAGGATTTGAAGCCGGAGCGGCATGATGTGCTGCTTCTGGCATCGCCGGCGGACGTTCATCGGCCTTCACGACCGGTGAAGCCTTCGCCTTATCGCCGGCCGCTTCAACCTCCGGCAGCGGTGTTGGGTGTGGTGGCGCGTGGCTGGCTTTGCCCGCCGCCATGCCTTGCGCCGCCATGTTTTGCTCGGGTGACATATCGACCAGCGGCGGCGCGTTTTTCAAAGGATCAGCCGCTTGCTTCGTTGACCCATCGTTCTCGGCGGGAACGGTCTCGGGCGGCGCAACCGCCGGCACCTCGGCTTTTGCAGCGGGCGCAGCCGGTTTTGTCGCTTCGGCCGGCTGGGCCGGCGCTGCGTCGAGACCGACGTCGACCGCGATGCTCGAAGTCCTCACGAAACGTGCGGAGTTTGGCTCCGCCGTTGAACATGAAATTGACCGCAGCCGAGACACGGTCGATTTTGGCGTCGACCTTTTTCAATGTCGGCGGCAGTGTCGCCAGTACGTCGCCCAGATCCCACGTGATCGGCTGATCGAAATTGAGCGTCAGCCGGTCGTTGTGGCGGTCGGTAACGACATTGGCGCCGTTCGGCAGATCGAACACGTAGCGGATGAAGGTCGGCTGAGTCGCCACTCTCACCCGAATTGTCGGCGGCTTCGTCTCTCTCGTGGCAAGACGCTGCTTTTGCAGCTTGCGCTCGGCCTCACGCGTGCGGTTGGCAAGCTCTTCGATCACTTCTTCCGGCAAGCCCGGCAGCACGCCGGCCCACGGCTCGGGCAACAGATCGACATAGAGCCGCTCGGCGGCCGGAATGGTGTGAATTTTCACCTTTTGCGCCACGGCAATGCGCACCGCCATGCCATCGGGATCGATACGCGCGGCGCTGATAATTTCAGGCGCGCTTTCGTTCAGGCGATCGACGGAGACGGCAACCGGCTTTTTGAAGTTCACGACCAGAATCGGAAAGTTGAAACGTGCTTCCGCCGGCACGGCCTCGTCGAGACGAAACACCAGGCGCAGGAACCCTTTTTCCATAAACACCTTGACCTCGCCCCTGACCGGATCGTCGGCGCGCGCGGGCGCAGCCAGAGCGAGCAAAACGACAACGGCCGCTACCACGAGCGGGCGCAACGTTTTGAAGGTCAAGGACAGAGCGGTCATGAAGCCGTTCCAGCCGGAGTGATTGCCGGTCGCGACAGCCTAAAGGCGGGCGTTTAACGCTGCGTTAACCGTTATCCAGCGAGCGGCGCGCACTTTTGGCATCAGTGAACGCTCGGCTTGCCTTCGATCTTCGGCAGTTGCGAAGGATCGGGCGCACCCGCCTGCGCGCCGGCGCGATTGGCAAGCTCAACGGTGAGCCGTTCGGCGGCTTCCGGCTTCATTTGCGCAAGGATCGCCGACATGGTGCGTGGATTTATTGTGTTCGCCACTTCGACCAAAATATTCATGTCGAGACGGTCGAAAATGCGCGCGGCATCTTTCGGCTTCATGTTCGCGTACATGGTGATGAGACCCTTCAGGCGCTTGGTCTCGGTTTCCTGGCGAACACCGATCGCCGTCTTGACCCGCGTTTCCACGGTCTTCAGCTCGGTAAGCTTGGCTTCGACCCGCTTCTCGGCGGCCTTGAGCAGATTTTCCCGCATGTCGAGATCGCGGCTGCGCGCGTCGAGTTGTTTGTGGCGCTCCTGCAAACTTTCAAGGATGGCGCGCTCGCCGGGCGAATTGATGTGGCCAGGCCGGACCGGCACGACGACGCCGTTTGCTTCGATCTTGGTGTCGCCCGGCGCCTTGTCGGAAACCTTCAGCTTGGGCCCGTCGCTCTTGGCTTTGTCGTCCTTCGATTCTCCGTGGCCGACCGAACCGGTAACGTCGCGGCCGTCACCGGTGTTGTAGTTGAACATTTCCTGCGCCCAGGGCTGTTTGCGATCGTCCGCGCCGGGCTGGCGCGCATCGTCGCTCGCGACAATCACTTCCGGCTGGCCGGTCTCGCTGTCGATTTTGGCAATTTGCATTTTCGACTTGTCCAGCCTTTGCAAACGCTCGGCGAGCGTATAGCCGCCATCCAGGACCAGGCCCGACACCTTGAGCCCGAGCAGCGCAATGGTGGCCAGCAATACGACCGGAATCAGCCGGAATTCACGCGTCAAGCGCTTCATGCGGCGAGGCCGCGCATGCGTGCGCGGGCGCGTTCGGCGAAGGCGTGCGCGGCGGCGGCCACGGCATTCGGGTCGGGCACGGGGACCTTCTGCGACGGGGGCTTCGCTGCATTAGCGATCTTGGCGACGCGCGCGAGCAGTTCCTCGCCGGCGGAGAGATGCTCGTCGAGCTCGCGGGTGACGCGCTCGATGCGCTCCATGCGCTCGTTGAGATTTTGCTCGCCGCTATGCATGGTGGACTTCAGGCCCGCGATCGCACGCTCGGCAATTTCGGTCGCGGTGATCAGTTCGGAAATCGTCGCGCGCAACGTCTGCTCGTCGGCCTTGAGCAGACGAAGCTGCCGGTTAAGCCGCACGCAATACAAGATCGTCAGCAGAAGCAAAATCGAAACCATTATTTCGACGAGATAGCCGAGATTGAGGCTCATGGCGCTTCCATCCGGTTGTTCGGTTCGTCTGCTTTTTCAAACATGGCAAAAGTGGTGCGCGATTTACGCAGCGTCTTGGCGACACGCACCGCGACGCGGTCGCCGACGCGCCCCATACGGCCTTCGGTCAACGTGACGTCGCCGCAACGCAGCGTGACCAGCGCGTCCGGTTTGAGTTCGAGCGTGAGCGTGTCGCCGACTTTGAGGCTCATCATCTGCCGCAACGGCAGACGTTCCTCGTACAACACCGCATCGACGCCGATGTTTGCCTGGCCGATTTCGGTCGCGAGATGGCCCTCCCAGATCGGGTCGCGGCCGAACTTCTCGCCCATGAACATCTGGAGCAGAACCGCGCGGATCGGCTCGATGGTGGCATAGGGCAATAGCAGCTCGATATTGCCGCCGCGGTCTTCCATATCGATGCGCAAACGCACCAGGATTGCGGCGTTGGCCGGGCGCGAGATGGCGGCAAAGCGCGGATTGGTCTCCAGCCGGTCGATGTTGAACTTCACCGGCGACAGCGGCTTGAAGGCGAGCTCGGCATCGGCCAGCACGACTTCGATCATGCGCTTGATCAGGTTGGTCTCGATGGTTGTGTAGGGGCGGCCCTCGACGCGTACGGTGCTTTGCCCGCGGCGGCCGCCGAGCAACACGTCGATGATCGAATAGATCAGGCTCGAATTGACGGTGGCAAGACCGAAATTGTCCCATTCCTCGGCTTTGTATACGGCGAGGATCGCCGGCAACGGAATGGAGTTGAGATAATCGCCGAATCGCACAGAAGTGATGCGGTCGAGCGAAACTTCCACGTTGTCGGAGGTGAAATTGCGCAACGACGTCGTCATCAACCGCACCAAGCGATCAAAGACGATTTCAAGCATCGGCAGGCGTTCGTAGGACACCATCGCCGAGTTGATGATGGCGCGGATGCCAGAATTGTCGTTGAGCGTGACATCCGCCAGGCTGAAGCCAAGCAGGCTGTCAATCTCGTCCTGGTTGAGGATGCGCTCGGTGCCGCCCTTGCCGCTCTGAAAGCCGCTTTCGTCAACCATCGACGCCCATTGGGTGGCGGTCTCGTCGGCGTCGGATTCCGGCGCCGCTGCGCCTTCATGCGTCGCCGAGCCGGAACCTTCCTCCAACGCCAAACCCCATTCAGCAGCCAGTGCGTCTTGATCGATTTTTTCTTTTTGTGCCATGGCCGGAAACTGTCTTTGATTCAATGTTTCGGGGTCAGTGTTTCTTGGCGCGCGATCTTTTCCGAAAAATGTTTCGGCATTTCGGGATCATGCGCCTACTGAACGACGATTTCCTTGAACAGAACGGCGGTGACGCGGTTGGGTGCGACGGCGGCGTTGACGCGCCGGGTCAATTCTTCCTTGAGCCGATAGAGGCCCGCGGAGCCGTCGAGATCGGTCGGTCGCAGTTCGCGCAAATAGGTCTGGAAAGCATCCATCACGCGCGGCATCAGCGGTTGAATTTGCTGCACCTCGCTGGCGCTCGGCAATTCGAGAACGATCTTGACCTTGAGATATTGCGTACGGTCGCTTCCCGTGCTGGCCAGGTTGACCAGAACGTCCGGCATGTCGACGAAGGTTGCCGGCTTGGCTTTCGTCTTCTCCGCCTCCTCGTGATGGCCCGACCCACCGAGGAACATATAAGCGCCTGCGCCGCCGGCACCGACGACCAGCAGGCCGGCCAGGGAGAAGATGATCATCTTGAGCGACAGTTTTTTCTTCGCCTTCGCTGCGGGCTTGTCGCTTTCGTCGTCGTCCTCGCCCGCGGCGTCCGCCTTTTTCGTTTTGGCTGCCATGACCCCGCCCTGATTGCACACTGTTGGCCGGTGCGCGGACACCGCGCGCCGTTACGGCGAAGGTAGGTTGGTATGGTTAACAGAACATTGCGCGCGTTCCGGCGGCGGCAGTTTTTGCCGGGTCAAAGACGCTTTTTGCCGTGGCTCGGGCGCCGCAGAATCTACCTAACTAACTGATAATACAATGATTAATGCGTTGGCACGGCGACTGCAAAGCAGACGCCGACGGCTGGCTTGGGAGAGCCAGCGGCCAGACGACACCGCGACGGTTGGCCTCGGGAGGGCCGGTCGATGCGGAACCTGAAGGGGAGACCGCCGATGCAGAACACACTTCTGGTCGGACTATCGCGCCAAGTCGCGCTGAGCCGCGAGCTTGACGTGGTCGCCAACAACATCGCCAACCTCGACACCGTGGGCTTCAAAGCCGACGGCGCGGTGTTCGAGGAATACATCGGGCAGACGGCCCGCTCGGGCAACCTGCCCGGGACCGACAGCCAAGTCAGCTTCGTGCAGGACCGCGCGACCTGGATCAACTTGAGTCAGGGCCCGCTCGAGCGCACCGGTAATGCGCTCGACGTGGCGATCGAAGGCTCAGGCTTTCTCGCCGTGCAGACGCCGCGCGGTGAACGCTACACGCGCAACGGTTCGTTGCACGTCAACGCGAACGGCGAACTGGTCACCGGCGAAGGATTTCAGGTGCTCGGCGATTCAGGGCCGATCACGTTGCAGCCCAAGGATCGTGACATCACGATCAGCGAGGACGGCACCATTAGCGTGCGCGAGGGCAACAACGCCAAGACCGAATCCCAGCGCGGGCGACTGCGCATGGCCAAATTCGAATTTCCCGGCCGCCTGCAGAAGGACGGCTCCAGCACGTTCATGGCACCGGAAGGCGTCGCGCCACAACCCGACACGACCTCACATTTCCTGCAGGGCACGATCGAGAAATCCAACGTGCATGGCGTCGTCGAAATCACGCGCATGATCGAAGTCACCCGCAGCTACACCCAAATCGCGGCCATGCTGGCCCAACAGAACGAACTGCAACAGAACGCGATCGACAAGCTCGGCGCGGTTCCGGCCAGCTAAACGGCAGGAGTGGAGTTTAAGTCATGCGAGCATTGCATACCGCCGCAACAGGGATGATGGCCCAGGAACTCAACGTCCAGGTTATCTCCAACAACATCGCGAACATGCGCACGACCGGCTATAAACGCCAGCGTGCCGAATTTCAGGACCTGCTCTACGAGCACGTCAATCGCGTCGGCACGCAGACGTCGGCACAGGGCAACATTCTACCCGCCGGCATCGAGCTCGGCTCCGGCGTCAAGGCGGTTGGCACGCCGCGCCTGATGACGCAGGGCGAAATGCTGCAGA
Organism: uncultured Pseudomonadota bacterium; assembly: GCA_963720835.1. Lineage (GTDB taxonomy): Bacteria > Pseudomonadota > Alphaproteobacteria > Rhizobiales > Xanthobacteraceae > Pseudolabrys. Next base: position 79,854 of record CAVRHC010000019.1, on the reverse strand, counting down.
CCGGCAAAGATTACGACGTCGCCATTCGCGGCGAAGGCTTCTTCAAGATTCAAATGCCGGATGGAGCCACCGCCTATTCGCGCGACGGCTCATTCGAGCTCGATGCGCAAGGGCGGTTGGTGACGGCGCAAGGCTATCTTGTACAACCCAGCATCACCATTCCGCAGAACGCAAGTTCCGTTTCCATCAACGGCCAGGGTCAGGTTTCAGTAACGCTGCCAGGCTCGACGACACCGAGCACTGTCGGACAGCTCCAGTTGTCGATTTTCGTCAACAAAGCCGGTCTGCAAGGCATCGGTGACAATCTGTATCTCGAGACGCCAGCCTCCGGCACGCCGCAGGACGGCACGCCCGCCACAGACGGATTCGGCAACCTGCTGCAAGGCAGCCTCGAGCAATCCAACGTTGAAGCCGTCAGCGAAATCTCAGACCTGATCGCCGCGCAGCGTGCTTACGAGATGAACGCCAAGGTCATTACCGCCGCCGACCAAATGCTGTCTTCGACCTCCAACCTGATGCGCTGAGGAAAGCTCATGATCCGCACCCTCATTGCCTCTATCGCAGTCGTCGCCGCGCTGGCCACGACAGCCGTTGCACAGGTTTCGCCGCACGAGATCGCGCGACCGAAGCTCAGGGCCGAAACTATCGTCACCGGCGACCTCGTTCGCATTGGCGACCTCATCGACAATGCAGGCGTCATCGCCAATGTGCCGATCTTCCGCGCGCCGGACCTCGGCACCACCGGCACGGTGCCGGCCATCGCGGTCGTCGAGGCTGTGCGTGCGCACGCGCTGATCGGGCTCGACACCGGAGGCATCGACAAAGTGAAGGTCACGCATGCGAGCCGCATCATCGCGCCGAAAGACATCGAAGACTGCATCGTCCAGGCCCTGGCGCAACAGTTCAACCTGGGAACGCCCGCCGACGTTTCGGTCAGCATCGACGGCGCGTTGCATCCGTTGCAGGTCGATCCAAAGGCCGCGGGCGAGCTGCAGGTCGCCCATATCAGCTACGAGCGATACAGCGGCCGCTTCCAGGCGACGATCGAGGTCCCGACCGGCCCCTCCACCCGTGCTCCGATACGCGTTACCGGCCGTGCGAGCGCAACTGTCGAGGTCGCCGCGTTAGCGCACCCGATCGAGCGCGGCGCGATCCTCAGGGACGGCGACGTCATCCTCGAACGCCATCCGCGTGCCCAGGTCCGCAACGATGTTATCGCCGACCGCGCGCGTGCGATCGGCCTTGCTGCCCGCTCCGACTTGCAGACCGGCCAGCCGCTGCGGAAATCACAGTTGATGAAGCCCGAATTGGTCAAGCGCAATGACGATGTGACGCTGGTCTATGAGGTGCCCGGCATCAAGCTCACGGTGCGCGGCAAGGCAAAGGAAAATGGCGCCGCGGGCGATGTGATCTCCGTGCTCAACGAGCAATCCAAGCGCATCTTGCAGGGCACGGTCGTCGGCCCCGGTCGCGTCGTCATCAACACCGGATTGCCGCGGCTTGCCGACAATCGCTCAGCCGCAACCAGCCGCGGGACGCACTAACACATGTAGTCGAAACGTCCGTCAGTTCGAAATGGCACGGTGCTGGCCGCGCCAATAGTGAAAGTCAGGTCGATGAATGTGATCAAGCTTATGCGTCATACTGTGTTGGCGACACTTGCGGCCTCGCTGCTCAGCGGCTGCGCCGCGCTGCAGCAGCTTGCAGAAGTCGGTCAGACACCTCCGCTGTCGGCGGTCGACAACCCAACCACGCGGCCGGGGTACAAACCGGTGCAGATGCCGATGCCGGCCGCGCAACCGGCTTCCTACAATCCGAATTCACTGTGGCGCAACGGTTCGCGAGCCTTCTTCAAGGATCAGCGCGCGCATCAGATCGGCGACATTCTTACGGTCAAGGTCAATATCACGGACAAGGCGATCATCGACAACGAGACGAAACGCGATCGTACCGCAACAGAAAACTCCAACATCGATTTCTTCTTCGGCAAGCCGAAGGTGCCGATCATGAACACGCCGGTGCCGACGCCCGTTTTCAAATCAAATTCAGAGACCACAACGAATGGCAAGGGATCGGTCAACCGCTCCGAGGCCCTGACGACCAACGTCGCCGCTGTCGTCACGCAAGTGCTGCCGAACGGCAACCTCGTGATCGAAGGCAGGCAGGAGATCAGAGTCAATTTCGAGATCCGCGAACTGATCATCGCCGGCATTGTGCGGCCGGAAGACATCGAAAGCGACAACACCATCGAATCGACAAAAATCGCGCAGGCCCGCATCGCCTATGGCGGCCACGGGCAGATCACCCAGGTGCAGCAGCCGCCCTACGGCCAACAGGTGCTCGACATCCTGCTTCCGTTCTAGTGCGTTGCGTTAAGTGCTTGGCTCCCGCGCCGTTTTTCGCATCGCGCGAGCGTAGACGGCGTCAACGACGCGGCCCCCGGGTGCTCCCCGCTCGGGGGCCGCGTGATTTTTTGGCTGCGGCATGAATTGTCGAGCCAAGACCGCCTTGCAGCAGCCGTGCATCGACCCGACATTCACCGTCGAGGAGATACGGCCCTGTTTCCATTTACCGATACCGCCCCGCGTGCCGCCTTCCCCGCGACCGTGCTCCTGCTCATCGCGGTGAATGCGTTTGTCTTTCTGGTCACGCTCGGCTTGCCGCGCGACGTCTTGCATGCAGTGCTAGTGCAGTACGCGCTGATCCCCTTGCGCTACACCGAGCCCGAGCTGGCGCGCTCGGTCGGGCTCAACCCGGACAACTTCTGGCCGTTTCTCACTGACGCGTTTTTGCACGGTGGCTGGATGCACATCATCTTCAACATGTGGTTCCTCTGGATCTTCGGTCCCGCCATGGAAGCGCGTTTCGGTCGCGTCTTGTTTCTCGTGCTCTATCTCGGCGGCGCGCTGTTCGCGAGTGCCGTGCATGTCGCCACGCACCCCAATTCGGCCGAGCCGGTACTGGGAGCGTCCGGCGCGGTTGCCGCAATCATCGCGGCCTATGCCGTGACCTATCCGGCCGAACGCGTGATCACCATTGTGCCGATCTTCTTCATTCCGCTGTTTGTTCCGGTGCCGGCAATCTTATTCGCCGCGCTCTGGTTTTTCCTGCAGATCGTGCAGGGATCGAGCGAAATCGCGCGCCCCGGCATGGCCGCGGGCGTGGCCTGGTGGGCGCATATCGGCGGCTTTGCCTTCGGCGCCATTTTTGCTCTGGCCGCCGCGCGGCTGACGGGCAGCGCGCAGACGCGCATCACACGCTGGAGCGACCACGGCAAGCGAGTCTCTGGCCGCCGCGTGCCGGATATTCCACGGCGCGAGGATTGGTAGAACAGAAACGACAATGCCCGGCGCGGAGCCGGGCATCGCACAGCAAAATCTCTTTGGGCTCGCTCAGTCGTCGCGATAGACGCGCTCGCGCCGTTCGTGACGCTCCTGCGCCTCCACCGACAAGGTCGCGATCGGGCGGGCCTCCAGGCGGCGCAGCGAGATCGGCTCGCCGGTCTCCTCGCAATAACCGTAGGTGCCGTCCTCGATGCGGCCGAGCGCCTCGTCGATCTTGGCGATCAATTTCCGCTGACGATCGCGGGCGCGCAGCTCGATGGCGCGGTCGGTTTCCGACGATGCCCGGTCGGCGAGATCGGGGTGGTTCTGGTTCTCTTCCTGCAGGTGCTGCAGGGTCTCCTTGGCCTCCTTCAGGATATCCTCCCGCCACGCGAGCAGCTTGGCGCGAAAATAGTCGCGCTGACGCTCGTTCATGAACGGCTCCTTATCGGAGGGCCGATAAATCTTATTCTTCGCCAACATCCCACTGACTCCCTGTCTTTTTGTCTTTTTCGACGCGAAGTCACCCTTCCGGTGGGGCTGGCTTATATACGCGCTCCGCGGCCCGGACAATATCCGAGTACAGGCAGCCTGCAGCCGTGATTAATATGACGGTTCAGTGACTTAAGGGCTCGGACGGGTTCCATAGCCAAGCCGCAGCGGCGGGGGCAAAGCCGGCCGAGCCGGGTTCCGGCGCTCCTGCGAGCCATTTAACCCGGCGCCGTATCCGGTTGGAAACGTGGAAAATCAGCGACCATGTCCTGGACGCTACGGACGAGACTGAAGCCTCCCGCATTCACCAACTCTGACTAGATAATATTTTGCTGCCGATTAATGGACTACAATTTCGAAGGCTGTTGGGATTAGGATTATTCATTGCACTATTCACGTATCCTGCCGATTACCGCACGGATCCGGCAAAAACTGTTTGGTTCTGTCGAACCGTTCGAGCGCGCCGCTCAAACAATCGAGCTGTCTCCGGCGATCGACCGCGAGCAACGGGCGGCAATTTGCCTTCCGAACGAATTGGAACGCGTCCTCGGAGTCGACGAACAAACCACCCTCGCCAAGCAATTAGGGCGAATGGCCGCTGGCACATTCCGGCACGGCGCGACCATCGCCTACCGGCTCGACGACACGATCCTTGCGGACGGATCGTTGTATTTCGCGGGCGGACACCAGGTCATCCGGCCAAAAACGGCAAAACCCTTTTTGCCACACAGAATGGATCATTTTGCGGAGGCGCAGCTCTGCACTGACTATACGATCGATCTATATTTTGGACACTGGATGCATGACGGCTTGCCCTTGGAACTACTGGCGGCCGAGCAAGGCATGACAGCCCTCACATTTGCAGGAATGAATTGGCTACACGAAGACGGATACCGCCGTCTGACAGGCCTTGTGCCCGCACAAACCAACAACGCGAAAATCGATAAGCTCTGGATTATAGATGACAGGGGTATTAGTGATAATCGTGCCCGTCGAATTCAAGAGATTAGACGGCGCATTCGAGGTTCCATTCGGGGTCGGACGGAAAAGCCCGTATTTATCGGACGCGGCAATCTGGGCGTCGCGCGACATCTCGTAAATAGCGACGAAATAAAAGAAAGCCTCGCAAAACACGGCTTCGAGATCATGGAGCCAGAACAAGAATCCGTCGAACACATTGTAGGCACGTTGGTGCAGGCGCCGCTCGTTATCGCAGTGGAAGGATCGGCGCAGAACCACGGACTTGTCGCCGCGCCGCCTGGTGCGACTTTGCTCTTAATCCAGCCACCGTATCGATTTAACGCTTTGTCAAAGCCGTTCGCCGACGCGGCCGACATGCATTGGGCTTTTGCCGTGGCGGAGCCGGCAGCAGGCGGCTTTCGGATGCCCGTCGATCACTTGTTGCAGACAATCGACGAAATCGCGCGCGTGACCTCGCAAAGACCCATAATAGCCGGCTAACTCACGCCGGCCTTGGCGAGCTCCACCGCCACGCGCAGGTCAATCTCGCTTAGCACCTCGTCGAGCCCGGCGTCGCCGGTGGCCTCGGTGAGGCCTTCGGCGGCCACCTTGAGTCTTGCAAGTGTGGATTGATCGATCGAGCCGTCGATCAGGCCGAGCTTGAGCGCATCGAGCGTGTCGAGCGCGTTGCGTCCCTTGGCCAATGCGCGCTTCTTGCGCTGGGTCGGATCCTCGACACCTTGCAGCGCGATCAGCGCATCAACCGTCGAGATGGCGCGCAGCGAATTGGCGGGACCTGCATTGCGCGGAGCATCCTGCTCCGAGAGCGAAAACGTGCCGCTCGCATTCCGGCGCGCGCCAGCCGGCGCATTGGCAAGCGCAGCGCCGTTCGGTCCGTTAATGCGCATGACGACAACTCCCAGCCGGCACGGTCGTCGGTCCTCCAATACCCCTTGAAGCCTGCGCCGGTATGGTTAACCGCAGGTAAACAGGCCCGGCAAAAATTACCGCCCTGGCCAATCGTGCCCGGCTTGCGGCCCTTCAATTTCGCGCCTTCGATTCAAAAAACGATGCAACACCAGAGCCTTGAGACATAGGGGCACGTTGGCACGGCGTTCGCATTGAAAGCGGTAGTCCACGTCACATTGGGGAGCAGTGATGACGAAGACGTTTCAGGCCGCGTTGCTGGCCATCTTGATTGGCTTGTGCGTCCCGGTGGGAGCCGGGGCGACCTCGCGTATCAAGGATCTCGCCAATATCGAAGGGGTTCGCCAGAACCAGCTGGTCGGGTACGGCCTCGTGGTCGGCCTCAACGGCACCGGCGACACGCTCAACAACATCCCGTTCACCCGGCAGTCGCTGCAAGCGATGCTGGAACGGCTGGGTGTCAATGTGCGCGGCCAGACCATGCGCACCGGCAATGTCGCCGCCGTGATGGTGACGGCCAATCTTCCCGCCTTTGCAACGCAAGGCACCCGCATGGACGTCACGGTGTCGGCGCTTGGCGACGCCAAAAGCCTGCAAGGCGGCGTGCTTCTGGTCACACCGCTGCTCGGCGCCGACGGCAATGTCTATGCTGTCGGCCAGGGTTCGGTGGCGATCGGCGGGTTCGAAGCGCAAGGCGACGCCGCCAAAATTACGCGTGGCGTGCCGACCGTCGGGCGCATATCCAACGGTGCCCTGATCGAACGCGAGATCGACTTCAATCTCAATCGCCAGAGCCAACTGCGCATGGCATTGCGCAATCCCGACTTCACCACCGCCAAACGCATCGCTTCGGCCATCAACGATTTCATCGGAATGCCGACTGCCGAGCCACTGGACCCCGCCACTATTGGTATCACCGTGCCCCCGAAATATCGCGGCAACGTGGTATCTTTGCTAACCGAGGTCGAGCAGTTGCGAGTCGAGCCCGATCAGCCCGCCAAGATCATCATCGACGAGCGCTCCGGCGTTATCGTCATGGGCAACGATGTGCGCGTGTCGACGGTCGCGGTCGCGCAAGGCAATCTGACCGTCACCATCACCGAATCGCCGCAGGTCAGCCAGCCGGGACCATTCTCGCGGTTAGGCACGACTAAGGTCGTGCCGCGCACGAATATCGGCGTTCAGGAGGACGGCAAGAAGCTCGCTGTGGTCAGGAACGGCGTGTCATTGCAGCAACTGGTCGACGGGCTCAATTCGCTCGGCATCGGCCCGCGCGACCTGATCTCGATTTTGCAGGCGATCAAGGCCGCGGGCGCGATCCAGGCCGATATCGAGATGATGTGATGGCAAGCGCAGTCCCTTCCCTCGGCATTCAGCCGGCCGATCTGCTGACGGCAAAGGCGGCCGTCAAGCCGGCCCACACCAGCAACAAAACCAAGGCGCGCGCTGCCGCCGAGGATTTCGAGGCGGTGTTCCTCAATTCCATGTTCCAGCAGATGTTCACCGGCATAGAGGGTGACGGCCCCTTCGGCGGAAGCGGCGCGACCGGCGTGTGGCGCTCGTTCCTGACCGACCAATACGCCAAGACCTTCGCCAAGGCCGGCGGCATCGGTATCGCCGATCAGGTTTATCGCAGCCTGATCAAGCAACAGGAGGCTTCACATGGCCACGCCAGCCGAAGTTAACACCCAAATTGCGGACGTTGACGACGCCACACGCGCAATCGCAAACCTGAACACGATCATGGATCGACTGGTCGAGGCCGTCGAAGAGGAAACCGCGCGGGTGCGCGCCGGCCAACTGCATGCGGCGCCCGAACTGGACGAAGCCAAGGTCGAGCTTGCCCGCCGCTATGCCGCCGAGACCGATCGTGTCAAAGCCGCGCGCGACCTGATCGCCCAATCGCTGCCGCAGGCGCTGGCCGCACTGCAGATGCGGCACGATGCCTTTCGCGACCTGTTGCAAACCAATCTAACGGTGCTGGCGACCGCGCACGCAGTGTCGGAAGGAATCATCCGGGGCGTCTCGAGCGAGCTCGCCCGCAAACAGACACCGTCGACTTATGGCGCGACCGGCCGTGCCAATACGCCAGCATCGAAGACGAGCCAACCGCTGGCGCTTAGCCGCACGCTCTAAATCGGGATACGTGTAGATCGGACGTTATGCCAGCCTAACATTTTTCTGGCACACGATTTTTCCCAAGCCGGTTCCCACTTTTCGGAATCATGCGCTAGGCGCGGATCCGTTCGGCCGCGAGCGGACGCCGCTCCCAGCCACGCGCCTCGCCCGATTGGCGCAAGAGCGTCAACGACGAGTCACCTGGAAAAACGCTGTCAAAATGCGCGAGCGTGCCCTTGGCGGCGCGCTCGTTGACTTGCCAGGTTGGCGGCAGCCAGGCCGCGCCGGGAAGCGATTGCGTTGACAGAAACCAGTCGGCGGGGGTGTCACCGATGACGGCGCGGAAGTCGGTCATCTTTTTCGGTTCGCCCAGAAGTCCCAGCCAAAGCACCATGAATTCCAGCGCCGACTGCGCCGGCGTCAGGTTCTCGTCGACGTGACGCATGGCGGCGCGGGCCATACGTTCACGCAGTTGGGGTTGCGCCAAAAGCATCTGCAATTTCGCGGTGCAGTCGCCGATCGCGTGTTCGACAAAACCGGTCTCGCCGTGTCGGACGATTGCCTTTTCGGCTCGATTGTTCAGCACGACGGGAACGAGGCCAAGCGACATCGCTTCGACCAACGCGTTTTCCGCCGTACCGAAGTGGTCCGGCTGCAGCGGATAGAAGAAGATGTCGGCTTCGGCCAGCGCCGCGGCGGGGTCGGCGGTGTATCCGCAAAAACGAATGCGGCCGGAATGATGCATGGCGTCTGCGCGCGCGACCACGGCCTCGTCCGGCTCGCCCCAGACCGAAACGCGGATATCGTCGCCATCCAGCCGATCGACGACGTCAAAGAAGCCGGGATGCATCTTCACGAAATCGACGGTGCCGAGATAAGCGATTGCCGGTGCGCGATTCGAGGATTGGCGGCGCGCCGATCCGCTCATGCCGAAGCCGCTGTTGATGACGGCGAATTTGCGTGGAGCAGCCTCGCGGAGCGGCGCAAGCCACGAAATCGCCAGCGAGGCTTCGCTCGTGAAGACAAAACGATCGGCGCCCTGCATCAATTCCGGCTGGATGAGCGGGCGCGACAGCCCCGATATGTGCGACCAGAAAACGCTGCGCATGGCCGGAAGATTGCAGCGCGCGAGACATTCGAGCAGGCGCGGATGATTCCAAAAGTCGAACTGAACGATGTCGGCTTCGCGCGCCAGCTCGGCCACGCGCTCAAGGTGAACAGCAACGGTCACCCGCGCGCCGGCAGCCTCGATGGCGTCGATATAGCGGCGGTCGCGTGGCGGCTCGAGCAGCACGAAAGTCTGCTCGACGGCGTCTGGCAACGCCGCGCTGATCGCCGCGTGGGCCTTGCCGACGCCGCCGCCCAGATGCGGCGTCACATGCAGGATCTTCATTCAGCCGCCACTGCCGCGAATTTGCGATCGGAGCCCCCCGGCGGCTCGACAGCCGGATCGACGGAAACGAGTTTTTTGAACGTCTCGAGCAGCGCCAGCCGATGCGGATCGATATTGTCCGGCAGGCAATGGCTGAGCTGGCCGCAATTACCGCAAACGCCATTCTGTCGCCGGCGCCCTTCCAGATGTTGCAGGCGCAGCGCATTCATCGCATCCGAATTCCAGATTTCCTTCATCGACTGGGTGCGCACATCTCCGATGATCAGCTTGCGTCCCCAGTCGAGGAAGCACGAGCTGACGAGGCCGTCGGCGTTCACCGAATAGCCGTAGAAGATGTAGGGGCACGTGTCGGTGTCGCCGATATCCTGCTGGTAGATGCCCTTGCTGATCTTGACGCCGGTGTGCGCCTCGATGTCGAATTCCGGCCAGCAAGGCGCGAAGTTCTCCACGAAGATTCGGTCGCAATGGTCGCCAAAGGTGTCGAAAAATTCCTGCCGCTGCGCCTCGGTAATCAGTTCGCCCGGTACTTTGACGACGATTTCGCATTGGCCCTTGTTGGCGTAGAGCCATTTGACGTTCTCGACGAACGTGGCGAAGTCGAACTTGAAGCCGGTGAAGCGCTGATAGGTCTCCTCCGTCATGCCGTCGACCGAGATATTGATCTTGTCGATGCCGGCTTTGAGAATCGGGCCCATTCGTTCCGGCGCGATCAGCGTGCCATTGGTCGTCGTATCGATGTAGTCGACAAAGCCGGACGCCTTGGCATAGGCCACCATGTCGGCGAAGCGCTTGTTCAGCAGCGGCTCGCCGTCCTTGTACAGACGCAGCACCTTGATCGATTTGTCGAAGGCGGCGAGGTCGTCGATGACCTTCTGGAAAACCTCGAACTTCATCGCGCCCTGATAACGCCCCGTCTCGGCGATCAAGTCGCGATGCCCGGTCGGGCAGAAGGTGCATTTGAAATTGCAGGAACTCGCCGGATCGACGAAGACGACGAACGGCGTCGTCAGCGGGATCACCGTTTCCAGCGCGGTGCGGCCGACGAGATTGATGCGTGGTTCGAACTCGAGCCTTCATGGATACCCCTGCTGCGAACGGCGGTATCTCACTCGTACAGGACAATGGTTAATAGAAATTAACCACGACTAGGAGGCGGCGGGCACTCCGACGACTACAGGGGGATCGGTCAGGTTGGCGGCGCGGGCGCCGAAGCGCAGCAAGTCGCGGCGGCCGTATTCGTCGGCGATTCGCTCGGCCAGTTGCCGGACCGTGATGGGCGTACCGGAGCAGATATTGACCGGTCCCTGGCGTGGCCCGAGCGCAGTCTCGGCGATCGTGCGGCCAGCGTCTGCCACGTCGAGAAAATCGCGCACTTGCTCTCCGCTGCTCAATTCGGCCGGGTTACCGGCGGCAAGCTGCGCCCGCAGGTATGGCACGAGCCGACGGGGGTCCTCGCCTTCCCCGTACAGATAAAACAACCGGCACCAGGCGAATTCGACGCCTTTCGGCGGCAGGCGTCGCGTCAGCGCCAGATACGTATCGACTTTCGCCTGCGCATAGGCCGTCGCAGGCTTCAGCGGCGTGTCGATAGCCAGCTGCCCGATGCTCAGGTCGTATTCGAAGCAGGTGCCGATGCCGACGAAGCGGCGCACGCCCGCCGCAATCGCACCCTCAGCCAGACGCAACGTGCCGGCCAGGCAGTCTCCGTTTTTTGGCGATTGCAGGTAGTGTCCGGGCTCGGCGTACCACGCGGCATGGATGACGGTGTCGACGCCGCGGCAGACATCCGCCCACCAGCCTTCGCTTTCGGCGAAAATGTCCGGGCTGGTGACGATGCTTTCGATCCCACGCGACGGCGCGATACGGTCTTGCTTACCCTGACGCACCACCGGGCAGACGCGGCAATTTCGTTCACCGAGCGCGCGCAAGATCTGCCGCCCGACAAATCCGGCCGCGCCTGTGAGCAGAACCGTCATGCGATCTCCAGACGCGGAACCGCGGTGATGAATTTCGTGCCTGACGCGGCAAGCATTCCCTGCTCGGCTTTGATTTCCTCGGCGATGTTCCACGGCAGGATCAGCAGATAGTCCGGGCGCCGTTCGCTGAGCGCGCACGGCGGCAGAATGGGAATGTGGCTGCCTGGCATGAATTTGCCCTGTTTGGCCGCAGCCGCGTCGCAAACGAACGGCAGCAGATCGCCCGTCACGCCGGCATAGTTGAGCAGCGTGTTTCCTTTGGCGGCGGCACCATAAGCGGCGACCGATTGTCCGCCGTTCTTTTCGTTCGAGGAGAAAGCGGAGAAGATCGTCCTTGATCGCATCCGCGCGCGCCTGGAAGGCGCGATAGACGTCGAGCGTCTGCAAGCCACGCCGCTTCTCTTCGGCGAGCATGGCGAAAACCGCGGCGGATGTCGCGCGCTCATCGCTCTCGTGACAACCGTAGAGGCGCAGGCTGCCGCCGTGGGTCGGCAACTCCTCGACGTCAAACACGCGCAGGCCGGCGGCCTCGAAAATGCGCGCAGCCGCAATACAGCGAAAGATACGAGAAGTGCTCGTGATAGACGGTGTCGAACTGGGCCTGCTCGATCAGCCGCATGACAAATGAGGGAATTCCAGCGTGATAGTGCCACCGAGCTTGAGCGCCGCCTTCAATCCGCGCGTGAAATCGTTGATATCGGGCACGTGCGCATAAACATTGTTGCCCACGATGAGATCGGCCTGCCGATCTTCGGCGCAGCCGCCGGCCGAGCGCCTCGCCAAAGAATTCACGCAACACCGGGATACCGAGTCCTTCAGCGACTTTCGCGGTGCTTTCTGTCGGTTCGATCCCGAGACAAGGAATCCCGGCTGCGACGAAATTCTTGAGCAGGTAGCCGTCATTGCAGGCGACTTCGATGACGAACAAATCGCGGGTCAGCGCGAGATCGCCGATGGATTTCGTCGGCGTAGCGTTTGGCGTGCGCCAGCCAGCCGGATGACGTGCTCGAAAAATAAGCATAGTTCGCGCCGAACAGCTCGGCGGCGGCGGCATGGTCCTCGGTCTGCACCAGCCAGCAGCGTTCGCATACCATGACTTTCAGCGGGTACCGCTTTTCGGGCCGAGTCAAATCGGCTGCGGTCAGATAGGCGTTGGAGGGCGGCGCGACACCGAGATCGATGAAGGTGTGCGCGAGTGGCGTTCCGCAATGGCGGCAATTCATGGCGACACGCCCGCGAAGCTGACATCGAGCAGTGGCTGCCGCGTATCGCGCGCGGACAGCCCGGCAACGGGCAACGGCCAGTGGATGTCGAGTTTCGGATCCTGCGGATTGAGGCCGGCTTCGGCCGCGGCGGCGTAGGGGACCGAATGGCAATAGACCAATTCAGCGTCGTCGCTCAGTGCCTGGAAGCCGTGCGCAAAACCTTCCGGTATCAGCAAGGCGCGATTGTTGCTGGCCGAAAGGCGCTCGCCGTGCCAGCGCAGGAAGGTTTTCGATCCCGCGCGAATGTCGACGGCAACGTCATAAACTTCGCCGCGGATGCAGCTCACCAGCTTCATCTCGGCATGCGGCGGATGCTGGAAATGCAGCCCGCGCACGGTGCCTTTTCTGGCGGTGGAGCTGTGGTTGATTTGCGCAACAGGGCGGGTCCATCCCACCGCGCGCAATTCGTCGGCGCAGAAAAGCCGAGAAAAATTGCCGCGCTCGTCACCCACGCGTTGGCGTTCGACGCGCTTGAGGCCCGGCAAAGGCAAATCGGTGATTGCGAGGCGGCTCACGCCAGCGCCTCAACCAGCCTGCTTCACGGCCGGGATCGGCTTCGCCACAGGCAGCATGCGGGCCTCGAAATCAGCGATATCCGCCTCGCACAATTGTCGCGCATCGGCGCCCTCTTTGTGCGAGCGGTACCAGTCCATGGTGCGAGTGACCGCCTGTACAAGGGTAAATACCGGCATGACACCAAGCCGGTCGCGCGCTTTGGTGCTGTCAAGCGCGAGCCAGCGGTCTCATGCGGTCCCTCGACTTGCGCGAACGCGACCTCGCCTTCCCCATAAGCCGTCTGCGCGAGCTCTATTAGGTCACGCACCGCGACCGCTTCGCCGGTATCGGGCCCGAAATTGTAGGCATCCGCCAAGGCCGGATGCATCCAGAGCCGCTCGGCGAGGACGAGATAGCCGCGCAGCGGTTCTAGCACGTGCTGCCACGGCCGCACGGCGTCGGGCCGGCGCACCTTCAGCACCTCGCCCGCCTGCCAGGCGCGAACCGCGTCAGCGATCAACCGGTCATCTGACCAGTCACCGCCGCCGATGACATTGCCCGCGCGTGCGCTGGCAACGGCCACTCCTTGCGTCGCCAGAAATAAATCGCGATAGCTCGCGATGACGAGTTCGCTCGCCGCCTTGCTCGCGCTGTAGGGATCGTGACCACCGAGCGCATCGTCTTCGCCATAGGCGCGCGCGCTGCCGGCATCGCGGTAGACCTTGTCGGTGGTGATCATCACTGCGATGCGGACGGTCTCAAGATCGCGCATGGCTTCCAGCATATGGACCGTGCCCATGATGTTGGTTTCAAGGGTCGTCACCGGCGCGCGGTAACCGGCATAAACCAGAGGCTGTGCCGCCAGGTGCAGCACGATGTCCGGCCGCGCTGCCCGCACGCGCTCGCTCAAGGCCGCCAGGTTGCGGATATCGATGAAATGGCTGTCGCATAGCGCACCGATCTTGGCCTCGCCGTAAAGATCGGGCGTCGTCATCGGCGGCAGGCTGATGCCGATGACTTTGGCGCCCAGGCGATCGAGCCACAGCGTCAGCCATGAGCCCTTAAAGCCACTATGGCCGGTGACGAGGACACGCTTGCCGCGCCAGAACGACGCGTTCGGCGCGGTGCTCAATGCCAGACTTTCCATGGCGCCTTTCCCGAAGCCCAGAGCTCTTCCAGCATGTTCTTGTCGCGCATGGTGTCCATCGCCTGCCAGAATCCGCGATGCTCGAACGCCATCATCTCGCCCATGGCCGCAAGACGGACGATCGGCGAACCTTCCCAACTCGAATCGTCGTTGTCGATCAGATCGAGGCAGCGCGGCGACAACACGAAGAAGCCACCGTTGATGTAGCCGCCGTCGCCGCGCGGCTTCTCGCTGAAGGCGGTCACCGTGTCGCCGTCACGCACCAATGCGCCGAAGCGTCCGGGCGGGCGTACTGCGGTGACGGTCGCCAGCTTGCCATGACTGTGGTGGAAGTCGATCGCCGACCGAATGTTCACGTCGGCGACGCCGTCGCCGTAGGTGAAACAGAAGGCTCTCTCGTTGCCGACGTAATCGGCGACACGTTTGAGCCGTCCGCCAGTGAGCGTGTCCTCTCCGGTGTCCACCAGCGTCACCCGCCATGGCTCGACCTTCTGCTGATGCACGATCATGCTGTTTTCCGCCATATCGAAAGTGACATCCGACATGTGCAGAAAGTAGTTGGCGAAATATTCCTTGATGACGTAGCCCTTGTAACCGCAGCAGATCACGAAATCGTTGGCGCCGTGCGCGGAATAGATCTTCATGATGTGCCAGAGGATGGGCTTGCCGCCGACCTCGATCATCGGTTTCGGCTTCAGGTAGCTTTCCTCGGAGATGCGGGTTCCGAGCCCGCCGGCAAGTATGACGACTTTCATGGGATCTTGATGCGTTGGTTTTCCAGATCGGTTGCAAGTCGGCGAAACGCATCACCACGCGAACAACTGACTTCGGCTCAACGCAAACACTTGCGGCAGCGGATGTAGCAAGACTGCATGAGCGATCGTCATGCGGACCGCGCAGTCTCCGCCTGGATACGCATCGGTGTTATATTAAGGAGGGCGTTAAGAACTCATTAACCGCGTTTTGCCCGCAAATCCCGGCGCTCAGGCGCTGGCGCGGACGTCGGTTGCCGACTCAGCGCTCGAACGGCGATCGATCAATGCGTTCCAAAACTTCATGTAGCGCAACGCGAACTCCGGCGAGCTCTTCGCCATGAACGTGCTTATTTCCACGAGCATGCTATGGAAGGACAATTGCCCACTCGAGACCAACAGTTTTTCGCGCAGGGCCTCGCCTTCACGCGTCAACCCGAACTCGAAGGCCGTGCGCTGATCGCGCTTGAAACGGGCGAACATCACGGCGAACCAGCAGTTGGCGATGGCCTGCCGCAACGCCGGCGGATGGCCAGGAAATAGGTCGCCAGCGTTCCGGATCAGCGCTGCGCCTTCGAAGCCGCAGAGAAACCAGTGCAACAGGTTGATAGCCGGATCGAGCCCGGCGTCTTTGTAATGGTCGAGGTCCCGCAGCTGTGCCGTATCCGGCTTCTCCCATGGACCAACGTCATAGGCATAAAATAGGCGATTAAGCTGGATGAACTTTCCATTGAGCAGGTAGAGCATGCACGTCACTTGGTCGTGAAATGAAAAGAAAGCCGGCATGCTACTGTTGAAGCTAAAAAGCCGCAGCGCGATATCGCGCCGCAGCACCGAATAGGCAAAGACATTCGGGCCCGAGTGACTCAGATAGCCGGTGACCCGCGCAACGATGTCGGACGAGTCCAGATCCTTGTAAGTGACGACGGACGAGCCCTGCGCGGCTTCGATGGCATAGAGGCCGGTGATGCCGGCAACCGCTGCATCGTTGGCGCATTGCTCGATCAACCCCGGCAGCAAGCCGACGGCACGATCGAAGCAGAAATCGTCGTCGGCCAGCGTAAAAACGAACTCGCCTTTGGCCAGTCGCAAGAGTTCAGCATGATTCGCTGGCCCATCGCACGGCTCCGCGAGGATGATCTTGCAATTCTCGCGCTGGAATTGGGGCAATAGCGCGCGTTTCTGCGCGTCGCCGGAATTGTCACGAACCAGGATTTCGATCTCAGCACTCGCCCACGCGCAGGCTTGCGCGATGCGCGAGCAGGCCAAGAGGCCGGACCGGTGCGTTGGGATCAGGATGGAAAGCTGCACGGGCTCCGCTGGCGGCTGACGGCGCGATCAACCGGAGCGCCGCGGTGAAATCCCAGGCCGGCACCGCTTGCCGACTGCGTACTGGTCTAACTGATTCGGTCCATGGCAAGAACGTCGCGAGGCTGTGCAAGCGCCACGCGCAATGGCAAAAATAACGACAACTGATTCGCCGACATGACGCGAGATCGCTTTGCCGCACCTGGCCCGCTCGTTCACCGCCCTGCCCGGCCCCGACCGGGCGGCGGCGCTGTTGGCTGAAACGGCAACGAAGCCATGTGATTTTGCGCCTGAAAACGACGACAGGCCGATCGCTCTCTATGGCGCCGGCAAGCTCGGCCGCCTCGCATACGAATTTCTCAACGTAGCGGGCCGCGATGCCGCCATGGTGATCGACCGCAACGCCAGTTTACGGGCACAGGAACCGGCATGGGCCGGTACATCTGTCCTCGCGCCCTGCGATGTGCCGGATAAGGTCAAGCGTGATGTTCGCCTCGCCGTCAGCCTGGTGATGCAGGCCTATGTGCCGGTCGAGCGCTCTCTGCTGGCGCTCGGCTTTGAGAACGTGGTGCCATTCTACGATCTGGCCGAAGGTTTGCGCGACCGGCACCCCCTGTCGAACGGCTGGTTCGCGCCGCCGCTGTCAGTGCAAGATCGCGACAATACCGAACGCGTCTTGGCCGCATGGGACGACGACATTTCGCGCGCGCATCATCTGCAATTCATCGCCTGGCGGCGGCTGCGCGAGGAATGGACCTTCGAGCCGGCCCCACCCGCAAACGAAGAACGCTTCTTTATTCCGGAAGTCGCGCGCACGTTAGGCGAAGACGAAATCCTGCTCGACGCCGGCGCCCATCATGGCAGCGTGACCGAGAGCTTCGTTCGCCAGACCAAGGGCGCCTTCCGCCAAGTGATCGCCGTCGAGCCCGATCCGGCCAGCCGCGCGACCCTCGAACGGACCCTGCGAAGCTGCCTGCCCGGCGATGAACGCGTCAGCATCCGAGATTGCGCGCTCGCCGAAGACGAT
Organism: uncultured Pseudomonadota bacterium; assembly: GCA_963720835.1. Lineage (GTDB taxonomy): Bacteria > Pseudomonadota > Alphaproteobacteria > Rhizobiales > Xanthobacteraceae > Pseudolabrys. Next base: position 62,671 of record CAVRHC010000019.1, on the reverse strand, counting down.
GGCGAGGCCATATTCCACGGCGGGCTCGGTTACGCTTCGCAGCTTTCGCCAACGGGATCGTTGCGCATCACTACGTGCCGGCTCGATACGCTCGACCTCAAGCCTACATTTGTGAAGTTTCATCTTGAAGGCGGCGAGCTTGCCGCGCTCAAAGGCGCGCACGCAACGCTGCTGGCTCAGCGGCCGATCATCGCCGCCACCGTCTATCACAACGCCGACGGCATCTGGAAAACACCGCTCTGGCTCATGCAGAACCTGCCGGACTACCGCTTCCTGTTCCGCGCCGACGCTTGGTGCGGGACGGGTGCCGTGCTCTACGGCCTGCCGAAAGAAAGGGCCGGCTGATCATGGCCCGCTTCGCCGCCGACAGCAGCCTCATCTTCGACCTCGGCATGAACAATGGCGACAACTCGGCCTATTACCTGCGGCGCGGGTTCCATGTCGTTGCGGTCGAGGCCAATCCCGTGCTTTGCGAGAAAGCCCGCGCTCGATTTGCGGCCGAGATCGACGAGGGTCGGCTCACGATCCTCAACGCGGCGATCTGGAACACGGACGGCGAAGCAACGTTCCACGTCAACATCGACAACGACCACTGGAGCAGCCTGGACGCTGGATGGGCGGGACGCGATGCCAGTCGCTATAAAAGCATCGCCGTCCGCTGCGTCACTTTGGCCAGACTGTTTGCCGAATTCGGCACGCCCCTCTATCTCAAGATCGACGTGGAAGGCGTCGACAAGAGCATCCTCGAACAATTGCGCAGCAGCAGGCTGCTGCCGCTCTATGTCAGCGTCGAGGACTGCCGCTTTGGCTTCGAGTATTTGGAGCTCCTAAAGGCCAGCGGCTATGACGGTTTCAAGTTGCTCGATCAATCGACCGTCCTGCACATGACCGATCCGGCAACCGGATGGGCGTTCGCCGCCGGATCATCAGGTCCATTCGGCAACGACGTTCCCGGCCGATGGCTCAGTCACGACGACATGATCAAACACTATGCCACGACGGTGCGCGACTTTACCGGCAATCGCCTGTCACCGCGCAGCCATTGGTGGGACATCCACTGCACGCACCTTGGAGCGCATGACGAAGCATGAGCGCACGATCCGAAGAGCAGACATTTTCCGCATTCGTCCGCCGCAACATCGCGAGCGCCGGACAAGACGAAGGCTTTAAAGGGCTGTCGCAAATCTGGGTGCGGGAATGCATCCGGCACAACTACGCGCAGAATTTCACCTGGCTCGGCCGCCCCGCGATCCAGGTTCCCCAGGATCTTTACGCCATTCAGGAATTGATCTGGAACTGCCGGCCCGATCTTATTATCGAGACCGGAATCGCGCACGGGGGCTCGCTGGTGATGAGCGCGTCAATGTTGGCGTTGCTCGACTATTGCGACGCGGTCGAAACGAACAGCGTGCTCGATCCGAAGGCGAGCCGCCGCAAAGTGGTGGGCGTGGATATCGACATCCGCCCGCACAACCGGGCGGCCATCGAGGCGCATCCCCTGCGCCACAAGATCAACACTATTCAAGGCTCTTCGCTCGCGCGCGATACCGCCGACAAAGTCTCAGCGCAGGCCGAGGGCTATGAGCGTGTCATGGTTTTCCTCGACTCCAACCACACTCACGATCATGTCCTGGAAGAGCTTGAGCTGTACGCGCCCTATGTCAGCGCAGGCTCCTATTGCGTTGTGTGGGACACCGGCGTCGAGGATTTGCCGGATGGGATGTGTGACGACCGGCCCTGGGGCAGAGGCAACAACCCGAAAACAGCGGTCTGGGAATATCTGAGCCGTCTTGATGGGGAAGGACGCAAGGCGCGCGACGGCGCTGCATTACGCTTCGCGCGCGATCACACAATCGAGCACAAGCTGATGATCACCGCCGCGCCCGACGGCTTTCTGCGGCGGGTTTGATCAGGCGGTCGTCGAGATCTTCAGGCCGGTCACCGTGTCAATCTTGGTACCGTCGGACATCGTCAAGATGTTGTTCTTGGTGTCCAAATAAGAGCCGTTGGCGAACTGGATAATGCTCGCAGGATCGACATAAAGCGCGCCATTGGTGGTGTCGTATTGCGTGCCGTCCGGCTTCGTCATGATGTTGTTGACGGTGTCGATGCTGGTGCCGTCCGAGAAGTAGATGTAAGGATCGAGAACGTTCTCTTCCTTGACCTGGTTCTGCGACGCGCTCAGATCCTTCAGTAGCTTCTGAAGAATTTTCTCGTTGCGCTGGTCTTGGGCTTGCGACGCCAATTGCGCGTAATAGGCCGATTGGCTGCTCTGATTATTTTGCGTTATCGTCGCAAAGTTACCGGCGATCGTCGAGCTCTGGCTGAGAAAAGAGCTGACACTGCCGTCGCCGACATTCTGCAGCGCTCCGAGGATACCGGCTGACGTCTGAGAACTCTGGATGGCGACAAGCGTGTCGTTTAGCCAGTTTGACTGACCCGACAACACCGAACCTGCACTGCTCACTGACGACATCGGCATCTTCCCGAATGCGTGCAGCATAAGGATCAAAGTTTAACAGGGCCTGAAGCTTTCCAAACTCTTAACCAGCCGAGATCGGCTGTAGACGACCTGCAAACCATATCCCGACACCGCATGACCTACCCGCGCTAACGAAGGCGCGTTAACGCGCGTTAACCATGATCATTTACGCGCCATTCGGAACCTGCATGCGATGACAATCGCCGATCCTCTGGATCGACACGTGTGTTTGCCAGTATGGCACATAGACCAGAAAGGTAGCGTAAGATGTCCGACATCGTGCTTTCGGCTGGCGTGCGGTCGAACCTGCTGCAGTTGCAGTCGACTTCGAACCTCACCAACCAGACCCAGACCCGGCTCGCCACTGGCAAGCGGGTCAATTCCGCTCTCGACAATCCGAACAACTACTTCACGGCCCAGGGCCTCGATAACCGTGCCAACGATTTGAGCTCCCTGCTCGACTCGCAGTCCAACGCGATCAATACGGTTCAGGCCGCCAACAACGGTATCACGGCGATCACCAAGCTGGTGCAGTCGGCTCAGTCCCTGGTCAGCCAGGCTCAGCAGACCAGCGATACGGCGACCCGTGCGACACTGTCCGCGCAGTTCGACGCCCTGCTGACCCAGATCGGCCAGCTGGCTGGTGACTCCGGCTTCAATGGCATCAATCTACTGGGCGGCGACGACCTGACCGTGACCCTCAACGAGACCGGCACGTCGACGACCACCGTCAGCGGCGTCGACTACACCAATGCCAACGCCTCGCCGTTGAGCGTCGCCGGAGCGGCCAACAACTGGGCTGCGTCTGCCGATATCACGGCGGCTTCCGACGACCTGACCGCCGCGTTGACCTCACTGCGTTCAGAATCACAGACCTTGGGTTCGAGCCTGTCGGTCATTCAGATTCGCCAGGACTTCACCAAGGCGACCATCAACACGCTGCAGAGCGGCTCCGACGCGCTCACGCTTGCGGATACCAACCAGGAAGGCGCCAACCTTCTTGCGTTGCAGACCCGCCAGCAGCTGTCGACCACCGCACTGTCGCTCGCCGCGCAGGCCGACCAGAACGTGTTGCGTCTGTTCAGCTAAGAAGCGGTTCAAACACTTGCGAAACGGCGGCCTGAGGGCCGCCGTTTTTTTTGCGCGCGGCTTTATGGTTAATCAATCGTTAACAGACGTTTCTTAACCATCCATCAACCATAACAAATCATTATCCGCGAGAATGAGGTTTTTCCTTTGCGCGCAAGGAGTTTGCCATGAGTGACATTGTACTCTCGGCCGGGGTCCGCTCCAACCTTCTGCAATTGCAGCAGACGGCGGACCTGATGACCAAGACAGAGACACGGCTTTCCACCGGCAAGCGCGTGAATTCTGCGCTCGACAATCCGATCAACTATTTCACGGCCCAGGGACTGTCCTCGCGCGCGAATGATCTCAATTCGTTGCTCGACAGCATGACCACGGGCATCAACACGATTCAGGCCGCCAATAACGGCATCTCGGCGATCACCAAGCTTGTGCAGTCGGCGCAATCGCTGGTCAGCCAAGGCCGCCAAACCACGGATACGACCGTGCGCGCAACTTTGTCCGCACAGTACGATGATCTGCTGAGCCAGATCGACCAGCTCGCAGCCGACTCGGGCTTCAATGGCATCAACCTGCTCAACGGCGACGATCTGACGATCAACCTCAACGAGACCGGCTCGTCGACGACGACCATCTCCGGCTACACCGATACGACCGCCGGCGCTCTCTCCGTCTCGGCCGCGGCCAACAATTGGGCCGCTTCGACCGACCTCGATTCGGCCGCCAGCGATTTATCGGCCGCGCTGACCACGTTGCGCACACAAACACAATCTTTGGGCTCGAACCTGCAGATCGTGCAGATTCGTCAGGATTTCACCAAGGCCATGGTCAACACGTTGAATTCTGGCGCCGACAGCCTAACGCTCGCCGACACAAACGAAGAGGGCGCCAACCTCCTCGCCCTGCAAACGCGCCAACAGCTGTCGACCACAGCGCTGTCGCTCGCCGCGCAAGCCGACCAGAACGTACTGCGCCTCTTCCAGTAAGCTCTCAACACGCCCGCCAGGACGCGAAAACACATGGGGCTCAAGGTCGAACTAAAGCCGGGTGAACGCCTCATCCTAGGCGAATGCCTGGTGACCAACGGCAGTCAACGCACACGGCTGCTCATCGAGGGCCAGGCACCGATCCTGCGCGAAAAGGACATCATGCTGCCAGACCGGGCCGACTCACCGGCCAAGCGCATCTATCTGGCGGTGCAACTGATGTATACGTCACGCGACCCGCGTATTCATCATGACGCCTATTTCTCGCTCATGCGCGACCTGGTGCAGGCGGCGCCGAGCGCATGGCCGCACATGGTCGCGGTCAGCAATCACATCCTGGCCGACGAAATGTACAAGGCTCTCAAGAGCGCCAAGGCGCTGATCGCATACGAAAAGGAGCTGCTCGACAATGCACCACGCGGCGAAAGCCTACGGCACGGTCGCCAAGCAAACCGCAAATCCGCGTGAGCTTGAAGCCGATCTGCTGCTGGATGCGGCGGCGAAGCTGCAGACGATTCGCGACGGCTGGGACGCCAACAGCGCCGAGCTTAACGCGGCGCTGCTTTATAATCGCAAGCTGTGGTCAATCTTCGTAACCTCGGTCACAAGCCCGGAAAATCCTCTGCCAATAACGGTGCGACAGAATGTTGCCAGTATTGGACTGTTCGTGTTCAAGCAGACGATGACCGTTCTCGCGGATCCGAAACCGGATAATCTCCGCTCGCTCATCAACATCAATCGCGAATTGGCAGCGGGATTGCTCGGCCGCGCCTGAATCTGACCGAGGACGAACAGGATTTTAACCGCGGGCATTCCCCGCGGTCTTCTTTTGTCCGGCGAAAGCGATTAGCGGAGGTAATTGACCAGGCTGGTCTGGAACAGCAGCGCGGTGGTCTGCATCGAGGCCTGCATACGCGTTTGCAGCGCCAGGATTTTCGAGCCGACCTCCTCGTTCGAAACGCCTGAAACCTGTTGCAAGAAGTCACCCAAAGTGGCGTTGGTCTGCTGATGCCGGCTTTGCGTCGCGCTCAGGGCGGTCTGCGCGCTGGCGAGCTCGGTCTGAATGTCGGAGACGGTCTGCGCGCCGGACGCCGCCAGATTTGTAGTGACCCGTTGGTTCAGCGCAGAACTTAAGGCTGCGGCATTCGGATCGCTCGACGAGATCGATACCGCAGCAAGCGTCGCGAAATTTTGCACTAAGGCACGCAGTCCGTCTTCATTGGCGCGCGCGCCGTAGGAGACCACCAGCGACTGGTCAATGCGAGCCGTCGAGGTCGAGCGCGCGGAATCCGCACCGGTTTCACCGGTGTACCAGATCATCGTATTGGCGGTGGTGCCCGCGGTCATCGCAGTCGAGGTATCGAACGGTGGACCGGCAACGCGTTGTGGCGGATTACTTGCATCCGCGTCGAAGAAGTCGTTAGAGGCGGCGACTGCCGAGGCCGCCGTCAGCGAAGTGGCGGCGAGCGTGCCGACCGCGCTGGTCAGCGCCGTCTGAAGGTTGGTCGCGGTTGCGGCAGGCGTTGCGCCGATCGTGAACTGATTGGCGCCGGCCGGCGAATCGGTCGTCGCAGTCAGCTTGAGATTGGTGCTGGTGCCATCGGGCAAGTCGAATCGGACGGTGAGGGTATCGCCGGCATTCGGATTGCCGCCGGAGAGATCGACCGAGAGCGAAGCGGGCGAGCCGCTCGGCCCGCTGACCGACGCGTTGGTCAGCCCGGACGTGACGGACGCCAGCTTGAATCCGAATGGCGAGGCCGAGTCCTCGTTGATTGCGACGGAGGACGCCGTCGGATTGCTGATCACCAGCCGGCCGAGACCGCTGGCGCCGAGATCGGCTTGACTGCGTTCCGAAATGAGCTGTTTGAGACCGGCGCGCGTACTGTCGCCATTGAGAATGTGATCGAGCGATTCGGTTGCCGGCTGATCGGTGGCGCGTCCCGAAAAAAGATAATGGTTGCCGGCTTGCGTGTTGAGCAGGGAAAGCAACTGGTCAAGCGAACTCTGTGCCGTCTGCTGCGTCGAGATGAGACCGGTGCTGTCGGTCGCGCTCGCCGACTGAACCATCGCGGACTTCACCGTGCTCGACAGGGTGGACATCGCATTGAGCGCATCGTTCATCAGGTTGATGCGCGTAGAGACCGTGTTGATTGTATTGTTGTAGCCGCTGATTGCCGACAGCTGAGCGTTTAGACCGACGACAATCCCGCGATCTGTGCCGAGACCGGCATAGTCGTCTGCCTTCTGACCGCTGCTGAGCTGACGCTGCAAGTCGTCAAACTGCTTGCGCATCGCAATGAGCTGCTGGATCGCGAGCCCCGATTGTGCGCCGATCGCCGAGACACTCATGCCGTCCTCACATCTGCAACAGCTTGTCGAGCATGTCTTTAACCGCCGACAGCACGCGCGCGTTGGCGCCGTAAGCGTTCTGCAACGCTAAAAGGTTGCCCATCTCCTGATCGATATTGACGCCGGAGGTTTCGTTGAAGCGCTGCTGCAACGTCGACAGAACGATGTCCTGGCCTTGTTTCAAATTGTTGGCCGAAGCTGCTGCTTCGCCTTGCACGCTGATGACCTGGCGTAGGTAGGTCGAGAGCGAGCCGGAGAACGGCGCCGTGCTCGTGCCGATGCCGGTGTTCGGCGAAAACGAAAGCGTCGTTCCGGTGAGCTGCTGATACACAAAATCGGGTCGCGTGCTGTCGCCGGCTGCGATGCCGGAGCTGTAGGCGACAAGCGCAGACGGATCGGCCGCAAGCGCGCCGTTCACGGTAATGCGCCCGGCAAAGCCGATGCTTTGCGATCCCAGCGCGTTGATCGCGCCGGTAAAAGATGCCGCACCATCTGTAAAGAACGGTAGTTCGGCGCTGCCGCCGGCGAGCGCGGTGACCGTCGCCGTCGTGCTGACCGCATCGACGTTGACCGTATTAGCAGCGCCGTCGTCGAGGATTTCCAGCGTCGTACCCGACGGATTGGAGGCCGTCATGCCGGTTGCGGCAATCGCGGCGTTGATCTGCGTGATGACCGAGCCGATACCGCCGGAAAAGTCGATACCGTAGACCGTGTCGTTCGGATCTGTCGTCGCCGAGTTCGACAACGGCAGCGCCGAGGAATCGTCGACCCTCACAAGCGTAACGGTGTGCGCTGTATTGCTGCCGACATCGGTATAATTGATGGTGACCTTGTTGCCGGCCGACAAGCCTGAGAGATCGACGTCGAAACCGCTTTGCGCGCCGGCCGTGACCGCCGTGCCGTCGGTGGTCTTGTCGGACAGCGCCGACGCCATCGCCGAGGCAAAAGAATCGAGCTGGTTCTGCGCCTGCACCAAGTCTTGATCGCGCAACTGCACCAGGCCTGCGATCGTCCCGGAGCGAATCGCGTGGGTAATATCGACCGAATTTGCTCCGACGGTCAGCGTGATCGAGCCGAGCGTACTTTGCGTCGGATTGGAACTCCACTGCGAATAGGCCGAGACCGAGCCCTGCGCGTTAAAGCTCAATTGTGCGGCCTGATAGCCGACAAGCTGGACACCCGACGTCGTGTGAATGGCGACCTGATTGTTGTCACCCTGTATCACGTTGACGTCCATCAACTGCGAGAGCTGGTCGATGTAGGCGTCACGCTGATCGAGCAGGGTCGCGGTCGCGCTGTCGTTGCTGGTCATGCCCGTCAGCTTCTGATTGATCGAAGCGATCTGGGCCATCGCATTGTTGGCCTGGGCGACGGCATCGGAGATGCTTTGCTCGGCATCGCTGCGCAGCCCCTGGATGCTGCTCGTCATTTGATTGAGCTGCTGGGCCAGCACCTGCGCCTGGCTGATCACCGATGTGCGTGCGGCCGAATTGTCGGGGCTGGTCGTCAGGGCCTGCAGCGCGTTGGTGAAGTTGTTGTAGACCGTTTCCAGCGCGTTATCGGCACCCGGCTGACCGTAAACGTCCTGCAGGCGGCTCAGAAAATTCGCGCGGACGTCGGCGTAGCTTGCGCCGGAGTTTTCCGTCCGCAACTGCCGTTGCACATACAGATCGAGTTCGCGCTGCACGTCGCTCGCGCGCACGCCGATCGAGATGCCGCTGCCGCTGGTGGCGACCTGGTTGATCGTCTTGCGCGTATAGCCGGGTGTGTCGGCATTGGCGACGTTCGACGCAACCAATGCAAGGCTTGCCTGGTTGGCCTGCAAGCCCGACAGAGCGGTCGAAAGCGCTTGCGTCAAACTCATGTGCTAGCTCCGATCAGCCACCCCCGAACCGCCACTAACGGATAATATTCAACAGATCTTGCGACATCTGGTTCGCTGTCGTGACGACCTTCGTGTTTGCCGAATAGGCTTGCTGGGTGACGATCAGCTTGGTGAACTCGGTCGCAATGTCGGTATTGGACGCTTCGAGTGACTGCCCGATGATATTGCCGGAGGCGCCGGCGAGCGGCGGACCGGACGCTTCCGTCGCTTGGTAGGCGCCGCCGTCCAGGCTCTTCAGATTGTCCGGGCTGTTGAAGTGCACGAGCGGAACGTAGGCGAGCGGAACGGTTTGTCCGTTCGAGAAGGTTCCGGTGATGTTGCCGGTGTCGTTGACCTGGATCGTTTCGAGCTGACCGGCTGCGTAACCGTTCTGCTGCAAGTTGTTCACGGTCGCGACGCCGCTAATATTGGCGTATTGCGAGATCGATCCGGTCGGCGCACTGACCGAAATATTGCCGAGCGTAGTGCCGTCAACCGAGACGCCGGTCAGCGTAAAGTTCGTGATGGCCGGGCTGAGCTGGCCGTTGGTGCCGAATACGAAATCGGTGCCAGCATTGACCCAGCCGACCGTCGCGCCGGTCGCGGTCGAAATCGGTCTGATAGAAAAGCTGCCAGGTGTCAGAGCCGCCAGCCGCAACGCTGTCGGTCTTGCCCCAACGAAACTGGATATTGGCCGGATTGCCGGTCGCGTCGTATGCAGTGATCGATCCGCCGTCGACAGTCTCGTCGACGAATGTCTGGAGATCGTTGCCGACCACGGTTCCAGTTCCACCCGTCGTCGGATCGACCGTAAAATCGGCAGCATTCAACAGTTCGGAGTCCGCTGTGGTGGAGGAATAGTTATTTGTATGCGGGAGCGCCGGCAGGTTGAGGGCATAGCTGACCTGCGTGGTCGCACTCGGCGGCAAGAAATTGCTGTTGAACTGCAAGGGCGATGCGACGCTGCCCGATGGCGTCCCGGTGAGTGGATCGATTGGAATGCCCTCAAGATAGTAGCCGGCGCCATTGACCATGTAGCCGTTGGCATCGAGGTGGAAATCGCCGCGGCGTGTGTAGTAGTCGACGCCCGTGAAAATCGGCGTGCCACCATTGAAGCTCGACGCTGATTGCACCTGGAAATAACCATTGCCGTTGATCGCGATGTCGGTGCTGGACTCCGTGGACTGGATCGTTCCCTGCACCGTATTGGTCGCGCGCGAACTGGCGATCACGCCGCCGGCAACCTGTTTCGATGGAATGGAGTCGCCGGGAACGAGATCGAGAAAGCTCGTGTTGATGCCCTTGTAGGCAATGGTTTGGGAATTGGCGATGTTGCCGGAGATATTCTGCATGGCGAACGATTGCGCCTGCAAACCGCTCACCGCGGCATTCAAAGCATTGAACAAGCCCATGGCGACTGCTCCACACACTGACCGCCCCGACGGGGGCACAAACGAATTCACTCACTCTCTGGCAATCGCTGTGCCAAGGGATTAACGTAATTAAATCAATATGTTACGGTGATTCTGGCGATGCCGGACAGAGCGCTTTCTGCCGCAAACCGGCAAATTCTGCCGGCCTTTCAGATGCCGAATGGAGCGCCGGATCTCAGGCCGCTTGACCGCGCGCGGCGCGCTCAAGGAAATCTTCCAGTGCCGCGATGCAGGCTCGGTCGCGGTAGATTTTGTGCTTGTTGTCCGCGATGCGCTGCTTGAGCGTCTGGCGATAGGCCGGCGCGTTGGCAAGCCGCGCGGCGATCGCGACGTAATCGTCAACCGTTTCGGCGATGGTGTCGGTTACGCCCATCATCCTCAGGATCGCGGCGCTGTGACGCCCGCGCATGAAGGCGCCGTTCATCGTGACGATCGGCAAATTGTGCGGCAGGCTCTCGAGCGCGGAGTTGCAGCCGGACCAACCGATGCTATCGAGAAAGACGTCGCACAGGCCGGCCGCCGCAACGAACTTACTCTGACTCAAGCGATTGAGAAACACGCAGTGGTCGTCGGCCGACAGGCCGGCGGCCGCGAAGACCCTGTCGAGTCGCTCGCGGATGACTTGCGTTACACGCGGTACACCGAAGTGACGCAAGAAAACGAACTGACAGTCGCCAACCGCGCGTGCGATCTTCACGAACACGTCGTCATATTGCGGCAGGTATTTGAACAGCGATTGTGCGCTCCAGAACACGGTCGCTCCCGGACGCAGGCCTAATTCCTCGCGCGTGAGCGAAACCGGTTCGTTCTCCACGGGCTCGTAGTAGATCGAGAGGTTCGGCAGCCGAACCAGTTTCTCGGTGTAATAGCTTTGCGCGTCCGGCGGCTCCATCAGATCGCTCGAGAAAAAATAGTCCATCGTCGGCAGGCCACTGGTTTCCGGATGGCCCCATGAATTGCATTGCACCGGTGCGAGCCGCTGCGCGGCAAGTTGCAGCGACGATGTGTCCATGAGCAAACCGGGGTAGATCAACACGTGCGGCGCATCGGCAAGGATTTCGCGCCGCCAGCCGTCGGTATCGAGCGAACGATGCACGAAGCGGTCGAACAGCGGCGCGGCTGCGTTAGTCTGCTCGTCCTGAATCATGCCGAGGTGATAGCCCGTCAACCGAAAGCGGCTGCGATCGAGTTGGCTGACCCAACCCTTGATCGGGATTTTCCAGTTGGAATGGCGATAAAAGAAGCTGCTGACGATGCCGACCCGGATTGGTTCGCCGGGCGCGGGCGGCGGCGGCAAAGGCGCAGGCTGAAAGCTGCGTCCAACGATGCGCCCGATCATCTCGCCGTAAACCTGCTGCAGGCCGCGGTCGTCGGCCCCTTGATAGGCGAGCAGGAACGGGTGCCGGCTGCCGATGGCGCTGATCAGGTCACCCTGCAGCGCGCCGCTATCGGCGTCGTTTGCCAGCGCACGCAGCTTCTGCTCATAGGCCGCGCGGTGCGTGGCGATGTCGCTTGTCTGCGCATAGACGACCGGGAGTTCGGCCAAGCAGGCGGCAAGACGCGCTTGCGCGTGGCCGGGTTCCAGCGCGAGCGCCTGCGCGAGATCTTTGGCGGCCTCTTCGTTGCGGCTGAGCTCCAAAAGAATGGAGCCACGCTGGTACCAGGCCTCCGGGTCGCGCGGATTGAGCCTGAGCGCAGTCGTGAAGTTTTCGACCGCCTCCTCGGCGCGGTCGAGGCCAATCAGCACGCGGCCGCGATTCTTGCGCGGTTCGGTGAACCGCGCATCGAGCGCCAGCGCCTTGTCGTAACAGTCGAGCGCTTCGGTCAGGCGATTGGTCGCCTCCAGGACGTTGCCGCGATTGTTATGCGCCTTGGCGTAAGTCGGACGCAGCGTCAGCGCCCGATCGAAACTTTTCAGCGCCTCGTCGTAGCGGCCGAGCACGCGCAGCGACGAGCCCATGTTGTAATGCGCCTCGGCGTAATCTGGCTTGAGCGAGATAGCCTTGGCGAAGCTTTCGAGCGCGTCCTCGTGGCGGCCAAGCGCGGCGAGCGTGGCACCGCGATTATTGTGCGCCTCCGCATATTTCGATTTCTGCTTGATCGCCTGGTCGAAACTGTCGAGTGCGTCCTGATGGCGCGCGAGCGCGTTGAGGATGAGTCCATGGTTGAGCAGGACCTGCGGCGACGGCTTGCGCACGCCCATTGCGATTGAGACCAGCCGCAGCGCCTCGGCCGCGTCGCCCTTGGCGAGCTTGACCAGCGCCATCATCTGCAGGGCATCGAAATGATCGGGGCGAACTGTAAGGATTTGGGCGTAGAGCGGCTCGGCCTCGGAGAACCGGCCGGCATGGTGGTGCTGCAAAGCCAACGCCAGCAGTTGCGCGACGTTTGTGGCTTGCGTTTTGGGGAGCGGCTGCGGCATCTCGGCGTTGGTCCGATGCCGAGAGGTAGAAAAGTACGGCTGAGTCGTCCAGCCAAAATGGCCGCGGCAGCACCGTCAGGGCGCCGCCGCAAAGCCTTGTCAGCCGCCTTCGCTAGCTGTTGCTCTTCGGCTCGGCCGCCGGCTCGAATTTGAGTGAGACGCCATTCATGCAGTAGCGCAAGCCCGTCGGTGGCGGGCCGTCCTCGAAGACATGGCCGAGATGACCGAGGCAGCGGCTGCAATGTACTTCCGTGCGTGTCATAAAGAACGAGCGGTCGGATTTGGTGCCAACCGCGTCAGGCAGCGGCTGATAGAAGCTCGGCCAGCCGGTGCCGCTTTCGAACTTGGCGTCGGAGGAAAACAGCGCCAGGCCGCAGCCGGCGCAGGCGAAAATACCTTTGCGCTTCTCGCGGTTGAGCGGGCTCGATCCGGGACGCTCGGTGCCGTGGTTGCGCAGCACGTTGTATTGCGTGGGCGTGAGCCGCTTGCGCCACTCCGCGTCGGACAGCTTGGCCCAGTCGATCGCGTCGGTCGTCGTCATTGTTCCTGCCTCGCCAACTTTGCTGGTGGCGGCGAGCGCGCCGAAAGCTGCTCCCGCCATAAGAAGACTGCGCCGGTCGATCATATCAGCTGTCTCCCTTGTGCGCGCCCCAGATCTGCTTGATCCGCTGATCGCGTCCGCAGTTCCAGCGATAGAATTTGTATTTCGTCGGATTCTTTTCGTAATAGTCCTGGTGATAAACCTCGGCCGGATAGAACGTTCCTGCATCAACGATCTCGGTATAGATCGGCGTCTTCAGCTCGGCCTCGACCTTCTTCTTCGATGCTTCCGCCAGTTTTTTCTGTTCGGCGCCGTGCACGAAGATCGCCGTGCGGTACTGGTTGCCGACGTCGCAGAACTGGCGATCCTTCACGGTCGGGTCGACGTGGTGCCAGAAGTAGGTGAGCAGCTGCGCGTAAGAGACCTTTTTCGGATCGTAGATCACTTCCACCGACTCGGCGTGACCGGTGCCGCCGGCGGAGACCTGATGATAGGTCGGATTTTTCACCGTTCCCCCGATATAGCCCGACGTGGTCGAGATCACGCCGGGTACGTGGTCGAAGTCGCTCTCCACGCACCAGAAGCAGCCACCGGCGAAAGTGGCAACCGCCTGGCCCGGTTTCGGCTGCGGCAGCGGCGCCATTTGCGCGCTCGCGAAGCCGAGGCTTGCCAGCACAAACGTAAAAGCCAAAAGCAGGCGCGGCATGGCGATCTCCCGGTTGTCTGCCCCCCAGACATATAACCTTTGCGCATATTGCGCCATTCACTTGTGCATCACCCTCCCATCACGCTTGTGAGAGGCGGTTTGCACACGCCACTGCCCGCTTAATCGCCTTGCCGGCCGTCCGCCAACTGCTAGGGTTCGCCTCGAAAAGTGAGGAATTCCATGCGCTTTGAAGGCACCCAATCCTATGTGGTGACCGACGACCTCAAGGTTGCGGTCAATGCGGCGATCACGCTCGAACGTCCCCTGCTGGTCAAAGGCGAGCCCGGCACCGGCAAGACCGTGCTGGCGCTGGAGGTCGCGCAGGCGCTCGGCAGCCCGCTGATCGAATGGCACATAAAGTCCACCACCAAGGCGCAGCAAGGCTTGTATGAATACGACGCGGTCTCGCGCCTACGCGACAGCCAGCTCGGCGACGAACGCGTCAAGGACATCCGCAACTACATCAAGCGCGGCAAATTGTGGGACGCCTTCGTCGCCGACGAGCGCCCGGTCCTGCTGATCGACGAGATCGACAAAGCCGACATCGAGTTTCCCAACGACCTGTTGCAGGAACTCGATCGCATGGAGTTCTTCGTCTACGAGACCGGCGAAACGGTAAAAGCGCAGCGTCGTCCGATCGTGGTCATCACCTCCAACAACGAGAAGGAGCTGCCGGACGCCTTTCTGCGCCGCTGCTTTTTCCACTACATCCGCTTTCCCGACGCCGACACCATGACGGCGATCATCGAGGTGCACTATCCCGGCATCAAGAAGCGGCTGGTTTCGGAGGCGTTGCGGCTGTTCTACGAGATCCGCGACGTGCCGGGCATGAAGAAGAAGCCTTCGACGTCCGAGTTGCTGGACTGGCTCAAGCTGTTGATGGTGGAAGACATCGGGCCGGAGTTGCTGCGCGAGCGCGATCCGAAGAGACTGATCCCTCCCCTGCACGGTGCGTTGCTCAAGAACGAACAAGACGTGCATTTGTTTGAGCGGCTCGCGTTCATGGCGAGACGCGACGGGCGCTAACTGAGCGTGGTCGTCCCCGCGATACAGGGGACCCAGTATCTACCGATAGCGGCGAGTTAACTGTCGTCGATTTGTCAACCAGCTTGACGGGTGTTCACTCGCCCTCGGACGACGAGTTGGCCGCCCGCTCCGGCCGGCTCTTGCGGCGGCCGAAAGCCCGGGTCAGCCCAGCAAACGGCTTTGCCTGGTTGGGCGGCCCATCGCCGGTTGTGGGCGGCAACACTTCTGGCGGCACCATTTCAGGCAACGGCTCCGCCGCCACGGTACCGAGCGGCGCGGGCTCGATCGGCGCAGCAGACGCATAGGCAGGCTCCGCTATGGTCACCATCTCCTGTTCCGACGACACCGGCCGCTGCTCGGCGGCCGCAAGATCGGCGATCTTGGCAAGCGCGGCCGCGACGCCGGTCGGCGGCTTGCCGCTGGCGCGCGCCAGCACCCGTGCGGCTTTGCGCCGACGCGCGCCTTCGCGATAGCGCGCCAGCACCTGCTCGATACGGTCGAGCGGCCGGCTGCCCCAATAAAGTCCTTGCGCGATGGCGCGGCCAACCTTGCCACCGGCCCAGACCAGTTCGTAAGGCGTAAACATGCGCCAAGTGTCATCGTTGTCGACGATGCCGCGAGCGATCAACTCGCCCGCGAGCGCCGTCGTGTTGAGGCCGTGGCCGCCAAACGCACTTGCCACCCACAAGCCCTTATCGATCTCGCCAATCTGCGGCATGCGGTGGATGGCGCGGCCGAGCGTGCCGCTCCACAGATACGCGATCTCAACTTTGCCGAGCTCGGGAAAATTGCGGCGAATGTCGTTGCGCAGGCCGCGGCCGACCCAGCGCGGCTCTCCTTCCCAAAGGCGCACGCGGCCGGACCACTGCAGCCGGTCGCCATCGACGATGCGATAGTGATTGTCGGCGCGTTCCGTATCGCTGACGGCACCCCGATAGCGGATCGCTTCGGCCAATTGCGGCCCGAGCGGCTCGGTCACCATCACATAGGTGGTGATCGGCAACAGCGTGGCGGACAGTTCCGGCATCAGATCGCCGAGATGAACGTTGCAGGCGAGCACGACCTGTGGTGCGCGCACGCGCGCGTTCGGCGTCGTGATGCGTTTGCGCACGCCAGCAGGATCAATCGACAATGCCGGGGTTTCCTCAAAGATGCGCACGCCCGCCTTTTCGGCATCAGCCGCGAGCCCGAGCGCATAATTGAGCGGATGGATATGAAAGGCGCGCGGAAAATGCATGGCGCCGAAGTAGCGCGGATTGGGCAGCACCGCGCGCACCTGCTCGCTCGTCCAAGCTTCGACGTCGGCGCCGATCCAGCGCAGGCGTTCGACCTTGCTGCGCACGGCATCATCATCCTCGGTCTTGGAGACATGCAGCCAGCCCGGCACCGGATCGGCGCCGGACATGCCGGTCTCCTCGATCGTGCGCCGCACGTATTCGACACCCTGCTCGGACAGCGCCCACAGCTGGCGCGTGTGATCGAGCCCGATGCGCTCGATCATAGTGGCGGTGTCTTCGTGGAAGCCCGGCAGCACAAAACCGTTATTGCGCCCCGAAGCCGCCCAGGCGATGCGCCCGGCTTCGAGGATTGCCACCGACCAGCCGCGCTTGGCGACCTCGCGCGCGACAGTGAGCCCCGCAAGCCCGCCGCCGATCACGCAAAGATCGACGTCATGATCGAATGTCAGGCGCGGACGTTCCGGGCTTGCAACCCGGGTCGCCTCGTACCACGTCTCTGCGATGGGTTCCGTTTCGCTCATCCTGAGCGCTGTCCATTGCGCTGGGTCAATGTGGCCTCACGGGGGGCGGGGATAAAGATGGTAATCTGTTGAAGATTAGAAATCGACGCTTTCGAATCCACCCTTCCCCCCTGATTTAATAAGGGGCTGAACTCGACCATGCGCCGCCTCCTCCTTTTTCGTCACGCCAAAGCCGAGCGCTCGCTCGCCGGAGCCTCCGACCTTGACCGCGCGCTGATCGAGCGTGGGCGCAAGGATGCCGGCAAGCTCGGCGGCTATATGGCAAGCCATGGACTTACGCCAGAGCGGGTAGTCTTGTCGCCAGCGGCGCGCTGCCAGCAGACCTGGAAATATGCGTCCGACCAGATGAAGCCGGCGCCAGCGGCAATGTCGGCCGAGAAGCTCTACGATGCAACGCCCCACGCGATTCTCGTCGTCATCAAGGACGCACCGGCTTCGGCACACTCATTGCTGGTATGCGGCCACAATCCCGGCATGCAGGAAACCGCCCTGATGCTGATCGCTACCGGCGACGTCGATGCGCGCGAGGCGTTGCGCGAGAAGATGCCGACCGCCGGTCTGGTGGTGATCGATTTCGCGATCGACGACTGGGCGCGGCTGCATCCGGCCTCCGGGCGGCTTGAGCGCTTCGTCAGCCCCAAATCGCTGGAAGCGGCGGAAAATTAATTCGCTCAACGCGCTCGCCAAAACGTGCCATCATTGTGGCCATCACAGCGAAACGTGGGGCGCTGTCATGTACAAACATATCCTGGTGCCGGTCGATCTCGGAGATCCCGAACTCGCCAAACCGGCGATCGCAACGGCCTGTTCGCTCGCCAAAGCATCGGGCGGCTCGGTACGTCTCGTCAATGTCATGCCGATGACGCCGGTGATGCTGGCGGAATATGTGCCGCCGGATTTCGACGTGCAGCAGCGCAAATCGGCCGAAGACGGATTGGCGACAGTCGCCCGCAACTGCGGCATGGAACCGGGGCACATCTCGCACACGGTGCGCCAAGGCGGCATCTATCATGAGGTGCTGGAGGAAGCGAAAGCGATCGACGCCGATCTGATCGTGATGAGCTCGCACCGGCCGGCGATGCGCACATACTTTCTCGGCTCCAATGCCGGGCACGTCGTGCGCTATGCCCCCTGCTCGGTGCTGGTGGTGCGCAACGAGGCGGCAGCCGATAAGCCAAGCGCGGCTTAAGGCTTCGGCAGCAATTCGCGCGGCAACGCGTCAGGCCGGTAGCGGCCCGGTCTGTTGCGGCGAAAGAAGTTGCCGCCTTGCCAGAGAAACAGCGCAAAGAACGCGGCGAAGAAGGCGGCGCCGCCGATGCTGTGAGCTTGCAGCGCTCGCACGACCAGCACGGCAAATAACAGCCCCAAGGCCACGAAGGAGACAACCCCCGGCCAGTACATCCACGCTGGCGAACCTTTCACGAAACGCGCCGTTGTACCGGCCGCTGCCATCCGCCGATGCAGCTCGGAAACGAAGGCGGTGTAAGGCGCGTCGTGGCGCTCCTGCTCAACCATGCTCTTCCAGGAGCTCGAGGCCAGGACGAGCCTAGGCGTGCGATCCGCCCAGATCTCGGTGAGAAAGCGATGCGGCTGCATGCTGCCTGGCTTGAACGTCATGCGCACTTCGCGCACGCTTGCGAGCGGAACCGTGCCGGCGTTGCCCGCAACCGACCAATGCAGGGTATTGCCCGACAGGCGGTATTCGGCCGGCGCGCCCAAAAGCGACGGCCGATAGGCGTATACGGGGTCGGCGGCGTCCGTGCTCATGCGCAAATTCTTGTCACAATCACGCGGATGCGCCTAATTTCCACATAATTCGGCCGTTAACCATCATTAACCATATTGCTTGCTGCGCTGGTACGAACGAAAACGCGCATGGTTTCCAATTCATAAACGTATATAATATCTTAACAGTCGTCCGCGCGGCTTAAGTGGCGTCGGGGGTTTAAGGGGTTGTGAGTCATGGCGAAGTTGTCGGACCTTTTTGGCCGAAAGGAAAACGAGCTTGGCGTGGGCGGGCCGCGGCCGGGCAACGGTAATGGCGAAGGCGCCCGGCATATTACCATCGAGAATTTTTCCTCCGTCGGTTCCCGCATGGGCGAGGAAAATGAGGTCCTGCGCAACCTGCTGACCGATACCGGCCGCAAGATCGGTGAGCTCGACGAACTCAAGCAGGCTTTCGACAAACTCGTCACCCCGTTCAACCAGACGCTGCGCGCGCTCGAACAGGAAAAGTCGCAGACTTTAAGCCTCTCCAACATGCTGTCGGAGGCGCGCGCGGCATACGAGACGCTGCGCGGCGACTTCTATGAGGTCGAAAAGAAGGCCAATGCGCTCGAGTCCGAAGCTGAGCGCTTGCGTGAAGATCTCGAAATCTCACGCGAGCAAGGCCGCGCGCTGGAAAGCAACCGCCTTGAACTGTCCGATGAAATTTCCTCGCGTGCAGCGCATATCGCCGATCTCGAGCGTCAACTGGAACAGGAAACCACCCAGCGCCGTTCGTTGAGCGAAAGCCGGCGCACGCTGCAGGAGCAGCTCGATACCGGTGAAAAGCGCATCGTTGAACTCGAAGGCGAGCTTGCCGCCGCGCGTGAAAAGCTCACGCTGCTGGAAGACGAAAAACGCTCGCTGCAGATCGGCATCGATCAATCGCTCAACGAGACCGCCCGCCTCACCCGCCGCCTGACCGAAAGCGAAAACACGCTGACCGCCACGCGCGCCCAGCTGGGCAAGGTCGAGGCAAGCTTCGCCGAAGCTTATGGCGAGCGCGGCCGCCTGGCCGCCGCCCTCGACGAAGCCAAGGAACTGCACCAGTCCGAACGCAGCAGCCTCAACATGCGGCTCGACGCACTGCAATCGCGCGCGGCCACCGCCGAGCGGCTGCTGTCCGAGGCGCGGCAAAACCTGATCGCGCGCACCGAGGAAGTGCGCGCCTTCGACCGCAAAGCGGTCGAGGCGACGATCTCGCGCAACAACTCCGATAAACGGCTTGCTCAGATCGAAGCTTCGCACGAGCAGCGCGAGCGCCAGATCAAGGACCTCGAAGCCGCGCGCGCAGCGCTGACTGAACGCAACTCCGCGCTGACCAAGACGCTGAAAACGCGCGAAACCGCGCTGGCGCGCGCCGAAGAGAAGATCGCCTCGCTCAGCGAGCGCAACGCGCACCTGGAAGCCGATGTCCAGGTCAGCCGCACCAACATCGAGAAGCGCGTCGAGGAACTCAACGCCGCCTTGCAACGCGAGCGCATGGAACGCGCGGTGGTCGAGGGCGCGCTGGAAGCCGCACGCAAGGACAATTCACGCCTGCAACACGAAGTGGCGGGCTTGCGCTCGTCGCTGCGCCGCGGGGCGCCGCTCGAGGAACTTCTTAGCCACGCCGTGGAAGATGAAGGTGACGAGCCGCAGGCACGGGGTAAACGCGGCAAAGCGGAACCGGCAGCCGCAGCGGCAAGCAACAAAGCTTAAGCAGCGGGCGGCAACGCGCTGCACTTTAGCAATTTTTTATTTTTTTGGAACGCGGGGCGCAAGTCCCGCGTTTTGCATATGGAACGTTGCGTAGTCGCCGGAACACCGCGCCTCGTAACGTTCCAATTGTGAAATGACCAAAGAGGAGGCAGATCAATGATGAAACGTACGATGACTGCGGCAGCGCTTGCCGGTATGCTGGCTGTACCTGCGCTCGCGCAGACACCGTCAGCGCCGTCCAGCATGAACAAGCCGATGGCGACGCATGCGAAGTCTGGCACGTTTATGCAAAACCAGACGGCCAATGAGTGGCGCGGCAGCAAGCTGATAGGCGCTAGCATCTACGGCCCCGACAACAATTCGATCGGGGACGTCAATGACGTGTTGATCAGCGACGACGGCAGCATCCGCGCGGTCGTGGTCGGCGTCGGCGGCTTCCTGGGCGTCGGCGAGAAGAACGTCGCGCTGCCGTTCGACGCGCTCGACGTCCAGCGCGATCGTAGCTCCGGCGGAATCGAGAAGATCACCGTCCGCTACACGAAGGACGAGCTGAAGAACGCGCCGAAATTCGCCTACTACAAGGTGGGCCAGCCGCAGACGACTGGCGCTGGGTCCGCTACCCCACCGATGATGAACAAAAACAAGTAACGTGTTGGAATTGTGCGGCACCCGGCCTTGACGCCGGGTGCCGTTTTTTGCGCCACGACGTGACAAGGCCGGGCTGCCCGCCTATATCGCACCCATGCGCAAATGGATCCTGATGACGCCACTGTTCGCTTTACTCGCGCTCGCCCTTTGGTTCGCGGTCACGAGTTGGGTGCATCTGTCCAGGACCACGATCCCTCTCTACGGCTGGTTCGCCATTGGCGGCGGCGTCTTTTTTTCGCTCTTGGTTGGCGGCGGGTTGATGGCACTCGTTTTCTATTCCAGCCGCCACGGATACGACGATCTCGGCGACGGCCGAAATCACTGACATTCATCGCGGCTTGGAAAAGCTGTCCGGCGAGAACCCCCGGTATCGCGCCAGCGCGGCTAGCGCTATCAATGCGCCCGCCTCCGTCCCTCAAGCCGTGGTACCGCCATGAGCAAAACCCTCGTCCAGGAACAGTTCGGCAAGACCGCCGCCAGCTATCTGACGTCCACCCCGCATGCCAAAGGCGCGAGCCTGGAACGGCTCGTCGTTCTCACCGCGCCGCAGAATAATTGGCGCGTGCTCGATATCGCCACCGGCGGCGGCCACGTCGCATATACTTTTGCGCCACATGTGGAGCGCGTCTGGGCAACTGACATCACCCAGGAGATGCTCGACTTGGTACGCGCGGAGGCGCGAAAACGCGGGCTCACCAATGTGCGCACCGCTTACGCCAAGGCCGAGGCGTTACCGTTCGAGGACGCAAGCTTCGATCTCGTCACCTGCCGCATCGCGCCACATCACTTCGATTCCATTCCCGACTTCCTCGCCGAAGTGCATCGCGTGCTCAAGGAGCAAGGCCTGTTCGCGCTGGTGGACAATGTGGTGCCGCCGGGGAGCGCCGGCGATTACGTCAACGCGTTCGAACGCTTCCGCGACCCGAGCCATTTACGCGCCTGGACCATGGACGAGTGGCGCGCCGCGCTCGAAAAGGCGGGACTTGCGGTCAGGCATGAAGAGCAACTCTCCAAAACGCTGGTATTCAAGGCCTGGGCCGCACGCCACGACGCCACCATGCAGGCGCTGCTGCGGTCGATGCTCAAGCAGGTAACGCCCGAGGTGCAATCCGTGCTGGAGCCGGGCGGCAGCGGCGACGACCTCACCTTTCGCCTGAGCGAAGGCCTGTTCATCGCCAAGCGCGGCTAGCCATCGCAGATGGCCTGCGATTCGGACGTGCGGACCGAGTCAAGGACGTTTTTTGATTCGGAGCGGTGTCGCAACACTCTGATTTTTTGACGTTTTCGATTGCAATCCCCACACTTATCCACATTCTGCTAGGAATACCTTTGAGTGTGATTCGGCGTCGCAGTTGGCCGGGCGAATCGGCGCATGGGGATCACGGCAATGAGAAGATTCGGGGCCTTTCTCGCCCGCAACAGCAAGGCCAATCCGGACCCGCTGATGGACACCGCACCGGCAACGCAGTCGCCGGCGGATAGTCCGCTCGAACTCGACGAGGAGCTGTTTTCGGCCATCGGCGCCCAGGTCGGCGGCGAAAACGAGGCGTTGCGCAGCCTGCTGCTCGACGCCAATGCCAAAGTCGGCGAGCTCGATCACATCAAGAGCGCCGTCGGCAAGCTGATCGACCCGGTTACCAAGGCGCTGCGCGCGATCGAGTCGGAGAAGTCCGAGCGCGCCGCCATGCAGACGGTGCTTAACAACACGCGCACGGCCTACGGCAAGTTGCGCAACGAAGCCGCCGAGCTTGAAAAGAAGCTTGCCGAAACCAACCACTACTGCGGCGATCTGCGCCAGGATCTCGCCAATGCGCAAAACATGCTGCGCACGGCGGAGGCGACCCGGTCCGAGATTGCCATCGATCTTGCCGCGCGCCGCGCGCAGATTGCCGAACTCGAAAGCCAGCTCGCCCAGCAGATCGGCGACAACAAGGCGCTGCACGACGAGAATAGCCGCCTCGAAGAGCGGCTGACCGCCGCCGAGAAGCGCGTCATCGCGCTCGAATCCGATCTCAACAGCGCGCGCCAGCGGCTGCTGATCGCGGAGGATGAAAAACGCGCGCAGCAAGGCATGCTCGACAAAGCGGGTGCGGAATCCGCCCGGCTGTCGCGCAAACTCGCCGAAATGGAAGCGAGCCTGAATGCCTCGCAAAGCCGGTTGCGCCACGTCGAAGGCAATTTCGCGGAAGTAAATACCGAGCGCGCCCGCCTCGCCCGAGCACTCGAGGAAGCCAACGAGCGCAGCGAGCACGAGCGCGCAACGCAACGGACGCGCTACGAAGCGTTGCAGGCGCGCGCGACCTCGACCGACAAGCTGCTGGGCGAAGCGCGCGGGCACCTGCTCGCTCGCGCCGAGGAAATCCGCGATTACGACCGGCGTCTGGGTGAGATGGCGCTTGAACGCGATACCCTGCAAACACGGCTGACCGATCTCGAAGCCGAGCGGGTGCACCAGGATTCGATGATCCAGGAGCTCACGCAGACCCGCTCCGGCCTCCTGGAGCGCGGCGGCGCGTTGACCCGCGCCTTCACCGCCAAGGAGGCTGCCTTGGAACGCGCCGAGGATACGATCGGCGCGCTCAGCGACCGCATCGGACAGCTCGAACAGGCGATCGCGGCCCAGAAGCAGACCTCTGGCGATACTATCGAGGAACTCAATGCAGCGTTGCGCCGCGAGAAGCTCGAGCGGGCGGTGACGGAAGGCGCGCTGGAAACCGCGCGCAAGGACCTTGCCCGCGTCATGCGCGACGTCATGGCGCTCCAGCGCAGCCAGCAAGAGATGGAGAGCGGCGCTGCGCCGCGCGCGGCCAACGCCGCCTGACCTTTTTCAAAGGCATTCGAAATGCACCTCGCCGGGCCTCGCGCCCGGCGAGGTCATTTTAGGCGATGGAACGAACCGGTCCGCTCTTGATTTACCGCAAAGCAGCCGTGGTTCGCGGCCGTCATAGTTTCATTCGCTACCGGCGGAGCCGAAACATCTGCCATGCCATACCGCGTCAACGAGGATCTGCCGAAATCCGTCCGCAGCCACCTGCCCGACCATGCGCAAGCGATCTATCGCGAGGCATTCAACCACGCCTATGCCGCCCATGCCGGCGAAGCCGACCGCGAGCAGCGCGCGCACATGATCGCTTGGGCGGCGGTCAAACGCTCCTACCTGAAGGCGGGCGACCAGTGGATTCCGCGCTCCGAGGCGCACGTTCGGTGAAAAATATTCGATAAAGCACGTCTGATGAACAAAGCCCTCGTCCTCGCCGAAAGCAACGTGCCTCGTTATACCTCCTATCCGACGGCGCCGCATTTTTCCGCCGCGGTCACGGCCTCGACTTACGCCGGCTGGCTCGCTGCGCTCGCGCCCAACGCGACGTTGTCGCTCTATATCCATGTGCCGTTTTGCACCGAGCTTTGCCACTATTGCGGCTGCAATACGCGCGCGGTGCGCAAGCGCGAGCCGGTGGAAGCTTACGCCGAGCGGCTCGCCGACGAGATCGTGCTCCTGGGCGGCGTCAAAGGCCGCCGCCTGACGCGTCTGCACTGGGGCGGCGGCACGCCGTCGATTCTGGGTCCCGCGCTGTTAGAAGCGATCGCGGCGCGGCTTGCTTCATTGTTCGATCTGTCAGGCCTGAAGGAACATGCCATCGAGCTCGATCCGCGCCGGCTCGACAAGCCGCTGGTGCGCTCGCTGCGCGCGATCGGCGTGACGCGCGCGAGCCTGGGCGTACAGGACGTCTCGCCGGCGGTGCAACGCGCCATCGGCCGCGTGCAGCCGTTCGACATGGTGGAGCGCGCCGCCGAGTGGCTGCGGGCAGCCGGCGTCGATGCGCTCAACATCGATCTCATGTATGGCCTGCCGCACCAAGGCACGCGCGAGGTCGCGCGCAGCGCGGAGCTGGCGGCCTCACTCAAGCCCCAGCGGCTGGCGCTGTTCGGTTATGCGCATGTGCCGTGGTTCAAGACACATCAGCGATTGATCGATGATGCGTCCCTGCCCGGCGTCGGCGAACGGCTCGAGCAGGTGCGGGTCGCAACCGAGACGTTGTGCGGCCTCGGCTATGAGCGCATCGGGCTCGATCATTTCGCCCTGCCGGAAGACGAACTGGCCGTGGCCGCGCGCGAGAAAAGACTGCATCGTAATTTTCAAGGCTACACCGTGGACGACGCCGACGCGCTGATCGGGCTGGGCGCGTCAGCCATAGGAAAACTGCCGCAAGGCTTCGTGCAAAATGCGCCCGATCTCGCGGGCTATGCGCGCGCGGTGCAGAGCGGGCGCTTTGCGACCGTCAAAGGGCTGGCGCTCACGGACGATGACCGCCTGCGCGCGTCCATCATCGAGCGGCTGATGTGCGATCTCGAAGTCGATCTCGCGGAATATGGCGGCGCGGCACGTTTTGAACCGGAGCTCAAGCGCCTCAACACACTTGCCGATGATGGGCTGGTGACGGTCGACGGCGCCCGCGCCACCGTCACCGAAGCCGGCCGCCCCTTCGTGCGCATCGCCGCCAGCGTGTTCGACGCTTATCTCGCGGCCAGCCAGAAGCGGCATTCGCTGGCGGTGTAGCTCCGATAACAAAGAAGGGCCGCCCTCACGGACAGCCCTTCCATTGTCAGGCCGTGGCCCGGTCGCGCCCGGCGATGGCCAGCCAGTGCGCGCGTGAACCCCGCTGACGGATTAGGTCAGCTAGCTAAGGACCTCGGCAGAGGCGAGGATCCAGTTCACGGATGCCGGCGACCGCGGCGATAGACAATGAGACACTGGATCACCTCCTTTCGGTTGTTGCAGACGATGGTAAGCATACAGGAGGGTCGCGGAGATTCGGAAGCCATTCCTTTGGCTGAGCGGCTACCGCACCAGTTCCCGCATCGCCCGGTCGAGGCCATCGAGCGTCAAGGGATACATCCGCCCGCCCATCAACTGGTGCATCATCTGGATCGACTGGGTGTAGCCCCACTCGCCTTCCGGCACCGGGTTGAGCCAGACGCAGGCCGGATAGGTGCGCGCGACGCGTTCGAGCCAGGCGCTACCCGGCTCCTCGTTGTAATGCTCGACTGAGCCGCCCGGCGCCACGATCTCGTAAGGCGACATGGAGGCATCGCCGACGAAGATCACCTTATAATCGTGCGGGTAGGTGTGCAGCACGTCCCAGGTCGGCGTCGTCTCCTGATAGCGCCGGCGGTT
The DNA here is from genome assembly GCA_963720835.1 of uncultured Pseudomonadota bacterium. Classification (GTDB taxonomy): domain Bacteria; phylum Pseudomonadota; class Alphaproteobacteria; order Rhizobiales; family Xanthobacteraceae; genus Pseudolabrys. The sequence goes on along the minus strand of CAVRHC010000019.1, from coordinate 36,728 downwards.
CTCCTTCCACACGCGCTCGTAGAGGCAGTTGTGGAAGTAGAAATGCTCCATGTGCTTGAATTCGGAACGCGCCGCCGAGAAGAGTTCTTCCGTCGCCTTGATATGCCAGTCCATCGAGCCGCCGATGTCGAAGAACAACAATACCTTCACGGCGTTGTGCCGCTCCGGCCGCATCTGGATGTCGAGATAGCCCTTGTGCGCGGTGCCCTTGATGGTGCCATCGAGGTCGAGTTCCTCGGCCGAGCCGGTGCGCGCGAATTTGCGCAGGCGTCGTAGCGCCACCTTGATGTTGCGGGTGCCGAGTTCGACCTCGTCGTCGAGGTCCTTGAATTCCCGCCTGTCCCAGACCTTGACCGCGCGCCTGTTGCGGCTTTCGTCCTGGCCAATGCGGATACCTTCCGGATTGTAGCCGTAGGCCCCGAAAGGAGAAGTGCCGGCGGTGCCGATCCATTTGTTGCCGCCCTGGTGGCGGCCCTTCTGTTCGGCAAGCCGCTCACGCAAGGTCTCAAGCAATTTGTCGAGACCGCCCATGGCCTCTATCTGCTTCTTCTCTTCGTCGGTGAGATATTTCTCGGCGAGCTTCTTCAGCCACTCCTCGGGGATCTCGGCCTCGATACCGTCGGACATCAGTTCGAGCCCCTTGAAGACGTGGCCGAACACGCGGTCGAACTTGTCGAGATTGCGCTCGTCCTTCACCAGCGTCGCGCGCGACAGATAGTAGAAGTCTTCAACCCGGCGCGAGGCGAGGTCGGCCGCCATCGCCTGCATGAGGGTGAGATACTCGCGCAGGGTGACGGGCACGCCGGCGCTTTTGAGCTCCTGGAAGAAGTTGACGAACATGGGCGGAGCATTCCGCCCTAGCCGCCGCCCCGTCAAGTCGCTAACAAGGCGCGCCCGGGGACTAACTTTATGACCTTCAACCGCCGCGCCGCGTGGGCGCTGGCCATTGCCGGTTCGATCCTGCTCCTCATCGCACCGGCGATTTGGAACGGATTTCCGCTGCTGCAATACGACACCGGCGGCTATCTCGCGCCCTGGTACGAGCACCAGCTCGGCGTCAATCGCTCGGTCCCCTACGGCCTGCTGCTGCTGATCGGCGCGCCGCTCGATTTCTGGCCGGTCGTGGTGGTGCAGTCCGTGCTTGCGGTTTGGCTGTTGGCACTGACGCTGCGCGCGCACCGGCTCGGCGGCCGGCCCTGGCTGCTGCTCGGCCTGGTGGCCGTACTCTGCCTCATCAGCACGCTGCCGTGGCTGACCGGCATCCTGCTCACCGACATCTTCGCGGGGCTAGGCGTACTCGCGCTTTATCTTCTGCTCTTTCGCGACGACGCACTCAGTGGCGCCGAACGGCTCGGCCTTCTCACGCTGACGGCCGTTGCAGCAGCAACCCACAGTGGGACGATGCTCTTGTTGCTCGGTCTCGTGCTCTGCGCCACGGTCATGTGGCTGATTGACAGCGTGCGCATTCCCTATGCGCGAATCGCGCGCGCCATGGCCGCGCTGCTGCTCGCCACGATGATGGTAATGTCGGCCAATTGGCTGGTGGCGGGCCGGTTCGGCTGGACGCCGGGCGGGTTTGCGCTGTCGTTCGGACGCATGCTGGAGGACGGCATTGTGGCGCAATACCTGAAGGATCATTGCCCCGACGCCTCGCTCAAGCTTTGCCCTTATCGCAATCAACTGCCGGCGGATGCCGACGACTTCTTCTGGGGCGGCAGCGTCTTCGACAAACTCGGTCGTTTCGACGGGATGCGCGAAGAAATGCATCGGATCGCACTGGCGAGCCTCGTTGACTATCCGGGACTCCAAATCAAATCGATCGTCAGCGAGACGGCAAAACAACTCGCCGCAGTCGAGACCGGAGCTGGCGTCGTCAATTGGATCTGGAACACCTACGAGGTCATCCAGAAGGCCATGCCGGATGCGGTGCCGGCAATGCAGGCGGCGCGTCAGCAGCGTGACGGTATTTCATTCGATTTCATCAATTTGTGGCAGGTGCCGATCGCATGGTTGGCGACGGCGCTATTGCCTTTGATCGCCGTCTTTGCGCTGCGCCGGGCTGACCTTACCGATATCGGCGAATTCGCCGCCACGGTGACGCTCGCCGTCCTTGGCAACGCCGCGGTATTCGGCATATTCGCCACGGCGCACAACCGCTACGGCGCGCGCATCGTCTGGCTTGCCATCCTGATTCCGTTGATTGCGCTTGCCCGCATATTGCAAGACCGCTCGCACGACGAGACACCCGCCTTGTCGGCCTAAGCGCGGCGCGTCACACTGTGCCGCCGCTTGCAGGGGGATATCGCCGATGACCGACGCCAACGTCATGCAACAGCTTGCGCCGACCGGAAAGCTTCGCGTCGCCATCGCAGTTGCGCCCTCGCCATCCGCGCAATTCGCGATCAAGGATGGCGACAACTACAAAGGCGTTGCGGTGACGTTAGGCGGCGCGCTCGCCGACAAGCTCGGCGTGCCGATGGAGCTCATCGTGCATCAAAGCTCCGGCGAAATCCAGAATTCCGCCGATGCCGGCCGTTGGGACGTCGCCTTCCTGCCGGTCGACGACGAACGCAAGAAGCTCGTCGATTTCGGCAACGCCTATCATCTGCTGCAAAGCACGTTCCTGGTGGCGCCAGGCGCCACCATTAACTCGGTGGCCGAAGCCGACGCCAAGGGCATCGCCATCGGCGGCGTCGCCAACACCGCGACCTTTCGCGCCGCCAAACGCGCGACGCCGAAGGCGACGCATATTGATTTTGCCGGCGTCGACGCCGCAGCCAAAGCCATGCGCGAGGGGCGCATCGCATTGATCGCGCTGTCGCGCGAATCGCTCGCCGGCCTGTCGGCGAAAATCCCGGGCTCGCGCATCCTCGACGAAGCGTTTCTGAAATCCTCGACCGCCATTTGCATTCCCAAAGGCAAGCCCGAGGCGCTCGACTACGTCAGTACGTTCATCGAGGAAGTGAAAGCGTCAGGCCTCGTGCGCAAGGCGCTCGACGAGATGGACCTTAAGGCGTCGCAAGTGGCGCCGGCGGGAATGAAGCCCTAGTTTGCTAACCGAAGGACCCTCATCATGGACCAAGACTTACTTTCAGATCGTAGCGAAGACGCAATCCTGAACCGCGACGCTCCCGATGACGCGCTTGAACGACTCGCGCTGACGGGCGCGGCGATCACGAACAATCCGACCGCGCCCTACGCGATCATTTGCGTTCCTTTCGAGCGGACCTAAGCGCGGCGTTCAGAGCCGCCACGCGCGAGGCATCGCGCGTCGCACGTGCTCGGGCCGGATGCCCATGCCGATCAGCCGCGCGGGCAGGCGCTGCAGCACGGGAAATCTGTCGACCAGTTTGAGCGGCAAAGGCGGCGTCGGTTCGCTGGTGCGCGCCAGCGTCGGAGCGATCACACGCCGTTGCAGGAACAGCTGGATGCTTTGCGTGATGCGCGTCGGCAGCCAGCGCCGCTCCTGCACGGCCTTGAGATCGTTGCACCGTCACCGCCTTGCGGCTTCAGCGGGCCGGCCAAGTGATTGGCGGCAGCGACCGCGTCCTGGACCGCGAGATTGATGCCGACGCCGCCGATCGGCGACATGGCGTGCGCCGCATCGCCGATGCACAGCAAGCCCGGCCGGTACCAACGCGGCAGCCGGTCGACCGCCACCGTCAACAGCTTCACGTCGTCCCAAGCTTTTGATTTCATCGACGCGGTCGCGCAGCACAGGCGCGAGCTTCACGATCTGCTCGCGCAACGCGGCGATGCCCTTCTCGCGCACGCTGTCGATGCCGCCCTTGGCGATCACCAAAGCGCATTGCCAGTAGTCGCCGCGGTCGAGCATGACGAAGACATTTGCCCGCGCCGATATGGCCGAACGTTTCGGAACCGTCGTCGGGCTTTTGCGAAGCGCATCCACAAGACATCCATCGGCGCGCCCAGATTGTCGACCTGGAAGCCAGCGCGCTCGCGTACGGTCGAATGGCGGCCGTCGCGCCGACGACGAGATCGGCCCGGATCTCGATGTCGCCTTCGGGCGTCGTGGCGCGCACGCCGGCAATGCGGCCACCTTCCTCGATCAGGTCGGTCGCTTGCGTCAGCATGCGCAAATCGAAGTCCGGATATCTCTTGCCATGCTCGGCGAGGAAATTGAGGAAATGCCACTGCGGCATGAAAGCGACGAAACGGCAATGCATCGGCAGATGGGTGAAGTCGGCGATCCGCAGGCTGGTTTTGCCGACCTCGCCGGTCAGATGACGCACCTCCGAATGCGGCAGCTTGAGGAACTCGTCGAGCAGCCCGAGCTCGTACATCAGTTCCATGGTCGAGGGATGGATGGTGTCGCCGCGGAAATCGCGCAGGAAGTCGGCATGCTTTTCGAGCACGGTGATGTGAACGCCGGCGCGCGCCAGCAAGAAGCCGAGCATCATACCGGCCGGTCCGCCGCCGACGACGCAAGCTGTGGTCTTGAGCGATTTGATGCCTGACGGTGCCGGCGTCGCGCGGGCGGTTTGCACGGGCTTGATCGCGGACGGCTTCATGCTGGCGGCCATGAGCGCCTCCTTCCCGGTTCAGGCAATCACCGTTCGGCTCACATCCCAAACGACGAGGCCACCTGAGCAGCCCCGGCTCGACTATTACGCCTGCTTCTCGGGCGTGCGAACCACCAGCCCGTCGAGTTCCTCGGTGACCTTGATCTGGCAGGACAGCCGCGAGTTCGGCCGCACGTCGTAGCCAAAGTCGAGCATGTCTTCTTCCATTGGCGACGGCTCACCGGTCTTTTCGCGCCAAGCCTCGTCAACATAAACATGACAGGTAGCGCAAGCGCAGGCACCGCCGCATTCGGCTTCGATGCCGGGAACGGAGTTGCGGATGGCGGTTTCCATGACGGTGGCACCGACCTCCGCTTCGACGATGCGGGCAGTGCCCTCGGAATCAATAAAAGTGATCTTCGGCATCTTGACCAAAAGAGGGGAGATGGTGCGCCGAACTGACGCACCGCGCGGCCTCTATATAGGCATTCGGCGGCCCACGCCAGAGCGCGGCCCCGCCCGATTGAGCTAGATTTTGAGGCTAATGCTGGCCGCGCAGCATCTCGGCAATCAGGGTCCGCGTCTCCTCGCCCGCTTGGACAAGCTGCATGAGCGCCACGTCAAGTTCGGCCGCTGAGCCGCCGGCGGCGCGCTCGGCCATATCCGCCGCCTCGGCAACATTGAACGCGCCGACGCCCGTGGCCGAACCTTTGAGCGTATGAGCCAAGGTCGCCACAGCGGCGGCGTCACTGGAGCGCATGCGCGCGACCAGAATTTCGATCTGCCGGTCGAACAATTGGAGCAGTTCACGCTCAAGACTACAGTCGCCGAAGCTCATGCTCCTGAGATGATCGCGATCGATCACAGGCAGCGCGACTGCGACGGCCTCGTCGGCCACCAGACTTGCAACTTGCGCCATTGGCGCCTCCCGGAAACATGCCCTTACGATTTTCTTGTTGCTGGCGAGTTTGGCCCGCACACGACAAAATCCGGGTAAATAAGAGGCGCTGGACGGGCGAATTTCGCCTCCGTGAATGAGACCTGGTTAACGCGGCCTCACTGTGCTGGCCCTAGCTGGGCGGCTGCCGGATTGCAGCCGCAATCGGAGCTCCTCTCAACTGGCCGGCATTGCCGCGATGCTGCTGAAAAACAATGGTTAATCAGAAGTTAACGATGTTAAAAAAGTCCTTACGACCGTAGTTTCTTTCGCAATGCCAAGACGATAGGATTAACCACGGCGGTCGAGGCGGCAAAAATTTAGCCCATGACTTCCGATCCTGCGCTCGTGGCGTGGCCCGGTGACGGCCACGCGCGGCCTGCGCCAGCAGTTCCGGCGTAATGACGAGGCGACGACCGAAATGGCGAATATCCCGCAGAAATCCAAGGACCCGACGGAGGAAGCTCTGTCCGCCATTCAGGAAGCGCTCAACTCAAAGCCGGAGCCGCGCGATACCGCCAGGGACGACGACCGCCTTCGCTCGCCCGATATGTTTCCCGACGACACCAGCCCGTCCCGCGACTGGATGACCGACGACAGCTCGCCGCGCCGGCCCGCCAATGACGACCGTGCCAGCATCGGGCAAATTCTGCAGACCCTGCACGGCCGCCGCGCCCGCTTGCCCTATTTCGTCGGCGCCGCCGCCGCCGTGCTCTGGATTGCCGCCGGAATCGGAACCATCCTGCTGTTCCAGCCGGAATTGCAGGGAATGCTTTCGTCGCCGCGCACCGGCTTTGCCGCACTGCTCGGCATCGCAGGCGCGATCTTCCTGCCGGCCATTTTCTTCCTCGTTCTCGCGCACATTTTCCGCCGTTCGCAGGATCTGCGACTGGTCGCGGAATCGATGGCTGAGGTGGCGATGCGGTTGGCGCAGCCGGAGACCGCCGCGCACGAGTCGATCGTTTCGGTCGGCCAAGCCATCCGGCGCGAGGTCGCCGCCATGGGCGACGGCGTCGAGCGGGCGCTGGCGCGCGCCGCCGAGTTGGAAGCACTGGTGCACAATGAAGTCTCCGCGCTCGAGCGCGCCTACAACGACAACGAAGTGCGCATCCGCGATCTGCTCAGCGAACTGACCAACCAGCGCGAAACGCTGGTGACGCAGGCCGAACAGGTGCGTAACGCCATCTCCAGCGTCCATCTCGATCTGTCGCACGATATCACCTCGGTCGGCGATCTCGTCGCCGACAAGGTCAACGAGGTTGCGCATCGCGTGACGCGTTCGCTCACCGAGAAAGGCGAGCATATTACGCTGGCGCTGGGCCATGCCGGCGATTCCATGATCGACGCGCTGAGCGAGCGCGGCTCCACCCTGCTTGACCGCCTGGAAACCACCAGCGACCGCGCCACCGCCGCCATTTCATCCGCCAGCGAACGCCTCAACGACAGCCTCAGCTTCAAGACCGAGCACGTCCACGACGAATTCGCTCAGCTTGCCGTCAATCTGCAGCAGATGATGACGGCGCGGCTCGAATTCCGTCGCGCAAGGCTTCGCGCAGAAGGCGGCGCAAACAATCGAAGCCATGGCCAGCCGCTCGCAGGCCTTCACCACCACGTTGAGCGAGACCGGCACGCAAATGGCCGAAACCATTGCCGCGCGCGCCGAAGAGGTGAATTCGACCCTGCGCTCGACCGGCGATTCGCTGGTGCTCGATCTGTCGCTGCGTGGCGGCGACGTCGTCTCGAAACTGGAGCAGACCGGCCAGCGCATCACCGACACGATGGTTACCCGCAGCAACACCGTCGCCGATACGTTCCGCGAGAACGCCGAAGCGCTCGCGCAGGCGCTCAATTCGCGCGGCGAGTCCGTCAAGGACATGCTGGCGGCCCGCCTGCAAGCCTTCGAGGACATGTTCAATCACGGCGGCACGGCGCTGACCGAAAAGATTTCGCGCGACACCACGACGCTTGGGAACTTGATCACCAGCCACATCGCCGAATTTGACCGCACCGTGAAGACCTACGGGGGCGAGTTGGTGGAGCGGCTCGGCGAACGCACGCAGAATCTCGCCGACGCCATGCGCAATTACATCGACACCTTCGATGAGCGCGTGACCAGCCGGTCCGATACGCTCTCAACCTCGCTCGACCAACGACTCACCCAGTTCGAGCTGGAAATCGACACGCGCGTCGCCGGCCTCACACGCAATCTCATGGTTGGCGGCAAGGAAGTGGTGGACACGCTCGAGCAGCGTATTGGCGGCGTCGCCGATACGATCAACGCGCGCGGTACCGCGGTTGCCGACGCAATCGCCGCCAAAACCACCGAACTCAACCAAACGCTGGGTACGCGCGCGCTCGAAGTCGCGAGCACACTTGATAGCCGTATCGATCGCTTCGAGGACCTGCTCGTCGGCCGCGCCGAAGCCGTCACCGGCCAGATCGAAGCCCGCAGCAAAGCCGCCGCAGACGTGCTCAACGCGCGGATGGAGCAATTGTCCCAGTCGATCAAGATCAACGCCACGGAAGCCGAACGCTCGCTCGGCCAGCTCGCCATCTCCACCAGCGAGGCGATCCGCGTTAGCGCCTCCGAAGCCGAACGCACCTTGACGAGCGTCAGCCAGGAAGTCGCCAGGGACTTCACTGGCCGGGCCGATGAAATCGCCGATGCCGTCAGCCGCCGCACCAGCGAGATGACGGCGATCCTATCCGACAAGAGCGGAGGCGTGCTCGCGGCCATCACCGATAAGAGCGAGCAGTTCGCCAGCAACGTGACCACCGCCACTGACGCGGCGGTGCGCGCAATCGAGGAACGGGGCCTGACTTTTACACGCACGATGCTCGACAACAGCGCCGAAATCGCGCGCCTGATCAATTCCGCCGGCGAGGCCGCATCCACCAGCGTCACCCGGACGATGAACGAGTTGCACGAAACGACGCATCGCGCGATCGAACGCTCGAAGGAAACCTCCGTCTCCACCGTCAAGGAGATGAAAGAAACTCACGACATGCTACGCGCCGACACGACCGCGCTGTTCGAGCGGCTGCGCGAAGCCAACATCATGCTGCAGGAGGTCCTGTCCGGCGCCCACGAAAACATGAGCGCGCTGGAAAATACGCTCATGCTGCGCGTATCGGAATTCGTCAATTCGATGAACGAAGTGAGCTCCTCCACGAACAATGTGAGCGCGCGGCTGCAATCGACCATTCACGATTTCAGCGACGTGACCGCGCGTGTGGTCACCGATCTCGGCGGACTCGCAACCCAGTTCGACATCCATGGCCGCGAGCTCGCCAAGGCGGTCGAGCTGATCGACACCAGCAACCAGCGCGCCGGCACCACGATCAACGACCGCCGCGTGCAGCTTGACACTCTTTTATCGTCGCTCGACTTGCGCACCGACGACCTCGATCAGCGCCTCAAGCGGTTTGCCGGGCTGCTCGACGAGTTGCTGGAAGCCGCGTCCAGCCGCGCCCGCGAGGTGGCCCGCGTGGTTTCGGAATCGAGCGCCGAAGGCGGCCGCGCGATCTCCGAGCAGTACGAACGCGCGCGCGATTTCGCCGAGGAGGAGCGTCGCCGCTCCTCGGAAGCCATGCGTTCGGTCTACGAGCAGAGCGTAAACGAAACGCAGTCCATGTTCCACGAGGCCAATACGCGCTTTGCCGAACTTGTGCAGGGCATGAAGCAGATGGCGAGCGAAATGCAGCAGGAGTTGGAAGCGACTCGCAGCGAACTGCATCGCGGCATTTTCGAACTGCCGCACGAAACCGCGGAGAGTGCCGCACAAATGCGCCGCGTCATCGTGGATCAGATCGAGGCACTGGCCGAACTTAATCGCATCGTCGCCCGTCACGGCCGCAGTCTCGATGCCGTCGAGCCGATGCGCCGTCCGATGCGCGAGGAACCGACGCTCGCGGTCGTGGGCGGCCGCAACGAAGCTCCGCCGATGCGCGCCGCGCCACCTCCGCCGCCTCCGGCGCCGCCACCTCCCCCGCGTCCCGAACCCGCCAACTTTGCGCCGGCGCCGCGCCGCGCCGAGGCGCCTTCGCTGACGCCGCAACAAAGCGGAACCAGCCGCGGCTGGCTCAGTGAGTTGCTCACCCGCGCCTCGCGGGAAGACGAAGACGCGCGCGATTTCCCGCGCGAAGTGCCGCGCGGACCCGAGGAACGCACGCCGCGCCATACGATCGAGTCGCTCAATTCATTGTCGGTCGACATTGCACGCATGATCGACCACGACGCCGCCGCCGACCTATGGGACCGCTATAAGCGCGGCGAACGCAACGTCTTTACGCGCCGGCTCTATACGTTGCAGGGCCAAAAGGCGTTCGACGAGATCCGCCGCAAATACCGCGCCGACCGCGAGTTCAAGCAAACGGTGGACCGCTACATCAGCGAATTCGAACGTCTGCTCGAAGAGGTATCGCACGACGATCGTGGCCAAGTGGTTGCGCGCACTTACCTCACGTCGGAAACCGGCAAGGTCTATACCATGCTGGCGCATGCGGCCGGCCGATTCGACTGACGCCGCGTTTTCGCCGCGCGAAATTGTGGCGCATTCTGTCGCAACGCCGCATGCATTATTTTTGCGCTTGCCGGTGACAAAATTCGATTTGCCACACAGCACTAAGTATCGGATAGTAACGGCGGTTCGGCGCTGCACGCGTGGCCATTGCAGCGTCAATAACGCGATCGAAACAAAGTTCCACAGTCGTCAAAACAGAGAATAACTGAGACGACGGAGGGGTTAGTTCAAGGTGCCGACGGGCGCCAATGCTGAATTACACGGCTAATCTGGGAGGAAAAGCCATGCCGAAGTGCGTATTTGTTACGCGTACAACTGTTGTGCGCGGATTGACCGCGGCGCTGCTCGCCGCATCTGCCATTACATTCACCGGGCTTGCGAGCACGACCGCGTGGTCGGCACCGAAGGACATCAAGTGGGGCACCGGCCCAGCCGGTTCGTCGGGCGGCAAGGCGCTGATCGTCTTGGCCAATCTCCTCAACAAGAACATGCCCGAATACCAGATCACCGTGCTGCCGACGCCGGGCGCGGTCGGCACCGTGAAAGGCTTCGCCACCGGCGAATTCGACGGCTACTACGGTTCCGACGTGGCGCTGAAGGAATTTGCCACCGATTCCGGCCGCTTCAAGGGTTTCAAGGCGCACGTCAAGCACATGCCGGTGCAATCGCTGTGGTGCTACACGCTTGACGTTGGCCTCGCAATCAATGCGGCCAACCGCGACAAGATCAAGTCTTGGGCCGACCTCAAAGGCAAGCCGGTCTACACCGGTCCTCTTCCGTTCGACACGCGTAAACATCTCGAAAACGCGATGAAGGCGGTCGGCGTGAACCACGTCTATCGTGAAGTCGATCTTAAGACCGCGGGTTCGCAGCTCAAGAACGGCACCATCGAAGCGATGATCATTTACGCAGCGGGCGGCAAGACGCCGCCGCCGTGGCTGTCGGAAGCTTCGCTCGCGGTCGACTGGTCCGCGCTCAATCCGACACCGGAGGAAGTCAAGAAGCTCGAAGCGGACGACTTCGACATCGAACAGGTGCCGCCGGCCAACTTCCACAAGAAGGAAGACTACGTCAAAACGATCACGCTGCTGCCCTTCTTCTGGGGCTTCGACGTCGGTCTCAATGTGCCGGAAGCCGATCTCTACAAGATGCTGACGATCATCGAGAAGAACGCCGACGAGCTCGCCAAGCTCGACCCGAGCTTCCGTCAGATCGGCGGCGGCAACTTCGCGAAGTTCCAGGCGCGCGCGCTTAAGTCGACCTGGAAGCTCGTTCCCATTCATCCCGGCCTTGCCAAATATCTCAGGGAAAAAGGCCTGTGGGACAAAAAGTGGGATTCCAACATCGCCAAGGGCTAATGCCCTGACAGGCCGAACCGAAGCAATTGAGGCGGGTGCGCGCGACGCACCCGCCTTAGCGTGTTGCGCGAGACAGGCAGGCCCGCCATGACCGAGTCCACCACGACCGCCTATGCCATGACCGGACACCCCCCGCACAAGCGGGCGCACCTGGCTGTCGACGTCCTCTACTACGCGACTGCGATCACATTCGCGATTTACATGTTCTACTACTACTGGACGAGCGACGGCGGGCCCGTGGTGCTCGCCATGACGATGGTGCCGATCGTCTACATCCTTTTCGTCCTGCAATCCGTTCGCAACAACGAGTTTTATCCGGCCCTGCCGCTGACCGCGAATTACATCATCGCCGCGGTGTTCATCGTCTTCTCGCTCTATTGCGCCTACTACATGAACACGAACTACCGCGCCCTCGGCGAAGAACGCGCCGGCATTCCCAATACGCAGGATCTGTTTGTTGGCGGCGCCATGACGCTGCTGGTCATCGAATACGCGCGCAAGCGGCACATGCCGCTGTTTATCCTCAACATCATACTCATTCTGTATGCCGTCTACGGCTACATGGTGCCCGGCATGTTCTACCATGCGGGTCTGTCCTGGAACCGCGTGATCGCCGCCTCTTCGATCGAAATGGCGACCGGCATCTTCTCCAACTTGCCGCAGCTTGCGCTGACGCTAATCGGCTCGTTCCTGCTGGTCTTGAGCCTGCTGCGTGGCTTCGGCTGCATCGATTCGCTCTTGCGCGCGACCAAGCGCGTCGCCATCCGCTCGCATCACGCCATCCCGCAATCGGCGGTGATCGGCTCGATGGCGATCGGCACCGTGAGCGGCTCGGGCGCGGCCAACTCGATCACCGTCGGCTCCGCGACCATTCCCGCCATGATTGGCGCCGGCTTGCCGCCGGCGACCGCCGCCGCGATCGAGAACGCCTCCTCCATGGGCGGTCAATTGATGCCGCCGGTCATGGGCATTGCCGCCTTCTTGATGGCGGAATTCCTCGGCGTGAACTATTTCGACGTGGTGGCGCGCGGCTGGGTGCCGGCCTTGATCTATTTCACCGGCGTCTCGCTGTCGGTATACCTGCTCGCGATTCACTATCGCACGCGCATGGTGATCGACAAGAAAGCGCGCGGCCTGGACATTCGCGACAAGATCAACCTGCTCGCATTCGTTGTCACCGTCGGCGGCCTGGTTGGGCTGATGGCTGCGCTCTTCATGGCGCCGCAGTTCGCCGCGCTCGACATGTTTTGCTGGGTCGCAATCGGATTGTTGACCGTGCACATCATCATCACGGCCCGCAATTGGTCTTTCCGCGAGTTCATCGCGCCGTTGCAGCGTTTCCTCGATTCCTACATCGACATGATATCCGATATCACGCTCCTGCTCGCCACGCTGTCGGTGATGACCGGCGCGCTGGTGATTACCGGCGTGCCGACCAAGCTCGGATTCCTGATGGTGGAAGCCGCCGGCATTAATCTCGCCGCCATGGTGATGATGGGTTTCATCTTCGGCGCCGTGCTCGGCATGGGGCTGCCGCCTGCACCGGTCTACATTCTCGTCGCCATCGTCCTGGCTCCGCCGTTCATGCAGGCCGGCGTCAATCAATGGGTGGTGCACTTCTTTGCCTTCTTCGTCGCGGTGTTCGGCGAACTGACGCCACCGACGTCGATCACGGCTGCAATCACCTCGAAGATCGCCGGCGCTTCCTTCTACACGACGCTGTGGCGCTCGTTCCAGATCTGCATGGCGCTGTTCACGCTGATGATTGGCGTGTTCGTGCACCCCGAACTGGTGGAAAAACCAGGTCTCGATCAGCTCGGTGCCGCCTATCTGATCATGGTCACAACTATTGGCCTGACATTCAGTGTGCAGGCGAAGTTCTCCGATAGCGCGACGGTCAATTGGGCGTTCCGTGCGGTGCTGGCCGTCATATCGCTCTACATCCTGTTCTCGTTCAACGATGTCCTGTCGACGATCGTCTCGTTCGTAGTGCTCGGGATCATCGGCTACTGGCTGATCTATTGCCGCGCCGCCGAAGAAGGCGAGCTCGAAGTGATTGAAGTTGAATCAGACCTTTCGCCAGCCCCCGCCCCGCTTGGCAATATGAGCTAAGCGGCCGCCATCCCGAACGCGGCCGCGCCGACCGGCTAATCACATCGGCGCGCGTGTCGTTTTCGAGGACGAACCAGCACGCGAGCGTTTGCCGTGGAAATAGGCCCGCAGCCAGGGATGGGTTGACGCCAACATGGTGTCCATGGTGCCGGCCGCGATCACTTTGTGATCGGCGAGCACGGCGATGCGGTCGCAGACGGTATGAAGGCTGTCGAGGTCGTGGGTCACCATAAACACCGTGAGCCCGAGCGTGCGTTGCAGCGTGGCGATCAGTTCGTCGAAATCGCCGGCGCCGATCGGGTCGAGGCCGGACGTGGGCTCGTCGAGGAAGACGATTTCCGGATCGAGCGCGAGCGCGCGGGCAAGCGCCACGCGCTTGGTCATGCCCCCGGATAATTCGGCCGGAAACTTGTCCAACACGCTGGTGTCGAGGCCCACCATTTCGAGCTTGGCAATCGCCAGTTCGTCGAGCAGGCGCGGCGAGAGGTTAAGATATTCGCGGATCGGGAATTGCAGATTCTCGCGCACGTTCAGCGAAGAAAACAGCGCGCCTTGCTGGAACAGAACGCCCCAGCGTTGCTCGATGGCGTGGCGGTCGACGTCCGAGGTGCGCGCGATGTCGACGTCGAACACGCGGATACTGCCAGCCCGCCGCGGCAGCAGGCCGATGATGGTGCGCATCAGCACCGATTTGCCGGCGCCCGAACCGCCGACAAAGCCGAGAATCTCGCCGCGATAGACATCGAGGTCGATGCCGTCGAGCACGACGTGATCGTCGAAACCGACGACAAGATCGCGCACCTCGATGATGACGTCCTTGCCGTTGCCGCGCGCCTTGGCCATCGTTCTAGATCCCGATCGAAGCGAAGAAGATGGCGAAGAGGCCGTCGAGCACGATCACCAGAAAGATCGATTCCACCACCGATGCGGTCGTCTGTGTGCCGAGCGACTCCGCGCTACCCTTCACCGACAGCCCTTCCACGCAAGCCACCACGCCGATAATCAGCGCCATGAACGGCGCCTTGATCATACCGACCTTGAAATGGTCGAGCGAGATTGCTTCCTTCAGCCGCTCCAGAAAAACATGCGGCTCGATACCGCCGTAGAGCCAGCACACCAGTCCGCCGCCGTAAAGCGCGGCCAGCGATCCGAAGAAAGTGAGGATCGGAACGCCAATGACAAGCGCTAAAATGCGCGGCAGCAGCAAGATTTCAACCGGGTCGAAACCCATGGTCTGCAGCGCATCGATTTCCTCGCGCATCTTCATGGCGCCGAGCTCGGCGGTATAGGCGCTGCCAGAACGGCCGGCCACCATGATGCAGACGATCAGCACGCCGAGCTCACGCAGCACCAGGATGCCGACCATGTCGACGACATAAATGTCGGCGCCAAATTTGCGAAAGTGGAAGATTCCCTGCTGCGCGATGATGGCGCCGACCAGGAACGTAATGAGCAGGATGATCGGCAGGCCGCGCCAGCCAACCTTGTCGAGCTGGTGTACCAGCGGCGTGAAGCGGAGGCTGCGCGGGTGCGCGATGACGCGACCAAGTGCAATTGCGAGCGCGCCCAAAAGATTGACGAACGCGCCGAGCGAATTGCCGACTGACACCACGCCTTCCCCGACGGAAGCGAGCGCATAGGCAAACTGGTTCGGCCTGCGCCGGCGTTCCTCGTCCAGCTTGACGGTATGTACCTCGTCGACCAAAGAGCGGAAGTCGGCATTGAGCCCATCCACCTGGGTGGCGCAGCCGCGCGCCGAAAAGCTGCGAACCAGCCGCTCAAGCAACCAGGCGCCGAAGGTATCGAGCCGCTCGACCTTGGCCATGTCGATGCGGACCTCGCTGATGGTTCCGTCACGTTTGGTGGCGGAGTCTATTTCCGCTTCCAGGTTGCGTGCATTCTTGGCGATCCATGCGCCTCCGGCCGCCAGCTCAAGCCGGGAACCGTCTGCCGTGCCTTCGAGCAATATGTCACTCACGCGCTGTCCTTTCGCCTTATCGGTCCTGCCCCTCGATGCCAGCGAGCGCCATACTTGACCATTGCACGAGAACCTGTCGAGGGTTGGGCGGAACCCATGGATACCCACAGGCCCCTCACCCTTTCGCTTGCCGTCGAGCGCTGGCCGATCGCCGGCCATTTCACCATCAGCCGCGGCGCCAAGACCGAAGCGGTCGTGGTGGTCGCCGAGTTGACGGACGGCGCCCATCGCGGGCGCGGCGAATGCGTGCCTTACGCGCGTTACGACGAGAGCGCCGACAGTGTCTGCGCGCAGATCGAAGCCATGCGGCCCCGGCTTTCCGACGGTCTAGACCGTGGCACGCTGCAAACGGCGATGCCGCCGGGCGCGGCACGCAATGCGCTCGATTGTGCCTTTTGGGACCTGGACGCCAAACGCAGCGGACGGCCCGTGCATGCGCTCGCCGGACTGCCAGAGCCGCATCCCGTCACAACAGCGTTCACGATTTCGCTCGCGTCTCCACAGGCTATGGCGGACGCCACCGCCAGGGCGGCGGCGCGCCCGCTGCTCAAGATCAAGCTTGGCGGCAATGACGGCAACGATCCCGCGCGCATCGCCGCTGTGCGCGCTGCCGCGCCGCGCGCGACTTTGATTGTCGATGCCAACGAAGGTTGGGATGAGCACAATCTCGCGACCAATATGGCGGCGTGCGTGCAGGCCGGAGCCGAGTTGATCGAGCAGCCGCTGCCGGAAGGCCGCGATGACATGCTGGTCGGCATGCAACGGCCGATTTGTATCTGCGCCGATGAAAGCGCGCACGACCTTACCTCATTGCCGCATCTCGTCGGCCGCTACGACGCCGTCAACGTCAAGCTCGACAAGGCCGGTGGGCTGACCGAAGCGCTGGCGATGATCGCGCAAGCCAAACAGCTCGGCCTGACTGTGATGGTGGGGTCGATGGTCTCGACCTCGCTCGCCACGGCGCCGGCCGTGCTGGCGGCGCAAGGCGCCCGCTATGTCGATCTTGATGGGCCGCTGCTGTTGGCGAAAGATCGTATTCCTGGACTTGCATACGACGACAGCCTGGTGCTCCCGCCGGCACCTGCGCTGTGGGGCTAACAGACGTTTCCGCGTTTGACTTTGATCAATGTGACGGTCTGCGTTTTTCGGCATCAGACAGCATGCGACGGCAGACGGGCTCGAACTCTCATCGCAAAGGAGCAGCGATTGTCCAAAGATTGGGCGCGTATGCGCGGCTGTGTGAGCAGATCGCGAAAGTGACCTTGAGCGAAGAGACCGCCACCGCGCTGATGCGGATGGCCAGCGATTGCGATCGCGTTGCCCGGCAGGTTGCAGACAAGATGAGCGGCGCTCTACCCCCCACCCGGCACTAGCGGCCGGCCTAAAGTTCCTGAAAAGCTTGGATTTGAGGGCGAATTTTGCCCAACTTTTTGGTTAACCAAGTCTTTCCGCACCCCCTGTCCTTGGCCTAGACTTGCGGCAATTATGCCCGCGGGTGGCGGTCAAAAAAGAGTAATGGGGACAGGGGTCAATGCGTCTACGCGGCTTCGTTTTGGGTGCCGCCCTGCTCGCGACCGGCGTTGCGCCGGCCTTCGCCGAGATCCGCATCGCGAACGATCGCGGCGGACAGATCGGTCATTATTTGCAGAGCTTCGCCATGATGCGCTCGACTGGCGAACGCATCGTTATCGACGGCAATTGCCTTTCCGCCTGCACGTTGATCCTTGGTGTTATTCCGCGCAATCGCATGTGCGCGACCCATCGCGCCCGCTTCGGGTTTCACGCCGCCTGGATGCCGGATAACAAAGGCCGGCAGGTGACCAGTGCCTCCGGCACGCGGGCGCTCTGGAACATCTACCCCGCATCGGTACAGCGTTGGATCACCCGCCACGGCGGCTTGTCGCGCAAGATGATCTTCTTGCATGGCGACGACCTGAGTTCCATTGTCCCGCTTTGCACGCACGGCCCGGCGCGCACGGCAAGCCATGGGCCGCAGCGGCATATTGCGAATGGTCCGCCACGTGGCCAGCACGCCTCACGCATCAGCCGACGTTCGGTACGCTACGTAGCCGGCGACACCGCCAGCGACAGCCGTTAGCGCCATCGCGGCGTAGGCGAAACTGCCGAAAGCCGAGAACAGGACACCGGACAACGCCGTCATGGCGGCCATGGTCGTTCCGAGCGCGACCGCAAGATAGCCTTGCGCCGTGGCGCCGCGTCCGGGCGGCGCTTTCGCCGCGACAAAGCCGAGCATGCCGAGATGCGTGGCGCCGAACGACAAGGCGTGCAGCAGTTGCAGGAACGGCAGCACCGCCGCTGGTGGCGTGAAAGCCATCGCCGCCCAGCGCAATGCGCCACCTCCCCCGCCGATCATCAACAGCACCGCCGGCGTCATGAATGGCGGCAATCGTCCCTGCATCGCGAACAAGACGATCTCGGCGATCACGCCGAGCGCCCACAGCGCCGCGATCGTCGTGCCGTCGAATCCTTCGCTGCGCCATTGCAGCGCCGAGAAGCTGTAATAAACCGCGTGGCTCGACTGGATCAGGCTCGCCGCCACCACACCGGCGATGAAGGCCGGATCGCGCAGCAAACCACGCATGGGCTGCGGACCGAATGCCGGTGCGCCGGACGCCAAAGGCTCCAGCAGCAGCGCGGCGCAGGCGGTGAGCGCGCAACCGGCCACGATCAGCCAGATCAATTCCTGCGCCGGGATGATGTCGGTGGCAAATCCTGCGACGAAACTGCCAGCAATGAAGGCGGCCGAACCCCACAGCCGCACTGGCCCGTATGTGCGCCGACGCATGGCGAGACCTTTGAGCGCGTAGGTCTCGGCCAACGGCATCAACGGCGTATAGACCAGAGACGCCGCGACATAGGCCGCCAGGATCGCGAGCGGCCCGGTGACGAGACCCACCACCGCGTAGCCCAGAATGCTTGCCGCACTCGCCGCCACGATGACCCCGCGCAGGGCTTCACGGCGGTCGGCAATCCGGGCCGCCAAGGTGATCGAGAACACCCGGACGATTAGCGGGGCGGCCAGCACCACACCGATCATGCCGGCATCGAGCCCCTTGGCTTTCAGCCAGACCGGGAAAAACGGCAAGTGAACGCCGAAAACGACGAACATGGCGGCATAGAACGCCGCCAGACGGGTCGCAAAGCCAATCTGCATGCTGTGCCCGGATCACTATAACGGCTAGCCGAATCAAGCCGGCTGATTGATAAACTGATACAAACGGGTTGCCCATGGCGAACGAACCACTGGCGGTCGCGGCGCCCCGGCAGGGCCGCGCGTCCGCCGCAGATCACTACGAAGCATTCCATGAGGTGCTGGCCGCCAGCGAGCGCGGCCGCACCTTTCTGACCGAACACGTCCGGCGCAGCCGTGCCGCCGAGACCGAGGTGTTGCTGGCCGCTCTCGCCCGCATCGAAGCACTGGTGCGCAGCAATGCGGCGCCGCAGACCGATGCGGTGCGCGATGATCTGCGCACGCTGGTTGCGAACATCCGCAGCGCACGACCGAGCATCGAGCAAAGCGCGCTGCCGACGCGGGCGGCCAAGCTCGGCGTTCTCCTCGACCTTCTAGAGCAGCGTCTCGCCGCTCTCGCCGGTCCCGCCACGGCCGAAACTGCGGCTCCGGCGGCGCGCGCGCATCTTGCCGTTGTGCCATCGCCGCATGAGCCGGAACTGCCGATCCCCTCGCCCGCCGCGCAGCCGCCGGCGATTACCATCGCGCCGCCGATCTCCGTGCCCGAACCGCAAGCAGAGAAAAACGCAGCACCTCCGCCGGACAAACCAACCGCTGACTTCGCACCCGACCGCGAGCAGGACGATCGCATCGCGCTCGCCATCACCGACATGATGGGAACGCCGCGCTCCGCAGTGACCTATTCCGAGCCGGTTCATTCCGCACCGGCTGTGGCCACAATGCCGGCAGCCGCCGCCAAAACGGCAATGCCGCCGGCGCAACCGGATGCCAAATTCACGCCGCCGCCGCCCGACCCGCTGGCGCCGCTGATGTTGCTGAGCGAGGAAGAGCGGATCGCGTTGTTTACGTGACGCGCTGACGCGGCATCGATCCGGCTAAGACGCAATAATTTTCGCAAACAAGTCGGCGTCGACATTACCGCCCGAAAGCACGGCGACCACGACCTTGTCCTTCACGTCCGCCTTGCCGGCAAGCAGCGCCGCCAGACCGACGGCGCCGCCGGGCTCCACCACCAGTTTGAGCTCTTCGAAGGCATACCGCATCGCGTGCGCAACCTCGTCGTCGGTGACTGTGAAACCCTTGCCGATCAGTTCGCGCATGATCGGCAGTGTCAGTTCGCCCGGCGTCGCGCTCATCAGCGCGTCGCAGATGGTGCCGCTGAGCCGCGCATTCAATTCGTGGCGTCCGCTCTTGAACGAGCGCAGCGTATCGTCGAAACCTTCCGGTTCAACGATGTAAAGTTCGGTCGACGGCGAACGCGCCTTGACGCCGAGCGCGATGCCGGAGGCAAGCCCGCCGCCGGAGGCGCCGACCAGCACAAGGTGTGGACGTAAGCCGAGCGACGCCAGATCCTCGGCAATCTCGGCGCCGATGGTGCCCTGTCCGGCAATGATGAGGGAATCGTCGTAAGGCGGCACCACGGTAGCACCGCGCTCCTGCGCAATGCGGATCGCGATCGCGGCGCGGTCTTCGGTGTTGCGGTCGTAAGGCACGATCTCGGCGCCGAGCGCTTGCGTGCGCTCGCGCTTGGCGCGCGGGGCATCGCTCGGCATCACGATGGTGGCGCGCAGGCCGAGCAGTCGCGCGGCGTCGGCAACGCCTTGCGCATGGTTACCGCTCGAATAGGCCACGACGCCGGCGGAGCGCTTGCCGGGCGGGATGGTGGAAATCTTGTTGTAGGCGCCACGGAATTTGAACGAGCCGGTGCGCTGGAAGATTTCGGCCTTGAGAAACACCCGCGCGCCGAGCCGCTCGTCGAGCACCGGCGCATTGATGAGCGGCGTGCGCACGGCGACGCCGGCCAAGCGCTTGGCCGCGGCGCCAATGTCGGCCGCGTCAGGCAGAATCGCATTGTCGATAACGCTCATGGCGGCACGCTAGCGCCCCGGTTGGACGCACTGCAAGTCGCCCTGCAAGTCTCGCAATCGTTTGCCGGATCAAGTCGTTGCGCGCCTGTCCCGTTCGCGCGCGTTGTTGGTGGAGCCGCGCCGCGCAATGTGGCATAGTGCAAACGGAAGTCACCGAACTTTCGCAGTGGGGGGCGGACGGTGGCGAAGGAAGATCGGATTCGCGATGTCGTGAATCTCTGGTACGGGGCCGGTTTCGGCGAAGTCCCGTGGGCCAGAGCCTTGCAGGCGACCGCCGACGCGATCGGCGGCGGCGCTGCGGCCGTGATCGGGCACAATCGAACCACGTCGCGCGTTGAACGCATCCAAGTCTATGGCGTCGACGACACCGTCAACGAATATGTCGCGCGCATGAGCCAGATCAATCCGCGGACGCGGTATTCGATGGAGCTGCCGGGACCGCACGTGCTCACCGACTATCGCGTGCTGCCGGAGGCGGCGCTGGGCCGCAACGAATTCTACGACTGGCTGGGACGTCATCACGGGCTGCGCTATTTCGTCGGCTCGCGCATCTACGACGAGGGACCGCGCTCGTTGTTGGCATCCGTCGAATTCACCCGACGGCACGGCCATGCCGACGAGGACATCGTAAAAACGTTCGCGCAAATTACGCCGCACATTGCCAACGCCTGGCGCGTTTCGACGCTGATCGAACAGTTCGAAGGCGCCAAGACCCTGATCGAAACGCTGGCCAGCCAGCGGTTGTGCGGGGTGGTAGGCCTGCGCGGCGACGGCGGCGTGCTGTTCACGAACACCGCCGCCGAAGAAGCGATCCGCAGCGCCGACGGCCTCGCGGTGATTGATGGGCAGTTGCGCGCCGCGCGCGCGGCCAACGACCGCACCTTGCAGGAGATCATCGGCCGCGTGCTGCGCTCGGGACCCGATGCACCGCCGCATGCCGGCGGCGCGGTGGCAATAGCGCGGCCGAGCGGACGCACGCCGTTCGTGCTGCGGGTGATGCCCAGCACGACCGGCGCTGCGTTTGCGGCGAGCGACTTGCCAGCGGCGCTGGTTCTGATTGCCGATCCCGACCAACGCGCGGCGCCGGGCGAAGCCACCTCTGCGGTCCTTGGGATTTTCGCCGAGCGAGACGCGCGTCGCGCAACGGCTGGTGCAGGGCCGCACATTGGCGGAAGTCGCGCGCGATCTCGGCATGGCGCACAACACCGCGCGCGCTCATCTTGCGCAATATTTTCGCCAAGACGCGGGCACGCTCGCAGGTCGAGCTGGTGCGCATCCTGTGCGAACTTGCGCGTCTTGACGGCTCGGCATGAGCGGCAAGCTCGCCGGCAAAGTCGCGGTCGTGACCGGCGGCTCGGCCGGTATCGGTCTCGCCATCGCCAGGCGCTTCGTCGCCGAGGGCGCCAGCGTGTTCATCACCGGCCGCCGGCAAGAGGCGCTCGACGAAGCGGTGAAAGCGATCGGCCCGCAGGCGACCGCCGTTCGCGGCGACAGTGCAAACCTTGCCGATCTCGACCGGCTCTACGAGACGGTCCGTGACAAGGCCGGCCGGCTCGATGTCGTGGTTGCCAATTGCGGCTTTGGCGCCGCCGCACCTTTCGGCGCTATCAGCGAGGCCCACTTCGAAGAGAGTTTCACGGCCAATGTCAGAGGCACCCTGTTTGCCGCGCAAAAGGCGTTGCCGCTGTTGGCCGACGGTGGCGCCATTGTGCTGCTCGGCTCGATCATCACCACGCGCGCAATCGCCGGCTTTTCCGCCTATGCGGCCAGCAAGGCGGCGATCCGCAGCTTTGCGCGCCAGTGGATGCTCGATCTCGCGCCGCGCCGCATCCGCGTCAACGTCATCAGCCCCGGCCCCATCGATACGCCCGGGCTCGACAGCCTGGCCGAGACCGACGCGCAGCGGCTGCAGTTCAAGGCCGAGCTCGCCGCCCGTGTGCCGCTCGGACGCATCGGCGAGGCGGATGAGGTCGCCAAGGCGGCGGTGTTTCTGGCATCCGACGACGCCAGTTTCGTCAACGGCGTCGAGCTGTTCGTCGATGGCGGTCTGGCGCAGATTTGAGCCTCAAGTGGGCGCGGTAACCATTCCGGAGCGCCCTAGTCCAATTGGACTAAACGAAAGCTATGACTTTATGGGGCTTCGCAGTCAAAATTCAAAAGAATAGGAGCTGAGCGCTAGGCGCGGTTTCTGAAGCCATGTGATGGCGTTTGTGCGATGGCAAAGCGCCATGAAATCAGTTCATTAACCGATTTGAGCGAGCTATCGAGCCATGTACGGCGTGCGATGCAGGGCGCTGTTGCCTGCACTCTGGCCGTGTTCGGTTACGACGGTTCCAACAGACGACGCTGCTGCCGCTGGTGGACCAAGGCATCGACGACGCTCGATCACCAATACCGGTCTGCTGTGGCTCGATTTACCGCGTACCGAAAGATATTCATGAGATTCGTTTCTAGCCAGCTCGGCGCCATCGGGCTTTACGGGGTTACCGCTATGCAACGCCAGCCGAAGTGAGCGCGCTGTTCGCAAACGCATGCGCGGATTCCATTACGTTTTTGGTGATTCACGACTACCTGCGACCGTTGCCAATCTATACGGCATTACTCGGCCCACTCGGTACGCTGCGGATTACAATGCACATCCTCGAGATTTGGCATACGGCGATCTACCTCATCAATCATTCGGGATTGACGCCGATTACGGTCCACGGTTGAGTTAGCGACGAACACAGCAACTTATTGACCCAGACGATGACGGCCAGCGAACATAACGGCGTCTCGGATGGGTAATGCAGGTTCGATCGGACATGGCGTTCTATCTCGTTCGAGCGAGCGAACCATTCATGCCGACGCCCCTGCCCGGCGCCCTGCCGCTCTTCGCCTCGGGCCTCGGCGGCTGGGCCTCTCGGCTGGCGCAGGAAGCGCAAGAAGGCGCGCGCGGCAGCCTGATCAGGGCGCGCGTCGGCGCGCGAGCCGCCTTGCAATAAAGGCGCGGCTGCGGCTGGCGCGCGTTTTTTTCTCGCTCCCGAGAACGCCGTCGCGCGTCTCCACAGTGGCCTTCCGCCGGCGGCGTTTCAACCACACGCGCTTGGTGCGGATGACCTGGTTCGCCTGCGCCACATTCTCAAGGAAGATGCGGGCACTCTCCTCCCAAGCTCATCGTGAGGGCGAAGGCGCGGCACTCCTCGCGTGAACACTCCAGCGCCTCCAGGCAGGCGCGCTTGAGATCGGTGTCGAGCACGCCGACCGGCGCCTCGCCGATGACGTCGCGCGGCGCCGCCGCCGGGAACGCCGCCACCGGCACGCCGCTCGCCAATGCCTCCAGGAGCACCAGCCCGAACGTATCGGTGAGGCTGGGAAACACGAAAACATCGGCGGCCGAATAGATTTCCGCCAGCGCCTCGCCCTGATGCGCGCCGAGAAATTGCGCGCCGGGATAGCGGCGCTCGAGCCCGGCGCGCGCCGGCCCGTCGCCGACCACGACTTTGGTTCCCGGCAGGTCGAGCGCGAGAAAGGCCTCGACATTTTTCTCGACCGCCAGACGGCCGACAGTGAGAAAGATCGGTCGCGGCAGATTGAGCGTTGCGCCTTTGCGCGGACGGAACAGGTCGGCATCGACACCGCGCGGCCAGATCTTCACGTTCTTGAAGCCGCGGCTCACCAGTTCTTCGGCGAGGGTGGGCGTCGCCGCCATTACTGCCGCGCTCGGCGCATGGAAACGGCGCAGCCAGGCCCAGGCCACCGAACGCGTCCACTCCTCCGGAATGGGAAGCCGCTCGGCCACGTAGTCGGGAAATCGGGTGTGGAAGCTGGTCGTGAACGGCAGGCCGCGCTTCAAGCAAAGGCGGCGCATGCGCGAGCCGAGCGGTCCTTCGGTCGCGATATGAACGGCGTCGGGCTTGACGGCGTCGAGCTTGCGCGCGACGGCGCCGGGCGGCGGAAAGGCCAGCCGGATTTCCGGATAGCTCGGCATCGGCAGCGTGAAAAACTCGCTGGGCGCGAGAAATTCGATCTGCGCGCCGAGGTGTTTGGCCTCGTGCGCCATGTGGCTCAAAGTCCGCACCACGCCGTTGACCTGGGGGTGCCAGGCGTCGGTGACGACGAGGATTTTCATAGTCACCTCCGTTCGTTCCCGCGCAAGCGGGAACCCAGCAACCAAATCGGGGCGGAATTCGTCGCACTGGGTCCCCGCTTGTGCGGGGACGAACGGACAAAAAGATTGGATTTGGTCACGCGGCGCGCTGCTCCGCGATCGCCCTCACCGGTTCGCGGCCGTCGCGGGTCGCGGTCCAGGTGATGATCTCGAAGGTGCCGTCGAGGCGTTCGCCGACGGCGGTGCAGCTTTCCACCCAGTCGCCGCAGTTGATGTAGCGAATGCCGAAATCGTCGTGGATCGCCGGCGTGTGGATGTGCCCGCAGATCACGCCGTCGGCTTCATGGCGCTGCGCCTCGGTGGCAAGCGCCTTTTCGAAGGCACCGATGTAGTTGACGGCGTTCTTGACCTTGTGCTTCGCCCATTTCGACAGCGACCAGTAAGGCGCGCCGAAGATGCGGCGGAAGGCGTTGAAGACACGGTTGGCGGTGAGCGCAAATTCGTAGGCCTTGTCGCCGAGCAGCGCGAGCCACCTCGCCTGCGTCACCACGAGATCGAAAATGTCGCCGTGCACGACCAGATAGCGGCGTCCATCGACGCCTTCGTGGACGGTGCTCTCGACCACTTCGATCCCGCCGAAATGGGTGCCGTAATAGCCGCGCAGGAATTCGTCGTGGTTGCCGGGAATGTAGATCACGCGCGCGCCCTTACGCGCCGCGCGCAAGAGTTTCTGCACCACGTCGTTGTGCGGCTGCGGCCAGTACCACGATGAGCGCAAGGCCCAGCCGTCGACGATATCGCCGACCAGGTAGATGGTGTCGGCTTCGTGGTGGCGGAGGAAATCGAGCAGCTTGTCGGCCTGGCAGCCGCGCGTTCCCAGATGGACGTCGGAAATGAAAAGCGCGCGATAGCGGATCGTCGCGGGACCCGTCACGCTGCGCGGCTCATTGTCTTGCGGATCATGCGGTTCGAATAGCAAGCCAGCATCTCAGGTTTGTGACAGCCATATTAAGGATTTGTTAACCTTCACAACCTTTACGCGGCGGCACTTTGTCCCTCGGCCCGGCGGAAACGCACCAACGTGAAGAAGGGGCGCACCTTGCGCCGGTCGATCAGCTCCGTGCCGCCATGAGTTTGCGCCCAGGCCGCCAGCCGTTGGAACGGGAATTCGGGCCGCAGGCCAAGCTTACGCGCCTTCTGCGCCAGCAGGCGCTCAATGGCGGCGGCAAGACCGCGCTCGGAATAGAGGTGGTTGACCAGGATGATCTGGCCGCCCGGCTTGAGGACGCGGGCGCATTCGGACAGCACCCGCTCGGGGTCCTCGACCAGCGTGATGACGAATTGGCCGACGACGCAGTCGAAGGTCGCGTCGGCAAACGCCATGTCGTGTGCGTCCATCACGTGTAACGCCTTGACGTGAGGATAGCGGCCGGTGGCGAGCCGCTCGCGCGCCCGCGCGATCATCGGCTCCGACATGTCGATGCCGGTGATTTCGGTGGAGGCATCGTAGTCGTCGAACGACAGGCCGGTGCCGACGCCAATCTCGAGAATGCGTCCACCGACCTCGCGCGCGGCCTGCGCCGCAGCGCGCCGGCCGCTCAAAAAGAAAGGCCCGCACAGCGTGTCGTAGACCGGCGCCCAGCGCGCATAGGCCTTTTCCATTACCTGGCGGTCCGGGTCGCGCATCGGAAAGCCCCCTGCGAATCGTGAAATCGTTGCCCAAATCCGGGTAGCAACGGTTTGCGACAGTTGGGCGACAAGAGACGCCTTTGGGGCACCCTTGAACCCGGGTTCCGGCACCTCTAAGACTTGCGGCGTTTTCTTTCGTCTGCGCTCACCCAAGAGCGCCCAGAACGTCCAAGAGGACTCCATGGATCTCGGAATTGCCGGCCGCAAGGCCATCGTCTGTGCCTCCAGCCGCGGGCTCGGCAAAGCCTGCGCACGGGCGCTCGCGGAAGCCGGCTGCGAGGTCGTCATCAACGGGCGCGACGCCAAGAAGCTCGATGCCGCGGCGGTCGAGATCACCAGCCTCACGGGCGCCAAGGTGACGCCGGTCGTTGCCGACGTGGCGACGCCCGAGGGTCAGATGGCCCTGCTCGCCGCCTGCCCGGAGCCCGACATTCTCGTGAATAACAATGCCGGCCCGCCGATGCGCGACTTCAAGGAGTTGACGCGCGAGCAGATGATCGAAGGCGTGATCGCCAACATGATCGTGGCGATCGAGCTGGCGCAGAAGGCGATCGGCCCGATGACGCAGAAACGCTTCGGCCGCATCGTCAACATCACCTCCGGTTCGGTGAAGATGCCGCTTGCCGGCCTCGATCTGTCGTCGGGCGCGCGCGCGGGCCTCACGGCGTTCTTCGCCGGCGTTGCCCGCACGGTGGCGGACAAGAACGTGACGATCAACAATCTGCTGCCGGGCGCTTTCGACACCGACCGCCTGCGCGGCGTGTTGAGCAAGACCGCCGAGCAGAAAGGCCGCAGCGTCACGCAGGTCGCCGCCGATCGCATCAACACGATTCCGGCAAAGCGTTTCGGCGATCCGGCCGAATTCGGCGCGGCCTGTGCATTCCTGTGCTCCGCGCACGCCGGCTACATCACCGGGCAGAACCTGCTGATCGACGGCGGCACGTTCAACGGCGCGTTCTGAATCTTACAGCGCGCGGAATTCGACGCCGATCCGGGTCGCCGTGCGCCAGATAACGTGGCAGGTCTGGTGCAGGTGATCGCTTTCGACCACCAACGTGAAGTCATCGGGAATGCCGATTTGGCTCGCGACTTCAAGGCAGGCGCCGGCGGGTGAGAGGTTGCGCACGCGGCAGTCGATGCCGGCGCCGCGGTTGAAGCCGATGACGCCGCCCTTGAGCGTGCGGTGGCGCGGCACTTTACGTCGTTCGTCCATTGTCACCTCCCGTCCACATGGCCGGACGGTTTTCGCAATGGATGGAATGCTACTCCGCAAGCTTTATCCGATCGTGCAAGTGATCCTCGAAAGACGCGGGATTTCGTTGCCCTTTGTTCACCATGCGGGCCGGTCCGCTACACGCTGACACCGCGTAAGGCGCCACTATTTACAGTCAATTTACGAAACCAGGCGCTCGCGCGCGGCTACACTGGCGGCCGGCCGCAAGGCCCTCACCGGACCCCGCCCCATGCTCGACTGGCTGGTCGGCAATATCGACATCTTCGGCGTCGCCGCGCAGAACTGGATGGCGCTGATGGTGCTGGCGCTTGGCGCCTATGCGGTCATGCTGGCGATCGGCCACGGCCCGCGCCCCACGCTCTAGCGCCGCCGCGCCGCGCGACCGCGGGGACCCCGGCGGGCTTGCTTCAGACCCCTCTTGCCCGCGGCCGCTCTTCCTCAGGCCCCTCGTCCTCAGGCCCTCTTGCCGAACGCCCTTGGCCCATCGCATAGTCGGCCACGACCTGCCCGGCTGCGGGACTTGCCCGCGCCCCACCAGCACAATTCCCAGGGAGACCGCTCATGAAGCTCGTCCGCTATGGCGCGCCCGGCCGCGAAAAGCCCGGCATCATCGCCGAAGACGGCAAGATCCGCGACCTCTCGCGCGTGGTCAAAGACATTGACGGCGCGATGCTGGCCTCCGGCGGCCTCGCCAAGATCAAGAAGCTCAACGTCAAGCGCATGAAGCCGGTCGCCGGCAAGCCGCGGCTCGGGCCTTGCGTCGGCAACGTGAAGAACTTCATCGCCATTGGGCTCAACTATTCCGACCACGCCGCCGAAGCCGGCATGCCGGTGCCGAAGGAGCCGGTCATCTTCAACAAGATGACCACCTGCATCTGCGGGCCGAACGACGACACGCTGATCCCGCGCGAGTCGACCAAGCTCGACTGGGAGGTCGAGCTCGGCATCGTCATCGGCAAGCGCTGCCGCTACCTCAGCAAGGAGCAGGCCAAGGGCGCGATCGCCGGCTATTTCCTGTCCAACGACGTCTCCGAGCGCGACTTCCAGATCGCGCGCTCCGGCGGCCAGTGGGACAAGGGCAAGGGCTGCGAGACCTTCGGGCCGATCGGGCCCTGGTTCGTCACCAAGGACGAGATCAAGAACCCGCAGAACCTCAACATGTGGCTCAACGTCAACGGCGAGCGCCGCCAGCGCGGCAACACCAAGACCATGGTGTTCGGCTGCGAGCACCTGGTCTGGTACTGCTCGCAGTTCTTCATCATGGAGCCGGGCGACATCATCATCACCGGCACGCCGCCGGGCGTCGGCCTCGGCATGAAGCCCGCGCCGCAGTTCCTCAAAGAGGGCGACGTGGTGACCTTGGGGATCGACGGGTTGGGCGAGCAGCGGCAGAAGGTGGTGAAGGGGAAGTAGCCGTCATTCTGGGCCGCGCACCGAAGCGCAAGACAACCAAATCAATCGCGTCGATGGCTTATTGCCCGGCGTGCCACGCCGGCTTGGGGAAAATGATCGGGCGCGCGCCCGGCAGCCGCGCCGGCGCGACCCCGTAATACTCCCCGTTCTGCCACTGCCCGAGGTACCAGCTTTCCGTGATACAGGTTGTCCTTCAGCTTGATCGGCCCCACGATGGTCTGGAACGTCCCCGTCTGCAGTTCTTTGGTCACCGCGGCACGATCGATCTTGCCGACGCGCTCGATCGCCTGCTGCAGCATTTGCAGGCTCGCATAGACGATGGGGCTCGCCCATCGGTCCGGCTCATGTCCGGTCGCCGCGACGTGGCGCTTGACGTAGTCTTTGGCTCCCAGGCGCGTCCGGGTTCCAGCCGCCGATCCCCATGACGCCTTCGACATCGGCGCCGAAGCGCTGTTTGTACACCGGGAATGCGGTCCCGACGGCGGTGTAGAAAACCTTGGGATTGAAGCTCAAAGCCCGCGCCTGCTCGGTGATCGCCATCGTGTCAGGTGGATAGCTGAACGCGATAAAGACATCCGGATTGCTCCGCTTCACTTCGGTCATCATCGGGCGCATATCCTGCAGCTCGACCGGATACGACCGGTCATAGACGAGCTCGAAGCCTCGCTTCTTTAAGAGCCGGCGAGCGGCCTTTGCGAGCCCGATGCCGAACTCATCGGCCACGTTCAGCATGGCCAGCTTGCGGCCGACCTTGCCCTCGTCGCGCAGCTTGGCGACTGCGTCTCGACGAACGGCTTCCGCCGCGCCGGACGCCGTGCCAAGAAACCAGAAGCTACTCGGGAAGCGTTTTGCGAATTCCGGCACCCTATCGTTGGTCGCGGTCACCACCAGATCGGGATAGCCGGCGCCGGACAAGAGCGGGACTGTCGCCAGATTGAATTCGGTTCCCCACGGCGGCAAGATGAAATCGACCTTGTCCTGCGTCATCAGCCGCTCCTCAGCCTTCACGACGTCGTCGAGGCTGCTGTGATCGTCATATTCGATGACCTCGATCGGCACACGTTTGCCGATGCTGCTCAACATGATGCCGCCGGCGGCATTCACCTCCTTGACCCAAAAACGGTAGGCGGAGAGCTGCGTGACCCTTGCACCCAGCGCGCCCGGACCCGTCAAGGAAATGGCATAGCCGATCCTGATCGATTTCGGCGCCTGGCTGCGAGCCGCGTTACCGGACGCCAATATGTCCAACGAGCGCTGCAATGATTGCAAACGTCGACGATCGCTTTGCCATGATCCGCTCCATTGACGAGAAAGCCTTTGCGGCTCGCGTCGCAATGGAACCGGTACAAGCGCTGCATTAAATGTTCGTCACGGCCACGCCGTGTCGATGCAGCAAAATACTCGATCAATTGCACGCACTCACCGCCCAGACGGTTGCATCGTACCGTTCAGCGCACAATTCAAACGAGTTCATTAGTTGCGCGCTTACCGTGCCGCGCACGAAGATGACCGACCGCGGCGCCGCTGACCGCCCGGTAATGCGGATTTGTTACAAAGGCGGTGGAGAACCTGAATGACAATACTGCGCGCGCTTTCCACCTATAGGGCGTTTGCTCTCGCCACCGCGGTCGTTCTGATTGTCGGCATCATCGGCGTTGCGGCCACCCTCAAAGTCACCGTCGACAACTTGCTCTATTGGAACGCAACCACGTCAGCAGAGACCTGGGCAAAATACGTGGTCGAGAATGTCGCGGATATCGAGGACATCGCCGATGGGCAGCAGCCGTCCGCCGAGAGCATGAATTTTTTCATCCGCACCCAGCAGATACGCAATGTTTTCGGCTTTGAAATAATCGATTTACGCGGAAATGTGCAGCTTGTTTCCGACGGCGCGAAGATATCCAGCATTGGCGGCAAGATCCATGACGAGACGGCGGCGCGCGTCGCCAAGACGAATCTGCCGAGTATCGCGGTGAAACAGGGCACCCCGCCGCTCCGTCCGCGCAACTATTCCGAAGCCTACCTCCCCGTCATCATTGATGGACGGCCGCAAGCCGTCGTTGCGGCCTATGTCGACTTGACCGATCAGTATGATCATTTTCACAACGCCTTCTTGATCGCGGCCGTGGCGCTATGCTTGTTGAGCGGCGCAGGCGCCAGCATCCCGGCCATCGCTTGGCATCTTCGAACCAAGGAAAAGCGGCGTGCAGATCGAGCACATTCAATTTCTCGCGCGGCACGATGCGCTGACCGGCCTAGCGAATCGCACCCTGCTCATTGAACATAATAAACGTGGCTATTGCGACGCTTCCGCTTCAGCGCAACAGCCTTGCCCTGCATTTCATCGATCTTGACCGCTTCAAGGCGATCAATGACTCTTTAGGCCATGACGCCGGCGACTTTTTTCTCAAGATCATCGGCCGAGCGCTTGTGTGCGGTTACCCGCCTCGGCGACGAGGTGGCGCGGTTTGGCGGTGACGAGTTCGTGGTGCTGCAATCCGGCGTCCATAACAGAGCAAGACGCCGAACACTTCGCGCTTCGTCTCGTTGCCGCTTTGGCCGCGCCGATGCAATTTAAAGGGCATGAGATTAACGCTACCGCGAGTGTTGGCTTTGCGGTCGCGCCGGCTGACGGAAACAGCTGCCGGACCGATTACTGAAATGCGCGGATCTGGCTCTCTACCGAGCCAAGGCCGATGGCCGCAATTGTGTGCGCGGCTTCTTGCCGGAGATGGACGCCACGCTGAAGGCGCGGATCGAACTCGAAGAGG
Source organism: uncultured Pseudomonadota bacterium (assembly GCA_963720835.1). Classification (GTDB taxonomy): domain Bacteria; phylum Pseudomonadota; class Alphaproteobacteria; order Rhizobiales; family Xanthobacteraceae; genus Pseudolabrys. The sequence continues at coordinate 5,021 of CAVRHC010000019.1, read as the reverse complement.
CGATCCGCCTTGCGGTCAGCCACGACGGCTTCGAGCTGCACTATCAACCGATCTTGGAGATCGTGACCGGCGGCTCATTGGCTTCGAAGCGCTGGTCCGCATGCACGCGGAGGATGGAACCCTTATACCGCCGCTGCGCTTTATTCCCGTTGCGGAAGAGCTGCATCTTATAGACAAGATCGGCGCGTGGGTATTGCGGGAAGCATGCCGAACCGCTGCGACCTGGCCGAAGCATTTGACGGTCGCGGTGAATGTGTCGGTGGCGCAATTCGAGGCGGGCGGGGTCAGTCGAAACCGTCGCCGCCGCGCTCAAAGAGGCCGGCCTCGAGCGCAAGCCGGCTCGAACTGGAGATTACCGAAAGCCTGCTGCTCGGCGACAAAGAATCCACGATGGCCGAGCTGCAGACGCTTAAGGCGATGGGCGTGGGGATCGTGATGGACGATTTCGGAACGGGCTATTCGAGCCTGAGCTATCTGTGGCGATTTCCGTTCAACAAGATCAAGATCGACCAAAGCTTCATGCTCGGCCTCGACCGCTCCGGTCAAGATGCCGAGACGGTCGTCAAGACGATCATCGCGCTTGGACGCGAGCTCAACATGCGCGTCACCGTCGAAGGCGTCGAGACTGCCAAGCAGGTCGGCTTTCTTGACAAAGTCAAGGGCGATCAGGCCCAAGGCTTTTTCTTTGGCCGGCCTGTCCCGAGCTCCGAGGTTGCTGCCGTTATTCTTTCGGACTTTCAGCGTGCAAAATTGGAGCCGGCGCAGCCGGCGGAGAGTGGCACTAAAGCGCGGCGTATCGGTTGAAAAGGTATTCGAAGGCTTCGCTATTGTGCTTCTACGGGCTGAAGGCAGGCGATGTGGCGGCGCCCTGGATCGATAGCGTGGGCGCGCAGCGGCAGAAGGTGGAGAAGCAGAAATAACCGCCGTTAGTTTCGCGCCGGCATGCAACGCCAAAACGCAACAGCCCCGCTTGCGCGGGGCCGTCCCGATCTGGATCGGCGCGCGGCTTAGCGGCAGACCTGCCGCGTGCGGTATCTCACATGGCCGTTACGCATGACGCGCGTGCGGACCATGCGGCAATCGTTACGGTCATAATAGGCATTCGCGTCATAGCCGCGGCGATGATAGTAGCCACCGCCCGAAAACCGCGGACCGACGCCGGCGCCGACCGGTCCAATCTGGACGCCCGCGCCGCTTTGGTCCGCGCCGATGAAGACTTGCGCGCTGGCAGGTGCCGCGACGCCGAGCGCGGCAACCGCTGCCGCAACGAAAAGAAGCTTACGCATGACAATCTCCTCAACAATTCTTTGATTAAGCTCTGCACCCATAACGCGCGGGGTGCCTGCTTTGTTCGCCCGGCTTGACGTTTAGTTCAGCCGGAAAGAGGTAAAATGCTACAATTCAGGGCAAACGCCGTATCGGTCATGCGCGCGCGTCGTGAAGGGCAAGTCATTCGGCCGTCACCGGCTCAGGACACAAACAAAAACCCCGGTCTTTGAACCGGGGTTTTCGTACCAATTCTCGCCGAACAGCTTACAGGTTGACGACCTTCTTTTCGAAACTGCTGTTCGCCAGCGGTAAGGCGTTAAGATAGCTGATCGCCGCTTCGAGCTTGATCACGTCCGCGTATTTCGCGTCCATGTTCATGAGCGCCATCGCGTGCGACGCCTGGCCGCGGTCGAAACAGCCCTCCTCGACCACCGAACAGCGCAGATTGTAGCTGAACGCGTCGACGACGGTCGCGTGGACGCAGCCGCTGGTCGAGGTTCCGGTGACGATCAGGCTGTCGACGTTGAGGTCGACCAGGAAGCTCATCAGCGGCGTGCCGAAAAAACCGCTCGGCTTCTGCTTCTTGATGACCAGATCCTGTGGCTGCGGCGCGATATCGTCATGGATGCGGTTGCCGAACTGCTTCTTCTCGACGTTGTCGACGATGCGGCTGTTCTTCCAGGCCCAGCCGCCCGTGTCGAAACCGTCGTCGCGCAGTTCGCCCGTCGTATAGATGATCGGCACGCCTCGCGGGCGCGCGGCGGCGATCAGTTCCGCGATCGCGCGCACGCCGGCCCAGCCTTCCTCGCCGCAGGACAGGCTCCATTCCTTGATCGAGTTCGAGCACCGGCTCAGGCTTGTCGCCGGTGAAATTGTAGTTCACGTCGACGACGATCACGGCCGGCCGCCTGCCAAAACCGGCACGGCTGGCAAAGCCGGCGGCGGTGAAGACCTTCTTGTCGCGCTCCGTTAGAAAGTCGTCCCAAGGTGTGGTCATTGCGTCAGCTCCTTCATGAATTTCATGTCGATGATTGCCGAATAGGCGACGTCCTCTTTGAGAATATTCGCCGACCGCACGACCTTTTCGGCGGTTTTCCAGGATTGCTCGCTGACCTGCCCGTCTTCGCTCCAGATATGATCCGCATAGGAGCGGTCAATCGTCGCGACCAGGTCGGCGTCCTTCATGGTGGGAAATTCGAGCTTGGCGATCTTCACCGCCTCGTCCTTGTTTTTCAGCGTGTACTGGAGCGCCTTGCTCATGGCGCGAACGAACTTGCGCACGGTTTCGGGCTCCGTCTTGATCGAGTTGTAGCGGATGTTGATGGTTGAATAGGCGTAAGGGCCGAGTTCCTGCGGCACGTTGTAGAAAGCTTTCCCCCAGATCCCTTGCGCAATGCCTTGGGTGAGGAACGGCTCCCATGTCGAGGCGACGTCGGCCTGCTTCGATTTCACCGCCGCCAGTTCGTTGCCCGGCGCGATCTCCAGAAGCTCGACGTCCTTTTTCGGATCGAGACCGACCGTCGCCAGCAGGTAGCGCGTGATCGAGTTCGGAGTCGTCCCGTAGGGTGCGGTCGCGATTTTTTTGCCCTTGAGGAAGCCCTTCAGGTCCGACGTCGGAACGGTCAGACCCTTGGCCGCGACAAAATACACGTTGCCGCGGTCTACGATGTTGACGACGGTTCGCAGTTCTCCGCCCTTGGCCTTGACGAAGGCGCAATGTTCGGGGCCACCGATAAAGCCCCACACTTGCCCGGTCAGAGTCGCGTTGCGATGCGCGCCGCCGGCAAGCATGGTTTGGAAAGTCACATCGAGACCTTCTTTGGCGAAAAAGCCTTTGTGGATTCCGACATAGAGCGGAAGGTATCCCGTACTGTGAACCGGCTCGGCGATAATGATCTTCTCGCCCGAGACGGCAGGCGACGCCGACGCGAGGTTTATTGCAACCAGCGCGCTGGCGATGAGGTAACTCAAGCGCATAATTTGACTCCTTTTCGAGCACTGAGCGTGACGTCGTTCGCCCTTAGCGCTTGAGCACTCCCTTCAGCAGACTTTTTTCTATGATCCCGACGATTGCGTATATCGCGACAGCGAGTATGGACAGAATGGTCGTACCGACCCAGATGAGCGGAACGTCGAATGTCTGACCTGCGTACATGATCGTCCGCCCCAAGCCGTGCTGCGAGGAGATGAACTCACCCACGATCGCGCCGGCCATCGCCAGACCGATGTTCACCCGCAGGGACGCGGCGATCCACGGCAATACCGAAGGCACGACAAGCTTACGAAATACCTGCCAGCGGCTGGCGCCGAGAGAATACATAAGGTTCTCGGAATCGCGGTCGACGGCGATGACGCCGGAATAAGCGGCAAGCGCCGACACGACGATCGTCAGCGCAACGGCCATTGCAACTTTCGACGCAAGGCCGATGCCGAACACCAGCACCACGAGCGGCCCAAGCGCGAATTTTGGAATCGCGTGGAACACGATGAGAAATGGCTGAAAAACCTTCGCCCAATTTCGCGACCACCAGAACGCCAGGCCGATTATCGCACCACCGCCGGTGCCGATGATGAATCCGAGAATAGTCGCCTTGAGCGTAAACCACGTATCAACGAACGCATCGCCCTTGGTCACGAATATTTCGCCCGACTTGTAGATCGCGGACGGATAGGACCAGAAGAAACCGTCGATAAACCCCGACCGCGCACCAACTTCCCATATCGCGAGGATCGCGATGACGATGAGAAATTGCGTGAGGCCCGGAACGACCGGCGGCCACTCGCGCTCGCGCCGCAAGCGGCGCGCACGGCCTTGAGACGCTGCCGGGGCGGCCGCTTTCGCGATATTACGCTGAAGCAATTGGCCGAGCGGTTCCCGGGCGGTCAGCGACATGTCATGTCCTCAATGGGCCTTCGCGGTGATCTGATCGAACAACAGCCCCAGGCAGCGGCTTTTCAAATCGACGAAGATCGGGCTGGCGAATATGCTCGCGCGAGCGCGGCCGCTCCAGCGGGACTTCTACTTTTTCTTTGATGCGCCCCGGCCGGGCGGACAGAATGTAGATCTCGTCGGAGAGGAACAAAGCCTCGTCGATATCGTGGGTGACGAACAAAACGGTCTTGCGGAAATCCGACCAGAGTTGCAGCAGCCAATCCTGCATCACCGACTTTGTCTGCGCGTCGAGCGCCCCAAACGGCTCGTCGAGCAAGACGATGTCCAAATCGTAGAGCAGCGTCCGCAAAAGCGCGGCGCGCTGCTTCATGCCTCCTGACAGTGCCGTTGGGTATTGACGCTCAAACCCGCCAAGGCCGTAACGGGCAAGATAAGGCATGGCCCGCTCGCGCGCCTCGCGCATCGGCACGCCTCGCAACTCCATACCGAGGCACACGTTGTCGAGAACGGTGCGCCAAGGCAGAAGAAGGTCCTTCTGCAACATGTAGCCGACGATTCGATCATCCCCGTAACGTCGCGCCCATCTACGAGAACGTTGCCGCTCGTCGGTTGTTCGAGCCCGGCGATGATGTTGAATAACGTGGTCTTCCCGCAGCCCGACGGTCCGATGATGCTGACGAATTGCCCTTCGGGAACCTCGATGCTGCATCGGTCGACGGCGTAGCCAGAACCACTCTCTGTTGTGGAGAATACGTGCGAGACGTTTTTCAATTCGATTTGCGTTGAACTCGCGCATCAAGATCCTGCTGCGGCGTAGTAAACCCATGCTCGCAAATCCTGTCCACTAGACAGGATCGTT
>CAVRHC010000018.1:0-14222 GCA_963720835.1 uncultured Pseudomonadota bacterium | reverse complement strand
CGCGCCCTATTTGGCCAAGGCAAAAACCTCTATTGGTCCGCTTTGCTCCATTGGCGACCATTCGGCGGCTGATTGTCCGAAAAGTGCCACTTGTCAATGACGCCCGGCCGCGCAATGCTGTCGTTCAGAATAAATCGCTTTTGCGACTTTCAGCGCAAACAGGGGATGCAGATGAAATACATGCTTACCTGGACAGAACGTCCGCAGGGATCGCCGATGGAGTACGAGAACGCGCAGAAGCGTATCCTCGAGGTTTTCACGCAATGGAAGGCACCCGGCAATTTCAAGATCGAGCTATTCGTTATCCGCGTGGGCGACTGGGGTGGGTATATGCTGCTGGACTGCGACGATCCGACGGCCGTTCATAAGTTCTGCTCGATGCTTCCTGCTTTTGTCTTCGAAGCGCGACCCGTTATTCCCATCGATGATGCGGTACGCGTCGAACTCGAATCGATTGCCTTCCGCGATGGGCTGAAGCGCAAGTGATCGTCGGAAGTTTCACCTCCCTTTCACCCCGTGGGAGCCGGCGGGCTAGAGGCTGAAACCGCCATCAAAACCACCGCCGCTGCGCAGAGCCGATGCCGCTGTTGGGTCGCTGCGTAATAATTCAGCGCCCGCACCGACCTTTGTCCGTTGTACTCTCATAGCGTCCTGAATGGTGCAGCGCGGCGCGTGCAGTCATGTGCCATAAACCGACAATTGGCGGATGCCCATATCAGGCAAGTCCTGCCTCACGCCGGGTAATCTCGTAAAATGCACTCCAGTCCGTATCCTCCATGCCAGCTTCGATGCCCTTCTTTAACTTGCGCTCGATAATTCTGCCGGTCTCCAGTGCTATGCCGTTTGCATCGGCGGCGGAAAGCATGAGGCGGACGTCTTTCAGCCCGGCTTTCATGACGAAACCACCGCGGCCAGCGAAATCGCGGGCGCGCAGCTTTTCCGCGTACATCTTCGCTCCAGGATGCGCGAACCACATCTGTTGGTAAAAATCGCGCAGGTACTCCAGCGGGATGCCGCACTTTTCCGCGAATACGTAGGTTTCGCCGATGAGCTCGATGGTCGAGACGACGTTGTAATTGATCGCGAGCTTCATGCAATTGGCGACACTCGGCCGGTCCGAGATCGCGATAACCTGTTTGCAATAGGCCATGCAGACCGGCGTCACTTTCTCGATGGCGGCCGGGTCTCCCGCAAGGTACGTGCCAAGCTGTCCGGTTGCCGCCGCCTGGGGAGGCCCGATGACGGGGCCCGAAATGTAGAAGCTGCCGTGCTTCTTATGGATCTGCTCCAACTCATCGGCGCAGCGCGGCGAGATCGTTGTCAGGCCGACGTGAACCGCGGCAGGACGCAACCCAGCGAGGATTCCCTGATCCCCATGGAGAGTGTCGAGAACAGACTGGTCGTCCATGAGACAGGTGATCACCACGTCCGCGCCGCTCGCGGCCTCTTTTGCGCTTGTCGCCGGCTTTGCCCCCTGCTCGACGAGTGGTGTCATCTTCGCGGCAGTACGATTCCAAACGGTTAGGTTAAAGTCCGCTTTCCGTAGGCATTTGGCGATACTCGAGCCGATCGTCCCCAGGCCAATGAACGCCACTCTTGTCGATGAGCCACCCATGACGGCCCCCTCTGGTTTTCGTTGTTTGCGATCGATAACGTCAGACGCAATGTGCCAATGGGCGACATTGCTCGCTTGCTTTGAAATGAAAGAGGCCGCCAACTTAGACGGCCTCAAAAAGTACAGGTGCGTTAGACCGTCGGCGCCTCTGCGGCGAGTTTGCTGAACTCGTCGGGCGTGTAACCACGCACCGTCGTTGTGCGGCCATTGCCCGTCGCCGAGATGGCGCTCGCAAACTTCACCATCGCCTCGCCGTTGGGCATTTCAAGGGTTAGCACAGCGTCATATTGGCCGGTCGTCACGTAGGCGCTGAGCAGCTTTCCGCCTAATTTCTCAGCCATGCTTTTGGAGGCCTGATAGCGTTTGCCGGAGTCTTTTGCACTTTTGGCACCTTGGTCGGTCCAATTCAGGAAGCAAATAAATGTTGGCATTGAGTAACCTCCCTGTGGAAGTGCGTGCGCACGGCTTTCTGGTGACCATGCGCAGGGAGATATTATCCGACATTTTCAAGATGGGCGACATCCGTTGTCTCGACTGCTGCGGCGCACAGCCAATGTCGCAGCTGGGTCATTGACGGCCTAGCTGGTCAAGGCCGACGCCCTTGTTTGTCCACTGTGGACCCAATAGCGAACGTGGCGCTGTGATGCAGCAAACGAGCACAAATCGGGGTTGGACCGGGATCATAGCTGTTCTGTGAGGTTTATTTTATTTTCGAACAATTGAAGCCGCCGGCTGCACCTCAACTAGAGGGTCTGCATGGCGATGTACGAGTTTCCATTGCTCGTCTTCCTGTCGGAAAATGCTCGTTACTCGAAGAGCCATAGGCCGAACTTCCTGCGTTCCAGTTAAGCGTATCTTGGTGCGCTCAATATCAACTGTGTACGCCATTTCAGCAGTGACAACGGTGGAGATATTTTCGGTGCGGCGCTCATCGTCGTCAGTGGCAAACCGTGCTGCTGCCCAATCGTACCGTTTCTCGACTTGCGCGCTCCATCCCTTCTCAACCCCGCCCCAGCTTCCGATGATCGTTACATCGTCAGCGTGCGAACACAGAGCCTTAAACGGCTGCGCATTTCCTCTCACGAACTCTTTCTGCGCCTGGTGGTAATGTTCGATGGCTTTTTTAAAGCTGTCCGGTAATGGAACCATTGCAATCGTCTCCGCCGCCTCATATGCGCCCCACGCTCGGAAAGCAGTGTACCAACCCGATTTACGGCCGGCGCGGGCCAAAATCGACGTTTGTCGGTTGTTGTCCAATCGCGTCCTAAATGGTGCGGTGCCGCGAACGCAGTCATGTGCCAAAAGGCGACATTAGCTGCTGAGTTTGTAGCTAACCGGCAGTTTTTCCGACCTAGATTGATGTGGGTCAATGCAACCAGTGTATTTCAGGCCACGGATTGTTTATGGTCCAAGTTTATCCATTGCCAGACAAATGGTTGCCAATTTCAATCGCGCCATCCGGGGTGGGCCTTGAGCTTTGCGTGATGGACTCTCTGGGAATCCACGCGCTCGTGTTCCCGTGCCACAAGAACGGAAATGCTTGGGTAGATGCTTCGACGAAAAAACGCATCGACATCGAACCGACGCATTGGCGCATTTGGAACGAGAACAGATAATTTAATAGCCTAGGCTTCCTTCGGCTCATTAGCCGCAAGCACTTGCTTCGCCGTTTCCTCGGCAAGAAGGCGAATTATCATTGCCCGCTTGGTCGGGTCGGTTGTTGTTTCCAGCAATAAGTTGAATCTATCAATGTTTGCTTGAACGATTTTGCTCGTGGCAGATTCCCGAGTTGATATTACGATTCTGCGCATATTCAAGCTCCCTCTCCGGCAGGCTGCGCTGACCGGCATGACCGCTCTAGTATTTGAGGCGGGAGTGCGCGTGCCACTCTGACGCGGTGGCCATCGTGTCTCTCAAGCGTTAGCGCCTATTGATGCTGTTAACGGCAAAAAAACTCATAGCACTAAACCTGTGTCGGGTCCATGACGTTGGAGGCTCGAATTGTAATTGCTTGCATCGAGCGATATATTGGGGCAATGGCGGCTGTGCGCCTTTGCTGACGCGCGTGACCGACAGGTACTACGGCTTCACCGCTCCGGCCGAGGCAGCCTGCGTCATACTGGGGATCGATTTATTGGTCTTCCGTCTCGGGACCGACGCCGCGCTTAGGCTCAGGGCTGGACGAAACGGGAGTTGCCGTCCGAATCATTTCGTACTCAGTAACAACAACCACGCCGGGGACCGGCTCCTCGATCACGTCGATGATCGTGTCCTCGACCGGCACCTCTACCACTTGTCTTGGCGTTGTTCTTGGTGCCTTCCTTGCCGCGATCTTCGATGGCCGCCTTTTCTTTGCCATGGGTTTCGCGGCACCCTTGACCTTGGACTTTCCCTGTTTCGGCTTCGTGCGCTTTGCGGCCTTCTTACGCGCAGGCTTGGCGCTGGCCTTGAGACGTTTAGAACTTTTCTTGCGCGTCGCAACACGCTTCTTTGCTTTGGCCATAGCTGTCTCCTGTGAAGTGCGCCGACCGGCACGCCAAGTCTTGAATTTCAAAGACATGCAATTTTACATACTGCCCGCTGTCGCCGGGGGAAAAATGATTTAGATCAATCTCTGTACCCGCGACCATGTCCGCTCCGGGTCAGTCGCGTCATCGCCGTCTCGCGCCAGCGCCGACCAATGTCCGCTGTGCTTCCGATAGCGACCACAAATGTTGCGACGCGGCGATTGACGCGAAGTGCCATTAGCGACCAGGGCACTTACGGGCCGGTGGAGGCGCGTCCACAGCATCAGAAGCGGATTTCCTATAACTGGTTCCCACTCTGGATTATGCGCTAGAGTTTCACGCGCCGCAGCCGCAGCGCATTACCGACGACGCTCACTGAGGAAAGCGCCATGGCGGCGGCGGCGATGATCGGCGACAGCAGTAGGCCAAACGTCGGATACAGCACCCCGGCGGCGATCGGGACGCCGGCAGAATTATATATGAAGGCGAAAAACAAGTTTTGCCGGATATTGCTCATTACAGCGGCCGACAGCACGCGCGCCTTGACAATACCGGTAAGGTCGCCCTTGAGCAGAGTGATCCCTGCGCTTTCGATCGCGACATCGGTGCCGGTGCCCATGGCGATGCCGACTTCGGCGGCGGCAAGCGCCGGGGCGTCATTGACGCCGTCGCCGGCCATGGCCACCACGCGGCCTTCAGTGCGCAGCTTCTCGATCACGGCGCTCTTCTGCTCCGGCAGCACCTCCGCCTCGACGTCCGCGATGCCGAGGCGCTTGGCAACGGCGAGCGCAGTGGTGCGGTTGTCGCCGGTGAGCATCACCACGCGGATACCACCGGCGGCGAGTGTTTTCAGCGCATCCGACGTGGTGGCTTTGACCGGATCGGCGACGGCGATGACGCCAGCCAATTTGCCGTCGAGCGCAAGGAAAATCGCGGTGGCGCCGTCTTGGCGGAGCCGCTCGGCCTCGTCGGCGAGCGCCGCCGGATCGATATTAAGTTCTTTGAGGAATTTGGCGGTGCCGAGCGCAACGCGCTTTTTCTCGATCATGCCGATGACGCCTTTGCCGGCCGGCGCATCGAAGCCCTCGACCTTGGCGAGGTCGATCTTGCGCTCGGCTGCAGCTTTAACGATCGCCGCTGCCAGCGGATGCTCGCTGCCGCGCTCGACACTTGCCGCGAGGCGTAGCACTTCGCCTTCATCGAAGCCGGGTAAGCCTATGACCGCGACCACTTTCGGCTTGCCCTCGGTGAGCGTGCCTGTCTTGTCGATGACGAGCGTGTCGATCTTTTCCATGCGCTCCAGCGCCTCGGCATTCTTGATCAGCACGCCGGCTTGCGCGCCGCGGCCGACGCCGACCATGATCGACATCGGCGTGGCGAGCCCCAGCGCGCAGGGGCAAGCGATGATCAGCACGCTCACGGCCGCGACCATGCCGAAGGCGAAGCGCGGCTCCGGTCCGAACATCGCCCATGCGGCAAACGCAATGAGCGCCACCGCGATCACCAACGGCACGAACCAACCAGAAACCTGATCGGCCAGCCGTTGGACTGGCGCGCGGCTGCGTTGCGCGCTCGCTACCATCTGCACAATCTGAGACAAAAGTGTATCGCGGCCGACCTTTTCGGCGCGCATCAAGAAGCTACCGCTCATGTTGAGTGTACCGCCGATGACGCGCGCATCCTTTTCTTTCGTCACCGGCATAGATTCGCCGGTCACCATCGATTCGTCGAGCGACGAGCGACCTTCCAGCACCTTGCCGTCCACCGGCACTTTGTCGCCGGGGCGCACGCGCAGACGATTGCCGACCTGGATAACGTCGAGCGAAATCTCCTCGTCGCTGCCGTCGTCCTTGACGCGGCGCGCGGTTTTGGGCGCCAGATTGAGCAGAGCCTTGATGGCGCCCGACGTCGCTGCATGCGCGCGCAGTTCCAGCACCTGGCCGACCAGCACCAGCACGGTGATCATGGAGGCTGCTTCGAAATAGACCGCCAGTGCGCCGCCGTGCGCGCGGAAGGCATCTGGAAAAATGCCGGGCGCGAAGGTCGCGACGATGCTGTAGAGGTAGGCCACGCCGGTGCCCATGGCGATCAGCGTGAACATGTTGAGATTGCGCGTGAGCAGCGACTGGTAGCCGCGTACGAAGAACGGCCAGCCCGCCCACAACACCACCGGCGTGGCGAAGGCGAACTGAATGTAATTCGATAGCGTTGGATCGATCCAGTTGTGTGCGCCGACGAAGTGCCCGCCCATCTCCACCACCACCACCGGAAGCGAGAGCGCGAGCCCGATCCAGAACCGCCGCGTCATGTCGGCGAGCTCAGCGCTAGGACCGTTGTCGGCGCTGGCGAGTTCTGGCTCGAGCGCCATGCCGCAGATGGGGCAGGCGCCGGGGCCGACCTGGCGGATCTGCGGATGCATCGGACAGGTGTAGATGGTACCCTCCACGACCGGCTCGGCTGCTTTTTCTTCCTTGGAAAGATACTTCTGCGGATCGGCGGTGAACTTGGTTTTGCAGCCAGCTGAGCAGAAATAATACGGATGGCCCCGATAATCGGCGCGGTGCTTGGCGGTATGTGGATCGACCGTCATGCCACAGACCGGATCGATTTCGCCGCCTTCGGTGGGCGCTGCGTGATCGTGGGTGTGCGTGGACGGTGCGGACGGGGCGGACGGGGCGGACGGCGCTAAGGCTACTTCATGGTCCATTGGAATACTCTCTGGTTCTCCCCGCCCAAGCCCTGAATTTGCAGCTCAAAGGACTTGATCCGTTCGCTCGGTGCGGCGAAGCGGAGAACGCCCTTCCGATGATGCCCACCGGGTTTGTCGCCTTGCCAAGACAACGGCATGTATTTACGCCCGCTGTCGTCCACCAACACCGCGGTCTTCGTAAGGTCGGCATTAAGCGGTTTGATGTGAGTGTCCATCGTCACTGTAAATTCCCAGTCCGATTTGGGAGCAACGGCCTTCGGCGTGACGACAACGCGCACGCCCCCCATATCGTTGCTACGCGCTGCAAGCGCGGGTGCGCCCCCAGACTGTGCCATCGCCAAAGGCGCGACACAGAGCGTCAAAACAGTGGCCGCGAGTACGATCGCCGATCGTCTGGATTGCTTCATGAAGGTCTCCCTGCGCTGACGATCCTGATGCTGATGAAGATGATGCCGGCCAGATTGAACGCCAAGCCGACCCAGAATAGTTCAACCTGGTACTGCGCGACGAGAGTGACCGCACCAGCTGCGCCAATCACCGGCAAAATGTTGGCGAGATAGTGCGTACAACATGCGAGCATGGCGCCGGTCGATGTCGCCCCAGAAGCGACGACCATTGTTCCGCCAGCGTGATGGTGTGCCAATTGCTGCTTCAGATAGACATACAGACCCATCTGTATGCCGAACCCGAGCGCAAGTGGCAGAACGTAGTACCAAAATTGTGCAAACTGCGAGACGGTGAAGTCCCACCCAGAAACGAGAGTGAGCACGCCGAAATAAACGCCGAGCATGACCAGGAATGCGAGCATCCCGACACCCAGTGGGAGCGCGATCGCTCCAACGGACTTAGGCTCGACGAGCGCCATCCCGCAGATCGAGCACGAACCCGGAACTGCCTGCCGTATCTGCGGATGCATCGGGCAGGTATAAACCGTGCCGTTCTGTGCTGCATGCACCGTCGTGCTATCGAGGGGCATGAAAGAAATTAAATATTGGAGCGAGGACTACGGCGAGCAAACGTGCCGCAGCATTATGGTTTGACAACATGGTAAGCTCCCTGACGACATTTAATAAAAACAGTTTTCACGTGAGCACCGCACGTTGTGTGATTATTGGCCGATTGCGCTTCGCCGTTAGGCTTTCGCAATTCTTAGATTGCGGCGATAACGCGCTTAAGTTTTCCGGTGACGGATTCGGCGATCGTTTTGAGCGTCGGATTTCCGACTTGCTCCATGGAGATGGCAGGGTCGATGGCAGCCACTTCGATCTTGCCGCCGCCGAGGTCCTGCACGATCACATTACATGGCAGCATCGTTCCGATCTTGTCATCGGCGGTCAGCGCTTGATGCGCTAGTGGCGGATTGCATGCGCCGAGTATCCGATAATCCCGGAAATCGAGTCCAGCTTTTTCTTCATCGTCGCTTTGACATCGATATCGGTCAGCACACCAAATCCCTCGGCTTTGAGCGCCTCGATGGTGCGTTCGACGACTAGCGGCGAAGTCACCGCTCACGGTTTTGGCGATATAGTATTTCATTTGACCTCAACGATCGCCGGAAACACGGCGGGACGATTTGGCTCACGGACTGCGGCGACGGAACGCCATGACAGCGACACCCAGGACGACCAGAGCGAGCACGAGTAAGCCAATCCCTCCGAATCCGCCCATTCCGTAACCCATCCCCCATCCCCAGCCTCCGCCCATCATGCCGCCGCCCTGCCCGGCCCCGGCCCCTGACCGTACATCTGTGCCTCGGCAACGGTTGCGAGACTCAAGGTCGCGAGCGCGGATACGGCGAACCGCCTGCGTTATGTATTGAAGACATGACAAGTCTCCTGAGACATCGAAGAGCAATTTTGAAGCGGGCGCCGATACCTATTGGATGCTTGCGCCCGCTGTTGGCATCTTGAATGATCGCGGCGGCGCCATGAATTGAGCGGCGGCACGCCAGCGCTATTGGGTAACAGCTTGGGTAACAGTCAGCGGTGTCCACATGCCGGCGGCATAGTGTCCCGGCACATTGCAGATCAGCAGGTAGGCGCCCGGTTTGAGGTCGAGCGTGATCGTCTTCTCGGCGTTCGGCTCCATCTCACTCGGTCTCACCCAGCATCTTGACCTGCTTTTCCGGAATCTGGCCGGTGTTGTAGTCATAAGGCAGTGGCGCATTAGGATTTTCGACCGCCACGACGATCATCTCGTGGACGATGCTGCGCGACAGGTTGGTCACGTCGAAAGTGACCTTGCCGGCTTTGACCGACGTGACGTTCGTGCGGACCGACATCCCGCCCATCATGCCGCGGCCCATCATGCCGTAGCCCGGGCCGTAGCCTTCTTCCCTCCCGTAGCCCGGGCCATAACCTTGTCCCATCATGCCCGGACCATAACCTGGCCCCATCATTCCGTAGCCCTGGCCATAGCCTTGGCCCATCATGCCGTTACCGGGACCGTAGCCCGCGCCAGGTCCACCGCCCGGACCAAACATGGCGGTCATATCAATCAGAGAGACCTTCACGGTCGATTGGTCGGCTGCGCTGGCAGGCGCCATGAACATGAGCGAAAGTGCAAATGCGGCTAATGCCGCACGTTTCGCGTCAAACATCGGGAACGCTCCTTTTCAGATCGATGATATTTTTATTACGTCTGCGCCTGCACGACTGTCTTGATCTAACGCAAATCGCACCCACAGCCTCGCTGTGTATCCGTTGACATGTTTGGCCTATTCCTTTTTCGGCACCGTGCGTCTGTGCAGAAGCGAACACTTTTCAATTCAAGTTGTCCGTGCTGATGAAGATGCGCTGACGCGAGCCATTATCGCGTTGGCATCGCAGTACGGCCGGTACGGCTATCGTCGGATCAAGTCATTGCTGGACGAGGCCGGGTGGGAGGTGGGCTGCGACCGGGTGCAGCGGATCCGATACCCTTTGCCGCAATCTACGTCCTGTTTCCGTCCTGCTCTGGCGACTAGCAGGACGGAAACACTCTGACATAATCCGAAATGTCACGCCTCTATCAGGCTTTTTAGGATGGAGCGGGCGAAGGGAATCGAACCCTCGTATGCAGCTTGGGAAACTGCATTGGTTCGCGGTCTTTGGCTTGGCGGCCCGATAGCTCAGGCCAGCCGGCGGCTCGCCCGCCCGCTCCCCTCGCGCGCGCGCGACGCGTTGATCCCGCTAACTAAAATGAGTAGCGAATGAGATGGTTGCTCAATGATGGATGGTTGACCAGTATTAATTGTAACGGCACGATCGCCGCCGCTGGGTAGTTGCTCCGCGTCGACCTGAATCTCTCACTATACGCGCGCGCGAGGCGCGCGCGCCGCCGGCGCATCGAGCCGCCGGCTGGCCGCCAGCGCCGATTCCTATTTGCCAATTTCCGGTTCGGCGGCGGCGCTGGTGACGGCGCGGCGATGGCAGCGATCGGGCGGCGGCGAGCTACCGGGTCGACAGCAAAACCGCCCGCTGGCAACAGCAGGGACCCTGTCCGCGTCGACCTGATCCTCACTATACGCGCGCGCGAGGCGCGCGCGCCGCCGGCGCATCGAGCCGCCGGCTGGCCGCCAGCGCCAATTCCTATTTCCAATTTCCGGTTCGGCGGCGGCGCTGGTGACGGCGCGGCGATGGCAGCGATCGGGCGGCGGCGAGCTACCGGGTCGACAGCAAAACCGCCCGATCGCAACAGCAGGGACCCTGGCTGAGACTTCGAAAGCATAGTCACCCCCGGTTTGTAGGCGGCCTATATCCGCCATTCCAAGCCAAATGACCAGATAGCTCTAAAGCCTTAATCCACAGTCGGGCCGCGGATCATTGAGCATTTTTATGTTTGCCGCCTATATTCCCAAAAAATATGCTCGCAAGCCCCAAACCTTTTGCATTGGCCGAGAGGCGTCTGGCTAAATATAGAACTTAAACGGCAGGCGCGGCTCGCCGGTTTGCGGCGCGGCCAGCATGATGTCGCCGACCGCATCGGCGAAACGGATGGTCACCGGCAAGCGATCGTTGTGCAAGCATGAGTTAAAGTTAATCTTCGTCAGACCCATAACGTCGTGCAAAATTGTCTCGAACGCACAATCGCCGCGCTGACGTCGGATCAAAACCGGGTTGGGTGTTTCGGGGCCAAGATAAGTGTCGAGCCTCGAGACATAACCCGCGGTCCAGAGAAAGGCCTGATCGTCGTCGAGCAGTAGAGCCGAACCGCGCAGAACTGGATACTTTCCCGGTCGGAAGAGCTTCAAGTTATCCTTAGCGTCGGCGATCTGCACGCCAACCACGTTCGTCTCCGGCGGAGCACCACTGACAAATCCTTTCCATTCCTCGTTAGTAAACAACGATTTGGCGTGTAGGAACAGCTCCGCCGGTGGCTCATTGTTGTGCTGCTCCCGATATTCTTTGACCACCATGGCGACGAGATTATGCGCGGCGGCTTCGTCGAGGTGAAATTGCTTTGAGTTGGCGCGATACCACGGGCCGAGCGCGCCGCGAAATACAACCCCTTCGCCGCTTGTAAGAAACATTTGCGCGGCACAGACAGAAAATCGATCGTCGCTGCTCGCGTCGCGGCGCTTATAGGCCAAACCGACATAGCAAACGCCGGCACGAACATCGGCAAGCTGCCAAGGGCGACCGCCGTCCTTGTAATAGGCACCAGTCGAGAGTTTCCAGGCAATTGTTGCCGGATCTTCGACCCGCCGCTTGGGCTGACCGTTACTTTTGAGAAAATCGTTGGGTGCAAGCGTCGTCTCGCGAACGATTTGCGTGACGATCTTGTCATTGAGCAACCGAGCTTTGAGCTGGCGGCGAAAGTGGGTCGCGTATTTATAGACTTCGGCCTCGGCCTCTTCGATACCAAAAAGCGTGTGCTGTTCGTCAAGCTTAAGCGCATCGCCCCGCGTCATCCGCACAGCACCCTGGATTCTGTCCGACACTGGTACCTTCGAAAGCGGTCGACCAAGCTCGTAGACCTCTTCCGGGATGACGACGAACCAGAAGGTAGGTGGATCTTCGATCCGGGCAGCGGCTGCAATTAGCGGTTCCACGTACAAATCGACGGCGGCCTTGATGGCTTCATTCCTGTTCGCGATCCGCAGGGCCTTCGCGAGTGCGTCGCCGTCAATGGTGGCAATCGTCGTGCGGGGCTTCGCCGGCCAGGTAGAATTGTATGCGGCGGAAAAACCCGGGTATGCGACGTGCTGTGGCTCGACCAGCCTTGCCCCTCTCCGTGGTGGCGGTGGTGGCAAGAAGCCTGCAACCAACTGTGTCCAACGCTCCAGCCGGGCTAAGCCCGCAGGCGTGCCAATGGCGCCATAGTTCACGGCAGGTCGGCCACCATCGACAGGACCGTAGAGAAAAAGGCCGTCGCGTGGATAAACCAATTTCTGCCCAAAGCGGAATTCGAGCAACGGTTCTTCGATGTGAATGAGATTGAGCGCGACCATCTTTCCTAGTCCAGTTCTTCCGGATCGTCGTCGCTGCCTTCATCCCCCGCCGGGCCATCCGCCGCGTCCGACTCATCGTCTTCGTCCGCGCCATCGGTCATATCGTCAGGCACAACGATGCCAAATGGCGCGTCAAAGATCATCGGTGGAAACCGAAGCCGCAAAGCGGCGTCCTCCCCGACGGGGATATCGACAGAGCTGGCACCTCCCGCCAACCAAAACCAAAATGCCGACAGCAGGTCACGCCATTTGTCATTACGCCAGCTTTTGCAAAAGGATCGACGCAAGCGGTGCAGACGCCGCGCATCGCCGAGCGGATTGAAACCGTCTGATGTGAATATCACCCGGCCCGCGATACGGATGTGTCGCATAGGTGCTGTTCGCGCCCAGCAACTCACGCCATAGTGCCAGTGAAAGCCGCGCTTATTGGAACGACCGACAATCTGACGCGACCCGGATGGGCCGTCATCCCAGGCAAAGCTAAGTCGCTTCCCCGTGGCTAGCGAGGCCGTTGGCCACCACGCAAGCCGTCCCGATGCCACTTCGAAGGACTGCAAGCCTTTTGTCCGAAAGAAGCTGTCCATACCTTGGCGCGCGAGCTCCGTAAACTTCGCCCGCGTATCGCGCGCGGAAATGTGAAGATCCGACCACCCCATCTCCAAAAAATCATCGGTCGCGCAATCTGCAATCGCCTCAAGAGGGAGGTTCGGGCCGAAATAGTCCTGTAGCTGATGAAGCGGCGCGAACGAGAGAAAGCCGCGATTGAAAGCAGCGAGCGGCACCAGTGATTGCTGAATCGCCTTCTGTGCGTTACCAAGCGAGATGCCACCCTTGAAGTCATAAAAGCGAACCCGCTCGGGAGCTACTCGATGGCGAGCCAATTCGAGACCAAGCGCTCGGTCGTTACCACAACGCTTCGGGCATCTTTGAGCTGCACGCCTTGCCATAGAGCCGCGTTGGCACCGCCACTATCACGCGGGACGTTGATTTCTGTAAGCAACGACAAAAGATCGCTTAAGCCCAGCGCCCAGCTCTCCGTAAAGTCAATATATTGGGCATGCGCTATCTGCAGCGGCGCATCAAAAGGGGCGAGCCGCAATGGTACGATGAAATTCGTGTCGCCAATCTTTTTGGCCGTTTGCGTCGCGATAGTGATTTCGTTGCGAACTCCTTGCTTCTGCACGGCATGGGGGGTCGCAACCAGGAGGACTTTGGCCGCTCTGTTGCGGATGGCATCTTCCAATATCCTTTCCCAGTCATCGCCACCCTTGAGACGAAGGACATCGGCAAAAACAGTATAGCCGAGGGCAGTCAGTTTCGCGCCGAGCCACAACGTGAAAGCGTTGTCCTCTGGACTGGCATGACTAATGAACAGCGCCCCGCGCGCCGCTTCATCCATGGTTCGGCTTCCTGATTTCGCGGAGACTCTGAGACACTTAACGCTATAAGCAAGCCACAAATTGCAGGCGCATGTGCGCTCGCAAAATACATGTCGGCCAAATTGGCAGTACTTAGACTGCCGTCTCGGCCACTCAGTGGATGATCGAACCGGTCTCCGCTTTCCGGCTCCGAAAAAAGGGAATTTTCTAAGAACCGGTCAGAGACTTTCCGCCGAAATTCAAAATTTTGGCACGAATCTAGGAATGTCAGAGACCGCCGACAGGCGAAAAAGCCCCATATTTGCGGGCTTTTTCGCGATTTGTGCCGACCAAAACACAGAGACAGGACTTGCTGGCTGGGGAGGGAGGAATCGAACCTCCGAATGGCGGAACCAAAATCCGCATCTCCGCCTTTTCAGGCGTCAAAATTGCTACGAGCTTTATTGGACTTCTGACTGTCGAACTCCTAACATTTTGTAGCCAGCCGCTGTTCTGATCACTTACGTTCCAACTCTATTGTCCACAGATAGGTATTTAGCCCGTGTGATTACCGTGCGATTCGCACGGAATGTCCATGGAA
>CAVRHC010000017.1:0-24317 GCA_963720835.1 uncultured Pseudomonadota bacterium | reverse complement strand
GCTGGTCGGGATCGCTAACCAGATATTCTCGGCGCTCAAGCAGCGGCATGAGCTAATGGAGATGGACGAAGCGACGCTCCGCGCTCGCCCATACCCCGAAAACGACGCGGCTGAGCTAATGGACTTTGGCAAAGATATGCAGCGCGTGGTCGCCATCGAGGCACAGGGAGTTGGCAGCGCGGGCAGCGCCGATTGCTTTGCAATCGCCGATATCTTGTTGAGGGCAATGAGCCGGCAGTGGAACGATCCTAACTGAGCACCACAGCGCACCACACCGCACTTTCCAATGAGGTAGTAAGATCTCCGCAGGCCCGCTCCATAACGCGGTGCTTTTGATGTGGGTTATGCAATGGCGCGATATCACCGGCGGCGTGCCGAGTTTGCAAACGTTCAATGAGCACGCAAAATCGAAGATCAGCGAACCCACATGCCAGCCTGGCCGCAGTGACTCCGTAAAGGCACACTCGGCCCCGAAGATCGCGACCGCCTCGCCGAGGCGATTGAGCATATCGTCGACGGTCAAGACGCGGACGCCGCCTTCGGCATCAAGCGCAGCCCCGGCCAGCGCACCTGGCGCACACGCACAGCCCTCGATCAGCGTGACCGAATTTTGCGCGAGGCCGCCGCGCGCTTCCTCAACGGCTTGTCGATGGCAGCACAAGCCGAACACTTGAATAAACAGCTATTACGCTACGGCGCGGTGGATGGCAGCGCGAGCGGGTGTGTGAACGGTGCCCCGATCGGCACTTAGGCACGATTCAGAATATCTTTGGCGCGCGCTCAAAGCCCATGATCGCTTGCTTTCAGCCCGGTCTCTACGGGATATCTTGGCAGCGAGCTAGCGTTTGCCGCTGCCAATTAACGCTCCCATATTCCGTGTAGAACATGGAGCGGCTCATGACCGACGCCCAAGTGCAACCGCTAGCAAGTGTGCCAGCGATAATTCGGCTTAACGCCGACCCGCTCGATTGGCCGCGAATCCCCAAGCCTGTCAAAGAGAAGCTTAGGCGCTTGCGCCGTGCACGCGACGACGCTTGGCTCGTCTGGCGCGCAATCGCCGACGAGCGGCAGGCGGCTTGGGAAGCAAAGCGCGCCGCTGAGGCTCGCTTAAAGATTTTGACGGGCGGGCGACCTGACAGTGCTTGGTACGGATTTGCTCAACATGCGAGCTTCCAGCGGCTGTCAGATGATGACCCGCAGGTGACCGTTGCGTTAGCAAAGCTGGAAGATGCGAAAGCGAACATTGAGCGATTAAATCCGCTCGTTGACGCGCGCTCGCATCAATCTTCTCAGATTGGACGGTTGGTAAGTTCGGTTGAGAACTATCTTGCCGAAGGTCTCCGCGGCGTCCGCGATACAATCAAATTATATCAAGGGCCTGCACCGTTACCTCATAAGGGCGAAAACCCTGTCGATGCCGTCGAGCGCTGCCGTCGCCGCCTTCGCGAACTTGATGCCGACCGTCACCGTGTCGCGTCCGCTCCGTGGCCCTCAGCCGAAGCCAAGCGGCGTGCGCGAACTGAAATCGACGAGTTGGCCGAACGAGGCCAGCCGAGCGCGCTGCCGCTCGTCGAGAGCAAAGACGGGCCGATTCGCTGGGCAGAGCGGTCATATAGCGACGTGCTCATCGGTGATCGGTTGGTCAGCGCGGTCGGCGACCCGCAAGCGTTGCCGCTTCTGTTCTGGCTTCATCGTGACGCCATCATCTCGAAGATCGAACAGCAGATTGATGAGATAGCCGACGATTCAAGTGCGCTTACAAAAGAGCAGCGCACGGAGCAGATAGGAGAAATCGACCGGGATCGGCTGGCCGTTCAACGTGAAGAGGAACATTGGATTGGCGTTGCGGTTGACGGCGGGATGACCTCGCTTCGCCGCCCCGATGCTGATCCGCGCGCTGTGCTTGGGCTGGCGGACGATATGCCTGCTCCATTGAATGCCTGATCGACAATGGCTCCATTTGGCGGTCAGCAGCGTGCGCGAGGAGTTAGCCTTTATAAAACCGGGCTGACTCCGAGCGGCTCAATCAAAAGGGTGCGACGTGACACGGCTTGGCGTGACGCTGACAAATTTCAAGGATCGTAAACTGGGGTGGCATGCTCCGAGGGTCCATCGCCGCTCGATTTTTGAGCATATTTGGACAATTTGATTTCCGCGTTTCCGCTTCCTGAGAGGTGAATATGAACATAGGCGATCAACTGGAACTCGCGCGACATCTCGGTGTCACGGATCGCCGCGTCCGTCAGCTAGAAGCCGAGCATATCGTCGAACGGCTAGATGGAGAGCCGACGAAATATGACATCGACGCCTGCGTGCGTCGTTTTCGACTCTATGCGAATCATGACATCGACACCGTCTGTCGAGAGCTTGAACAAGCGGCCGAGAGAGTTGATCGAATGTTTACGCGAATGCGGGCCGCAAATGACGTTCAAGAGCGGCGACGGATCGGCGAGGAAGATGGCGGCTCTATTGGAAAATTGCAGGCGGCACTGCACCTCGCCAACGCGTTGATGCCTGCGCATGCTCGCGACATGGCTAGGACGGTCGAAAATTATATCGTTGGCGGAGCAATGGGTGAATTCTTGGCGCTGTGCAATTGGCGGCTCGCCGAGGATACGGGTGCATTGCCTCCGTGATGGCCGCTGTTGTTCCGATAGCGGACAAACGCAGGCGCAAGCGATTTGTCCGCTTTGTGCTATCAGATGCGGGCATCGCATCATGATAGAGGTCGCTAACTAAAGGCGTTTCTTAAAACTCCCAGTCTTGATGCGCCGCTGCAACCGACCGGGCCTTTTCTTGAAAAGTGGTACGCAACTACAGGGCCCCAAACTCGAACCGCCGCCGCTTACCGTTTCTGTCTAGGCGCACTGTCCTGGTAATCGTCGTCGGACCGGCGGGTTTAAATCAAATAAGGCGCGGCTGACTGGCAAAGATTAACTCGCTGCGTGCAACCTCTCAGCCAATCAGAACAAACTCCGCCCCGGACGCTGGATTCAGACATTTCCGCAGGTCCTGCCGTGAATGAGAAGCTAGAGCTTGATCTCGCCGATCACATCGCTGCGGAAATCGCGGTTGTCGACCGCGCCGGGGCGATCTTACGCTGCAACCGAAAATGGAAAGAAACCGCGAAGGCCGGCGGCCTTTTGCCCAAGCAGTCGCCTTGGAATTATATCGCGGAATGCGATGCGGCGATCAAACGCGGCTGCGACGTAACGAAGATTGTCGACGGATTGCGAGAGGTCTTGCAGGGCGAGTTGCCTTCTTTTGTCATGACATACGGCTGTCCATTCAATGGACTGTTCCATTGGTTTCAGGTCCTGATTTCAGCAGTCGATATCAAGGGTACGCGACACGCTATACTCATGCATGTTGACGTTTCGGCAATGCAACGTGATGCTCTAACAGGGTTGCCAAACCGAGCGATGTTCGATGCGCAGCTGAACTTAGCATTGTCGTCAGCGCGTAAAACCAACCGCCGCACGGGAATCATTATAGTGGACGTAAACCATCTCAAGTTTCTCAATGACAAGCACGGGCATAGCGCCGGAGATGAAGCCTTGAAGGCGGTTGCGGCCGAACTCAAGAGGAAGGCCGGTCCCGACGGTGTCGCGACAAGAATTGGAGGCGACGAATTCGCAGTAGTCCTCCCGGTCGATTACGATACGCTGTCCGCGCGCCGTGTGCGCGCCCATTTCGGATCAGAGGTCACTTGCACAATCGGATCTGCGCAGCGTCCAATATTTGTATCAGCGAGTGTCGGATTCGCGCTTTATCCGGACGACGGCACGACATCCGGCGATCTTTTCAGGGCAGCCGACAAATTGATGTACGCGCATAAGCGCGGCGCGTCGGTCGCTTAACTCAAGTAATTAGACCGCAGTGTTTTGGGCCCGCTGCCTAATGTCCGCCATGGGTCGAACGCTGCCGGGAATTTGTGGCCTAAGACATTGCTTTGTCGGCGTAGTGCCATTCGCGACCGACGCACCACACAACGGTTACTGGGGCCGCTCCACTCAACTTTTGGTTTTCGGCTCCTCATGCAGAAACATGCTCAATAAGGAGCGGTGGACCTTGATTTGGCCGTCGTAATCAATCAGGCCCAATCGGCGAAATTTGTTCATGAAAAAGCTGACGCGCGCTCGCGTTGTTCCGATCATCTCCGCTAGTGTTTCTTGGCTGATATTTGCCAGCACCGAGTCTGACTCGTCGGTTTTGTCAGGGCTCGCAAGAAGAAGGAGAGCCCGGGCCAAACGTTTCTCGCTCGAATTGAACAATTGATCCACCAAATCAGCCCGAATTTGATCGCTGCGAGCTAGGAGGCGCGAGATAAAATATTCGGCAAACGCCGGCTCATTATGAATCAGCCTGCCGAATTCTGCTTTGGATATTCGTGCAATCGTACATGCCGTGAGAGCGGTAGCTGTTGACAAACGCAGGGCCTGTTCGCCCATGCATGCTTCGCCGAAAAACTCGTCGTCTCCCAGAATAGCGGTAACTGCTTCCTTGCCCTGCTCGGAAATCACGGTGAGCTTGACCTTGCCTTTCAGAATGTAAAAAACAGAATCCGCAGGGTCGCCCAGCTGAAAAATACTTTGATTTTTAGCGTACGTCGCTACGGTTCGTCCGCCGTTCGCTTTCGAGAAAAACTTATTAGGGTCGAACGGGAGTTCTTCCTTTTAACTCATGGCATTTACCCCACCCAATTGCCGTATGGCGAAAGCCCGCGCTCTTCGCAAATGTGCGACGAATTAGCGAACCTGATGGATTTGCCGTTGCCGCTCCGCGCGCCACTAAGGGCACATCGTGCTTTCAGCACAACGGTGCGAGTAAGCAGAGGAAGGGGCAGCGCAAAAGGTCCGACTATGTAAAAGATTCACCCGCCGATGAGTAATAATGTTGCCCGCTTCACCCTGCGACGACTTCGGCCTGTCTCGCTTCAAGAGCAACTATTTAACGATTACAACCTCAGCGATTAGAACGCAATATGAAATGCAATATGGGATTGACGCACTAAGCCAACTGGAGCTTCCGTCAACGAATAGCCGCCCTTGGTCATTAGCGCACAAACAACTCGCGACCAAAACCAAGCTATGTCTGTTGTGGGTCATTCGCGACTGAACCATTCAGCGCCGGTGCACGCCAATGTCCGCTCCTAGTCCAACAGCCGACATTGCCTGCGCACCCGCAAAGCAGTGCAGGACGGGCATGTTCATTTTTTGCTTTGCAAAGCTATTCCGGCGGGCTTCCAATGTCCTATGGCACGCTACAAAGGACGCTCAAGCCCCAAGTCAATCGAGCGGGATTTCCCGCACATGGTCGAGAT
Organism: uncultured Pseudomonadota bacterium; assembly: GCA_963720835.1. GTDB lineage: Bacteria > Pseudomonadota > Alphaproteobacteria > Rhizobiales > Xanthobacteraceae > Pseudolabrys. The sequence goes on along the minus strand of CAVRHC010000017.1, from coordinate 18,994 downwards.
CATCGTGCCGCTCGGCGGCCTCGGCAAGCGGCTGGACGCGATGCACGCCTTCCACACCGAGCGCGGCATCAAGAGCCACCATGGTCGCGGCAGGCGCGACAGCGACGGGCGCGATCATGTCCGTTGGTGCTTTGCCGATGCGGCGACCGCCGATGCTTTCGCGGCAGAGTTTAACGGCACACGATTGATCGAGCCGATGCCGGAACATGATCCAGTTGCACTTATCGAATGGGCGAAGCGGAATATTCAAAAATAATTTTTAATGTGGTCGCATCATCCAGCACTTTCAGCGGCGTCAAGCCGCGCTTGATTTTTGTAAAGCACCGCTTTCACAATTTATGACTGAGTAAATTTCGACAACATTCGATTGCGTGTTTTGACGGCCGCCGCGCGGTGTGAAAGCCTCGTTCGGTAAACAAACGCCGCGTTGTCGCAATGAACCCTGCCGCGGATGACCTTCTTGGTGGAGCACCACGGAGACGCACGAGAGCGCGAGGCTTTGCGCCGTGGTCGCCTCGCCCGGACGCCGAGGCATTGCTAGATCAGGTTCGCGAAGTCCTCGTGGAGTATGCCGCACATCTTCCGTTGACATGCCGTCAGGTGTTTTACCGGCTGGTCGGCATCCACCATTATGACAAGACTGACCGGGCATATCAGCGTCTTATCGAGACGCTCAACCGCGCTCGCCGAGCCAAGTTGATCGACATGACCGCAATTCGCGACGGCGGGGGCGATAGGATTGACCCTGAGACATGGCGCGATGCTAACGATTTCCTTGACGCCGTGCGCTCGCAAGCGAGCACGCTCAAGCTCGATCGCACAGAAGGACAGCGGAAGCGGCTCATTCTGATGTGCGAAGCGGCCGGGATGGTTTCGCAGTTGGCGCGCGTCGCCAAGGATTGGGGCGTGTCGGTTATCAGTTCCGGCGGCTTCGAGTCAGTGACAGAGAAGCATGCGCTTGCCGTCGACATTGTCGCCGATGGTCGCCTCAACGAGGTGCTCCACATTGGCGACCACGATCCAAGCGGTACGCACCTTTTCCTATCTCTGAAAGAAGATGTTGAGGCTTTCGTAGCCGCACTTGGTGGGACCGTTAGTTTTACCCGGCTTGCCGTGACACCCGACCAGATTACCGACCTCCGACTCGAAACTGCGCCGAAGAAAATCACCGATAATCGCGCGTTCCGTGGCGAGACCTGCCAAGCGGAAGCAATTGCGCCGGACGTTCTGGCGCGGATCGTCCGCGACGCAATTGAAAGCCGGATCGATCATAAGGTTTTTCGTCGGGTGCTGGCCCGTGAGAAGCGGGTACGCAAGGAACTTGCCGCGAAATTGAAATAGCGGATTTGCCTGAGTGCCGTCCCCATACACTCTAAATTGGCAATTCACTTGCCACGCCCGCGCGCTCGCCGCGCTGATCCCGCCGCCGCCCCTGACTGCACATGACGTGGCCGAGATCGACGCGGAGGTGCCCGCGATGCTGAGCGGGATCGGAACGAGCTAGGACAAATGTCCGTTCTTGGGGGCACCAACCCCAAATTTCTCTTCATATTGCGATCTGATCGCCGAGGTTGTAATCTTCAAATAGTTGCCCTTGAAGCGAGACCGGCCGAAGTCGTCGCAGGGTGAAGCGGGCAACAATTATACTCATCGGCGGGTAATCCTTTTACGTAGCCGGACTTTTTGCGCCTGCCCTTGTGCTGGTTGGTCGAACATCGCGCAGAAAGTAAGAAATGCCCGTGGTGACGCGGCAACGCGTTTTCTAGTTTGTCGCGCTTTGCGAACAGCAGAGCCTTGTTCTTACGGGCTACTGGAATTTTCCCAGAGGATGAACGCCGCATGGCCGATAAGAAACAACACCCCTCGTTTGATCCCGCAAATTTTCTCTCAAAATCGAACGGTGGACGAACCGTATCTACATATGCGGCAAATCAAACAATCTTTCGGCAGGGCGATACCGCTGATTCAGTGTTTTATATTCAGTCAGGCAACGTCAAGCTTACGGTGACTTCCGAGCAGGGCAAGGAAGCGATTGTGGCTATTCTGAAAGTCGACGATTTTCTTGGAGAAGCTTGCGCGAACGGAGCGACTCTACGTTTGTCAACAGCGACCACTCTGACGGAATCCACGATCACGCGAATAACGAAAGCAGAGGTCCATAAATTGGTTCACGACTGAGCCGGCGTTTGCTGAGTTTTTTATCTCGCACATCTTGGGCCGCGAGAGGCAAATTCAGGCCGATCTGGTCGATCAGTTGTTCAATTCGAGCGAGAAACGTCTGGCGCGGGCGCTTCTGATTCTTGCGAACTTTGGCGAAGATGGCGAGGTCCAGCCATTGCTGGCGAAAATCAGTCAAGAGACATTAGCTGATATGATCGGTACGACACGAGCGCGCGTCAACTTTTTCATGAACAAATTCCGCCGGTTGGGCCTGATCGATTACAATGGCCGAATTGAGGTCCGCCGTTCCTTGTTGAACATGGTTCTGCATGAAAGGCCGGAAATCGAAAGTAGAGTGGAGCGACCCCTATAATCGTCGTGCGGTGCATCGGTCGTGAATGGCACAAAGCGGACATTCGCAGCACCGAAACAATTTGGTCGCTTTCGGACAAGAGCGGACAAACGCTAGTGTACGCTGCACGCCCGCGTGATCGGCTCTTGCCGGTGTCTCTCATTCCAAATAGGCCGCGCACCGCAGCCTTGCTACGAAGGAACGCGCCAACCGATCACCTTTCCTTCGATGGCTTTTCCAATGGCCGAATTTTGCCACACGCCGTCGCGCCAATGGCAAAGATACGGCAGCAGATAAGTCCCGCTGTGGTCCTCGCACAGGAGTTCTAGTGGCCTGCCCGAAGGCGGCGGACCTTGGTCGAACTCGTTTAGGCGATATTGTCGAGTTGCCATTGTCTTCTACTTTGCGCCGTTGGCGCGCACGTAGCCGAGAGCCATGGGAGGACCGCAATAGCGCCGCGCCCGACTTGGTAACTCTTCCCGTGGTCCGCGTGTCCTCATGGTCGATGTTTGACCCAAATGACCGCAACCGCAAACACAAAGATCAATGCAAAACAAACATGCTGTGCCAGCTATATCGCTCGCGCCACGGCAACGAGCGCCAGCATTCTTCGGCGCGCCGGCTTCGTTTAACATCCCACCTACGCCAGCCAACTTTACCGTACCATCACGTTAGGCCAATCTGGCATCGTCATGGCGCAGGAATGCAAACTTCAAATCGTATCAAAGGCTTCGCTCCACGAAAAAACAAGGCGTTGACGCCCATTCTGCCGATTCCTAAATTCTGGCTGACCCACGTTGACCGGACTGGCTTATTCTTCGGCGCAAGCCTTGGGACTGGCCTAACTGCAGTGGGTCAACCTATTTTCCACCTATAGTGCTTGAGCCAATGAAAGCGATTGGTGTGCGTATATTTTTTGGGCGGCAATTCAGGCACGAATTTTAATCCGTAGTTTTGAATACTCAGATAGCGGCTCCATCCTTTGTTGGACAACAGTTTTGCATAACGATGTTCGGTAGCAAAATGTGGCGTGAACTCAAGCGCCGCGCGTAAAGAGCTCGCCACAGCATCTGCGGCCTGCAATCCACCAGAGCTACTATGCGGAGCTACGTTGATGTCTTTGTCTCGAATGTATTTCCACTTGATGTCATGATTGCGCGTGTCCACGCCAATAAAATCCTCGAGTTCTGTTTTTTTGCGCAGCGTGGCGACGTACTTCATCAGACGCGGTATTTTTAATTGGCCACGATCAGAGAAAATAATGTCGACAGTGTTGTTGGGACGACCACCGCAATCATACTCGCAGTACCAACTAATTCTCTCCATGATAAGTTTTGCGACAAAATAAAAAAGGAAATGACTTTGCTTTCCGATCATTTTTGCATCTGCGTAATCTTGGCGATGGCTTGTGAGCCAATACAGCAGTAAATCGGAAGGGAATGTGCGCAAGCCCGTTAATGAAACCGATTCGATCCTCGTGCCTTACGTCCGTGAAATGAAATGGGTTCTTTTTCCCCGATATATCCAAGTAAGCCTGTGATGCCGCCTCGAATTGCGCAATGTCGGCGGACCTGCAAATAACAGCCGAAATCACAAACCATTCGCTGCTGAGCCGTTTCGGTGGCTCAAGAAAGTTGAAACCCTCATCTCCCGATTCGTCGATAAACGCGGTGTAAGTGGGCATTGTTAAAAAGCCTCAGATCGAGAAATTCCGCGATAAGGCCCGCGAGCGAAGCGCCGAGTTGCACGTTAGTAAAACGGCGGCGGCGGATATCGCGCGCAGATTCTCTTTTGTAGTTCTGAATTTGCGGCTAGCTGTGCGATGACGCAGTAAATCGCTATGCAGTGTCCGACATGAGCCGCCCCGCATAACTTGATGAATCGGATTAGCGGCGCTTTTTCTTCGTGGCGGCTGCTTCCGCGCCAATGCGGCCAGCTAGCGTTTGGGTTTTGCGGGGTGTGGTTTTGCCTTTGGGCAGCGCCCCCATAGCAATGGTTCGCTCCGCCTTATTGGGCGGCTTTACAGGCGTTGTTCGTCTAGCCATTTTCGAATCTCCTAGTTGTGGGTGGGTCGCCTACAACTTCTAGGACTTGGAGTGGATAATGGCGAAGACAGGGCAATAGGTGTGGAAGGGGGTCTAGGGTGCACACCCTTTGGGCACCCCGTTTGGCATCCGGCCATCGCTGAATTGAAGAAATGGCTGGTATTATTGGAGCGGGCGAAGGGATTCGATCCCTCGACCCCGACCTTGGCAAGGGCGTGATAAACGCGCCTACGATTCCGTAGCGTAGGGAGCGAGGTGGAACAAGCCACCATGGTTCGCTGCCATTCGTCAAAATCCACCCCTCCGACGTGGGTTAGAACGGGGGTACGAACCGAAAAATAGCGAAAAAACGTGTAATATCAAACAGCGGAGGCGGTCACCCCTTCCGCCATAGATATAGAAGTATCAATAGCTTAGCGGTGCTTCTCTCGCCTGCCCCCGCTCGTGCCCCCGAGGCGAATGTATCAGCCGCGGGGTTGCCGCCCCTTATCGGAAAGCGGCTAAGCATTTTTCAGAGTGTGGGAGCCAACTTTTATTTGTCTGCAATATGGCATCCCCCACAAATGCGGGTAACGCGTTCAAGAGATTCGAGGAATTCGCATGACCGTCGCCGAACTAAACGAACTCATTCAGCGTGGTGCTGCTCCGCCCGCTTAGTGTGGACGTTGTTGCGGCGGTGGCGCCATGTGAAGAAGCTGGCGGGCTTCGTCGGGGCTCGCGATCTCACGTCCGAGTTCGCGGGCGATACGCACGGCGCGCTCCACCAACTGTGCATTGCTGACCGCGAGCACACCGTGGCTATAGTAAACGTTGTCCTCCATCCCCACTCGGATGTTGCCACCCATCGCCAGCACCATGGTACTTAGCGGAAGCTGGTGCTTGCCAATGCTCACAACCTGCCAGCTAGATCCTTCTGGAATGGCATCAAGCATAGCCATCAAATTCTGCGGTGTTGCGGGGATTGCACCCTTGATTCCGAGAACAAAGCTGAAGTGCAGGGGCGGTTCGAGCACGCCGCGATCCATCAAATCAATTGCATTTTGAATATGGCTGAGGTCGTAAACCTCAAGTTCGTTCCCAATGCCACGCTCTTTGCAGCCTTTTACAAATTCAGCATTCCAACGCTTCGAATTTGGAAAAAGGAACTCACTATTTTTGTGCTCGAAATGGAATGTGCCCATATTGAGGGTCAGCTGATCGGGAACCGGCTTTATGGTCAGCAAGTTCATGCGCTCATCTAAGGAGAAAGGTGTTCCCTCCTTGCTTGGATCCTCGTATCTCAGGCCGATACCATTCCCCACCTGAGTGATCATCCCAGGGCAGCGGGACATCACGCCATCGATAACCTCTCCATAGACCGCAGGATCGCATGTCGTAACGCCGCTTTTGTTTCGCACATGCATGTGGGCGACGGACGCACCGGCGTTGTAGCAATCCTGAAACGACTGGACGATTTCGCTCGGCTGTTCCGGCAGGTTCGAATTTGCGTCCTTGCCATGAAGACCACCCGTCGTGGCCACAGTGATGATTACTTTGCCGGGATTCGTTAGGTTAGGCTTCATGGATATTTCCTCTCACAACATGATGCGCTTTTTTTGGATTCTCGATGATGCAGGCTACGGCTCGATATTGGCAGATAGCAAGCGACCTCGTTAAAATTCAGCCACGCAAACTTTCCCACCGCGCGAGACTGCGCCGGCGTTCAACGATCCGGAACCTGTATAGCGCAATGCCAAACAGAAGACGATCAGACGCGACGGCGACCTGCCGGACTCATAAGCTGCGGCTTTGTCTTTGTGTCCTCGTCGTTGCCTAAGTTACCAGGCAATCGCTTTATATCGACGACAATTGATGGTGCGGCGGCCGAATCCTTGGTCTGTCAGTTCTTGTGCTTCTCCGAACTCGCCGCGGATGCATTGGCAACGTCTTCCAACGGCAGCAGCATCACTATGCAATCCTGGTTTTCCCGTCCCCATGACCTCTCCAAAGAAAAATATTCGCGCGCGGCCGCATCAAGCGACAACTCTCAGATCGCCAAGCTGACGACACCCATCACGAGCATGAAAGAGAGCGCCAAGCGCCGCACCGTGACATCGCTCAGCCGCCCGAACAGCTTTCCACCCAGCCAAGTCGCGCCCAGGTAAGGCACGCAAAGCAGAAACGCCGAGAGCACGAGCTTGCTCGTGATCGCGCCGGCGAACGCCAGCATGACAAGTCCGACCAGCGCAATCGCCGTGACGAAGACCGTAAGATTGGCCCTGGTCACGGTATGCGGATCGGGCCCGGACAAGAGATAGAGAATGACCGGCGGCGCGCCAACGCTTGTTGCGCCGAGCAGAACTCCCACAACGCTTCCGAGCAGAAGCGACGTGGTCGGCCGCGGCTTCCCGGAATAGCGAATTCCCATCAGCAGGACGAGGCTGAAGACGACCACAACTGCGGCGATTATTTTACGCGCGATCAACGGATCGAGTGTGACCAACAAGTAGCCGCCGATCGGCACGGTGACGATTGCTGGCAAAATGAGAAAGGCGAGGATGCCTTTGTTGATCTTGGGCAACGCGTCAGGAAACATAACCAAGGCCGCGGCGCTTTCCAGGCTGAGCGCAGTCACCACGGTTGCGACCGGGCCGATCAGGAAGCTGAGCGGCGGCGCCATCAGCATGGCGCCGCCAAAGCCGGTGATACCCCGCATCAGTCCTGAAAGAAACACGACAGCGATGACGGCAATCTCAGTCATATCCATGGTGCTGCCCACGCTTGATTGGGACATTCGCACAACTGTGTTGTTGCGTTGACCAGCGCAGCCAGCATACTAGCCGGTGAAATTCGAGCGCCAAAGCGATCGAAAGGCAAAAGCGTTTTGCTTAGGAAGCAGGGGTAGTCACGATGATGCAGCTTTACGATCTTGCGGCCCGCGACGATAGCCTTCGCTTCAGCCCTTACTGCTGGCGCGCCAAGATGGCGTTGCGCCACAAGGGCTTCGATTTCGAAACCATCCCCTGGCGCTTCACTGAAAAAGACCAGATCAGCCAGACTGGACAAGGCCGCGTGCCGGTGCTGGTCGACGGCGATCAATGGGTGAATGACAGTTGGCAGATCGCGCTTTATCTCGAACGCACGTATCCGGACCGGCCGGCGCTGATGAAAACCGATGCCGATCGAGCCGCCGCCTGTTTCATGAATTTCTGGTGTGACCTCACCTTCCATCTGGCTCTGCGGCATTTGGTCCTGCTCGACGTCCACACGCATGCGGCGGAGAAGGACCAGCCATATTTCCGTCAAAGCCGCGAAAAGGCACTGGCCATGACACTGGAGGAGGCTTGTGCCGACCGCGATGACGCACTGCGGACGGTAATAAAGACCCTCGCGCCGATCGAAGCCACTCTGAAAGAGAACGACTATTTCGGCGGCCCGCACCCGAATTACTCCGACTATGTTCTGTTCGGCTCGTTGCAGTGGGCGAACGTGATCAGCGGCACGATCTTCGTGCCGCCCGAGTCCGCAGTAGCAAAATGGTTCGAACGCATTCTCGATCTTAATCATGGGTTCGCACGCGCCGCGCCGACGGTGCGGGATATGGTCGCGGCCTGAGGCACGCCATGGACCCCTCCCCGAGGCTCACGTGGTGAGAATTCCGCCGTCGACGGGAACGACGGCGCCGCTGATGAACGATGCGCGGGCGGACGCCAGAAACGCCACCAGATCGGCGACGTCGTCGACGCTGGCCAGCCGCCCGAGCGGAATGCGTGACACGATGCGCTGCTTGACCTCGTCGTCGAGCAGCGCGCGCGTCATTGGCGTATCGGTGACGGCGGGTGACACCGCATTCACCGTGACGTGATGCGGACCGAGTTCGCGCGCCATGCCCATGGTCAAGGCGACCACGCCGGCCTTGGTAGTGCCGTAGAGCGTGTTGCCGAAGGAGCCGCCGCCGCGCGCCGCTGACACCGAGGCGATGTTGACGATTCGACCGTACTTTTTCGCGGCCATGAATGGGATCGCCGCCTTGCTGCAATAGAGCACGCCGGAGAGGTTGACTTTCGACACCCGCTCCCACTCGGCGACAGATAGCTCCGCCACCGTGCCGGTCGACAGTAATCCCGCCGCGTTGACGAGGATGTCGAGTCGGGCGTGCTGGCGGTGAATGTCGTTGAAGGTGGCGGCGACTAGTTCAGCATCGGCGACATCGACGACTGCGGCTCGTGCACGAAAGCCCTCCTTCACCAGCGCGCCGGCCATCTTCTCGGCGGCGGCGGCATCGCGGTCGGCGATCCAGACCACGCAGCCTTCCGCCGCCAGCGTGTGCGCCACCGCGGCGCCGATACCGGCAGCGGCGCCGGTGACGACGGCGACGCGATCCTTCAGTTCAAGATCCATGATCGTGTCACTCCCGCATCGCGCCGTCCGTTTAATTCGTCCGCCAGCCTTGGCCACCCGTCGGCGCTAGATGCAGCAGGTCGCGCGCTTCCGCGACACTGGCCGGATGACGTCCGTATTCGCCGCAGATATCCGCCACGCGCGCGACCAATTCGGCATTGCTTCTCGCGAGCCGGTCTTTGTCGAACTTGACGTTGTCCTCAAGCCCCGTGCGCACGTGTCCGCCCAGTTCGAGGCACCAGCGGTTGACCTCGAGCTGGTTGCGGCCGATGCCGGCGGCCGCCCAGGTGGCGTCGGGCATCAGTTCCTTCAGCTCCGACACCAGGAATTCCAGCAACTTTCGGCGCACGGGCAATGCGTTTGGGATGCCCATGACGAACTGTACCTGGCAGGGCCGCCGCAGCAGGCCGCGTTCGGCCATGTTCTTGGCGTTGTAGAGCATCGCCACGTCGAACACCTCGATCTCCGGCTTGATGTTGTTCTCCATCATAGAGCGCGAGAGGTCTTCCACCAGTTGTGGCGGGTTCTCGTAGATTTGCGTCGGAAAATTCACCGAACCGGTGGCGAGCGACGCCATGTCCGGCTTCAGATGCAGCATCTTCCCGCGCTCGTTCTGACTGCGCCCGCGACCGCCGGTCGAGAATTGCACGATCATGCCGGGACAATGCTTGAGGAGGCCCTCCTGCACCTGAGCGAACAGCGCGGGGTCCGAACTCGGGCTTTCGTCGGGATTGCGAACATGAATGTGGGCGACCGTGGCACCGGCTTCGAATGCTTCGTGGGTCAATTCGATTTGCTCGCTCGGGGTCACCGGCACCGCGGCCGTGTCTTTCTTGCGCGGAATAGCGCCAGTGATGGCGACTGTAATAATGACAGGAGTGGTCATGACGGTCTATTTCCCGACTGTGGCGCGCTGAATGAAGTGGAACGAGCGGATGTCTCTTCGCTGCGCGATTTCCTTGATGAGGGTGACGAGCGGAGTCGATGCCAACGGGTAATCGGTCTTGATCGGCCCGGCCGCCTTGAGCGCACCGAATTCGCGTTCGGAATAGAATGCGGCGAGCAGCAGGTCGTCGTCGGATGCAAATGGGCCGCGCTCCCGCCGCAACCGCGGAATGCCTGGCTCCAGGATATCGCCCGGGCGCGCCGTGGTCGGCGCGGCGCCCTTGGTAATGCGATCGAACAGGTTCGGATCGATCGGACCGGCAATCTCGCCGTAATGACCGAGCACGTATTTGCGCACCTCGTCGGGCACCGTGGCGTAGCGCTCCTTGCCCATGACGTTCAGCACGGCTTGCGTAATCACGAACTGGGCGAAAGGGCTGACGATGATCGGATAGCCGAGGTCGCAACGCACGCGCGCCGCCTCTTCCAGCACCTCCGGCAGGCGATCGGCGATGCCGAGCGGTTCAAGCTGCGACTTCAGGTTGGAAATCATACCGCCGGGCATCTGGTGCTCGTAATGGAACGCGTCGTATTCGGCGATGACGCCGACGGGCTTATCCTCGCGCTTGGCAATATAGCGCAGCCGCTCGGCGACCTCCTCGACCGGCGCGAGATCGACGGGGACATCGAATCCGTTGCGCCGTGCGTTGCACGTAAACACTTCGGTGGCCGGATGCGAGGCGCCGTTGGCCAAAGCCGAGGTGGCGGTGTGCACCACATCGACGCCGAGCTCCACCGCCACGCAGGCCGTGTAAGGCGCCAGCCCGGTCAGGCAATGCGAATGCAGGTGCAGCGGCAGCGCCCCGCAGGCCGTTTTGACGGCCGGAACCAGGGTGCGCGCCCGCTCAGGCGTGAGTAACCCGCTCGGGTCCTTGAGATAGACCGCATCGACGCCGAGGTTCACCAACTCGCGCGTCTTGCGCACGTAATAGTCGTCGGTGTGAACGGGGCTGACCGTGTAGACGATACCACCGGCTGTATAGAGGCCGACCTTCTTGGCCGCGCGCACCGGGACTTCCATGTTGCGCATGTCGTTGAGCGCATCATACGGCGTGTGGTAGCGAATGCCGTTGGCAAAAATCCGCTCGGCGGTCAGCTCGACGATGTCGTCGGGAAAGAACTCGAATGTGAACAGGCTCTGCCCGCGAGTCATCACGATCAGCGGCGTCTTGGTGACCCACTGGCTGAGAATGCGCATGCGCTCCCACGGGTCCTCGCGCAGATAGCGCACGCAGACGTCAAAGACGGCGCCACCGGCCAAATCGATGGCCTCGAAACCGGCGCGGTCGAGCCGCGGCGCGATGTCGGCCATCATCGCGGTGGTCATCCGCGTCGCCCACAGGCACTGATGCGCGTCGCGCAACGTCACGTCGACGAGCTGTATGGTTCGTTTGTTGCTCATCAGTGGACGGCCATGCGGAAGTGGTCCTCGATCCAGCGGGTGTGGACTTCGGCGCGCGTGAATTCTGGCTGTTGCAGCAGGTGCGCGTGGAAGGGAACGGTGGTCATTAACCCGGCCACCCGAAAGCGGGCGAGCGCCGATTTGGCCGTTTCGATCGCGGTTGCCCGATCCGGACCGCTGACGATCAGCTTCGCCAGCATCGAATCATAATACGGCGGCACCGCGTAATTCTCGTATGCGTGACTGTCGACGCGGATGTTCTGCCCGTTCGGCGGCGACCAGCGCTTGAGCGTGCCTGGCGAAGGGCGGAAGTCGTGGAGGGCGTCCTCGGCATTGATGCGGAATTCGATCGCCGTGCGCCCTTCGGCGAAGCTCGAGCCGAACGACAGCCGCTCGCCGGCGGCGACGCGGAACTGCTCGATGACCAGGTCGGTGCCGGTCACCATCTCGGTGACCGGATGCTCGACCTGGATCCGGGTATTCATCTCGATGAAGAAGAACTTGCCGCTAGCGACGTCATAGATGAATTCGACGGTGCCGGCGTTCACGTATTTGAGTGCACGGATCAGCGCCAACGCCGCCTCGGCCATCTCCTGGCGCGTCGCCTGATCGATCACGGGCGACGGCGCTTCCTCGATGAGCTTCTGATGGCGGCGCTGAACGCTGCAATCGCGCTCGCCGAGATGCACATAGTTGCCATGAGTGTCGCCGAACACCTGGATCTCGATATGGCGGACCTGCGGGAAGAAACGTTCGAGATAGATGGCCGGGTTGCCGAAAGCGGCCTGCGCCTCCGCCGTCGCCTGCTCGAATCTTGCCGTGAACTCTTTCGGCTCGGTGACAACGCGCATGCCCCGGCCGCCGCCGCCGCCGCTCGCCTTCAGCAGCAGCGGATAGCCAACCTCGGCGGCAAAGCGTTCCGCCGCCGCCGCTGACACAAAGCCGTCCTTCGAACCCGGCACCACCGGAATGCCCAACGACGCTGCCGTCTGCCGCGCCGTCACCTTGTCGCCCATGCGGGCGATGGTTTCGGCATGCGGCCCGACAAACGTGAGCCCCGCCTCCGCGCAGCGCGTCGCGAAGGCGCTGTCTTCCGACAGAAAGCCATAGCCTGGATAGACGGCATCACAGCCGCGGTTGGAGGCGACCTCGATCAAGGCGGCGGCGTTGAGATAGCTCGCCTTCGGGGGCGGTGGCCCAATGCAGATAGCGTCATCGGCTGCCCACCGGTGCGCAGAATTCGCATCGGCTGAGGAATAGACCGCAACGGTTTCGAGCCCGGATCGCTGGCATGCCCGAACCGCGCGCAACGCTATCTCGCCGCGATTGGCGATCAAGACCCGCCGCACCGCCCTCTCCTTTTTCGTTTTCTCACCCAGCAAGATGCTCTTGTTTTCCCACCCGGCAAGACCAAGTGGGCTTTCTTCCATGAACAACTGTCGCACATCAAAAATTCATATTGCAAGATTGTTTGTTCCGGCTTTTGATACTTCGCATGGACACCACCCCGAATTTGCCCGCAACATCCAAAGGCCGCGCCCGCCGCAACGCGGACAAGCACGCGGCCGAAGCCGACCAGCCGAGCAGGGCGTTTCCGACCGTCAAGGCAGTCGCGATCCTCGAAACGATGGCGACGGCGAAGCGGCCGTTGGCGGTGTCGGAAATTGGCGTGCTGCTTGGTCTGCCAAAACCGACCGCGCATCGCATCGTCCGCATGCTCGAAAACGAAGGGCTGCTACAGCGCGAGCCCGGCAGCCGGCGGCTGGTTCCCGGCGCGCGGCTGGTCCGCCTCGGTGTCGAACTGGTGGCGGTCTCGATGCAACGCGCACCGCGTCACGCCATCCTGGAAGCGCTGTCGCAGCAGGTCGGTGAGACCTGCAATTTCGGCGTCATGGCCGGAAGTCACGTCCTCTACATCGATCGCGTCGAAGCCGCTTGGCCGTTCGGCCTTCGCTTCGAACCCGGATCGCGCGTGCCGCTGCATTGCACGTCAATGGGCAAACTATTCCTTAGTTTGTTCCCGCCGCGCAAACGTGCGGTGCTACTCGAGTCGATCGAGCTGCAACCTTACACCGAATACACGATTACGGATTCCGCGCGCCTCCAAGACGAAATGGAAAAGATCAAGCGCACGGGCGTATCGATCGACAATCAGGAATTTCTGGCCGGCGTCGTCTGCATCGCCGTTCCCGTGCGCGGCCCCAGCGGCCAGACGGTGGGCGCGATCGCCGTATCCGCGCCGTTCGCGCGCATGCCGGTCGAAAAGGCCATGCAACACGTCCCGCTGTTGCAAACAGCGGCGACGCGACTGTCGAACACGATCGAAGATAATGAGCGCGGTTAAACCGCGCTCCCAAACTATCCGGGGGGAATGCGCGTTGAGTTTACGCTTCGAAGAGATCGCCGAGATACTGAAGGCAATCGACAGCAGTTCGTGCGACGAACTTGTCGTGGAAACTGGCGATATCAAGTTGGTGGTGCGGCGAAACGGAGCAGGCGGCGCGCCGGCGGCAGCGCGCGAATTCAGCGCGCCTGCGGCGTCTAGCGTAGCCTCTTCCGCACGGCCGGCGACACCAGCCGCGCCCGCCAGTGCGGACAAGGTCGAGGCCGGCGTCAACCAGATCGAGATCGCAGCGCCCATGGTCGGCACATTCTATCGCGCGCCCTCCCCCGACGCGCCGCCCTTCGTCGAGATCGGCAAGCTCGTGCACAAGGGCGAACCCGTCTGCCTTATCGAGGTGATGAAGCTGTTCACCACAATCAACGCGGAGCACGACGGCCGTATCGTGCAAGTCGGCGCGCAAGACGGTGAGCTGGTCGAGTTCGGACAAACCCTATTCATCTTAGAGCCGGCCGATTAAGGGGCGCGTCCACCATGCGCAGCAATGACCGGATCCTGGTAACGCACGTCGGCAGCCTGCCGCGCTCGTCGAAACTGATGTCGTTCCTGACCGCGCGCGACCACAAGCAGGATTACGACGTGGATGCCTTCCGCGCCTGCCTCATCCGTTCGGTCAAGGACGTGGTACGCAAACAGGTGGAGCACGGCATCGACATCGTCAACGACGGCGAACTCGGCAAGATCGGCTACGGCGCCTACGCCAAGGAACGGCTTTCCGGCTTCGACGGCCTCGACGCGCCGCGGCTCGGCGCCTCCGACCTCGACGCGTTCCCGGCCTATTATCAGCGTCTCTACGGGCCGGAAGGCTTTGACAAGATGGTGCGGCCGCAGTGCACCGGGCCAATCAGCTATATCGGGCTGGGCGACCTCACCTTCGATATCGAGACGCTGCAGGCGGCGCTCGCCGAAACCTCCGCCTGTATGGGCTTTCTCAACGCGGCTTCGCCCGGCTCCATCGCGTTGTGGCTGGGCAATGCCTATTACAAAACCCACGAGGAATTCGTCTGGGCAATCGCCAAGGCGATGCAGACCGAATACGAGACCATCGCAGCCGCCGGACTCACCTTGCAGATCGACGCCCCCGATCTCGGCATGGGTCGGCACATGCAGTTTCAAAAGCTGACCATGGCGGAATTTCGCCGCGAAGCAGAAATGCATGTCGCCGCTCTAAACCATGCCACGCGCAACATCCCACCCGAGCAGATGCGCATGCACATGTGTTGGGGCAATTACGACGGCCCGCATCATCACGACATTGAGCTTGCCGACCTGATCGACATTCTGCTGAAAATGCGCCCGCTCGCGCTGTCCATTGAGGGCGCCAATCCGCGCCACGAGCATGAATGGAAGCTTTGGAAAGACCGCGATCTGGGTCGAGACATCGTGTTGCTGCCTGGCGTGCTGAATTCGGTTACCCACCGGATTGAGCATCCCGAACTGATCGCCGACCGGCTGTGCCGTTATGCGGAATGCATTGGGCGCGAAAATGTCATCGCCTCCACCGATTGCGGCATGTCATCGCAGGCCGGCCACGCGAAGGTAGACGCTGATATCGGATGGGCAAAATATCGCTCAATGGCGGAGGGCGCGAAGCTCGCGAGTGAACGGTTATGGAGTTAGTCGGCTGAACGGCTACTAGAAACATTAAGAAACTGGAACGGAGAATAAAACAGAGAAGGGGGTGCGAGATCACGCAGACGAACGCGTCTGCCACGTCGACTAGGGCCGCAGCTCGGGCGGATGCCGCTTTGGCAAAGCTCTAGGTTACCCAACTAACCGGAATGCAGTCGGGCCGCTGTGTTCCGGACGAACATAAATGGACCTATTCAACGGAGGAAACAATCATGAGACTGGTACCACTGACACTGGTGGCACTCACGATCGCCGCGACAGCTTGCGGAGTGAACTCGGCCGCGAATGCCCAAAGCAAGCTTACGGTTATCCCATCTCTGCAATGTCCGATCGGCTGCGGCGTCGTGGTGTACAACGTACAGCTATCCAACATGATGGCGCGGAATGGCGCGAAGGTATCGCTCGCCCCCCAGGAGACGCCGGGTTTCATGTACAATATCCGGTACATGGATGAAAACTACAGTGGCAAGGCCAAGCATACGGCCTTTGGCACCGAGGATATGGTGCTACAGCTGGGGGTGCATGGCGGCAAAGGCTTGATCAAAGACAGCTTGCCAAACCCGGTCAAAAATAAATTCCAATTTCTGTGGGAGATTGCCGCAACCGCCAACGGGCGCTTCTATGTGACGTTCGATCCGAAGATCAAAACAGTTGCCGATATGAAGGGCAAGAAAATCGATCTCGGACTTTTGACGCAGAGTGACTGGGGCCTGTCTGCCCGCTTGGTCCTCGAACAATACGGCATCTCGAAAAAGAACGCGTCGATCAATTTCGTGACGCCCGCCGTCATGACGGACCAGTTGATCAACGGCACGGCCGATGTCGTAACGTCTGCAATTCTCGGCGATCCGGGCACCGGCAAATGGGCGACGGGGGGTCCCCTCGTCAAGATCGGAGCTGCCGCGAAGGCCTCCGGCCGCAAGCTCCACTATATTTCGGTGAGCCAAGAAACGATCGAAAAGATCAACAAGAAGTACGGCACAACGCTCTTTACAAAGACGCTGCCGGCGGGAACGCTTCCAGGGCAGGAAGAGCCGGTAACGATCGGGCTCAATCGCGTGTATATGGCCGTGACCAAGGATTTCCCAGAAGACGTCGCCTACGAACTGACCAAGGCGACCATCCAGAACGGACCCGCGCTGAGGAGCGAAGGCGGGCTATGGAACTTCTGGTCCAAGGAAGGAATGGTCTCCGGGCTCAACGAGTGCAACACGAATGCGGGTTCGATCAAAGCGTTTAAAGAGCTGAACGTTTGGGAGCTTCGGAGTAAGGGCGGACCGGAAGCAAAGATTCCGGGCTGCTGACAGCAAACGCCGTGCGCGCCGGACGGCGCGCACGGCTAAGCCGTTCTTAAGGGTCGACCGCAGAAGGCCCTGCCCCTGATCGTGAGTTAATCAATGACCCTGAAATCTGCTCGTACCCATATTCATCGCGTTTTCGTGGTCCTTGCGCTTTTGCTCACCGTGTATCTGGGCCTCGTTGCTTTCGGCATACTCAACGAAGACGTTTCGTTCGCGGCGACAGTCGCTATGTCGATTACCATCCTAACATCGATGCTCGCCGTGCGAGACTTGCTCGATCGCAGGATCGAGGGGCAGCGCGGTGTATGGTGGACGACGCAGTTGGGTCTCGCGGTCCTCGCGCTCGCCATGGGAGCCATCGGCGGGGGCTACTGTGCCATCAACATGGACCACATCATCGTCGCTTCGCCATTCTTCGAATTGACGCCGATGATCATGGGAGCACTGCTGCTGGCCGGAGTCGTCGTAGCCAGTTGGCTGCACTGGGGTTGGATTCTGCCGGGTATCGTCGTTCTATCGATCGTCTATTTCTTCTACGGCCAGGGCATCGGCATTCCATCGCTCGCTCATCCCGCCTACGATACCGGCTTCATCATGAATTACCTGGCGCTGGATCCGAGCCAGGGGCTCTACTTGTTTTTTCACGTCCTTACCTCCGACCTCTACTTCCTCATTCTGTTCGGCGCCATCCTGGTCGGCATCGGCGTCGTCCGCCTGTTCATGGAAATCGGCAATTTCGTAGGCGCGCGCGTCTCCGGCGGCGCGGCTTTTCCGGCAATCATTGCGAGCGGTGTTCTCGGCTCGATACTGGCGCAAGCCGTCGCCAGCACGACGATCATCGGCCGCCTCACCATCCCCACAATGAAAAAGGCAGGCTATTCGGCTTCAATGGCCGGCGCCATCGAGACGCTTGCCGCCACATCGGGACAGTTGATGCCGCCCATTCTCGGCCTGGCGGCCTTCATCATGGCGGCGCTGCTCAACATGCCTTACGTTACGATTGCGCTTGCCGCTTTTATTCCGGCCATATTGTACCTGATCGCTCTGATTTTCAGCGTCATGAGCTATTCCGGGCGCGCGGGAATTAAAAAGCTGGACGTGACAGTGGATTGGAACGCTATTTGGAGACTCCTGCCGTCGTTCGTGGTTCCGTTCGGCGTCGTGATTTGGATGCTGACACTTTACGTTTCCCCGGCGCTGACAGGATTGGTCGGTATTGGACTGGCCCTCGTCATCTGGGCGCTCAACGGCAAATACCGTGTCTCCGTGCGGGAAGTCCTGGCCGGAATCGCTACTGGGCTGGAACTGGTCGTCGTGCTTGCGATTTTGATTCTTCTCATCGGCCCTCTCGCGCAGTCGTTCCAAACGACGGGCTTGAGCAACAACTTCGGAGTCTATCTCGCACTCCTAGTGCCGAATTCGAAGTTTATCATTCTGCTGATCGCGGCTTTGGTTGCGATGATTCTCGGTATGGGTCTACCGACGCCAATCGCCTATCTCGCAAGCGTGCTGGCGATGAGTTCTTTCCTGATACAGATCGGCCAAGTCGGTGCGCTGCAGGCTCACTTCTTTTTGTTCTATTTCGCCGTGTTTTCGACGATCACACCGCCCGTCGCGGTTGGCGCTCTTGCCGCCTCCAAGATCGCAAACGTTTCGTACTGGTACGTCGGCGGCCAGTCCCTGAAGGTGGCGGTGGCGATGTTCATCTTGCCGTTCCTGTTCGTGTACAACCCCGAGCTGCTCGCCTTTCCTGAGTTGAGCTGGCAGCTCGGAGCCGTGTTCGTGCTCGTGGCATTGGTTCAGTGGTGCATAAGCTGTTCTCAGTTTGGCTACATGTTTCGCCGCCTAGGCATGGCTGAGCGCGTAGTCCTTTTCCTCATCGGGGTTGCCGGCTTCGTCGCACTCCTGTTCCCCGATTGGGGAATTCGCAGCGCGACCGGCGCCGCAGCTGTGATCGCTACGGCCTATACCTACTGGAGCGCGCGCACTGCACAGCCGACCGAGCCCGTACTCGCCGAGTGAGGATCGTGTCGCGAGCCGTCTACGACTTCAACAGTCGGCGCGCCAGCTCCGGCGGGGGCGTATAATCCTAGCTTTTATCGAGCCGCCAATAGCCAGTGACCCGCGCACTCTCGGGCCAGTCCTCCGGGCGCGGGCGAGAAATGGCTCGACATCGCCGCGCGTGCCGTAAGCGCAGACGAATACTTTTCTCGGCGACATTCATTATCTCATGTCTTCAAAACACCTATTGTCGACATAAGCCAGAACCCGGCATGGAGATAGACTGAACACAGGGCTCGAATAGAAATGCAAAGGATCAAAGTGCTAAAGCGTGGCAATAGTGCCCAGTTTCATCCTGCACTGTCCGCCACGCCT
>CAVRHC010000016.1:0-47486 GCA_963720835.1 uncultured Pseudomonadota bacterium | reverse complement strand
GTCAGTCTGCCTCTTTTTCGGCATGGATGAGCGGCTGGTACAGCTACCAAGTCAACAAGACATGGGTCGATTTGGTTGCCTACCAAAAAAACATCGCGAATGTGCGAGCCTGGTGCAAATACCATCCGCAGGAAACGGTTATGTCCGGACTGGACAAGGCCGCGGCTGGGCAATGATGCAAACGCGCGATTGGAGCACGGACATGTTTCGCAAATTTTATATAGGACTCTTCTCGGCCGGCATTTTACTCGGCACGACATCATTTGCCGCGGTCGCGCAAGTGAAACTGAGCATAAATCAGATAACGTGCGGCGCCTTGCTGGGTTACGACCCAACAAACCAGAACTTCGTGAAGTACTGGATGAGCGGTTACTACAGTGCGTCCAGAGGCAACGACGTCCTGGATCTCCAGCGTCTGGAAACAAACACAAAACGTGTTTTGGACTATTGCCGGCGGCATAAGGCCGAACCGCTGTCCAAGGCGATCAATGTGAGCGCGAGATAGAACCCTTTTGCGGCAGCTGAAAATTGGAAGCGAGGGAGTGCAAATCATGAATACGCGGGTCGTTGAGAAAAGTCGGCTGACTTTGAGAAGCTTTACGATCGCGTCATGTTTGCTCGCGATTGGGACGACGGCAGCAATTTCCCAGCAAATCACCGGCGTGCCGGGATCGCCCAATGCGACGACCACAATCGACGGCAAACAACTTCCGCCACCCGACGCAAAATTCGGCGGCGTGATCAAGAACGATGCTCTGCAATCGAAGCCGTGGTGGGCGCCGCGCGTCGTCCCACCCAAGAGCGCGCCTAATGTCCTGTTGATCATGACTGACGACGCCGGGTTTGGGGTGCCGAGCACCTTCGGTGGCGTGATCCCGACGCCGACCATGGACCAGATCGCGCAGCAGGGCCTGCGCTATACCCGTATGTTTTCCACCGCGCTGTGCTCGCCGACGCGGGCGGCTCTCATTACCGGGCGCAATCACCACTCGGCCGGATTCGGCGTGATCTCCGAGCAGTCGACCGGCTACCCCGGCTACAACAGCATTATCGCCAAGGACAAAGCGACCATCGGGCGTATCCTGCTCGACAATGGTTACCACACGTCGTGGTTCGGCAAGGATCACAACACGCCGGCCTTTGCCGCCAGTCAGGCCGGACCGTTCGACCAGTGGCCGACCGGCATGGGCTTTGAATATTTCTATGGCTTCGTCGGCGGCGACGCCAATCAGTGGCAGCCGAACCTGTTCCGCAACACCACGCAGATCTATCCCTTCAACGGCAAGCCGGGCTGGAATCTGATCACCGGGATGGCCGACGACGCCATCGACTGGATGACACGGATGCATCAGACCGACCCGAACAAGCCGATCTTCATCAAGTACGCGCCCGGCGCGACGCACGCGCCGCACCATCCGACCAAGGAATGGGTGGACAAAATCCACGCGATGCACCTTTTCGACGATGGCTACGAGAAGTTGCGTGAGCGCATCTTCGAGAACCAAAAGCGTCTCGGCATCGTCCCCAAGGACGCCAAGCTGACGCCTTGGCCCGCGGACAAGCTGAAACCTTGGGACCAACTCAGCGCAGTAGAAAAGAAGCTTTTTATCCGCCAGGTCGAAGTGTTCGCCGCCTATGCGGCGTATAACGATCACGAGATCGGCCGGGTTATCAAGGCCTTTGAGGAGTTGGGCAAACTCGACAACACGCTGATCATCTACATCAACGGCGACAACGGCACCAGCGCCGAGGGCGGACCTCTGGGCACGCCGAACGAAGTCGCCTTCTTCAACGGCCTAAACGAGATTCCGGCCGAGGTGCAGATGAAGTGGTACGATGTCTGGGGTACCGAACAGACCTACAACCACATGTCGGCCGGCTGGTCGTGGGCATTCGATACGCCGTTCGACTGGTTCAAGCAGAATGCCTCCAGGCTCGGCGGCATCAACCAGAACATGGTGGTGTCGTGGCCGGCGCGCATCAAGGACAAGGGCGGCTGGCGCGATCAGTTCATGCACGTCATCGACGTGGTGCCCACGATCCTGGAAGTCGCCGGCATCCATGCGCCCGAGTATGTTGACGGCATCAAGCAGACGCCGATCGAAGGGACGAGCTTCGCCTACACCTTCGACGCCAAGAACGCCAAGGCGCCAACACGGCACACAACGCAATACTTCGAGATGATGGGCCAGTGGGCGCTTTACGACCACGGTTGGCTGCTCAGCACCAAGGTCAATCGGGCGCCCTGGGAAGCGTTCGGTCCGGCTAACCCCGACCCGCTGAATAACCAGGTGTTCCAGCTTTATGACTTGAGCAAGAACTGGAACCAATCCGACGACATCGCCGCGCAACACCCGGATAAAGTGGCGGAGCTGCGCAAGAAGTTCGTCGCAGAAGCGAAGAAGTATCAGGTCTTCCCGCTGGATGCCTCGGTGGCGGCCCGCATCGTCGCGCCGCGTCCGAATATCACCGCCGGACGCACCGAGTTCGTGTACACGCGGCCAATGGTCGGTCTGCCGCAAGGCGACTCGCCGTTGCTGCTTAATACCTCCTACACGATCACTGCCGACATCGATGTGCCGCAAGGCGGCGCCGAGGGCATGATCCTCACCTCGGGAGGCCGTTTTGGCGGCTACGGCTTCTACCTGCTTAAGGGCAAGCCGGTATTCCTCTGGAACCTGGTCGACCTCAAGCGCATCAAGTGGGAAGGCCCTGACGCGCTCACGCCCGGCAAGCACACGGTCGAGTTCGACTTCAAATACGACGGCTTGGGTCCGGGCACGCTGGCGTTCAACAACTTCTGCGGCGTCGGCCGGGCCGGCACCGGCACGCTCAAGGTTGACGGCAAGGCTGTCGCCACCGAGAAGATGGAAAAAACCCTGCCCATGATCCTGCAGTGGGATGAAAGCTTCGATATCGGCTCCGATACCCTGACCGGTGTCAACGACGCCGACTACAAGCCGCCGTTCCCGCTGACCGCCAAGCTCAACAAGCTGACGGTCAAGGTCGATCGGCCGCACTTGTCAGCCGCGGACATCAAAAAGCTCGAGGGCGCGATGAAGGCGGCCGCGGATGGGCCGGTTTCGGAAGAGCTTGACTTTCGTCCAAAAACTGGAAGTGCGGGTCGACAAGATAAAGGAGTGTCGCAAGCAGGCTGATACACAAAAGCTGGATGTCGTCGAGCGGATCAAGTTTGTGCGGAAGTGCTTGCAATAATGCAGCGGCTCGAACAACGAGCCGTCAAAAACAGGAAATGCCGTTAGGGGATCGAAGAAAACGGCTTAGGTCTCGTAGAGCGATGGAACGTCATCGAGCGATGACGTTCCCCCATGGACTGGTCTGCCCAAGCCGGTCAATTTCATATCAAGCTAAGAAGAGACCGCCGCGAGGCGGTCTTTTCAATGCCCGTGCAGATAAATGGCGTAGGCGCTGAACAGATAGACCAGCAGCAACGACAGGCTGACCCAGCCGACGGTGCCGCGAATGCGAGTTTCCGGCCTGTACAGCATGGCAACGATGAAGATGCCGGACATGATCACCGCGGCGAAGGCTGTAATCGCATGCGCCGGCGAGACCGACGCCAGCAGCGGGCCCTTGCGGTAAAAGATGTCGTCGATCGCCAGGATCAGAATATCGAACAGGTTGCTGCCCAGCAGGTTGCCGATCGCCATATCGACGGCGCCGAGCCGCAGCGCGCTCACCGCCACCACCAATTCCGGCACCGAGGTGGCGCCGGCGATGAACAGCGTGCCGACGAAGCTTTCGCGCCAGCCCATGACCTCGGCGATGTCGCTGCCCGATAAACGGCAGCCAGGCTGCCGGCGACCACCACGACGGCGGCGGCCGCCGAATAGCGGATCAGCGCCGTGCGCAACGTGATGTCGCGCTCCTCCTTGATCAATTGCGGCGGCCGCGGCGTGCGGCGCTCGTAGACGAAGGCCGCCCGCATCGCGACGAAATAGAGCACGATGATGAAAGGCGTGTAGCCGCTGATGTGCAGGAACTGCACGTTCAGCGCGTTCTGGCTGAGCAGCAGAAACGCGCCGGCCGCGCCGATCAGGATGACGCCGAAGCCGGCGGTCAGGATGTGGCCCTGGTCGATGCGCCGGTACATCGGCTCGCCGCGGCTCAATTCGTCGAGCAGCACCAGCATCACCAGATTGAATACGCAGCTGCCAAGCGCGTCGCCGACGGCGATGTTGGGCGCGTCGGCGACGGTGACCGCGCTGATGCCGGTGAACAGTTCGGGCAGCGAGGTGGCGGTGGCGAGCAGCACCAGCCCGATCCACGTGCGCGACAGGCCGGTCAGCCGCGCGATGACGTCGCCGTAATGCGTGAGCACCGGGCCGGCCATGCCGATCAAGGCGGCGCAGACCGCGAATTCCAGCCAGGGCAACAGCGATCGTCATCGTGCCTTGAGCTCTCGTTCGCGCGTGCGCCAGTCACAGCATGACCGCTTGCGTTACCAGCATCGGCGCGAGACTCAAGGCCATGATCGATGGCCCACATCGCCGGCGTCGGCGGCGCGAGGTGCAGCACTTGCGCGACCGGCGGTACGTAAGGCGGCACGACCAGCAGCGCCGTGCACAGCGCCAGCGACGCCCAGACCCACGGATTGCGCGTGATCTCGTTGCGCAGCAGTTTCGAGCGCGTATGGCGCATGTTGAAGACGTGCCAGAGCTGCGCGAAGGCAAGCGTCAGGAAGGTGACGGTCACCACCGAGCGGCTGTCGAGGCCGAGCTCGAGCTGCGCCAGCGCCAGCGCGCCGAACGTGCCGGCGGTCATGCGCGAGGCTTTGCAGCACGATGGTGATCCAGTGCGCGCGGCCGAGGATCGGCTCTTTCGGATCGCGCGGCGGACGCTTGAGCATGCCGCTATCGCCTTCGCCCATGGCGAGCGCGAAGGCCGGGAACACGTCGGTGACGAGGTTGAGATAGAGAATTTGCAGCGGCAGGATCGGCAAGGGCAGCGTGGACAGGATGGCGAGCCCGACCACCAGCACCTCGCTCAGATTGCAGGACAGCAGATAGGCGACGAAGCGGCGGATATTGCCGAAGATGACGCGGCCCTCGCGGATCGCCTTGACGATGGTGGGGAAGGCGTCGTCGAGCAGGATCATGGCCGCGGCCTCGCGCGCCACGTCGGTGCCGCGCAGGCCCATGGCGACGCCGATGTCGGCCTGTTGCAGCGCCGGCGCGTCGTTGACGCCGTCGCCGGTCATGGCGACGATCTCGCCGGCGCCTTGATAGGCGCGCACCAGGTCGAGCTTCTCGGCCGGGCTGACGCGCGCGAAGATGCCGACGTCGAACAGCGCGCCGCCCTTGCCGTTTGCCATTTGCGCAACATGCTTGCCCTTCGACGACGTTGCCCGCGGTTTCGCCGAGCCCGACCGCACGGCCGATGCTGCGCGCCGTCACCGCATGATCGCCGGTCACCATCACCACGCGGATGCCGGCCCGCTGGCAGTCTTGGATGGCCTGCGGCACGTCGGCGCGCGCCGGATCCTCCAGCCCGATGAGGCCGACGAAGGTCAGGCCGTCGTAAGGCGTCGGCGTCGGCTTCGGCGACCGGACTTCATGGCACAGGCCAGCACGCGCAGGCCGTGATGGCCGAGTTCCTCGACGCGGGCATGCCATTCGCTGCGCGTCTCGGCGTCGAGGGCGACGTCGCCGTCCTCGTCGATCACGTTGTCAGCAGCAGCCAGCACCGCTTCCGGCGCGCCTTTGACCGCGAACAGAAACGCGTCGCCGCGCCGGTGCACCGTCGCCATCATCTTGGCTGGCGGTGTCGAAGGCTTCCTTGCGCACGATCGGGCTCTGCTTCAACAGCGCGCTGCGTTCGAGCCCAGCGATCAGCCCGGCGCGCAGCAGCGCGATCTCCATCGGATCGCCGCTGCCATCCTCCTCGGTACGCTCGAGCGAGGCGTCGTTGCAGAGCACGGCGATCTCCAGCAGCCGCGCGAGCTGCGGATCGTCGCGCGAGCGCACCCGGTTCGCCGGCCTCTTCGCCGCGGTCGAGATCGATTTCGCCGGACGGCACCCAGAAGCGGCGCACCGTCATGCGGTTCTCGGTCAGCGTGCCGGTCTTGTCGGTGAGGATGACGGTGGTGGCGCCGAGCGTTTCGACCGCCGACAAGCCGCTCGATCAGCGCGTTCTGCCGCGCCATGCGCCACATGCCGCGCGCCAGCGCCAGCGTCGCCACGATCGGCAGGCCTTCGGGGATCGCCGCGACGGCGAGCGCGATCGCCGCCTCGACCATCAGGAAGGCGTCCTTGCCGGTGGTGAGGCCGACGCCGGCGATCAAGGCGGTCAGGACGATCGTCGCCCAGACCAGCTGGCCCGAAAGCCGCGCCAGGCGCTTTTCCAGCGGCGAGCTTTCCGGCTCGGCCTCCTCGACCAGTTGCGAGATGCGGCCGAGCTCGGTGGCAAGACCCGTGGCCGCCACGACGCCGGTGCCGCTGCCGCGCGTGACCGAGGTGCCCTTGAACAGCATCGAGGTGCGATCGCGCGATGCGGGCATCGGCCGCGACCGGCGCCGGCGACTTGTCGATCGCGACCGACTCGCCGGTGAGCGTCGACTCGTCGGCGCCGAGATGGGAGGCCTCGACCAGCCGCAAGTCGGCCGCGATGGAATCGCCGCCTTCCACCAGCACGATGTCGCCCGGCACCAGCTCGTCGGCCGGGATCAGGCGGGTGTGACCGTCGCGGCGCACCCGGGCCGAGTGGGTGCCGAGCGCGCGCAGCGCCTCGATCGAGCGCGCCGCTCTGATCTCGGTGACGAAGCCGATCAGCGCGTTGACCGCCAGCACGGCCGCGATGGCGGCCGCTTCTTCCAACTCGCCGAAATAGAATGCCAGCGCAGCCGCGGCGCCGAGCAGATAGACCACCGGGCTCTGGAACTGGTGCAGCAGCACCGCCAGCACGCTGGCCTTACGCCGCGACACGATGGTGTTCAGCCCGAAGGTCTGCAGCCGGCGCTTGACCTCGTCCTCGTTGAGGCCGCCGGCGACCGAGACGTCCAGCTGCGCCAGCACCTCGCCGGCAGGCAATGCTTGCGGCGCATCGGGCAGCCTTTGCAATTGATTAGCTATGTCCATGCCGATCCCGTGCGCGCGCGCCGCATTATCCGGCGGATCAGGCGAAAATATTGATATGTCTTGGGAATAACTTGACTCAAGTCAACGCGACCGATCGCCATCCTACCGATTATGTTGCGACATTGTTGTCATTATGGGCGTTGATAATCGGCATGGGAGGAGCGGCGTCGTGAAACTGTATGCGGAGCATTATGGATGCTGGTAGCCGACGACCCACCGGACCCGCGCACCTTCAAACTCACGTCAGTGGAAGATTACGAGCCGCTGATCGGCGCGGAGGCGGTCGAACGGCTGCTCAAGAAAGTCGAAGTGCTCCGCGACATTCACGTCGTCAATATCAACTCGACCTATTATGGCGGCGGCGTGGCCGAGCTGTTGTCGTCGTTGACTTTGCTCATGAACGCGTCCGGCATCCGCACCGGCTGGCGCGTAATCGAAGGCCGCCCGGACTTCTTCAGCATTACGAAGAAAATGCACAATGCGCTGCAGGGCGGCGACATCAACCTCACCGACCTGAAGCTGCAAATCTACGAGGAAGTCGCGTTCGAAAATGCGGCGCGGCTGCATATCGATCATGATGTGGTGATCGTGCACGATCCGCAGCCGCTGCCGCTGATCCAGCATTTCCGCAAGAATGCGCCCTGGGTGTGGCGCTGCCACGTCGACCTCAGCAATCCGCACCCGGACGTGTGGAGCTACATCGCACCGCTGATCGAGCAATACGACGCAGTGGTGATGTCGTTGCCGGAATATGCCCAGAAGCTCGAGACGCCGCAGCGCTTCATCATGCCGGCGATCAATCCGTTTTCGTCCACCAACAAGGATTTGTCGGAAGCCGAAATCGCCGACCGCTTCGAGCACTATGATATCCCGACCGACCTGCCGCTGGTCGTGCAGGTATCGCGCTTCGACAAGTGGAAGGACCCGAAAGGCGTGATCGAAGCTTTCAAGATCGCGCGCCGCCAGGTCGATTGCACGTTGGTGCTGGTCGGCAACGTGGCGACCGACGATCCGGAAGGCCAAGAAGTGTTCGCCTCGATCTGTTCGCAGGCCGAGGACCGCATCCGCATTCTCTCGGTGCAGGACACCGCGCTGGTCAACGCCCTGCAACGCAAGGCGGCGGTCGTACTGCAGAAGTCGCTGCGCGAAGGCTTCGGCCTGACCGTCACCGAGGCGATGTGGAAAGGCACCGCCGTGATCGGCGGCAATGTCGGCGGCATCAAGCATCAGATCGAACACGGCGTAAACGGCTTTCTCGTGAACGACGTTGAAGAGACCGCCATGCGCATCGTCGCGCTGCTCAAGGACAAAGCCCTGCGCGAGCGCATGGGGCGCAATGCGCGCGAAAGCGTGCGCAAACGGTTTCTCATGACGCGGCTGATGGAAGAGTGGCTCGATCTCATCGGCTCGTTTGAGGCGCATTTCCGGCTTCGCGGGGCGGCGCCGCGTTAAACGCAAGGAGTCATCCCATGAGCGCAAATGGCCCGCACCTGCTCTGGTTCGAAAAGGTCGGCCGCGGCGATGTCGCGCGCGTCGGCGGCAAGAACGCATCCCTCGGCGAGATGGTCGCCAATCTGGCGAGCAAGGGCGTGCGCGTGCCGCCTGGGTTCGCCACTACGGCCGATGCCTATTGGCGCTTTGTCGAAGCCAACGGCCTGAAAGAAAAGATCGCGGCGGCGCTTGCCGATCTTGCCGCCGGCAAGGCGACGCTTGCCGAAACCGGCAGTACGATCCGCACGCTGGTCGTCAAAGGCGAATGGCCGGACGACATAGCCAAGGCCATCCGCGAGGCGTATGCGGAATTGTGCCGGCGCGCCGGTAAGAGAGACGTCGATGTTGCGGTGCGCTCGAGCGCGACGGCGGAAGATTTGCCGGACGCAAGCTTTGCCGGCCAGCAGGAGACCTATCTCAACATTCGCGGCGATGCGGCGCTGCTCGACGCCTGCCGTCGCTGCTATGCCTCGCTGTTTACCGACCGCGCCATCAGCTACCGTCACGTCAAGGGCTTCGACCACATGAAGGTCGCGCTCTCGGTTGGCGTGCAGCGCATGGTGCGCTCCGATATCGGCGGCTCCGGCGTGATGTTTTCCATCGACACCGAAAGCGGCTTCGACAAGGTCGCGTTGATCAACGCCGCCTGGGGCCTGGGCGAGAACGTCGTACAGGGCGCCGTCGACCCGGATGAATACATCGTATTCAAGCCGCTGCTGGCGGACAGCAAGCTTACGCCGATCGTCGAGAAGAAGTGCGGCGAGAAGGCGCAGAAGATGATCTACACCAGCGATGGCGCGCATCCGACCAAAAACGTGCCGACTTCGAAGGCGGAGCGCGCCACCTTCGTGCTCGACGATGCCGACATTCTCGTGATCGCGCGCTGGGCTTGCGTGATCGAGCAGCATTACGGCCGCGCCATGGATATGGAATGGGCCAAGGACGGCGAGAGTGGCGAATTGTTCATCGTGCAGGCGCGGCCCGAAACGGTGCAGTCGCAGCACGTGGGGAGCGCGTTCCGTACCTATCGCATCAAATCGAAGGGCAAGAAGCTCGCGACCGGCATGAGCATTGGCGACGCCGTGGTGGCGGGCAAAGTCTGCATCATCGACAGCCCGAAGGAGATCGACCGCTTCGTCGACGGCGCCGTTCTGGTGACGCAGACGACTGATCCCGACTGGGTGCCGATCATGAAGCGCGCGGCGGCTATCGTCACCGACCACGGCGGGCGTACCTCGCACGCAGCCATCGTCAGCCGCGAACTGGGACTGCCGGCGGTGGTCGGCACCGAAAACGCGACCGCACGTCTTGCACGACGAGCAGGAAATCACCGTCTCCTGCGCGGAAGGCGACGAAGGCTTCATCTACGAGGGCAAGGCCGAGTTCGAATCGCATGAGATCGATTTTTCCAAGGCGCCGGATACCAAGACCCATGTGATGCTCAACCTCGCCAATCCGGCGGCGGCGTTTCGCTGGTGGCGCATTCCGGCCGACGGTGTCGGCTTGGCGCGCATGGAATTCGTGGTCTCCAACCACATCAAGGTGCATCCGATGGCGCTGGTGCACTTCGACAGGCTCAAGGATGCCGACGCCAAGGCGCAGATCGCTGCGCTCACCGCCAACTACGAAGACAAGAAGGAGTATTTCGTCGATCGCCTGGCGCGGGGTTTGGGGCGCATCGCCGCCGGCTTTTATCCCAAGCCGGTGATCGTGCGCATGAGCGACTTCAAGACCAACGAATATGCCGGCCTGATCGGCGGCGCCGAGTTCGAGCCGACGGAGGAAAACCCGATGCTCGGCTTCCGCGGCGCCTCGCGCTATTACTCGCCGCGTTACAAGGAGGGTTTCGCGCTCGAGTGCCGCGCCATCCACCGGCTGCGCGAGCAGATGGGCTTTACCAACGTCATTATGATGATCCCGTTCTGCCGCTCAACCAAGGAGGCCGACCGCGTGCTGGAGGTGATGGCGGAGAACGGATTGAAACGCGGCGAAAACGGCTTGCAGGTCTATGTGATGTGCGAAATCCCGTCGAACGTCATCCTGGCCAAGGAATTTGCCCAGCGCTTTGATGGCTTTTCCATCGGCAGCAACGATTTGACCCAGCTTACGCTCGGCGTCGACCGCGATTCATCCGAGCTCGCCGGCCTGTTCGACGAGCAGGACGAGGCGGTGAAATGGATGATCCACAGCGTGATCGACGCCGCGCACCGCGCCGGCGCCAAAGTCGGCTTGTGCGGGCAGGCGCCGAGCGATCATCCGGAATTCGCCGAGTTTCTGGTCGATTGCGGCATCGATTCGATGTCGGTCAGCCCGGACAGCTTCCTGGCCGTGAAGCAAAAAGTCGCGTCGCGCGAAGCAACCACGCCGCGTGAGCGCGCGCGGGCATCCGGCTAAGCTCAGGAGCATGAGCGAATTCCGGCAGGACCGCACCAGCGGACACTGGGTGATCGTGGCGCCGCAGCGTAGCCGCCGTCCGCAAACGCGTCGGCCGGATGATCAATCGCCAGCGCGGCCGCGCTTCGATCCGTCCTGTCCGTTCTGCCCCGGCAACGAGGCGCAGCTTCCCGGCATTGTCGCTGAAGTCGCATCGCCGGATGTGCCGGGATGGCGCGCGCGCATCGTGCCCAACAAGTTTCCGGCGGTGATGGCCGCGCCGCCTGAGGTGTCCAGCAACGACCATCGCGTGCTGCCGAGCGAGGGCGTGCAAGAGGTGATGATCGAAAGTCCCTGGCACGACGCCGACCCGGCCACTATGAAAGCGTCCGAGCTTGCCGCCGTCGTCGCCGTTTACCGCGAGCGGATGCGCATCTTGCTCGACAGAGATGACATCGAAGCCGCCGTGTTGTTTCGCAACTATGGCCACCGTGCCGGCGCGTCGCTTGCGCATCCGCACGCGCAACTCATCGCGCTGCCGATGGTGCCGGCGCGAGTCGCAGGCATCGGCGAATGGGCGAAGCGGTATCATCGCGAGCACGGCCGCTGTCCGATGTGCGAGGAACTCGCCGTCGAGCGCAAGACGGCTGAGCGTATTATCGACGAAAACGAGACCTTCACGGCGCTCGTGCCATTTGCCGCAGAGCACCCATGCGAAGTGTGGGTGGTGCCGAAACGGCATCAGGCCTCGTTCACGGCGTTAAGCGATGAGGAACTGCCCGCTTTTGCGGACATGCTTGGTCGTTCCTTGGCGCGCTTGCAAACGGCATTGAACGACCCGCCCTATAATTTCGTGATCGACACGGCACCGAAGCGGGAACGGGCCGCGCCGTTCTGGCATTGGCGGCTGCGTATCGTTCCCGATGTTGCAACCTGGGGCGGGTTCGAATTGGGCTCCGGCCTGCCGATCAACCCGTCGCGGCCGGAAGACGATGCGCGCCTGTTGCGTGACATACAGCTTCGGTGATGAAGGGCCGTCCATGAAGATCGTCATTTTCGAAACCGAGCCGCGCGAAACTCCTGCATTCGAGGCGCTGAAACCAGGCCACGACCTGGTGCTGACCGATAAGCCGCTGCGCGCGGACACCGCTGCGCACTATGCCGACGCCGAGGTGGTCTCGACCTTCATCTATTCCAAACTCGGCCGCGATGTACTCGACGCGTTGCCGGTGCTGAAGCTGATCGCCACCCGCTCCACCGGATACGACCATATCGATACGCGCACCTGCACCGAGCGTGGCATCCTGGTCAGCAACGTTCCGGCCTACGGCGAGAACACGGTGGCCGAACACGTGTTCGCGCTGCTGCTCACCATCAGCCATCGTATGCGCGAGGCGATCGAGCGCGCGCGTTCGGGCCGTTTCACCCTGGAAGGATTGCAGGGCTTCGATCTGCAAGGCAAGACGATCGGCGTCATCGGCACCGGTAATATCGGTCGCCACGTCGTACGCATCGCGCGCGGCTTTGCCATGAAAATCCTGGCCTACGACGTGGCGCCGGACGTGCGCATCGCCGCCGATCTCGGCTTTCGCTACGCGACATTGGACGAGTTGTTGATGGCGGCCGACATCGTGACGCTACACGTGCCGGCCGTGCCGGAAACACGACATATGATCGACGAGAAAGCAATTGCGCGCATGAAACAGGGCGCGATCCTTATCAATACCGCGCGCGGCAGCATTGTCGATCCGCGCGCATTGATCGAAGCCTTGCGCAGCGGCAAGCTCGCCGCCGCCGGGCTCGACGTGCTGCCGGACGAGCCGCTGATCCGCGAGGAGGCGGAATTGATCTCGTCGATTTTCGGCAACCAGCAGGACATGCGTACGCTGGTCGCCAACCACATCCTGCTGAACATGCCGAACGTGGTGGTGACGCCGCACAGCGCCTTCAACACGCGAGAGGCCGTCGGCCGCATCACCGCAACGACCGTCGCCAACATCGCCGCCTATCTGGAGGGCGAGCCGGTCAATATCGTGGCCGGACGGTCGGGAACGACACTACCGGGAGCGGCGCCATGAGCGTGGCGCCGGCCCTGATCGCCGACATCGGCGCTACAAATACGCGGGTTGCCGTCGCGGAGTCGGACGGCACGATCGCGCGTCTGCGCGTGATGGCGACCGACGAGTACGCAAGCCTGAGAGACGCCATTGAGGCCTACTTCACCGTCGAGGCGCTACCGGTACGGCCGACGCTCGCTGTGCTGGCGGTGGCCGCGCCGGTAGCCGGCGACATGATTGCGATGACCAATACGCCGTGGACATTTTCGATCGAAGAAACACGCAAGCACTTCGGTTTTGCGCGGCTTAAGGTGATCAACGACTTCGTCGCCAACGCTTTGGCGGTGCCGTATCTCAAAGACGGCGATCGCCGCCAGATCGGCGGTGGAGCGCCGGTCGCCGGTACGCCCATCGGCGTCATCGGTCCAGGCAGCGGACTCGGCATCAGCATTCTCGTCCCGGCGGACGGCGGCGTCATTCCGATCGAAGGCGAGGGCGGTCATGTCACGATGCCGGCAGCGAACGACCGCGAGGCGGCGGTGTTCGAACTGATGCGTGCGCGCTTCGACCACCTGTCGGCCGAGCGCTTTCTGTCGGGGCCCGGCTTGGTCAATCTTTACAATGCCTTGTGTGAACTGTCCGGTGAGCCGGCAGCGCCCTTCACCGCGTCGCAGATCACCGACCCTCGTACCGAAGAGAACGAGCCGCGCGCGCGCGAGGCGCGCGACATGTTCTGCGCCATGCTCGGCACGATCGCCGGCAATCTCGCGCTGACCGCTGGCGCCCGCGGTGGTGTCTACATCGCGGGCGGGATCGTGCCGAAGCTCGGCGATGCCTTCGCGCAGTCGCAATTTCGCGCGCGTTTCGAGGCCAAGGGCCGTTTCAAGAGCTATCTGGCGGCGATCCCGACCTACGTGATGACCCATTCGGAGCCTGCACTGCTCGGCGCGGCCAGCCTTGTTGCCCAATTGTAGGAAAGCTGGAAATCGCCACGTTCGAGACCTAGGTCTATCGTATGAATGATCAGCAGCGTCGCGCTGCGGGCGACAGCGCGGCAGTGCCGGTGCCGCTGACCACGGCTGCGCTCACCGGCCTATCGAGCAACGAGGCGCGCAAGCGGCTAGCCCAATACGGTGCGAACGCGATCCGCGAGAAGCACGTCAGCCGCTTACGCAAATTCTTGAGTTACTTCTGGGGCCCGATCCCCTGGATGATCGAGATCGCGGCCGTGTTATCGGGCGTGACGCAGCGCTGGGACGATCTCAGCATTATCGTTGCCATGTTGTTGATCAATGCCGGCGTCGGCTTTTTCCAGGAATACAAGGCGGACACGGCGATTGCCGCTCTTAAAAACCGGCTGGCGCCGGTCGCGCGCGTGTTGCGCGACGGTCGATGGCAGGACATTGCGGCGCGTTTGTTGGTGCCGGGCGACGTGGTGCTGGTCAAGCTTGGCAACATCGTGCCCGCCGATCTCGAATTGCGTGCCGGCGATTTTCTCAGCGTCGATCAGTCCGCGCTGACCGGTGAATCGCTGCCGGTCGCCAAGAAGACGGGCGATACCGTCTATTCGGGCTCGATCGTGCGGCAAGGTGAAATGCGCGCACTCGTCACCGCCACCGGCATGAACACGTATTTCGGCAAGACCGCGCAGTTGGTCGAAACCGCGGTGCGGCGCTCGCACTTCCAGGAAGCGGTGTTGCGCATTGGCAATTTTCTCATCCTGATCACGCTGGTTCTGGTGGCGTTCATCCTTGGCGTTGCGCTCGTTCGCGGCAATCCACTGATCGACACGTTGCTGTTCGCTCTGATCCTGACCGTGGCGGCAATACCGGTCGCGTTGCCGGCGGTGCTGTCGGTCACCATGGCGGTGGGGGCCGCGCGGCTCGCCGCCATGAAGGCTATCGTGTCGCGGCTGGTCGCGATCGAGGAGATGGCGGGCGTAGACCTGTTGTGCTGCGATAAGACCGGCACGCTGACCAAGAACGAGCTGACGCTGGGCGATTTGGCGCCGATGGGCGGCGCCGACCGGGATACGCTGCTGCTGGCGGCCGCGCTCACTTGCGAGCACGACGCATCCGACGCGATCGACGCGGCGGTGCTCAACGGTTTCGACGACAAGACGCGACTTGCCGATTATCGGGTGCTCAAGTTCGAGTCGTTCGACCCGGTGAGCAAGCGCGCCGTAGTGGATCTGCAAAAAGGCGATCGCACTTTCCGAGCCGCAAAAGGCGCGCCGCAAGTCATCCTCGATCTCGCCAAGCCGGATGCCGCGGTCACGCAAGAGGCGCAGCGCGCCACCGACGAGCTCGCAAGTCGGGGGTTCCGGACCCTGGGCGTCGCAATGACCGGGGATGACGGGAAATGGCGCTTCCTCGGGCTCGTTCCTCTGTTCGATCCGCCGCGCGACGATGCGGCGGAAACTATCGCGACGGCCAAGCGCATGGGTCTGCAGGTGCGCATGGTCACGGGAGACAACATCGCGATAGCGCGCGAAATCGCCGGCAAGCTCGGCTTGGGTGCCAATATTGTCTCGGCACGCGAAGTGTTCATGCATGAGGGGTTTGACGGCGACCGTATCGAGGCCGCCGGCGGTTACGCCGAAGTGTTCCCCGAGCACAAATTCAAGATCGTGCGCGCGTTGCAACATGCCGGTCACATCGTCGGCATGACCGGCGACGGCGTCAATGACGCGCCGCCGCTCAAGCAGGCCGACATCGGCATTGCGGTGAACGGTGCGACCGATGCCGCACGCGCCGCCGCCGATCTGGTGCTGACCGCGCCGGGACTGTCGGTGATCGCACGGGCGATCGAAGAAGCGCGGCGCATCTTCGAACGCATGACGGGCTACGCCACCTTTCGCATCGCCGAAACGGTGCGTGTCCTATTATTCATGACGCTCTCGATCCTGGTGTTCAATTTTTATCCGGTGACCGCGGTGATGATCGTGCTGCTGGCGATCTTCAACGATGTGCCGATCATGATGATCGCCTATGACAATGTGCCGGTGGCACCGCGCCCGGTGCGCTGGGATATGGTGCGCGTGCTGACCATGAGCATGTTCCTCGGCGTGCTCGGGGTCGTCGCCAGCTTCGCTTTGTTCTGGTTCGCCGAACGTTATCTGCATCTGCCGCGGCCGACGGTGCAGACGTTGATTTTCCTGAAGCTGCTGGTGGCCGGGCACCTCACCATTTATCTCACGCGCAATGTCGGCTGGTTCTGGCAGCGGCCATGGCCGGATTGGCGGCTGTTCTTCGCCTGCGAGGTGACGCAGATGCTCGGCACGCTGGCGGCGGTCTATGGCTGGTTCGTGGAGCCGATCGGCTGGGGCTATGCGCTGATGGTTTGGGGCTATGCACTCGCCTGGTTCGTCATCAACAATATCGGCAAAGTCTGGGTCTATCGTGCCCTGCGTGGGCGTGCGTTGCCGCGGTGGCGAAAGGCGACCTGAGCCGCCTCTTTGCAACCCTTGTGCTACGTCAAATTAATGCAGTGCTGACACGTTAGATTGCATCGCCGGTCACGAGCACACGCACGCCATGTCCATTCGCAATCTCGATAAGATGTTCGCGCCGCGGTCGATCGCCGTGATTGGCGCTACCGACAAGCCTCATTCGGTCGGCTCGGCGCTGATGACGAATTTGACGCAAGCGGGTTTCTCCGGCCCGGTATTGCCGGTCAATCCCCGGGCCGCCGCCGTGCACGGCATCATGGCCTATAGCGACATCGCGAGCCTGCCGTGTGCGCCCGATCTCGCCGTCATCGCCACGCCGCCGGACACGGTGGCGTCGTTGATCGATCAGCTCGGGCAACGCGGCACCCGCGCCGCCGTCATTCTGACGGCGGGCTTTGCCGAAGGCGAAGCCAAGGTCGGCAAGGAGCGGGCCGCGCAATTGCTCGGCGCCGCGCGCCCACATTTGTTGCGTGTGGTCGGACCGAACTGCCTTGGCATTGCAGTGCCCGGCATCGGTGTTAACGCCACCTTCGCCCCTGCTTCGATTTTACCCGGCAATATCGCCTTTCTCACGCAGTCAGGTGCGATGGCGACCACAGTGCTTGATTGGGCGCTGCCGCGCGGCATCGGCTTCTCGGCGATCGTGTCGATGGGCGATATGGCGGATGTCGATTTCGGCGATTTGCTCGATTATTTCGCGCTCGATGAAGGTACGCATTCGATCCTGATCTACGCCGAAGGTGTCACGCAGGCGCGCAAATTCATGTCGGCCGCGCGGCGGGCCGCGCGCATCAAACCGGTGATTGTCGTCAAGAGTGGGCGCGCGGCGGAAGGCGCGCGCGCGGCGTCTTCGCACACCGGCGCGCTTGCCGGCGCTGACATCGTCTATGACGCCGCCTTCCGGCGCGCCGGCATGTTGCGCGTCAACGAAATGGAGGAGCTATTCGATGCCGCCGCGGCCTTGGCGCGTACGTCGCCGCAACGCGGCAACCGGCTGGCGATCGTCAGTAATGGCGGTGGCGCCGGCGTTCTGGCGACCGACCGGCTGATCGCCGAAGGCGGACATTTGGCGGAGCTCGCGCCTGATACGATCAAGAAGCTCGACACCGTGCTGCCGGCGACCTGGAGCCATGCCAATCCCGTCGACATCATCGGTGACGCCGGCGCCAAGCGCTACGCCGATTCGGTCGGCGTTCTGATGCAGGACGATAACGTCGATGCGCTATTGGCGATTTATTGCCCGACGGCGGTCGGCTCGGCGGTCGACGCCGCGCAAGGATTGATTAGCTCTTTGAAGCAGCCCGCCGCCAAGAAGAATGTGTTCGCCTGCTGGATGGGCGACGCCAATGTGCGCGAAGGCCGCGCCGCGCTGGTGGCCGCGCGAGTGCCGGACTACGAGACGCCGGAGCGCGCTGTACGCGCCTTCATGTATCTGGTGCGCTATCGGCAGAGCCAGGACTTGTTACTGGAAACGCCGACCTCGCTGGCGCCGACACCGGCTGCCGACATTGAACGCGCGCGCGCTCTTGTGGCGCAGGCGCTGGCAGACAAGCGCGAATGGCTCGACCCGGCGGAAATATCGAGCTTTCTTGGCTGCTACGGCATTCCTTTTGTCCGCACCGAAAACGTTGCGGATCCCAAAGCCGCAGGCGAAGCCGCCGCCCGCGTCGCCGCGCCGGTAGCGCTGAAAATCCGTTCGCGCGACGTCATCCACAAGTCCGACGTTGGCGGCGTGGCCCTCAACCTGTCCGGCGCGCAAGCCGTCGAGGCCGCCGCCAAAGCGATGAACGAGCACATCAAGCGCGCGCAGCCAAGGGCCCGGCTGGAAGGCTTCACCGTGCAGGAGATGATCGTGCGCCCCGGCGCCTATGAACTGATCGCCGGTGTCACGACCGATCCGACCTTTGGCCCGGTGATCCTGTTCGGCCAGGGCGGCACGGCGGTCGAGATCGTCAAGGATGAGTCGCTCGAATTGCCGCCGCTCAACACCGCGCTGGCGCGCGCGCAGATCGAGCGCACGCGCATTGCGGCGTTATTGAAAGGCTACCGCGATCGTCCGCCGGCCGACATCGATGGCGTGGTCAATGTTCTGGTGCAGCTCGGGCGCATCGTTGCCGATCATCCCGAAGTATCCGAGATCGACATCAATCCGCTGCTCTGCGACGCGCAAGGCGTGATGGCGGTGGACGCGCGCATTCGCGTGCGCGCAGCAAAGGCCGCGGCGCAAGCACGGATGGCGATCCGGCCGTATCCCAAACGTTTTGAAGGCGAAGTTCGAACGCACGAAGGCGCACGCTATGCCGTGCGTCCAATCCGGCCAGAAGACGAGCCGGCGCTGCGCCGGTTTGCCAATGAGATCGACGACCGCGATCTCTGGCACCGCTTCTTTGCGCCGTTGCGCGCGCGTACACACGAGACCGCCGCACGCCTGAGCCAGATCGATTACGACCGCGAGATGACGTTGATCGCATGGCAAGGTGACCGGGTGGCAGGCCTCGCGCGCGCCACGGCCGATCCGGACTTCGATGAGGCGGAATGCGCCGTCATCATCCGCGGTGATCTGCGCGAGTTGGGCCTTGGCCGCGCGCTGTTGCAGGCGTTGTTCGATGCGATTGCGGCGCAAGGCGTGCGTCATGCCGTAATGCGCTTTCCGAAGGACTTGACGCGCATCGTCGCGATCGCGAGCGAAATCGGCTTCACGGTCGAGCCGGACGAAACGGGCTTGCGCGCATGCAAGGCGCTGCGCTCTTAGGCGCCGATTGCGCTCGCATTGACGCAGCGAATGCCGAGTGCTTCGAACTGCGTGCGGGTAGCGTCGGCTGAGCCGTCCAGATCGATGGCGCGGCAGGCGTCGTCGATCACGACCGTCTCGAACCCTTCCTTGCGCGCGTCTTCCGCCGAATAGCGCACACAGAAATCGAAGGCGAGACCGGCCAGAAACACGCGCTTGAATCCGCGCTCGCGCAAGTATCCGGCAAGGCCGGTATGGGTTGTATGGTCGTTTTCATAGAAAGCCGAATAAGAATCGATATCAGGATGATAGCCTTTGCGCAGGACCAATTCCGCACCGGCCACCTTCAAGTCGTCCCGGAACGCTGCGCCGGGCGTGCCCTGTACGCAATGATCCGGCCACAGAATTTGCGGGCCGTATGAGACCTCGATCGTTTCGAACGGTTTCTTGCCCGGGTGTGACGATGCAAACGACTTGTGGCCATGCGGGTGCCAGTCCTGCGTCAGCACGACGTGCGCAAATCGTTCGGCCAGACGATTGATCGCCGGCACGATCTCGTCCCCGTGCGGCACGGCCAAGTTGCCGCCGGGACAGAAGTCGTTCTGTATATCGACGACCAGCAACACGTCGCGCTCGCCGGTCGTTAAGGCGTCATGCATTGGAGTCAGAACCGGTTGAACTTATAATCCTCGCAGGAACAGCCGAGTATCGGCGTGCCGAACAGATGTTGGCACGGCCACTTCTTGTTTGCGTCGAATTCGCGCGCCGTGATGATCACAAAGTAGACCTTCTCAGACGAGACGCTCAGCCGTTCGTCGCCGGTACCGTTATTGGCATTGGTCGTCTGTTCGGCCGTGAACGAGACCTCGTATCATAAACGAATTAATTGGGTTGCCGTTCAGGCGGATCCGCCTTGAGCTAACGCAAAATTAGGTGCGAAAGCCGCAATTTCATGGGAGGGTGGCTGTTCGCGAACCAAACCCGGCCTATGCCGTTGAGACTTCAGAGGCTTTGGTGCGGCCGATTGAGCCAGATCAATGAAGGCGGCAGGCTTTCGCCGAACATGAAACAAATACACATCACGGGCGGGATTACCTTATGCAAACGCCGATCGAACTCGATTTCCAGGGAATGGACGCCAACGCGGACCTCAAGGCCGCTATTGCCAAACACGTCGCCCAGCTCGAGGAGCGTTTTGGCCGGCTGACGGCGGGCCGTGTCGTTGTGAAGGCGCCTGGCGGACACCATCGCACCGGCGGTCTCTATGAAATCAATATTCACCTGACGTTGCCGGAAGGCCGCGACGTCAATATCGACCGCACGC
The DNA here is from genome assembly GCA_963720835.1 of uncultured Pseudomonadota bacterium. Lineage (GTDB taxonomy): Bacteria > Pseudomonadota > Alphaproteobacteria > Rhizobiales > Xanthobacteraceae > Pseudolabrys. Next base: position 26,962 of record CAVRHC010000016.1, on the reverse strand, counting down.
CGCAAAAGGATGAGCGCTATGGTAGTTTGAATTTCGCGCTCAATGACGCATTCAAGCGGGCGCGCCGCCAACTTCAGGATCAGATCGACAAGATGGAAGGTAACGTCAAGCGCCACGAAGGCCCGATTCAGGCCTAAAGGAGATGCCTTTCGCCGATCGCCGAGACGCGGGCCGACAACTGGCCCACGCGTTGCGACGTTACAAGAGCGAAGGCGTGGTGGTGCTGGCGCTGCCGCGCGGGGGCGTGCCGGTCGCGGCCGAGGTCGCCGAGGCGCTGTCAGCGCCACTCGATTTGATTTTGGTGCGCAAGATCGGCGTGCCGTTTCAGCCCGAACTGGCCATGGGCGCGGTGGTGGACGGCGCCGCACCGCTGATCGTGCGCAACGAAGACGTCATCGCAATGACTCGCGTGGGCGAGGCGGAGTTCGATAAAATCTGCGAGCAGGAACTGGCCGAAATCGAGCGCCGCCGGAAGCGCTACCTCGGCGATCGCGAGCGGGTCGATGTTGCCGATCGTGACGTCATCGTGGTCGACGATGGCATCGCCACCGGCGCCACCACCCGCGCGGCGCTGCGCGCGACCCGCGCGCGCAAGCCGAAAACATTGGTGCTGGCGGTGCCGGTTGCGCCGACGGATAGCCTTGCGGCCATGAGGGAAGAGGCCGACGCGGTCGTCTGTCTGGAAGACCACGAATCCTTCGGCGCCATCGGCTATTATTACGATGATTTCCGCCAGACGTCGGACCAGGAAGTTATCGACATACTGGCGCGCTTCGCGCCGAAAGAGTCATCATGAGCGAGCGTCACCACGGCGATTTGCGCCTGTTCGCCCTGACGGCGACAGCGGAACTGGGGAACAATGTCGCGCAAGCGCTCGGCGTGCCGCTGTCGGCGCACGAGGAACGCGACTTCGAAGACGGCGAGCACAAGACGCGCCCGCTCGACACGGTTGCGGGCGCTGATGTTTATGTTGTCCAGAGCCTGCATGGCGGCCCCTCCGAGAGCGCGCATGACAAATTGTGCCGCTTGTTGTTCTTCGTCGGCGCGCTCAAGGATGCCGGCGCGGACAAAGTCACGGTGGTGGCGCCTTATCTCGCCTATGCGCGCAAGGACCGCCGCACCAAGCCGAACGATCCGGTGACCACGCGCTACCTCGCGCAACTATTCGAGGCCGTTGGCACCGGCGTCATGGTGACGCTGGAGGTGCACAATCCGGCCGCCTTCGAAAACGCCTTCCGCATCCGCACCGTGGCGCTGACCGCGACGCCGCTGTTCGTCGACTACGCCAAGGCGCTCGTGAAGGAGCCGCTTTGTGTGGTGTCGCCCGATCCCGGCGGCGCCAAGCGCGCCGAGTTGTTTCGGCAGACGCTGGAGGCGGCAATAGGCAAGCCGGTCGGCAAGGCCTTTGCCGACAAGCATCGCAGCGGTGGCGTGGTCTCGGGCGAGCTGTTCGTCGGCGATGTCGATGGCGCGACCGCGCTCATCGTCGATGACTTGATCAGCACCGGCGGCACGCTGCTGCGCGCGGCGCAAGCGGCGCGCAAAGCCGGCGCCAAAAAGGCGATAGCGCTCGTGACGCACGGCCTGTTCATGCCGGGTGCGGCGGAGGTGATCGCCGATTCGGCAATCGACCGCTTCGTGGTCACCGACAGCGTGCCGCCGTTCCGGCTCGCCGCCACCGCACGAGACAAGGTCGAGATGCTCACCTGCGCGCCGCTGCTGGCGGAAACGATCAAGCGGCTGCACGACGGCCGCGCGCTTACCGACCTGCTCGTGTTCTGACAAAGCGTTCCAGACGCCGGGCATCCGTTGCCGCGATCGCCAGATAGTCGCGCGCGCGCTGCGGCCATTTCTCCGGCGTGCGCGGATTGGGCTCGAGCAGATGGGCGATGCTCAGCCGCGCGCGTAACGTGGCGCGGTGGCAGCGATAGAAGACGAAGAGCCGCGCTGACAGATGGTCGCGCAGGGCATGGATGGCGCGGCGCGCGATGCGGTCGCTGACCCAGCCGCCATCCAGCCGCTCGCATTCCACGCACAGATTGGCGATTTCGTCGAACGGATCGACCGCGCGCAGCCGCTTGTTGAATTCCAGGCAATCGATGATGAGAACCGGGTCGCCCAGAAAGATGTGCTCCGGCCGCAGGTCGCCGTGTCCATCGACAATATGGCGACCATGCACGCGCTCGCGAATGGCGCGCGCATGCGAGGCCAGGAACCGGCGCTGGGCACCGTCGACCTTGCGCACGAGCCCGGCCGGCAGGCCGAGACGGGGATCGAGCAGGACGCGCCGGTTGAAATCGAGGCTGTCGCGCCAATGACGGAGCAAAATCTCAGGCGAGATGAGTACGGGCGTGGCGTGCCGGTAAAACGCAACCAGCGTTGCGACGATGCCGTCGATCTGCGCGGCTTTGATTGTGCGTGCCGCGATGGCGTGCTCGAGCGTGTGACGTTCATCGAGTCGGCGCATGACCACCAGCCAGTCGACGACCTGGCCTTCGCCGCCGATGGCGAGGCCGCGCGACGTGTGCGTCAGCGGCATCACCGCTTCGTATACATCCGGCGCCAGCCGGCGATTGAGCGCGAGTTCGGCGCGGCAGGCGGCTTCGCGCTTCGCCAGCGTCGAATAGTCGAGATAAGGAAAGCGCACAGGTTTCTTGAGCTTGTAGACGTGCTCGCCAGCGAGGAAGACCCAGGACATGTGGGTTTGCTTGCGTTCGAGACGGTCGGCCGTATGCGGATAAGCCGCCGGTGACCCCAAGAAAGCGACCTTGTCGGCGAGCGCGACCGCCGCTTGGGATTGCGGAACTGTATCGGTGTGCGTGCGCCGGGCGATCTCGGTCAATGTCTTGCTGCCAATCCTGACGGGATTGCGGTCACTGAGTTTGCATTCGATAGCATTGGGATCGTTTGGCGCGCGTCAAGCAAATACCGTCGATGCGCCCTGTTTGGCGATAAGCGCGAAATCACCTGTATCGCTCCTTCGGCATCTGCGGCATGCTGGCAAAAGAATCAAAGGATCGAATGCTGGGAGCCGCGCATGGACCAGACGGTTCTGTTTTTTCTCTTTCTTCTCGCCATGGTGGTGGCGTGGTTCGGACCACGTCCGCTCTCCGTCACGATTTTCGGTATCGCTTTGGTGCTCACGGTCGCCGACTTCTTTCATCACGCGACCAGCGCGCTGACATTGTCATTCTAGGAGGCCGGCGATGAACGCGCGGATAGCGGTGATGCTCAATGCGGTCGCGCTTTATGCGGTCGCGCTCGTGCTGGGTTTGGGGTTCGTATTCCAACTCGCCTTGAACGAATTGCCCTGTCCACTCTGCCTGCTGCAGCGGGTCGCATTCATCGCGCTCGCGGTCGGCCCGATCCTCAATGTTCGCTACGGGCCGCGGCCCAGCCATTATGCGATGAGCGTGCTGGCGGCGCTGGTCGGCGTGTCGGTCTCGATCCGGCAGGTGCTGCTGCATATTCTGCCGAACGATTCAGGCTATGGCAGCGCGATCGCCGGCTTGCATTACTATTCGTGGGCGGCGCTGATTTTCGTATTGGCGATCGTGCTGATCGCGCTGGTGTTGCTGTTCGATCGTCAGTTCGAATCGGCAGCGCCGCCGTCCGTGCCGGTGTTCGCCGTCGTCGCGGTCGTGCTGGTCATGCTTGTTGCCGCCGCCAATATCGGGTCAACGCTGCTTGAATGCGGCACCACCTGGTGTCCTGAGAATCCCGTCCGCTATATTCTTTTGTCCGGCGGCGGCTGACACTCAATAGCCGGCCGCCAACGATCCGCGGGTGCGGCGGTCGGCGGCGCCGACATAGCCATCGGGCGTCACTTCAATCGAGTTCGCCGCCGTGTGCGGCGCGGTCGGCACGATCATGTGCCCGCGCGCTTTCAACGCATCGAGCATGGCGGGGTCGAAGCCCGGTTCGACATAAGTCTGGTCCGGCTGCCATTGGTTGTGCAGGCGCGGCGCGCTGACGGCATCGGCAATGCCCTTATGAAAATCGATGACGTTGGTGATCACCTGCAACACGGCGGTGATGATGCGGCTGCCGCCGGGCGAGCCGGTAACGAGGAAAGGCTTGCCGTCCTTCAATACGATGGTCGGTGTCATCGACGACAGTGGCCGCTTGCCCGGTCCCGGCAGGTTGGCGTTGAAACCGACGAGGCCATAGGCATTGGCGGTGCCGGGCTTGGCGGTGAAGTCGTCGAGCTCGTTGTTGAGCAACACACCGGTTCCGCCGGCGATCAAGCCGAGGCCGTAGGAAAAATTAAGTGTATAAGTATTCGAGACCGCATTGCCGTCGTGGTCGATGACGGAAAAATGCGTGGTGTTGCGCCCTTCCGGTTGCGGCGTCTTGCCGGCCTGAATGTCCGCCGCGGGCGTCGCACGCTTTCCGATTTCGCTACGCAGCGCGGCGGCATAGGGTTTCGAGATCAGCCGCGCGATGGGCATGGTCACACTGTCGGGATCGCCCATATAGGTTGCCCGGTCAGCATAGGCGCGTTTCATCGCCTCGATCATGTCGTGCAGCGCCTGCACGTCGCGGCTGTGAAGGTCGTAGCCTTCGAGAATATTGAGCATCTCGATCAAGGCCACGCCGCCGGAGGAGGGCGGCGGCATGGAGACAATGTCATAACCACGGTAGCTGCCGCGCACGACCGGCCGCTCGATCGGCTTGTAAGCGGCAAGATCGGCCGCGGTCATGATGCCGCCAGCCGCGCGCACGGCGTCGGCGATGCGTTCGGCGGTGCGGCCAGTATAAAAGCCGCGCGGGCCATTGTCGGCGATTGCCCGCAACGTATCGGCAAGATCGGATTGGATAAGCCGGTCGCCTTCTTTCAGCGCGTCATCGCCGTTGAGGAAAACCGCCACGGTAGATGGCCAGCGCTTGAACCGCTCCACCATGCGCGGCAGCGAATCCGCGATATCGTCCTCAACCGGGAAGCCGTTGCGCGCGAGTTCAATGGCGGGCGCAATCAGATCGGCCAGGGTGAACTTGCCCGAGCCGTATTTCTCGTGCGCCAGCGCAAGACCAGCGACTGTGCCGGGCACGCCGACGGCAAGCCCGGAATCACGCGATTTCGCCGGATCGGGATTGCCTTCACCGTCGAGGAATATGGTTTTGGTTGCGGCGGCCGGCGCGGTTTCGCGGTAGTCGATGGCGATGTCGCGGTTGTCCAAGTCCTGATTTTTGGCGAGATGGATGACCATGAAGCCGCCGCCGCCGAGATTGCCGGCGCGCGGATAGGTGACGGCGAGCGCAAAGCCGACCGCGACCGCGGCATCCACCGCATTGCCGCCGCGGTCGAGAATCTCGACGCCGATACGGGCGGCCCGCTGCTCCTGCGCCACTACCATGCCGTTCGGCGCGCGCACGCTTTGCGCCGGCGCAATTGCCGGCGCGTGCTCGACCGGTGCGACCTGCGCATGGGCGAGGGCGGCGAAAAGCAGTGTGAGAGCAAAAACTGAGGTGAGACGTTTCATGGTTGTCGCAGTATCACCCCGGCTGTCGTCCCGGCCAAGCGCCCAAAGGATGCGCGAGCCGGGGCTCGGTAGCCAAAGTGGTCAAGATGCAGAGAGATTGAGATTATTTGGTCTCCGCGTTTGCGGGGACGACAGGCGAATTTGTGTGGAGGTGCTAGCGCGCTTGCCCGTGATAAATTGTGTTCGGTCGCATGTCGGTCGCCGTGGCGACGCGGTTCGACATGTTGAAGAAGCCGACGACCGCCGCAATGTCCCAGATGTCACGGTCACTGAATCCGGCGCGGCGTAGCCGTTCGCGATCGCCCTCCTCGACGCCGGCCGGCTGCGCGGTGAGTTTGACCGCGAAATCGAGCATGGCGCGCTGGCGCCGGTTCAGCCGTGCCACCCGGTAGTTCATGACGATCTGCTCGCCGAGCAGTGGATTGCCGGAATATTGCCGGATCGCGGCGCCATGGGCCGTGAGGCAGTAATAGCAGCGGTTGTGCGAGGACACGGCGACCGCGATCATTTCCCGCTCGAGCTTGGATAGCCCGCTCTCACCCAGCATCAGGTCGTTGTACATGGCGACAAATGCTTCCAGCTTCGCGGTGTCGAAGGCGTAAGCCAAAAGCACATTGGGGACGAAACCGAGCTTGTCCTGGCACTTCTTGAAATAGGCAGTCATCGCCGGAGACAGCTTTCCCGCCGGCAGACTGAGCGCGATCACAGGGACGTCGTCGGCGGATGGCGGCACGGTCTTGGCCGCGCTGCCGGCGGACTTCATGGGGACGGATTTGGCAGGCGCAGCCTTGCCGCCTTTGATTGCGCGCAAGGCCGGTTTGTTCCGGCCTGCCGCGGCTTTGCCGGCTGCCTTCATCGATTTGTTGGCTTTGGCCATTTCCTCGTCCCCGTCCCAGTCTCGTTGTTGTTCGTTCGAGCAAGATTACAATTTTCCAGGCCCCGGCGATACGATGCGGTGGCAAATTTTAGTCTTTCGTTTCAAAGGATTACGCTCGTTTCCGAAAAGCGGTGAAAAGCTGTCGCGAAGCCGTCACCAATTGATGAACTGCTCTCGACGGGCGGGCCGGGAAGGTAAACACTCCTGCCGGTCGTTGCGTTGATTCAAAAAAAATTTGCGGGAGGGCGCCATGACCGTTCAGTTTTCCGGCAACAAGCAGGAAAGCGTCGCGCAAGCGGTCATCGCGCAAGCCGGCGAAATGCTCGCCAAACGCCGCGGCGATATCCCGCCGACGTTCATCGCACAGCTCTATGGTCCCGCCGTTCCCGAGGACGTCGCGCGTTATTCCGCGGCCGACCTCTCCGATCTTGCGGAACGCGGCTACGATTTCTTGCGTGAACGCAAGCCCGGCGTGGCGAAAGTGCGCTGCGAAACCGTGCAGCTACAGGGCACAGGCGAGGCCACGCAGATCTCGGTGGTCGAAATCGCCAACGACGATATGCCATTCCTGCTCGATTCGGTGATGGGCGAGATCACCGACCGCAAGCTCGGCGTTCATCTCGTCGCGCATCCGATCTTCAGCGTGTACCGCGACGGTCAATCGCTCAAGGCGCTCGAGCCGGCGCACCACGGCGGCGGCGTGCGCGAAAGCTTCATCCACATTCACCTCGACGCCATCGAAAATGCGGAAGTTTGCGCCGCACTCGTACGTGCTCTGCATCGGGTGCTGACCGATGTGCGCATGGCGGTGGAAGACTGGCGGCCGATGCTCGAGCGGGTCAACGCCATCGTCGAAGACCTGAAGGCCAATCCACCGCCGCTACCGGTCGATGAGCTCGCCGAGGCGATTCAGTTCATGCAATGGCTGCTCGCCGATCATTTCACTTTCCTCGGCGTGCGAAACTACCGACTCGTCGGCAACGAGCTCGAACCCGATTTCGGGTCTGCGCTTGGTATCATGCGTGACCGCGATCTGCGGGTGCTCAAGCGCGGCGACGAGCTTCTGGAAATGACGCCGGAGATCATGGCGTTCCTGAAAGAGCCGCGTCCGCTGATCATCGCCAAGGCCAACATCCACGCCCACGTGCACCGGCGCGTCTATCTCGATTACATCGGCGTCAAACGCTACGACGCCGCCGGCAACCTGGCCGGCGAGTTCCGCATCGTCGGCCTGTTCACGTCCACCGCCTATACGCGCTCGGCACACGCCATTCCTTATCTGCGCCGCAAGGTGCATGCCGTGGAGAAGAAAGCGGGCTTTGCCCCCAACAGTCATTCCGCAAAAGCGCTTGCCAACGTGCTCGAACACTATCCGCGCGACGAGCTATTCCAGGTCGACGAAGATTTACTCTGCCGATTTGCCGTTGCGATCCTGCAACTCGACGAACGGCCGCGCGTGCGCGTTCTGGCGCGGCGCGACCGCTTCGACCGGTTCGTCTCGGTGCTCGTGTTTGTGCCGCGCGAGCGCTACGACAGCGCGATGCGCTTGCGCATCGGCGACTATCTCGCGCAGGCGTTCCACGGACGCGTCTCGGCGTTTTATCCGTATTTCCCGGAAGGGCTGATGGTGCGCGTGCATTTCATCATCGGCCGCTCCGGTGGGCCGACGCCCGAGGTCAGCCAAGAGACGCTTGAGAGCGATATTTCAGCGATCGTGCGGAGCTGGGGTGACGGATTGGCCGAGGCAATCGCGCAAGGAAATCCGCCGGCCAAAGCCAGCGAATTGACCGATCGCTATCACAGCGCCTTCACGGCCGGATATCAAACCGCCTATCCGCCGGCGACCGCGGCGGCTGATATCCATGTGATCGAGGCGCTTACCGAGCAACGCCCGCTTGCTGTGAATTTTCATCCCTTTCCCGAACTCGACAACCGATCGGTTGGACTGAAGGTGTGGAGCCTGGCGCGGCCGCTGCCCCTGTCAGAGCGGGTGCCCGTGCTGGAAAACATGGGCTTCCAGGTCGTCAACGAGCGCACCTACCGCATCTCACCCGGCGGCGCTTCGATGCTGTGGCTGCACGACATGCGGCTCGAGCGCAAGGACGGCGGCGTCATCGATCTCGAGAGCGACAAGTTGCGGCTGGAATCCGCCTTCCTGATGGTGATGCGCGGCAGCGCCGAAAACGACGGCTACAACGCGCTGACCCTCGCCGGCGGCATGAGCTGGCGCGACGTTTCGCTGGTGCGGGCCTTGTCGCGCTTCTTGCGTCAGATCCGCGTGCCGTTCTCGCAGGACTATATGTGGGCGACGCTCGTCAAACACGCTGCCATCGCGCGCGACGTCGTCGAATTGTTCCATGCCCGCTTCGACCCGCGGCCGGATGCTGCCCGCGATCGCGAAACGCATGAAAAGGAAATCGCCGGGCGCATCGAAGACGCGCTGCAGGCGGTCGAAAGCCTGGACGAGGACCGTATTCTGCGCCACTTCGTCAACGCGGTGCAGTCGGCGATCCGCACCAATTACTTCCAGCCCGACGCTTACGGTCAGCCCAAGATGCTGATCGCGATCAAGTTCGAAAGCGGCAAGCTGACGGGCATTCCGTTGCCGCATCCGCTCTATGAAATCTTCGTCTATTCGCCGCGCGTGGAAGGCGTGCACCTGCGCTTCGGCAAGGTGGCGCGCGGCGGCATCCGCTGGTCGGACCGGCCGCAGGATTTCCGCACCGAGGTTCTCGGCCTGGTGAAGGCGCAACAAGTCAAGAACGCGGTGATCGTGCCGGTCGGCGCCAAAGGCGGCTTCGTGCCGAAGCTGATGCCGAAGGGCGCCGCCCGCGATGTCGTGCAGGCGGAGGGCATCGCGACCTACAAGTTGTTCATTTCGACGCTGCTCGATATCACCGACAATATCGGGCCGGACGGCACGATCATTCCGCCGCAGAACGTGGTGCGGCATGAGGGCGACGATCCTTATCTGGTCGTTGCCGCCGACAAGGGCACCGCCACATTCTCCGACACCGCCAACGAGATTTCGATCGGCCATGACTTCTGGCTCGGCGATGCGTTCGCCTCCGGCGGTTCGGCCGGCTATGACCATAAGGTCATGGGCATTACCGCGCGTGGTGCCTGGGAGGCGGTGAAGCGGCATTTCCGCGAGATGGACGTCAATATCCACACCACGCCGTTCACCGTGGTCGGCGTCGGCGATATGTCCGGCGACGTGTTCGGCAACGGCATGCTGCGTGAGACCACCACCAAGGTTGTGGCGGCCTTCGACCATCGCGACATCTTCATCGACCCCGATCCCGATCCCGAAAGGAGCTATGCCGAGCGCAAGCGGCTGTTCGCGTTGCCGCGTTCGAGCTGGCAGGACTACGACAAATCGCTCATCTCCAAAGGCGGCGGCGTCTATCCGCGTTCGTCGAAATCGATCGCGCTGTCGCCCGAAGCGCAGGCGCTGCTAGACGTTCCGGCGACCGTCACGCCGCAGGATCTGATGAAAGCGATCCTCAAGGCGCGCGCCGATCTGCTCTTCTTCGGCGGCATCGGCACCTATGTGCGCGCGTCGAGCGAAAGCGACGAGGCGGCCGGCGACCGCGCCAACGACGCGATCCGCATCACCGGCGCGGATCTGCGCTGCAAGGTGGTGGGCGAGGGCGCCAATCTCGGCATGACGCAGCGCGGCCGCATCGAGGCCGCGTTCACGGGCGTGCGGCTCAACACAGACGCCATCGACAATTCCGCCGGCGTCAACACCTCCGACGTCGAGGTCAATATCAAGATCGCGCTCTCCGGGCCCGTGCGCGCGGGCACGCTCAAGATCGAGGACCGCAACGCGCTGCTTGCCGAAATGACCGACGAGGTGGCGCGGCTCGTCTTGCGCAACAACTATCAGCAGACGCTGGCGCTTTCGCTCGCTCAACGCCGCGGCCTGGAAGACTTGGGGTTCCAGCAGCGTTTGATGCAGACGCTGGAAATGGCGGGCAAGCTGGACCGCACGGTGGAATTCCTGCCCGACGAGATGGCGCTCGCCGAGCGGCGCAAGCGCGACGAGCCGCTGACAAGGCCCGAGCTCGCGGTGCTGCTCGCCTATGCGAAGCTCACGCTGTTCAGCGAATTGCTCGATTGTTCGGTGCCGGACGATCCCTATCTCGGGCGCGAGCTCATTCGCTATTTCCCCAAGGAAATGTCGGAACGCTTCCCCGAGGCGCTGCATTCACACCGGCTGCGCCGCGAGATCATCGCGACCCAACTCACCAACTCGATGATCAACCGTGGCGGCGCCACGCTCATCGTGCGCATTGCCGACCAGACCGGCGCCGCCGCCTCGTCGATTGCGGCCGCCTTTGCCGCCGTGCGCAACAGCTTCGGCATGAGCGAGATCAACGAAGCGATCGACGCGCTCGATAACAAGGTGTCGGGCAAAACGCAGTTGTCCCTCTACGCCGCGGTGCAGGACCTGCTGCTCGATCGACTGGTCTGGTTCCTGCGCCAGGTTGATTTGACCAAAGGACTGGAAGCGATTGTCGCGCATTATCGCGAGGGCATCGCGCAGGTGGAGACCGCGCTCGATAGCGCGCTGCCGCAAGGCGCCGCCGCCGCGCTCAAGGGGCATGCAGCCGAACTCGTAAGGGCAGGGGTGCCCGACGATCTTGCGCGGCGCATTGCCAGTCTCGATGTGCTGAAGGCGGCGCCCGACATCGTGCTGGTGGCGGATCAAGCCAAAAAGCCGGTCGGCGAGGTGACCGCCACTTACTTTGCCACCGAGGCATTCTTTCAACTCGACCGCGTCGCCGGCGCGGTCGGCAACATCGTGGTGGTCGATTATTTCGATCGTCTGGCGCTCGACCGCGCGCTCGATTCCATCGGCGACGCGGAACGGCGGCTGACCGCCGCCATGGTCGGAAACGGCACGGCCGGTGCCGGCGCCGTGGAGGAATGGGTCAAGCCGCGCAAGGCGGAAGTCGAGCGCATCCGCGCCGCGATCCATCAGATCGCGGGCTCGGGGCTGACGCTGTCGAAACTCTCCGTGGCGGCGAGTTTGCTGGGGGATTTGGCACGGTAGGAGTGCCGTCTCGTTAGCCTCCGCCCGGGCATGACGACGCCGGAGTGGGCAATGCGATGACTGCCTTGCCTAATGCCGGAAATGCCGCGTTCCGGTGAACACCATCGCGATGTTGTGCTCGTCGGCCGCCGCGATCACCTTGTCGTCGTTGACCGAGCCGCCGGGCTGGATCACCGCGGTCGCGCCGGCCTCGATCGCCACCAGCAAGCCATCGGGAAACGGAAAGAACGCGTCGGATGCCACGACCGAACCGCGCGTGCGTGGTTCGGCGAGCTTTTCGGCCTCGGCCGCGTCCTGAGCCTTGCGCGCCGCGATGCGCGCGGAATCGATCCGGCTCATTTGCCCGGCGCCGATGCCGACGGTGGAACGGTCCTTTGCGTAAATGATCGTGTTCGACTTCACGTGCTTGGCGACGCGGAAGGCAAAGCGCAGGTCCGCGAGTTCCTGCTCGCTCGGCGCGCGCTTGGTGACGGTCTTGAGTTGCATCTCGTCGACCACCGCATTGTCGCGTGACTGCACCAGCAATCCGCCGGCGACCGACTTCACCGTCAAGCCGTTCTCGCGCGGATCGGGCAGACCGCCGGCGACCAGCAAGCGCAGGTTTTTCTTGGCGGCGACGATCTTGACCGCTTCCTCGGTCGCTTCCGGCGCAATGATCACTTCCGTGAAAATCTCGGTGATGGCTTTCGCCGCTTCGGCGTCGAGCTTTCGGTTGAGCGCGACGATGCCGCCAAAGGCCGAGACCGGATCGCAGGCAAGCGCCTTTTGATAGGCGTCGAGCAGGTTATCGCCTTCCGCCACGCCGCAGGGGTTGGCGTGCTTGACGATGACGCAGGCGGCCGTTCGGCGCGGATCGAATTCGGCGACACATTCATAAGCCGCATCGGTGTCGTTGATGTTGTTGTAGGAGAGCTGCTTGCCCTGCAATTGCTTGGCGGTGGCGACGCCGAAGCGTTCGCCGGGCGCACGGTAGAAAGCCGCGCTCTGGTGCGGGTTCTCGCCGTAGCGCAATGCCTCGATCAATTTGCCGCCGAAGGCGCGATAGTCGGGCGCGTCTTCGTGCAGCGTGGCGGCGAACCAGTTGGAAATCGCGGCGTCGTAGGCGGCGGTGCGTGCGTAGGCCTTGGCGGCGAGCGCCTGGCGCAATTCGAGCATGGTCATGCCGGCATGCTCCGCGAGCTGGCCAAGCACTATTTCGTAGTCGTCCGGGTCCACCACCACCGTCACGTCGGCGTGGTTCTTGGCGGCAGCGCGGATCATGGCCGGGCCACCGATATCGATGTTCTCGATGCAGTCGTCGTAGCCTGCGCCGGCCGCGACCGTTTCCTCGAACGGATAGAGGTTCACCACAAGGAGATCGATCGGTTTGATGCCGTGCGTGTGCATGGCCGCCATGTGCTCCTTGTTGGAGCGGATGCCGAGCAGGCCGCCATGCACTTTCGGATGCAGCGTTTTCACCCGCCCGCCCATCATTTCGGGAAAGCCGGTCAAGGTCGAAACGTCGGTGACCTTCAACCCGGCCTCGGTGAGCGACTTGGCGGTGCCGCCGGTCGAGATCAGATCGACGCCGAGGTTGGCGAGTTCGCGGGCAAATCCGATGAGCCCGCGCTTGTCGGACGCCGATAGCAAAGCGCGGGTGATGCGGCGGGGATGGCTGGCCATGGCTACCGAGCTAGCACATGACGCGGGCGAAAGTGTATCGGGTCAAAGCTTTTTGAAGTCGCGCATCCACAAGCATCGAGCCGGCATAGCGGGCCGATGCGAAAGTTAGAGCGGCAGTTCCGGCTCCTCCGCGTGCGTCGTCCGCTCGCCGGGCGGTGTCACAGGGGTATGGCGGAAAATCCAGCGCACGGTCGGCTGCGCACGCGCTCGCCCGTAGATGACAATTTGGGCGCTGCGGCGCGGACCATCGGTCCCAGACAGAAAGACGCTTTCCTCGAGCTCGACGGCCTCGCCCCAGGTCGAGAATGACCACACGTCGCGGTCCGGCAGCAACAGAATGACGCCGTGCCCGTCGCTCAGCCGGTTGGCCTTGATTGCCGGATGCAGATGAAATCGGATGGCGTATTCGTCCGGCGTGCCCTCCGGCAGCGCGCTGCCTGCGGCGGGCGTGAAGGCGTCTTCTCCTTCCAGCGTGGCGCCGTCCGCGCTGAACCGCATCGAGCGGGTGTGGGTGACGCCGAAATTGCGCGCGTAACCGTCGTGCGAGGCGCGCAAGCCCTCGGTGTCGTGCCAGCGTTCGACGGCGATTTCGCGCGGCCCGCTCACGATCGGCACGCCGAACAGCATGCGGCGGAACCAGCGCGAGTCGAAAAACTGGCACGACGAGGTGTCGTTGAACGTGACGGTCGAATGCGCCGCGGTGGCGCGCGCCACTTGCCGCCAGTTCTCCTTGTTGACCGCCGGCAGCCCGCAATTGACCACGAGCCGGTGCGTCTTCCAGGACAATTCGAACGACAGGCAGCCGGCGTGCGCTTCCTGGCTGACCGCGATCGGCGGCGCGCGGCCGCTATCCATCAACAGCGCGGACTGCCCAGCGTCGATACGCTGATAGCCGGAATGCGGCGCATTCGCGACCGGCGTGCCGCGCGCATCGTCGTAGGCGAGCACGGTGGCGAGCAGATCGACCGGCGTCGGCCCCATGCCGTTGAATTGCGCAAAGTTGCCGTCGGCATGGCGGAAGAACCGCATCATCGGCATCATGCGGTCGATGGCGCCGATCACCGCTTGCGGCGGCGGCAATTGCCGCGCGGAAAACAATTGCCGCAGCGGCAACAGATCGATCAGCAAGTCGATCAGCGTGCCGGGATTGCGGCTGATGTGGCCGCCGTCGGGAAGGATCTGCGTGTTGAGCTCGGCGCTGAGCCGGCGCACGGTTGCGCGCAGCGAGCCCGACAGTCCTTGCAGGCAAAGTGTCGCATAGGTCAGCGCAATCACGGCCTGCAGGCGGGGCAGGCCGTCGCGCGACGATTTGAGCGAGCGCCGCAAGTACCGCACCTGGCGCGACAGGCTGCGGATGAAACGGCGATAGAAACGCGCATCGGCATCCTGCAGCAGGAAGGGTGCCTGGCTCAGCCAGCAGATGATGCGGCGCGAGAGAATATCGAGCCGCCAGCCGAGCGGATGCCAAGTGCCCTGCAGGTTGATCCATTCGTCCACCAGCGAGCGGGCGTTGGCGCGGGTGATCGCGGAATCGGCGGCGCGCAGGTGGCGTAGCCAGGCGAAACTCAATAGCGTCACCGCCCACTCGTCCGATGGCGGCGTGATTTCGAAGGCCGAGCGGCGGTCGCAGATTACGATTTTACCGGCAAAGGAGAAGTGGCCGGCATAGATTTCGGCGGCGCGGGTAGCGTCGGCGGTGCGCAGGTCCTGCGGCGCAATGACAAGGCGGTCGGTCGCGGCCGAGCCGAACCGCCAACGCACGAAAGGTTGTGCGTTGACGCGGGCGACCAGGCTGCGGAACGCGCGGCGCGCAATGAACACGGAAAGTCTGGTCCGCTCCGCGGCCGAAATCCGCATCGTCAAGGCGCTCGTCCCCTGCGCCGCGAGTGAAATTCGCGTGCGATTCCCCACGATAGCGAAGCGGTCGCGCAGGGCCAATACGCCTTTTCCGTCCGTATTTTAGGGTGTTTGGCGCACAAGACGCGCGACATAGAAGCCGTCAAGACCGCCCCACTGCGGATCGGGGTCGGGCAGATGAAACGGCAGCGTGCGCAGGTCGCCGTCGTCGGTAAGGAATTCGTCCTGGCCGCTCACCTCGCTGGCCATGACGGGATTGCGGGCGCAGCGCGCGTCGCGCGCGAGCAGGGCGGTGATCTGGTCGATGCCTTCTTCCGGTTCCAGCGAGCAGACGCAGTAGATGAGACAACCGCCCGGTTTGAGCAGGTCCACGGCGCGGTCGATCAGCCGCTGCTGCAGGCCGGTCAGCACGCCGATGTCGGTTTCACTCTTGACCCACGGCACGTCGGGATGGCGGCGAATGGTGCCGGTCGATGAGCAGGGCGCATCGAGCAATATGCCATCGAATGCCTTCGGCGGTTCCGGCTGCCAGTCCAGCGCATCGGCGGCGATGCATTCGGCGCTGAGCGCGAGCCGTTCGAGATTGCCACGCAAGCGATTGATCCGCGCCGACGAACGGTCGATTGCCGTGACATGCGCGCCGGCAAAGACAAGTTGCGCGGTCTTGCCTCCCGGCGCCGCGCACAGATCCAAGATGTTCTTCTCCCGCACGTCGCCGAACAGCCGCGCCGGCAATGCAGCGGCGGCGTTCTGCACCCACCATTCGCCTTCGGTAAAGCCCGGCAACAGCGAAATAGCGCCTTGCGCCAAGGTGCGCACGCTGCCGGTCGCAAGCACGCGGCCGCGCAGGCGCTCGGCCCAGCTTGCGGCATTCTCTTTGACGGTCAAATCGAGCGCCGGTTCGTGCCCATTGGCCTGCGCTATTTTAAGGGCGATTTCGCCGCCGTACGTGTGGCGCCAGCGCTTGAGCAGCCAGTCCGGGGTGTCGCGTGTGGCGTCGATTGCCGCAAGACTGTCGCGGTTCTGCGCCACGCGCCGCAGCACTGCGTTGACCAGTCCTGCATAGCGTGCCGCGCGGCGGTCGGCTTGTGCAAGCCGTACCGACAGATCGACGGCGGCATGGTCTGGCACGTCCAGCCACAGAATTTGCACGGCGCCGATCAGCAAGATCGCTTCGGTGCGCGGCGCGTCGGCGGGAAAGCCCTTGTCGAGAAATCCGCCTAACAAGTGACGCAAGGTGCCGAGCCGCCGCAGTGCGGTGGCGGCGAGCCGGCGCATCAGCGCGCGGTCGCGATCGGCCAGTGTGGCGATGCCGGGATGCGCGCTCCGTCCGCCGAGCTGCTCGTCGAGCGCGAGTCGGCGTCGCAAGACACCGTCGACAAGGTCGGCGGCAATTCTGCGGGCGGCAAGGCCGGGGACTTCCGGCTGGGGGGAGATGCGCGGGCGCGCCATGAATCGCATGATTGCCGGTCAATTGTGTCCGCGTCGCGAAGTCCGGCGGAAAAAAGTGCCGTTGATTCACAGCTTTAGCGGAAAAGCGGCCTTAATAAAAGTTGTTATACAAAAAAACGCTACCCAAGATTGAAGTTGCGCGAATCAAATCTGGGATGTAATACCTAGGATCATGTTCCTTATTCGAAAGCTAAAGGTCAAACCGGCGCAGGCCAACGCTATCCTGTTCGCGGCCGCAGCCTTTGCCGCCGGTCTCACCGTCGGTACGCTTGTCGCCCCAGGCGATGACGGCCGCCACGCGCTACCCTTGCCTGCGCACCGACCTGTCGTGGCGTCCTTGCGCGACAGCCTTTCCGCTCACGTGTTGCGTGTGATTGACGGTGACACCTTCGAGGCGCGCGTGCGCGTGTGGCCGGGTATGGACGTCACCACCAAAGTCCGGTTGCGCGGCATCGATGCTCCGGAAATGCGCGCGCGCTGTGACGAAGAGCGTACCAAGGCATTGGCCGCCCGCGCCGCGCTTGCCGAGATGCTGGACGAGGGTGCCGTCGCAATTGCCGGCGTGCGGCAAGATAAGTATGGCGGCCGTGTCGATGCTGCGGTCTCGACCGCCCGCACTTCAGATGTTGCGGACGCGTTGCTCGCGCGCGGACTGGTCCGCGCCTACCAAGGCAAACGACGGCAAGGCTGGTGCGACTGAGGCCGCGCCAACCCTCACTCGACAATCACCGGCGTGCCGACCCCGACCATCGAAAAGAGCTGACGGATGTCGTGGTTGTACATCCGGATGCAGCCGTGGGAGACGTAGCCGCCGATCGAGCGCGAATTGTTGGTGCCGTGAATGGCATATTCGCCGCCGCGCATGGTGAGCGCGGCCGCGCCCATCGGATTGCGCGACGAGCCGCCAGGAATGACCGGGCCCCAGCCGCGCTTGGTGATCGCCGGCGGCGCGCGCCAGGCCGGCTCGACATATTTGCCTTCGATGACGGCGCGGCCATGCCAGCGCCAACCGGCTTTGCCGACACCGACCGGAAAGCGCAGCGCCTGTCCATTGCCGGTCACGTAATAGAGACGACGTTGATGCGTCTTCACAACGATCGTGCCGGCCGAATAACCGTGGAAAGAAACTTGCGTGCCCGCGGCGCGGCTTGCAGCCGTCAGCAGCGCCCAAGTCAGGACGATGGCGAAGAACAACATCATCCGTTTGAGAAATAGCGATACCGTCATCACTCAGCCCCGAAAAAAATTTGCCGGCGCGATCATAGTTCCTTTGTGGAACAGGTCAGGCAAAAGCGCGCGGTAACCTAAATGCGACCGGCCGTGGCGTTAACCACGGCCGTTCACCATGACAATTTCGGTATCATGCTCCGTGCGCACCGAACCTGCGGTACAGCGTCACGCTCCTGCTTTGGCGTGGCGCTTGTTCTGCCGGTTGTCGACCAGGTCGTCGACCACGGCCGGATCGGCCAGCGTCGAGGTGTCGCCGAGATTGCCGAATTCGTCTTCGGCGATCTTGCGCAAGATGCGCCGCATGATCTTTCCGGAGCGGGTCTTCGGCAGGCCGGGCGCGAACTGGATCAGGTCGGGCGAGGCGATCGGGCCGATCTCCTTGCGCACCCATTGCACCAATTCCTTGCGCAATTCCTCGGTCGGCTTCTCGCCGGTCATCAAGGTCACGTAGGCGTAGATGCCCTGGCCTTTGATATCGTGCGGATAGCCGACGACGGCGGCTTCCGACACTTTCGGGTGCGCCACCAGCGCGCTTTCGATTTCGGCGGTACCCATGCGGTGGCCGGCGACGTTGATGACGTCGTCGACGCGGCCGGTGATCCAGTAGAAGCCGTCCTCGTCGCGGCGGCAGCCGTCACCGGTGAAGTATTTGCCGATATAGGTGGAGAAATAGGTCTGCACGAAGCGCTCGTGATCGCCATAAACCGTGCGCATCTGCCCAGGCCAGGAATCAGCGATGCACAAGTTGCCGCTGGTGGCACCCTGTTGCACGTTGCCCTCGGCGTCGACGATCTCCGGCTGTACGCCGAAGAAGGGCCGCGTGGCCGAGCCGGGTTTCAGCTTGGTCGCGCCCGGCAGCGGCGTGATCAGAATGCCGCCGGTCTCGGTCTGCCACCAGGTATCGACGATCGGACAGCGATCCTCGCCGACCACGTGGTAATACCACTCCCAGGCTTCCGGATTGATCGGCTCGCCGACGGTGCCGAGCAGACGCAAACTCTTGCGCGAGGTCTTCTTTACCGGCTCGTCGCCGCCTTGCATCAGCGCGCGAATCGCGGTCGGCGCGGTATAGATGATGTTGACGTTGTGCTTGTCGCACACTTCCCAGAAACGAGACGTGTTCGGATAGTTCGGCACGCCTTCGAACATCAGGCTGACGGCGCCGTTGGCCAGTGGGCCGTAGACAATATAGCTGTGGCCGGTCACCCAGCCCACGTCCGCCGTACACCAGTAGATATCGCCGTCGTGATAGTCGAACACGTATTGGTGCGTGATCGAGGTGTAGACCATATAGCCGCCGGTGGTGTGCAGCACGCCCTTCGGCTGGCCGGTCGAGCCGGATGTATAGAGAATGAACAGCGGATCTTCCGCGCTCATCTCTTCGCACGGGCAATCGGCTGAAACGGTCTTGGCGATTTCGTCGTAATAGACGTCGCGGCCGTTCTTCATGTTGACCTTGGCGCCGGTGCGGCGCACGACCACGATGGTCTTGACGCCCGGCGCGCGGTCACAGGCCGCGTCGGTGTTCTCCTTCAGCGGAATCTTGCGGCCGCCGCGCACGCCTTCGTCGGCGGTGACGATGCAGTCGGATTTGCAATCGGTGATGCGGCCGGCCAGCGAATCCGGCGAGAAGCCGCCGAACACGACCGAATGGATGGCGCCGATGCGGGCGCAGGCCAGCATCGAGATCGCCGCCTCCAGGATCATCGGCATGTAAATGGTGACACGGTCACCCTTCTTGACGCCGCGCGCTTTCAGCACATTGGCGAAGCGGCAGACTTCGGCATGCAGCTGTTTATAGGTGAGCGTCTTGGAGTCCTTGGGATCGTCGCCTTCCCACAGCAGCGCCGTCTGGTCGCCGCGCTTGGCCAGATGCCGGTCGACGCAATTGAAACAGGCATTGAGCGTGCCGTCCTCGAACCATTTGATCGAGACGTTGTGCGGGTCGTAGGAGGTGTTCTTGACCTTGGTGAAGGGCTTGATCCAGTCGATGCGCTTGGCCTGCTCGCCCCAGAACCCATTGGGATCCTTGACGGAACGGGCATACAGCTCCTGGTATTTGGCGTCGTCGGCGAAGGCGCGCTTTTTCCAATCGGCCGGAACGTCATAGATCTTTTCGGACATCACTTTCCTCCCTGCCCCACGGCTGCCCCCGCAGGCGATTTTTCGAACTTTCAGCCATTATGCGACGGGCCTTGCAGGCGCGACAAGGCGCGGAATGCCCCACTTTCGGCGGGGGCTTAGACCCCCCAGGCGCCGATAATGGCGCCCATGATCAGCAGCGCGATGAGCCAGTGCGCGCCGTCGATCAGGATCAGGACGTGGCGGCGCAGGCCGAAGATGGTGTTGACCGCGAGCGTGGTCAGCACGAAGCCGAACCAGACGAGGGCGCCCGTGATCAGACCATTCCTCAAGCTTACCACGCCGATATGGCCGAGCAGGCCGGCGAGCGCCCAGGCCATGATCATGTCGGCGACGAAGGAGACGATCAGCGGCCACATAGCCTGCCATAGCCATGCTGGCGGCGGACCTTTTCGGAGGAGAAGCCGTGCGCTTCCCTCCAGGGCTTTGCCAGCAGGCGGTACCAGATGCCGCCGAATACCCAGGCGGCCGAGCCTGCCACCAATACGGCAATGTAATTGACGCCGGCGAAACTCATGTCAGTCCCCCCATCTTGCAGACTATCTTCCACTCGTCCGCCGTCACCGGCTGCACCGACAGCCGCGTGTTATTGATCAGCACCATTTTTTTGAGTTTGGGCTCTTTCTTGACGTCGTCGAGGGTCACCGGCTTGGGCAAGGGTTCGACCGCCTTCACGTCGACCACCACCCACGGTTCGCCGGCTTTGGCGGTCGGATCGGGATAGGCCTCACGGATCACTTCCACGACGCCGACCGCCGCCTTGCCGACATTGGAGTGATAGAAGAACGCGCGGTCGCCAATTTTCATTTTCATCAGGTTGAGCTTGGCCTGATGATTGCGCACGCCGGTCCAAGCTTCGCCCTTGGCGCCATTCTTGACCTGCTGGTCCCACGACCAGGAGTCGGGTTCCGATTTCATCAGCCAGTACGCCATAGTATTCCGCCTTGTCATTCCGCCTTCAATGGACGCGCGAGCAGTGCGGCGATGGCTTCATTCACGCTCATCTGCTTTGCGACCACTGTGGCGACCGCCGCCGCGATCGGCATGTCCACGTTTTTCGCGCGCGCCATATCGAGCAGTACCGGCGCGGTGAACGCACCTTCCGCCAGCTTGCCGTGCGCGGCGGCGTCAGGCGTCTCGCCCTTGCCGAGCGCGACGCCGAAGGAGAAATTGCGCGACTGCGGCGTCGAACAGGTGAGAAACAGATCGCCGAAACCGGACAGGCCCATCAAGGTTTCCGCCTTGGCGCCATAGGCCGTGCCAAAACGCGCAAGCTCGGCAAAGCCGCGCGTGACCATCGCGGCAAGCGCGCTGGCGCCGAGCGCGCGGCCGGCAACGATACCGGCGGCGATGGCGAGCACGTTTTTGGCCGCGCCGCCGAGCTCGACGCCGCGTAAATCGGTGGTGTGGTAGAGCCGGAAGGCCGCCGAGCTGAGCGCCTGCGCGAGCGAAGCGGCAATCTCGGCATCAGGCGCCGCCAGAGTCACGGCCGTCGGCAGGCCGCGGGCAACGTCGCTGGCAAAGCTCGGGCCCGACAAGATTGCCGGCATGGCTTTCGGCGCACATTCGGCGACGATCTCGCTCATGAATTTGTGCGTGCCGTGCTCGATACCTTTGGCGCAAACGATGAGCGGCGTGTTGTCGGCGAGAGAGGGCGCGAGCTGCGTCACGACATTGCGCACCACTTGCGCCGGCACCACGATCAGGATCGCATCGTTGCGGGCCGCCAACGCAAGCTCGCGCGTGACGACGATCGTGTCGCCGAGCTTCGCGCCGGGCAGGAAACGGCTCTCGCGCATCTGCGCGAGGCTGTCGGCGTTGGCCGCATCGTGTTCCCACAATGTGACATCGCGGCCTGCGCGCGCGCCCGCAAGCGCCAGTGCCGTTCCCCAGGCACCGCCGCCGAGCACCGCGATTTTCTGCGCGGTCATTTATACGCCGCCGTGCGTTGCCGCGCGCCTTCGGCGGCGGCAATCTCATCGAGCGGCCAGCGTGCGCGTGGTGCAACCGCGAGCGAATCGGTCATCCCGAGCGCTAGTCGCTCACATCCGGCCCAGGCGATGATGGCGCCGTTGTCGGTGCACAATTCCGGTGGCGGGGCGATCAGCACCGTACCGATCTCAAAAGCGAGCCGGTGCAGGATCTTGCGGATTGCCTGATTAGCGGCGACGCCGCCTGCGGCGACCAGCGCCGTGGGTGCACCCCACCGGTCGCGGAAGATACGCAAGCCCGCACGCAAGCGGTCGAGCACGACGTCGACGACGGCTTGCTGGAACGCTGCGCACAGATCGGCGACGTCCTGGTCGGATAGTGGCGCGATCTTTTCGGCCTCCAGCCGCAGCGCGGTCTTCAAGCCCGAGAGAGAAAAGTCCGCGTCTTTACGCCCATGCATCGGCCGCGGCAGCACGAAGCGGCTGGCATCTCCCGTTGCCGCTTCACGCTCGACCTGCGGGCCGCCCGGATAACCGAGGCCCAGCAACTTGGCGGTCTTGTCGAAGGCTTCGCCGATGGCGTCGTCATGCGTGGTACCGAGGCGGACGTAATCGCCGACGCCGCGCACCGCGAGCACCTGCGTGTGTCCGCCGGAGGCGAGGAATAGGCAGTAAGGAAACGGTGTTGCGTCGGTGAGCCGGGCGGTGAGCGCGTGCGCTTCCAGATGGTTGACCGCGATCAGCGGCTTGTTTTTGACCAGCGCGATCGCTTTCGCCGTGGTCAGCCCGACGATGACCCCGCCGATCAGTCCGGGGCCGGCGGCGGCGGCGACGCCGTCGAGCGCGTCGAAGCTGAGCCTTGCCTCTTTCATGGCGCGCGCGACGATGAGATCGAGCGCCTCGACATGGGCGCGGGCGGCGATTTCCGGCACCACGCCGCCGAAGGCCGCGTGTTCATTGACTTGGCTAGAACAACGTCGGACAGGATCTTGCCGCGACCGTCCTCGGAACGCTCGACCAGCGCCGCAGCGGTTTCGTCGCAGGTCGTCTCGATGCCGAGAACGATCATCGGAGGCTCCGGCTCTCCCCTTTACGGGGAGGGTGAACTAAAAGGTGCCCTAGCATCGAGAGGTTATATGCCACAATCCACCGCCCTTGTGCGCATCGGCACGCGCGGCAGCCCCCTTGCCCTGGTACAGGCGCGAACCGTCAGGTCGCGGCTTGCCGCCGCGATGGGAGCCAAGGATGACGAGATCGAGCTCGTCATTATCAAGACGTCCGGCGACATGATTCAAGACCGGCCATTGGCAGAGGAGGGCGGCAAGGGCCTGTTCACCAAGGAAATCGAAGAGGCCCTGCTCGACGGCCGCATCGACCTTGCCGTGCATTCGGCCAAGGACATGCCGACAGTCTTGCCAGACGGTTTGATATTGGCGGCGTGTCTTGAACGCGAAGACCCGCGCGACGTGTTTATCAGCCGCAAGGCCCACGCAATTGCCGGGCTGCCGCGCGGCGCCACGCTCGGCACCGCCTCGCTGCGCCGACAGGCGATCGCCAAGCGCATGCGGCCCGACCTTAAGGTCGCGACCTTGCGCGGCAACGTCGAGACGCGGCTGCGCAAGCTGGAGGAAGGCCAGGTCGATGCGACGATTCTCGCGCTCGCCGGCATGAAGCGGCTCGGCATCGCCGAGCACGCGACCGCGATCATGAGTGCGGACGAATTCCTGCCGGCGGTCGGGCAGGGCGCCATCGGCATCGAAACGCGCGCAGACGATACGCGCATACGCGAGGTGCTGGCGCGCATCGATCATGCCGATACGTTTTCGGCGGTGGCCTGCGAGCGCGCGTTTCTGGCGGCACTCGACGGCTCCTGCAAGACGCCGATCGCCGGCCACGCCATCGTCGAGGCAGACTCGGTGCAGTTTCGCGGCTTGATCGCGCGGCCGGATGGCGCGGCGGCGCACGACATCGCCGGCCACGGCAGCCGCAAGGATGCCGCCATCATCGGTAGCGATTGCGGTCGCGATCTCAAACATCGCGCCGGTCCCGGATTTTTTGATTGAAGAGCTGAAGCCCCATGCGCGTCGTTGTCACCCGCCCACAGCCGCAAGGCAAACACACGGCCGCCATCCTGGCCGCGCGCGGCCATGATGTGTGGGAAGTGCCGCTGATGACGGTCGAGCCGATCGAGGCCGATCTTACCGGCAGCTGGGGCGCGGTCATTATGACGAGCGGCAACGCGCCGATTGCGATCACCGGCAATGCGGCCTTCGCTGCGCTGTGCAAACTGCCCCTTTATGCCGTTGGCCGTCGCAGCGCCGAAGCCGCGAATGAGGCAGGCTTCACCGACGTGACATCGGCGGGCGGGGCGGTGCGCGATCTGGTGCGGCTGTTGCGCGGACGTCGTGCCGACGCGAATGCGCCGCTGCTTTATCTGGCCGGCGAGGATCGCGCCGCCGACCTGATCGGCGAACTTGCCGCAAGCGGTATCGCCGCCGAAATGCGCGTGGTCTATCGTGCGGTCTCCGCGCCATTTCCGGACGAACTTGTGGCGGCCTTGGAATCCGGCGGCGACGTGCAGGCGGTGCTACACTTTTCCAGGCGCAGCGCCGAAAATTACGTTGCCGGTGCGCGCGCAGCGGGTGTCACCGAGCAGGCTATGGCGGTACGGCATTATTGCCTGTCGGCGCAGGTCGCCGAACCGCTGCAAGCAGCCGGCGCTGAGCGGATTGTGATTGCGCCGCGTCCGGAAGAGGCGGCATTGATTGAACTTCTACCACCGCCATCGAGTTGACATGGCGTGCCGCTGGTAATTGCGATATTGCGAAATGGGGCGCAGGCACGATTCGCCGCCGGCTAGGACCCTTATATGAACGACAAGCAGAAGCGTCCGGCTCCAACCATCGATCTGACCGCGACCGAAGTGGCCAAGGCTTCGGCCGACGAAAAAGCTCCGTCCGCAGCCGAACCCGAACAGCACATGGACGAAAGCACAGCCGAGCCGAACACCACATTACCGCCGGAAGAGCAACGCATGAGGAGAATGCGCGCTGCCGCCGTCCCGCAGCGGCTCGATCGGCGCGTCTCTCGCCGCCGGCTTTGCCGGCGCGGTGTTCGCGACCGCTGTGTTGGCCGCGCTTTGGTTTGCCGGATTGTTGCCCATTCAATTGCAAACGCCGACCGAACAAAGTGTGCAAATCGCAAATATGCAAAAGCAGATCGAGCAATTGCAGGCACGCCCCGCGCCGGCCGGCGATAAGGTTGCACTCGATACGCTGCGTCAGCGCCTGAGCAAGCTCGAAAGCGACATCGCCGCGCTGCCATCCGGCGACAAGGCCGTTGCCGGGCGACTGGTCGAATCCGACAAAACGATCAAGTCGCTGGGTGCCCAGATCGCCGCGCTTAACAAGCGCAGCGAAGACATCGCCGCCAAGGCCAACCAAGCGGGAGCAAGCGCCGCGATCGCCAGCAAAGCCGTGAGCGATTTGCGGACCAGCGTGCAGAGTGCCACGCAGCAAACGTCCGCGGCCGATTTCGACCGCGCTCAATGCGTTGAAAGAGCGCGTCGGTGCGCTGGAGCAAGCTCTTCGCGAGTTGCGCGAGAAGGCGGCCAAGGCATCTGACGATACGGACGTGCGGCGGGCCTTGAGCGCAGCCGTGTTGCGCGACGCGGTCGAAAGCGGCGCTCCATACCAAGCCGAACTTGCGCAGGCCAAATCGCTCGGCGGCAGCGATGAAGCCTTGGCGCCGCTCGAGCGCTTTGCCGATAGCGGCGTGCCGACAAAAGCCGTGCTTGCGCGACAGCTCGGCGCCCTTCTTCCCAAACTGACAAGCGCGACCCGTAGCAAAGAGACGACCGGCAGCATTATCGGCCGTTTACAGGCCAATGCGAGCAGGCTGGTGCGTATTCAGCCGGTCGACATGCCGCCCGGGAATAATCCGGCCGATACGTTGGCGCGTATAGACGCTGCGGCGGCGCATGCCGACATCGATGCGGCGCTCGCCGGCATCGGCAAGCTGCCGGAGACTGCGCGCGGGCAAGCAGCGGAGTGGGTGACGCTTGCGGTCGCGCGCCGCAAGGCGCTCGCCGCCGCCCACGACTACGCGGCCAAGGCCGCGCGCGACCTGAGCCGAAAGTGAGACCGTAATGATCCGAGTCGTCGTTTTTCTGATTTCGCTGGCGCTGATAGCAGTGGGCTTTGCCTGGCTCGCCGACCGCCCCGGCGAAGTGACGATGACTTGGCTCGGCTACCGCATCGAAACGTCGGTCATGGTCGCCGGTCTCGCGTTGCTGTGCTTGTGGCGATGTTGTTGCTGCTGTGGTCAATCGTTCGCGGCATCTGGCGCTTCGCCCGAGCAGGTCTCGCTGTTTTTTCGTCACCGCCGCGCCGTCAAAGGCTACCTCGCACTCACGCGCGGGCTGGTCGCGGTCGGCGCTGGTGATCTGCGGCTGGCGCGCCGCTCCGCGGACGATGCCGCGCGCCTGTCGCCGGGCGATCCATTGACGTTGTTGCTTGCCGCGCAGTCCGCGCAGATGGGTGGCGACCGCGATGCGGCGGAACGCGCCTTCCGTGAGATGGTCAAGCGCGACGACACCAAATTGCTCGGCCTCCGTGGCCTCTATATCGAGGCACAGCGCCGCGGCGATGCGAATGGCGCGCGCCGGGCCGCCGAAGAGGCAGCCAAGATTGCACCCTCGCTTGCCTGGGCCGGGCAGGCAGTGCTCGACAATCGCTGTGTTGCGCACGATTGGGAGGGCGCGCTCGCCGCGCTCGAGCCTATGAAAGGCGCGCTCGCCAAGGCCGACTACCGCCGCAACGCGCGGTGCTGCTGACAGCCCGCGCGCAAGCGTTGGAAGAAATCGACCGCGACGGCGCCCGCGCGTCGGTGCTGGAAGCAATCAAGCTCGCGCCGGACCTTGTGCCGGCCGCAGCCATGGCCGGCCGCCGGTTGTCGGAAGCGGGCGAGACCCGCAGGGCAGCGCGTGTTCTGGAAGCGGCGTGGAGACCTATCCGCATCCCGACATCGCCGAGGCCTACGCCAATATGCGGTTCGGCGACAGCGCGCGCGACCGGCTGGCGCGCATGCGCAAACTCGCGTCCAAGGTGCCGGGTCAGCTCGAGGGCGCGCTGGCGGTTGCGCGCGCGGCACTCGATGCGCGCGAATTCAAGGTGGCGCGCGAGGCGCTTGCGCCTTACCTGTCGGCGCCGACGCGGCGCGTTGCGGCACTGATGGCGGATATCGAACAGAGCGAGCATCGGCGGCG
>CAVRHC010000015.1:0-37194 GCA_963720835.1 uncultured Pseudomonadota bacterium | reverse complement strand
ACTACATCACCGACAAATACTGGGCGGCGACGCTGCTGCCCGACCATAGGCGCATCTGCAACGCGCGCTTCTCGGCGGGTGAGCTCGGCACAGCAAGACCTATCAGACCGACTATCTGCACGACGCCACGACCGTTGCGCCGGGCGCACGGCGACGGCCAAGGCCGCCTGTTCGCCGGCGCCAAGGAGTAGCATCATCAATGGCTACGAGAACCAGCTCATCTCAACCACTTCGACCTGCTGATCGACTGGGGCTGGTTCTATTTCATCACCAAGCCGCTGTTCGCTGCTCGACTTCTTCTTCCGGCTTGTCGGCAATTTCGGCGTCGCGATCCTGTGGTCACCGTGCTGATCAAGGCCGCTTTCTTCCCGCTCGCCAACAAGTCCTACGCTTCGATGGCGAAGATGAAGGCGGTGCAGCCGCAGATGGCGGCGCTGCAGGAGCGCTACCCCGACGACAAGGTGAAGCAGCAGCAGGAGCTGATGGAGCTCTACAAGAAGGAGAAGATCAATCCGCTCGCCGGCTGCCTGCCGATCGTGATCCAGATCCCGGTGTTCTTCTCGCTCTACAAGGTGCTGTTCGTCACCATCGAGATGCGGCACGCGCCGTTCTTCGGCTGGATCCAGGACCTCTCGGCGCCCGACCCGACCAACATCTTCAACCTGTTCGGCCTGCTGCCGTTCGACCCGCCCGGTGCCGTGTCGGCCACTTCCTGCATCTCGGCGTCTGGCCGCTGATCATGGGCATCACGATGTGGTTCAGATGAAGCTGAACCCGGCGCCGCCCGACCCGACCCAGACGACGATCTTCAACTGGATGCCGGTGATCTTCACCTTCATGCTGGCGAGCTTCCCGGCCGGCCTGGTGATCTACTGGGCCTGGAACAACTCGCTCTCGGTGGCCCAGCAGAGCGTGATCATGACGCAGAACGGCGCCAAGATCGAACTGTTGGACAACATGAAGGCGTTGTTTGGGAAGAAAAGGACGCAGGAGTAGGCGAGCGGCACAGGAAATGCTTTGTACGCGTTAGACGACGACGTCATTTAGCGCTTAGCAACAACTGCCGCGCCAATGCCTTCGTCACCTGCCAGAACATGAGCAGATCGTTGAGGCCTAGTGTTACCCCGTAACGAAGCTCCTTAGCCGGGTGAACGAAATTCCGATATTCTTTCAGTTTGTCCGCAATATCCTTGGCTCATTCGGTGATCCAATTTAGCTCAAAGCCGACCTTTATATATAAAATGAGCATCCATTCTTGGTAGTTAGTCGTTTTGCCCGTCGCTTTGTCCTTGGGTGCGTTCGCTGCTGAGGTAAGTGGAGTTTTGTCGGACATGTTGTTGGCGCGTGCGACGAACAGCGCTTCAAGGAATCCGCCCATCATAACTATGGCCGCGAGGTGAGCGTCTGCTTTGACGCACTTTGCGCATTCATCCCATCGACGCGTTAGAATGTCGCGCATTTGAGGATTACCGACCAGCGGTGAGAAGTCTGGCGCGGCATCGTCTGAAGCGCTTGTGGGCACCACAAGGGCTGCCGCCCGCGCAGCGATTAATGCCGCTTCCCATCCTTCAATGCCTGCAAATATGTGGCCTTCGCGGCCTTTTTATCGGTTGCATTAAGTACTGCTGTAAAGCACTCATCAACCGCCGAAAGATCGGCATTGGGCGCGTTAGCCGCCAGGACAGGCCTGTGACTGTGGAACCACGTTTGAGCGGTCGCCTTTAGCGTAGCGATCTCATCGATCCCTCTGACCTGTTTAGATCTTATTTTCGCTACGCGTTTCTGCGCAGCAACCGTTTCCCCGATTGCAGCCTCGATTGCCTCGTGAACAGTCGGCATAGCTACCTGTCCCGGACCGATCCAACGATTTCACCCGTTATCGTAACATTCTCACCTCAATTCTTCTTTTTTGGCTTTTTGCTGACGTTCTTATTCTTGTTGATTGCGGGTCCATCCCCCGGAAGGGTGATTGCGACGAGATTTTCTCCAACAGAACTGAGTTTAAATTTTCCATTGCCGGCCGCATCCAAATAGCCCGCGTTCTTTGCATTCGTGAGGGTCATATTCCAACGTGCAACTTGGGGCCGCCCAGCGAGCCGAGCGGCTTCTTTCATGACATCGGCGTCGATTAAATCTTTTCTTTTGTCTGGCGTAGCTTCGAACTGATAGAAATACGCAACAACCGCAGTAAATTGTTGATCGCTTTTCGGAGATTTCATTGCGGTGAATGATCTAATATCTTTCGCGTGTGGCGCAGCCGATACAGTGGCCGCCGGCGGTTGAGGAGCAAGTACAGCAGGCGCTAATTCTGGTGCCGACGTCGAGGGTACTTGCAGACCGAGCGTTTCCATCGAAAATTTCAGCGCGAGCCGTTGGTGCTCAGGTTTCATACCCGTCAGCTCAGCAACAATTTTTTGCGCAGCGTCTAAAGGAGTTTTTACGCCGCTCTCGGATTGTTTTGCGCCATTTTCTGAAGGAGATGACATTGGTTCCCCCTATCTCCAAAGTGCACGATCATCTCAACCTGCAAGAATTTTGGCCGAGACGAGGCGAAGGCCTATGATACAAATGGGACTCAAGTTGTCATGGAAATTCAACAAGCGACCTCCGCCCCTCAACGGTAGCGTCTCAATTGCACGACAGCACTTCGCCAACAAATTCTGCCGGACCAGACTTAAGCGCTGTACATTCCTTGACACCGCGACGCTGGCCGTCAGCCCGTGGGGCGGATTGGCGAAGCGCTATCCGCCAAGTTCGTCCACCCAAAAGGAACGGCGGGTCACACCTTCGGCTAACACACCCCACGCGTCTCAAACCGCCTTGATCTTCGGGATGCCAGCTAGGCATCGCGCTAGGGCCAAAGCCGCCGTACCTGACACGCAATCTGCGCTTCAGTCGTATGATTATCAAATTGAAATAAGATATCGCCTTGCAGGCTGTGCTCGCGCACGTCGATTTTTCCATCGTCGTAGTTGTACGAGAAAGCATGGCGCCGACCATCAATCGTGACCCAACAGGCGCGCGCTATCTCACCATTGCGTTCATGACTTCAACTCGATCTGTCGAAAGATCGAGCCTTCCGCGCACCGCATCCGAGAGCGGCTCAATAATGGCCATGACCCCTTGTGCATGGTGCTCTGCCGTTCTTCTTACGCGGGCTATAAAGTTGTCTATCTGTGCATCGGTTCTAAGCCGTCTCGCCATTGTCCTTCCCCCAAAAAACTGGCAATGATTATCGCTAGACATGCAGCTAATCGAGTAACGGTTCACTGCAATTGGCGGATTGCACTTCGCTGCATCCGCCATGTCTTCAATTTAACAGGCCCACGTGGGACGTCGTGAAGAACTCACGCACAATAGTAATAGGTGGAAATGGCGAGGCCCGGTGCTCTGCCACCGGGCCCATGTGTCTTCACCTCAACAATTCGAAGAGGACTGTACGAGCGGTGGCAAGCCGCCCGCATTCACGGATATGTTTATGTCTATTTTCACCGTGTTCTCCTTTGTGGTTATGCGCGGCCGCGCGATTGTTTCGATTTGATAGGGCGCCCTATCGGTTCACCCAGGTATGCGCTCCTGGAACGGCACTTTTCGCGTCTGTGCGGTAACGCAACTCCCGGTTGGGAGTGCACCCGAAATATCATGCGACCGGGTTGCTGCCAATCGAATTTGGAATTACTCCGCTTTTATAAACATCTACCGGAATATATTCCTTGACACCCTGACGCTGACTGGCTAGCAATCGGGCATCCTCCCATAATTGGGCGTGCTGCAAGGCCTTCCGTCCCCGCTTGCGCGGGGACGAACGGGCTCAATTCACAGCGCTCCATCTCGTCCAAGGACACGACCATGCCCGCCCTCACCCCCGACGCCTGGGCTCAAATCCGCTACGACTACGAGCACACCGACCGCCCGGTCGCGGACATCTGCGCGGACTACGGCATCTCCTCCGGCACGCTGCGCGACCGCATGCGGCGCTGGCACTGGCGGCGGCGGCGTGAGCCGATCCCGCGCGCGGGGCCGCCGGCCTGCCTGGTCGTGGGCGAGGCCAGCGCGTCGCCCGAGACGGCGGTGATCGTGGTGGAGCCTTCGGCGCCTGCGCTGTCGGACGACGGCCGAGGGGCCGCGCCGCCCATCGCCGCCTCGCGAGCCACCGCGGGCGACGTTGCGCTTGCGCCGGCCCTGCAAGAGGCGGTCACGCGCGTGCTGCCGGCCATCCAGCGCGAGCTCGCGCGCATTGCGCAGGGGCGGGCTTATCCGGACGACGCGGCCAAGACCGCACGCGCGCTCGAAGCGCTGACACGCAGCTTGCGCGAGATGAGCGTGTTGTTGACCAAACAGCCAAGACGGGGGTGATTTGCGCCGCGCCCCGGAATGACACAAACATGGATCGATGACACAAACCGGCGACTTCACCCGCAAGGAAATCGAGGCCGGCCGGCTCCTGTTTGCCGGCGATTGGCAATTCGTCGCCGCCGCCGGCACGCCCGCCTCGCTTCCCGCCGATGAAGGGCGTCGAAATCGCGCTCGCCGGCCGCTCCAATGTCGGCAAGTCGAGCCTGATCAACGCGCTCACCGGCCGCAAGGCGCTGGCGCGCATTTCGCGCACGCCCGGCCGCACGC
The DNA here is from genome assembly GCA_963720835.1 of uncultured Pseudomonadota bacterium. Classification (GTDB taxonomy): domain Bacteria; phylum Pseudomonadota; class Alphaproteobacteria; order Rhizobiales; family Xanthobacteraceae; genus Pseudolabrys. Next base: position 32,571 of record CAVRHC010000015.1, on the reverse strand, counting down.
AGGAACTGATCTTCTTCACCGGCGGCCAGGGCCTGAACATGGTCGACATGCCGGGCTACGGCTATGCCGCCGCCGCCAAGAGCAAGATCGCGGCCTGGACCGGCCTGATCCACGCTTTTTTGCGCGGCCGCGCCAATCTCGCCCGCGTCTATGTGCTGGTGGATGCGCGCCACGGATTGAAGGACACCGACGCGCCCGTGCTGGACGAACTCGGAAAGGCCGCGGTGAGCCACCAGATCGTCCTGACCAAGTGCGACGCGGTGAAACCGGCGGAGCTCGCGCGGCGCATCGACGAGGTGGAAGCCGCGCTCGCCAAACGGCCGGCGGCGTTCCCCCACCGTGCTTGCGACCTCGTCCGAAGACGGCAGCGGCATCCCGGAGTTGCGCGCGGCGATCGTGCGGCTGCTGGCGACGCCGCGATTGAGCGCCGCGCCTGACGGGATTTAAGGCTCGCGGCACCAGTTTCTCGATGCGGCGGTCGGGCACGATCCACATCGCCGCGACCAGCGCATAGATGGCCAGCGAAAAGATCGGCGCGTAAAAGGCCACTGCAATTGCGATCAGATAGAGCACCGGCGACAGCTTGCCCTTGAGATCGGACCCGAGCGCATGCGCGAGCGCGGACTGACGCCCCTCCTTTGTGCAGGATCGCCTGCTGCAGCAGGAAATAGGCGATCGCCGGCATCAACAGCGCGACGCCATAGACCGCGGTCGGCAGCGGCTGCAGCAGGTTCTCGCCGAGCCAGCCCGTCGCCGCCGGAATGAGCGAGAGCCAGAACAGCAGACTGGAATTCGCCCACAGGATCAGCCCGTCGATGCGCGACGACCGTGTGCAGCAGATGATGGTGGTTGTTCCAGTAGATGGCGAGATAGATGAAGCTCAGCACGTAGATCACGAAGTTCGGCGCCACGCTCATGAGCGCGGCCCAGCCGGCGCCGTGCGGGATCTTCAGCTCCAGCACCATGATGGTGATGACGATCGCCAGGACGCCGTCGCTGAAGGCCGCCAGCCGCTCTTTTCCCATGCCGTTCTTGTCCGTCTCGATTGGTCGTCGCCGAAGTCTATCAGCGGCCGCGCAAGCGCGCACGGTTCAGCCGCGCGCGGCGGTCGGCCGTCTTCTTTATCGCCGGGGATGGCGCTACTGTGCGTGCCATGGACCAGATTCTCATCGCGCTCGCCGGCCTCATGGGCGCCGCCGGCGTCATCCTCACCGCCGCCGGCGCGCACGGCAAGCCGGGCGCCGGCCTCGACAGCGCCGGCACTCTCCTGCTCCTCAACGCGCTCGCGGTCATGGGCGGCGTGCTGCTTCGTGCGCCAGGGCGTCATCCTGCGCCCGCTCGGCCTCGTCGTGCTGTGGGGATTCGTGCTGGGGGCTGCGCCTGTTTGCCGGCGACGTCGCCGCGCGCGCCTATCTCGGCGGCCGGCTGTTTCCCTTCGCCGCGCCGACCGGCGGTCTTGTCATGATCGCGAGCTGGCTGGCGCTCGCCGCCGCCGCACTCCTGGCCTTGCGCGGATAGACCTCTTTCGCCGAACCATGACGGCCGCTAAAAGGGCGGCGCCGACCTAAGCGAAAGCCGAGGCGATGAGCAAAGCTCCCAAATCTGAACTGCAAAAGATCGACCCGCAAACCCAGGCGCGCATCCTGATCGAGGCGCTGCCGCACATGCAACGCTACGACGAGGAAATCGTCGTGGTGAAATATGGCGGCCACGCCATGGGCGACGAGCAGACCGCCCGCGACTTCGCGCGCGACGTGGTGCTCTTGGAGCAGACCGCGATCAACCCCGTGGTCGTGCATGGCGGGGGCCCTCAGATCCAGGCCATGCTGACCAAGCTCGGCATCAAGTCGGAATTTGCCGCCGGCCTGCGCATCACCGACGAGAAGACCATCGAGATCGTCGAAATGGTGCTCGCCGGCTCGATCAACAAGCAGATCGTCGGCTACATCAACGCCGCCGGCGGCAAGGCCATCGGCCTGTGCGGCAAGGACGCCAACATGGTCAAGGCGCGCAAGGTCACGCGCACCGTGGTCGATCCCGAATTCCAACATCGAAAAGGTGGTCGATCTCGGCTTCGTCGGCGAGCCGGACAAGGTCGACATCACGATGCTCGGCGAGGTGATCGGCCGCGAATTGATCCCGGTGCTGGCGCCGGTCGCGACGTCCGAGAGCGGCGGCACCTTCAACGTCAACGCCGACACCTTTGCCGGCGCCATTGCCGGCGCGCTCAAGGCGAAACGCCTGTTGCTGCTCACCGACGTGGCCGGCGTGCTCGACAAATCGGGCAAGCTGATCGAGGAACTCACGGTGGCCGACGCGCGGGCGCTGATCGCCGACGGCACGATCCACGGCGGCATGATCCCCAAAGTCGAGACCTGCATCTACGCGCTCGACCAGGGTGTCGAAGGCGTGGTCATCATGGACGGCAAGGTGCCGCACGCCGTGCTGCTCGAACTGCTGACCGACCACGGCATCGGCACGCTGATGCACCGCTAGTTTTCGCGATTGCCCGACGCGATCACGGTAAGATGCCGCATGATTCGCGCGGCTCATGGCGTTGCGTGGCTCGGCAGCGGTTTTGCTGCGGCGGCCGCGCCCGCGCATGCCGATCTCACTCTCTGCAACCGCACCAGCTATCGCGTCGACGCCGCGATCGGGCTGGAAAAGCACACCATCGTCGCGACGCGCGGCTGGTTCCGCGCCGATCCCGGTCAGTGCGTCAAGGTCGCCGCGGGCGAGATCGACGCCGACGTGGTTTATCTGCACACGCGCACACCGCCGATCTACGGCAATGCGCCCAAGGCGCAGTCGGCCAACAACGCCATGCTGTGCATTCGCGACGGCGACTTCGCCATCGCCGATGCGCGCGGCTGCCCGCTGAGCCAGCAGGCGCGTTTCACCGCGACCCACCCTTCCGATTCGACCGCCGGACCGACGGTCTATCTTGCCGAGGACGCCGGCTACGACGATGCACAGGCGCGCCTGGCCGGCATCCAACGCCTGTTGTCAATCGCCGGCTATGACGCCTATCCGATCGACGGCGTGCCGGGCGCCAAGACACAAGCCGCGATCACGAAATTCCTCGGCGATCACAAGTTGGCCGCCGATACTGCCGACCAGCCGGCAATTTTCGACACGCTGCTGGCCGCCGCCCGCGACCCGCAAGGCCCGGGCTTTTCCTGGTGCAACGATACCCAATACGACGTGATGGCGGCCCTCGGCGTGGTCGAGATGGGCGCCGTCGTCACGCGCGGCTGGTACCGCATTGCCGCCGGCAAATGCCTGCGGCCCGATCTGCGCGGCAGCCCGCACCGGCTCTACAGTTATGCCGAAGCCGTCGATGCGAGTGGGCGCGCCGTGCACAAAAGCGAAGCGCCGCTGGCCTGGGGCGGAGCGGTTTCGCTGTGCACGCGCGACGGCAAGTTCGAACTCAGCAACCAGAAGGACTGCGCGGCGCGCGGTTTGAATTCCGCCGGCTTTGCGGTTATCGATGCCGGCGCCAATCCGGCGACCACCGTCCGCTTCAAGGAACCGTAAATCGTGTCCGATGCGTCCCGCCCCGCGCCGCGCGGTTTCGGCAGCGTCGAAACGTGGGTGTTCGATCTCGACAACACGCTTTATCCGCACCACCTCAATCTCTGGCAGCAGGTGGATGTGCGCATCCGCGACTACATCGCGGACTTCCTGAAAGTGCCGCACGAGCAGGCCTTCAAGATCCAGAAGGACTATTACAAACGCTACGGCACCACCATGCGCGGATTGATGACCGAGCACGGGCTCGAGCCCGACGACTATCTCGATTTCGTGCACAAAATCGATCACTCGCCGCTGGAGCCCAATCCGGCGCTCGGCGCCGCGCTGGAACAGCTGCCAGGGCGCAAGCTCATCCTCACCAACGGCACGCGCAAACACGCCGACGCGGTCATGAAAAGGCTCGCCGTGCACGAGCATTTCGAGGACATCTTCGACATCGTCGCTGCCGAGCTGGAGCCCAAGCCGTCGCCGCGGACCTACCAACGTTTTCTCGAACGCCACGACGTCGACCCGGCCAAGGCCGCCATGTTCGAGGACCTCGCCCGCAACCTGGAGGCTCCACATGCGCTCGGCATGACCACGGTGCTGGTGGTGCCGGAAGCCCAGCGCGAGGTGTTTCGCGAGGGCTGGGAACTGGAGGGGCGCGACGCAGCGCACGTCGATCATTTGACCGACGATCTCACCGGTTTCCTGCAATCGATCGGTCGGCCGCAATAACCGGCCTTACGCCGCTTTGCTACGCATCTCCTCCGGCGCGTCCTTGATGTGCAGATCGCGCTGCGGGAACGGGATCGACAATCCGGCCGCTTCCAGCTCAGCCTTGCCGCGCTCGGTCAGCGAACGCCGCACCGGCCAATAATCGGAATTGGCCGCCCACACGCGCAACCGCAGCACCACCGCGCTGTCGCCCAGTTCGTCGACAAAGGTCAGCGGCGCCGGATCGGAAGCGACGCGCTCGTCACCGGCCGCGAGCCTCTGCAACACCTCCTGCCCCTTGGCGAGATCGTCCTCGTAAGCCACGCCGAAGGCGAGATCGACCAGCCGCGTCGGCAGCCGCGAAAAGTTGACGATGCGCTTGTTCCACAATTCCGCATTCGGAACGAACTGATAAATGCCATCCCAGGAGTGCAACTCGCTGGCGAACAGACCGACCGACTTGACCGTACCGGCAACAGAGCCACTGTCGATGTAATCGCCGACACGAAACGGCCGCAGCCACAACAGCATCATGCCGGCGGCGATGTTGGACAGCGTGCCCTGCATGGCGAGGCCGATGGCGAGGCCGGCAGCACCGAGAGCGGCCAGAATGCTGGTCGTCTGGATGCCGAGCTGCCCGAGCACCGCCACCAATACCACGATAAGAATGGCGTAGCGCACGACAGACGCGGTCACTCCGCAAAGCATCGCGTCGATATGATTTTGCCGGCCGAGGACGTGGCGCAAGGCGCGCTCGACGCGGCTCGCCACCCACCAGCCGACAATGAGCAGTAGCAACGCTCCGATGAACCTCGGCACGGCAGCGGCCGCCCAGGCCGCCAGCGCCGACACGAAAGTGCTCACCTCTCCGCCCAGTTGCGCGACTGCTACGTCCATCATCCGCTCCTTCGCCGTGTGTGACTTTTCTCAAGCAAACAGGTCTTAGCGTATCGGCGGCGGCGCCGAACTGCGACCTGCTGTCCAATAGGAAAAGTCGCACGGAGCCAACCGCTTGACACAGCAACGGGTTCCCCCGACAAACCGCTGCCAACCGAGCCGGAAACGCCCATGCCGAACACCAAGCCTGCCAAAAACCTGGAAAAGACCATCGACGATGCCTTCGAGGCGCGCGACACCATCGGCCCCAAGACCAAGGGCGCGGTGCGCAAGGCGGTCAACGAGGCGCTCGAATTGCTCGACGCCGGCAAAGCGCGCGTCGCCGAGCGGCAGGCGGACGGCGCGTGGCACGTCAATCAATGGCTGAAAAAAGCGGTGCTGCTCTCGTTCCGCCTCAACGACATGAGCGTGATCCCCGGCGGCCCGGGCAAGGCCGTGTGGTGGGACAAGGTCGATTCCAAATTCAAGGGCTGGACACCGGCGAAGTTCAAGAAGGCCGGCTTCCGCGCCGTGCCCTCATGCGTGGTGCGGCGCTCGGCCTTCATCGCGCCCGGCGTGGTGCTGATGCCGTCTTTCGTCAATCTCGGCGCTTACGTCGATAGCGGCAGCATGGTCGATACCTGGGCGACGGTCGGCTCCTGCGCGCAGATCGGGAAAAATGTGCATCTGTCCGGCGGCGTCGGCATTGGCGGCGTGCTCGAGCCGCTGCAGGCGGGCCCCGTCATCATCGAGGACAACTGCTTCATCGGCGCCCGCTCGGAAGTGGTCGAAGGCGTCGTCGTGCGCGAAGGCGCGGTGCTCGGCATGGGCGTCTTCATCGGCATGTCGACCAAGATCGTCGACCGTGACACCGGCAAGATCTATCAGGGCGAAGTGCCGCCCTATTCGGTTGTCGTGTCCGGCACCATGCCGGGCAAGCCTTTGCCCAACGGCGAGCCGGGACCGAACCTCTATTGCGCGGTCATCGTCAAGCGCGTCGACGAACGAACACGCTCGAAGACGTCCATCAACGAATTGCTGCGGGATTGATAAGGACCGACCGATGTCCGCCGACCCCGTTGCCATTGCCCGCGACCTCTTGCGCTGCCGCTCGATCACGCCGGCGGAAGGCGGCGCGCTCAAATACCTCGAAGGCGTGCTGAAAAAGGCCGGTTTCGACGTCCACCACCTCGCCTTCAGCGAGCCCGGCGAGGACATGGTGGAAAATCTCTATGCCCGCCTCGGCTCCGAGTCGCCCAATCTGGTGTTTGCCGGCCACACCGACGTGGTGCCGCCGGGCGACGAGAAGGCCTGGTCGCATCCGCCTTTCGCCGGCGAAGGCGACGGCGCGGAGCTTTATGGGCGTGGCGCGGTCGACATGAAGGGCGGCATCGCCTGTGCGCTCGCCGCCGTGCTCGATCATCTGGAGCACAATGACGGCAAGCCGCAAAGGGACGGCAAAGGTTCGATCTCGTTTCTCATTACCGGCGACGAGGAAGGTGTCGCGATCAACGGCACGCCAAAGCTCTTGAAGTGGGCGGCCGAGCGCGGCGAAAAATTCGACCACTGCATCCTCGGTGAGCCGAGCAATGTCGACGAGCTCGGCGACACCATCAAGATCGGCCGCCGCGGCTCGCTCAACGGCCATCTGATCGTGCACGGAAGGCAGGGCCACGTCGCCTATCCCGACCGCGCCGATAATCCGATCCGTGGGCTGGTGAAGTTGGTCGAAGCCATCCAATCCGAGCCGCTCGACGCCGGCAGCGAGCATTTCCCGCCCTCGCATCTCGAATTCACCTCGGTCGACGTCGGCAACAAGACGGTCAATCTCATTCCCGGCGAGGCGCGCGCGCGTTTCAACATTCGCTTCAACGACAGGCACACGCTCGATTCGCTGAAGGCGCTGATCAGGCAGCGCGCGGACAAGGCCGCCGCCGGCACCATCAAGTTCGACTTCGAGTGGGAACCGTCGAATGCCGGTGTGTTCGTCACCGCGCCGAGCCCGTTCACCGACATGGTGACGACGGCGATCAAGGAGGTCACCGGCCGCACACCGCATCTGTCGACCTCAGGCGGCACGTCCGACGCGCGCTTCATCACGCATCATTGCCCGGTGGTGGAGTTCGGACTGGTCGGCCAGACCATGCATCAGGTCGACGAGCGCGTGCCGATCGCCGACCTGCGCGCGCTAACGACGATCTATCGCAAGATCATCGACCGGTATTTTGTCTGAACGCGCCGGCCACTCAGTGCCCGCCTTCAGCGGCGAAGGCGATATAGAGCGGGAATAGCGGCCATATCCGAGAGCGTCCTGAAAAGGATATTACGCATTCTGATTTTCGCCGGTTGGAACAGCAACGCTTGACCCGATATGGGCCGCCGTACACCCACTAACGCCGCGGGTCTCCGTGTGCTAGCTTCACACTGCATGAAGGCTGTCGTGGGGCGGCGGAATGCCAGCAGAACGTGTCGAACGCAAACTCGCCGCGATTTTCGCAGGGGATATAGTCGGCTATAGCCGGCTGATGGGCGTCGACGAGGAAGGTACGCTTCGCCAACTGAAGGCCCACCGAAAAGAACTGGTTGACCCCAAGATTAGCGAACACCGGGGCCGGATCGTCAAAACCACCGGCGACGGGATGCTCGTGGAATTCGGCAGCGTCGTCGACGCGGTGCGCTGTGCCGTCGAAATTCAGCGCGCCATGGCCGAGCGCAACGCGGACGTGCCCGCCGACAAGCGCATCGAGTTTCGCGTTGGCGTCAACGTCGGCGACATTATTATCGAAGGCGACGATATTTTTGGTGACGGCGTCAACATCGCCGCTCGCTTAGAGGGGATCGCCGAACCGGGCGGGGTCTATATTTCGGACGACACTCTTCGTCAAATCCGCGGCAAAATCGATGTGCTGTGTGACGACTTGGGCGAGAGAGAACTCAAAAACATCGCCCGGCCGGTGCGGGTCTACCGGGTCCGGTTGCAAGCAGGGAAGTCGCAAACTGACTTATCCCCGATGCTTCCGGATAAGCCATCAATCGTTGTCCTGCCATTCCAAAACATGAGCGGTGATCCAGAACAGGAATATTTTGCCGATGGCATGGTCGAAGACATTATCACTGCGTTGTCGCGGTTTAAGTCACTGTTCGTCATCGCGCGCAATTCGAGCTTCGTCTACAAAGGCCGAGCGGTCGATGTGAAACAGGTAGGTCGTGAACTAGGTGTGCGATATGTGCTCGAAGGCAGCGTCCGCAAATCGTCGAACAGGGTGCGCATCACGGCGCAGCTTATCGACTCCGCGACTGGCGCACATCTTTGGGCCGATCGTTTCGATGGTGAGCTTAAGGATGTCTTCGACTTGCAGGATCAGGTGACCGCGAGCGTGGTCGGCGCAATCGCACCGAAGCTCGAACAGGTCGAGATTGAGCGTTCCAAGCGCAAGCCGACCGAAAGCCTGGATGCTTACGATTACTATCTCCGCGGGTTGGCAAACTCATCTCAGTGGTCCAAGGAGCCCACCGAGGAAGCGCTTCGCTTGTTTTACCGGGCGACCGAATTGGACCCGGGCTTTGCCGCGGCCTATGGAATGGCCGCCTATTGTTTTGTTATGCGAAAAGGAAACCGGTGGATCATCGACCGCGCGTCGGAAGTCGCCGAAGCGGCGCGACTGTCTAGACTGGCGGTCGATTTAGGCGCGGATGACGCCGTGGCATTGGCGGCTGGCGGCTATACGCTCGCCTTCGTCGTTCACGAGGTCGAGAAGGGGTCCGCCTATATCGATCGGGCGATTGCGCTCAATGCGAATTTTGCAACGGCTTTGGTGTCCAGCAGTTGGGCAAAAGCTTTTCTTGGTGAGTCCGACGAAGCCATCAAGCGTGCGACGAACTCGATGCGTCTGAGCCCGCTCGATCCATTTAGTTTCCGCGCCTTGGGCGCGATCGGACTGGCTCATTTTATCGCGGGCCGCTACGATGAAGCGTCGAGTTGGGGGGAAAAGTCCATGCAACTGCGGCCGCATTATTTGCCCGCCATATGCTATGTGGCGGCGGCCCAGGAGCTTGCAGGACGACATTCCGAAGCGCAAAAAGTTATGGCGCATTTGCGTGCGGTCGACTCCGCGATGCGCGTTTCCGATGTCAAGGACTGGATGCCGATTCGAAGCGCAGATGGTGTCGCCAGATATGAAGACGGCTTGCGAAGAGCCGGGCTGCCGGATTAAGTCGCTCGGTGGTTTGAGCAAACTCTTGTCAGCTTGCGATTTTGACAACTCGGAGCCTCTAAAGAAAAACCAACCTTAAAGCCTGGCTAAATCGTCGCCTGCTCGTGACCCTGAGCGGATAGGCTGCTGGTGTCACCCGATGTCCTTGGGTGGTCGATCAAACCCACCTATAATCGCGCGCGCGCGGAACATAACAAAATCCCGAAATAGCGGTCCTTGAATGAGCCAGAGCCCGACCGATACTCTTTACACGACACTGCGCGCAAGCGGCCTCGACTTCTTCCTGTCGGTCCCTTGCAAGCTGCTGGCCGGGCTGATCGACCGGCTCCAGGCCGACACCGAGGTCATCTACACGCCCGTTACGCGCGAGGAGGAAGGCGTCGGCATGGCATGCGGCGCGTATCTCGCCGGACGAAGACCCGCCATCGTGATGCAGAACTCCGGCTTCGGCAACAGCGCGAACGCCATTCTATCGCTGCTCAACTACTACCGCGTTCCGGTCGTCTTCATCGTCAGCCACCGCGGCAGCGACGGCGAGCCGATCGAGGCACAGCGGATGATGGGCGGTGCCATCACGGATCTCCTGAAAGTCATCGGCGTCGACCAAATGAGCGTCACGGCACCGTCAATGCTCAGTTCGGTGAAACCGGCAATCGAAGCAGCGCGTGCGGCCAACCGTTCGCTCGCCATTCTGTTGCCTTTCAGCTTCTGGGCTGGCGAAAAATAGGAACGATCCGACATGCGCCGTTACGAAGCGTTGCAGGAGATCATGCGGGCCGTCACCGACGAGCCCGTCGTGATCACGCTCGGTCACCCAGCCCAGGAATTGTTCACCCTGCGTGATCGCCCGCAAAATTTCTACATGTTGGGCTCGATGGGATTATGCACCAGCATCGGTCACGGACTTGCCTTGTCCCAGCCCAGGAAAGTCGTCGTTATCGACGGCGACGCGGCTGTCACGATGAACATGGGCGGGTTTGCAACGATCGGACACACGCGGCCGAAAAATCTCGTTCAGATCGTCATCGACAACGGGGCCAACGGGTCGACCGGCTTCCAGCCGTCGTTTACGGCCGAGCGGCTCAGGCTCGACGAGGTGGCGCGTGCCGCCGGCCTGGACCAGATCGACGTCGTCACCGAGCGCGAGCGCATCGCGCCTGCCGTGTCGGCCGCACTGACGGGCGATCAGGGGCCATACTTCATCCTGATCCGCACGCAGGTTGGCATGCCAGATAACATCGGCGTCATTCCCCTCGGTCCGATCGAGATCAAGGACCGCTTTACAAAGAGCCTTCTGTCGAAATGAGCGGGCTGGCGTCGACACTCTCGATTGACGGTCGTCCGCCTCAGTAATCCACCTGCATCAAATAAAGCCCATCCGGCGGCGCCACCTGTCCGCAGGCGGTGCGGTCGCGCGCCTCCAACGCGCGCGTGAGATCGTCGGCGCTCCATTTGCCCTCGCCGACCGTGACCAGCGAGCCGACCATGGAGCGCACCTGGTTGTGCAGGAACGAGCGCGCCGAGGCGCGCACGATCACCTCTTCCGCTTCGCGCGCGACGTCCAGTTGATCGAGCGTCTTCACCGGCGACTTGGCCTGGCATTCGGTGGAGCGAAAGGTCGTGAAATCGTGCTTGCCGACAAGACGTTGCGCGGCGGCATGCATGGCTTGTGCGTCGAGCGGGCGCGGCACCCGCCAGGCGCGGCCGAGATCGAGCGTCAGATCGGGCCGGCGGTTGAGGATACGATAGAGATAATGGCGCTTGATGGCCGAGGTGCGGGCGTTGAAATCGGCCGTCACCTTCTCAGCCGAAAGCACGGCAACCGGATGCGGCCGCAAGTGCGCGTTGAGCGCGTCGCGCACGGTGTCGGTGTCCCAGTCCTTGGTGAGATCGACATGCGCCACCTGCCCGCGCGCATGCACGCCGGCATCGGTGCGGCCGGCGCCCTGCACCGGCGCTTTCTCACCCGACAACGCCTCAATCGCCGTCATCAGCACGCCCTGTACGGTTTTTTGATCCGTCTGAATCTGCCAGCCGCAAAACGGCGCGCCGTCGTATTCGAGGGTGAGTTTGTAGCGCGGCACGTCAGGCAACCTTCGCGCCGGGCGTGACCGCCGTGCCACGCAAGAATTCCTCCGCGCTCATCGCCTTCGCGCCCGCGCGCTGCACTTGCACGAGCCGCACCGCGCCGTCGCCGCAGGCAATCGTGAGGTGATCGTCGAGCACTGTGCCGGGCACGCCACGTCCTTCACCCTTGGTCGTGCGCAGGACTTTCACGCGCACGCCGTCGAGCTCGAACCAGGCGCCGGGAAATGGCGACAAGCCCCGGATATGGTCGTGCACCTCTTGCCAGGACTTCGACCAGTCGATGCGCGTTTCACTCTTATCGATCTTGTCGGCGTAAGTGACACCTTGTTCGGGCTGTGGCGTCAGCGTGAGCGAGCCGCGCTCGAGCGCGGCCAACGCGCGCACCATCAAGTCGGCACCGAGCCGCGCCAGCGCATCGTGCAGATCGCCGGTGGTCATATCCCGGCCAATGGCCATACGCTCGACCATCGCCATGGCGCCGGTATCGAGCCCCTCATCCATTTTCATGATGGTGACGCCGCTCTCCGCATCGCCGGCCATGATGGCGCGATGGATGGGCGCGGCGCCGCGCCAGCGCGGCAGCAGCGAGGCGTGCACGTTGAAGCAGCCGCGCCGCGGCGCATCGAGCACCGGCTTGGGCAGGATGAGGCCGTAGGCAATCACCACCGCCACGTCGGCCTCGAAGGCGCTGAAGTCCGCTTGCGCCGCCTGGTCGCGCAACGACTTCGGCGTCAGCACGCGCAAGCCGCGACGCCTTGCTTCGCGCTCGACCGGTGTCGGCTGCAATTCCAGCCCGCGGCGGCCGGCGGGCTTGGGCGCGCGCGTATAGACCGCGGCGATCTCGTGCCCGCTATCCGCGAGCGCGAGCAAAGTCGGCACCGCGAAATCGGGCGTGCCCATGAAGATCAGGCGCAGCGGCATGGCCCGTCAAATGCTCCGTTCGCCGACGTCAGGGAAACGCGCGCCGAGTTTACCCGATGTGATGCTCGGGCGGATCGTCGTCCTTGAACACCGGCTTTTCGCCGCGCTTGTGCGCCTTGGTGAATTTCTTCACCACCATGTCGCGCTTGAGCTTGGAGATATGGTCGATGAACAAGATGCCGTTGATGTGGTCGATCTCGTGCTGCAGGCACGTCGCCAAAAGCCCGGTGGCCTCGATTTCCTGTCGCTCGCCGTCACGGTCCAGGTATTTCACCCGCACCGCGGCCGGCCGCTCGACTTCCTCATAATATTCGGGGATCGACAGGCAGCCTTCCTCGTAGACCGACTTTTCCTCGGACGACCAGACGATCTCCGGATTGACGAACACCTGCGGCGCCTTCGGCTCGTCCTTCCTGGCGAGGTCCAGGGTGATGACGCGCCTGGGCACGCCGATCTGGATGGCGGCGAGCCCGATGCCGGGCGCTTCGTACATCGTCTCGAACATATCCTCGATCAGCGCCCGCACGGACGCGTCGATCGCGCCGACCGGCTCGGACGTCAGCCGCAGCTGCTTTTCGGGGATGATGAGGATGTCGCGTTTCGCCATTGGCGCGATTTAAGGGTTGAGGACAATGGGGTCAATCTCGGCTTTCCCCTTGAGATAAGGGCATTTTCACCATACCGTTCGCCGTTCGTTCGCAAGCCTCCCCGAATCGCGCTAGAAGCGCCCAATGCCCGACATCATCGCCCGTCTCGCCGCCAACCTGCACCTCACGCCCGACGCGCTTCTTTGGGTCGCGCTCGGCGCCGGCGTGCTGGTCACCCTCGGCGTCATCGTCATCCTCGTGCTGATGCTGCGCCCGCGCAAGCCGGTGACGGACCCGGTGGTCGAGCAGCGCATGGCCGATCTCAACGGCCGCATCCTGGCCATGGGCGACCTGCTCGCCAAGGCACAGTCGCAGCTCCAGCACACGGTGCATGAGCGGCTCGATGCGGTGAGCGCGCGGCTCGGCGATTCCATGCAGACCTCAGCCAAGCACACCACCGAGCACCTGCAGCAACTGCATGCGCGGCTGGCGGTGATCGACAACGCGCAGAAGAACATCACGGAACTCGCGACGCAGGTGAGCTCACTGCAGAACGTGCTGTCCAACAAGCAGTCGCGTGGCGCCTTCGGACAGGGCCAGCTCGAGGCGATCATCGCCGACGTGCTGCCGAAGGGCGCTTATGAATTCCAGTTCACGCTCTCGAACCGCTCGCGGCCGGACTGCGCGATCTTCATGCCGGACTCCGGGCCGCTCATCGTCGACGCCAAGTTTCCGCTCGAATCGGTGTCCGCCTGGCGCGACGCGGCGACCGATGAGGAGCGCAAAACGGCAGGAGCGCGCGTCAAGCAGGACATCGCCAAACACATCTCCGACATCGCCGGAAAATACCTGATCCCCGGCGAGACGCAGGACATCGCGCTGATGTTCATTCCGTCTGAGTCGGTCTACGCCGACCTGCACGAGCGTTTTGGCGACCTCGTGCAGCGGGCCCAGCGTGCTCGTGTCATGATCGTGTCACCGACATTGATGGTGATGGCGATCCAGGTCATCAAGCAGGTGCGCAAGGACGCCGAGATGCGCGAAGCCGCCGATCAGATCCGCACCGAAGTCGGCCACATGATGAAGGACGTCGGCCTGCTCGGAGACCGCGTGCGCAAGCTGCAAACCCATTTCGGCCAGGCCAATGACGATCTGGTCAGTATTCTCACCTCCACCGGCCGCATCGAGAAGCGCGCCGCCAAGATCGACGCGCTCGAATTCGATGACGAGCGGCAGGACGCCGAGGTGATTGAAGCGCCGGTACGCAAATTGCGGGCCGGCGAATAGCGTATGGTCGCATCGCCCGAAGCAACCACGCGCCCCGGCCGGCTCGAAGCGCTGGCGGTCTATCTCAAGCCGCGCGTGCTGATCGTGCTGTTTCTCGGCTTCTCGTCGGGTCTGCCGCTGGCGCTCTCGGGCACCACGCTGGCGGTGTGGCTGACCGAAAGCGGCATCGACCTCGGCACCATCGGGCTGTTCTCGCTGGTCGGCCTGCCCTACACGTTCAAATTCGTCTGGGCGCCGATCACCGACGCGCTCGACGTGCCGGTCTTGTCGCGCCTGCTCGGCCGCCGCCGCGGCTGGTTGATCTTCACCCAACTTCTGCTCATTGCCGCGATCATCTTTCTCGGCTTCGGCGACCCGACAAAATCTCTTTGGCTGGTGATCTTCGGCGCCGTTCTCGTCGCCACGGCCTCGGCCACGCAGGACATCGTGGTCGACGCCTTCCGCGTCGAGAGCCTGGAAACGAACGAACAAGGCGCCGGCATGGCCGGTTATGTCGCCGCCTACCGTATCGGCATGCTGGCGTCGGGCGCCGGCGTGCTGTTCCTGGTTGCCTGGCTGGAAGAGACCGGCGTCGCGCGCGATACCGTCTGGCTGTGGGGTTATGTGGCGGCGGCCGCCTGCATGACCATCGGCATGATCGCCACGCTGCTGGCGACAGAGCCCGATGCACCAAACGTCGCGGTCAACCATGCGCGCCAGAACCCCTTGCAACGCCTCGCCGATACCGCCTTCGGCGCTTTCGGCGAGTTTCTTGCCCGCAACGGCGCCATCATCATCCTGCTGTTCGTGGTGCTGTACAAATTCTGCGACGCCTTTGCCGGCGCGCTGACGGCCGCCTTCGTCATCAATATCGGCTTCGACAAGGCGACCTATGCCGCCGTCGTCAAAGGCGTCGGCCTCGCCGCCGCGCTGATCGGCGGCTTCGCCGGCGGCTCGATGGCGCGCGCGCTGCCGCTGTCGACCAGCCTGTGGGTCGGCGGCTTCCTGCAGATGGCCTCGAACTTCACCTTCTGCTGGCTGGCGTGGGTCGGCGTGAGCGTGCCGGCACTCACCTTCACCATCATCGTTGAGAATTTCACCGGCGCCATCGGCACCGTGATCTTCGTCGCTTATCTCTCGGCGCTGTGCGGCGACCGCGCCCACACCGCCACGCAATATGCGCTGCTGACCGCGCTCGCCGCGGTCGGGCGCACGACGCTCGCCTCCGGCGGCGGCTTCATCGCGGAAGCGACCGGCTGGGCCTGGTTCTTCGCCATCACCGCGCTGTCGGCGATCCCGAGCCTCATCCTGCTCGCCTGGCTGCAACGCATCGGGCACTTCCGTGAGTTCGCGCCGAAAACAGGATAGCCCGAGCGCTACTCAGAACGGCAGACCCACATAATTCTCGGCCATGGACTGCTGCGCCCGTTCCGACGACAGCAGATACGCCAACTCGGTCTCTTGCAGTTTCCGGTCGTAAGAAGCCTGGTCCGGCAAGCGATGCAGCATCATCGTCATCCACCAGGAGAATCGCTGCGCCTTCCACACCCGCGCCAGCGCCTTGTCCGAATATCCATCGAGCCCGGCGTCATCATGCTTTTGGTAGTGGTCGATCATGGCGTGATAGAGATAGTAGATATCGGAGGCCGCGCTGTTGAGGCCGCGCGCGCCGGTTGGCGGCACGATGTGCGCCGCATCGCCCGCGAGAAACAGCCGGCCGTGGCGCATCGGCTCGGCGACGAAGCTGCGTAGCGGCGCGATGCTCTTTTCAATCGAAGGACCGGTAATCATGCGCGCCGCAACATCGGCCGGCAGCCGCCGCTTCAGCTCCCCCCAAAACGCATCGTCCGACCAGTCCTCGACCGTATCCTCGAGCGGCACCTGGATGTAGTAGCGACTCAGCACCTGCGAGCGCAGCGAGCACAGCGCAAAGCCGCGCTCGTGTTTGGCGTAGATCAGTTCCGGCGAAACCGGCTTGGTCCGTGACAGCACGCCCAGCCAGCCGAACGGATAGACGCGCTCGTATTCGCGCAAGATGTCCTTCGGGATCGACTTGCGGCTGACGCCGTGAAAGCCGTCGGCGCCGACGACGTAGTCGCAATCGATGCGAATAATCTGGTCGCCCTCGCGATAGGTCACATAGGGCGCCGCCGAGGTCAGATCGTGCAGCGCGACATCCTCGACGTTATGAATGACGTTGCCTTTCATGCGCGCGCGCGCCTCGTAGAGATCGCGCGTCAATTCGGTCTGGCCGTAGACGATCACCGAGCTTCCGCCGGAATGCTTGTGCAAGTCGATGCGGTCCATGCCTTTGTCGTGCGAGATAAAGATGCCTTCGTGGATCTCGCCTTCGCGGTCCATGCGTTCGCCGCACTGCGCCTCGCGCATCAGATCGGCGAAGCCGTGCTCCAACACGCCCGCCCGGATCCGGCCCAGCACGTATTCACGGCTGTATTTCTCAAGCAGGATCGTGTCGATGCCCTTCAGATGCAGCAATTGCGAGAGCAGCAGGCCCGATGGGCCGCCGCCGATAATGCAGACCTGCGTTTTCATGGAACGTCCTCCAGCTTGCCCGGAGGGTCTTTGCGCCCGCCGGCACCCTGAACATGCTGGCGCGGCCCGTTCGGGGGAATGGATCGAGCGCACTTTGTCTTGTACAAATCGAACATGACCCGGACGCCGCTGACCTCCGCCATCCGCTCGTACAACCTCTTCGGCGAGGTGCGTGACCTGCCCGACGTCGTTCATTGCGAGACCATCGCCGCGCGCTCTGTGCTGCACGACTGGGAATTCGCACCCCACCGCCACGCCCACCTGCATCAGGTCCTGCTCATGGCCCGCGGCAGCGGCATCGTGACGCTCGAGGGACATTCGCACCGGTTGCGCGCCATGGACGTCGTCAACGCGCCAGCCGGCCACGTGCACGGTTTCTCCTTCAAGCCGGGAACGCAAGGCTGGGTCGTCACCATCGCGAGCGAAATCCTCGACGAGGTGCTGATCCCGCAGGAAGGGCTCGGCCGCGTTCTGGCGGAAGCCGCGGTGTTCCGCGGAACGCCGCAAATGCGCAAGCTGATGCAGGACATCTTCGTCGAACATGGCGCGCGCCAATTTGCCCGCGCGCATGTTCTCAAGGCGCTGTCGGCCATGTTGCTCGGCACCGTTGCGCGCGCGCTGGCGGCCGAGCAGATGCCGGCCGGCAGCCCCGCCGATCCCAACATCATCAAGAAGTTCGAGGTGTTGCTGGACGCCAATTACACCGCGCACTGGCCGGTCGCGCGCTATGCCGCCGCGCTGAAGATCACGCCGACGCACCTCACCCGGCTAACGCGCGAGGCCTTCGGCTTGCCTGCCACGCACATGATCCGCGACCGCATCGTGCGCGAGGCGCGCCGCAACCTCGTCTATACGAATTTGCAGGTTTCAACGATCGCCTATGCGCTCGGCTTCGACGATCCGGCTTATTTCAGCCGCATCTTCTCGCAAGCGACCGGCCTGTCACCGAACGAATTTCGCAAAAAAGTGCATTCCACCTGATCGGATTTACTTCGCGATCCACTAAAACAGCGTCCGCTGCTTGATGGCGGCGGCGAGCGTGCCTTCGTCGAGGTAGTCGAGTTCGCCGCCGACCGGCACACCGTGCGCCAGGCGCGTTACCTTCACATTGGCGTCCTGCAGCAATTCGGTGATGTAGTGCGCGGTGGTCTGGCCGTCGACGGTGGCGTTGAGCGCGAGGATCACTTCTTTCACCTGCGGCTCGTGCGCGCGCGAGACCAGCGCATCGATGGTCAAGTCCTGCGGGCCGACGCCGTCAAGCGGCGACAGCGTGCCGCCGAGCACGTGATAGCGCCCGTTGACCGCGTGCGCGCGCTCCAGCGCCCACAGATCGGCGACATCGGCGACAACGACGATGATGGAGTCATCGCGCCGCGGGTCGATGCAGACCGTGCAGGGGTTCTGGGTGTCGATATTGCCGCAGGTTTTGCAGACCTCGATTTTCTCCATCGCGGTCTCGAGCGCGGCGGTCAGCGGCGCCATCAGCGCCTCGCGCTTCTTGATGAGAAAAAGCGCGGCCCGCCGCGCCGAGCGCGGGCCCAGGCCAGGCAGGCGGGCCAGCAACTGAATGAGACGCTCGATTTCGGGTCCGGCGACGGCGGTGGGCATAAGTGTCTGCGGCTCGTAAAGGAGAAGCGGCTTAGCCGAAGGGATTCATCCCCGGCGGCAATTGCATGCCGCCGGTGAGGGCCTTCATCTTCTCCTGCAGCGCGGCTTCCGCCTTGCGCCGCGCATCCGCATGGGCCGCGATGAGCAGGTCCTCGAGGATGTCCTTTTCCTCAGGCTTCATCAGCGAGTCGTCGACCTTGATGCCCTTGAGATCGCCCTTGGCGGAGAGCGTCACCGACACCATGCCGCCGCCGGCGGTGCCCTCGACCTCGACATGATCGAGATCGGCCTGCAATGCCTGCATCTTGGATTGAAGCTCCGCCGCCTGCTTCATCAGGGCCATGAAATCGGTCATAGGCTTATTTCCTTTGGCCCATGATCTTGTCCGAAAACCGGTTCCCACTTTTCGGGATCATGGGCTAGTCCTCGCTCTCATCGGGCGCCGGCGTCGCGTCGGCCTCGCCGGCGTCCGGCGCGTTCTGCGTCACGCCGACGATCTTGGCGCCGGGAAAGCGGCTCAGCACCGACCGGACCAGCGGATCGTCGAGCACCCCGCGCTCGATCTCGGCCTGTCGCGCCTCGCTTTGCTCGCGCACCGTGGCGGAGCCCTGCTCTTTCGATACCACCACGATCCAGCGCTTGCCGGTCCATTGCGCAAGCTTGCGCTGCAAATCATGCACGAAAGTCTTGGGCGCCGTCGGCTCGAGCGCGATTTCCAGCTGGCCATCCTCGCAACGCACCAGCCGCACGTCGCGCTCGAGCGCGAGCTTGACCGGCATGTCGCGTTTTTCCGCAGCCAGCGCGATCAACTGTTCGAAAGAGACGATCGTTAGCGTCAACGCGGCTTCGGGTGCATCGTTATGCGCCGGCTCATCGGCGACGCGCGGCGACACCGCCGCCGATGTGCGGGGACCTCCGCGCGATGCGTCATAACGTGGCGCAAAGTTTTGCGACGGCGCGGACGCCGCGCCGCCATTGCCTTGCGGGCGCGCGGGCGCACTGCCCTCCTCCGCCATCGACCGCAGAACCTCATCCGGCGTCGGCAGGTCGGCGGCATAAGCGATACGCACCAGCACCATCTCGGCGGCCGCAACGGGACGGCCGGAGGCCTGCACTTCGCTGACGCCCTTCAGCAGCATCTGCCAGGCGCGCGAGAGAACGCGCATCGACAGTTTCGTGGCGAAATCCCGTGCCCGGGTGCGCTCGGCTTCCGACAGCGACACATCGTCGGCAACGGACGGCACGATCTTCACGCGGGTGACAAAGTGGGTGAACTCGGCAAGGTCGCCCAAGATCACCGCCGGATCCGCGCCGATATCGTATTGCTCGCGCAGCTCTTTTAACGCCGCGGGCGTGTCGCCCTTCATCACCGCTTCGAACAAATCGACGATACGCACGCGGTCGGCGAGCCCGAGCATCTGCCGCACGTCTTCCGCGCGCACAGGACCCGCGGCATGCGCGATCGCCTGATCGAACAGCGACAGCGAATCACGCACCGAGCCTTCCGCCGCGCGCGCGATCAATGCGAGCGCCGCAGGCTCGGCGTCGATCTTTTCCTTGGCGGCGATGTTTTCCAGATGCTTGACCAGGAGCGCGGCGTCGACACGACGGAGATCGAAACGCTGGCAGCGCGACAGCACCGTCACCGGCACTTTGCGGATTTCGGTGGTGGCGAAAATGAACTTGGCGTGCGGCGGCGGTTCTTCCAGCGTTTTCAAGAGAGCGTTGAAGGCCGCGCCCGACAACATGTGCACTTCGTCGAGGATGTAGACCTTGTAGCGCGCCGACATCGGCGCGTAACGGATGGCGTCATTGATCTGGCGCACATCCTCCACGCTGTTGTGCGAGGCCGCGTCCATCTCCAGCACGTCGGGATGGCGGCTTTCCATGATCGGCTGGTCGTGCACGCCCATCACCGGCATGGTCACGGTCGGTGCCTTCACCGAGCCGTCCGGCAGTTCGTAATTGAGCGCGCGGGCGAGAATGCGGGCGGTCGTTGTCTTGCCGACACCGCGTACGCCGGTGAGGATCCAGGCCTGCGGAATGCGCCCCGTCTCGAACGCGTTGGAAACGGTGCGAACCATGGCGTCCTGGCCGATCAGGTCGTCAAAGCTGGCCGGGCGATACTTGCGCGCCAGCACGCGATAGCCGCCGCCCTCTGCGGCGGGCTGCTCGGCGGCTTTTTCCGGTTCGCTCATTGCGCCATCCGCCACAGGCGCCACGCGCGCCTGGCTCATTCAGTCGTGCAATTGGGTGGGAGGCTGACGAGCGACCCGATCCGTGCTCGTTAGGGCTGCTTCCTTCCGGACCTGACCCGGTTGGCGAGTGGCTCGTCCACCGCCAACCTCCCGCGTCTTATATCGGCGGAACGGAACGGGAATGCAAGCTCAGTGCCCTGTGATGCGCATGTAGTAGCTGCGCAAAGCCTCGCCCCGGCCGTAGGAAATATCGGCAATTGTCCACAGGCCATTGGCGCGCACAGGCCGGATCGTGACCCGGCGACGTTCACTACGGACGATCAGGTCGACATTGACTTCGCCGCCTTCGGTCGCCGCCACCTCCATCAGCGTGACCGGCTGGCCAGGCAAAACCCCCCAGCCGAAAAACGCGTTCAGGAGCGGGCCGGCCGGTTCGCCTTCCAGACCAGGCCGCGGCGCCCGCATCAGCGCAACCATATCAGGCGAAAACAGCGCAACGAACTCGCGCTCGCGCAGGTTCTCGCCCGCCGCATGCAACCTGACCTGCTGCGCGTAAACGCCGCGCACGAAGGCGACCATATCTTCATCGGCCGATGCGGAGCCGATCGGCAGAACGGCGATCAACAGCGCGCACAGTAAACGGCGGCGATCGATGCGGTAGCGAGGCGATTGACGAACGTCCATCACAAGTCCTATCGCGGAAATAGAATACGTTGATTAGTCGCCGGCTGCGGCGTGAAGGTTCAAGGACATCTCATGAGCACAGGTTTCAAACTGGACCCGCAATTGGCAGCCGACACCGGCTCGGTTGGAGACTTGCCGCTGTCGCGCCTGCTGCTGGCCAATGACGCGAATTACCCCTGGCTGATCCTCGTGCCACGCAAGACCGGGCTTGTCGAGCTAATCGATTTGACGCCGGACGAGCAGAACCAGCTATACGGCGAAATCGACAGGACGGCGCGCGCGCTCAAGACCGCCACGATATGCGACAAGCTCAACATTGCCGCACTCGGTAACCAGGTGGCGCAATTGCACGTGCATGTGATCGCGCGGCGCAAAAGCGACGCGGCCTGGCCGAAGCCGGTCTGGGGCGCTGTTCCACCGATTTATTACGAACCGGCGACGCGTGACGCGCTGATCGGAACTTTGCGCCGCGCGCTTGCAATCAATTGAGCGCCAATTCTCGACCGAAACGGACGCGTTGCGCGGCGCGCTGCGGCATGCGAATTTCCCCGCCAACATGTCGCCTCGCCCCGATCTCGGCGCCAAGCCGCACCTTGCTTATACCGACAGCCGCATCGAACGCGCGGCCGAACGCCGCACCGACGAGACCGCGCTGCGTGCCTTCGCCGACGATCCGCAGGCCCGCGCCTATGTGATTGGCGGTGAACTGATCGTTACCAGGCAAAGCGCGCAGGCCAGCGATCCGCTCTTCACTTTGGCGCAGGCGCGCGCGCTCGACACCGTGACCGAGACGGTGTTTCTCGGGCTGATCGACAACATGCCGCGTTTTGGGTTTGGCGTTGCGCCGGCGACGGCGGAGGCTTTGAAGACGCGCGACGGATTTCTTGTCACCGACCTGCGCTCGATCGCGGTGCAAGGTCTGGTTGCGCCGGAGCATCTGCCGCCGATCGCCGAAGCCAAGGCCGTGCTGCATTGGCATGCGCGCCATCGCTTCTGCTCGAATTGCGGGGCCGCAACGCAGCCCGTCAACGGCGGCTGGCGACGCGACTGCCCGCAATGCAAGGTACAACATTTCCCGCGTACCGATCCCGTCGTGATCATGCTGGCGGTGGACGGTGAGCGCTGCCTGCTCGGCCGTTCGCCGCGTTTCATGACGACGATGTGGTCGTGCCTTGCCGGCTTCGTCGAGCCGGGTGAATCGATCGAGGACGCCGTGCATCGCGAAACGCTCGAGGAAGCCGGCATTCGTTGCGGACGCGTGACGTATTTCGGGTCGCAGCCATGGCCGTTTCCGACGTCGCTGATGATCGGCGCGCATGCCGAGGCGGTGACGCACGATATCGTGGTCGACCGCGACGAGCTCGAGGACGCGCGCTGGTTCAGCAAGGACGAGGTCGTCGCCATGATGCTGCGCCGGCACCCGCAGGGTATCACGGTGCCGCCGGCGGCCGCGATCGCGCATCACATCATCCGCGCCTGGGTCGACGGCGAGATCGGCTTTGACTGAACGCGCGCCCAAGATCCTGTGCGCCGGCATCGCGGTGCAGGACATCGTGATGCGCGTCGCAGAATTTCCCGCACCCGGCACCAAGGTGCCGGCCTCCGATTTTATCGTCACCGGCGGCGGCTGCGCCGCCAACGCGGCGCTGGCGGTCGCCCGGCTCGGCGGACGCGCCGCTTTCGCCGGGCCGTTAGGCGATGATGAGGATGCGATCAGCGTTCGCATCATCGCCGATTTACAGACCGAAGGCGTCGATTGCAGCGGCGTGATGCGCGTTGCCGGCGCCACCGCATCGGTATCGCTCATCCTGCTCGATGCGAGCGGCGAAAAGGAAATTGCCACCCGCCGCGGCACCGGTCTTGGCCACGCGTTGCCACAAAACGCCGACGCGCTGGTGACCGATGCCGATGCGCTCCTTATCGACAACCGCTTCCCTGAGTTCGTCACCGCCGTGAGCCGCGCGGCGGCGGCGCGGAAGATCCCCGTCATCATCGATCTCGATCAGGCAACCCGCCCGGATGATTCCCTGCTTGCGCTTGGCACCCACGTCATCGCTTCGGCGGAAGCTTTGCGCGGTACCACCGGAGAAACCGACTTCGCGGCCGGGCTCTATTGCCTCGCCGCGCACAATGGCGGCTTTCTTGCGGTCACTGACGGCGAAAATGGCGTCTATTGGCTTGAGGGCCGCACGCTGCGCCACATGCCGGCCTTCGCGGTCGATACCGTCGACACGCTCGGCGCAGGGGACGCCTTTCACGCCGCCTTTGCGCTCGCGCTTGCAGAGGGACGCAGCATGACCGACGCGCTGCGCTTTGCGGCCGCAGTGGCCGCGCTCAAATGCACGCGCTTTGGCGGCGCGGCCGGCGCGCCGCGGCGCGCTGAGGTCGACGCGCTGTTGCAGCGGCAGCGCGGCACGGACGTGCGCGTGGGCTTGCGTTAGAAGATTTTTCTCTTATAAAGTCATGTAAGGAGGCTACCTAGAATATTTTTCTATTTTGCCTCACATCGCAGTTATCTTGTGCTAAATTTGGAGTTATCGCGACATGGACGCTGTCGATCGCAAGATCCTCGCCGTGGTCCAGCAAGACGCTTCGCTTTCGGTGGCCGAGATCGGCCAGCGCGTGGGCTTGTCGTCGACGCCGTGCTGGAAGCGGCTGCAACGGCTGGAAGCGGACGGCGTCATCACCCGCCGCGTCGCTCTGGTCGATCCCGACAAGATCGGGCTCGGCACCACCGTGTTCGTCTCGGTCGAGACCGGCGACCATTCGCAGGACTGGCTGCGGCAGTTCGCCGACGTCGTCGGCGCCATGCCCGAGGTCATGGAATTCTATCGCATGGCCGGCGATGTCGATTACATGCTTCGCGTGGTGGTGCCCGACATTGCGGGCTACGACGCCTTCTACAAGAAGCTGATCAACACGGTGCCGTTGAAAAACGTCACGTCGCGCTTTGCGATGGAGCGGATCAAGTCGAGCACCGCGCTGCCGATCCCGGACGCGCGTTGAACGCAATCAGCTGCACGCCACGCTGTTGTAGGTCGGCGGCGAGATACGCGGGCTCATGAACATCTTGTCCGACAAGGTCAGCGTTCCGGTCAACGCATTGCCGACGATCGGCGTATAGGAATAGGACGCTTCCGCAAGAAGCAAATAGCTGCTGGCGACTTTCAACGCTTGCGTTGCAGAATCGAACGTATAGGTCGATCCGACTCCACGCGCGGTGCCGTTACGCGTCGCGCTCCACATCACTTTCGTATTCTTGTTGGAGTCGATCTTGAGGCACGACACCGTGATCGCCAGATTGCCAGCCGAATACGGGGCGACGATCGCCGACGATGCATCGAGAATATTGGTCATGTCGGTGCTGGTGATGGTGGTCACCTGAGCCGACAGGTTGGCGAGCGCAGCCGCCGTCAGGCTGACCTTGCGGTCGACGCTGACGCCGTCTGAAATCTCCACACAACCGAGATAGAGCGTAATCAGGATCGGCGCGACAAAGGCGAACTCGACCGCCGAGACGCCGCGGCGATCGCGCAGGAAGCGCGCGATCTTGTTTGGGGCGAGTGAGCGCAGCGTTTTCATGGTCAGAACGGCTCGTTGCGGAATACGGACGTTGCCACCAGCAGGCGTTTGCCATTGCCCAGCGTGGACAAGTTGTTGCCGAGCAACGACACGTAAATCGGCCACTCGTAGTAAAGCCGCAGCACGACGATGTCGCCGGCCGCGCCGGGCGTATAAACCATGCCCGATGTGTCGAGCTGGCCGTTATTTACGGGCACCGTGTTGGTAATCGCTCCAAAGCTCGTATAGGTCTTGACGTCGACTTTAACGCCATTGCTGCAGTCGAAAAGGCTGACGCCGGTTTGCAGCAGGTTACAGACCACCTGCTGCTTGAAACTCGCTTGGTTATACCCGGCCGTTTGTGCCTGACCGGTCATGACGAGACGGGCTGCATCGGAGGCCGCGGCTTCCAGCGTCTGGTTGGCAAAGAACACCAGCGCCGTTTCCAGGATTGCGAAAATCAGCGCGAGAAACGGCAACGCGACAAGCGCGAATTCGACGGCGGCGGCACCGTCCTGTCGACGCACGAAACGGCGCGCAAGACGCGCCGGCAACAGCCGGCACGCGCAGATCGCGAATGTGCGTCGAAAGGGCTTAAGCATGACAACGCTCTCATTACTCGGCGGTGTCGGGCCACCACGCGCCTTCCTAGCAAAATCATGTTTGCGAAGTGTTGCCGGGGGAACTTGAAACAAGGCCGATTACGTTAAGCGGCTGCTAACCAAGCGAAGCCGGCAGGGTAGCCCCGCCTTATTTCGGCGCCGGTCCACCGCCCCCACCGCCGCCACCGCTGCCTTGCGCCTGGCCGTTGCGGGCGGCGGATTGTGCGAGCGCGGCATTGAAATAGCCGTTGGAATCGCCGAGCGTGATGCGGGGCAAGCATTGCGGCGCGCAGCTATAGGTCTCGCGATCGACTCCCTTGTAGACCACCACAAGGTCGCGTCCCTGCGGCCCAAGCACCCGCACCGCTTCGCGCATGATGACTTTGCCGTTGCGGTCGAGCGCAAGCAGATTGGTAAGCCCATAGCCCTTGCCGGTGACAACCAGAAGATTGCCATTCTGCAGGGTGGCGTCGGCGATGAGCGGATTTCCGATAACGATGGTGGAAACGCCGTCGGGCAGCTTCAGCAGACGGGCCTGATCGACCCGGACGGTGAGGAGATCGGCCCGCGCCGACGCGGCGGCAGCGACCGCCAGTAGCGCGCCAGCCAGAACAACAATGAGCAGTCGCCTGCAAGACTCGAGCACGGCCGCCATCGAACTCTCCAGTACGCTACGCTACATACACGCACGGCCGCCGTGAACGCACGGCCGCCACTTCAGGAGTTGACTGCAAATTGGTGAACGAACTGCAAAGAATGCTCGATAACGCCTGCTTCATGCGTCATTGCAGGAACGGATAGACCAGTTGCTTGCCGAAACTCCCGGGGAAATGCTCGTCGTCGATACCATAGGCGTCCGGCAGTTCCTTTTCCGGCATGTAGAACGTGCCGAACATCAGGTCCCAGATCGGGAAAGTGCCGGCAAAGTTCTTGCTGCCGCCACGATCGAGCGCCGTGTGGTGCCAACGGTGGAAGACCGGACCCGCCAGCACGTATTTGAAGGGCCCAAGCGTCCATTTCAGATTGGCATGCACGAAGGCAGAGCTTGCCGTGTTGAACGGGCCGACCCACAGCATCACGTTCGGCGATATGCCGGCGAGCAGCAGCGCCACGTCAACGGCGATGGTGCCGAGGAACAGGTTCACGGGGTGAAAGCGCGCTGCCGAAATCCAGTCGATGTCTTTCGAGGAATGGTGCACCGCGTGGTATTTCCACAAGGCGCCAGCATGGAAGACACGATGGATCCAGTAGAGCAGGAAATCCGAAACGACCAGAAAGATAATCGCCTGCACCCAAAGCGGAAGTTCGGACAACGGGCCGTGGCCGTTTTCATAGAAGTCCATCAGCGCCTGTTCGCCGTGGATATTGAAAAAGAGCGACGCGCCCAGCACCAGAAGACCGATGCGCACGAAACGCGAGCCGAGCGGCACCAAAAACCAGTAAAGGATGTCGGTGCCGATTTCGCGCTTTTGAAACCACAGGCGGCCCGGATTGCAGGCCTGCCAATGCGTGAGGACCGCGAAGATCAGGCCAAGCGCGATCGAGATCGGCACCAGTTTGAGCAGGGTTTCGCCGGCGACGATCAGGACGCCGTAAAATTCGTTCAACATGGTCTGGACCTGACGCGGCAAAGGAGTCGGCCGATCCGGTATCGTCGTAAGCAATTAAGATCCGATAAACGCACGCTTCTGAGGGAATTGGCCGGATGCTCGGGCCCGCCACACCCAAGTTGCGGACACCGACGACAGTGCCGTCAGCGTATTACGCGCCGGCCAGCCAGTAGCGCGGCGCCCCTTGTTTCGTTTCGTCCAGGCGGCTTTGTTCAAATATACTGCAGTCGTTCCAAGAATAAAGCACCATTTCAAAGTTTAATTACAAAGATAAGAATCCATTAACCATGCTGTTCTTTCAAATACTACTTGTTAACTACGCAGAGTATACATAGGAATACCTATTGTTTCACTGATCATATTAACCGCCGTGCAAGACCTCATTGATACGGTCGCATCTGTGGATAAGGCCAGCCGGAACTCAATCCGGATGCTGAATGCCACCTCAGACAGCCACGTGTGGATCTAGGAGCTAGCTATGAAAAACCTGTTCGTGCGTTTCATGAAGGACGACTCCGGCGCGACCGCCATCGAGTATGGCCTCATCGCGGCGGGCATCTCGGTCGCCATCATCGCGATCGTGAATGGCCTCGGTACCCAGTTGAACACCAAGTTCACCAGCATTTCGAGCCAGCTGAAATAATCAGGCTCACCTCAGCCAATGCAAAGGCTCCGGCTCTTGGTCGGAGCCTTTTGCATTTGTACGGCACCGTCGTGGAACTCGCGGGACGATGATCGCCGCGCGCTAACCGAACCGCAACACAGCGCGACGTAGTTTGGGAAAAATCGGGCGCTTTGGGACGACCACCATGTTCATCGATGCGATCAGGCTCCTCCTGTTTCCAGCCTTGATGGCGTTCGCCGCCTCCAGCGATCTTTTCACGATGACCATCTCAAACCGAATTTCGCTCGCACTGGCCGGTGGTTTTCTCGTACTCACGCTCGTGACCGGCATGAGCCTTGCCGCCGTGGGCATGCATGTCGCGGCGGCGGCGCTGGTTCTGGTCATCGCATTCGGCTTTTTCACTCAGGGCTGGATCGGCGGCGGCGACGCCAAGCTTGCGGCCGCGACCGCGCTTTGGTTCGGATTCGGCCATCTCTTGGACTATCTGACCTATGCCGCACTCCTGGGTGGTGTCCTCACAATAATACTGATCCAGTTCCGCAAGCTGCCCCTGCCCGGCGTGTTGGCGCGGCAAAAATGGATTCTTCGCCTGCACGAGAAAGGCGGCGGCGTGCCCTATGGCATCGCGCTCGCGGCCGCAGCAATGTTGATCTATCCCAAGACCGGCTGGATGCCCGCCGCCTGACGCATGCCAGCGGCGCACAAAACCCGGCAAATTTTGCGCAATACAAAATTAACTCGATTTAGATACCGCTCCTTAACCATGCCTTGACCTTTAACTGGTGAAATCCGGTGCAAGCGGTCGCACCGGCCGCCATGTGGTTTGAAACGGCCAAGCCTGGCCGTCGGTGGGTAAGAGAGTGAGCGTATGAAAGCCGCACGTGTCGTAGTGCTGGGTGTCGCCGTCGCAGCGGGTGGTATTGCCGCGCTGCTGGCGGGACGATCCGACAAACCGGTGCAGGTCAAAGAAGTGGCCGCGCCGAAGTCCGATACGGTCGATATCCTTGTCGCTAAAGAAGACATTCCGACCGGCAAGGAAATCACGCCGGCGGACGTGAAATGGCAATCCTGGCCCAAAAGCACGGCCAACGGTAATTTCGTGCGCAAGAGCGATCGTCCCGATGCCATCGAAAAGATGAGCGGCTTGCTGGTGCGCGTGCCGTTCGTGACCGGCGAGCCGATACGCGAAGCCAAATTGGTCAACGCCAAAGGGGCCGGCTTCATGGCCGCGATTCTGCCGTCCGGCATGCGCGCCGTCTCGACGCAGATTTCGCCGGAGACCGGCGCCGGCGGCTTCATCCTGCCGAACGACCACGTCGACGTCATTCTCACGCGCCGCGATCCCGCGGCCTCGAAGGCGACCGGCATCGAAACGCAGACCAGCGAAACGATCCTCAAAAACGTGCGCGTGCTGGCGATCGATCAAACCGTGCAGGAAAAAGACGGGCAGAAAGTCGTGATCGGCAAGACCGCGACGCTCGAGCTGGCGCCGAGCCAAGTCGAATCGCTCACGCTGGCGCGGCATCTCGGCTCGCTGTCGCTGGCGCTGCGCAGCATCACCGACGCCAACAAGACCGAAGCCAAGAACGATGACGATGGCGGCCGGCGAGGCAACGTCAACATGATCCGCTTCGGCGTAAGCACACCGACCACGACGCAATGATCAGGCAAGGGGACCGAGGGGACATGGCGAAAAGGACACTGATCCGCACCGCCGCGCTGGCGGCTCTGATCGCCGGCGCTGCCTTGGCGCCGCTGGCCCCGGCGATCGGCGCAGATGCGCGGGTTCCGGTCATCAAAGTCGCGGCAAGCGAGGCGACCTCTCGCTTCATTCCGCTCGGCATCGGCAAATCGGTAGCCATCGACTTGCCGGCGGATATCAAGGACGTACTGGTCGCCGATCCCAAGATCGCCAATGCGGTGATCCGCACCTCGCGCCGCGTCTACATGATCGGCGTGAAGGTCGGTCAGACCAACATATTCTTCTTCGACGCCCAGGGCCGGCAGATCGCCGGCTTCGACATCGCGGTCACGCGTGACCTCAACGGTGTGCGTGCGGCGCTCAAGCAAGCGATTCCAGAATCCGACATTCGCATCGAAGGTGTCGGCGAGGGCGCCGTCATGCTGACCGGCACCGCCGCAAGCCCCGCCGATTCACAACAGGCATTCGACGTCGCCTCGCGGCTGGTTGGCGACGGCACCAAGGTCGTGAACGGAATTGCCGTGCGTAGCCGCGATCAGGTCATGCTCAAAGTGACGGTTGCCGAAGTGTCGCGCGACGTCATCAAGCAACTCGGTATCGATATTTCCGGCACCCTCAACTACGGCAATGCGGTCGTCAGTTTGAACAGCTCGAACTCGTTCACCGCGGCCGGCGTTTCGCCGACCTCATCGCTAACCGGAATGTTCGGCACCAACCCGAGCATCAATGCCACGCTCAGCGCCATGGATCGCGCGGGCGTCATCCGCACGCTTGCAGAACCGAACCTGACTGCGATTTCCGGCGAGACCGCGACCTTCGTTGCCGGCGGTGAGTTTCCGATCCCGTCGGGTTTGTCGTGCGACACCACCACGAGCCCACCGACCTGCCAGCCGCAGATCGACTTCAAGAAATTCGGCGTCAGCCTCACCTTTACGCCAATTGTGCTTTCGGCGGGCCGCATCAGCCTCAAGGTGCAAACCGAGGTATCGGACTTGTCGCTGGAGAACGCGATTTCCCTAAATACGCCGGGATCTTCGACGCCATTGACCGTTCCCTCGATCCGGACCCGCCGCGCCGAGACCACCGTAGAGATCCCGTCCGGTGGCTCGCTGGCGATGGCCGGCATGATTCAGGAACAGACCAAGCAGGCGATCAACGGGCTGCCTGGCCTAATGCAGCTTCCCGTTCTCGGTGCCCTGTTCAAGAGCCGCGACTACGTCAACCACCAGACCGAATTGATGGTGCTGGTCACACCCTACGTGGTCCGTGCGGTCGCGCAAAAACACCTGTCGCGTCCTGACGATGGTTTTACCGATCCGAACGATCCGTCGAGCATTCTGCTCGGCCGTCTCAATCGCATCTACGGCGTTGCCGGCAAGGCGGAAACGCCGGGCAAGCAGCACGGCAATTACGGTTTCATTCTGGATTGAGCGGGGACTAATGTGATGACTCGGCAACGGACAACAATCGGTCCCCGCAGTAGCGCGGCGCGACGTCTCCTGACGGCCGCCAGCCTCGTCGCTTTGCTGGGCGGATGCCAGACGCAGCAACAGGTAGCGAAGGAAGTTTATCCGAACGACTATCGGCAACGCCATCCGATTACCTTGAAGGAGGGCGAGCAGGGCATCGAAGTCTTCATAGGCCGCAATCGCGGCGGGCTTTCACCGAGCCAGCGCGCCGACGTTCTTGCCTTCACGCGTGGCTGGCGTCGCGAAGGAACCAGCGGCATCATCATCGATGTCCCGCGCGGCGGCGATACCGACCGCGCGGCGGCGGATTCTCTGCGCGAAATTACGTCTATTCTGGCGGCGGCCGGCGTGCCACGGCGCGCCATTTACCTGCAGCAATATCATCCGTCACCCCTGTCGCTGACGAGCATCAAGATCAAATTTTCGAAGCTCACCGCCGAAGCCGGTCCGTGCGGGCTGTGGCCGCATGACCTCGGACCGGGTTTCGACAAGCAGTACAACGAAAATCGCCCGTACTGGAATCTGGGCTGCGCAACCCAACGCAATCTCGCCGCGATGGTCGACAATCCCTCTGACCTCGTGCAGCCGCGCGGTGAGGCACCTGCCTATGCCGCGCGCCGCTCGGTCGCGATCGACAAATATCGCCAGGGCCAGGATCCGTCCGGGACCTACACCGGCTACGACAAGGGCAAAATCAGCGATCTCGGGAAATGATCAAACAAACACAGCAAATCGTAGAGGCTGAGAACGAATTCGTCACGGCGCCAGCGGTCGAGCCGGTGGCGGCGGACGAACATATTGCGCCCGCGCCTCGGGTTTCGGTGCAGGCGTTCTGCGAGACGGTGGAGACCGCCGCCGCCGTGCAGGCGGCCCGTGACGACCGCCGCCTGGGCAAAACTCACGTCAAGATCCAGATGGGTGGCGTCGCGGCCGCAGTCGAAGCCTATCGCAGCTCGCCGACGCCGAACGTCGTTATTCTGGAATCGGAATCCCGCGCCGAAGAGATCCTAAACGGACTCGACCAACTCGCCGCGGTCTGCGATTCCGGGACGCGGGTGATCGTTATCGGCCGCATCAACGACGTGACGTTGTACCGCGAACTGACGCGACGTGGGATCAGCGACTATCTGATCGCGCCGGTCGGAACGATCGATATCGTGCGCGCGATTTGCGGTCTGTTCTCGGCACCGGACGCCAAGCCCGTCGGACGCGTCATCGCCGTGATCGGCGCCAAAGGCGGTGTCGGGGCCTCCACCATCGCTCATAACGTCGGCTGGGCGATCGCGCGCGATCTTTCGCTCGACGCGGTCGTGACCGATCTCGATCTCGCCTTCGGCACTGCGGGCCTCGACTACAATCAGGACCCGCCGCAAGGTATCGCCGACGCCGTATTTTCACCGGACCGCATCGATACCGGCTTTATCGACCGGCTGCTGTCGAAATGCACCGATCACCTGAGCCTGCTGGCAGCGCCGGCGACACTCGATCGGGTGTACGACTTCGGCGCCGACGCCTTCGACGGGATCCTCGATGCCCTGCGCGGCACGATCCCCTGCGTCGTGCTCGATATCCCGCATCAATGGTCAG
Source organism: uncultured Pseudomonadota bacterium (assembly GCA_963720835.1). GTDB lineage: Bacteria > Pseudomonadota > Alphaproteobacteria > Rhizobiales > Xanthobacteraceae > Pseudolabrys. The sequence continues at coordinate 190 of CAVRHC010000015.1, read as the reverse complement.
CCTGGACCAAACGGCTTTTGATCAGCGCCGACGACATTCTCGTGGTTGCCGGGCCCGATCTCGCCAATTTGCGCAACGCCAAGAACATGGTCGATATGTTGCGCTCGACGCGGCCGAATGACCGCCGCCCCTATTACTGCCTGAATCAGGTCGGTGTACCGAAGCGACCGGAGATTGCGCCGGCGGATTT
>CAVRHC010000014.1:0-551559 GCA_963720835.1 uncultured Pseudomonadota bacterium | reverse complement strand
GGAACAGGTATTGGTGACCTGGCTGACATCTCATTTCTTCCGGTAACCTCAGAAGTTACATTTCGGGAAGGAAGAAAAACGAAGATTTTGTAGCCAGATATGCCGGCAAATACAGCCATCGTCCCCTGAGAGCCGTGGCCGGTTATTATGGAGTTACTTTAAAAAATAATAACATTGGGGCAGAGTTTTCTGTTACGGAAAGAGCCGGACTCCATCGATATACATTTCCTGAAGGAGGAGAAAAAAACATCATTATAAACCTTGGTTTTGCAATTAACTGGGATAAGCCTTACAAGACTTCACTCAATGTTGTAAATGACGCCCTTCTTCCCCAATCCAGATTATCAACACCAAGTGGCAGCCGATCAGCATGTCTTTTTCGCAGTTCGATTCTCAAAACCAATTGCAAAATATGATATTAAAACTGTCGGCGGGGAAGAAAAAGTTGTCGGATACTTTGCATTCTCCGATAAGATAATAATGGCAAAAGTCGGAATTTCTTCCGTAAGCATTGAAAATGCCCTGCAGAACCTCGATGCATCACTCCCCGGATGGGACTTTGAAGCTACGAGGCAGGCTGCATCTGATGCGTGGGAGAAGGAGCTTGGAAAGATCCGGATTCAATCTGATGACCCGCAGCAGAAAACCATTTTTTATTCGGCGCTTTACCATACTATGGTTGCCCCGGCACTTTTTTCAGATCAGAACGGACAGTTCAAGGGTCTGAAAGGTACCGCACTGGAAGCTGACGGGTATAACCGCTATACGGTATTCTCGCTCTGGGATACCTACCGTGCACTTCATCCGTGTTTTCCCTTACCCAGCAATCAAGGGTAAACGATATGGTAAAAACGATGCTTGATCACTATGAACAGTGCGGTATTCTCCCGGTCTGGGAACTCGAGGGAAATGAAACATTCTGCATGGTGGGCAATCACTCCATTTCAGTAATAGCTGAAGCAATCCTGAAAGGAATCGGCAAATTCAGCAAGGAGGAAGCTTTCAAGGCTATGAAGGAAAGGTCACTTTCGACCGTGACTAATGGACTTTATGACAAGCTGGGATATATGCCTGCCGACAAGGTCGGACAATCGGTTGCCAAGTCTCTTGAGGTGGCTGTAGATGACTGGGCTGTTGCTGCAGTTGCAAAGAAACTTGGGAAAAATGATGATGCTCATATTTTTTCAAGCGCTCTGAAAGCTATAAAGCCTATTATGACAAAGAGACCGGCTTTATGAGGGGAAAGCTAGGCAACGGTAAATGGACTACGCCTTTTGATCCTTTATATTCAAACCATGAACATAGTGACTATACTGAAGGAAATGCATGGCAGTATTTTTGGCTGGTTCCACAGGATGTGGAAGGACTTATCAGTCTCCTGGGAGGTAAGGAAAAATTTGCAGATAAGCTGGAACAGCTGTTTGACATGCCCGTGGGAGTCAAAGGGGAACAGGCCTCTCCCGATATTTCAGGCTTGATAGGTGCTTATGCTCAAGGCAATGAACCAGGTCACCATACAACCTTTCTTTTTAACTACTGCGGACGGCCATGGCGAACACAGGAACTCAACAGACAGATTCAGACTACGATGTATAAGAATACTCCTGACGGATTATGTGGCAATGAAGATTGCGGTCAGATGTCAGCCTGGTATATTTTCAGCGCACTGGGCTTTTACCCTGTGAATCCATCGGAATTAAAATATCAGTTCGGTTCACCGATTGTCCAGGAAGCACAGATTGAGGTTGCCCGGGGAAAGTATTTTACAGTCAAAGCTCCACTTGCGTCAACTGAAAATAAATATATACATGAGGTGAAGCTCAACGGTACTGTTCTCAACAGATCATATATTACCCATGAAGAGATAATGAATGGGGGTATCCTGGAATTTACAATGGGTACCACTCCGAATAAGGGTTTGTTTCAATAAAGTGTTCCCTCGAAAGTCAATAAATTTTGTGCTTTCCTTTGTGTACCTTAGTGAAACCCTTTGAGTCCTTCGTGTTTAATATTTAATAATTTGAACCCAATAAACCATGAAAAAGAAGATCTTGGGCTATTTAGTTTTTACTATTTTGTCTCTGTCATCACAATCAGCCATTTACAATATCATGGATTTCGGAGCCAGAAATGACGGAAAACAGCTGACGACATTAAATATCCAGAATGCAATTGACAAATGCTTTCTGAACGGGGGAGGGGTGGTTTATGTTCCCCAGGGGGAATACCTTGTCGGGACCCTGAATCTGAAATCAAACATTGAATTTCATCTCGAAAGCGGAGCAGTGCTGAAAGCCACAACGGATCTGTCTGCATATCAAAAACATAATGAACAACTTGCCGGAGTATTCTATACGGAAGATTCAAGGAATGTCTCCATAACGGGTCAGGGCAGAATATTTGGTCAGGGAATGGAATTCATGTATAAAGACAGCGCAAAGGTCATCAGGGGAGATGTTAACAGGTATATCCGCCAGAAATATGATTTCAGAAAGGTTGAAAGCGGTATTGGCGACGGACCTCTAATGCCAAAGGAGAGATATCATCAGATGATAATATTCAGCAACTGCATAAATGTTGCCCTTAAGGATTTTGAGGTAGTCGATGCACCTTACTGGACTTTCCTGATTGTTCATTGCGAAAGGGTATTTGTAACTGATATTTCAATCGATAATAACCTTCTGATACCGAACAGTGACGGTCTGGATATAAATTCAAGCAGCAATGTAAATGTGTCAGGATGCATCATATCATGCGGTGATGATGCCATAGTCCTGGCAGGATATGCCCATCATTTTGGTGATCCGGGATATAAGGATATCATTAAGCCATCTGAAAATATCAATGTCTCCAATTGCATCCTCAGGTCAAGATCAAGTGCCATAAGAATAGGAGGATGGGATCAGAACTCAATGTCCAATTATAATTTTGACAATATTACGATATATGATTCCAATTGCGGCATTAATATAACCGTGCGGGACTCAGGATCGGTACAGAATGTGAATTTCACAAATATCCGCATTGAGACCCGAATGCATACAGGCGACTGGTGGGGTAATGGAGAACCGATAAAAATTTCGGCTTTACGAGGCGTCAAAGATGATCCTGTCGGAATTATAAGAAATATTTATTTTGAAAATATTACCTGCCGTGGCGAGAATGCAATACTGATGTATGCATCGGATGAAACAAAATTAGAGAATATATATTTCACAAACTTCGATTTTGTGCTAAGAAAAAGCGCATTGGACAAGGTCAGCGGCGGTAATTTCGATCTGAGACCGAATATAATACCCGGCAAAGAAATATTTAAATCCGATGTTCCTGTCGTTTATGTTGAAAATGCCGAAAATATATATTTTAACCAGGGTAATATAGGCTGGGAAGGGGTAGATGCTGACTATTATACGTATGCTATTGAGGCCGTGAAAGTGAATAACATAAAGCTGAATAATATGACTGCGGTTCCTTCACCGTCAAATCTAAAACTGAAGGCAATCTCTCTGAAAAGTTGCAGCATGGTAACGATCAACAATGAAGAGCTCAGATAGTAAATTCACGTATTATCCGGCTATATTTCAGAAACTTGCATTACAAACAAAAAAAAATTATTAATAAATTAAATAAGTTATTTTTCTCAGGCATGAAAAAATTCTTATTCATTACAGCTCTTGTTTCAGTGTTGTCAGGTTGCAATGCACCCAAAATGAATTCCGGTGATGACGTTCCCAGGATAAATCCTCCGCTGGTGACGGGCACCTTACCCGGGACGCCGTTTTTATTCGCTATACCCACACAGGGCATGAGGCCTGTTGAATGGACAGCTGAAGGATTACCTGATGGAATCAGGCTCGATTCTTCAACGGGAATATTATCCGGAAATGTCACGGAAGCAGGAGTGTATGATGTAAGGATCACAGCTAAGAATAAATTTGGCAAAACAGAGAGTACCCTGACGATAAAAATAGGAGATCTTCTGGCTCTTACACCGCCGATGGGGTGGAACAGCTGGAATACCTTTGACAGCAATATCAGCGATTCGCTCATTAGGCAAACGGCTGACAGCATGGTCTCTTCCGGAATGAGAGACATGCCCGGCCGCTTGCGCACCGCGTCGAGGCCCTTGAGGACCTTGATCAATTCGGCACCGTATTCGGCATTGGACGGGAGATCGCGGGCCGGTTCAGCCATCGGCGGCACCTTCAAACGGATCGGGAAATTGAGTCGGATATGGTGATTTGTGTGACACGAAAAAAGGGCGTCGTACAGAGCAAAGTGATCGGCGATAAATTATTGAAATGAAAAGTATTTTAGCCCGGAAACGAGGCGAAAAACCGGTGCGTTTTCGGCTCGATTCCACGCGCGAAACGGCAGTGATTTCAAGGCACGGATCGCATCCAAAACTGCCATCGACAAGGCTGCAAAGCTGCCGCTTGCGACACTGGCGACGACCTTGTTGGTGAAGTCGATAACCTCGATTGTGCCACCTGACGGCGGTATTCGCGGCGGATTGTTCTTTGCGTCACCCTTGCTCGATTGCCTGACGGCGCCCGCCTTGACGCCGACCAGCTTCGGCATCGCGCACGGTTGCGATTTGCCGCGATCGCTAAAATCGTCGGCGACTTGGTATGCAATGTCTTAATGGCGCGGGCGCCCAGGCCCGAGTTTGAAACGGTCGAGCCGGCTACCGTCGGCGTTCAAGTGATGAAATTCCGCCTTGTAGCGCGGAACCGGCTTGGCGAAGGCACCAAGCGCGGCGGCCAGGATTTCGACGCGATCGAGTTCCATCCGCATCCGGTGGAGCGCGTCCCGCAAGTCATCCTTCAATCTCTTTTTCGCGTTCGCCATATCGGTGCCGGCGCCTGTTTCATGTTGCTAGGAATAAAGCGGTTTCACCGGAGATGGTTCCTGGCGAACAGGACCTTTGTGGATGCGTGCGAGGAACTTAAGGCCGCGGCGTCACGGTTCCGTTGTGCACCTCGAAGACCTGCGCGCGCTGCATGATGTCGCCGAACGCGGCGGGATCGGCGCCGGTCATCCAGACCTGAGCGCCGAGGATGCTCAGGGCGTCGTAGAGCGAGGCGCGCCGCACCGGATCGAGATGCGCGACGACTTCGTCGAGCAACAAGACGGGTGCAAAGCCGGTCATATCTTTGATCAGCCCGGCATGGGCGAGCACCAGGCGGATCAGCAGCGCCTTTTGTTCGCCGGTGGAGGCATCTTCGGCCGGCATGCCCTTATTGGCGTGCGTGACCCTGAGGTCGGAGAGATGCGGGCCGTCGAGCGTGCGGCCGGCGGCGGCATCGCGCGCGCGGTTGTCCTTCAGCAGCGCGCGGTAGCGGTCTTCGATGTCGGTGGCGCTATGAGCCGGCAGCATCTGTTCCATCCAGCCGGCGAGAGCAAGCTCCGCGCGCGGAAACTCTGGCGCCGTCTCGCGCGCGGCGGCCAGCGCGGCCGAAAGCCGCGCAACGGTTTCCGCGCGCGCCGCCGCCACCGCGACCGCCACCTCGGCGGTTTCGCGTTCGACGGCGTCGAGCCAGTGCGGATCGTTGCGAGGATCTTCCAAAAGCCGATTGCGCGAACGGAGAGAACGCTCGAGCGCGGCGACGCGGCTGGAATGGGCGGCGTCGACCGCCAGCACCAGGCGATCAAGAAAACGACGGCGCTCGGATGCCGGGCCGTTGAATAAGCGGTCCATCGCCGGCGTAAGCCACACCACGCGCAGGTGATCGGCAAAGGCCGCCGCCGAGCGGACGGTTTCGCGGTCGATGCGGCATTGGCGCGGAGGCGTTGCGTCATCACCCGCCGGCGCGTCGATGCCGGTGCCGAGCGTCGTAAGGCCAAGCATGCCTTCGATCTCGGCTGCAACGGCCCAGGCTCCATCGCCTTCGGAGAAGGCGAGCTCTTCGAGCGTTGCGCGGCGCAAGCCCCGCCCCGGCGCCATCAGCGAGATCGCCTCGATCAGATTGGTTTTGCCGGCGCCGTTCGCACCCGTCAGCACGACAGGTCCGGCGCGCGCGAGCGACACTTGCGCGGCGTGATAGCTGCGGAAGTTCGTCAGCGAGAGGCGGCGGAGAAAAGCGGCGGTCATTTTTTTTTGTCATTCCGGGGCGCCGCCATAGGCGCGTTGACGCGCGTCTTCGACGCGCTATGGCGGCGAACCCGGAAACCATGCTCACAGACCGGGATTATGGAGTCCGGGCTCGCGGCCTTCGGCCGCGCCCCGGAATGACGAAGGACAGAGTGGCTCGGCACGCAGCGAGGCTATCACACCCGCATCGGCATCAAGACATACAAGGCGCCCTTGGCGTCCTTGTCCTGGATCAGCGTAGGCGAGCCGGGATCGGCGAGCTTGAGCTGCGCCACTTCGCCCTCGATCTGGGCCGCGATGTCGAGCAGATAACGCGAGTTGAATCCGATATCGAGCGGATCGGAATCATAATCGACCTCGAGTTCTTCGGTGGCGCTGCCGGAATCCGGATTGGTCACCGACAAGACCAGCCGCCCCGGGTTGATCGAGAGCTTGACCGCGCGGCCGCGCTCGCTCGACACGGTGGAGACGCGGTCGACGGCGGCTTCGAAGTCCTTCTTGTCGACGGTCAAGAGCTTGTCGTTGTTGGCCGGAATGACACGGCCATAGTCGGGGAAAGTGCCGTCGATCAGCTTGGAGGTGAGCACGATGTTGCCGATGGTGAAGCGGATCTTGCCCGCCGACAGTTCGATCGCGATCTCGCCGTCGGCACTCTCGATCAGCCGCTGCACCTCGCCCACCGTCTTGCGCGGCACGATGATGCCCGGCATGCCGGCGGCGCCGTCCGGCAGCGGCAGTTCGCATTGCGCCAGCCGATGTCCGTCGGTCGCCACCGCGCGCAAGGTCGCGGCCTTCGCGGTGCCGGCCGCGTGCAGATAGATGCCGTTCAAATAGTAGCGCGTTTCTTCCGTTGAGATGGCGAACTGTGTCTTGTCGATCAGCCGCTTGAGGTCGCCGGCCGCCAGCTTGAAAGAATGGCTCATCTCGCCGGCGGCGAGATCGGGAAAATCGCTTTCCGGCAGCGTCTGCAGCGTAAAGCGCGAGCGGCCGGCGCGGATGGTCAGCACCGAGCGGTCGCCGGTACCTTCGACGACAATTTGCGTGCCTTCGGGCAGCTTGCGCACGATGTCGTAGAACATATGCGCCGGCACGGTGGTGGCGCCGGCGGGCGCGACTTCCGCGGCGATCGAGTCGGTGACTTCGAGGTCGAGGTCGGTGGCCTTCAGGCTGAGCGAGCCCTTGTCGGCCTTGATCAGCACATTGGCCAGGATCGGAATGGTGTTGCGCCGCTCCACCACGCGATGGACGTGGCCCAGCGATTTCAACAGCTCTGCACGCTCGACTGTCACTTTCATGGAGAGACCCGCTATGCCGCCCTTCGCAATGGAAATTCAAAACCGGGCGCGACGGCAAGCCGGTCTCGCGGGGTGCGAGACCGGGGAGCAAAGGTGGCGTGTTAGCGCGAAAATCGCAAGTCTGACGGGCTTTCGGACGCCAAGCGTCCACAGGGCCCTTTCCATCGCCCCCGCAAGCGGGCGAGGGGCTATTCCTGCAACTGCCTCTTGAGGATCTCGATTTCCTCGGCCAGCGCCATGTCGTTGCCGACCAAACCCTCGATCTTGCGCACGGCGTGCAGCACGGTGGTGTGGTCGCGGCCGCCGAACCGGCGCCCGATCTCCGGCAGTGAGCGCAAAGTGAGGGACTTGGCGAGATACATCGCCACCTGGCGCGGGCGTACGACATTGGCCGTACGCCGCGAGGACAAGAGGTCAGAGCGGCTCACGTTATATTGCCGCGCCACCACCCGCTGGATGTCCTCGATCTTGACCCGCTTCGGCTCCTGCGGGCGGATCAGGTCGCGCACCTCGCGCTCCGCCATTTCCAACGTGACGGCGTGGCCGGTCAGCTTATTGTGCGCGAGCAGGCGGTTGAGCGCGCCTTCCAGATCGCGGCCGTTGTGGGTGACGGTCTTGGCGATATAGCCGAGCACCGGCGTCGGCACGTCGAAGCTCGGATGGTGTGAACGCGCAGCCTGCACGCGCGCTTTCAGAATCTCGAAACGCAGTTCCTCGCCGAGCGGACCCATTTCGACCACCAGCCCGCCGGCGAGGCGCGAGCGCACGCGGTCGTCGAGGCTTTCGAGGTCCGATGGCGGCCGGTCGGAAGCGATAATGACTTGGCGGCCGGCATCGATAAGCGCGTTGAGCGTGTGGCAGAACTCGGCCTGCGTCGACTTGCCTTGCAGGAACTGCAGGTCGTCGATCACCAGGACGCCGATGCCGCGCAGGGCTTCCTTGAAGGCAAGCGCGGTCTGCGTGCGCAGCGCCGAGACGAAGCCGTACATGAACTTCTCGGCGGTGAGATAGAGCACCTTGCGCTCGCCGGTGCCGTTGCCGGCCCAGGTGATGGCCTGCAACAGGTGCGTCTTGCCAAGGCCCACGCCGGCATGGATGTAGAGCGGATTAAACATTACCGCGTCGGTGCGCTTGGCCGCGGCCACCTGTTTGGCGGCGGCGTGGGCAAGCGTATTGGAGCGGCCGACCACGAAGCTCTCGAAGGTCAGCCGCGCATCAAGCGGCGAGCCGCCGAGCGCTTCATGCACGCCCGGATCGCCCGACACCATTGGGCGGCCGTTGCCGCCTGGCGGGCGGCCATTGGAGTCCGCGGCTTCCAGCTCGGCTTTTGGCTTGGCCACCGCCGAGCGCAAAACGGCCGAGCGCACGATCAGCTCGACGCGCACGACATTGGCGTTCGCGGCCTGCCAGCAGGCGAGTACGCGCTCGGCGTAGTGCGACTGAATCCAGCTTTTGAGAAATCGGGTCGGCACCGACAGGCGCACACCGCCGTCCTCGATCGATTCCAGGTCCATGCGCGCAAACCAGCTCGAATAGACGTCGTCGCCGACTTCGGCACGCAGGCGTTCTTTCACCCGTGACCAGCTATCCTGATCCGCGTTGGCCATTTTCTTTTTCTCATTCCGTAAAAGGTTGAAACGGACTCGGGTTGCTCGGCCTGACGGTGATTACGCCGTCGACGCGCCGGGAACGGGACGCAACGTCACTGACTCGATGGTGCTGTCGGGGATATCGGCCGCAGGAGTTCCAAAATCTTGCGGCGCAAGACCGAGGATCGAGTTGGTTGCGCCTTTAGCCCGCCGGCGGCGGGGTGGCGCCTCGAACTCCGGTCGCTAACGCGAACGTGTCGAAATCGAGCGCAAAAACGAGAGAAGAAACCGCGCAATCAGGGATGGATGAAGCGAGATCGAAGCTAATACCCGCACTGGACGATACCGCGTCATTTGCGCCGGTTGTGATCACTGGTCCCGCTCCTCTCATAATAGCCCCCTCGTAAAAACTTATAGCTTCTGTCGGATGACGTTCGCCCGCATTCGCAGGCATTTCTAAATGCGCATCGTTGTGCGCCATTTTTCTGATTGTTTTTCTCACCCCCACGAAAGACGAAAAGTCTGCAAACCGACCGCACTCGACACGTCAACCGAACGACAACATCTGTTTTCAGGCAGACGATAACCGTTCTCATCCGCCGATGAGCGAGCGCTGGACCTTTTTTTGCTGCCGCCCGGTGAATTCCGAGCGCTGATCGAAAATACACGAGCGATGCCGGGCGGCAATGAATTTCGCGCGTGCGGCCGTTGCGAGATGCTTGCGATCCGCCGGTTGAACGATACCGTCACCTCAGAATCGGTGGACAACGTGTTGATGAGTCGCGTTGTTTTTCCGGCGCGAAACGCCGTGGCAAAGCTGCATCGGAGGTAAAAGAAAATATATTGCCGCCTGCCGATGAGCGCCTATACGCCGGTCATTCCCGGGTCCTCGGTCACGTATTGAGCTTAAGTTATTAGCGTGGCGCTTGAATTTATGCGCGGTTGGTGAAGGTAGCCTTTGCGCAAAACCGCCATTCCATCGAAATATTCGGGCGCGCGTGGTCAGATGTCGCGCATAACAGCGGCGAGCAAATTTTTCTGACGTGGCAATGACGTTTTCATAACGTCTCGGCGCGGTGCGCGCGTAGTGCACCGACGTTCAATCCACTTTGGTCTCGTCAACAAGAAAAAATTAGCCGCACGGGCGCGTCGGCCCGCGCAAATTACCAGCCGCTCACTTGCCGAGCTTGGCGATCCGGTGCGCTAAGCGCGAGACTTTGCGGCTGGCATTGTTCTTGTGCACGACGCTGCGCTGCGCTGCACGCATGATGACCGGCTCTGCCGCCTTAAGAGCGGCCGCGGCCGCCGCGCGGTCGCCGGAAGTGATCGCTTCCTCGACCTTGCGCACCGATCCGCGCAACGCCGAGCGCCGCGCCTTGTTGATTTCCGTGCGCCGCGCGATCTGGCGCGTGGCTTTGCGGGCGGACTTGGTATTAGCCATCAGGATCTCGTCTCACGTGGCGCCAATGCGGACAATTCCGACAGAAGCGACCGGATTTGAAAAGAAATATCCGGCGGGGCAGAGCCGTCGCCGAGGTCGGAGGCTTATAGAGAGGGCCGGGGCGGGCGTCAACGCCAAGAATAATGCGTCATGCGACCCGCTTGGCGCGCGCCGCATCGTAGCCCGCAACGATGGCGGCCCGATCGGCCGGGGAGAGTGGCGCCAGCGGCGGTTTCACGCGCGCCAGGGCTGCATCGCCGTGAATGTGCGCGAGCAGGGACTTGACCCCGGACACCAGCGGCTTGCCGTCGAACAGTTTGCGGATGGCCACGGCTGTCTCCAGCGCCGCGGAATCCCCCTCGCTCCAGGCGCGCCCGCACAGATCGGCGTTGCAATTGGCGGTGGCGGAGATGCAGCCGGCGAATGTGCCGCCGCGCGCCTCCAACAGGGCCGCTTCCGTCGACGGAAACACGGCGAAATCCTTCGAAATCGCTGCCGCCGCGCGCGCAAAGTCCATGTCGCCCGAGGAATCCTTCAAGCCGACGATGCGCGAAGGATGCGCGTCGAGAAGCCGGCGGATGAGCGCGATATGCCACGGCAAACCGGACATGGCCGGGAAATGGTAAAGATAGATTGGGATCGGCTTGTCCGCTGTCGCCTTGACCAGCGCATCGATATAGGCGGCAAGCCCGTCGTCTGGCACGCCTTTGTAGTAGAACGGCGGCAAGACCAGTGCGCCGGCAAAGCCGAGTTCCGCGGCGTGGCGCGTCAGCGCAATGGCGTCGGCAACCGCAGCAGCGCCGGTGCCGACCATCAGCCGGTCGAGCGGCATCTTCTCGGTCTTGTAGGCGCTCATCACCGCCATGCGCTCTTCGCGCGAAAACGAGGTTGCCTCGCCGGTGGTGCCGAGCACGTTGAGCCCGTTGCAGCCGTTGTCGAGCAGGAAGCGGGCAAGCTTCATCGCGCGGGCGAGATCGGGCATGCCCTTGTCGTCGATCGGTGTCGCGACGGCGGCGATGACCCCGGCGAGGGTTTTGCTCATTCGTTTCTCTCCCTTCCTTGGCCTTTTTTAGCTCTAACGAGCTGCCGCCATGACGCGGCAGGAACCTGTGTTCCGGCGCGAGCGTCGGGGCCGTCCGCTACCCGCTGACATTATAGGCTGCCAAGGCCGCCATGTTGACGAGCTGGCTGTCCTTGGCGCCGAGATTGACGATCTGCACGGGCCGGTCGAGGCCGACGAGCAGCGGTCCGATCACGGTAGCGCCGCCGAGCTCCTGCAACATCTTGGTGGAGATCGAGGCCGAGTGGAATGCCGGCATCACCAACACGTTGGCCGGGCCCGACAGGCGGCAGAACGGGTAGGCCGCCATCAATTCGGGATTGAGCGCAACGTCGGCGGCCATCTCGCCGTCGTATTCGAAATCGACGCGCCGGTGGTCGAGGATCTTCACGGCTTCCATCACTCGCTCGGAACGTTCGCCGGGCGGATGGCCGAAGGTGGAGAAGGCCAGCATGGCAAGCCGCGGCTCGTAGCCGAGCCGGCGCGCGACGCCGGCCGCTTCCACCGCGATGTCGGCCAGCTCTTCGGCGTTCGGCATTTCCGTCACCGCGGTGTCGGCGACCACCACCGTGCGCCCGCGCGTCACCACCAAAGAGACGCCGATGACGCGGTGTCCGGGCTTGGGGTCGATGACGCGGCGCACGTCTTCCAGCGCGACCGAGAAATTGCGCGTGACGCCCGTGACCATGGCGTCGGCGTCGCCGAGTGCCACCATGCAGGCGGCGAAATGGTTGCGATCGGTGTTCACCAGCCGCTGGCAGTCGCGCACCAGATAGCCGTGCCGCTGCAGGCGCTCGTAGAGATAGTTCATGTAGCTCTGGTTGCGCGTCGACATCGCGGCGTTGATGATCTCGATGCCTTCGCCGAGCTCGATGCCGACGTCGTTTGCTGTGGCGCGCACGCGGTCCTCGCGTCCGACCAGCAGCGCGGTGCCGAGCCCCTGTTCGACGAAGCTCGCCGCGGCGCGGATCACTTGCTCTTCCTCACCTTCGGCGAAGACCACCTGCTTGGGCTGGCGGCGCAGCCGGTTGAACACTTGCGTCAGCGTGCCGGCGATCGGATCGCGGCGCGAACGCAACTGCTCGCGATAGCCGTCCATGTCGACGATCGGCTTGCGTGCGACGCCGGTATCCATGGCGGCCTTGGCGACCGCCGGCGGCACATGGGAGATGAGCCGCGGATCGAACGGCACCGGAATGATGTAGTCGGGTCCGAATTTCGGCCGCGCACCATAGGCGGCAGCGACTTCGTCCGGCACGTCCTCGCGCGCGAGCTCGGCGAGCGCGTAGGCGGCCGCGATCTTCATTTCCATGTTGATAGCGGAGGCACGCACGTCGAGTGCGCCGCGGAAGATGTACGGAAAGCCGAGCACATTGTTGATCTGGTTGGGGTAGTCCGAGCGCCCCGTCGCCATGATGGCGTCGTCGCGGATGGCCGCGACATCCTCCGGCGTGATCTCGGCATCCGGATTGGCCATGGCGAAGATGATCGGCTTGTCGGCCATCGACTTCACCATCTCGGGCGTGAAGGCACCTTTCACCGACAACCCGAAGGCGACGTCGGCGCCTTTGAAGGCCTCGGCGAGCGTGCGCGCGGATGTTTTCACCGCGTGAGCCGACTTCCACTGGTTCATGCCCTCGGTGCGGCCCTGATAGATGACGCCCTTGGTGTCGCAGAGCATCAGGTTCTCGGGTCGGAAGCCGATCGCCTTCAGCAATTCGAGGCAGGCGATGCCGGCGGCGCCTGCGCCGTTGCAGACAAGCTTGGTGTCCCTGACCTCGCGGCCGGTCAGGTGCAGCGCGTTGATCAGGCCGGCGGCGGCGATGATGGCGGTGCCGTGCTGGTCGTCGTGGAACACCGGAATGTCCATCAGTTCGCGCAGGCGCTGCTCGATCACGAAGCATTCCGGCGCCTTGATGTCTTCCAGATTGATGCCGCCCCAGCCGGCACCCAGAAGCTTGACGCAATCGACGATCTCGTCGGCATCCTCGGAGGACACTTCCAGGTCGATGGAGTCGATATCGGCGAAGCGCTTGAACAGCACCGCCTTGCCTTCCATCACCGGCTTGGCCGCCAAGGCACCGCGATTGCCGAGCCCTAAGATGGCGGTGCCGTTGGTGATGACGGCGACGAAGTTGCCCTTGACCGTGTAGTCGTAAGCCTTGCTCGGGTCCTCGGCGATGGCGAGCACGGGAACCGCCACGCCGGGAGAATAAGCCAGCGACAGGTCGCGCTGGGTCGCCATCGGCTTGGTGGCGACGACTTCGAGCTTGCCCGGCCGGCCGCGGCTATGAAATTGCAGGGCTTCCTGGTCGGTAAAGGTCGGCCGGGTCCTGTTCGGGGGCTTGTCGGGCATTGTTACTCCATTCACACAGCCGGGCTGCCCGGCGCCGCGACCCTAGCGGAACCGGCCACGCCTGCTCAAGGCAAGCCATGCAAGTTCGCCGGTGAGGTTGAACCTAAACGCCGAGCGGGGTAACGGTGCGCCAGCAATTCTCCCGAAGACCTAAAGACCATGATCCGTTTCCTATTTCGATTCATCGGCGTGTTGTGCCTGGCGGCGGCCTTTATTCTGCTGATCTACGACGGCACCAAGTCGATCGCCGGCAACAACCTCTATTTCACCAGCGTGCAGTCGCTGTGGGAGACCATCAACGCCAACAGCCTGGCCGAACTGAAGCCGCAGATTCAGGCCTATGCCAGCGGCGTGCTCTGGGACCCGCTGATGCTGACGCTGCTGGCGGCGCCGAGCTGGATCGTCCTCGGCGTTCTCGGCATTCTTTTCGTGCTGCTCGGCCGCAAGAAGAAGCCGCTGATCGGCTACGCCCGGCCGTAGTCCGCCGCCGTCATGGCGGTCGAGGGTTCGTGAACCCGGCGTGTTCCCGGTTATCCGAGACGTGATCGGACCTCGCGTTTCGGCTAGGCTTGTCCGCGCCTATATCCCTGCCATCCATTGCAGGAGAACCGATCATGTTTGGCTTCCGGAAAGTTGAGATGCCGAAGCCGGGCGAGGCCTTGCCCGGCCGTGACCGGCCGATTCCCACCGCGGCCGAGCACTTCCTCAATCATCGCCCGCTCAAGGGTCCTTATCCGGAGGGCAGCGAGAAAGCGCTGTTCGGGTTCGGCTGCTTCTGGGGCGCCGAGCGCAAATTCTGGGAACTGGGCGATGGTATTGTCGTCACGGCCGTCGGCTATGCCGGCGGCATGACTCCCAATCCGACCTATGAGGAAGTCTGCTCCGGGCGCACCGGCCACAACGAGGTGGTGTTGGTGGTCTACGATCCCAAGAAGATTTCCTACGAAACGCTGCTCAAAACCTTCTGGGAAAACCACGACCCGACGCAGGGCATGCGCCAGGGCAACGATGTCGGCACGCAATATCGCTCCGGCATCTACGTCTATGACGCCGCCCAGCGCAAAGTCGCCGAGGCCTCGAAGGTGATGTACGAGGCCGAGCTGAAGAAGAAGGGTTACAAGGCCGTCACCACCGAAATCCGCGATGCGGGCGAGTTCTACTTCGCCGAGGACTATCACCAGCAATATCTGGCCAAAAACCCGTTCGGCTATTGCGGGCTCGGCGGCACCGGCGTGTCCTGTCCGATCGGCACCGGCGCCAAGCTGGCGACGGCTTAATGTCCCGCCATTCCGGGCTCGTCCGCCTGCGCCCTTCGGGCCTGGCGGCCGTCCCGGAATGCCAATTTCGCGGTTAGAATTTGTTAACCATATAAAGCGTTAATCGGGCCGTACTTTCCCGCCACCGGCCCGGATTCGCATTTTATGCGGGTAGCTCGAATACTGGTCCCCGTCCTGGTCGCGCTTGCCGCGGCCGGCTGCTTGCAACGCTCCTCACCTTATTACGCGGCCGACGGCGCGCGCGGCCTTGCGATGGGCCAAGCCTATGATCCGGGCACCTATCGACCGGCGCCGGCGCAGCAAACCTATGCGCAAGACAATGCTCGCGCGCTTTATGGCTCGCCGCAGGCCGCGCAGCAGGAATATACGCAGCCGATGGAGCCGGCTTACGTCGAGCCGCAAGCAGAAGCGAGCAGCGCCCGCGGCCTCTTCAATTCACGGCGCTCCGCTCCGTCGCAATATGCGCAGCCGGCGCCGCGGGACTCTTATGTGGTGCAATATCAGGAGCCGGCGCCGCAGCCGGCCGGCGGGCCCTACGTCGGTGCGCAAGACGCCTATGCCGCGGCGGCCTACAACACTCCGCAGGCCTACACGCTCGATTCCGGCGACAAGCTGCGCATCGTCGTGTTCGGGCAGGAAGGGATCAGCGGCACCTATCTGGTTGACGCCGGCGGCAACATCACGCTGCCGCTTGCCGGCACCGTGCGCGCGCGCGGCGTCACCACGCAGCATCTTGCCCGCAGCATCATTGCGCGCCTCAAGCAAGGCTATGTCCGCGACCCGAACGTGACGGTGTCGATCGACACTTATCGGCCGTTCTTCATTCTCGGCGAGGTCACCACGCCCGGCCAATATGCCTACGTGCCCAACATGACGGTGGAGAACGCCGTCGCGGTCGCCGGCGGCTTTACGCCGCGTGCGGCCAAGAGCACGGTGGAGCTGTCCCGCAACGCCGGCGGACAGCAGTACAAGGGCAGTGTGCCGCTCAATTATCAGATGCGGCCAGGCGACACCATCGTCGTCAAGGAGCGGTGGTTTTAGCGCGCAAGCTGACGCCCCCGCGAAAGCGGGCACCTGGTCCACACCGGACAATGTTGTGATGATTGGATCGTCCGCCTTGGCGGACGATGACAACCGAATTTAGCGAGCGGCAGCCGTTCACTTCATGTGCTTCGCCAAGAACTCCTGCGTGCGCGTCCAGGCGAGGTCGCCCGCTTGCTTGTTGTAGCTTGCGCGCTCGTCGCAATAGAAGCCGTGCGCGGCGTTCGGATAAACATAGGTCTCCGCCTGCGGCTGCTTCTTCTTGATCTCCTCGACCGTGCTGAGCGGGATGCCTTCATCCTTCTCGCCGAAATGCATCTGCAGCGGACATTTCGGCTTCTCGTCGGCGAACTTGCCGATCATGCCGCCGTAATAGGCGACCGACGCAGCAAGGCCCGGCAATCGGCAGGCCGCCAGGAAGGCCGCGGTGCCGCCCATACAGAAGCCGATCACGCCGACGGGACCGACGCTTTTCAGGGTCTCCTGCGCGGCCGCGATGTCGGCCATCATGTGGTCCCAGTTCAGGTTGCCGAGATAGCTGCGCGCATGGGCGATCTCGTCCGGCGTGTAGCCACATTCGAAGTCGCGCACGAAGCGGTCGAACACCGCCGGCGCCACCGCCGCATAGCCGAGCGCGGCGAGCCGGTCGCAGACCGCGCGGATGTGGTGATTGACGCCGAAAATCTCCTGCACCACGACGATGGCGCCCTTGGCCTTGCCTGCCGGGTCGGCGCGGTAGGCGCCGAGCGAATGCTTGTCGGTGGTGGTGAGGGTGAATTGCTGGCCCATGGAAGCCTCCCGTTTATGGCAATCGAAATGGTCGAGACGCCTTTAGCGCGCCGGGCGGCGTTCTAGCACGTCGAGGACAGGCACAACTACCCGGTGGCCTCGAGGAAGGTTTTGGCCAGCAACTCATACGAATGTTTGCGCGCGGCGTGATCGTAGATCATCGCGGTGACCATCAATTCGTCCGCCTGCGTGGCCGCGATCAGCGGCTCGAGCCGTGCCTTCACCGTCGCCGGTGCGCCGACCGTCAAGCGGCTGCGGTTCTGCGCGATGCGCGCTTTGTCGACTGGTGAATAGTCGTAGGCCGCCGCCGCCTCGGGCGAAGCCAGCGGCAGATAGTCGCCCTTGGCGCGGCGCACGAAATTCAGTTCGACCGTGGTGGCCAGCCGTTCGGCTTCAGCGTCAGTGTCGGCGCAGACCACATGGGTGGCGAGAATGGCGTAGGGTTTTTCGTGCGCGCTCGACGCGCGGAAATTGTCGCGGTAGAGCCGCATCGCCTCCACCGCGTCGAAATTGGCGAAGTGATGCGCGAACGCAAAGGCCGCGCCGATCTGGCCGGCAAGCCGCGCCGAGTAGTCCGAGGAGCCGAGCAGGAAAATTGGCGGCAATCTTACGTCCGACGGCATCGCGCGCACGTTCGCGAACGGATGGCCTTCCGGGAAGGCGTGGTTCTCCAACAGCATCAGTTCCTGGAAGCGTTCGAGGAAATCGTCTTCCTCGCTGATGCCCTGGCGCCTGCGCAGCATATAGGAAGTGGCCGGATCGGTGCCGGGCGCGCGGCCGAGCCCCAAATCGATGCGTCCGGGATAGAGCGCCTCCAGCACCTTGAAGCGCTCGGCCACCATCAGCGGCGCATGGTTCGGCAGCATCACGCCGCCGGAGCCGACGCGCATACGCTGCGTGACCGCCGCGATCTGTCCGATCATGATCTCGGGCGCCGAGCTCGCAATCGACGGCAGGTTGTGATGTTCGGCCACCCAGTAACGCGTGTAGCCGAGATCGTCGGCCAGGCGCGCGAGGTCGAGCGTGTTGCGCAGCGCTTGGGCTGCGGTGGAACCTTCGGAAACCGGCGAGAGGTCGAGAATGGAGAGCGGGATCATGTGCCGTTGAATGGTGCGAACCAAAGTGTCAGCGCCTACATAGCAGCAAACACGCTTTCCCACTCCCTTTGTGGGAGAGGGCGGGTGCGGGCTCGGACTTAAGTTGAGGCGCTGGCGCCTCTCCCGGCTCGCGATTTATCTGACGCGACAACGCTCGACACCCTCGCCCGCAACGGGACAGGGTCGGAGAAAGCGCTGGACCGTCCAGCCTTCTCACGCGTGACGATCCGCGTATGATGGCACCGGACTGAAAAAAGGAGTGCGCCGATGGCCTCGTTGCTCGAATGGAAGGTTCCGCCGTCTGTGCAACCGCAGCCGGAAGACTATTCATACGATCTCGAGCGCGCGCTCTCTTCGGTGGTCGGCCTGCACTGCCTCATTCCGTCCGACGCCTTCACCGCCGAAACGCTCGGTGTCGAGCGCGCCGGCAACGGCGTGCTGATCGACGACGGGCTTATTGTCACCATCGGCTATCTGATCACCGAAGCCGAGACGGTCTGGCTGCACTACGGCGACGGCCGCGTGGCGCCGGGTCATGCGCTCGGCTTCGATAGCGAGACCGGCTTCGGTCTGGTGCAGGCGCTGGAACGTCTCGATCTGCCGGCGCTGCCGATCGGTTCGGCGGACGCCGTCGACATCGGCGAACGCGTTGTGATCGGCGGCGCCGGCGGGTGCACCCGCTCGCTCGCCGCCCGCATGGCCGCCAAGCAGGAATTCGCCGGCTACTGGGAATACGTGCTGGACGAGGCGATCTTCACCCATCCCGCGCATCCGAACTGGGGCGGCACCGCCTTGATCGCGCCGTCCGGCGAATTGATCGGCATCGGCAGCTTGCAGGTCGAGCGCATGCGCGAAGGGCGCGATGAACATCTCAATATGGCTGTGCCGATCGATCTGTTGACGCCGATCCTGTCCGACCTGCGCAAGTTCGGCCGCGTCAACAAGCCGGCGCGGCCCTGGCTCGGGCTCTACTCGACCGAGATCGAGGACAAGATCGTCATCGTCGGCATCGCGCCCAAGGGACCGGCCGCGCGCGCCGAGCTGAAATCCGGTGACGTCGTGCTGGCGGTCGCCGGCGAGAACGTGGCGACGCTCGCGGCGTTCTACCGCAAAGTCTGGTCGCTCGGAGACGCCGGCGTCGAAGTGCCGTTGACGCTCTATCGTGAGGGCGTGACTTTCGACGTGGCGGTCAATTCCTCCGACCGCGCCAAATTCCTGCGCACGCCGCGGATGCACTAGCGCATGATCCCGAAAAGTGGGAACCGGTTTTCGGAAAAGATCATGCGCAAGAAAAATGTCAGGGAGGCAGGGCGATTCAACCCGAATGGATCGCGGCCTACGGCTTCTTTCCGAGCATCTTCATTACGCCGGCATAGGCCGTGAGCGCGGCCATCAGCCAGGTGATGACGGCGCCGAAGCCGAACATGGTGCGGCCGACGATTGCGACCCAGGTGTGCGGCACCGGCACCGACATGCCGAATTCACGCGCGCCGACGCCGAAGGCAACCCAGGTGGCGATGCTGGCAAGCCCGACCATCACGACGAGCGCCGTCAGCCACTGGATCGCGACCGCAACGAACGGCGCGTCGGGTGGCAGATTGGCCTGATCGTCGGGAACGCGCAGCCAGGCGCGCATCAGCAGCGAGATGCCGGGCGCGAAGAACACAAGGCCCGCAGCGACCGCCAGCCAATTCGGCCCGTGCAGTTTGCTCGGCGGCGCCATTGCGCCGAAGCCCACCAATGTCAGATAGAGACCGCCGCCGGCGAACGCGAGGCCGAAAAGCAGCAGCGTCCAGTCGAACTTGCGGCGTGCGGGCTGGCTCATAGCGGCAAGCCTGCCACGGCAGGCTTGCCAAACCGTTGCGGCAAATCCGTGCGTCCGCGCGAAAGCGGGAATGAACGGAAATTCGCTCAGCCTTCTTCGATTTTATCCACCCGGTTCGGATAGAACGCCAGGTGATCCTTGATCGCGGCCACCGCCGGAAAAGGCTGCTCGTAGCTCCACACCGCGTTGTCCGAGCTGCGGCCGCCGGTTTTAATCGTGAAATAGCTGGCCTCGCCTTTGTAGGGGCAGTGCGTGTGGTGCGCGGTTTTTTCAAGCGCGCTCATGTCGGTGTCGGCGCGCGGAACGTAATAGACCGGCGGATAGCTCGCTTCCTTCAGCGTCAGCGCGGCGGTGGTGTCGACGATCGGCTTGCCGGCGAAGGTCACGCGCACGCGCTTGCCCGCCTGTTCGATTGTGATCGGATGGTCGGGGCCGGGTTCCTTCATCGCGGGTACTCTCGACTTTAACGTTTCGTTAGCAAGCGATCTTAACCTCGCGGCCCCGACTTCCCTAGCGTTTCGGCGTAAAGTTCTTTCTTGTTTGCGA
This sequence comes from uncultured Pseudomonadota bacterium, assembly GCA_963720835.1. Lineage (GTDB taxonomy): Bacteria > Pseudomonadota > Alphaproteobacteria > Rhizobiales > Xanthobacteraceae > Pseudolabrys. The sequence goes on along the minus strand of CAVRHC010000014.1, from coordinate 531,149 downwards.
AAAATTGACGGGCATCGCTTCAGACTATCGCAGCGTCTTTACCCTAGCGTGGAGTTCCCGAAGGTGAGATCAGCCCGCGCCGTCTTCATGTCCTTGTCGCCATCCAACAAGCAGCTTGAGGAACAGATCCAGGGCCTCAACATCCTGCTCGTCGACAGCAACTTCTACATGCGCCGGCTCACCCGCACGATGCTGATGAATCTCGGCGCCAAGTCGGTGGTGGAAGCCGCCGACGGGCTGGCCGCGCTGGAAGCGATCCGAACCTGCGATCCCGACGTCATGCTGCTCGATTGGGACATGCCGGTGCTCAACGGCATGGAGGTGATGCGCATCGTGCGCTCGCCCGGCGTGTTTCCGAGGCCCAACCTGCCGATCATCATGCTCACCAATCGCGGCCAGCGCTCGACTGTGATGGCCGCCTTGCGTGGCGGCGCGCATGAATTCCTGCTCAAACCGACCTCGCCCAAGGCGCTCGGCGACCGGCTGTTGTCGATCGTGGCCAAGCCGCGGCCGATGGTGAAGCTCGGCGATTATTATGTGCCGCAGCCGCGGCGCTCGCCCGTGATCGACGACTTGCCGAAGGTCGGCTGAGCGGCGTCTCGGACCGAACAAAGCTGAAAGAAAACTGGCGCGCCCGAGGGGATTCGAACCTCTGACCTTTGCCTTCGGAGGGCAACGCTCTATCCAGCTGAGCTACGGGCGCTTAAAACCTCACATAAACCAATGCGGCTTGACCGGCAACGTCGGTCGCAAAGTGCGCCAAAACTCCGCTTTTCTGTGATTAAGCCGGTCTCCGGGCACCCTAGCGCCTTGCGCGGCCACACGAATCTCTTAGTGCTGAACATTCGCGCACAGGGCGCGCTAAGGGAGATTTTTCATGGCAGCGAAGGCAGCCGTATCCAAGCCGAAACCCGTCACCTCGCGACAACTGTCCGCCGCGCTTGCTGAGCAGCACCAGCTCACCAAGAAGCAAGGCCAGGAGATGCTGGAAGACCTGATCGCAATGATCACCAAGCATCTGAAGAAGGGCGAGCGGGTGAAGATCGCCGGTCTCGGCATATTGCAGGTGCGCAAGCGTGCCGCCCGCATGGGCCGCAATCCGGCGACCGGCGAGGCGATCAAGATCAAGGCCTCCAAGAAGGTCGCCTTCCGCGCGACCAAGGAATTGAAAATGGCGATCTGACGCTAGGTCTGCTTGATTTGCGAAAGCCCCGCCGTTTTGCCGGCGGGGTTTTTAATTTTGGGCGGCGCTTGTGACTCGGTCAGCCCGGGCTGGACCCGGGCATCCATGATGAATCGCCCTCTGTCGAAACTCTGGCCTTCAGTTTTGATCGCGCGGCTCCATGGATTGCCGGGGCGAGCCCGCCAATGACCGCGTCAAGAAATGCCCTTGACATTGCCGCCGATCAGAATAAATTCCTATTCGTCCTGCTCGCATGAGGGCGCTTTCATGAGGCGTCATGACGGTGGAGCAGGATGCGGCGCCCGCGGGCCGGTTTCGCAAACCGGTTCTCGGGGGGCCCTGGCCAGCCGTCCGCCGGCACCACGACCGGCCGCCCTTGAGTGGGCTGGACGCGGCGGAAACGAAGGCGGGCGGAAGCCTGCCGGATGAGGGAAGCGCATGGCGCTTCCGTTTCCGCCCGGAAGCTACGGCGCCGGGGACACAAATCGCCGCGATGGCGCGCCGAGAGGCGCCGTGCACGGGAAACCGTGCACGCACGAAAATTACGGTTGCGCCCATCGGCGCGCCGTCCCCTCTTTATTTGGAGGGGGAAGGAAGAAGGAGACGGCGTCCCCGCGCCGATAAAAATAGGGGCGATGTCGCACGCCTTGACGGATACCGGGCCGGCGCGGCATGCGCTGCACGCAGTCGTGTTGTACAAGCCGCCGGTCTATAATGCGGCAACAGACTTTCAAGGAGAAATCCATGTCGCAAACCGCCGAGAAGCGCGACGCCAAGCCCGCAATCCTGAAAGATTCGGCCTTCGACTGGCAGGACCCGCTCGGGCTGGACGCGGAACTTTCGGAAGAAGAGCGCATGGTGCGCGGTAGCGCGCACGGTTTCGCGCAGGACTATTTGATGCCGCGCGTGATCGAGGCCTACCGCGAGGAAAAATACGATCCGAACCTGATCCCCGAAATGGGCAAGCTCGGTCTGCTCGGTCCCACCATTCCGGAAGAGTATGGCGGCGCGGGGCTCGGCTATGTGTCCTACGGACTGATCGCGCGCGAACTGGAGCGGGTCGACAGCGGTTATCGCTCGACCATGTCGGTGCAGTCCTCGCTGGTGATGCATCCGATCTACGCCTATGGCAGCGAGGCGCAGCGGCGTAAATTTCTGCCCAAGCTTGCGAGCGGCGAAATGATCGGCTGCTTCGGCCTGACCGAGCCCGATCACGGCTCCGATCCCGGTTCCATGGTCACGCGTGCGGAAAAAGTCTCCGGCGGCTACAAGCTCAACGGCGCCAAGACCTGGATCTCCAACGCGCCGGTCGCGCATGTCGCCGTCGTGTGGGCGAAGCTCGATGGCGTCATCCGCGGCTTCCTGGTCGAGCGCGGCGCGCAAGGTTTCTCCACGCCCAAGATCGAAGGCAAGCTCTCTTTGCGCGCCTCCGTCACCGGCGAGATCGTGCTCGCCGACTGCGTGGTGCCGGACGAGAATCTTTTACCGAACGCCAAGGGTCTCGGCGGTCCGTTCGGCTGTCTCAACAATGCGCGCTTCGGCATTGCCTGGGGCGCCATGGGCGCCGCCGAATTCTGCTGGCACCAGGCGCGCCAGTATGTGCTCGACCGCAAGCAGTTCGGCCGCCCGCTTGCCGCCAATCAGCTTGTGCAAAAAAAGCTTGCCGACATGCAGACCGAGATTGCGCTCGGGTTACAAGGCGCGCTGCGGCTCGGGCGCATGATCGAAGCGGGGCAGGCCGCGCCGCCGTCGATTTCACTGATGAAGCGCAACAATTGCGGCAAGGCGCTCGACATTGCGCGGCTCGCCCGTGACATGCACGGCGGCAACGGCATTTCCGAAGAATACCATATAATGCGCGTGCTCTCGAACCTGGAGACGGTCAACACCTATGAGGGCACCCACGACATCCACGCCTTGATCCTCGGGCGCGCGCAGACCGGCATTCAGGCGTTCTTCTGAGCCTGCTACTACATAGACGACGTCATGCGCGGGCTTGACCCGCGCATTCATAATGAGGCTCGGCGCGGAGGAGCCTTACATCGGCAATCGATGCGGCGCTTCATCGTGGATGGCCGGGGCAAACCCGGCCATGACAGAAAGTAAATGACGTTTCACATCATTCTGCTTCTATATCTCGCCGGCGTTCTCGGCGGCATGCTCTCGTCGATGGTCGGCGGGGCCGCGATCGTGACATATCCGGCGCTGATCGCGTCCGGCATTCCACCTTTGTCGGCAACCGTTTGTAATCTGACCGCCGCGCTTCCCGGCGTGTTCTTTGCGGCCATGAGCGATCGCAAGCAGCTGCCATCGTTCGACCGTTCGTTCGTGGTCATGGTGCTGGGTTCGATGGTGGCGGGCGGTCTTGGCGGCGCGTTGCTGCTGGCGACGCCGGAGCGGGTGTTTACCGTGCTGGTGCCGCTCTTGCTGGCCGTCGCGACCGTGCTGTTCGCCTTCTCAGAACCCGCCGCGCGTTGGCTGCGCGAGCGCGCCGCCGCCCGCGGCCGTGAGATGAAGCTCGGCGTCACCAATCTCAAGCTGCTGCTGCCGGTGTCGTTTTACGGCGGCTATTTTGGCGCCGGCGTTGGTGTTCTGATGCTCGCCGTCATGTCGGTGATGACCGGCGGCAACTATCGCGCGGCCAATGTCGCCAAGAATTTCGTCTCCAGCCTCAACGGTGTTGCGGCTGTTGCGATCTTTATCGCCAAAGGCGCGGTGATTTGGCCGCAGACGCTCGCGCTGATGGCGGGCACCATCACTGGCGGCATCACCGGCGCCTGGCTCGCCCGCATCCTGCCACGCGCCGTCTTGCGCGTTGCGGTCCTCACCATGGGCGTGTTGCTGACGGTGTATTTTGCCTGGCGGTACTGGTTCTAGGCACCGCGTTAAAATTGCCGGGCTTGTACCTGCCGCGCCAATTCCACCACCCGTCGGGTCATCGCGCTACCGGCTTCGGTGAGCGGATCGAGCACCGTAAAATGGTTGGCGCCGGGAATTTCTTCGTAACGGGTCTCCACGGCGTCGCGCCGCCAGGCTTCCGCGATAATGCGGCTCTGGCGCAGGAATTCGCTTGATTCCAACCCGCCAACGACGGCATCGAGCGTGCGTTCTGCCGGCACGTGCCAATACAGCGGCGAGACCTCGCGCGCCGACTGTTCGTCGAGCTTCAGGTCCTGATTGACCGAAATATGCAACAGCGGCGAAAGATCGAACACGCCTGAAATCGCGTAAGCGGCTGGCACAAGATCGGCCGGCGCGTCGGGCGCGAACGTCTTGAAGTCGGTCGCCACCATGCAAGCGGCAAGATGCCCGCCGGCCGAATGTCCGTAGACGGTCATGCGGCGGCGCCGGTTACGCCACAGCCAAAGCATCGCCGCACGCATCTCTTCGATAATGGTTGCGATCGATACTTGCGGGCAGAGGTCGTAGCCCACGACCGCTACGGTGACGCCGTGCGCATTGGGTCCGGCGGCCACTTGGCTGAACGCCGCCGGCTCAAGCGTGCGCCACCAGCCGCCATGGATGAACACGGCAAGCGGCGTCGATGCGCCTTCGTCTGCGGCCGGGAATAAGTCGATGGTCTGGCGCGGCGAGGAGCCGTAGGCGACGCCGCACTCGGCCTCTGCCGCGCTTTGCCGATACGCCGCGGCATCTCGCGCCCAACGCGCGAAGATCTCGGGATGCTCCGGGACGCGGGCGCGGTTGTCGTATTCTTTTTCGTAGTCGATGGTCATGTTCGTCGTCGATGTTTGTAGCCGGCACAGTGTGGCATGCGGTTGCGTCTGGCAAGGCGACAGTGCCGGAAAAAACCGCTATCAGTTTCGCCATGAAGGTCAACGGCAAGCCCACCCGCACGATCTGGTTGCAGGGCGACGGCAAAAGCGTCGGCATCATCGACCAGACGCAACTGCCACACCGCTTCGCAACGCTGGCGCTCACGACGCTCGACGATGCCGCGCACGCCGTCGCGACCATGCAGGTGCGCGGCGCGCCGCTGATCGGGGCGACGGCGGCCTACGGCGTCTGGCTCGCGTTGCGCGAAGATCCTTCCGACGAGAGTCTCGATCGCGCCTGCGCCACGCTCACGGCGACGCGGCCGACCGCGATCAACCTCAAATGGGCGCTCGACGAGATGGCCGCAGCCGTGCGCAATCGTCCGCGCGGCGAGCGTGCGGCCGCCGCGCTTCGCCGCGCCGGCGAAATTGCCGAGGAAGACGTCGCCATCAACCAGGCCCTCGGCCGCCATGGCTGCAGGCTGATCGAGGATATTGCCGCCAAGAAAAAGGGCGCGCCGGTCAACGTGCTCACGCACTGCAATGCCGGCTGGCTGGCGGCGGTCGATGTCGGCACTGCGCTGGCGCCGATCTATACCGCGCATGATGCAGGCGTTGCGGTGCATGTGTTCGCCGACGAGACGCGCCCGCGCAACCAGGGCGCTTCACTGACCGCCTGGGAGCTGGGCCAGCACGGCGTGCCGCATACGGTGATCCCCGACAACACCGGCGGCCATCTGATGCAGCACGGCATGGTCGATATCGTGATCGTCGGCACCGACCGCGTCACCGCCCAGGGTGACGTCTGCAACAAGATCGGCACCTATCTGAAGGCGCTGGCCGCGCACGATAACGGCGTGCCGTTTTATGTCGGGCTGCCGTCGCCGACAATCGATTTCACCTTGAGCGACGGCTTGGCCGAGATTCCGATCGAGCAACGTGCGGCCGATGAAGTGGCGATGATGACCGGCAAGACCAAGGACGGTCGCATCGAAACCGTACAGATCGTCCCGGATGGTGCGGTCGTGGCCAATTACGCTTTCGACGTCACGCCGGCGCGGCTCGTCACCGGCCTGATCACCGAGCGCGGCGTGATCGCGGCCAACCGCGCGGCGCTTGCGCAGGCCTTCCCCGAGCGGGCCGGAAATGCGTTACAATCAAGTGCATGATCCCGACAAACCCTGTCCCCGACTTGGCGGGAGAGGGGAACCGGTTTCCGGACAAGATCATGCATGAAAGAAAGAACCAAAAGGTCGAATGATGAGTTTGCAATCGGCCGCGCCGCTTCAAATGCCCGTCGACCGGCGCCAATCCGATACCGCGCTGGCGGTCGCGCGCGGTGCCGCGCGGCTGTTGCACGCGCACGGCTTCTGCGTGGTGAGCGAATTGCCGCTGCCGTCGGGGCGCCGCGCCGATCTGGTGGCGCTCGATGCAGGCGGCACGATCTGGATCGTGGAAATCAAGTCGTCGGTCGCCGATTTTCGCGCCGACAACAAATGGCAGGACTATCGGGCCCATTGCGACCGGCTGTTTTTCGCCACCACTGTCGAGGTGCCGTGCGAGATTTTCCCGCCCGACACCGGGCTCATTGTCGCCGATGCCTATGGCGCGCAGTTCCACTGCGAGGCGCCCGAGCACAGGCTGCCGGCGGCGACGCGCAAGGCGATGATGCTTTTGTTTGCGCGTGCGGCCGCGGTGCGCCTGCAATCGCTCGCCGATCCGAACGGGCCCTACGGGGATGTGGGCTAATTTCGTTTAGCGCGGAGCCCTTTTGGCCAAAATCCGCTGCAAGGTGCGGCGGTGCATGTTGAGCCGGCGCGCGGTCTCCGACACGTTGCGCCCGCACAATTCATAGATGCGCTGGATGTGCTCCCAGCGCACGCGGTCGGCCGACATGGGATTTTCCGGCGGCTCGATCTTGCGGGCGTCGATCGCCAGGAGCGCGGCGACGACGTCATCGGCGTCGACCGGCTTGGCGAGATAATCGACCGCGCCGAGCTTCACCGCGTTGACCGCGGTGGCGATGTTGCCGTAGCCGGTGAGGATGATGCCGCGGGCGTCGGGGCGCCGGCGCTTGAGCGCGGAGATGACGTCGAGGCCGTTGCCGTCGCCCAGCCGCATGTCGACGATCGCGAAGGCGGGCGCCGCGGTTTCCACCTGCAACAATCCATCCGCCACCGACTCGGCGGTGGTCACGTCAAAGCCGCGCTGCTCGAGTGCCTTGGCGAGACGTTGCAAGAACGAGCGATCGTCTTCCACGATCAGCAGCGATCGTTCGCTTGGAACTTGCATCGTCTTCGTTGCAGTTTCGCTCATCGCGACGTCCATGTTTCACTACCTTCGCTTTTGCACACTCAACAATAACATAAAATAATAATCACGGCAGATAATCTCAAGCAGCCGTGAAAGGTAATGGCCGCTCGAAATCCTCGCGGCTCCAGCGTAAGCGCACGACGGCGCCGCGTTCCGGCGCCGCGCGATTTTGGAAACTGAGCGTTGCGCCTGAGCGTTCCAGCAGCGTCTTGGCGATGAAAAAGCCCAATCCCAGGCCCGTAGGCAGCTCATCGTCCTCGCGTGGATTGTGGCGGCGGCTGGTCACGTAAGGTTCGCCGATGCGGCCCAAGATTTCGGGCGCAAAGCCCGGGCCGTCATCGGTGATGATAACTTCGAGCCCATCCTCGCTCCAGCGCGCACCGACCTCCACACGTTCGCGCGCGAAGTCGACGGCATTTTCCAGCAGGTTGCCGAGACCATAGAGGATCGCCGGGTTGCGGGCGGCGACCGGTTCGCCGCTGCGCTCGGACGGTAATGCCACGTCGATGGCCACGCCGAAATTGCGGTGCGGTGCGACGACTTCCTCGATCAACGCGGTCAACGGCATGCGGTCGAACGGCTCGCCGCCAGACGACAATTCCGTGAGTTTGGCCAGGATGTCCCGACAGCGTGTCGCCTGCTCGCGCAACAGTCGCACATCGTCGCCGTGCGGAGCATCGGCGCGAATGGCGTTTTCCAGTTCCTTGGCGATCACCGCGATGGTCGACAGCGGCGTACCGAGTTCGTGCGCGGCGGCGGCGGCGAGACCGTCGAGTTGCGACAGGTGCTGCTCGCGCGCCAGAACCAGTTCGGTGGCCGCGAGCGCGTCGGCGAGCTGACGCGATTCTTCCGTGATCTGCCAGGCGTAGACGCCGATGAATCCGATGGCGAGCAGGATCGAGAGCCACACGCCCATCATGTAGATCGGAGGCAGTTGCAGCGGGTCTTCGCTGTCCCACGGCAGCGGATAATGCGCGAACACCAAAACGGTGGCGCAGGCGACGGCGAAGGCGCCCAGCATGACGGTGAAGCGCGGCGGCAAAGCGGTCGCCGACAACAACACCGGACCGAGAAACAGGAAGGAGAACGGATTTTGCAAACCGCCGGTTAGGAACATCAACACCGCCAGCTCCGCGATATCGAAGGCGAGGAGCCAGGCGGCGCGGTCGGGCTCCAGCCGTTGCGTCATGTGAAAGCGCAGACGCAGCGCGACGTTGAGCCAGCCGGACAGGGCAATGACGGCAAGGCAGGCATAGACCGGCAGCTCGAATTCGAGCCCGTAATAGACCACCAGCACCGCCGTCGTTTGCCCGATCACCGTGAGCCAGCGCAGCCGCACCAGCGTGTCGAGCCGCACGTTGCGGCGCGGATGATTCTGGGCGAGGTCGAGCGTGGTCATGGCTTTAGTCTAATGGCATAGCCGGAGTGGACAAACCGGCCGTGACGCCGCGGGGCTTGCGCTTTCAGGCGCGGGGCGTCACATCTCCCCGGTTATGGACGCCAACAACACAAGCGCCATCAGCGTCGAAGCCCTCGTCAAGCGCTATAAAGGCGTGGCGGCGGTCGACGGCATTTCGTTTCAGCTCGCGCCCGGTACGATCACCGGGCTGCTCGGCGGCAACGGCGCCGGCAAGACCACGACCATTGCGATGATCATGGGACTGGTGACGCCCACCTCCGGCCGCATCACCGTGCTCGGCGCCGAGATGCCGGGTGAGCGTTACCACGTGCTGCACCGAATGAATTTCGAAAGCCCCTACGTCGATATGCCGACGCGGCTCACGGTACGCCAGAACCTGTCGGTGTTTGCGCAACTTTACGGCGTCGAAGCGATCGAGGCGCGCATTGCCGAGCTCGCCGCCGATCTCGATCTCGGCGAATTTATCGACCGGCCCAACGGCAAATTGTCGGCCGGACAGAAGACGCGCGTGTCGCTGGCGAAAGCGCTGCTCAACAGACCGGAGGTGTTGCTGCTCGACGAGCCGACCGCCTCGCTCGATCCCGATACCGCCGACTGGGTGCGATCGCACCTTGAGCGCTATGTCCGCAATAGCCGTACCACTCTCTTGCTCGCCTCTCACAACATGAACGAGGTTGAGCGGCTGTGCGAGCGCGTCATCATCATGAAGCGCGGGCGCATCGAAGACGACGATACGCCCGACCGCCTGCTCGCCCGCTACGGGCGCGAGACGCTGGAAGACGTCTTCCTCGATGTGGCGCGCGGACGCGGCCGGCAAAGCGAGGCGGCGCAATGAAACGGATCGGCCGGTGATGCGAACCCATTCCGAATATGACTTTTCGATCTCCCGCGTGTCCGCCATGGTGCGGCGCTACTGGTTTCTCCTGCGCTCGTCTTGGCCGCGCATCCTCGACCTTATCTATTGGCCGACCGTGCAGATGCTGATGTGGGGCTTTCTGCAACTCTATGTCGCCCAGCATGGCGGCTTCTTCGCCCAGGCGGGCGGCGTATTCATCGGCGCGGTGTTGCTGTGGGACATTCTGTTTCGGGGCCAGCTCGGTTTTTCCATTTCCTTTCTCGAGGAAATGTATTCGCGCAACCTCGCCAACATCATGATGTCGCCGCTGCGGCCGACGGAGTTCATCTCGGCGCTGATGATCATGAGCGTGGTGCGGCTGATGATCGGCATGGTGCCGGTGTCGCTTTTGGCTATTGCTTTTTTCGGCTTCAATCTCTGGTCGCTGGGCTTGGCGCTCGCTGCCTTCTTCGCCAATCTGTTGTTGACCAGTTGGGCGGTCGGCATCTTCGTCGCCGGTCTCCTCTTGCGGAACGGTCTCGGCGCCGAATCCATGGCGTGGACCATCATGTTCCTGTTCCTGCCGCTCACCTGCGTCTACTACCCGGTGGCGGTGCTGCCGCATTGGCTGCAATACATCGCCTGGTGCTTGCCGCCGACCTATGTGTTCGAAGGCATGCGCGCGCTGATCATCGATCATGTCTTCCGTGGCGACCTGATGCTGCAGGCTTTCGCTTTCAATGTGCTGCTGTTTGCGGTGGCGAGTTTCGCCTTCATGAAGCTTCTGCAGAGCGCGCGGGTGCAGGGCAGCCTCCTGCAGACCGCCGAGTAAGCTAAGAAAACCTAATACTTTCGGATGGTTGCCCGGTTCCCGCGTTGTAAACGGGCTGCCAAGAACTTATCTGTATGATTGACCACATGACAGAAAAACGACAGTCTGCCGCGCTGAAAGAAGGGCCGGGAACAGATCCAATGGCGATCGGAGAATTCGACGGCGCGGCAACGCTGCCCGGCGACGGCGGGCATTTGCTGGCGACTCCGATGTACTGGTACTACGAAATGGGCCACGCCGCGCTCAATCCGTCGCGCGCGTTTGCTGATGCGACGCGTCTGTTCTTCAAGAATCCGGTCAATCCGCTTTCATACACCGCCTACGGCAAGTCGATGGCGGCGGCGATGGAATTGTTCGAACGCTCGACGCGCCGCTATCAACAGCCGGAATGGCGGATCGCGGACACCACTGTCGGCGGCGAACGTATCCCGGTGAACGTCAAGTGCGTCTGGCACCGGCCGTTCTGCCGGCTTTTGCATTTCGAGCGCGCCTTCTCGCGTGCGCCGCGGCGGCCGCAGCCGAAATTGCTGATCGTGGCGCCGATGTCGGGCCACTACGCGACGCTGCTGCGGGGAACGGTCGAGACCTTCCTGCCCAATCACGACGTCTACGTTACCGAGTGGGTTGACGCGCGCATGGTGCCGGTCGGCGAGGGTCATTTCAACCTCGACGATTACATCGACTACGTCATCTCTATTCTGCATTTCCTCGGCGGCGACGCGCATGTGATCGCGGTCTGTCAGCCGTCGGTGCCGGTGCTGGCAGCGGTGGCGCTCATGGAGGAGGACGAGGATCCTTACGTACCGCATTCCATGGTGTTGATGGGCGGGCCTATCGATACGCGCGTCAATCCCAACAGCGTCAACTCGCTGGCGGCGACGCGCGGCATCAACTGGTTCCGCAACAACGTCATCACCAAGGTGCCGTTCCCGAATCCCGGCGTGATGCGCGACGTCTATCCGGGCTTTCTTCAGTTACACGGCTTCATGAGCATGAATCTCGATCGCCATATCGAGGCGCACCGCAACCTGTTTTTGCATCTGGTCGAGGGTGACGGCGATTCGGCGCAGAAACATCGCGAGTTCTACGATGAATATCTCGCGGTCATGGATCTGACCGCCGAGTTTTATCTGCAGACCGTCGAAACCGTGTTCATCCGGCATTCGTTGCCGAAAGGCGAGATGACCCGCCGCGGCCGCCGTGTCGATCCGTCGGCAATTACCCGGGTCGCCCTGATGACGGTCGAAGGCGAGCACGACGACATTTCCAGCGTCGGACAAACGGAAGCCGCGCTCGCGCTCTGTTGCAACATTCCGGACGAAAACAAGACGCATTACTTGCAGCCGGCGGTCGGCCATTACGGCGTGTTCAACGGCTCGCGTTTCCGCGCCGAAATCGCGCCGCGCATTTCCGATTTCGTGCTGTCGCACAATTTCGGCCGCAAACCGGCCGGCGCCGTGGCCCGCGGCAAATCCGCCGCCGAATAGTGTCATAAACCTTTCGGCGCTAGCCTTTGCCGGCACCGATTCGGGGAGCACGCCGCCTCGGTCGTGGCGGTCCGTTCAAAGTCGGAGATTGCGTCCATCGCCAATTGTGGCACACTTTCCCGACCTGAGCCGGGTTGGATGACATCCATGCCGTTGCGCGCCTTGCTCTATCGCCGGCCGAGTGAACCGTCGGCGATCAATATCGTGTTCGACCGCGAAATCTACCTGGTGCGCGTGCGGCGCCACCGCCAGGCTCGCCGCTATACCCTGCGCATCCACTCCGCCACTCGCGAGGTCGTGCTCACTATGCCGCCGCGCGGCAACCTGAAAGAGGCGCGAGCCTTTGCCGAAAAGCACGGCGGCTGGATCGCGGCGCGGTTGACCCGTCTGCCCGCGCCGGCCCCGTTCGCGCACGGCACGCTGCTGCCGCTGCGCGGTGTCGACCACCGCATCGTGCACTGCAACGGTGCGCGCGGCACCGTCTGGGTCGAAGCCGGCGGCGAGGAGCCTTGTCTCTACGTTGCCGGCGATGCGCCGCATGTCGCGCGCAGGGTCAAAGATTTCCTCAAACGTGAAGCGCGAAGTGACCTGGAAGCGGCCAGCCGGCGCGCGGCCGAAAAACTCGGCGTGCGGATCAAGCGTGTCTCGGTGCGCGATCAATCGAGCCGCTGGGGCTCGTGCTCGACCACCGGCGTGCTGTCCTATTCCTGGCGATTGATTCTGGCGCCGCCATACGTGCTCGACTATCTCGCGGCGCACGAGGTCGCCCATCTCGTCGAGATGAACCATTCGCGCCGCTTCTGGCGGGTGGTCGAGCGCATCTGCCCGGATGTCACGCGCGCCAAGACGTGGCTCGACGTGCATGGCAGCAATCTCCACCGGTATGGGCTGGCGGACGAGCGGCGCTAGCGTTGCCGCGGCCGCTGCGATAACACCCCTCATGCCCGGCCTCGTGCCGGGCATCTCTTTGGAACCCTTCATGCTTCGTCCCGGCACGTTCGCGCTCACCGCTTTTTTGGCTGCCCTGGGCGCCGTCGGTCCGCTCACGACCGACATGTATCTGCCGTCGCTGCCGGACATTGCGCATTCGCTCGACGCCACGACTGCGCAGGTGCAACTCACCATCTCCGCTTATCTCTTCGGTTTTGCCATTGGACAGATCATCTATGGCCCGGTGTCGGACCGGCACGGCCGCAAGCCGGTGCTGCTCGCGGCGATTGCGCTTTATTGCGCCGCCAGCCTCGCCTGCGTGTTGTCGATATCGATCGAGATGTTGATCGTCGCGCGCGCGTTTCAGGCTCTCGGCGGTTGCGGCGGTGTCGTGCTGGCGCGCGCCATGGTGCGCGATCTTTATTCCGGCAATCGCGCTGGCCGTGAATTGTCTGTGATTTCGGCGGTGATGGCGCTTGCCCCCGTGCTCGCGCCGATCGTCGGCGGCCTCGTGCAGACGGGCTTCGGCTGGCGCGCGGTGTTTGTCGTGTTGGTTGCGGCAGCACTCCTGTGCGTCATCGTCGTCTGGCTGCGCTTGCCGGAAACGCTCAGCCAACGTGCGGCTGAGCCGGTCTCCGCCGGCTCGATTGTAAGGTCCTATCGCATCGTCGCCGGCAGCGGCGCATATCTCGCCTATGTGGCGCTCGCCACGACCAGTTATGCGGGCCTGTTTGCCTGGCTTTCCGGCGCGTCATTCGTCTTGCAGAGTCTTTACGGGCTTTCACCCGTCGTTTTCGGTTTCGTCTTTGCGCTCGGCTCGTGCGGCTATTTGACGGGATCGACGATTGCGGCGCGTCTGGTGCGCCGGATCGGCCTCGACGGCCTGATCGGAGTCGGCAGCGTGATCATGACGGTCGGCGGCCTCGGCATGCTGATCGACGTGCTGCTCGGTGCGAAGTCCGCCATCGCTCTGGTGTTGCTGATGGCGGTTTATCTCGCCGGCATGGGCATGGTGCTGCCGCAGTCGCTCGCCGGTGCGCTGACACCGTTTCCCGAGCGCGCGGGCGCGGCCTCGTCTCTGCTCGGCTTCATTCAGCAATGTTTGGCAGCGGCGTTCGGGGCGATCGTCGGCATGCTGCTCGGCCACTCGGCGTGGCCGATGGCCGCGGGTGTTGCCTTGGGCGGCTGTGCGACGCTCGCGATATGGGCGGCGACGCGCGGCGTGCGCGGCCGTCTCGCCAAGGACTAGCCGGTCAATTCAGCGGCGACTGAAAAACGTGTTGAGCAGCCAATTGTCGAGGCCGCCGCCGGCGCTGCGCGCAGGCTGCGGGGCTTCGCCAACGCCGGCCGGCGGCCGTGGCGCCGATCCGTCGGTCGTGCGCGGCGACGACGCCGTGCTGAAGACGCCGGACAGCAAGCCGCCGCCGGTGCCGGGCAGCATGGCGACTGGCAAACCGCGATGGGCGCCTTCCATGAGCGCGCTCCAGATCTCCACCGGCATGCCGCCGCCGGTGACGTGCTTGGTCGGCGTGCCGTCGTCATTGCCAAGCCAGACGCCGGTGACGAGATCGGCGGTATAGCCGACGAACCAGGCATCGCGGAAATCCTGGGATGTGCCGGTCTTGCCGGCCGCCGGCCAGCCTTTGAAGGTCGCGTGGCGCGCGGTGCCGATCGCCAGGGTCTGCTGCATCATGTCGTTCATGGCGCCGACAAAGCGTGCATCGACGACGCGAATGCGCGGACGATTGGTATGTGCGTAGAGCAGGCGGCCCTTGCTGGCGGTGATTCGTTCGATCACATGCGGCGCGTCGGCAAAGCCGCCGTTGGCAAATGGCGCATAGGCGCTCACCAATTCGAGCAGTGAGACTTCCGACGTGCCGAGCGCGATCGAGGCGTTGGGCTCAAGACGCGACGCGATACCGAGGCGGTGTGCGGTACGGATCACGGCTTGTGGGCCAAACTCCATCGTGAGCCGCACCGATACGGTGTTGAGCGACTTCGCGAGCGCTTGCGTCAGCGTCACCGGGCCGAAATATTCCTGGCCGTAGTTTTCCGGCTGCCATCCCCTGATCTTGATTGGTCTATCTTCCCGTACCGTGTCGGGCGTCAAGCCGGCCTCGATCGCGGTCAGATAGACGAAGGGCTTGAACGCCGAGCCGGGCTGACGTTTGGCGGCGACCGCGCGGTTATATTGGCTCTGCGCGTAGTCGCGGCCGCCGACCATGGCGCGCACCGCGCCGTCCGGCGTCATGGCAACAAGCGCGCCCTGACTGACCTTGAGCTTTGAGCCTTTCTTCGACAGCTCGTCGTCAAGAATCCGTTCCGCGTTTGCTTGCAAGCCGGCGTCGATCGTCGTCGTCACCACGATATCTTCATCGACATGGCCGATGACATCGTTAAGCGCGTCCATCACCCAGTCGGCGACGTAGTTGATGGCGCCGTTGCCGGCCTGCTCGACGATCTTCGGCGGATTGGCAAGCGCCATACGCTCGTTGGCGGGGCCGATGAAGTTGAGATCGGTCATCACCTTCAGCACGGTTTGGGCGCGGCGCTCGGCGGCTGCAAAATTGCGCGTGGGGGCAAGCCTGGACGGCGCGCGCACGATGCCGGCGAGCATGGCCGCTTCCGCGAGCGTCAACTGTCTGGCGGATTTGCCGAAATAGCGCTGCGCGGCCTGTTCGATGCCGTAGGCGCCGGCGCCGAAATAAACGCGATTCAAATATAGTTCGAGGATCTGCGTCTTGGAGAATTTGCGCTCCAGCCACAGCGCCAGCAGCACCTCCTGCAGCTTGCGCTGAAGCGTACGCTCTTGAGTCAAAAAGAGATTTTTCGCGAGTTGCTGGCTGATCGTGGAGCCGCCCTGGCTTACGCCGCGATGCAAAATGTTGGCGAGCGCCGCGCGCGCAATGCCGTAAGGGTCGACGCCGAAATGGTCGTAGAAGCGTCGATCCTCGATGGCGACGAAGGCCTTCGGCACGTAGCTCGGCAGTTCGTTCAATGTGAGCGTCCCGCCGCCCATATTGCCGCGGGTGGTCAGCGGGTCTCCGCGCAGGTCGACGATTTTGATCGAGGGCGGCCGTTTCGGAATCTCCAGCGACTGGATCGGCGGCAATCGGGCGCCGGTCCAGGCGAGCGAGGCAATGCCGCCGATGACGAGCCACAGGCACGCCACCGCGCTCCAATACACAAAGCGTCCGACGAGCGAGCGCCTGCGGTTGCGCTTCCTGCGGCGTGGCCCGCGCCGCCGGTTTGTCCTGCTCTCTCCGGGATTGGGTGCCGAGACGCGCGGCGCCATGGCGAAGTCAAACTTCGGCTCGCGGCGCGCACCCCCACCTTTCTTGCCCTGCGCCATCGCGGCTACTCACGAAATACTGGGATTGCAGCAAGGCGCTGCCGACCGTCCAAGGCGACGCTACGAAGCGCGGTTTAAGAGGTCGTTAAGACGCGGTACCGTGCGACCCGCGCCGCTTCATTCATCGGCGCAGGGCACTCGTTTGGGTTATCAATTTACTACTCCGGGGAATTCTTCTTTGGACAGCCAGGTCCTCATCGTCGGCGCGGGGCCCGTGGGCCTCACGCTCGCCATCGCGCTCGGCAAGCGTGGCGTGCGCTGCATCCTGCTCGAGCAGAAGGAAGCGCCCCAGTTCCTGCCCAAGATGGAGCGGTGCAATGCCCGCACCATGGAAATCTACCGCCGGCTCGGCATCGCCGACAAAGTGCGCGCGGCGGGGCTGCCGCGCGAGGCGCCGATGGACGTGTTCATCATCCTGTCGCTGGTCGAGCCACCGCTTTTGCATCTCCCGTTCCCGTCTGTGGCGCAGGCGGAAGCGGTGATCGCCGCCTGCCAGGACATCAGCATGCCGCGCGAGCCCTATCAGCTCATCTCGCAATACACGCTCGAGCCACTGCTGAAGGACGTGGCTGAAATCTATTCCATGCGTGGACGTCCGCTATGGCTGCGAATTCCTCTCGTTCGAACAGGATGTGGAAGGGGTGCGTGCCAAGGTCAGGCGTAGCAATACAATCGAGGAACTCTGCGCCGACTATCTTGTCGGCTGCGATGGCGGCTCAAGCAATGTGCGCCGCCAGCTCGGTATCAATTTGCAAGGCGACGCCAACATCATGCAGTTGCGGCAGGCGCTTTATCGTTGCGACGATCTTTACGAGCGCATCCCGATCGGCAAGGGGCGGCACTATCACGTCGCCGACGCGCATTCGACGTTCCTGATCGTTCAGGAACTCGACGCGCCATTTCACCTTGCATTCGGTCGTCGACACCGATGCCGAGATGGCGACGATGTTCGAGCGTACCGTCGCCATGCCGGTCAAGTACGAGATGCTTTATGTCGGGCAGTGGAAACAGAATCTGCTGCTCGCCGACGCTTACGGCAGCGGCCGCGTCTTTCTCGCCGGTGACGCCGTCCATCTGGTGATCCCGACCGGCGGGCTTGGCATGAACAGCGGCGTCGGCGATGCCATCGATCTGGCCTGGAAATTGGCCGGGACGTTGCAAGGATGGGGCGGCCCTGCGCTGCTTGCCTCATACGAGATCGAGCGCCGTCCGATCGGTGCGCGCAACGTCGCGGCTTCGCGTCACGCCAATGTCGGGCGCCGCGCCTGGCGCGACGCCTGGCGGCCGAACATCCGCGACAACACGCCGGAAGGCGCCGCGACCCGCGCCAACCTGACGCGCGTCGCCGATATCGAACAGCGCAAGGGCAACGTGATGCGCGGCGCCGAACTCGGCTATCGCTACATCGGCTCGCCCATCATTGCGGACGAGTTGGGCGGGCCGGAGCCCGACTTCAAGAATTATGTGCCGACGACCTGGCCGGGTGCGCGGCTGCCGCATCTGTGGCTCGGCGACGGCAGCGCGCTGCACGACCAGCTCGGCGACGGTTATACGCTGCTGCGGCTGGGCAAGACTCCGCCCGATACGACGGCGTTGGCGCACGCCTTTGCGGCACGCGGTGCGCCTTTTGCCTTACGCGACATCGCGGAAGAGCGCGTGCGTGATCTCTATGGCTACGACCTGTTGCTGCTGCGGCCGGATTTGCATGTGGTGTGGCGCGGGACCGCCGCGCCCGACGATGCCGCGGAATTGGCCGCGCTGGCGACCGGGCATCGGGCGACGGTGGACATTAAATCATGATTCAGATCAACCTCGGCATATCCTTGCCGGCTATTCTTTCCGACCAACCGGTCTTTGCCTGATGCCCGCCAATTCGCCGCGCCCGCTGCTCAAGATCCGCCGCATCAATCTCGACACCGGCCGTGAAAACGTCGTCGTCATCTCGCGCCGCTCCAAGGCGCTGCGGCCGGAGGTGTTCCGCGGCTTCTCGCGTGTCGAGTTGCGCTGCAATTCGAAAACGTTGCTGGCGACCGCGCTGCTGACCGACGACGGCCTGGTGAGCGCCGACGAGATCGGTCTCGCCGAACCCGCCTTCCACCGCTTCGCCGAGCCCGCCGGCAGTCTTGTCGGCGTGACGCCGGCGACGCCGCCGCAAAGCCTCGACTCGGTGCGCTCCAAAATCCAGGGCCACGTGCTCGACGCTGCCGAAATCGGCGCCATCATCGACGATGTCGTGCACTACCGCTATTCCGACATGGAGATCGCGGCCTTCCTGCTGGGCTCGGCGAGCTTCATGACCAGCGGCGAATTGCTGGCGCTGGCGCGCGCCATGGCGGACGCCGGCACGCAACTCACATGGGACCGCAAAATCGTCGTCGACAAGCATTGCATCGGCGGTATTCCCGGCAACCGCACCTCGATGATCGTGGTGCCGATCGTCGCCGCACACGGGCTGATGATCCCGAAGACGTCGTCGCGCGCCATTACCTCGCCGGCCGGCACCGCCGATACCATGGAAGTGCTGGCCCGTGTCGATCTCGGCGTCGACGAAATGAAGGATGTGGTGACCGCCTGCCACGGCTGTCTGGTCTGGGGCGGTCACGTCAATTTATCGCCGGCCGACGACATTCTCATTTCGGTCGAGCGGCCGCTCGCCATGGATACGCGCGAGCAGATGGTGGCCTCGATCATGTCGAAGAAACTCGCCGCCGGCTCGACGCATCTGCTCATCGACTTGCCGGTGGGCCCGACCGCCAAGCTCACCAATGCGATGGAGGCGATGCGCCTGCGCAAGCTGTTCGAGTTCGTCGGCGATCATTTCGGCATCGCGGTCGAGGTGGTGATGACCGACGGCCGCCAGCCCATCGGCGCCGGCATCGGCCCGGTGCTGGAGGCACAGGACGTGATGGCGGTATTGCAAAACGATGCAGCCGCGCCGCGCGACCTGCGTGAAAAGTCGCTGCGGCTCGCCGCACATCTTCTCGAGTATGACCCCGAACTGCGCGGGGGCGCAGGTTATGCGCGCGCCACGGAAATGCTCGACAGCGGCGCGGCGCTCAAACAGATGCATAAGATTATCGAGGCGCAGGGTCCGTCCGGCTGCAACACCGATCTCGGTTCATTAACCGCCGACGTGCCAGCGCCGCGCGACGGCGTGGTCGAGGCCATCGACTGTCTCAAACTCAATCGGCTTGCGCGCACCGCCGGTGCGCCGATCGACAAGGGCGCCGGCATCAAGGTGTTCAAGAAGATCGGCGATTCGGTCGAGCAGGGCGAACCGCTTTACCGTATCTATGCCTTTGATGAAGCCGAATTCGATCTTGCGCTGGCGGGCACGAAAGCCGAGTCCGGTTATGTCATTGCGGCGGACGGGGTCAAGGCTTGAACGCGGCCGCTCTGCAATGTCTGCCCGCCTCGGCGGATGCCGCGCAAAGGCTGGCGGCGCATCTTGGTCTCGCCTGCCAAGCAATCGCCGTGCATCGCTTTCCCGACGACGAATTGCGCGTGACCGTGGCGCCGGCGGCGTCGACGACGATCGTATTCGCCTCGCTCGATCGGCCGAACGACAAGTTGGTGAGCTTGCTGTTTGCGAGCGAAGCCTTGCGGCGCGGCGGAGCCAGGCGGCTGGTGCTGGTTGCGCCCTATCTTTGCTACATGCGGCAGGACAAGGCGTTTCACGAGGGTGAGGCGATCAGCCAGAAGACGATCGGCCATCTGCTTGCCGGCGCTTTCGACCGCGTCATCACGGTCGATGCCCATCTGCATCGCACCAGGACTATCGGTGCGGTGTTTCCCGGCATCGAGGCCGAGGATCTCTCAGCCATGCCGGCGATTGCGGATTTTTTGCGCGCCAGCGACTTCGATTCCGCCACGGTGATCGTCGGGCCCGATGAAGAATCGCGTCCTTGGATCGCTGATCTTGCTAACCGGCTCGGAACGGCTCACGCGGTCGCGCGCAAGACGCGGCGCGGCGATAATTCGGTCGTCATGTCATTTGCCGATCCCGCCGTATTCCGCGGGCGGCCTGTGCTGATGGTCGACGACATTGTGTCATCCGGTGCGACATTGATCACCTGCGCGCAAACGTTGCGTGCCGCCGGCGCCGGCACGATCGACGCGGTTGCCACGCATGCGCTGTTTGCGCCCGAACTGATCGGCAAGTTGTTCGCGGCCGGCATCCGGTCGGTCAAATCGACCGACAGCGTGCCGCATTCGACCAACGCGGTCGCGCTCGCCCCGGTTCTGGCGGGCGCTTTACGCAAGGAGCTGGCATGAGCGTGACGGTGCGATTTTGCGGCGCGGCCCGTACCGTGACGGGCTCCTGTCATCTGTTCGAGACGACCGCCGGCAAGCTGCTCGTCGATTGCGGCCTGTTCCAGGGCTCCAAAACGCTGAAGGAGCTGAACTATGGCAAGTTTCCGTTCGATCCCGCCGACATCAAGTGCGTGCTGCTCACCCACGCGCATATCGACCACAGCGGCCTCATTCCGAAACTGACGCGCGGCGGCTTCAAGGGACCGATTTTCGCGACGCGTGGCACCATCGACCTGTGCACGTTCATGCTGCCCGACGCCGGCGGCATCCAGGAATCTGAGGTCATGATGCTCAACCGGCGCAATGCCGCGCGCGGGCATCCGCTTGTGACGCCGATCTACACCCAGCGCGACGCGGTCTCGGCCCTCGATGCCTTTCGTGCGGTGGAGTACGAAACGTGGCTCACGGTCATGTCCGGCGTGCGCGCGCGCTACTGGAACGCCGGCCATCTGCTCGGCTCTGCGTCGATCGAAGTGGAATTTGCCGGTGAAGGCGAGGACGGCAAGCCGCTGCGCGTGCTGGCCTCGGGCGACCTCGGGCCCGACGCCAAGTTGCTGCAGCCCGATCCGGAAGCGCCGGCCGGGCTCGATTATGTGCTTTGCGAGTTGACCTATGGCGACGAGGACCGCCCGCCGGTCACCCGTGAATCGCGGCGGCAACGTCTCGCCGAGGAAGTGCGCGCGGCGCATGAGCGCGGCGGCGCGCTGCTGATCCCTGCCTTCGCGGTCGAAAGAACGCAGGAACTCATCGTCGATCTGGTCGATCTGATGGAGCGCGACGAAATACCCGCGGCGCCGATTTTTCTCGATTCACCGCTTGCCATCCGCGTGACCGACGTGTTCCGGCAGCACACGGAGAGTCTTGAATCGGACGTCAATATCGAGCGGCTGTTGTCGTCGCCGCATTTGCGCGCGACCGAGACGGTGGCGGAGAGCAAGGCAATCGCCAAACTCACCGGCTTTCACATTATCATTGCGGCGAGCGGCATGTGCGATGCCGGCCGCATCCGCCATCATCTCAAGCGTTGGCTCTGGCACGCCAAGGCCACCGTGCTGCTGGTCGGCTTCCAGGCGCAGGGCACGCTCGGCCGCTTCCTCGTCGACGGCGCCAAGGCGGTGACCATCATGGGCGAAGCGGTGAAGGTGAACGCGCACATCCGCCGGCTCGACGAATATTCCGGCCATGCCGACGGGCCGGAGCTTGCGCGCTGGATCGCGTCGCGCCGGCCCATTACGCGCGGCGTGTTTCTGGTGCACGGCGAGGAGCCGGCGCTCGCAGGGCTTGCCGAACGTATCGCCGAGCGCGCGGTGCCAGCCGCCAAAGTGTTCACGCCGCTGCTCGACGACGTCTATGAATTGACCACGGCGGCGCCGACACCGATTGACGGTGCGCGCCGGCGGCGGCTTGCACCCGAAGCGGTGGTCAATCTCGATTGGCACAACGACATGTCGAAGTTGATTCTCGACATCAACGAGGCGATCGAGGCGGCCGCCGACGACCGCGCCCGTGGCGTCGTCATTCGTCGTCTCAGGCGGGCGCTGGAAGAGAAAGAATAGCGAAGCGGCGGCGAAAGCTTTTAGACGAAAGTGGGCAGCGAGGCCGCCGCAATATCTGCGTATTGTGCGCATAAAGCCGGATGCGGGGGCGAGCGGACGAGGATGTCACTCGCCATGGACGAAAAGACTCTGACCAAGGTCCCCGAAGTCACTCTCATTTTCTGGATCATCAAGATTGCCGCCACCACGCTGGGCGAGACCGGTGGCGACACCGTCAGCATGACGCTGAACTGGGGCTACCTCACGAGCACCGCGATCTTTCTGACGCTGCTGGCTGTGCTCGTCGTCTGGCAGACCCTCGCCAACAGATTTCATCCCTTTCTTTATTGGGCGACCATCATCGCCTCGACGACCGCGGGCACCACGATGGCGGATTTCGCCGACCGCTCGCTCGGCATCGGCTATACCGGGGGCTCGGCCATTTTGTTCGCCGGTCTGATGGCCGTTCTTGCCGTGTGGTATTGGTCGCAAGGCTCGATCTCGGTCGAAACCGTCAACACGCCGAAGGTGGAAGCCTTCTACTGGGCGGCGATCACGCTGTCGCAGACGCTCGGCACCGCGCTCGGCGATTGGCTGGCCGACACCGGCGGGCTTGGTTACGAGGGTGGTGCGCTGGTTTTCGGCATCGGGCTGGCTGTGCTGGCCGCACTCTATTACTGGACCAGCCTGTCGCGGGTGACGCTGTTCTGGGCGGCTTTTATCCTCACGCGCCCGCTCGGCGCCACCGTCGGCGACCTGCTCGACAAACCGATCAAGCACGGTGGGCTCGCCCTGAGCCGACCGCTCGCCTCCGCGGTGATCGCGGCCTTCATCATCGGCTGCATCCTTTTGCTGCCGCAGCGGGCCGGCAGGCATCCGGGGCATGAGGCGGCGTCCTGAACGGACGCGCCTCCGACACGCCGTTCTATTTTGCGGAAGCCGCCGCTGCCTTGCCCGCCTTGGCGCTGCCGTCGCCGACCTTGAACAGCGCAATCAGTGCGCGCTTGATGGCGGCTTGCCGTGTCGGCGAGGTGATCTGCGCGCCCATCAGGTCGGTGACGTAGAACACGTCGACCACGCGCTCGCCGAACGTCGCGACGTGCGCCGACGCGATATTGAGGTTGAGCTTGGATAAAGTCGCGGTGAGTTCGTAGAGCAGGCCGGTGCGGTCGAGACCCGTGATCTCCACCATGGTGTAACGGTGTGACCACTGATTGTTGATGGTGCAGGTCGGCTCGAGCGCGAAGGCCCTGATGCGACCCTTTGGGGGGCCGCGTTTCCCCACCGCCTCGGGCAGGCGCAATTCGCCGCGCAGCGCCTTTTCGATCGAATCCGCGATCCGGCTGGCGCGGCGCTGCTCGTCCTCCTCGCGCTCGAACGCGCGGGTGAGCGAGATGGTGTCGAGCGCGCGCCCGTCGGTGGTGGTATAGATCTGGGCGTCGACGATGTTGGCGCCGGCCATCGAGCAGGCGCCGGCGATGATCGACAGCAGCCACGGGTGGTCGGGCGCGAGCACGGTCAACTCGGTGACCGCGCGTTCGGCGTCGAAGGCGACGGTGGTCGCCAGGTTCTTGTCCGTGCCCTCGGCCTCGCGCACGAAGCGCGCGTGCTGCAGTTTGTGCGGCAGGTCGACCTTCAGCCAGTACGCCGGATAGTGCTTGGCGATATAGCCTTCCAGATCCTCGCGCGGCCAGTCCTTCAGGTTGTTGCGGAACTCGGTCTGCGCCATGGCGACGCGCTGGGCGCGGTTGACCTCGGAGAAGCCGCCCGTGACCACCGGCTCGGTCTCGAAGTAAAGCGTGCGGATGAGCTGCGCCTTCCAGCCGTTCCACACGCCGGGGCCGACGCCCTTGATGTCGGCGATGGTGAGGATGGTCAATAGCTTCAGCCGCTCGGCCGATTGCACGATGGCGGCGAAATTCTCGATCGTCTTGCGGTCGGACAGATCGCGCGATTGCGCCACGCTCGACATCACCAGGTGATTGGTGATCAGCCAGGCGACAAGATCGGTCTCCGTGCTCTTGAAGCCGATGCGCGGGCAAAAACGCTTGGCGACGCGGGCGCCGGCGATCGAGTGGTCCTCGGGCCGGCCCTTGGCGATGTCGTGCAGGAACAGCGTGACGTAGATCACCTTGCGATGCGCCGGCAGGATCTTCTGCATCAATTCATGCGCGAGCGGGGCGTCCTGCACGTGGCCTTGTTCGATCTCTTGCAAAATGCCGATGCAGCGCAGCAAATGCTCGTCCACCGTATAGTGGTGGTACATGTTGAACTGCATCATCGAGACGATCTTGCCGAAGGCCGGCACGAATTTGCCGAGCACGCCGGTCTCGTTCATCCGCCGCAGCACGGTCTCCGGATCGTTCTTGGAGGTGAGAATATCGAGGAAGAGCTCGTTGGCCTCCTCGTCATCGCGCAGCTTTCCGTCGATGAGCTTGAGCGAGCGCGTGATCGCGCGCATGGCGTCGGGATGGAGCGCGAGATTGTGCTTCTGCGCGAAATAAAAGATACGGATCAGGCTGACCGGATCGCGGCGGAACACGCTGCCGTTTGCCACCGTAATGCGGTTGTTCTCGACGACGAACTCCTCATTTTCGCCAAGGGTGCGGCGGCGCACCGGGCGAAAGCGCGCCATCATGCGGCTCAACACCGGCACGCTCTTGGCGTGGCTGTCTTCCAGCTCCGCGCACAGGATGGCGGTCAGGTCGCCGACGTCCTTGGCGATCAGGAAATAGTGCTTCATAAAGCGCTCGACGTCCTTCATGCCCGGATGCGCGGTGTAGCCGAGCCGCACGGCAATCTCGCGCTGCATGTCGAAGGACAGCCGCTCTTCCGGGCGGCCGGTGATGAAGTGCATGTGACAGCGCACCGACCAGAGGAAATCTTCGCAGCGGCGGAACAGTTGGCATTCCTGCTTGTCGAACACGCCGCGCTTGACCAACTCGTCGGTGTCGCGCACGCGGTAGACGTATTTCGCGATCCAGAACAAGGTATGCAGGTCGCGTAAGCCTCCTTTGCCGTCTTTGACGTTGGGCTCGACCAGATAGCGCGATTGGCCGGCGCGGCGGTGGCGTTCCTCGCGTTCGGCGAGCTTGGCGGCGACGAATTGCTGCGCGGTATTGCGCACGACCTCATTGTCGAAGCGGGTCTGCAATTCGTCGAACAGCGCACGCTCGCCGAGCAGGAAGCGCGCTTCGAGAATGGCGGTGCGGATGGTCATGTCCGCCTTGGCCTGGCGGATGCATTCGTCGATCGAGCGCGTGGCGTGGCCGACCTTCAGCCCGGTGTCCCATAGGCAATAGAGAATGGCTTCGGCGATCGACTCGCCCCAGGCCGTCTGCTTGTAGGGCAGCACGAACAACAGATCGATGTCGGAGCCGGGCGCCTGCAGCCCGCGGCCGTAGCCGCCGGTGGCGACCACCGCCATGCGCTCGGCCTCGGACGGGTTATCCGACGGATAGAGGTGCTTGCGCGCGAATTCGAACAGGATGCGGATGATCTCGTCTTCCATCCGGCAGATGCGTTCGGCGCAGCGGCGGCCGTGACGGTCCTTGAGCAACAGCTTTTCGGCCTTGGCGCGGCCGGCGACCAGCGCGGCCTTCAGCCGTTGGGCGAGCGCTGTGCGCATCTCGCGGTCGTTGCCGGCGTGCGCCTTGGCGAGCTTTTCCAGGTCGGCGGTGACGGCGCGAATGTCGAGCAGGTCGCCCGCCGCGCGGACGGACTGTTCGGACGCGGCGCGCGTTGCTGTGGTTTCGAGGGCGAGCGAGGCCATGGAGCGAACCGGATAGCGGAGGCGGGGCGGGAAGTCACCGCCCTCCGCCCAAGATAATTGGGTGAGCGCGTATTTTTGAGACTTTGCGGCGATTTTGCCTAGCAAATCGGCACCCGGTCGCGAGGTGGCCGACTGGCCAAGGCCGCGATATTGTCGCCGCCTAAAAGTCAGGGGAGTGAGACCATGCGCATGTTCCAGGTCTGTGTTTGCGGCGAGCCGCTGCAATGCAACGAAGCGCCGACGCCGGAGCCCAAGGGAACCGAGGTGCTGCTCAAGGTGCTGGCCGCCGGCGTCTGCCACAGCGACCTGCATCTGGCCGACGGATATTTCGATCTTGGCGGCGGCAAACGCATGAGTCTCCAAGACCGCGGCATGAAGCTGCCGGTGACGCTCGGCCACGAGAATGTCGGCGAGGTGGTGGCGGTCGGGCCTGACGCGAAAGGCGTCAAAATCGGTCAGCGCATGTTGGCGGACCCGTGGATCGGATGCGGACACTGCCCCGCATGCCAGCGCAATGAGGACAATCTCTGCACCGCCATGCGCAGCCTCGGCGTGTTCTCGAACGGCGGCTATGCCACGCATGTGATGGTGCCGCATCCGCGCTATCTGTTCGACATCGGCGATATGCCGCCCGAGCGCGTGGCGCCGCTTGCCTGTTCGGGCGCGACCACGTTCGGCGCATTGAAGAAAGTGACGACGCTGACGCGCGAGCCGACCGTGATCATCGGTGCCGGCGGGCTCGGGCTGATGTGCCTCGCCTTGCACAAGAAGATGGGCGGTCACTCGGCGATCGTCGTCGATATCGATCCGGGCAAGCGCGAGGTCGCCAAGAAGTCCGGTGCTTCGGCGGTGATCGATGCCAATGCGCCGGATGCCGTCGACCAGATCAAGGCGCTCACCAATGGCGGCGCCTTTGCCGTCATCGATCTCGTCGGATCCTCGCAATCCGCGCGGCTCGGCTATGACAGCCTGACCAAGGGCGGCAAATACATCATTGTCGGCTTGTATGGCGGCGATCTCACCGTCTCGCTGCCGCCGATCCCGATGCGCGCGCTCACCATCCAGGGCTCTTATGTCGGCAGCGTGCCGGAAATCACCGAGCTGATGGAGCTGGTGCGTCGCACCGGCCTGCCCGACGTGCCGGTCAAGACGCGTCCGCTCGACGACGTCAACGCGGTGATGAGCGAGCTGCGCGCCGGCAAGATCGTCGGCCGGGTGGTGCTGACGCCGGCCTGATCAAATCTCGGACACGCAGTTGTTATCGCGGGGTTTCGAATTCGCGTGCTAGGCACGCGCCCTGCAATAATTGCTCAGACGGAGACGCAGATGGACGGCAATGAACTGCGCGCCATGCAGGCGCCGATCAAGCAGCGTTACAAGGACGATCCAAACGCCGCGGTCGTCACCTTACGCGCCAAGGGCACGCTCGACGACAGCAACATCGCCTGCAAACTCGAAACTGGCCGCGCGCTTGCCGCCGCGGGCTTGCACCCGGCAACCGGCGGTTCGGGAATGGAACTGTGCTCCGGCGACATGTTGCTGGAGGCGCTGGTCGCCTGCGCCGGCGTGACGTTGAAGGCGGTGGCGACCGCGCTCGATATTCCAATGCGCGCAGGCCATGTGTCGGCGGAAGGCGATCTCGATTTTCGCGGCACGCTTGGAGTGGCAAAAGATGCGCCGGTGGGTTTCCGCGACATTCGCTTGCGCTTCGAACTCGAGACCGATGCGCCGCAAGACAAGCTCGATCAACTGCTCAAACTGACCGAGCGCTATTGCGTCGTGTATCAGACGATCAAAAGCGGACCCCCGGTGGACGTGAGGCTGGCGCGGGTGTAGCCGTGGTCTCACCTCTCCCCGCTTGCGGGGAGAGGTGAGAACAGAAAATGTCCCCCGACCTCGTCTACGTGCTTTCTCTCATCGTGAAAATGGCCGTGACTGCCGCCTTCGTGGTGGCGGCGACGGTGGCCGCGGAACGTGCGGGACCCCTGGTCGGCGGGCTGGTGGCGACGCTGCCGCTCGGCGCGGGACCTGTTTACGTTTTTCTCGCACTCGACCACGGTGCGGCGTTCATCGGGCAAAGCGCGATCAACAGTCTCGCCATCAATTGCGTCAACGTCATCTTCGCGCTGGTCTACGCGCATTTGGCGCAGAAGCGTTCGCTCGCCGTGAGCCTCTCGCTGTCGATGCTGTTGTGGGTCGTGCTGGCCTGGGGCGTGCACGAAGTGAATTGGACGCTGCTGAGCGCCGTGCTCGCCAACATCGCCGTGCTCGGCATCTGTATCGCGCTGGCGCGGCCCTTGCGCCACGTGCGCATCCCGCCGGTGCGCACCTATTGGTATGATCTCGGCTTACGTGCCGCCTTGGTCGCGCTGTTGGTCGGCGTCGTGGTGAGTTTGAGTTTCCGCATCGGCCCCGCCGGCAGCGGCATCCTGGCGGTGTTTCCCATCATCCTCATCAGCGTCATCTTGATTTTGCACCGACGCGTCGGCGGGCAGCCCACGGCCGCGGTCATGGCCAACGCCGTCACCGGTCTGGTCGGCTTCGCCTTTGCCTGCATCGTTCTGCATTTCACCGCCGAGCCGCTCGGCGCCGCGATCGGGCTGGCGCTGGCGTTGGCGACCTCGGTCGCCTGGGGCATGAGCGTGTTTCTTGCGCGCCGCCAAGGATTGCCTGTGTAAGCCATGACGATTTTTCTCGTCGGCCTGCTGTTGAAAATCGCGCTCACCGCGAGCATCACGGTCGCCGCCTCGGTCGTGGTGGAGCGCTCCGGTCCTTTCGTCGGCTCGCTGATCGCCTCGCTGCCGACGGCGGGCGGCGCCGCCATGATGATTCTGGCGTGGGAGCACGCTCCGGCCTTCATCGCGCAGAGTGCGGTCGGTGCCCTGGTTTCGAATGTCGTGGTGGCGGTATTTGCGCTGTCTTATGCCGTTCTGGCGCAGCGGCATTCACTGCTTGTCAGCCTGACCGGCGCCTATGCGGTGTGGTTCGTCATCGCCTATCTGACGCGTTTTGTCGATTGGACGCCGGCGAGCGCGACGTTGCTCAACGCGATCGTCTTTCCGCTGGCTATTCTTGGCGGCAGCCGATTTCGCGTCGCCGGTGCGATCAAGCGCGTTCATCTCACCAGCGGGGATTTGGCGTGGCGCACCGGCGTGGTCACGCTCTGCGTGATCGTGGTGACGGCGGCGAGCTATTCGATCGGCTCGTTTCTGTCCGGCCTGTTCGCCTTCTTTCCGGTGGCGATGGGCTCGTTCTTCGTCATCTTGCACCCACGTATCGGCGGGCCGGCGGCGGCGAGTGTCGCCGCGCATGTCCAGGCGCCGCTGATTGGGCTGGGCTTAAGTTTGCTCGCCGTGCATTTTCTCGCCGAACCCATCGGCGTGTGGTGGTCTTACGCCATCGGCTTGTCGATCGGGATCGGCTGGAACGCGCTGTTGTGGGCAGCGCGCCAGTGGCGCAACAGGCACCTGGCAGGCTGAACGCGCTTTCCTGCGCGGTGCCAGTTGTTGCAATATTCCCGTGTTGAACCGGGGGATACGGACGATGCAACGATTTCTCGAAGGACGCACGGCGCTTGTCACTGGCTCAGTTCAGGGTATCGGCATGGCGATCGCGGAAGCGCTTGCATCCGCCGGTGCCCGGATCGCCGTGCATGGGCTGGCGACCAAGGAACAAGCCGCCGCTGCTGTCGGCGCAATGCGAAAGAATGGGGCGCCGGATGCCCGCTTCTTCGAAGCCGACATGCGCGACCCCGCCGCGATCGACGCCATGATGACGGACGTCGCGGCGTGGGGCGGGCCGGACATTCTCGTCAACAACGCCGGCATTCAGCGCACCGTGAGCCTTGCCGAAGCAACGCGTGAAATTTGGGACGACGTCATTGCCGTCAATCTGTCCGGCGCGTTTCACACCATGCGGCGCGCGCTGCCTGCGATGGGTCAGCGCGGCTATGGACGCGTGATCAATATCGCCTCCGTGCACGGGCTTGTCGCTTCCGTCGACAAGGCGCCATACGTCTCCGCCAAGTTCGGTCTCGTTGGCCTCTCGCGCGTTGCCGCACTCGAATATGCCTCCAAGGGTTCTCGCGACAGCGGCGGCGTAACGGTCAATTGCATCTGCCCCGGCTGGACCGAGACGGCAATTATCGAGCCGCAGATTGCGGCGCGCGCCGCCGCTTTCGGCGGCGACCGCGATGCCGGGATCGCCGATTTGCTCACGGAGAAACAGCCGACCCGGCGGACTTCGCGGCCCGAGGAGATCGGCGCATTGGCGCTTTGGCTGGCCAACCCGATGGCCCACAACGTCACCGGCGCAGCGATCCCGATCGACGGCGGCTGGACGGCGCAATAGCGTGTTGTTGGGGTTCGCGCGCAATAAATTGCGCGCAGTGCCTTGA
Source organism: uncultured Pseudomonadota bacterium (assembly GCA_963720835.1). Lineage (GTDB taxonomy): Bacteria > Pseudomonadota > Alphaproteobacteria > Rhizobiales > Xanthobacteraceae > Pseudolabrys. The sequence continues at coordinate 501,007 of CAVRHC010000014.1, read as the reverse complement.
CGCTCAGACGCCGAGAAAGATCACGCGCACGAAATCGCGATAGAGCATCACCTGACGCGCCAGCGCTTCCTTGTCCTTGACGACCTTCGACAGAATGATGCCGCCGTCGGCGACCACAGACAGCATGTCGGCAAGATCGATGGTCACGCGTGGCGGGCGGCTGCGTCGTAAGCGGCTCAGTTGGCGCAAGGCGGAAAGACCGCGCTAGGTCTTGTCCGTCCGCGCCAGCGTCTCTTTCAGCCGGTAAAGCGCCTCCATCGCCTCGCGCGGCGACATGTCGTCGGGATTGATCCTGGCGAGCGCGGCCAAAAGGCGATCGGCGGCGCTGTCTTGCGCGGGCGGCGCGTGTTGCGCAGCGCCGGCGGCAAACAGCGGCAGATCCTCGAAGCCTTTGGGCGAGGCGCGGTCTTCCTGTTCGAGCTGGGCGAGCACGAGCTTGGCGCGCTCGATCACGCTTCCCGGCAATCCTGCGAGCTTCGCCACCTGGATGCCGTAGGAGCGGTCGGCGGCGCCGGCAACAACTTCATGGAGAAACACGACTTCGCCCTGCCATTCCTTCACGCGCACCGTCGCGTTGTGCAGGCGGCCAAGGCGCGCGGCGAGCGCGGTCAGTTCGTGGAAATGCGTCGCAAACAGCGCGCGGCATGAATTGACATCGTGCAGGTGTTCGACGGTAGCCCAGGCGATGGAAAGACCGTCGAAAGTGGCGGTGCCACGGCCGATCTCGTCGAGGATGACCAGCGCGCGCGCTCCGGCTTGATTGAGGATGGCGGCGGTCTCCACCATCTCGACCATGAAGGTCGAGCGCCCGCGCGCCAGATCGTCGGCCGCGCCGACGCGCGAGAACAGGCGATCGACGACGCCGATGTGCGCCGATTTTGCCGGCACGAACGCGCCCATCTGCGCAAGGATCGCGATCAGCGCGTTCTGGCGCAGGAAGGTGGACTTGCCGGCCATGTTGGGACCGGTGATGAGCCAGATGCGGCCGGCGTTTTCGCCTTGCGGCGGCGAGAGCTCGCAGCCGTTGGCGACGAACGGCGTGCCGTCGCGCGCCAGAGCCTGCTCGACCACGACATGGCGCCCGCCTTCGATGACGAAGGCGAGCGAATCGTCGACCTGCGGGCGCGCGTAGTCGCGCTCGGCGGCAAGATGCGCGAGACTCGCCGCCGCGTCGAGCCGGGCGAGCGCGTCGGCGCAGGCCTTGATCGCGTCGGTTTCGGCGATGATGCGCGCGGCAAGGCGCTCGAAAATGTCGAGCTCGAGCCCGAGCACGCGCTCGGCGGCGTTGGAGATTTTGGCTTCCAGCTCGCCAAGCGCGGTGGTGGTAAATCGAACCTGGCCGGCGAGCGTCTGGCGATGGATGAAGGTGGCGTTGAGCGGCGCGCTCATCAATTTGTCGCCGTGCTGGGCGGTCACTTCGACGAAATAGCCAAGCACGTTATTGTGGCGCACCTTGAGCGCGCGCACGCCGGTCTCGTCGGCGTAACGCGCCTGCAAGGCGGCGATGACGCGGCGCGATTCATCGCGCAGAGAGCGCACCTCGTCGAGCGAAGCGTCATAGCCCTCGCGCACAAAACCGCCGTCGCGCTTGAAGGCGGGCAGTTCGGCCGCCAGCGCGGCGGAGAGTTCGGCGGCCAGCATGCCGTCCGGGCGTCGCGCGCCTTGCAACGCCTGCGCGATCTCGGTGGGCGCGTCTTTGAGCGCGCCGAGCGCACGGGCAAGATCGGCGGCCGCGTTGATGCCGTCGCGGATGGCGGCGAGATCGCGCGGGCCGCCGCGGCCGACCGCCAGACGGGCGAGCGCGCGCGCAAGGTCCGGCGCCGCGGCCAGGCGCGAGCGGGTCTCGGCGCGCGCGGCAACGTCGTCGACAAAGGCGCCCACGGCGTCGAGTCGGCGCTCGATGGCGGCGGGATCGGTGAGCGGCGCCGACAATCTTTGAGCGAGCAGCCGCGAGCCGGCGGCGGTGACGGTGCGGTCGATCGCGTCGAGCAGCGAGCCTTTGCGCTCGCCGGATAGCGTGCGCATCAATTCGAGATTGCCGCGGGTGGCCTGGTCGATGGCCATGGTGGCGCCGGCGCTTTCGCGCATCGGCGGCGACAGCGGCGGGCGTTTGCCGAGCTGCGTGCGCTCGATGTAGGTGACGCAGGCGGCGGCGGCGGTCAGTTCCAGCCGCGTCAGCGCGCCGAAGGCCTCGCTGGTGGCGACCGCAAAGAACGACGTCAGTCGCCGTTCGGCGGTGGCGGCGTCGAACACATCACCGGTGAGCGGCATCACCGTCGGCAGCGAGCGCCAATAAGGCGCAAGCTCGCTGTCGTTGAACAGCGCGTCGGACACGATGATCTCGCCTGGCTCCAGCCGGGCGATCTCGGCGGCAAGCGCGCCATGGTTCGCTTCGGTGAGGTGGAATTCGCCGGTCGAAATATCGATCCAGGCCAGCGCAAATCGCGCCTCTTCGGCGACGGATGAGAGCCGTGCGCGCGCTACCGCCAGCAGGTAATTGTTGCGCCTGGCGTCGAGCAGGGTGTCTTCGGTAAGTGTGCCGGGGGTCACCAGCCGCACCACATCGCGGCGCACCACGCTCTTCGGCCCGCGCTTCTTCGCTTCCGCCGGATCCTCGATCTGCTCGCACACCGCAACACGGTGGCCGAGCGCGATCAAGCGATGCAGGTATTCGTCGGCGCGCTCGACCGGCACGCCGCACATCGGAATGTCGACGCCCTGATGCCTGCCGCGCTTGGTGAGTACGATGCCGAGCGCGCGCGAAGCGACTTCGGCGTCCTCGAAGAACATTTCGTAGAAATCGCCCATCCGGTAGAACAAAAGGCTGTCCGGGTTGGCGGCCTTGATCTCGATGTACTGCTCCATCATCGGAGTGACGCGTCCGCTATCGCCATTCGATGGCGCGGCACTTTTCGATGCGTCGTCGGACTCGACCGTTCCGATGGGCTTTGCGATAGGCATGGGCGGAAAGTAGCAGAAGGCGCGCGTGCTGACACCGCGGATCGCATGGCTATCCCCGCTTACGCGAGGGCGCCGGCCGCGAGATGTCGCGCTACTGCACGTCCAGACTGCGCTTGAGCCCCGCGATCATCGACGTATTGAGCAGATGCTGTTTGGCGCGCACGGGGTCGGCGGCGAGCGCGATCATCTCGGCCAGGCGTTCGCGCTGCACTTTGGGGTCGCGCTCTTCCATCATGCGCTTGTTGCGGATCGACATCGCCTGCACCTGCTCGACGGTGGCGGCGCGGCGCTGGCGCGAGTAGAGGTCGAACAGCTCTTCGCCGCCTTCGCCGCGCCAGAAGCGGCCGAGCTTGTCGCAGAGATTGACGGCGTCGTGGATGCCGCTGTTGAGCCCGAAGCCGCCGAGCGGGTTGTTGAGATGGGCGGCATCGCCGGCGAGCAGCACGCGGCCGGCGCGGAAGCTCGCCGCCACGCGCTGGTGCACGCGATAGGTGCTTTTGTAGCGTATCTCGTAAGGTTCGGGCTTGGCGTTGAAGCGCTGCATGGCGGCTTCCACGCGCTCGGGCGCGAGCAGCGCTTCGTCGCTTTCGTCCGGATTGGCGGGATAGGCGATGCGCCACAGGCCGGGCGGTCCGTCGTCCGGCACTTTGAACATGGCGCCGAACTCGACCGGGTCCGCAATATAAGTGTTGCGCGCGAAACCCTTGGCGCCGAAGTCGTAAGGCGTGCTGACGACCACGAAGATTTCCGGCCAGGTGAAGCCTTCGAACGCGACGCCGAGCTCTTTGCGCACGACGCTGCGGCCGCCGTCGGCGCCGATCAGCCACGAGGCTTCGATCGCTCGCGTCTCGCCGCCGCTCTCGACTTGCACCGTCACGCTGTCGGCGTTCTGGGTGAAGCCCACGACCTGATGGCCGAAGTGAACTGCCGCCGGACCGTTCTTGCGCAGAATGTCGAGCTGGATCGGCGTCAGCTTGTGCTGTTCGAGATGCAGCCGGTAGGGATGTGGCGTGACGTCGGCGAGCGACGCGAGATCGAATTCGGCGATCATGTCGCCGGGCTTGTTGCGGAACTGCCAATAGCGGACCTTGATGCCGGTCTCCAGCATGCGTTCGGTAATGCCGTAGGGCGCCATCATGTCGAGCGTCGGCGGGTGAAACGAGCCGGCACGCAGATCGTGCGTCAGGCCGGGCTCCGCTTCGAACAGCATGAACGGAATGTTCTGCCGCTGCAGCGCCAGCGCGCACATCAGGCCGGTTGGCCCTGCGCCGGCAATGACGACCGGAAGACGCTCGCTCATCGGAACGCTATTTCACCAGTTTGGTGCCGGTGATGCGCTCCAGATTGCCGTGCCAGATCTTGTCCTTGTCGGCTTTCGGCATGTCGATGCCTTCGAGAATGCGCAAGGTTTCGCGCGTGTACATGGTGCCCATCTCGGGATCGAACGGGCAGTCGGAGGCGAACACGATCTTGTCGTGATCGTAGAAGCCGAGACCGAGATGCATCGCGCCTTCCGAGGTGAAGGTCGCGGTGTCGGCGTAGAAGTCGTGTTTAAAGTAATCGAGCGGGCGTTTCTTCAGGCTCTTCAGCAGCGCGCCGAGGTCTTCGTCGGAGGTGCGCGCGCCAAGCTGGTCCCAGCCGGGGCCGATGCGGCCTTCCAGTATCGGCACGATGCCACCGAAATGGTGGGTGATGATCTTCAGCTTCGGGTACTTGTCGAGCAGCTTGGAGAAGACGATGCGCGCCATCGCCGCGGCCGTTTCATACGACCAGCCGAAGGCCCACCAGATTTCGTATTTCGATTTCTGCTCGGTGGGATAATCGGGGACATTGGCCGCGCGCGCCGGATGCAACCAGATCGGCTTGTCGAGCTTTTCCATCAGCGCAAAGAACGGCTCGAACGCCGGATCGTCGAGCGGCTTGCCGGCGACATTGGTGTAGATCTGCACGCCGAGCGCGCCGTTCTTGATCGCGCGCTCGCTTTCAGCGAGGCCGATGTCGGGCGCGCCGAGCGCGCCTTGCGCCACCCAGCCGGGGAAATGATCGCGGTCCTTGGCGCAGATGTCGGCAAACCCGTCATTGATGGCCTTGGCGTATTCGGCGACCTGCTGGCCTTTCGCGAGCACTTCGAGCGGCGGCATGCCGTGCGAGAGAATTTGCGCGTAGTCGGGAAACGTGTCGACCACCTTCTTGCGCGCGTCGAGATCGTGAATGCAGGGAATTTCGCGCATGCGCTTGCCAATGCCGGGCAGACCGCTTGCCACCAGCGCATCGAAGAACTTTTTCGGGATGAAATGGGTATAGGCATCGACGCGCATGGACATGGATGGCTCCCTGACTTCTTTTCTAGGTCTGACTCAATACGGCGTAATGACGTTGAGCAGCGCTTGCCGGCCGCCCATGACGGCTTCGCGCGCGCGCGCGAGCGCGTCAGGCAGATCCGCGGGCTTCTCGACACGTTCAGTGTAAGCGCCTTGCGCGCGCGCAAGTTCATCATAAGGCGGGGACGGGCCGAGATCGGCCAGCTCACGGCCGTCATTTTCGCCGGCGGCGGCATCCTTGAACATCGACAAGGTCGCGCGCCGCACGGCGCCGTAACGGGCGTTGTTGAACACGATGGTGAGGATCGGCAGGTCGTATTTGCTGGAGACCCAGTGGCCGACCATCGGATTGCTGAACATGTAGGCGCCGTCACCGAGGGTGGCGACGATGAATTTGTCAGGGGCGGCGAGTTTGGCGCCGAGCGCGGCGCCGAGGCCCCAACCGAGCCCGCCGGCGGGGCCGAGCGCAAACAGCGTGCCCGGCTTCTCGCGCACGCAATGATCGGCGCGTAGTGGATATTCGTTGAAGATGATGGCGTCTTCGCCAGCCGCCTCGCCGATGGCGCGCGAGAGATATTCCGGCGAAATGGTCTGGCCGGGCGTGGAATCCTTGGCGAGCTGCGCACGGCGGTTGCGCATGCGTTCGGTCAGCCGCGCACGGCGCGCGGCGATGCGCGCTTCCGCCATCTGCAAACGCTGTTCGACCGCCTGGTCGAGCGCCTTTAGCGTTTCGACCACGCCGGCCTGGATGGCGAGATCGCTCGGGAAAGAACGCATCGGATAACGCACGAAGAATGGGTCATCACCGATATGCGCGACATGGCAGCCCGCCGGCGGATGCTGCAAATGCGGGATCCACGGCACGTCTGAGTCGAGCACGATGACGAGATCGGCATCGGAGAGCAGCGCGCCCGGCTCGAAGCCAAAATGCATATGATGACTCGACGGCAGGCACACGCTGCGCGGATTGTGGGTGACGACAGGGATAGCGCAGCGCTCGGCGAGATGGCCGAGCACCGGCACGGCCGCCGCCGGCAGCGTCGCGGCAATGATGAGCGGGCGTTCGGCTTGTGCAATCCATTCGGCGAGCGCGGTGACCGCTTTCGGATCGGGATGCGCGGCCGCCGCTTGCGGGCGTGGCTTGGCGGGCCCGAGCGGCTCCGGCATCGGAGCGGATAACGGCTCGCGCGGCAGAACGAGATAGACCGGCCCGCGCGGATGCGCCATCGCCACTTCAACGGCGCGCGCCACCATGTCGCCGGTCTGACCGGGCGTGCGCAACTCGTAATCCCATTTCACCATTTCGCGCACCATGCCGGCCTGGTCGAACATTTCCTGCGCCCAGTGGATCGGACGCGAGCGCGAGCCGAACGATCCTTTCTCGGTGATCGGCGTGCGGCCTGCGGCGAGAATGAGCGGGATGCGGTCGCGCGAGGCGTTGGTGAGATTGTTGAGCGTGTTGCCGGTGCCGACATTGACGTGCACCATCACCGCCTGCGCGTGCCCGGTCATCAGATAGGCGCCGTGCGCCATGGCGACCGCGAGATTTTCGTGCGGCACCAGCACCGGTTTCGGCACCTTGGCGTTGGTCTTTTTGGCGCGGCTGAAGGCTTCCACGATGGGCGGAAAGTCGGTGCCGGGATTGCAGAAGAAATAGTCGGCGCCGTGATCGGCAAGCGCGCGCAAAAAGGCTTCGGCGGCGATCGGCGGCCGTTGTCCAGTCGGTGTCACGGCCATGTGTTTCGCCCCTTGAACGTTTCCTGCGGTCACTTTGTTATTGTTGGCCGCAGTTTTATCCGACCGAGGGGTGGCCTGACAACGCGGGCCTCGTCACTCTGCCGCGATCGCCAGACTGTCCTGGTTCTCGATGTCGCCAAGGCATTTGGCAAGGCTTTCGCCGTCGGGATCGACGAGCGCCGCGGCGCGCGCGCTCGCCACTGCATCGGCTGCGCGGTTGAGCGGGATTTGGCCCGCCAGCACGGGGCGGATGATGCGCTGCTCGATCAAGGCGTAATTGGCGAGCCCGCGCGCATGGGTATCGCCATAGCCTTTGATCAACCGCGCGCACTCGGCGATCTCGATGGCGAAGTCGATCGAGCGCGGCGCCGCGTCCACGATCAGGGCGAGCCAGCCGTCGATCTGCGTCTGCTCCTGCTTGTAGCGATAGCCGTAGGGACGGAACCAGCGCAGCTTGGCGAGAAACAGAAGACGCAAGTAACCGGTTATCGAGGTGGTTTCGATCTGCATGGGGAAATAGACGCGGCCGAGCCAGCCGCGTTTGCGCGCCAACCACAGAATCGGCCGTGCCACGAACGGCGGCAAAAGCTGCGTCATTTCCTCAATGCCGGGTTTGAGGAATTCGCGCACGTGGAACGGTTCCCTGCTGACGCCCAGTTCCTCGCGCGCGATACGCCGCATGCGCGCGGGCTCGATCTTGGCCCGCGCCACCCGGACGACGTCTTCGTACGACATGCGCACGGCGAGATGGCGCGCGACTTCCTTCAACAGCCGCCCATGGGCGTTGGCCGCCGCATCGGCATCGAGCACCGGCTTCAGCCGATTGAGATAGAGCCGCGCATATTTGACGCCCTGGTAAGGCACGAGGCGGCGCACGCCTTCACCGGCGATTGGTTGCGCCAAAGCCGGAAAGGTCCAGGCGACGTGATGCTCGAGCGATTGCCGCGTCGCCGGCGCGTAATGCTTGGGATCGACCGCTGTCGCAGGCTCGGCCTTCGCCCGCGCGGCCTCAAGCCCGGCGTGGAAGCCGCGCAAGTTTGCGTCGACTGATTTGCCGTCGGCTTTGATCGCGGCTTCGAGCTGCGCGACCGACAGCGGCAGCCGGCCGCTGCCGGCGATGGCGCCGAGCATCACCGCGTTGATGATCGAGCCGCTTTCGCGCGCGAGCGCCGCCATGTCGATGAGAAGCGCATCGTGCGCGTGCTGCTTGATGGTTTTGAACAGCGTGTCCTGGTCGAAGCGGCCGTCGCCCATGGCGATTTTCTCGTCCATGGCATAGAAGCGGCCGGTCGAGGCGATCACATGCGTGCGCGCTGGCGTGACGAAGCCGTTGGCGACGGTGCGGCCGGCTTCCATCAGTTCGCTCGCCACCGCGACATCGATATCGCCGACGCCCGGCGTGAGCGCCAGCACCGGACGCTTGCTGCCGAGCAGTTCCACATGCACCGGCAGAATCTCGATGTAATAAGTGGTGGCGCCGGTACGCTGGGCGACGCCGGGAATGGATGTGCTCTGCACCGGGAAGCCGGCTTCCGCCGCCGCCGACACGATCCAGTTGGTGAGCACGCCGCCGCCTTCGCCACCGAGCGCGGCGATCAAGATCTTCACAGGCGACGTGCTGGGTGGCGCCGACCTTTCCGGCTTGCTTGGCGGCCTGGAGTCTCGGCGCCGTCGCTTCGTCGGCTTCGTCTTTCGCCGACAGCGCCGGCGCAATGTCGCCGCCGAACCAGCGGATCACCATCTTGCGCAAGCCGAACGCCATCCGCTCGCGCAAACCGGCATTGCGCACGATCTCGGCGCGATAGAACGAGGGGCACAGCACGGCCGCGTGCGCGACCTCGCCGCACAGGCCGCAGCCGACGCAGGAGTCGACCACCGTCGCCACCGGATCGTCGCGCAGCGGATCGGGCGAGGGTTTCACCGTCAGCGAGGGGCAGCCGGACAGGCGGATGCAGGAATGGTCGCCGGTGCAGATCTCGTCGTCGACGCCATAGCGTTCGCGCGCGACCCGCTTGCCTTGCTTGAGTTTTTCGGCGTCTTCGGCGCGGATGCGGCGCTGGCGCGCCAACTGGCATTCGCCGTCGGCGATGATCACCTTCAGCCCGCGCTCGGCGGTCTTCATCGCCTCCTTCAGCGTCTTGGTCATCACCTCGACGCTGTAAGTGCGCACCGTGCGCAGCCATTTGACGCCCATGGCGCGCAAGGTCTGCTCGATGCTCATGCCGGGCACCGCGCCGTCGCGCGAGGCCGTGCTCGAAGGGATGTATTGCTGGCCGGTGGCGGAAGCGTATCCGTTCTGCATCACGATCAGAACGCCGTCGCCTTTGTTGAACAGGTTGGAGGCGACGCCGGTGATCAGGCCGTTATGCCAGAAGCCGCCGTCGCCCATGATCGCGATCGGGCGCTTTTGCATGTTCGGCGTCACCGCCGCCGCGCTCGCCAGCGACATTCCGTAGCCGAGAATGGAATTGCCGAGCGAAAACGGCGCGAAGGTCGCAAACGAGTGGCAGCCGATGTCGGTGCTGATGTGCGTGGGGCCGAGCTCGCGCTGCATCAGCTTGATGGCGGAAAAGACCGGACGCTCCGGACATCCGGTGCAGAAGGACGGCGGGCGCGGCGGCAGCGTCAACGCGGCGGCGGCCTTGGGTTTGTGCGCAATCAGACCGCGCGCATGTTGCGCGATCGCATCGGCGTCGATGCCGGCCGGCCTTGCCGCCTGCAGGAAAGCGGCGAGCCCTTCGAGCAGCACATCGGAGGAATATTCACCGGCCTGCGGCAGCGCACCCTTGCCGTAGACGCGCGTCTGCATGTCGGCGTGGCGCAGTTCGACGTTGATCGCGTCTTCGATGTAGGCCGGGTTGCCTTCCTCCACCACCAGCACGGCGCGACTTGCCGGCGCAGAATTTGCGGATTTCTTCCGGCACCAGCGGATAGACGACGTTGAGCACCAACAGGGGAATGCGGGAGGCGCCGAACACATCCGCGAGCCCCGTGCGTTCGAGCGCGCGCAGCACGCTGTTAGTGAGCCCGCCCATGACGATGATGCCGACGTCGCTCAGGTCGCCCGCGACGACGTCGTTGAGGCGGTGACGCGCGATGAAAGCGCGCGCCGCGGGCAGCCGCTCTTCGACCTTCAGCTTTTCCTGATTGAAGATCACCGGCGGATGCGCCAGCCGGCCGTAATTGAAGCGCGGCGGCCCAGGCAACTTGTCGAGGCCGGAAACCACGCCCTTGCGGTTGTTCTTGGCGATGAACTCGCCGGTGGCATGACAGGCGCGGATGCGCAATTCCAGCATCACCGGCGCGTGGCTTGCTTCCGACAGTTCGAAGCCTTTTTCCACGATGTGTACGATGGTCGGCAGGTCGGGACGCGGATCGAGCAGCCACATCGAGGACTTCAGCGCATAGGCATAAGAGCGTTCCTGGATGACGCTGGCGCCTTCGCCGTAATCCTCGCCGAGAATGATCATGGCGCCGCCGGTCACGCCGGGAGAGGAGAGGTTGGAGAGCGCATCGGCGGCGACGTTGGTGCCGACGATTGATTTCCAGGTGACCGCGCCGCGCAGGGGATAGTTGATCGACGCGCCGAGCATGGCGGCGGCCGAGGCCTCGTTCGAGCACGTCTCCAGATGGACGCCGAGCTCGCGCATGATGTCTTCGGCGTCCACCAGCACGTCGAGCAAGTGCGACACCGGTGCGCCCTGATAGCCGCCGACGTAGGACACACCCGATTGCAGCAGCGCCTTGGTGACGGCGAGGATACCTTCGCCGCGGAAGATCTCACCATCGCCGAGCTTGAGCGCCTGCACTTCCTTTTTGAACGAACGTTCCATCGCGGTCTCCGGCCAATGGTTTGGCCTCCAACGATTATATCACGCCCCGCTGCCGTCCGGGCAAGTCGGGGCTCGGGTGGCAGCGTGCGTGTGTAACCGTCAGAACATCGTGTTGTTATTGGCGGACTTCTCGGGGATCTCCTGGCGCACGTCCCAGTGCTCGACGACCTTGCCGTTTTCCAGCCGGAAAATATCGACGATGGCGGCGCCGCGCTGCCCCGGAGCCGGCACGTTGTGGACATGCAGGATGACGTAATCGCCGTCGGCGAAAGCCTTTTTGATCTCGCTGTGGTATTGCGGCAGCTTCGCTTTCAGGAAATTGATGAAGGCCTTGAAGCCTTCCGCGCCGTCGGCGGCGCGCGGATTGTGTTGGGTATATTTGGGCCCGAAATACTTGGCGGCCGCCTCGAAATCTTTCTGGTTGATGCCTTTTTCGTAGAGTTCGATCACCGTCTTCTTGTTGGCCTCTTCCTGCGGCGTATTGCCGGCGAAGGCCGGCGCCGCTGACAGCAGCAATGCAGCGGAGATCGTCAATGCAGCCTTCCACATAACACGTACTCCCTTGCTTGTTTACGGTTTCGAATTCGACCTCACATATGCGAGGGCAGCCACGTCGCCAGAATCGGAAAGGCGATCAGGATCGCAAGTCGCAGAATATCGGTCAGCACGAAGGGCATGACGCCGATAAACACGGTCGAGAGCTTGACCTCGCGGATCACGCTCTTGATCACGAACACGTTCATGCCCACGGGCGGGTGGATGAGGCCGAGTTCCACCGTCATCACCACGATGACGCCGAACCAGATCGGATCGAATCCGAGCGCGGTAATCACCGGGAAAACGATTGGTACGGTGAGAATGATCATGGCCATGGCGTCCATGATGCAGCCGAGCAGCAGATACATCAGCATGATGACGATGAGCACGCCGTAGGGGCCGATGCCGAGCCCCGTGAGGAACGTGGTCAGCTTCTGCGGCACCTGGGTAATGGTCAGGAAATAGCCGAAGATCAGCGCGCCGATTAAAATCGTGAACACGGCAGCCGTGGTCCGCAACGATTCGATCAGGCAACGCCAGAAATCGGCGCGCGTGAGTTTACGGCGTGCCACCGAAATGATGAAGGCGCCGGCCGCGCCCATCCCCGCCGCTTCGGTGGCGGTGAACATGCCGGCATAAAGGCCGCCGATGACGAAGATGAACAACGCCACCACCGCCCAGATATCGCGCACGGCTTCGAAGCGTTCCTCGCGGCTGTGGCGCGGCGTCTTCGGCAGGTAATTCGGGCGCACCCAGGAAATGATGTTGATGGTGGCAATATACATGCCGACCGCGATGATGCCGGGGACGATGCCGGCGATGAACAGTTTGCCGATATCCTGCTCGGTGATGAGGCCGTAGACCGCGAACACCGTGGACGGCGGAATCATGATGCCGAGCGAGCCGCCGGCGGCGATCACGCCGGTCGAGAAACTCTGCGGATAGCCGAAGCGCCGCATTTCCGGATAGGCGACTTTGGAAAAGGTGGCGGCGGTGGCAACCGAGGAGCCGCAGATCGCCGCAAAGCCGCCGCAAGCGGCGATGGTCGCGACGCCGAGGCCCCCGCGCAGATGGCCGAGAAAAGTATTGGACGCGCGAAACAGTTCGCGGCTCATGCCGGACGCGGACGCAAAGGCGCCCATCAGCAGGAACAGCGGGATGACGGCGAATTCCGCGTCGGTGGCGGTGCGGATCGGCGACTGCGACAAAATCTTCAGCGCCGGAGTGATGTCGCCGATCATGTAGCCGAAGCCGAGCACGCCGACCGTGCCCATGGCGATGCCGACCGGCACGCGCAGCATCATCAGCGCGAACAGTGAGGCAAATCCGAGGAAGGCGACGGTGTCGGCGCTCATGGCAAAATTCGTTTGCGCAAGATCTTGTCCGAAAACCTGCACCCACTTTCCCGGATCATTGCGCGTTACTCGCCGGTGTGCGCTTCGCGCGGCGCCAGCCTGTCGGGCGCGATCACCAGCCGCAGTGTGCGCAGGACCAGCAGCAGCACCGCGGAGGCGAGGCCGAGCCAGGCGATGAAATAATAAATCCAGACCGGCTGTCGCAGGTCGAACGTGCCGGTATGGGCGGTGCGGATGTTGATCACCTTCTCGGCGAACATCCAGGTGAAGGTGAGCATGGCGACAAGCGTGACCAGCGCCGCAAACACGTCCAGGACCCGCTGCCCGATTGGCGGCATCGCGCCCCACAACAAGTCGACGGTGATGTGATCGCCGCGATAACTCGCCACCGCCATGCCCCAGAAGATCAGGATGCCGAGCATCAGGCTGGTGACGTCGTAGGCGTCGGGGATACCCCAGGAAAAGAAGTAGCGCAGGATCACCGATACGAAAGTGAGCAAGGTGACGACGGCGAGGAATCCCGCCGCCGTCACCTCGATCAGGTCGATGAACTTGTCGATGGGACTGCGTCCCCTCGCTGCATCGTCCATCAGTAGGCCGCGTTCTCTTTCTTCAAGTCGTCCCGCAGTTCGGCGATTGCCTTCGCGGGATCGACGCCGGCTTTCTTGGCGTCCGCGGCCCATTTGGCTTCGAGCGGAGCAGCCGCTTTGCGCCATTCGGCGACCTGCGCGGGCGTGAGCGTGTAGACCTCATGTCCGGGTTCGGCCTTGATCTTGGCGATACCGTTATGCTCGAAGTCGGCCCAGGGGCCGGCAACCTTGAGCGCCCACTCGCTGGTGCAGTGGTCGTCGATCACCTTCTTCTGTTTGGCCGACATGGCGTCGTATTTCGCCTTGTTGAACACCAGCGCGAAGGTCGTCGTGTAGAACGGCAACTCCATGTGGTACTTGGTCACTTTGTCGATGCCGAACAGCACGATTGAGCCCCACGGGAAGGTGACGCCTTCCGCCACGCCCTTGGACAAGACGTCTCGCACTTGCGGCGCCGAGGCCTGCACGTTGGTGCCGCCGAGCTGCGTCACGAAGCGGGCAATGGTGCCCTGCGCCGGTCGGATCTTCATGCCCTTGATGTCTGCCGGCACCGTGACCTTCTTGCTGACCAAATGTAGCGCGCCCGGATCGTGCACGAAGGCGAGACAGAACTTGACGTCCTTCATCTCCTTGGCGGCGTAGTTGCGGTACCATTTGTCGAGCGCGACCGTCCCGCCTTTGCCGTTCGACATCAGGAACGGCAGCTCGCCGGCGGCGATGACGGGGAAGCGGCCCGGCGTGTAGCCGGGATTGATGTAGGTCATGTCGGCAATGCCGTCGCGCGCCATGTCGTAATGGTCGAAGGCCTTGCCGAGTTGCTGCGAGGGATAGACTTTGTAGTGGATAGTGCCGCCGGAATCCTTCTCGACCGACGCGCCCCATTCCTCCAGCGCCTTCTGCAGCGGGTGGGACGGTGGCACCCAGTGCGATATTTTCAGATCGAACGTCTTTTCTTGCGCCGATGCGCCGTTGACGCCGCAGAGCAGCGCGGTGATGGCGGCGGCATAGACACACCCTGCGAAACGGGATTTCATAAGCTCCTCCTTGGTTTTGTGCTGGCGATCACAGCTTTTTGAGTAATTGAGCCGCATATTGCCGGAATTGTAAAGTTGGTTTGATACCAAACTAATCGGCCGGCGAGCCGACGGCCGGCGCGAGTGGGGGAAGCGCACGTGAACGAACAAAAGCGCCCGCACCGGCGGGGCAAGAAAGGCGAAACCGCCCCGAAAGCGATCAAATCAGGGCCGCTGGACCGGTGGATCGGCTTCAATCTGCGCATGGCGCAGGAGGCGACTTTCCAGGCCTTTTCGCGGCTGTCCAAGGAAGTCGGCGAAAGCCCCGGCCGCTTTGCCACGCTGACCATCATCGGCCGCAACCCGGGCATCAGCCAGACCGAACTCAGCCAGGCGAGCGGGCGCGACAAATCGAGCATCACGCCGGTCATCGAAGATCTGGTGCGGCGCGGCTTGGTCGAGCGTAAACGGATACGCAGCGACCGCCGCGCCTGGAGGCTGAGCCTGACGAAGGCGGGCAAGAAGACGCTTGCGACGCTGACGCGTTGCGCGCGCGCGCACGAACGCAATCTCGACCGCATCATCGGGCGCGCCGACCGCACGCGCTTTCTGGCGGTATTGAAGAAGCTCGCGGCGGAGATGGACTAGCCACGCTGCCGTCCCCGCGAGAACGGGGGACGGCGGTTACAGCTTGAACTTCGCCAGCACGTCGTCCGGCACCGGATGCGCTTTGATCGCACCGGTCGCTTCATCGCGCAACGTCCAGACACGCATCTCGGTGCATTCGGCGCAAACGTCACCCTTCAGGCTCAGGCTGTGCGTGACTTCGAAACTGGAGCGGCCGAACTTGATCGTGGAATCGACTATGACGTCGTCGCCGAAGCGGGTGGGCTTGAGAAAGCGCGCATTCGTCTTCACCAGCGGCCAGCCGGAAAAGGGCAGCGTCTTGAACATCTGGTATTTGGTAATGCCGAGGGCGCGCTCGAACAGTGCGGCGGTGGAGGCGTCGAAGATCTCGAAATAGCGCGGATAGAAAATAATGCCGGCGGCGTCGCAGTCGCCCCATTCGATGCGGACGGTACGGGTGTTGGTGAAAGCCATGCGTCGTTTCCTAGCGGTCTCTGTTGCGTTGCGCCAGCCAAACCGTGCGCTTGTCGCAACCCGGATCCTCGACGGCATGGTCGACGACCGCGAAGCCGTGGTTTTTCAGCAGAGAGCGATACTCGTGCGGCGCGAGGCTGGCGTGGTAGAGCGGCTCGTTCCACAGATTGCCGATCGCCTCGCCATGGTCAGGGCCGGCGGTGAACATCAGCGGCGCGGCGGGTGCCGCGTGATTGCGGAAGATCGTGAACATGCCACGCTGGTCGTCCGGTGACAGATGAAAAAAGCTGTCCCATGCGAGCACGCCGCCGAACAATGTTTTCAACGCAAGTTCGCGCATATCGGCGGTTTGCCAGTCCTGATTGGGCAAACGGGCGCGGCAGAGCGCGATCATGGCCGGGGAGGCGTCGATTCCGGTCACGCTGAAGCCGCGTTCGACGAAATAACGCGCGATCGGTTCGCCCATGCCGCAGCCGAGATCGAGGATATGACCGCCTGCGGGGACGAGCGCGGTAAAACGTTCTAGCCAACCTTTCTCGAACAATGAGCGGGAGCGTTCGGCATCAAACGCGTACGCATGCCGTTCGTAAAATCCGGAGATGTCTTTTGCACTCCCGTGCATTCCGTCACCGCGGCGCCATGCGCAGCGCGCCATCGAGGCGGATGACCTCGCCGTTGAGATAGCCGTTGTGGATGCAATGCAGCACCAGCGCGGCGAACTCGCTCGGGCTGCCCAGCCGCTTCGGAAACGGCACCGAGGCGCCGAGCGAATCCTGTACCTCTTGCGGGAGCGCCTGCAGCATCGGCGTGCTGAAGATGCCTGGCGCGATCGCCAGCACGCGAACGCCGAACTGGGCGAATTCGCGCGCCGCCGGCAGGGTCAGCGCGGCGACGCCACCCTTCGATGACGAATAGGCCGCTTGCCCGATCTGGCCCTCGAAGGCGGCGACCGAGGCGGTGGAGACGATCACCCCGCGTTCGCCATCGGCCAACGCAGGCGCGGCCTGCATGGCGGCGGCGGCGAGCCGCATCATGTTGAACGTCCCGATCAGATTGATGCGGATGACGCGCTCGAAGTCGGCCAGCGGCATCGGGCCATCGCGCCCGACGATGCGTTTGGCGGGACCCACGCCGGCGCAGTTGACCAGAATGCGCGCCGGCCCGTGGTCGGCGGCGGCTTTTTTGAAAGCAGCTTCGGCGGCGGCGCTGTCGGACACGTCACAGGCAATGGCGATGCCGTTGATGTCGATCGCCACTTCGGCGGCGGCCTTGTCGTTGACGTCGATGATCGCGACTTTGGCGCCGGCAGCGGCCAATGTGCGCGCGGTGGCGGCGCCCAGACCGGATCCGCCGCCGGTGACAATGGCCGCCTGTCCCTTGATATCCATGGTCGTTTTTCTCCCGAGAGCGCGGCGAAATCGTTGGCGGCTCGTTGCTGCGCCGTCAAGGGTGCCGGTTACAGCACCTCATAGACATCCAGCCGGACGCTCATGGCGCGGCGTTCCCCGCGCGCCAATGCCAAGATGCGATTGAGCCAGTCGACCGCGCGGTCGGAGGTCTCGAACCGCATCAGCGTGCGGAAATAATACAGCGACGGGTCGACCATGTCGCCGCGCGCCAGCGCCGCGATCACCTCCGGCGGGCCGTGGCGCAACCCTTCGCTGTTCACCAGAATGCGCGCGCCGGCATCGGTCTCGATGGTGTAGCGCGCCTGGATATCGGCGGCGCCGTCGGCGCGGATGAATTGCCAGTCGGCGCCGCCCGGAAGGATCCGGCCATTGAGCTTTGGCCCTGTCACAGTGCCGCCTTGAATGTTGATGATGCGCCGCTCGCCATAGGGCGTCGGCCCCAGGTTCATGATGGCGTCGAGTTCCGCGTCGACGGTGAAAATCGGCTGATCGCTCAATAATGACGGCATCGGTTGGGGCCCCAACTTTCGGCTACCGCGGCATTTGACCCTGCCCGAGGGCAGCCGTAAATACGGACCGCAACCGGGACAAGCCCAAATGGCGCGCATTTCGTCACTTGCCGAGGCCATCGAGGCCAGTGTCCGCGACGGCGATACCGTGGCGGTCGAGGGCTTCACGCATCTTATTCCGCACGCCGCTGGCCATGAGATCATCCGCCAGAAGCGAAAAAATCTGACGCTGATCCGCATGACGCCGGACCTGGTCTACGACCAGCTCATCGGCATGGGCTGCGCCGACAAGTTGATCTTCTCCTGGGGCGGCAATCCGGGCGTCGGCTCCCTGCACCGGTTCCGCGATGCGGTGGAGAATGGCTGGCCGCACAAGCTCGCAATCGAGGAGCATTCGCACGCCGCCATGGCCAACGCCTACGAAGCGGGCGCTGCCGGGCTCCCCTGCGCGATTTTCCGCGGCTATATCGGCGGCGACCTGCCGAAGGTGAACGCCAAGATCAAGCACGTCACCTGTCCGTTCACCGGCGAGCAGTTGGCCGCGGTGCCGGCGCACCGGCCCGACGTCGCGGTGATCCACGCCCAGCGCGCCGACAAGGCCGGCAATGTCATGCTCGAAGGCGTGCTCGGCGTGCAGAAGGAAGCGGTGCTGGCTGCCAAGCGCGCGGTGATCACGGTCGAGGAAATCGTCGACGAACTGCCGGCCGACCGCAGCCTGAATGCGTGTATCTTGCCGTATTGGACCGTGGGCTATATCGCGGAAGTTCCCGGCGGCGCCTTTCCGTCCTATGCGCAGGGCTATTACCCGCGCAACAACAGCTTCTACAAGGAATGGGATGGCATCGCGCGCGAGCGCGATTCATTCCTGACATGGATGAAGGAGAACGTTCTGGACAAGGGCCCGGAGGTGTTTGCCGAGCACGTGCGCAAATTCCGGCAGGCGGCGGAGTAAAGACCATGGCCGACTACAAGCCGAATGAAATGATGACGATTGCGGCGGCGCGCGCGCTGAAGAACGACGATGTCTGTTTCGTCGGCATCGGCATGCCATCGGCGGCGGCGAATCTCGCCCGTCTCACGCACGCGCCCGGGATTACGCTCATTTACGAATCCGGCACGCTCGCGACCAAGCCGAACGTGCTGCCGCTGTCGATCGGCGACGGCGAACTGTGCGAGACCGCGATCACCACCGTATCGGTGCCGGAAATGTTCCGCTACTGGCTGCAAGGCGGGCGCATCAAGGTCGGCTTTCTCGGAGGCGCACAGATCGATAAATACGCCAACCTCAACACGACGGTGGTCGGCCCCTACGACAAGCCGAAAGTCCGCTTGCCGGGCGGGGGCGGCGCGCCGGAAATCGCCACCTCTTGCGGCGAAATCTTCATCATCATGGCGCAGGGCAAACGCGGTTTTGTGGACAAGCTCGATTTCGTCACATCGATCGGTCACGTCACTGGCGGCGACTTGCGCGAAAAACTTGGCGTGAAAACAAAGGGTCCGACCAAGCTGATCACAGACTTGGCACTGTTTGCGCCCGATCCGGAGACGAAGGAAATGACGGTCGTCTCCATTCACCCGGGCGTGACCCGCGACCAGATTCAGAGACAACACCGGCTGGCCGGTGAAATATGCGGCCAAGGTCGATGAGACGCCGACGCCGACACAGACAGAGCTCGACGTGCTGCGCGAGTTACACGCGCGCACGGCGCGCGCAACGGCCGCGGCCGCGTAAGGTTCGAGAAACATGAGCGAGAAGAAACGCGACGTTTTCCTCTGCGATGCCGCCCGTACCCCGATCGGGCGTTACGGCGGTGCGCTCGCCAAGGTGCGCGCCGACGATCTGGCGGCCGTGCCGATCAAGGCGTTGATGACGCGCAACACCCATGTCGACTGGGAAAAGCTCGACGAGGTCTATTTCGGCTGCGCCAACCAGGCAGGCGAGGACAACCGCAACGTCGCCCGCATGGCGCTGTTGCTCGCCGGTCTGCCCGACAACGTGCCGGGCGTGACGCTCAACCGGCTGTGCGCCTCCGGCATGGATGCGGTCGGCACCGCCGCGCGCGCGATCAGAGCTGGTGAAATAGATTTCGCCATTGCCGGCGGGGTCGAAATCGATGACGCGCGCGCCCTTCGTGCAGGGCAAAAGCGAAGATGCCTTCGCGCGCAAGGCCGAGATCTACGACACGACGATCGGCTGGCGCTTCATCAATCCGCTGATGAAGGCGCAATACGGCGTCGATTCAATGCCGGAGACCGGTGAGAACGTGGCCGAGGAATTCCAGGTCAGCCGCGCCGATCAGGACGCGTTCGCGTTGCGCTCGCAGCAGCGCGCGGGCGAGGCGGAAGCCCGCGGCTATTTCGCCACCGAGATCGAACCGGTGCACGCGCCCGGCGGCAAAGCCGGACCCATTCTGGTTGACCGTGACGAGCATCCGCGCCCGGAGACCTCGATCGAACAACTCGCCAAGCTAAAGACGCCGTTCCGCAAGGACGGCACCGTCACCGCGGGCAACGCCTCCGGCGTCAATGACGGCGCCGCCGCCATGATCGTCGCATCCGAGGCGGCGGTGAAAGCGTACAAGTTGACGCCGCGCGCGCGCATTCTCGGCATGGCGTCCGCGGCGGTGCCGCCGCGCATCATGGGCATCGGGCCGGTGCCGGCCACCCGCAAATTGATGGCGCGGCTTGCTCATAAAATCGGCGACTACGATTTGATCGAGATCAACGAAGCCTTCGCCTCGCAGTCGCTGGCGTGCCTGCGCCAATTGGGACTTGCCGACGATGCCGAGCACGTCAATCCGCATGGCGGGGCGATCGCGCTCGGCCATCCGCTCGGCATGTCGGGTGCGCGGCTGGTGTTGACGGCGGCGCACGGCTTGCAGGAACGGGATGGGAAATTGGCGCTGGCAACAATGTGTGTTGGCGTGGGGCAGGGCGTGTCGCTGGCGCTGGAACGGATCGCGTAGAGGAAGGAAGGATCATGTCGCTGATTTACCCGCGCGAAAGCCTGAGCGCTTTCCCAAAACATCTGTCGCCGGGTTACCGGAGTACGGTCAAGCGTTCGCCGTCGCAGCCGCTTGTGCTCGTGCCCCACACGCTCTCGGAACTGACCGGCCCGATTTATGGGCACAACGCCGTGCAGGAAGGCGACAACGACCTGACCAAGCAGCATGCCGGCGAGCCATTGGGTGAGCGCATCATCGTGCACGGCCATGTCCTCGACGAGGACAAGCGGCCGGTACCCGACACGCTGGTCGAACTCTGGCAGGCCAATGCGTGCGGGCGCTACGTGCACACGGTCGACCAGCATCCGGCGCCGCTCGATCCGAACTTCACCGGAGCCGGCCGCACGGTCACCGACAAGAAAGGCTATTACCGCTTCGTCACCATCAAGCCCGGCGCCTATCCGTGGGGCAATCACCACAATGCCTGGCGTCCGAACCACATCCACTTCTCGGTGTTCGGCCACTCGTTCCTGTCGCGGCTGGTGACGCAGATGTACTTTCCCGGCGACCCGCTGTTCCCATTCGATCCGATCTTCAATTCGGTGATCGACGAGAAAGCGCGTCAGCGGATGGTCTCGAGCTTCGATCTCGACAACACCGTTCCCGATTGGGCGCTCTGCTTCCGCTTCGACATCGTGCTGCGCGGCCGCGAAGCAACGCCCCTCGACGAGGATAAACACTGACATGTCGGACATCACGCCGTCGCAAACCGTCGGTCCCTATTTCGCCTATGGCTTGGCGCCGCAAAGCCGTTGCGAGTGGAGCCCAGACCGGAACACCTATGACTGGAAGGAAACCATCGGCGCCAATCTGGTGACGCCGGACGCCACCGGCGAGCGCATTCGGATCGAAGGCCGCGTGACCGATGGCGACGGACTGCCGATCAACGACGCCATGATCGAAATCTGGCAGGCCGACGCCCAGGGTCGCTATGCGAGCCCGCGCGATAGCCGCGCGCGGCCCAACACGCAGTTCACGGGCTTCGGCCGCTCGGCGACCGACGCCGACGGCGCCTATTCGTTCGACACCGTCAAGCCCGGCGCGGTGCCGGGCCCGAACGGCAAGACCCAGTCGCCGCATATCGTGGTTTGCGTCTATTCGCGCGGCATGCTGCGGCAGATCTACACGCGGCTCTACTTCTCCGACGAAGCGGCCAACGACAGCGATCCGATCCTGGCGCTGGTGCCGGCCGGCCGTCGTGGCACGCTCATTGCCCACAAGGAGAACCGCAGCGGGCAAGCGGTCTACCGTTTCGACATCCGCGTGCAGGGCGCCAACGAGACGGTTTTCTTCGAGATTTGACGCAACTGGCGCAGTGTCGCGTGCCCAGCGCCGCCCATCATTTGGTCCAAAAGTGGGCAAATGCCCAATAATTTTTTGACTGCGGCGCTAGCAGCAAATTTTTATCGAAATTTCTCTAGCAATTTCAGCAAACAAATCGCCCACCCACGCTGCCCATCTTTCCCAATCTCGTTTTTCATTTGACGCCCTAAGTGGTTCTTGGTTCGCTTGTTCCCGGCAAAGGGCCCTCAAGAGCCTTACGCCTATGATCCGAGGGAGCGCCCGATGAACGAACAGATCTTGCAGGAGATCAGCGACTATTGCCGCGCCCGCGGCCTCGCTGAGTCGACTTTCGGCCGTCGTGCCGTCAACGACGGCAAGCTCGCCAGCCGGCTGCGCAACGGCGGCCGCATCACCACCGACACGCTGGAACGCATCCGCTCCTTCATGGCGGTCAACGGCGATGGCGCACCCGCGCGTCGCCGCGTCTTGTTCGAGCCGCCGGCGCCAATGCCAATGTCATTGTCGGCTGCGTCGGCCGTGCCGGCGACCGCCGAGCCGAGCGACGATCCGCAGCGCAACTTCCGCTTCTTCGACAACCGGCAGAAATATCTCCTGTTCGTGAATACGTGTTCGGAGAAGTGGGAGGTCGCCAATCGCGTCGGCCTCGAGCTCGCCAACATCCATCCGCGCCCGCCGGCGGTTCGCGTGTTTGACGCCGGCGTCGGCGATGGCACCGTGCTCTCGCGCGTGATGCGCACCATGCACGACCGCTTCCCCACCATGCCGTTCTATATCGTCGGCAAGGAAATCAGTCTGGAAGATGTCCGCCTCACGCTGCAGAAGATGGCGGATCGCTTCGTCGAGCATCCAGCCTCCGTGGTGGTGCTGACCAATCTCGCCTATGCGGAAGCGCCGTGGCTGGCGGTGAAGTCGCTGTCGGCGGCCGCCAGTCTGGTCTGGAAGGAAGTGGCGATGGAAGGCACCACCGCGCATTCCTTCGAGGAGCAGATCACTGCGCTTGAGCCGTTCCTCGGCGAAAGTTGGAAGGCGAAGGTGTCGCCGAAGAGCGGCAACCCGGTCTACGAGCGGCCGGTCATCCTGGTGCTCTATCGTGCCGACCACAAGTTCCTGCTCGATCAGATCGTGCCGAGGCCCGGCGGCACTGTCGCCGACTACGATTTGGTCATCGCCTCGCAACCTTATCGCGCACGCGCCTCGCTCGAATTCAAGGCCAAGCGCGTTTTGGCGCCGCTCGCCAAGGCGCTCGGCCCCGGCGGACGCATGATCGCGATCCATTCCCATGGGCACGATCCGGGCATGGAGATCATTCACAAGGTCTGGCCGGACGATAATCCTTTCGCGCATAGCCGCCACGAACTGCTCAAGGAAATCAAACACGACCTCGGTGCGGCCGGCCGCGATCTCAATTTCAACGCCTATTCCGATCAGCGTTCGCTGTTCCAGTACGTCATGCATACGCTGCCTTCGGAAATATCCTCGGCCAGCTCGTCGATCGGCACCTCCACGCTGCTCGCCGCCTGGAACGCGGCGATTTACGTTGCGCAGGTCGAAGACGACCGCCTGTCGGACGTCAATAGCGACCGGCGTTATATCGAGGCCACGCGCGACGTGCTGCAAAAGCACGGCGGCTTGTGGTTCTATGACGAAAGCTTCGTGATCTCGCGTCGGCGCGAGTGAATACGTGTCGCTCATGAGCGCCGATTTCGCGCAGAGATTCTCGATTGAAACCACGCGGCCGGGCGCGGCTGAAATCGCCGCGCTCGCCGAGATTTTGCCGAAGGCGACGCCGGTCTATTTCTCCGCGGTGCCGACGGTGACGCCGGACGATCTGGTGAATTCCGCTACGTCGTTGCGCAAAGGCGGTCTCGAGCCGGTCATCCATATCGCCGCGCGGCGCATGCGCTCGGCGGCAGACCTGCAGGACCTGCTCGCCCGCCTGCGCGGCGACGCCGACGTTCGTCAGCTTCTGGTGATCGGCGGAGAGGCGGAGACGCCGGGTCCCTATTCGGACGCGTTGGCGGTCATCCAAAAGGCGAAGCTGCGCGAGATCGGCATCGAAGAGATCGGCATCGGCGCCTATCCGGAGGGCCATCCGAAAATCCCAGCTGGACAACTCGAAGCGGCCCTTGACGAAAAACTCGCGGCTGCCGCAGCGCAGGGCTTGCGCACCCATCTCGTCAGCCAGTTTTCGTTTTCGCCCGAGCGCATTCTCGCCTGGCTCAAGCAATTGCGCGCCTGCGGCATCCACCAGCCGGTCAAAGTCGGCATGGCCGGACCGACCAGCGTGCCGGCACTGTTGCGCTACGCCAAACGCTGCGGCGTTGGTGCCTCGCTGCGCGGCCTGATGTCGGGGGCCGCCGCCTCGTTGATCGGCCATGTCGGTCCCGACCGCATTATTGACACGCTCGGCGCCGCGAGCGGGCTGGGTGAGATCACCCCGCATTATTTTTCCTTCGGCGGCACAGTTGAAACCGCACGCTTTGCATACGAAGTGTCGGCGAGACGGCACGGCGCCGGCCGTGCTATGGCACATTGAAATCGGCGCATGATCTCAACAAACAGCCAAGATCATGCGCACAACAAGCAAGCCCGCCCCTTGGAAGGTGCCGGGCACTTTGCGGAGGAAACGATGACGCAACGGAACAAACCGCCTTTCCGCGCCGATCATGTCGGCAGCATTCTGCGCACCGCGCCGGTCAAGGAGGCACGGGCCAAGCATCAAAAGGGCGAGATCACGGCCGACCAGTTAAAAGCGGTCGAAGACGCCGAGATCATCAAGATCATCCAGAAGCAGGAAGAGATCGGCTTCAAGCTCGCGACCGACGGTGAATTCCGCCGCTCGTGGTGGCATTTCGATTTCTTAGGCATGCTCGACGGCATCGATGTCGTCGAAAGCGACCATGGCATTCAGTTCCAAGGCGTGCAGACGCGGCCGCTCGTTCTCAAGATCAACGGCAAGATCGATTTTTCGACTCACCCGATGATCGAGCATTTCAAGTTCCTGAAGGCGCACACCAAGGTGATGCCGAAGATGACGATCCCGTCGCCGGCCATGGTGCACTTCCGGCTTGAGCCGAATGCGGTAAGCAAAAACGCTTATCCCAATCGCGACGCGATCTTCGACGATCTGGCAACCACCTATCAAAAGGCGATCAAGGCATTCTATGACGCCGGCTGCCGCTATTTGCAGCTCGATGACATCGCCTGGGCTTATCTCTGCTCGGAGGCCGAATTGAAGAAGGCGCGCGAGCGCGGCGTCGATGTCGACCATCTGCAGGACGCCTACGCGAACTGCACCAACAAGGCGTTGGAGGCAAAGCCCGCCGACATGACCATCACGTCGCACATCTGCCGCGGCAATTTCCGCTCGACCTGGATTTCGTCCGGCGGCTATGAGCCGGTTGCCGAGACCCTGTTCGCGAAATTGAATTACGACGGCTACTTCCTGGAATACGACTCCGACCGCGCCGGCGGGTTTGAGCCGCTGCGTTTCCTGCCCAAGGGCAACAAGATTGCCGTGCTTGGCCTCATCACCTCCAAGCAGGGTCGGCTCGAGCCGCGTGACGAGATCAAGAAACGCATCGAGGAGGCGACCAAATTCGTCGCCCTCGATCAGCTCTGCCTCTCGCCGCAATGCGGTTTTGCCTCCACCGAGGAAGGCAACGTGCTCGCCGAAGACGAGCAGTGGGCGAAGCTGCGCATGGTGGTGGAACTGGCGAACGAGGTGTGGGGGAAGTAACCTCACGGCAAAATGAACAGTCGTCACCGGGCCGCGCGAAAGGCGTGAGCCCCGGTGATCGCGCTTCGGAAGACAAAAATGTCTCCAGGCGAGATGGCGGGCACGCTCGCTATGACAAGGGAGGAGCAGGAAATAATGTCCCAACGCACCACGCCACCTTTCCGTGCCGATCATGTCGGCAGCCTGCTGCGCACCGCGCCGCTCAAGGAGGCGCGCGCCAAGCACGCCAAGGGAGATATCGACGCTGCCGCGCTCAAGGCCGTGGAAGACACCGAAATCGAGAAAGTCGTGAAGAAGCAACAGGAGGTCGGCCTCAAGCTCGCGACCGATGGCGAGTTGCGCCGCTCCTGGTGGCATTTCGATTTCTTCAGGCATCTGAAGGGCGTTGACATGATCAGCGCGCCGCCGATCAAATTCCATGGCGTCGACACCAAGTCCGAGGCGATCAAGATCGTCGGCAAGATCGATTTCGCCGGACACCCGCACATCGAGCACTTCAAGTTTCTCAAGAGCAAGGTCGCGCCCGGCATCGCGGCGAAAATGACGATTCCCGCACCGAGCACGTTCCACTTTCGGCAAGGCCGCAAGATGGTCAGCACGGATGCCTATCCGGACATGGACGCGTTCTTTGCCGATGTCGCGGCTGCCTATCGCAAGGCGATCCACGCTTTCTACGACGCCGGCTGCCGCTATCTGCAACTCGACGACACCGCCTGGGCGATGATTTGCGATCCCAACGAGCGCGAGCAATCAAAGGGGCGTGGCGACGATCCCGACAAGCTGCCGCCGATCTATGCGCGCATGACCAACGAGGTGCTCAAGGAAAAGCCCGCCGACATGGCGATCACCATGCATTCCTGCCGCGGCAATTTCCGCTCGACCTTCATTGCCTCGGGCGGCTACGAGTTCGTGGCTGAACAGTTGCTCGGCAACACGAATTTGGATGGCTATTTCCTCGAATACGACAGTGACCGCGCTGGCGGCTTCGAGCCGCTGCGCTATTTCCCCAAAGGCAACAAGCAACTCGTGCTCGGGCTGGTCACGTCGAAGAGCGGACGGCTGGAGCCGAAGGACGACATCAAGCGCCGCATCGACGAAGCCACCAAATACG
Source organism: uncultured Pseudomonadota bacterium (assembly GCA_963720835.1). Taxonomy (GTDB): domain Bacteria; phylum Pseudomonadota; class Alphaproteobacteria; order Rhizobiales; family Xanthobacteraceae; genus Pseudolabrys. The sequence goes on along the minus strand of CAVRHC010000014.1, from coordinate 474,481 downwards.
TCGCGCTCGAGCAGTTGTGCCTGTCGCCGCAGTGCGGCTTTGCCTCCACCGAAGAAGGCAACGTGCTAGCCGAAGACGAGCAATGGGCCAAGCTGCGTATGATCGTGGAGCTCGCGGAAGAGGTGTGGGGGAAGTAGCCACGGCCGTCGGCGCCGCCGACGGGTCTTCTTAAAGTGCGGCCCGATGGCAAGTATCGGCGGAGCCCTGCAGCCCGGGGTACGATCAAGCCAGTCAACCGAGGTTGCTGGATGTCCGCCTTCGCGGGCATGACAGCCAAAGGATGACGCGAATGCAGCGCACCAACCCGCCTTTTCGCGCCGATCATGTCGGCAGTCTGTTGCGCACCGGGCCGTTGAAAGAAGCGCGCGCCAAACGTGAAAAAGGCGAGATCGACGCGGCGGCGCTGAAGGCGGTGGAAGACCGCGAGATCGAAGCGATCATCAAGAAGCAGGAAGATGTAGGCCTGCGGGTCGTGACCGACGGTGAATTTCGCCGCGCTTTTTGGAATTACGACTTCCTCGGCGCGCTGCCCGGCGTCGAGACTTATCTCGGCGAGCGCAAGATCACCTTCCAAGGCAAGAACCCGAAGCCGATGATGCTGCGCGTGACGGGCAAGCTCGGTGCGTTCACGACGCATCCGATGCTTGAGCATTTCCGGTTCGTCAAAGAGCACACGCGCGTTACGCCGAAGATGACGATCCCGTCGCCGTCGTCGCTGCATTTCCGGTACGGCCGTGACGCTGTGCCGGACGCGATCTACCCGGATATGGCCGACTTTTATCGCGATCTTGGCCAGAGCTACCGCAAGGCGGTGCGCGCCTTTGCCGATATCGGCTGCCGCTATCTGCAGCTCGACGAAGTCAATTTCACTTATCTCTGCGATCCGAAATTGCGCGCCCAGGTCGCCAACCGTGGCGACGATCCCGAGCAATTGCCGGCGATCTATGCCGGTATGATCAACGCCGCAATCTCCGACATCCCGTCCGACATGACGATCACCATGCATTTGTGCCGCGGCAATTTTCAGTCGAGCTTCGTGGCGTCGGGCGGCTACGAGCCGGTAGCCGAAATCCTGTTCAATGCGATCAACGTGCATGGCTATTTCATGGAATACGACACCGACCGCGCCGGCGGTTTCGAACCGCTGCGTTTCGTGCCGAAGGGCAAGACGATCGTGCTCGGCCTTGTCACATCGAAAAGCGGGCGGCTGGAATCGAAAGACGAGATCAAGCGCCGTATCGAGCAAGCGGCGAAATTCGTCGACCTCGACCAGCTTTGTCTGTCGCCGCAATGCGGCTTCGCGTCGACCGAAGAGGGCAACATCCTGGCCGAGGACGAGCAATGGGCAAAGCTGCGGATGATCGTGGAGCTGGCCGAGGAAGTATGGGGAGATTGACGAAATGACTCAGCGCACCGAACCGCCGTTTCGCGCCGACCATGTCGGCAGCCTGCTGCGCCCGGCGGCCCTCAAGAACGCGCGCGAGCAGCGCGCCAAAGGCGAAATCGACGCCGCTGCGCTCAAGCAGGTCGAAGACCGCGAGATCGAGCGTGCCATCAAGAAACAGGAGGAGGTCGGCCTGCAGTCGATCACCGACGGCGAATTCCGCCGCTCCTGGTGGCATCTCGATTTTCTCTGGGGCCTCGACGGTGTCGATAAGCACATCATGGATTTAGGCGTTGCTTTTGCCGCCACCAATACGCGTAACGAAGGCGTCAAGGTCACCGGCAAGATCGGCTTTTCCGGTCATCCGATGATCGAGCATTTCAAGTTCGTCGCCGCGCACACCAAGCGCACGCCGAAAATCACCATTCCGTCACCATCAGCGCTCTATGGCCGCCCGGCAAAGCTGCCGATCGCCGGCTACGACGATCTCGACAAAATGTTCGATGATCTCGGTCAGGCCTACAAGAAGGCCGTGCGCGCCTTTGCCGACGCCGGTTGCCGCTATCTGCAACTTGACGAAGTGTTCATCGCTATGCTGTGCGATCCGAAATACCGCGCGCAGATGACCGCGCGCGGCGACGATCCGGTGAAGCTCGGCGAGCTCTACGGCGATCTCATCAACGTGGCGATGTCGGATATCCCATCCGACATGACCATCGCGATGCATCTGTGCCGCGGCAACTATAAATCGACTTTCATGGGGTCCGGCGGTTACGAGGCGGAACAGGAGATCCTGTTCAACCGCATCAAGGTGCACGGCTATTTCATGGAATACGATAGCGATCGCGCCGGTGGTTTCGAACCGCTCAAGCTGGTGCCGAAGGACCGCCAGATCGTGCTTGGCCTGGTCACCACCAAGACCGGACGCCTGGAAGCCAAGGACGACATCAAGCGGCGCATCGACGAAGCGGCGAAATATATTTCGCTCGATCAGCTGTGCCTGTCGCCGCAATGCGGCTTTGCCTCCACCGAGGAAGGCAACAGTCTGGCCGAAGACGAGCAATGGGCGAAGCTGCGGATGATTGTCGAGCTGGCAGAGGAAGTCTGGGGTTGATCGTCCCGACAATGCGAAGCCCCGTAACCCTGTGAAAGCGGCTTAATCGACGGCTTTGCATCGACCGGATGTTCCGCTTTCGCGGCGCATGAGGGGTGTGCTCTTGTCCCCGCCGCCCACCTGATTAAGGTGCGCCGCAAACAGGTCGGACCAAGGGTTCAGCAATGCCGGGTATCGTCGAAAACAAAACCGCCATCGTCACCGGTGCAGGACGCGGCATCGGCCGCGCCATCGCCGAACTGCTCGCGAAGGAAGGTGCGCGCGTCGTGGTCTGCGACATTGGCGCGAGCCTGCAGGGCGCCGGTACCGATGCCGGGCCCGCGCAAGAGGCGGTTGCGGCGATCAATAAAGCCGGCGGCAAGGCGATTGCGTCCACGCTGTCGATCACCGAGCCGAAGAACGCCGAAGCGATCGTGAAAGCAGCGCTCGATGCCTTCGGCAGCGTCGACATCTTGGTCAACAATGCCGGCATCCTGCGCGACGTCATCTTCCACAAGATGAGCCATTCGGACTGGAATGACGTCATCAATGTCCATTTGCACGGCTCGTTCAATATGAGCCGCGCCTGCGCTGCGGTGTTTCGCGAGCAAAGTTCGGGCGCTTCGTGCACATGACGTCGACCTCCGGCCTGATCGGCAATTTCGGCCAGGCCAATTACATGGCCGCCAAGCTCGGGATCATGGGCCTGTCGCGCGGCATCGCGCTCGACATGGCCCGCTTTGGCGTGCGCTCGAATTGCATCGCGCCCTTTGCCTTCACGCGCATGATCGAGTTGATCCCCGCACAGACCGAAGCGGAAAAGAAACGGGTCGAACGCCTTGCACAAATGACGCCGGAAAAGATCGCGCCGCTCGCCGTCTATCTCGGCTCCGACAAGGCCGACGGCATTTCCGGGCAGATCTTCGCCGTGCGCAACAACGAGGTCTTCCTGTTCAACCAGCCGCGCCCGATCCGCGTCATTCACCGCTCCGAGGGCTGGACCCCGGAAGCGCTCGACGAGCAACTCAAAGGCGCATTCGGTGCCTCGTTCACGCCGCTGGAACGTTCCGGCGATGTGTTCAGCTGGGATCCCATCTGAGCGATGGCCATCGTCTACGACAAGCTGCTCGCGCTCAAAATCCCGCCGGTCGAGCAGACCTACGGTCCCAAGGACTGCATGCTTTATGCGCTCGGTCTGGGTCTCGGCCAGGATCCGATGAACGAAGACGAGCTACCCTTCGTCTACGAGAAAAATCTCAAAGTATTGCCGACCTACGCGCTGGTGCAGGGCTATTCGCCGTATTGGCTGCGCAATCCGGCGAGCGGCGTGAACTGGACCAAGGTGGTGCATGGCGAGCAGGGGCTGACGCTGCACAAGCCGGTTGCCGGCGAGGGCACGGTAATCGGCCAGACCCGCATCGTCGAGGCGATCGACAAGGGCGAGGGCAAAGGCGCGCTCGTTTATTCCGAGCGCAAAGTCACCGACAAACAAAGCGGCGAATTGCTTGCCGTCCTGACGCAAACCACCTTCTGCCGCGCCGACGGCGGTTTCGGCGGGCCGCCGCGCGAGGCGCCGGCGCCGCATCCGATCCCCGAGCGCGCACCCGACCTCACTTGCGATCTGCCGACGCGGCCGGAAATGGCGCTCATTTACCGGCTCTCCGGCGATATCAATCCGCTGCATGCCGAGCCGGAATTTGCCAAGGCGGCCGGTTTTCCGCGGCCGATCCTGCATGGGCTCGCCACCTTCGGCGTCGCCGGGCATGCGCTGCTGAAGACGGTCTGTGGCTACGATCCGTCGCGGCTGACCGCGATGAAAGGACGTTTTTCCGCGCCGGTGTTCCCGGGCGAGACCATCCGCACCGAGATCTGGCAAGAAAAAAACAAAGCCGGGGCCGTGCTAAGCTTCCGCGCCCGCGTGGTCGAACGCGACGTGGTGGCGATCAACAACGGCCGCGCGGAGATCAACGAGTAGCGGATGAGTCACAGTCCTTCGCCGCACGAAGACCACGCCGACATCCGCGCCGGCGTGCGCGCGCTTTGCGCCAAGTTTCCCGGCGAATATTGGCGTGCGCTCGACCGCGAGCGCGGCTACCCGAAAGAGTTCGTCGCGGCGCTGACCGAGGCCGGTTATCTCGCCGCTCTCATTCCCGAGGAGTATGGCGGCAGCGGGCTCGGCATCGCCGCCGCCGCCGCCATCCTGGAGGAAATCCACGCCTCCGGCGGCAATGGCGGCGCCTGCCATGCACAGATGTACATCATGGGCACGATCCTGCGGCATGGCAGCGACGCGCAGAAGGAACGCTATCTGCCCAAGATCGCCAGTGGCGAATTACGCCTTCAGGCCTTCGGCGTCACCGAGCCGACCTCCGGCACGGACACGCTCGCTTTGCGTACCACGGCGCGGCGCGAGGGCAATGATCACTACGTCATCAACGGGCAGAAAATCTGGACCTCGCGTGCCGAACATTCCGACCTGATGCTGCTGCTCGCGCGCACCACGCCGCGCGAGCAGGTCAAGAAGCGCACCGACGGTCTCTCGGTCTTTCTGGTCGACATGCGGCTTGCGCAAGCGCCCAGCATGACGATCACGCCGATCCGCACCATGATGAACCATGCCACCACGCAAATCTTCTTTGACGATCTGCGCGTGCCGGCGGAGAACCTGATCGGCGAGGAAGGCAAGGGCTTTCGCTATATTCTTTCCGGCATGAATGCCGAGCGCATCTTGATTGCGGCGGAATGCGTCGGTGACGCCAAATGGTTCATCGACAAGGCCACGACTTATGCGAAGGAGCGCGTGCTGTTCGAGCGTCCGATCGGGCAGAACCAGGGCGTGCAGTTCCCGATCGCGCGCGCCTATGCGCAGATGCGTGCGGCCGAGCTGATGGTGCACGACGCGACCCGCAAATACGAGGCAGGCGGCGACATCGGGCCGGAAGCCAACATGGCCAAGCTGATCGCGGCCGACGCCTCCTGGTTCGCCGCCGACATGTGCGTGCAGACGCATGGCGGCTTCGGCTTCGCCGAGGAATTCGACATCGAGCGCAAGTTCCGCGAGACGCGGCTCTATCAGGTGGCGCCGATCTCGACCAATCTCATTCTCTCTTATCTCGCCGAGCACGTTCTCGGCCTGCCGCGTTCTTATTGACATGACGCTTCCGTTGGAAGGCCTCCTCGTCGTCTCGGTCGAGCAGGCGGTGGCGGCGCCGCAATGCACCTGCCGCCTCGCCGACGCCGGCGCCCGCGTGATCAAGGTCGAGCGGCCGGAAGGCGACTTCGCGCGCGCCTATGATCACGTCGTGCATGGCGAAAGCGCCAATTTCGTCTGGCTCAACCGCGGCAAGCAGTCGGTGGTGCTCGACCTCACCAAGGACGACGACAAGGCATTGCTCGAAGCCATGCTCGGCAAGGCCGACGTATTCGTGCAGAACCTCAAGCCCGGCGCGCTCGGCAAGCTCGGCTTCGGTTTCAAACGCCTGCGCACGAACTATCCCAAGCTCATCTGCTGTTCGATTTCCGGCTATGGCGAGAGCGGGCCTTATGCGCAGCGCAAGGCCTACGATCTGTTGATCCAGGCCGAATCGGGCGTCGCCTCCGTCACCGGCGGCCCGGAAGGACCGGCGCGAGTCGGCGTGTCGATCGTCGATATTGCCGCCGGGCTCAACGCCTATGAAGCGATCCTCGAAGCGCTCATCGCGCGCGGCCGCAGCGGCGAGGGTACCGAGATTTCCGTTTCCATGTTCGACGCCATGGCGGAATGGATGACGGTGCCGCTCCTGCATGCCGAGGGCGGGCGGCCGTTCAAGCGCATCGGTTTGGCCCATGCCACCATCGCGCCCTACGGCGTGTTCAAGACCCGCGATGCCGCCGACATCTTGATCGCCATCCAGAACGACCGCGAATGGCGGGTGCTGGCGGAGAAGGTGCTGGGCGAGCCTGCGCTCGGCACGGATGCAAAATTCGCCACCAATCCCAGGCGCGTGGAAAACCGCGCCGAGACCGACGCCAAGGTGGCCGCGGTCTTCGGCTCCCTCGAAGTCGAGCCGCTGATGCAGACGCTCACGGCCGCCGACATTGCTTTCGCGCGCGTCAACGATTCGATGCTGCTGTCGACGCATCCTCACTTGCGGCGGATCACGGTCGGCGCGCCCACCGGCCCGGTATCGACACCGGCGCCCGCGCCGCAGCGTGCCGGCGAAGTACGATCCTACGGCGCGATCCCGCAACTCGGCGAGCACACGGCACTCGTTCGTAAAGAGTTCGGCGGCTAGTCGATCACCGCTTCGGCCGGTTTGGCCGCGCCATTGCCCTTCGACTTGCTGATGATCAGGATGAGCGGGATGACGGCCAGTGTCAGGATCATCAGTAATTTGTAATCGTTGATATAGCCGAGCATGGCGGCCTGCCGGGTGACGATGGCATTGAGCATCGCGCGGCCCAGGTCGGTGTGCATGTCGAGATGGGTCGCGACGTCCGGCATTTGCAGCGCGTCGTTGAACGGCGTGACCTGCTCGGTCAGCCGCGCATGCATCTCGATCGATTTGTCGGTCAGTTGCGCGATCACCAGCGAAATGCCGACCGAGGAGCCGATGTTGCGGATCAGCGTCAGCATCGCCGTGCCGCCGTTGCGCAGGTTGCCGGGTAGCGTGAGAAAGGCCGCCGTGGTGATCGGCACGAACAGCAGGCCGAGGCCGACGCCCTGAATGATGCTGATGATGACGATGGAGCGTTGCGTGGTGTCGAAGTTGAAGCCGGTCATCTGGTAGAGCGTACCCGCGCAGAGCAAGAGCCCGGCGAGGATGAGATAGCGCGTTTCGACCAGCCGCATCAGCCGCGGCGCCATCATCATGGTGAGCAGCGTGCCGATGCCGCGCGATCCGAGCAGGAAGCCTGCGGTCTGGATCGGATAATCGAGCAGCGTCTGCATGAACGGCGTGATCAGCGCCATGGTGCCGAACAGCACGACGCCGATGACGCCCATGAAGGCGCAACCGGACACGAAATTGCGGTCCTTGAACATCTCGAAGTTGACGAACGGTTCCGGCGTCGTCAGCGAATGCGCGAAGAAGTAATAGAAGCCGGCAACCGAAACGATCGCCTCGATCCATATTTCATTGGCGCCGAACCAGCCCACCTGTTCGCCGCGGTCGAGCATCAGTTGCAGCGAGCCGATGCCGATGGCGAGTGCGATGAAGCCGAACCAGTCGAAGCGCAGGTGCTCGTGGCGATGGGTCTCTTCCATGAACAGCACCATGCCGATGACGGTGAACAACCCGATCGGCAGGTTGATCAGGAACACCCAGTGCCAGGAATAATTGTCGGTAAGCCAGGCGCCGAGCGTCGGGCCCATGATCGGCCCGAGCATCACGCCGACGCCCCAGATCGCCATGGCGGAGCCGCGCTCCTCGAGCGTGTAGGCGTCGAGCAGAACCGATTGCGACAGCGGCACCAGGGCGGCGCCGGCCATGCCCTGGAACAGGCGGAACAGCACGATTTGCTCGATGTTCTGCGCCAGCGCGCAGAGCAGGGAGGCGAATGTGAAACCGGCGACGCAAATGACGAACAGCTTCTTGCGGCCGAAGCGGTCGGCGAGCCAGCCGATCGGCGCCGTCATGATGGCGGCGGCGACGATGTAGGAGGTGAGCACCCAGTTGATCTGGTCGAGCGAGGCCGACAGCGAACCCTGCATATAGGGCAGCGCCACGTTGGCGATGGTGGTGTCGAGCGCCTGCATGATGGTCGCCGTCATGGCGCACATCGTGATCAGCGTACGCCGCAGCTTCGGCGACAGCGATGCAAAATGCGTCGGGTTCATCGTATTTCCTTGCGCATGATCTATTCCGAAAACCGGTTCCCGCTTTTCGGGATCATGCGCTGACTTGCTTCGAGCTTACTTTGCCGGCTCTTTCGCCTGCGCCGTAAAGAACGGCATGCGGCTATGATGCGTGTCGATCGCGACGTTCACGCTCATGCCGGCGCGCAGGAGACGCGTGTCCTCATCCTTGTCGAAGGCGATGCGCACGGGCACGCGTTGCACGACCTTCACCCAGTTTCCGGTCGCGTTTTGCGCCGGCAGGATCGAGAACTGCGCACCGGTGCCGGGGCTGACGGCAACCACCGTGCCGGCAAAGCTGTGGTCGGGGAAGGAATCGACGTCGATCGCCACCTTCTGGCCGACGCGCAGATAGGTGATTTCGGTTTCCTTTGGATTGGCGTCGACCCAGGGATTCTGGTCGTCGATCACGCTGAACACCGGCGTGCCGGCGGGGATGAAGCGGCCGAGTTGAATGCTGTCGACTTGCGTCGCAGTCCCTGAGATCGGCGCGCGCACGATCGTGTGGTCGAGATTGCGCTTGGCGTCGTCGAGCGCGGCTTTGGCCTGCGCGTATTCGGGAAACTCGGCGAGCGGCAGCTTGGGATTGCCGAGCAACTGGCTGAGCGTCGTCTGCAGTTGCTGTTTGGCAAACTGCGCCTGCAATTTTGCCGTCACCATCGCGGACGCGGAGGTATCGACGTCAGCCTGTGAGCCGGCATGGCTCTCGACCAGTTTCATTTTGCGGTCGAGGTCACGCTGTTTCAGCGCCACGTTCTTTTGGGCGAGATCGACCAGCGTGGTGAGCGAGCCGAGCGTGGTTGTCAGCTTGTCGTAGGCGACCTTGGCCGCATCGAGTTTGCCTTGCGCGGAGGCAAGCGCGAGCCGGTAAGGTACGGGATCGAGCGTGAACAGCTCGTCGCCCGGCTTGACGTGCTCGCCTTCGTGCACGGCGATGTGGATAATCTTGCCGGAGATGTCCGGCGTGATCAGCACCTTCTGCGCGCCGACATAGGCGTTGTCGGTGGAGATATAGCGCCCGCCGGTCAGATAGACGGCGCCGCCGCCGATGACGGCGATCAGCGGCAGCACGATCAAAAGGATTGTGCGCAGGCGTTTGCGGTCGAAGCGCCGCGCCGGCGTTTTCTCGCGCGCGGCCGCTTCGCCGCCTGGCTGCGTCTTGGCCTCGGGCGACGGCACGATTTTCAGGCTTTTCTCACTCATGATGCATCAACTCTATGCTTCGACTTTCTTATGCTTCGACTTTGTCGGTCTGGTGTTCGGTCGTCGTCTGGCGCGCGGCGATGGCGCTCCGCAGATTGTCTTTGATCCGCAGCAGGTCGCTCAGCAGGCGCTCATGGGCCTTCTTGTCGAGTCCGGCGAGGACCTCGTCCATCATCTCGTTGCCGAGCCCGGCCAATTGTTCGATGAGCGGAAGCGCCGCCGGCGTGAGGTAGAGACGATTGGCGCGGCGATCGTTCGGATCGGGGCGCCGTTCGATCAGGCCGTTTTCGGCGAGCCGGTCGAGCAGGCGGGTGAGCGAAATTGGTTGCAGGTCGAGGATCTCGGCGAACTCGGATTGCTTGAGGCCCTCCGAGCGGTGGAGCCGCATCAGCACGACCCATTGGGCGCGGGAAATACCGAACTGGCGGGCCCGCTGGTCCGCGTAGGTTTTCAGCATTCGAGCTACGTCCATGATATTTATGGCAATTTCGCGCGTGATCGGAACCGTCGGCATCAGCCTCTCCTTTAGGAGGAGCGTTATAATAAGTATCCTTATAATAAGTTCAATAGGCCTTTTGGCGTAGGGGTGCCGCTGCCGAGAAACGCGAAACCCGGGGCTCCCTCGCTTGCGGTGATCACGGCGATTGAATTGCCGTGTTCGCGGCGACGACATCATCGGCGGTGGCAGCGGCCGCGTGCATCGGGCAAAGTCGCGCGCCAAGAACACGGCAACGAACACTGCAAGGGACGGGCAACGCCATGGACATCGGCTTCATCGGGCTGGGCAATATGGGTGCGCCGATGGCGCGGCGGCTGATCGAAGCCGGCCACACGCTCATCGTCTACGACACCCGCAACGATGCGGTGGCGCCGCTCGTTGCGCTCGGCGCGCAACTCGCCTCCTCGCCGCAGGACGTGGCCGACCGCGTGGAGACGGTGATGGCGAGCCTTCCCGAGCCGCAGATCGTCGCCAGGGTGGCGGTCGGCGAGGGCGGCTTGCTCAAGGGCAAACGCATCAAGCGCTTCGTCGATCTCTCCACCACCGGTGCCCGCATGGCGCAGACCATCGCCGCCGGTCTCGCCAAGCGCGACATCGTGCAGATCGATTCACCGGTGTCCGGCGGTGTCGGCGGCGCGGTGAAGGGCACGCTCGCGGTGATGGTGTCGGGTCCGCAGGACGACATCGACACGGTGAAGGACGCGCTTTCGGTGTTCGGCAAAGTGTTTGTCGTCGGCAACAAGCCGGGCATGGGGCAGACCATGAAGCTTGCCAACAATTTCCTCTCCGCCACCGCCATGGCAGCGACATCGGAAGCGGTGGTGATGGGCGTCAAAGCCGGGCTCGATCCATCGATCATGGTCGACGTGATCAATCACGGCACCGGCCGCAATACCGCTTCAAGCGACAAGTTTCCCAGAGCCATCATTCCACGCCTGTTCAATCTCGGTTTTGCCACCGCGTTGATGCTGAAAGACGTACGGCTCTGCGTCGCCGAAGCGCGCGCGCTCGGTGTGCCGGACGATGTGATGACGGCGGTGCTCGGCGCCTGGGAAACCGCCAATTCGGAAGTCGGCGGGGACAAGGACTTCACCACCGTCATTCTGCCGATCGAGAAACGCGCCGGCGTCACCGTGGGGAAAGAATCATGAGCGACGACATTCACGAGGTCTATGCCGTCCGCTACGCTGAACATGCGCGCATGCGTTCGGAAAACTATATCTTCGGCGATCCGCACGACGAGATGGCGTCGATCGCCTATTACGTCTGGGTCATCAAGGGTCCGCACGGCACCTTCGTCTGCGACACGGGTTTCGACGAGAAGGCGGCGAAAGAACGCGGCCGCAAGATCATCCATCCGGTGGATGAAGGCTTGAAGGCGTTGGGCATCACGCCCGACAAGGTCGATCACGTCATCGCCACGCACATGCATTGGGATCATGCCGGCAATTACGACATGTTCCCCAATGCGCGTTATCACATCCAGGATACCGAGATGGCCTATTGCACGGGCCGCTGCATGTGTCACCAGACCTTGCGCATCCCGTTCGACGAAGGCGACGTGCACGCGATGCTGCGCAAAGTCTACGCCTATCGCGTCGACTTCCACGACGGCGTCGAGGAATTGGCGCCCGGCATCACCGTGCACAAGATCGGCGGCCATTCGAAAGGCCTGCAATGCGTACGCGTGAAGACGCAGCGCGGCTATGTCGTGGTGGCGTCGGACTGCTGCCACCTCTACTCGCATATCGATGAGGGCCGCGTGTTTCCGATCACCTACAGCGTCGGCGACACGCTGGAAGGTTACAAGACGCTGCTCAAGCTCGCCTCGTCGCGCCAGCACATGGTGCCGGGTCACGATCCCGAGGTCATGAAGCTTTATCCGGCGGCGAAGCCGAACCTGGAAAACTGGATCGCAAGGCTGGATGTTGCGCCGAAGGCCTAGACGAGCCCCAACTCCGCGAACGCATCCTTGTGATGCTCCGCGCTTTCCGGCGCGAAACAGCAGAACACCACGCGCGCAAGTCCGCGCGGATGCGCGGCAATTTCCGACGCGACGGTGCCGACGGCGATGCGTGCCGCCAGAGCGGCGGGAAAGCGGTAGATGCCGGTCGAAATCGCCGGATAGGCGATCGAGGCAAGTGCGTTCTGCGCCGCCAGATCGAGCGCGGTGCGATAGCAGCCTGCCAATAGCGCCTCTTCGTCCTTGCCGCCGCCGCTCCAGACCGGACCGACCGCGTGGATGACGTGGCGCGCTTTGAGGCGATAGCCGCGCGTGATCTTGGCGGACCCCGTCTCGCAGCCGCCCAGCGTTTCGCATTCGGCCAGCAGTTCCGGGCCGGCGGCGCGATGAATGGCGCCATCGACCCCGCCGCCACCGAGCAGCGTGCGATTGGCCGCATTCACAATGGCCCCTACGTCGAGCGTGGTAATATCGGCAACGACGATGTCGAGGCGCGTATTGCCGATCTCGGCGGACAGCTCGGTCATCGCGGAACTCTACACGCTACCCGCGCTCGGCATAAACCTCGGCGTTTAAATCGATGCTGCTCTGCGCGCCGATATCGGCGTAATGCGCGTCGAGAAAACGCCGCGCCGAGCGCTGGCCGAGCTTGCGCAGCAATTGGAACGAATCGTAATCGTTGCGCAGCTTGCTGGCGCTCGAAAACCGCTCGCCCAGGCCCTCGAGCACGATGCGGTGCACGTTGATGCGCCGGTATTCGCCGGCGGCGGTGCCGCGCGGCAAGCGGCCGGCGTCGATCTGGCGGTTGACGAATTCGATCGCGCGCAATTCCGCCATCAGCGGTGCATTGAAAGTGATTTCGTTCACGCGCGCCATGATCTCGCGCGTCGAGGTCGGCACCTTGCGGCGGACGAGAGGATTGATCTGTACGATCAGGATGTCCTCACTCTCGGTCGAGCGGAAGAACGGGTAGATGACCGGATTGCCGACATAGCCGCCGTCCCAATAGTGCACGCCATCGATTTCCACGGCCTGGAATACGGCCGGCAGGCAGGCAGACGCCATCACCGCTTCGGCGGAAATTTTCTCGTGCGGGAAAATGTGCAAGCGGCCGGTCTGTACATTCGTGGCAGCGATGAAGATCGGCCTGCTGTCTGCGCGCAAAGCGTCAAAGTCGACGAAGCGCTCGACCAGATCCTTGAGCGGATTGATGTTGAGCGGGTTGACGTCGTAGGGCGACAAATAACGCGACCAGACGGTGAGCCAGTCGAGCGTCGGCGAATCCGCAGACGGCAACAGCGAAAACAACCGGTTCGCCACCGCGCGCTGCAATGGCGGCAGGTCACCGCCGATACTTGCCGCGCGCCAGAAATCCGACAGACGCTTGCGTGCTTCGTCCGCGCCGCCGGCGCGCAAGCCGTCGGCCAGCATCACCGCGTTGACCGCGCCGGCCGAGGTGCCGGAAATGCCTTCGACGGCGAGGCGCCCATCTTCCAGCAGATGATCGAGCACGCCCCAGGTGAAGGCGCCGTGCGTGCCGCCGCCTTGCAGCGCCAGATTGATGCGCTTCTGAGCTTTCGGCCGGCCCGATTTATTGCCGTTGCCAAATGCGCGGGTGAGAAGGCCGATCATGCGTGCTTACCTGGAAGCGCGGCGAAACAAAGCCATCACTGCGCCACCCAGCCGCCGTCGATCGAATAGGCCGAGCCGGTGATTGTAGCCGCCGCGTCACTGGCCAGGAATGCGGCGAGCGCGCCGATGCTTTCCGGCTTGGTGAACTGGTGCATCGGCTGCTTTTCCGACAACAGCGCGATCTCTTCCTCGCGCACCGATTTGCCGGAGGCCTTGGCGCGGTCGTCGATCTGCTTTTGCACCAGCGGCGTCAGCACCCAGCCGGGGCAGATGGCGTTGCAGGTAATGCCGTCGTTCGCCGTCTCCATCGCCACCACCTTGGTCATGCCGACCAGGCCGTGCTTGGCCGACACGTAGGCGACCTTCTGCACGCTCGCGACCAGGCCGTGCGCCGAGGCGATGTTGATGATGCGGCCCCACTTGCGCTTCTTCATGCCGGGCACGGCGGCGCGGATGGTGTGAAACGAAGAGGAGAGATTGATGGCGATGACCGCATCCCATTTCTCGACGGGGAAGTCCTCGATATTAGCCACATGCTGGATGCCGGCATTGTTGACCAGCACATCGAGCGAGCCGAACGCCTTTTCGGTTTCCGCCACCATGGCGGCGATCTCGGCGGGCTTCGACATGTCGGCCGGCGAATAGAGCGCCTTGATGCCGTAGGCCTTCTCGAGGCCGGCGCGCTCCGCCTCGATGGCCGCCTTGTCGCCGAAGCCGTTGAGCATCACATGAGCGCCGTCCTTGGCGAGCGCATGGGCGATCGCCAAGCCGATGCCCGAAGTGGAGCCGGTCACCAGCGCGGTCTTGCCTTTCAGCATCGCTATCCTCGTTCTATGCGGTCAAAGGGCCGAAATGGCTTGGAAAAGAGGAACGGGAACCTGCTCCCATTTTTGTTGCAATGCAATATATAGGGAGGATGCCGGTTTTCGCGAGTGGAAGACGTTCGGGTTAGACTGGAACTCTGAAAGGCGAAGCGCTTGGCCAGAAAAGCAAGTCTAAGCACCACGTTTCCCAAACCTGGGCACGACCACGACCGTTGCGCGAGCGATGCGATCGCCCATGCCGAGGCGATTTGCGCGGAGCGCCACGAGCGGCTCACCCCGATGCGCCGCCGCGTGCTGGAGGCATTGCTTGAAAGCCACGCGCCGCTCGGCGCTTATGAACTGATCGACCGGCTCTCGGGACAAGGCGCCAGGGTGGCGCCGATTACCATCTATCGCGCGCTCGACTTTTTGCGCGAGCAGGGGTTCGTGCATCGGATCGAAAGCCGCAACGCCTTTATCGCCTGCGTGCACAATCATGTAAGCGGCGATCCCGTGGTGTTCCTGATCTGCGAGAAATGCGGCGCGGTCGGCGAGGCCGCCGGCGCTGCCGTTGCCGACGCCATCAAGTCGGCCTCGCGTGCCGCCGGCTTCACGCCGAAGACACCGGTGATCGAGATTTCCGGCATTTGCGCGCATTGTAAATGACCCCTCATTTGTCTTGCGCGGGTCACGCTCTGCGCATGGCCACCGAGGTGGCATCACTCACCGTGGTGCGATAAAAGCGCGCGCCGGAATGTTTTCATGACCACAACCACCGCCATCCATCACCACACCACCCGTCCGCTCGACGCGGTGGCGGCTATGGTGGTGGTGGTGTTGTGTTTGTCCTGGGGCTTCAACCAGGTCGCAACCAAACTCGCCATCCACGACATCCCGCCGCTCACGCAAGCGGCTATCCGCTCCTTTGGCGGGACGCTCGTTGTCGGCGCCTGGTGTTGGGCGCGCGGCGTGCGGCTGTTCGCGCGCGACGGTTCGCTGGCTGCCGGCATCGTTTTGGGCCTGTTGTTCAGCGCCGAGTTCACGGTGATCTATCAGGGCCTCGCGTACACCACGGCCACGCGAGCGGTGCTTTTTCTTTATCTGGCGCCGTTCTTCGTCGTGCTCGGCGCTCGTATTGTCCTCCCGGTCGACCGTTTTAGTGCATTGCAGTGGCTGGGCTTGGCTCTCGCCTTCGGCGGCATGTTGCTCGCCTTCGGCCTGCCGACGCCGGCGCTCGATCCACGCCAGGCGATCGGCGACATCATGCTTGTATTCGGTGCGCTGTTTTGGGCCGCGACCACGCTGCTCACCAAGACCACAGTCTTGGCGAATGTCCGCGCCGAGAAACTGATGCTCTATCAGCTTGTCGTGTCGGCTCCGGTGTTGGCGATCGGAGCCTGGGTTGCCGGCGATCGCATCACGCATTTGCCCTCGGCGATTGCGATCGGCTCGCTCGCCTATCAGACGATCTGGGTGGTCAGCGTCACTTTCGTCATCTGGTACGCGCTGGTCATCCGCTATTCCGCCAACCGGCTGTCGGCGTTCACCTTCCTGACGCCACTGTTCGGCGTTGCCGCCGGCCATCTCGTCCTCGGCGAGCCGTTGACGCCGGCGTTCGCGGCGGCGGTCGCATTGGTGGCGGCCGGTCTGGTCTTGGTCAATCGCGCGCGTTAGCGTTAGCCGCGTCACGTCACCTTCGTCCGCGGAACGCGTACACAAAACCGGCACCGAACAATGGCGTCAAGACCGCCTCCTTTTTCAACGACGGCACGACGTGGTCCGAGCGCAAGCGACTTTGCCTTGCAGAACGCCGCCGCCGCGCTGCAATCCGGCCGCCCGCTCGAGGCCGAACGGCTGGCGGCCGACGTGCTCAAGGCCAATTCCGGCAGCGTGCCGGCAATGCAAATTTTCGGCACCGCGCTCTTGATGCTCGGCCGCAACGAAGAAGCGATTGCACCGCTCGAGCGCGCCGCGCGCGCGTCGCGCGATGCCGCGACCGAGACGCAGCTTGCGACGGCGCTGCGCAAGCTCGGCCGCGTCGAAGAAGCGCGCGAGCGCCTCGAACGCGCGGTCAAACGCAAGCCGCCTTTTGCGCCCGCCTTCGTCGAGCTCGCCGATACCTTGTCCGCGCTCGACCGGCAGCAGGACGCCGTCGCGATCGTGCAACAAGGCCTCGCAATCGCGCCCAATTTTCCGGACTTGTGGGCGCGGCTTGGCCGTCTGCTCGCCGTGCAAGGCAAGACCAATGACGCGCGCGAGGCGTTTACGCGCACGCTCGCGCTCGCGCCCGGGCATGCGGACGCGCTGTTTGCGCTCGCCCGTATCTTCCAGGCCGAGCGTGATTTCGTGCAGGCGGCCGACACCTATCGCCGCATGCTTGCCGCAAGGCCCGACGACGCCGCCGTGCGCATCGGGCTCGGCATTTGCCTGATGGAGCTTGGCCGCAGCGAGGAAGCGCTCGGCCATCTGCGCGCGGCGGGCGCCGCCGGCGCCAAGACGTATGGCGACGTTGTCAGCGCGCTCGCCGATGCCGGCAAAGGCCGTTTGTGGCTACGGCCGAGCGATGCCGCGCGCGCCTTGCGCGGCGGAAAAAGCTAGCGCTTCGCCGCTCTGAATTCGTGCCGATAGACGCCGTGTTCGCGCTCGATCGCGCCCGCGACCTCGCGCAGCTTGGCGATGTCGTCGTCCGACATGCGCTCCACACGCACTGTCCAGGAATCGCGCTTGAACGGGATGCATTGCGCGACCGGCGTTCCCTTCGGCAGCACGCCGTTGAAGCCGATGTCGTTCCAGCGCGCCGGAAAGTTGATGCGGCTGTCGTGATAAAGGTCGCTGTCGACGAGCCCGGTGACCGTGGTGAACGGCAGATCGGGCCGGTTGACCGGATGCGTGAACAGAATGGAATAGCCGGGCGGCGCCTCGATGCTCCAGAAATTGTTGAACTTGATGGCGAAGCGGTCTTCTTCGAAGAACGGCGTTCCCGCGACCTGGCTCGGGTCGTGGAAGGCGACCGGCGAGCGCACGAAGTTGTCGATGTCGTTCGCCGGCGGATCGAAGTCCCAGCTGAATTCGCCGTTCTCGACCTTGAGATCGCATGGCAACGGAATGAGAAAGCCGTAGGTCATCGCGTCGATGAAAGGCGGGCAGCGCTTGACGGTCTGGGTGTTGCTCTGGTTGATCGCATTGAAGGCCTTCTGCGGCAGCGCCTTGAACCAGTCCGGTAAACCCTGCACGGCGGGAATCGGCGGCGGCAAAATCTCGAGCAACTCCGGCGGCGCGCGGAAGATCAGCGTCATGTCGTCGTCTTGGCCCATCGCCGCATGTTCCTTCGCGCCGTTTCGCCGCCGCCCGCAATCTATCGCAAGCCCCGCCATGCGAACAGAGTGTGTCGTCGGCTGCTCTGGCATTGCGCCAGCGCGCGCGCTAGCGTGGCGCGCATCATGAGACAGCCCACGCAACCCGGCCCGATCGAACAGACCTTGCAGCGCGCGGCCTTTGCCATGCAGAACGGGCAGGCGGCCGAGGCCGAGCGCCTCGCCAAGGACATCATGAAGAAGAGCCCGGGCGACCCGCGCGCCGCCCAGATTCTCGGCTATGCGCTGATCATGCAGGGCCGCGGCCAAGACGCGATCGCGCCGCTCGAGCGCGCGCTGCAGCTCGGCCCCAATCCGATGCTGGAAACCCAGCTCGGCATGGCGCTGAAACAAGCCGGCCGCAAGGACGAGGCGTTGAAACGGCTCGAGAGTGCGGTCAGCCGTCAGCCGCCGTTTCCGCCGGCGTTTCTCGAATACGGCACGCTGCTGATCGACCAGACCCGCAACGACCAAGCCGTTGCCGTGCTCGAGCGCGGGCTGTCGCTGGCGCCGAATTTCGCCGACATGGCGCTGCGGCTCGGTCAGGCGTTCGCCCGGCTGGGGCAGCGCGAGAAGGCGAGCCAGGCCTTCGCGCGCGTGCTTGCCAACATCCCGCGCGACCTCGACGCGCTGTTCAACGCGGCGCGCGTGATGCAGGACTCCGGCGATTTTGCGCAGGCGGCCGATTTGTTCAAGCGCATGCTGGCGATCAACGCCAACGAGGCGGGCGCCCGCATCGGGCTGGGCGTTTGCCAGATGGAGCTCGGCCAGGCCGAGGCAGCGTTCGACAATTTGAGCGAGGCGTCACAAAGAGACGACAAAATGTACGGTGAAACGCTGACGGCGCTGGTGAACGCGGGCCGTGGGCGCTTCTGGCTGAAGACCGCCGATGCCGCACGCGCGCTCAAACGCAACAAGTCTTGAGGCGCTCAGCGCTTTCCCGCCCGGAACTCCCTTCGGTAAATTCCGGTTTCGCGCTCGATCGCACTTGAGAGTTCGCGCACGCGGCTTGTCTCGTCTTCGGACAAGTCCTTGATTTGCATGTCCCAACTTTCGCGTTTGACCGGGATGCATTGCGCCACCGGCGTCCCCTTCGCCAGCACGCCGTTGAAATTGGGATCGTGCCAGTGCGCCGGGAAATGCACGCGGTTGTCTTTGTAAAGATCGGAATCGACCAGGCCGGTCAGCGTGGTGAAGGGCAGTTCGGGCCGGTTCACCGGATGGGTGAACAGCAGCGAGTGGCCGGGCGGCGCTTCGATGGTCCAGAAATTGTTGAACTTGATGAGATAGAGCCCCTCTGCGTAATACGGCGTGCCGACGGCCTGGCTGGCATCGTGGAACGACACCGGCGAGCGCACGAAATTATTGACGCTGTTGATGGGCGGATCGAAATCCCAGCTGAACTCGCCGTTCTCGACTTTCACGTCGCAAGGCAGCGGGATCAGGAAGCCATAAGTCATGGCGTCGATGAAAGGCGGGCAGCGTTTGACCGTCTGGCTCTCGTCCTGCAGGGTCGGGTTGAAAATCTTCTGCGGCGCCGCTTTGAACCAGTCGGGCAGGCCCTGCACCGCCGGGATCGGCGGTGGCAGGATGCCCCTTAATTCGCGCGGGCAGCGGAAGACGAGGGTCATTTGATTGTCTTGTTTCATCCCCACATAATCCTCCGAGAAGCCGGTATAGGCCGGTTGCGCGGCAATCTAGCGTGGGCGCCGGAGCCGGAACAGGGGGCGAAGCCCTTGCGCGCGCGGCGATTTTCAGGCCATTGACGCCGGAATGAGGCGTTTGGACATTTGCGACGAAGCTTTGCCAGGATAAGGCCAGGACAAGCACCATGAGCGGCACATCGGCGAATACCCGGCATCGCACGGTTACGGTCGACGTCGGCGGCGTCCTGGTCGGCGGCGGCCACCCGATCGTCGTGCAGTCGATGACCAACACCGATACCGCCGATGTCGAGGGCACGGCGCGGCAGGTGGCGGCGCTTGCCCGCGCCGGCTCCGAACTGGTGCGCATCACGGTCGACCGCGACGAGGCGGCGGCCGCCGTGCCGCTCATCAAGGAGCGGCTGCTGAAGATGGGCGTCACCGCGCCCATCGTCGGCGACTTCCACTACATCGGACACAAGTTGCTTGCGGACCATCCGGGCTGCGCCGAGGCGCTCGACAAGTACCGCATCAATCCCGGCAATGTCGGCTTCAAGAACAAGCGCGACCCGCAGTTCACGCAGATCGTCGAGATGGCGCTCAAGCACGACAAGCCGGTGCGCATCGGCGTCAATTGGGGTTCGCTCGATCAGGAATTGCTGACGCGGCTGATGGACGAGAATTCGCAAATCGTCGGAACCGCAGGACGCACGCGACGTCACGCACGAGGCCATGGTGCAGTCGGCGCTGTTGTCGGCCCAGCGCGCCGAAGACATCGGCCTGCCGAAGAACCGCATCATCCTGTCGGCGAAGGTCTCCGCGGTGCAGGACCTGATCGCGGTCTATGCCGATTCTGGCCGCGCGCTCCGACTACGCGCTGCATCTCGGCCTGACCGAAGCCGGCATGGGCACCAAGGGCATCGTCGCGTCGTCCGCGGCCATGGGCGTGCTGCTGCAACAGGGCATCGGCGACACCATCCGCATTTCGCTGACGCCCGAGCCGGGCGGCGACCGCACACGCGAAGTGCAGGTGGCGCAGGAATTGTTGCAGACCATGGGCTTGCGCACCTTCGTGCCGCTGGTGGCCGCCTGTCCCGGCTGCGGGCGCACGACCTCGACCACGTTCCAGGAACTGGCGCAGGATATCCAGGGCTTCATCCGCGACTCCATGCCGGCATGGAAGACGCGCTATCCGGGCGTGGAAACGCTCAACGTCGCGGTGATGGGCTGCATCGTCAACGGCCCGGGTGAATTCAAGCACGCCGACATCGGCATCTCGCTGCCCGGCACCGGCGAACAACCCACGGCACCTGTGTTCATCGACGGCAAGAAAGCCGCCACCTTGCGCGGCCCGACTCTGTCGGCCGACTTCAAGCAGATGGTGATCGATTATATCGAACGCCGCTTCGGCACCGGCGCGCGCGACGGCGGCGGAGTGAAGAGCAAGGTCTTTCTGGTCGGGTTCTTTCTGGTCGTCGCGGCATCATCGCTGCGGTGTCGATCTATCATCAACGAATCGTCGACAAGGCCGACAAGATCTTCATCGTCCGTCGCTTCCCCTGACGGCAAATACAAGGCGGTGCGCGTGTCGCTTGTCGCGCGGCGGCGACAAGCCGTTCTGCTTCGACACCATCGCGATCTATCTCTCCGTCTATCCCGACAGCTTCGCGGAAAGCGACAAGAGCTATCAGGTCTATGCGGCGCCGTGCGCCGCGCCGGCGGAACGGGCGGCTTTGCCGAAGATCGAATGGATTTCGCCTGACGGCGTGCGCATCACGTGTTCCGCTGTGGCCGTGGCCGACGAGAAGATGAAGCGCAAGAGACGATCGATGCCTCGAAATTCGTGCACGTGACCTTTGTGCCGGCGCAATAAATAACGGTTAAAGGCGCTCGCTTGCCTTCATCGCGCTGCCGCCAGCGCATAGCCGCCGTCGGCGCCGTCGATGAAATGGACGTGGTTCGGGTTGGCCGGGTTGGGCGCAAAGCAGGTCATCATCGCCGCGTCCTGCTTGTGGGTGCCGTAGCGCACGATGCCGTCGGCCGCCGCCTTTTCCAGACGGTCCTCGATCTCGGCCGCCAGTTCCGGCGTGCAGTCCAGCACCATGCGCAGGGAATCGTCGAATTTGCGGAAGTCGGAATTCTCGATCAGCTCGCGCTCGTATTTTTGTGGGACTGAAGCGGCCGAGCCGCACGCCGGACCGCATGATCAGAAATGCGAGCAACGTAGAGCGAGTACCTTGAATTTGCGCATGCGGATCGATTCGCCGGCCTTGCGCGCCGCGCGCGCTTCGAGATCGACGCCCTGAGGCGGCCATTTGAACTCGAAGCCCCGACCGGCAGATGGCCGCGACGCATCCGGCGTCTGCTCGACGATGGCGGCGATGGCTGCGATCGACGGCGCGGAAATCTCCGGGCGTGGTTTGCGGGCCCCGGCATCACCACCAGCGACAGCACCTGCCCGCGCTGCGATGGGATCAGCTCGTAGCGGCAGGACAGGCCGGACAGATCGGGATGCGCGCCCGGCGGCGCCGGCGCAACGGCGATCTCGCCGCGCTTCATGGCGGCGTCGGCAAAAGCCAGTCCGCCGCCGGAAAACATCGCGATGGCGACGCTTGGCGACGGCGCGAAGCGGGCCACGCGCACCTCGTGGCCCTGCGCGCGGATGTCGGCGACCGGCACCATGCCAACGCGCAAGGTGAGATCGAGGTCTTCCGTCACCCAGGTGGCGGTTTCAGCCAGCGCCTGCCGTGCTTTGTCCGCATCCGCGGCCGACACCGCGAAACTCGCGCCGTCGCCGCCGAACACGAAGGGAAAATCGCGGCCCTGGAGCGCATTGGTGATGGCGACGATCACGGCCGCGCCCGCCATGTTCACGGCCTTGTAGCGGTTTTCGGCGATCGCCTTGGTCGATTGCACGATATCGGCCGAGCCGACCAACCAGTCGTCCGGCAGCGGCCTGAAAGCGGATCGTCCGTCACCTGCGTGAAGTCGGAAAACACCGGCACTTGGCGTCGAATCGTCGGCGTGGTTTGCGGCCCTGGCGTCGTTTTTCGCCGGCATCGCCGCCATGTTCGATTGGGGCGGTGCTTTCGTCACCGTGTTGGGCTCGTTTTATCTCGGCTACGGTCCATCGATCGTCGGCGCCATCATCGGCGCGATCTGGGCCGTTATCGATGGCTTCGTCGCGGGCTTCGGCATCGCCTGGATCTACAATAAGTCTGGCGACGTAGTGATGCATGTCGCTGCCGTCGCGGGACTTCAGCGAAAGGGCATGCGCGATGCGCGTCACATCCACCCGCCGCCGTCGCTGCCGCGATTGGCGAGTGAAGCTTCCTCCAGATCGAGCTCGTACTCGATCCGGCGGCGCGCTTCGTCGGTGATCTTGCCGTCGCGCAGCAATTGGAAAATAAATTCGCGCTCGGCCTCGATCAGCTCGCGTTTCACCGCCGCCGTCCGCCGCATCAGGTCGAGGCTGTCTTCCAGGTTTCTCGGCAGGATCTGCTCACGGGTCTGATTGCGCGTGCGCAAGTGCTCGACCACATTCTTCGGCAATTCGTGGTCGGCGATGACCTTGTCCAGCCGCTTGCTCACTTCCGCGAGCGCCTCCTGCCGCGCGGCGAGTTCGGCCCTTATCTCGCTCATGTGCTCCTTGGCTGCCGATCCGGCTCAGACCGAGCCATCGCACCATCGCAGGCAGCAACGAACCTTGTCCGACCAGCGTCACGATGATGACGCCGAACGTGACGAACAGGATCAGGTCACGGTGCGGGAAACGGCTGCCCGTTGTCGAGCGCGTAGGGAATGCCCAAGGCCGCGGCGAGCGACACCGCGCCGCGCACGCCGGTAAATGAAATGAAGAACGGCCCCTGCCACGGCGGCGAAGGATCGGTCCTGCGTACGCTCGGGATCAGCCAGCGCGGCAGATAGGTGGCCGGAAACACCCAGACGAAGCGCGCGACGATGGCGATCGCCGTCGTTATCGCGGTCGCGATCAGCAGATCGGGGATCGTGAAGGGATGTCCGTTTCGATAAGCGTGCGTGCTTGCAACCCGGTGACGAGGAACACCATGCCCTCGATCAGATAGACGATCAGGTCCCAGAAGAAGACGCCTTGCAGGCGCGTCGCCGAGGAAATCAACAGCGGGCCGTTCCAGCTCACATAGAGCCCGCAGGCCACCGTCGCCAGCACGCCGGAGCCGCCGAGATGTGCCGGCGCCCAGAAGGCGAGATAAGGCGTCATCAGCGACAGCGTGATTTCCACGCGCGGATCGCGCGACCAACGCCGCAGCCGCAGGCTGAGCCAGCCGACGATAATGCCCCAGATGATTTCGCCGACGACGATCGTGCCGAATGTGCCGGCCGCTTGCGGCAGCGAAAATGTGCCGGTGGCCACGGCTGCCACCGCGAACCGATAGAGAATGAGCGCGGTGGCATCGTTGGCCAGCCCTTCGCCTTCCAGCACCACGACCACGCGGCGCGGAAGACCAAGCCGCCGCGCAATCGACAGCGGCGCCACCACGTCGGGCGGCGCGATGATGGCGCCGAGCACGAAGCCGGTCGCCCAATCGAAATTGAGGAGATAGTGGGCGCCGCCGCCACCGCGCTGGCGGTGAACACGACGCAGCCGAAGGCGAGCAAGCCGATCGGACGCAGGTTGAAGCGGAAGTCGCGCCAGCTCATGGCGACGCCGGCGGAGTAAATCAGCGGCGGTAACAGCACCAGCAGCACCACTTCCGGCGCCAGCTCCACCTTCGGCAGACCTGGCACAAACGCCACGCCGATGCCGGCAACGACCAGCAGGATCGATGGCGCGATGTTGAGCCGTCTGGCGGCGATGGCGACCGCGGCCAGCACCGCCAGCATGAACAACAGCGTCTGCATGATCGCGGTCATGGCGGCGTCAGCCCGGTTTGATCAGGTTGGAGATCATGTTCACGGTCAGTGCGAGGATCGCGAGATTGAAGAAGAATGACAGCACGCCGTGGACATTCGACCATGTGGCGGATGCTCTTGCTGGTGATCTGGACGTCGGACACTTGCGACGTCATGGCGATGACGAATGAGAAATAGAGGAAGTCCCAATAATCGGGCTCCTGTTGGCCGGGGATTTCGAGGCCGCCGACACGCGAATTGCGGTGCTCGCCGTAATATTCGTGCGCGTAGTGCTGGGCGAAGATGGTGTGCATGAACAGCCAGGACAATACGATCGTGCCCATGCCGAGCTGCGAGATTGTCCCACGCAGCGCCGAGGTCGCGTAGCCTAACTCGGCAACGACAGCGATCAGGCTCGCGATGGCTGCCGCCGCAGTAAGAACGGGAACGCACGAAACCGCCTTCGTCCTGCATGCCGGCCCGCCGTCGGATCATGTAACGGAAGCCGGTGGCCCATCATCCAGAACGTCAAGATCAGATAAGCACACGACGCCGATATCCCAACGCCGGCGAGCAGGCTGGTTGGCAGCGTGACTGCGTCGCCGCCGACCGCTATCGTGACAAGGCAGCCGATCGCGATGGACAGCAGCAGCGGAAATGCAGGACGCGCTCGCGGCAGCAGCATACGCGGCTGGTCGGCGGTTTGTGCTCCGAGCGGCGAGCTGGGCATTGGTGTTACCGACGATCTGCAGCGAGCCCGCCAGCGTCGAAACGTTGGCCTTTCGGCGGAACCCGCGGGGTTACAATGGCCATTTAGCTTTAGTGCCGCACCCGCCGCAATCGGCCGTCCGGATGGGTTAATGTCGGCCGCATGGACCGGCCAGGCAAAGCAGGGACGGCATCGTCGAGATGAGTCTTGCGTCCGACTTTCTGCGGCTGCCGCGGGCCGACCAGGTTTTGCGCGCGGCGCTGCTCGTCGTGCTGGTCCTGCTGCTTTTGCCTTACGTGATGACGCCGCTCTATGCCTTCGCCCGGCCGGTCTCCACCGTGATGCTGTGGCGCTGGATCACCGGCGAGCCGGTGGCATCGCACTTATGTGCCGCTGTACATATCTCGTCCAACCTTGCTCGGGCGGTGATCGTCGCCGAGGATGGCCGCTTCTGCGAGCATTACGGCGTCGATTTCGCCGAGTTGCGCTACCGCCTTCATCGAGGCCGACGACCTCGGCGACATGCGCGGCGGCTCCACGATCACCCAGCAAGTGGCGAAGAACCTGTTCCTCTGGCAAGGACGCAGCTATCTGCGCAAGGCGCTGGAATTTCCGCTCGCGCTGTGGATCGACCTGGTGCTGTCGAAAAGGCGCATCCTGGAGATCTATCTCAACATCGCGGAATGGGGCCCGGGCGGCCAATTCGGCGTCGAGGCCGGCAGCCGCTACGCTTTCGGCAAGTCGGCGCGCAGCCTGTCGCGCTATCAGGCGGCGCTGCTGGCGGCGGTGCTGCCGAACCCGGCCAGGCGCAACGCGCACCGGCCGGGGCCGGGGTTGCGCCGGCTCGGCGGCCTCTATGTCGCCCGCGCCCGCCGCGCGCGCGGCTGCCGCGACAGCTTGCCTGCGCTGAAACCCCCTAGCCTTGCCGCAAGCCATCCTCTATAAGCCCGCCGCAATCAACCGACATTTATCGCGATTTTCGAGGAGTTCCCGCCCATGGCTGTGCCGAAAACGAAAAACCTCGCCGTCGCGCCGCGGCATGCGCCGCTCGGCCGATGCGCTCAAGCGCCCGGCCTATGTCGAGGACAAGGATTCCGGCGAATTGCGCCGTCCGCATCACATCGACCTGAAGACCGGCATGTACAAAGGCCGCCAGGTGCTGAAGCCCAAGACCGAAGCCTGACGTCCGGGGGAAAGCTTGTCATGTTTCTGGTCGGCTTTCCCCTGCTGCTGATTCCGTTCGCGATCTACAACATCGTCGTCTTCCTGATGCCGGGCGTGACCTGGGGCGGCACGATCACCACCGTGCACATGATTTCCAAGCGCCGAATGGACGATGACGGCGGCGATCTGCTGATCGCCTTCGCTATCCTGCTGCTGTTCGGCGAAATGCTGAAGGCGACCCGCATCGGCGTGCGCACGGTGGTCGATCACGGGCTGTCGCTGATCCTGTTTCTCGGCATGCTGGTCGAGTTCCTGCTGGTGCCGCAGGCCTCGACCTCGACCTTCTTTCTGCTGCTGACCTTGAGCTTCATCGACGTGCTCGGCGGCTTCGCGGTGACGCTGCGGACCGCGCAGCGCGACCTTACCGTCGAAGGCATCGACCACTTCTCCTGAGCATCAGCCATCTCGATGAGCCGCGATTTCCAACTGCCCGGCCGCTCGCCCGTCATCGCCTGCGAAGGCATGGCGGCGACCTCGCATCCGCTGGCGACGCTCGCGGCCATCGACATGCTGCGCGCCGGCGGCAACGCAGCCGATGCAGCGGTTGCCGCGTGCGCCACGCTCTGCGTCGTCGAACCGCATATGACGGGCATCGGCGGCGACTGCTTCACGCTGATCGTCGCAGCCCGGCAAACCGGTTTGGGGCTATAACGGTTGCGGGCGCGCGGGCGCCAATGCGTCTGCCGAGTCTTTGCGTGCCAAGGGCATGGAAGCAATCGGCGCGACCTCGGTACACGCGATCACCGTGCCCGGGTCGCTCGAGGCCTGGGAAGCGATCCTGAAAGAGCATGGCCGTTTTGGGCTCGATCGCGTGTTGCAGCCGGCGATCAAATACGCCGAAGGCGGTTTCCCGGTGGCGGCGCGTGTTGCCTGGGACTGGGGACGGCAGATCGCCAAGCTCAAGGCCGACCCTGCCGCCACCAAGCACTATCTGTTCGATGGCAAGGCGCCGCAAGAAGGCGATGTGGTGCGCTTTCCGGCGCTCGGCGCAAACGCTGAAGACGCTCGCTGCCAAAGGCGCGCGCGCCTTCTACGAAGGCGAGATTGCCGACGACATTGCGGCGACGGTCGCCGCACGCGGCTCGTTTCTCACCGTGGAGGATCTCGCCGCGCACCGCGGCAACGCGGTCGAGCCGATCTCGACGAACTATCGCGGCATCGATCTGTTTGAGATTCCGCCCAACGGGCAGGGCATCACCGCGCTGGTGATGCTCAATATCCTGGAGAACTTCGATCTCGCCGCGCTCGACCCTTACGGCCCTGAACGCTTTCATTTAGTGCTGGAGGCGGCGCG
Source organism: uncultured Pseudomonadota bacterium (assembly GCA_963720835.1). Taxonomy (GTDB): domain Bacteria; phylum Pseudomonadota; class Alphaproteobacteria; order Rhizobiales; family Xanthobacteraceae; genus Pseudolabrys. The sequence continues at coordinate 446,973 of CAVRHC010000014.1, read as the reverse complement.
AATGGCATTTGCGATGCGCGACACGCACATCGCGGACCCGGCGCATATGCGGGTCACCGCGGCCGATTTGCTCGACAAGGGCTTTGCGAAAATGCTTGCAAGCAAGATCGACATGAAAAAGCGCGCCAAGCTGCCGCCGCATCCGACGCCCGGCAGCGATACAGTCTATCTGACCGTGGTCGATCGCGACCGCATGGCTTGCTCCTTCATCAATTCGCTTTATTCGGGATTCGGCACCGGCATCTGCACCGAGAAGACGGGCATCCTGCTCAATAATCGTGGCGCCTGTTTCACGCTCGAAGCCGGTCATCCCAACGTCTTCGGGCCGTCAAAGCGGCCGATGCACACCATCATTCCGCCAATGGCGATGAAGGACGGCCGCTGCGACATGAGCTTCGGCGTCATGGGCGCCGATTACCAGCCGATGGGCCACGTGCAGATCGTCACCAACATGCGCGATTACGGTATGGACGTGCAGGAGGCGATCGATTGTCCGCGCTTCTTCTTCGTGGACGAGATGACCATTGTCGAGCACGGCACAAAGCCTGCCACGGTCGAGGGGCTGAAGCAGCGCGGGCACGATGTGGTGATGGCGCCGACGCCTTGGGGTGGCGCGCAGACGATCAAGATCGACTGGGATCGCGGTGTGCTGATCGGCGGCTCCGAGCCGCGCAAAGATGGCTGCGCGCTGGGCTACTAATACGCCGTGAGACGCTCGGTTCGTCCGATAAGAGGCAATCGCTTCGCCGGGTTCGGCGCGTCGGCGGGCGCGGGCTTGCGGATGCTGGTCCTTCGCTGCAAGCAATTGGGCGAGGAATGGAGCCTGCTGGTGGCGCGTCGCCGGCGGCCGATGCTGCTCCGCAGGGGACAGTGCGACCAGGGCACGGCAATCGCTCCGCTCGGGCGCTGCCGGGCCATCCGCCAAGGCAGGGCGGTCGGACGCTGCTTGATTGAGCTCACCAACACGCATTGCAACACTCTTTGTGCCAATTCGGGACAACGGGGCCCTTGTCTACCCTGTCCGTGGCAAGGGTCGTGCCGCTGCCGGAGGCCGCCGATCACCCGCGCATTTTTTCGAATTATTTAAGGATTGTCCGTAGCTTGGCTGTGGATTCCTCCAGCCGATCAACGCCGCGGCCTGACGTGGCGTTCCCAAAAAGGGGCGAGCGTGATCCGTTTTGATAAAGCGGCCGGCGGGCCGAACGCCGCTGAAATTCTTCGTTCGGTTGGCGAAGCCGCCTATGAATGGCGGCTCGACACCGACACGTTGATCTGGAGCGACAACGCCGCCGCTGTCTTCGGCATCGCCGACATGGAGCGGATCGACAGTGGCCGTAGCTATGCCATGCGTACCGATGCCGCCGAAGGCGAAAGCCGGCGCGATGCGGTATTCCAGTCGTGCCAGGAGTGATACTGGCGAAGGCGTTTCCTATCAGGTGCAGTATGCCTTCAAGCGCGTGCCGGGCGAGAAAATCTGGATCGAGGACACCGGTCGCTGGTTTGCCGGACCCGACGGCAAACCTGTGCGCGCGCACGGCGTGGTGCGCGCCATCGACCAACGGCACGAGCGCGAGCGCGAACTGATCGCGCTTGCCAATCACGATCCGCTCACCGGCGAGCTCAACCGCGCACAATTGACCGAGGTGCTCGGCGCGACGCTGGAAGATACCGTGCGCTTCCGCACATCCTGCGCATTTTTGCTGGTTTCCATCGATCATCTCGGCCGGCTCAACGAAGCCTATGGCTTCGATGTGGCCGAGGAAGTGATCGCGCTGGTCGCGCGCCGCCTTCGCGCGCGCCTGCGTTCAAAGGATCATCTCGGCCGCTTCTCTGGCAACAAGTTCGGCGTGATTTTGACGAGTTGTGTCGCGGACGAGTTGGCTGTCGCCGCGGAGCGGCTGTTGACCGGAGTGCGCGACGAGCCGCTCATGACGGCGGCTGGACCGGTGGCGGTGACGGTGACGATTGGTGGCGTCGTCGCCCCACGTCACGCCCGCTCCATCTCCGAAATCTTTACGCGCGCGCTCGACGCGCTGCATGCTGCGCGGGCAAAGCGCAACGGCTCATTCATCGCCTACCGGCCGAACGTGGAGCGCGAGAATCTGCGGCGGGAAAGTGTCCGCGCCACCGACGAAATCATCTCCGCCCTCAACGAGAGGCGGATCGCACTCGCCTACGAGCCGGTGGTGGAGGCGCACAGCCGCAAGGTTGCGTTCTACGAGTGCCTGATGCGCGTCTATCGCCCCGACGGCGGCGTCGCCCATGCCAACGAAATCATTCCGGTGGCCGAACGCGTCGGCCTGGTGCGTATGCTCGATCACCGTGTGCTCGAACTCGTGGTCAATGAGCTTGCGGAGACTCCCGGTCTGCACGCCAGCGTCAATGTCTCACCGGCTTCGACCGTCGATCCCGACTGGTGGGCGGGGCTCGGCGCGCTGCTGCGGGCGCACAAGAGCGCGGCGGAACGGCTGATCATCGAGATCACCGAAACCGCGGCGATCCAGGACATCGACGACGCGCGCGGATTCGTTACCCGCGTCAAGGACCTCGGTTGCCGTATCGCCATCGACGATTTTGGCGCCGGCCACACCTCGTTCCGCAATCTGCGCAAGCTCGGCGTGGATATCGTCAAGATCGACGGCGCCTTCGTCCACAACATGATGAAATCGAGCGACGACCGCGCCTTCGTGCATACGCTGATCGACTTGTCGCGCCGGCTTGGCCTTCAGACCGTCGCCGAGTGGGTGCAGAATGAGGAGACCGCCGCCGTATTGTCGGAATGGGGCGCGGATTTCCTGCAAGGCGCGCTGATCGGTCTTGCCGCCGCCGAGCGGCCCTGGGCGGTCACAGAGCGCGCGGCGCGCGCTTAAACGGCTATTCTTTCCCGCCGCCGAGCTTGTCCAGCCGCTTCTGCATCTCGTCGAGCTGGCGCTTGAGGGTGTCCATCTCGTTCGCCGTACCTTCGGACTTCTCGTCCCCAGCTTTGCCCTGGCCGCGCGCAAACGGCGCGAACATGGCAAAGGTCTTCTCGAACATTTCCATGTTGCGCCGAACTTGTTCTTCCATCGGAGCGAAGCCACGCACGCCAAATGCCTGCGCCATCTGCTCGCGGAATTTGTCCTGCTGGCCGGTGAACGACTGCATCGACTGTTCGAGATAGCGCGGCACCAGCATCTGCATGCTGTCGCCATAGAAGCGGATGAGCTGCCGCAGGAAGGTGATCGGCAGCAGGCTTTGGCCTTCCTTGTTTTCCTGTTCGAAGATGATCTGCGCCAGCACCGAGCGCGTGATGTCTTCGCCGGTCTTGGCATCGAAGACGATGAAGTCCTCGCCCGCTTTGACCATGGACGCCAAGTCTTCCAACGTCACGTAAGTTGAGGTGCCCGTATTGTAGAGCCGCCGGTTGGCGTATTTTTTGATTGTGACCGGCTCTTTTGCTTCTGCCATGTCTTTCACGCGTGTCCCCTGCCCATAGACTGAGCATAGCCATTTTCGGCGTTGCCAAGCCACCCTTTTATCGCGCCGCGGCAGGACCGCTTCGCGCTGCGGGAGGTCTTGCACCAGGGTCGAAAAAGGCCCAATTCTCGGGCGTATCAGCAAGGCCGGCCGTTATTGACAGGGTCACGCGGGACCTTGAGGATGCGGCACCGCCAAACCGCACAAGCTGCCCCCACCGACCGCATAGGAGTTTTCCCGATGGCAGACGATATCGTCATAGTCAGTGCCGCCCGCACCCCGGTCGGCGCCTTCAATGGGGCATTCGCCAATCTTCCGGCCCATGAGCTCGGCAAAGCAGCCATCCAGGCCGCTATGGAGCGGGCCGGCGTCGAGCCCAAGCAGGTCAACGAGGTCATCATGGGCCAGATCCTGACCGCCGGTCAGGGGCAAAATCCGGCACGGCAGGCGTCCATCGCCGCGGGCATCCCGGTCGAAAGCCCTGCATGGGGCGTGAATCAGCTCTGCGGCTCCGGCTTGCGGACGGTGGCGCTCGGCTTCCAGCAGATCGCCAATGGCGACGCCGACATCGTCGTCGCCGGCGGTCAGGAATCCATGAGCATGGCGCCGCACTGCCAGCATCTGCGCACCGGCGTGAAGATGGGCGACTTCAAGATGATCGACACCATGATCAAGGACGGTCTGTGGGATGCCTTCAACGGCTATCACATGGGCAACACGGCGGAGAACGTCGCCAAGCAGTGGCAGATTACCCGCCAAATGCAGGACGAGTTCGCGCTGGCCTCGCAGCAGAAGGCCGAGGCCGCGCAGAAGGCCGGCAAATTCAAGGACGAGATCACCCCGGTCACGATCAAGTCACGCAAGGGCGACATCGTCGTCGATGCCGACGAATATCCCAAGCACGGTTCCACGCTCGAAGCATTGCAGAAGCTGCGGCCGGCGTTCGACAAGGAAGGCACCGTCACCGCCGGCAGCGCTTCCGGTATCAATGACGGCGCGGGCGCCGTGGTGCTGATGAAGGCGTCGGAGGCCGCCAAGCTCGGCAAGACACCGCTCGCGCGCATCGTATCGTGGGCGCAGGCCGGCGTCGATCCGGCGATCATGGGCACGGGCCCGATCCCGGCTTCACGCGCGGCGCTCAAGAAGGCGGGCTGGAAGAAGGAAGACCTCGATCTGATCGAGGCCAACGAAGCGTTCGCGGCGCAAGCCTGCGCGGTCAACAAGGACCTCGGCTGGGATACTTCGAAGGTCAACGTCAACGGCGGCGCTATCGCCATCGGGCATCCGATCGGCGCTTCCGGCACCCGCGTGCTGATCACGCTGCTCTATGAAATGCAGAAACGCGACGCCAAGAAGGGCCTTGCCACGCTCTGCATCGGCGGCGGCATGGGTATCGCCATGTGCGTCGAGCGCTAGCGAAGACGCGACAGGAACACTGCGCGTGGAGCGGCGATCGCTGCAGCGCAAAAAAGCAATTGATTGAGCGCATGGCCTGACGTGCCACCTCATGTCGGTTTTCCCCGACATGAGGTGTGCCATATTTCTCGCATCCCGGACGTGCTCCGAGTTGCGTATGCCATGCACGCCTTTAAGCTGTCACGAACAAGACGTCGTTGGCCGGCATAAGGCCGGGCATGACGCTTAGAAACTTCTGGAGGGGACGAAATGGCTCGCGTTGCGTTGGTCACGGGCGGAACCCGTGGCATTGGAGCTGCCATCTGCAAAGCGATGAAGGCTGCCGGCTACACCGTCGCCGCCGTCTATCATGGCAACGACGAGGCAGCGCAGAAATTCAAGACCGAAACGGGCATCTCTGTATTCAAGTGGGACGTGTCGTCGTTTGAGGCGTGCGCCGACGGCGTGAAGAAAGTCGAAGCGGAAGTCGGACCCGTCGACGTGCTGGTCAATAATGCCGGCATCACGCGCGACGGCATGTTCCATCGTATGAAAGTTGAGCAATGGACTGACGTGATCAACACCAATCTCGGCTCGTTGTTCAACATGACCCGTCACGTCTGGGAAGGCATGCGCGAGCGCAAGTTTGGCCGCGTGGTCAATATTTCCTCGATCAACGGACAGAAAGGCCAGATGGGCCAGGTCAACTACTCCGCCGCCAAGGCCGGCGAGCTCGGCTTCACCAAGGCGCTGGCGCAGGAAGGCGCGCGCGCCGGCATCACGGTGAACGCGATCTGCCCCGGCTACATCAACACCGAGATGGTGCAGGCGGTACCGAAAGATGTACTGGAAAAAAACATCCTGCCGCAGATTCCGATCGGACGGCTGGGCGAGCCGGAAGAAATCGCGCGCTGCGTGGTGTTCCTGGCGAGCGACGATGCCGGCCTAATCACCGGCGCAACGCTGACGGCCAATGGCGGGCAGTATTTCGTCTAGCGGTCCGGCTTACGTTTTCAGCGCCTGAAGCCTGTCCGTCGCCGCCTTGCTGAACGCCATATCGTCGACGCTGGCGAGCTTGGGCCGCTCGCGCACCAGCGCGCGGAAGAATTCGCCTTTGGAGACCGGCGGCACGTCGGCAATGATCGTCCACGAGTCACCATTGTCGCGGCTTTCGAACACTTGGCCGTCGGTGTCTGCGGCATAAAGTGCGCTGCCGCCATCCCATGCCTCGACGGTGAGCCCGCCGAACACCGCGCGCTGTCCGTCCGGCAATCCGCCGAGCAGATGCTCCCAGTTCTTGCCGGCATCGCGGCTGCGCAGGATCTTGCCGCGCCCGCGGCCGCGCTTGTACCAGTGCGGCGGCCAGCCGTCGCCGCCCGTGAGGAAGATCAGATCCGGATCGTGCGGATGGATCACCATGGCGTCGGGATATTCCGCGCCCTTCATCATCGGATTCTTGGTCCAGCTCTTGCCGCGGTCTTCGCTGGTCATGACGCCGACGATGCCGTTGGCGACGATGAGCCTGTCGGGCCGGTCCTTGTGCAGCAGGATGCGGTGAATGTCGCGTTCGACCGGGTTGGGATCGATCGGCAGTTCGGTGAAGCTCGCGCCGAGATCGTACGAGACGAGAAGCGCACCAATTTCGACGCCGACCATCAGCGCGTCGCCGTCGAGCACGATATCCTTGATGTGGCCGATGCGCGGCGCCGGCGGGAAGCACCACTGTGACACGCTCGGCACCTTGCGCATGGCGGGCAATTCGCGCCAGCTCTCGCCGTCGTCCTCGCTGATGTAGAGATGCGCGGGCAGGGCGCCGACGCAAACCACGTCCTTGCCCATCAGCTTGCCGGCGCGCGCCGACCACAAGTCGAAATGATCGAGGCCTTTGTTGACCCAAGTCCAGCTCTCGCCCTGATCGGTGCTGCGCGCGACGCCCATGCCGTGCGAGGCGGCAAACAAAGTGCCGTTGCTTGTCTGCGTCACCGCGCTGAAATTGCCGCCACGCAGCGCGTGGGTCTTGATCGTCCATTGCCCGTCGGCGCGTTGCAGGATTGCCACGCCATCGACGGTGCCGACCGCCAACAGATCGGAAGGCGTCTTGCCGATGTAGACATTGTCGCCGCCGTTGGAGATCGAAATCATACCGCTGCTCCTCTTTCGATCGATCTTACACGCTCAGCGCGGTCGCGGCGACCAACCCTTCGGCGCGAGTTCGAAGCCTTCGAAATCGAAACCCGGCGCCACCGTGCAGCCGACCAATGTCCAGTCGCCGAAGGATTCGGCTGCCTGCCAGGCACGCGCCGGCACCGTCACCTGCGGGATGTCACCGGCATGGATGTCGCCGCCGAGCCGGATGATCTCTTCTTTGCTGCCGTCGACGATTTCCAGTTTCAGCGGCGCGCCGGCGTAATAGTGCCAGATCTCGACCGCGTCGATGCGGTGCCAATGCGAGCGCTCGCCGCGTGCCAGCAGAAACAAAATGGCGGTGGAGGCGGCGCGGCCACCGAACGCGTGGCTATCGCGAAACGTCTCGCGATAATGGCCGCCTTCCGGATGCGGCTTGAGCTCGAGCTTGTGGATGACGTCGGCGGCGGTGAGCTTCTGAGTCATGTGGGTAGACCGGTGGCTTTTCTTGCTGCTTGGTCAATAGCAGAGCCTACCGAAAATCTCATCCCATGCGTGCGCCGACCGGCTGGTAGCTCTGCTCGGGAATCTCACCGAGCGTCGAATGGTGCAGCTTGCCAGGCGTAAGACCGTAGAACTGCTGGAAGCTCATGATCAGCGGTCGCCATTTGTCGGGATCGATCCGGTTTGGGGCGCCCGCCATCAGGATCGAACCTTCGGCATGGATGCGAACGATCTTCACTTCGATGGCGAATGTTCGCCCGGACCAGTGGTCGTCGCCGGCTGCCAGTTCATGCACGGCTTCGACTCGGGCTTCCAGTTGCAGCGGGCATTCGATGGCGCGCGGTGCGGCGACCAGTTCACCCGCAGCGGGCGTCAGGCGCGCGGTGGCGAACTTGTCCTTTTCGTACCGGTAGCCGCGCAACAGCTTGACGTCTGGAATCGGGTCGGTGCCAGTCGTGCGTGCAAGGCGATTGACCGCGGCGACCATGTCGTGCGACGGCAGATTCAGCACGCATTCGCCGGTGCGTATGATGTTTTGCGTCGTCTTCGACGACTGCGCGAGGCCGAGCATGCAGCGCCATCCCAGCCACCAGGCCGACGACATAGGCGCAAGGTTGGGCGTGCCGTCTTCGTTGCTCGTGCCAATCAGCACGACCGGCGTTCCGAAGTAGAGGATCGACGGTTCAATGACGCGATGATGTTGGGAATTTTCCGATGCGTGCATGGTGGCCTCCTGATCATGAGGCCGCCTGCATAGTTCGCCGCGCAGGTGGCAGCGACCCGATTCCTGCGGGTCAGAACTTGTCCTTGCGTCCCCTGATCTCCGCAAACACCTCGGCGGCCGGTTTGCCCGCCATGCCGATGTCGACCGCCAGATCGGGTACGTCGGCGCGCAGGAAGGGATTGGCGAGCTTCTCGTCGCCGATAGTGACGGGAATGGTCGGCTCGCCTTCGGCGAGCTGCTGGTCGACTTGCACCGCGCGCGCTTCCAGCACCGGGTTATCGGCGTCGACCGTGAGCGCGAATTTGACGTTCGCTTTGGTGTATTCGTGGCCGCAATAAATCTGCGTTTCGTTGGGCAGGTCGCGCAGCTTCTTCAGCGACCGCCACATCATCTCGGCATTGCCCTCGATCACGCGGCCGCAGCCGATTGAGAACAACGTGTCGCCGACGAAGGCGATGTGGTCCTTGGGGAACCAGTAGGAAATGTGGTCGAGCGTGTGGCCGGGTGTCTCGATCACCTTGGCGGTGAGATTGCCGACTTTGATCTCGTCGCCTTCGCCGACGGTTTCGTCCACGCCGGGAATGCCTTTGCCTTTGGCCGGCCCTACCACGCGGCATTTGTATTTCTTTTTGAGCTCCGCGATGCCGCCGGTGTGGTCGTGGTGGTGATGGGTCACCAGGATGTCGGTCAGTTTCCAACCGGTTTGTTTCAACGCCTCTTCGACGGGCGCGGCTTCCGGCGCGTCGATCGAGGCGGTCGCGCCGGTGTCGGGATCGTGCAGCAATACTCCGAAATTATCGCTCAGGCATTTGAACAGGCGGGTCTCGGCTGGCATGACGTCTTCCTTGTCGATCGTTTCATTAACCGTAGCACGCGGACAATATGTGTGACACGGCAGTCGGTTCCGAAGCGAGTACGCTTTGCAAGCTATTTCGTGGTAATTTTGCCGCATGTCCATCGATGTCGTCGACCTGCGAAATTTCTACGGCCAAAGGCTGGGTGTGGTGGCCCGCCGCGTCATTGCGCGCGGCGTTCGCGCGCTCTGGCGCGACACCCGCGGCCAGCGCGTCCTCGGCATCGGCTACGCGACGCCCTATCTCGGCCTGTTCCGCGAAGAGGCCGAGCGCTGCCTTGCCTTCATGCCGGCCGCGCAGGGGGTGATGAAATGGCCCACCGCACGGCCCGCGCTTGCGGCGCTGGTCGACGAGAACGACATGCCGCTGCCCGACAGTGCGGTCGACCGCATTCTGCTGGTGCATGCTTTGGAGATGAACCACGATCCCGGCGCGTTGCTGCGAGAAGTGTGGCGTGTGCTGGCGTCGGGCGGGCGGCTGATGGTGGTGGTGCCGAACCGGCGCGGCGTGTGGGCGCGCTTGGACACGACGCCCTTCGGACACGGCCGACCGTATTCGCGCTCGCAGATCAACCAGCTCCTGCGCGAGACCTGGTTCACGCCGACCGGCTGGAGCGAAGCGCTCTATGTGCCGCCGGTCGCACGCGGCTGGTTCCTGCGTTCGGCGGTTGCATGGGAGCGGGCGGGCGCCACCATCTCGGCGCCGTTTGCCGGCGTGCACATTGTGGAAGCGGTGAAGCAGGTCTATCGCCCGATCCCCGCGCAACGCGTCAAGCGGCGCCTGGTGCCTGCGCTTGAGCCGGCGCTCGCGCCGTCGCCGGGCGGTTAGGCCGGCGAAGCAACTCCGCGTTAAGCCCGGACTTATGCCGGGTCGCCACGTTTTAAATGTTTGGACGCAAGACGTGGATGGCCGGGACGACCCCCGGCCATGACGCTTGCCTGTTTATTCGCTCGGCGGCTGCGGTTCGTCGCCGCCACCCTCGCCGCCACCGGCGCCTTGCGCATTGCCGGCGAGATCCGGACGGTCGGAGCGGTATCCGCCGCCGCGATGACGCCGCCGCCGCCGATAGCCGCCGCCGTAGCGATCCTGATTGCGTTCGCCTTGTTCGTGGCCGTTGCCGCCTGCGACCGGTTGCGGCTGACCACCGGTGATGAAGGCCGGCAACGCGTCGACGTCTTGTCCACCCGGCTGCTGCTGCGGTTGCTGCTGCTGCGGTTGCGGTTGCTGCGCACGCTGCTGGTCGCGCGGCGGGAACGGTTGTGCATTTGGCGGGAGATAAGGCTGCGGCTGGTTGTCCCGCGGCACGAAGCTCGGCTCGTTCTGGCCCATGAAGGGTTGAGCCTCGTCACCGTCATCGTCATAGCCATCGTCGCCGTTCTGCTGTGCACCCGGCTGCGGCTGTTGCTGCTGATTGTAGTAGGGGTTCTGTTGACGGAACTGTTCCTGCGCAGCGGCGATCAGACGGAAATAATGCTCGGCGTGCTGATAGTAATTTTCGGCGGCAACCGGATCGCCGGAACTCTGCGCGTCACGAGCAAGCTGAATATATTTTTCCGCAATGTGCGAGGCAGTGCCGCGGATCTTCACATCGGGGCCGTTCAACTCATAGACCCGTGTCATCGGGTTCTGACTTTTGCGGTGCCCGCCGCGCCCGCGCATGCGCTTCTGACCATTTCTCATGATAAGCCTTTTCGCTAACCCTTCGTTATTGCCACTCAACCCGCGGCTCACGCCGCCAGCTCTTTCAAGACAATTCAACTCTTAACGGCACTTCAACACGACACTTCAACCCACACGCCATCCCATTGCGTGGCCTTGGCCCGCACTGGATGTCCGCGCGAATGTCCTTAGCGTTTGCTAGCCCTTATCGTGATTGCAACAGCAACCCCATGGCCGCGGCCAAAACCCCGCGGCGTTGCCAACCTTTTGTTACGCGCATCGCATAGTTTTCAGAAACTCGATGCGCCCAACCGGTGAAGCATCCGGACCCATCTCTGGCGATTTCGTCTTGCCGTTCTGAGCGGCCTTTCGTCATCTGCCCTTTGCGCCGCCGCCACACAAAGCCTTCAGGCTCAGGGGCGCTTGGTGACGCAATTCACGGGTCGATTCCGTTGCCGGGAAGCTAGTCGTTTCCAGCCTACATTCCAAGAGGTTTTTTAAGCCGATCGAGACCTGCACTTTTCACTGTATGGCAATGCAGTTTAATCATGGCGTTTCATAAAATGGCGGTTAGCGCCCGCGGTATACCGGCCAGATCCTCGTGTGTGGAGGCCACTTTCAATCCCGCTTTGGTAAATATCGTACGAACGGCCGGTTCCTGGCCGGCGCCGAGCTCCACGATCAGCCGGCCGGCCGGCGCCAACAGATGCGGGGTTTGCGTGGCAATCGCGCGATAAGCGTCAAGCCCGTCAGCGCCGCCGTCGAGCGCAAGCCGCGGGGCGTAGTCGCGCACTTCGGGATCGAGCGCCACAATGTCGCTGCGCACCACATAAGGCGGATTGGATACGATCAGGTCGAACGTGCCGTCGACGCCTTTGACGATATCGCAGGCGACAAAGCTGCACCGGTCGTCCAAACCGTTTCGTTCCGCGTTCGAGCGCGCGACTTCGAGCGCGGCTTGGCTGATATCGGTGCCGACACCCGCCGCGTGCGGTAGTTCGCTGAGCAGCGACAGCAACAACGCACCCGAGCCGGTGCCGATGTCGAGGATGCGCAAATGTTCCATCTTCTTGCCGTCGCGGCCGAGCGCATCGAGCGCTGCTTCCACCACCGTTTCGGTTTCCGGGCGCGGCGTCAGGACCGCAGGAGTCACGTCCAGCATGAGATTCCAGAATTCCTTGCGGCCGCGGATGCGCGAGACCGGCTCACGTTTTAGGCGGCGTGCGGCCAGCGCCGAAATCGCGTCGATCTCGCGCGCCTCCAGCAGCCGTTCCGAGTCTGCCAGCAAGCGCGCGCGGTCGATCCGCAGCGCGAGGCAGAGCAGGGCGCGTGCGTCGACCTTGTCGTCCTCGATGCCGGCGAGACGGAACGCTTGCGCCAGTTGCTGCGTCGCCTCGGCGACCGAGACGCCGGCTTTCAAGCCGGGAACGCTCCTCACTGCCGGGCGCCTTCCGCCGCCAGAAGCTCCGCCTGGTGCTGCGTCATCAAGGCATCGATGACTTCGTCGAGCGCCTCGCCTTCGACCACCTGCGGCAACTTGTAGAGCGTCAAATTGATGCGGTGATCGGTCACGCGGCCTTGCGGGAAATTGTAGGTGCGGATGCGCTCGGAGCGGTCGCCCGAGCCGATTTGCCCGCGCCGGTCGGCCGCACGTTCTGAGTCGCGCTTGGTCTTCTGCTGGTCGTAGAGCTTGGCGCGCAGCATGGTCATCGCCTTGGCGCGGTTCTTGTGCTGCGAACGTTCTTCCTGCACGTAGACGACAATGCCGCTGGGGACATGAGTGATGCGGATCGCCGACTCGGTCTTGTTGACGTGCTGGCCGCCGGCGCCGCTTGCGCGCATGGTGTCGACCTTCAGGTCGGCTTCATTGATATCGATGTCGACATCTTCGACTTCCGGCAATACGGCGACGGTGGCGGCCGATGTGTGGATGCGGCCGGAGGCTTCGGTATCCGGCACGCGCTGCACGCGGTGCACGCCCGATTCGAATTTGAGCTTGGCGAAGGCGCCGCGGCCGCGAATTTCGGCGACGATTTCCTTGAAGCCGCCTTTGGCGCCTTCGCTCATGGAAATGACTTCCGTCTTCCAACCCTGTTTGGCGGCGTAGCGCTCGTACATGCGGAACAGGTCGCCGGCGAACAACGCCGCCTCGTCGCCGCCGGTGCCGGCGCGGATTTCGAGGATGACGTTGCGCTCGTCCATGGCGTCTTTCGGGATCAGCGCCATGCCGATTTTTTGCTCGAGCTCTTCCTTGCGTCCTTGCAGTGCCGGCTTCTCGGTTTCCGCCAGCTTGCGCATCTCGCTGTCGGTCTTGGCGTCGGCGATCAGCGCGTCGAGGTCGGCGATTTCCGAGGTGACCGCGCGGTAAGCCTTGATCGCCTCGATCACCGGTTCCAACTCGGCGAATTCGCGCGAGAGCTTGACGTAGTTGTCGGGTGACAAACTGGTCGCCAGCTCGCTCTCCACCAAAGAGTGGCGGGCGAGCAGCGCGTCGAGTTTTGCTTGTGGCAGCGCGATCACAGTTGCAGCCCTTCCGCGGCCGCGAAACTTTCCAGCTTGGCGCGGATCGACACGCTGCCGACCGGCTGCGCGAGCAGCGGCAGGATCGCCTCTTCGCCCTTGCGGCAATCGAGATCGAGCAACAGCGCCTTGACCGGGCCGATCGCCGATGGCGACAGCGACAGCGCACGATAGCCGAGAATCGCCAGCGCCAAGGCGCCGATCGGCTGCGAGGCCAGTTCGCCGCACAGCGCCACCGGCTTGTTGTACTTGGTGGCTTTGTCGACGATGTCCTTGAGTGCGCGCAGGACCGGCGCCGACAACGGATCGAAGCGCTCCGACACCCGGGTGTTGCCGCGGTCGGCCGCGTACAAGAATTGCATCAGGTCGTTGGAACCAACCGACAGAAAATCAACTCGTTCGAGTAGCTCGTCGAGCTGGAACAGCAGCGACGGCACTTCCAGCATCGTTCCGATCTCGACCCGTTCCGGCAGCGGGTGGCCATGCCGGCGTAGATGGGTGAGTTCGAGCTCGACGAGGCTCTTGGCCTTGTCGAATTCCTCGACCGTGGCGATCATCGGAAACATCAGCCGCAGTTCGCGCCCACCGGAGGCGCGCAGCAGCGCGCGCAACTGGCTGCGCAATAGCCCCGGCCGGTCGAGGCCCAAGCGTATGGCGCGCCAGCCGAGCGCCGGATTTTCTTCTTCGACGTTGCGCATATAGGGCAGCACCTTGTCGCCGCCGATGTCGAGCGTGCGGAAGGTCACCGGCTTTTTACCGGCGGCGTCCATGACCGAGCGATAGAGCGCGTGTTGCTCCTGCGTGCGCGGGAACGTGTTCGCCACCATGAACTGCAATTCGGTGCGGAACAGGCCGATGCCGGCAGCGCCGGTCTCTTCAATATGCGGCAGGTCGATCGCGAGGCCGGCGTTGATCATCAGCGCGACCTTGCAGCCGTCCTTGGTCACGCAAGGTTTTTCACGCAGAGCATGGTATTGCGCTTGCCGCCGCGCGCGCAGCCGCACCCGCTCGGCATAGGCCGCCTCGATATCGGATGGCGGCCGCATGTGGACTTGGCCGGTCGTGCCGTCGACGATGACGGCGTCTCCCGACTCCACCAGGCCGGTTGCATTATCGATTTCGCCGACTGCCGGAATGCCAAGCGCCCGCGCCACGATCGAGACATGCGACGTCGGCCCGCCTTCTTCCAGGATGAGACCGCGCAGCCGCTTGCGGTCGTAGTCGAGCAGGGCGGCCGGCCCCATCGAACGCGCGACCACGATGGCGTTTTCCGGCAGCCGTTCCTTGCTCGGCGCGTGGTCCTGACCCATCAGCACGCGCATCAGCCGGTTGGCGAGATCGTCGAGGTCGTGCAGGCGGTCGCGCAGATAGGGGTCGGAGGCACGCAGCATGCGCGCGCGGGTGTCGGACTGCACGCGCTCGACGCCGGCCTCGGCGGTGAGACCCGTCATCACAGCCTCGCGCATCTTGTGCAGCCAGCCCTGGTCGTAGCCAAACATGCGGTAGGCTTCGAGCACGTCGCGGTGTTCGCCGCCTTCGATGACGTCGCGATGTTCCACCAGCCTGTCGAGATCGGCGCGCAGCGTTGCGATCGCCGCGTCCAGCCGCTTGAGCTCGCGCGGCACGTCGTCAGCGATGACGTTGGTGATGACCACGCGCGGTTCGTGCAGCACGACATGGCCGAGCGCGATGCCGTCGGATAGCGACAGGCCTGTGAGATGCAGTGTATGGCGGGCGGCGGGCTCGGCGCCGGGGAGGGCGAGCGCCGACAATTCACCCGACGCAATCATCTCGGCGAGCACCATCGCCGTCGTCTGCAGCGCTTCTTCTTCCTCCTCGATATAGGTGCGGCGCGCGCGGTTCTGCACCACCAGTACGCCGAGCGTATTGCCTGCGCGCAGGATCGGCACGCCGAGGAAGGAGTGGTAGATTTCTTCGCCGGTTTCCGGCCGGAACGAGTATGCCGGGTGATTTTGCGCGTCCGACAGGTTGATCGGTTTGGCCTCGCTGGCGACGAGACCGACGAGGCCTTCGTCGGCGCGCATGACGGTCTTATGGACGGCCTCGTGCTTGAGGCCTTCGGTGGCGTACAGCTCAAGCGTGCCGTCTACGCGCAAGACGTAGACGGAGCACACCTCCGCCACCATGTTGGCGGCGATCAGAACGACGACCTTGTCGAGGCGATCCTGCGCGCTGACCGGCTCCGCCATCACTTCACGGAGCCGCCGCAGCAGCACGCGCGGACCGCCGAGCGCGCCACGCATTATCAATGTCCCTTTACCGCCGCGGCATTGTCCCGCGGCCTCGTTAAGGCCCGTTTATGTACGAATAGCGACCGCGGGGCTCTACATCCGCGGCCACATCTGGCTCAGGCTATAGCCAATGGCCCATGCAAGGGGCAAGCCAAAGCCTGGGTGCCGCCCATTTGGGCGTTCAGGCCTTATCCAGCCCGTAAAGCGTATGCAGGGTCCGAACCGCCAACTCCGCGTATTCGGCGTCGATCAGCACCGAAAACTTGATTTCCGAGGTGGTAATGGCGCGGATATTGATGCTGCGCTCCGACAGCGCCTTGAACGCCCTGGCCGCGACGCCGACGTGGCTGCGCATGCCGATGCCGATGACCGACACCTTGGCGACGTCGGTCGCCCCGTCGAGCGTCTCGTAGCCGATCGCTGTCCTGGCCTTCTCGATGGTGCTCTTGGCCCGCTCATAGTCGGCCGACGGCACGGTGAAGGTGAGGTCGGTCGTCTTGCCGTCGGCGGAGACCGTCTGCACGATCATGTCGACATTGATATTGGCGTCGGCCAGCGGCCCGAAGATGGCGGCGGCGACACCGGGCTTGTCCTGCACGCGGCGGATCGAGATCTGCGCCTCGTCCTTGGAGAAGGCGATGCCGGTGACGGTTTGATGTTCCATGTTCTCACTCTCGTCGCAAATGAGTGTCCCGGGCGGCATGTTGGCATGCGCGTTGATGTCTTCCGGCTTGTCGAAGCTCGAGCGCACGAAGATCGGCACGTTGTGCAGCATACCGAGCTCGACCGAGCGCACTTGCATGACCTTGGCGCCGAGCGAGGCAAGCTCCAGCATTTCCTCGTAGGCGACCCTGTCGAGTCGGTGCGCGCGTGCGACCACGCGCGGGTCGGTGGTGTAGACCCCGTCGACGTCGGTGTAGATGTCGCAGCGCGCGGCGCCAATCGAGGCGGCGATCGCGACCGCCGAGGTGTCCGAGCCGCCGCGTCCGAGCGTGGTGATGCGGCCGGTCTCCTTGTGGATGCCCTGGAAGCCGGCGATCACCGCCACCTGGCGGCGCTCCTGAAACCGCTTGATCAACTCTTTGCCGTTCACGTCGAGAATGCGCGCGGCGCCATGCGCGTCGTCAGTCAGGATCGGTAGTTGCCAGCCCTGCCAGGAGCGGGCGTCGACGCCCATGTCCTCCAGGACGATGGCGAGCAATCCTGCGGTCACCTGCTCGCCGGAGGCCACCACCGCGTCATATTCGCGCGCGTCGTGCAGGGCGGCTGCCTGTTTGCACCAGGCGACGAGCTGATTGGTGGCACCCGCCATGGCGGAAACCACGACCGCGACGTCGTGGCCGGCGTCGACCTCGCGCTTGACGTGGCGGGCCACGTTGCGGATGCGGTCGAGATCAGCGACCGACGTTCCGCCGAATTTCATCACCAGCCGTGCCATGGACGTTCCCGGACGCGCCAAAAACCGCTAACAAATGGCCGGCGCGAACGAGCGCCGGCCCGAAAAGGCGCGTATACATAACGGCGGGTCAGCATACCTGCAACAATGGCCGCGGACTCGCGAAAGGTGGCGATGGTTAACCGCAAAGCCCATGCCGGCACGGTCGATGCCGCCGAGGTAGAGCGCTTTTCGCGCCATGCCGCCGACTGGTGGGATTCCCGCGGGCCGATGGCCGCGCTGCACAAGTTCAACCCTGTTCGGCTGGCCTATATCCGCGACCAGGCGGCGGCACAGTTCAGGCGGGACGCCAAGATGCTCGATTGCCTCGCGGGGCTGCGCATGCTCGACATCGGCTGCGGCGGCGGTATCCTATCGGAGCCTCTGGCGCGTCTCGGCGCCGAGATGGTCGGCGCCGATCCATCGGAAGAGAATATCGAAATCGCGCGCGAGCACGCCGCGGAGTCCGGTCTCGCGATCGACTATCGCGCGACCACGGCGGAAGACCTTTCGGATGCCGGCGAGCGTTTCGATGTGGTGCTCGCGATGGAGGTCGTCGAGCATGTCGCCGACGTGCCGTTGTTCGTCTCCGCCTGCGCGCAGATGATCAAGCCGGGCGGGCTCATGGTTGCGGCAACCCTCAACCGGACACTGAAAAGCTTTGCCCTCGCCATCGTCGGCGCCGAATACGTGCTGCGCTGGCTGCCGCGCGGCACGCATCAATGGGACAAGTTTGTCACCCCGCGCGAGTTGGAGATGGCGGTCGAAAACGGCGGGCTGCAGGTGATCGGCGAACGCGGCGTGATCTACAATCCGCTCGCCGACCGCTGGCAATTATCGTCCGATATGGACGTCAATTACATGCTGGTCGCAAAGAAGCTGCAAGGAGAAACCTCATGATCCTCGAACTGGTCGAATTCAATTCGCCGCAAGGCTGGACCCGCCAGCAGGTGGCGGAAGAGGCGCGCAGCGTGATTCCGAAATGGCAAGCGAACAAGGAATTGTTGCGCAAGCATTTCCTGCTGGAACTGGACGGCAAGACCGGCGCCGGCGTTTATATCTGGCCATCGGTGGAAGCAGCGCAGCGCGCACACAATGAAGACTGGCGGCAGTCGGTGATCAAGCGTACCGGCGGGGCACCCACGATCCGCTATTTCGATCTGTTCCTCTTGATCGACAATGAGAACGGCAAGGTCACGGAGTTCCCGCAAGCGGCTGAAATTCAACCCGCCGCGGCGTAACGCATCGCTGCATTGTCGTAGCCAGGATTGTCATCGTATGTCGCGTATATACGATATGCGGCGCTAAAAACTTGCGCAATACAGGCAAGCCCGAGTTGCGCGTGCCATCCGCGCTTTAGTATGGAAGGCAAGACGTGGATGTCCGGCACAAGAACCTGTGTTCGGGCTGGCGTTTCCGGGCCCGATTGCCGGGCATGACTCTGTTAGCGACGCACAATGCTCTGGGCCGTCTTCACGATCATCGCCGCGGCTGCGCAGACCGCCCGCAACGCCATGCAGCGCGAACTGACCGCGACGCTCGGGACCGTGGGCGCGACCCATGTCCGCTTCCTGTTCGGCTTTCCCTTTGCGTTGGTGTTCCTGCCGGGCGTGATGTTTTTCGCCGGCGACGGCCTGCCGCATCCGCCGGCCGCGTTCTGGCCCTGGGTGATCGCCGGCGCCTGCTTTCAGATCGCCGCCACCGCGACCATGCTGTCGGTGATGGGCGAGCGCTCCTTCGTCGTGGCTTACGCCTATATCAAGACCGAGCCGGTGCAGGTCGCGCTGTTCGGCCTCATCTTTCTCGGCGACCGGATTACGCCCATCGCGGCGGCGGCGATCATCATCGCCACCGCCGGCGTGATCGTGATCTCGCTCAAGCCAGGCGCCGGGCAAGTCACCACCACGCGTTCGACCGTCATCGGAATTTTATCGGGCGCGTTGTTTGCGCTGTCGGCCATCGGCTACCGTGGTGCCATCCTGGCGCTTGAGCTGCCGCATTTCGTCATGGCGGCGACCTTCACGCTTGCCGTGGGCCTGGTGATGCAGGCGGTGCTGCTGACCCTCTATCTGGCGCTGCGCGATCCGCGCGTGCTAGCGGCAATCGCCAAAGCCTGGCGGCCCTCATTGTTTGCCGGTTTTATGGGCGCATTCGCCTCGGAATTCTGGTTTCTCGGCTTCGCCATCACGACCGCCGCCAATGTGCGCACGCTTGCGCTGGTCGAGGTCTTATTCGCGCAAGGGGTGACGCATTTCATCTTCAAGCAGCCGACTACCAACCGCGAGCGCGTCGGTATCGTGCTGGTAGTGATCGGGGTTGGCTTGTTGGTGTGGGCGCACTAGCTGGCGCGCTTGCCCTTCGATACACTGCCGAAGACGCTGAGGGAGATACACTATGATGGGATTCGATTATGGCGGCATCGTCGGGCTGATTATTCTCGCGCTCGACATCTGGGCGATCATTCAGATCCTCCAGGGGAGGGGTGCGACCGAGAAGAAGGTCCTCTGGATCATCGTGATCCTCGTCCTGCCGGTGATCGGCCTTATTCTTTGGCTGCTGATGGGCCGGAAATAGCGCTCAGGCTTTGCCGCGACGCGACGATTGCGCGGATCAATTGCGTTCGTCGGGCAGTATCGGCAACGGGTGGAAGTCGATGCCTTCCTCGGCGAGATCTTCCGCCTCCTCGGGCGATGCAACGCCGTAAATCGAGCGGTGCTCGATCTCGCCGTAATGCATCTTGCGCGCTTCGTCGGGAAACTTGGTGCCGACATTGTCGGCGTTCTTGACGAGGTGATCGCGCAATTCCTTCAGTTTGGTGCGGATCTCCTGTTCCTGCGGCGACATCATCGCCACCGGCGTCGGCGCCGACGGTGCAGGCGCGTCATTGCTGGTGGGCGGTTCGGCAGCATCCTTGCCTGTCTTGGAGGTTGACAGCCGCGGCGCCATGATTGCTTTCTCGACCTTGGCCGAACCGCATTGCGGACAACTGACCAGCCTGCGTTTGACTTGGCGGTCATAAGCCGCCGAATTGGCAAACCAGCTTTCGAAGTTGTGGCCCTTATCGCAAACGAGTGCGTAGCGGATCATTCGGCCCCCGCCTCCGGCACCAAGTGCAAATGCGTCGGCTCCGCCATCGGCTCGATGATCTCGAAGCGGCGCCCGTGCTCCAGCGAGGGGATGCGCGCGCGCGCCTTCGCGACTTCGCTGATGTCGATTTCGGCCATGACCACACCCGGCTCGCCGCTGCCTTCCGCCAGGATGCGCCCCCACGGGTCAACGATCAATGAATGGCCGAAGGTCTCGCGTCCGCTCTCGTGCGTGCCGCCTTGCGCGGCGGCGAAGACGAAACAGCCGTTTTCGATGGCGCGGGCGCGCATCAAAACATGCCAATGCGCCGCGCCGGTCTGCTTGGTGAAGGCGGAGGGAATGGCGAGCATGGTGGCGCCCGCCTCGGCGAGCGCGCGATAGAGAGCGGGAAAGCGCAGATCGTAGCAAATGGACACGCCGAGCCGGCCCCAGGGCAGGTCCGATAAGACCGCCAGTTCGCCGGGGCGATAATTGCGCGACTCGCGGTAGCTTTCGCCGCCGGCGAGATCGACGTCGAACATATGGATCTTGTCGTAACGGGCCGCGATCTCGCCTTTGGGATCGATCAGGAAGCCGCGATTGGCAGCGCGGTCGTGGGAAATCTTGATCGCCAGCGAACCGATATGAACGTAGAGCTCGAGCTTGCGGGCGACTTCGCGGAAAGTCGCGAGCGACGTGTCGTGCTCTTCCTCGACGATGGCAGCGAACAGTTGTTCGCGTTTAGCCGCCAGGATGTTCGTCATCTCAGGCGTCTGCGCGTAACTGGCACCGGCGGTCTTGGCCTCGCCGATCATGCGCACCGCCGCGTCCACATTGGCGGCGGGATCGAGCCCCGACCGCATCTGGATCATGGCGGCGCTGAAGCTGCCGGCGATCATGCGCTCGCTCCGCCGCCGGCGAGAAGCGCGTCGAGCTTGCCTGCATGCTCGAGCGCATGCAGATCGTCGCAACCGCCGACATGCACTGGTCCGACAAAGATCTGCGGCACGGTCGCGCGACCATTTGCCCGCTCGATCATTTCACTGCGCCGCTCCCGATGGCTCGACAAATCAATCTCCGTGTAGGTTAAGCCCTTCTTTTTCAGCAGAGCTTTCGCCCTATAGCAATACGGGCACCAGCGGGTGGTATAAATTTCAATAGGTGGCATTGGCGTCTGGCCGGGTTTTAAACATTTTATATGGGGCTACGCACCGGCGCCACAACCCGGGCGAATACCAGCACATCGATATGGGCGGCACCTGCTCGCAACAGCGCGCGCGCGCAGGCGTCGACGGTCGCGCCGGACGTTAGAACATCATCGATCAGCACGAGCCGGCGGCCGGCGACCGCGGCTTTCTGTTCCGGAGGCACCTGGAATGCTCCCTGTACGTTATCGGCCCGCTGCGGTTTTGACAGGCCGACCTGTTGCGACGTGGCGCGCACGCGTTTGAGTTTATCGTGCAGCACCGGTACGCCGCATTGGCCGGAAATGGCGCCAGCCAAGGCCGCCGACTGGTTGAAGCGGCGCGCCCAGAGCCTGCGCCAATGCAACGGCACCGGAATGAGTGCATCGGCCTCGTGCATCAATTCCGTTCCCGCGCGTGCCATCCAGCGCCCCAGTATCGGCGCAAGATCGAGGCGGTCGCCGTATTTGAAACTCAGGACCAGCGCGCGGGCGACATCGTCATAGCGCACGGCGGCGCGGGCCCGGTCGTAGGCCGGCGGATTGGCGATCGCCTCCATCGACAACAGTCCTGGCCCGGGGTCGTAGGTGAAGGGAATACCGAGGCGGGCACAGAAAGGCGGTTCGATGAAGGACAATTTGCTCCAACATGTGGCGCAAAGCCCAATACCCTCGCCCAACGGCTCGCGACAGGATGGGCACAGCGGCGGCAAGGCGACATCGAGCACGACGCGGAAGACGCTGCGCAATGCCGTCGTAAAACGTGAGACGGGCGGCGCGACGCCAGTTTTTGTCCAGCCAATGTGCATCGTGGGGAGCGTACTCTCTCCTCCGCTCGTAGGGGAGGGTTGGGGTAGGGGAATTAGAGGCATAATTGATGGGATGACCTTCCCTGTCCCTCTCCCGTAAAAGCAGAGCGAGGGAACGACGACGACGAAATCGATGCCAGATCTAACCATTTTCGACCGCCACCTGCTCCGTGCCCGCCGGCGGCGTGCGGCGGCGCTCGACCCGGCGACGTTCTTGCTCGACCGTGTTGCCGAAGAATTCGCCGAGCGCCTGGGCGCGGTGCTGCGCCAATTCGACCGCGTCGTCGATCTCGGCACACCGACCGACGCGGTACGCAAGGCGTTGGCGGCAGGCGGCAAGGTCACGTCTGTGATCGCGGTAACCCCTGACACCGGACACCTGGATCGGTCGTTTCCGCGCGTGGCGGCCGACGAAGAGGCGTTGCCCTTCGCTGATGGCTCGCTCGATCTCGTCGTCTCCGCGCTGGCGCTGCAATTCGTGAATGACTTGCCAGGCACGCTCGTCCAGATCCGCCGTGCGCTCAAGCCGGACGGGCTCATGCTCGCCGCATTGATCGGCGGCGAAAGCCTGTCCGAACTGCGCGAAGCGTTTGCGCAAGCCGAAAGTGAAATCGAAGGCGGCCTCTCGCCGCGCGTCGCACCTTTCCCCGATTTGCGCGATCTGGGTTCACTGATGCAGCGCGCCGGTTTTGCCTTGCCTGTGATCGATTCCGATCGCTTGACCGTACGTTATGACAATGTGTTTGCACTGATGCACGATCTGCGCCGCATGGGCGCAACGAACGCTCTGCACGAGCGCCGACGTGTTCCGTTGAGGCGGGAGACGCTTGCACGCATGGCCGACATCTATGCCGCGCGTTTTTCCGATGCCGATGGACGGCTGCGCGCAAGCTTTGAAATCGTCTGGTTGTCAGGTTGGGCACCGCATGAGAGCCAGCAAAAACCGCTCAAGCCCGGTTCGGCGACGCATCGGCTGGCCGACGCGTTGGGTGCAAAAGAACATTCGGCTGGCGAAAAAGCGGGCGGACGCAATTCCGATTAGCTGAAGATACTCGCGATCGAAGTCCACATCACGACCAGCTTGGCACCCAGCGTGCCGACGGTGACGATAATGGCGCCGGCGATGCCGGCCGCGATGATGGCATATTCGATTGCCGTTGCGCCGTCCTCAGCTTTGCGAAAGCTGCGGGTTGCGCCGGTGACATTGAAGCAACGCATCGGGTGGCTCCTTTGGACCACAAGGTGGGACCTAAAGCAGATCCATCAGGTGAGGAACCAGCGGCACGTCGGCCGGCGGCATCTCATAGTCCCGTAACCGGTTTGGTTTTACCCAGGCCAGCGTCTGCCCTTCCGTGGCGGTGACCGTTCCCTCCCAACGCCGGCAAATATAGAGCGGCATCAAGAGGTGAAAGTCCGGATAGGCATGGCTGGCGAAAGTCAGCGGCGCGAGACACTCCTGCCTGACGACTACTCCCAGTTCTTCCCTGAGCTCCCTGATTAGTGTTTGCTCCGGCCGTTCGCCATCCTCGATTTTTCCGCCTGGAAACTCCCACAAGCCTGCCATTGGCTTGCCTTGCGGTCGTTGCGCGATCAGCACGCGGCCGTCGGCATCGATGAGAGCACAGGCGGCGACGAGAACGAGTTTGCTCACAGCCCTAGGTCCTGAACGATAGGCGGCTCTTGGTTAAGAGGGCTTCAACAATACGGCGACGGCGGCTGCGTCTGCCGCAAAGGTAAATAAAATCTGTGCGAGCGGTCGTTGGCGTGGCTGGCGATCGCGCCAAAGGGAAACCGCCAATTTTGCATTTTGCAATTCGCATTGTCTCAACGTCCGGTTGTCAGTAATATTACAGAATTAATCTGGTTAATCTGGGAGGGGGATGGGCAATGGCAACAAATATAGACCCGGCATCCTTCGACGTTTTAGGCTTTCTCACGCAGCAAGGGCCCAAAAGGACAATATTGCACTATCCGGCAAATAGGAATCTCTACGCACAAGGGGACCCGGCGGATTCTGTTTTTTACATCCATACAGGCAAGGTCAAAGTTACCGTTACATCCGAGCAGGGAAAGGAAGCCGTCGTCGCAATCCGCGGGCCGAATGAATTCTGTGGCGAGGGCGCCATGACCGGGATGCCGCTGCGCTTGTCTACGGCCACCGCGATGACGGATTGCGAACTTATCCGGCTAGACAAGGAAGTCCATGGAGCGCCTCCTCCGTTTCGAGCCGGAGTTTGCCGATTATTTTCTCTTCCATCTTTTGACCCGGACCGCCCGCGTTGAAGCGGACTTGGTCGACCAATTATTTAACTCCAGCGAGATGCGGCTGGCGCGGGCGCTTCTGCTGTTGACAAATTATGGTGGCGACGTCGGTCCGGAACCGATCCCCGTGAAGGTGAACCATGAGCTGCTCGCCAAGATGGTTGGAACGACCCGGTCCCGGGTGACCGTATTCATGAACAAGTTTCGAAAGTTGGGTTTAATAGACTACAATGGCCACCTGAAAGTTCAAAAGGCTCTGCTGAACTTCGTTTTGCATGACGAACTGCCTCGTAGAGCCAAAAGTCGAACTGTAAAATGAGGGATCTCGCGCGACCGACTGCGAACGCGTCCGGCGAACCGGAATCACTCGATAAAATTCGCGGCTAAGACCTGTAATCCCCGTTGATCGCGACGTACTCTTTGGTGAGGTCGCAGGTGAGCACGCGATCGCGGCCTTTGCCGAGGCCGAGCGCAACCTTCAGGTGTATTTCCGGCTTCTTCATCAGCGCGCTGACTTGCGTTTCGTCATAGCTCGGATCGCGCGCGCCCTTATAGGCGACCCTGATGCCGCCGAACCAGATCGCCAGTCTGTCGCGGTCGGCCGGTTCTCCGGCCTTGCCGACGGCCATCACCACGCGGCCCCAATTGGCGTCCTCGCCGGCGATCGCGGTTTTCACCAACGGCGAATTGGCGATCGACAGCGCGATGCGGCGGGCTGAGGCTTTCGAGACCGCGCCTTCCACAATAATTTCCACCAGCTTTCGCGCCCCTTCGCCGTCGCGCGCGATCTGCTCGGACAGATCGGCGAGCACCGCGTGCAGCGCTTTTTTAAAGGCGCGCAGGCGTGGATCGGAGGCGCGGGCGACGCGCGGACCTTTCTTCCCGGTTGCGAACAGCAGCAGCGTGTCGGACGTGGAGGTGTCGCCGTCGATGGTCACCGCGTTGAAGGTGTCATCCACCTGCTCCTCGCAGCAGCGCCTTGAGCGCCGGCGCCGCAATCGCGGCGTCGGTGAATACAAAGGAGAGCATGGTCGCCATGTCGGGCGCGATCATGCCGGCGCCCTTGGCGATGCCGTTGATGGTCACCGTCGCCTTGCCGATCCGCGCCGTCGCGGTCGCGACCTTGGGAAACGTGTCGGTGGTCATGATCGCCTTGGCCGCGGCAAGGAATTCATCCGGCTTGGCGTTCGCCACCAGAGAATCCATCACGCCATCGAAAGCGCTTGCCTTCAGCGGCTCGCCGATCACGCCAGTGGAGGCGAGAAATACCTCGGCCGGCTTCACGCCGGCGGCGCGCGCAGCGATCGCCGCCGTGAACTTGCAGGCCGTACGTCCGGTTTTGCCGGTAAAGGCATTGGCGTTGCCGGAATTGACGACCAGCGCGCGCGCCTTGCCCGATTTCATATGCGCGCGGCACCACTCCACCGGCGCTGACGGACATTTCGATGTCGTAAAGACCCCAGCCACCGAGGTGCCCGGATCGAACAGCGCCAGCAATACGTCGGTGCGGCCGGCATAGCGGATGCCGGCTGCTGCCGTTGATAGCCGTACGCCGGCGATTGCCGGCATGTCGGGGACGTGGAGCGGGGCGAGGGGGGAAATGGCGGTGGACACGAGGCTCTCCGGCGTCATGCCCGGCCTTGTGCCGGGCATCCACGACTTAGGGGCCCGTCATGTATGCAAGACGTAAATGGCCGGGACAAGCCCGGCCATCACGAAAACAATTGATGCGTTGATCGCGCTTATTTCTTTTCCGGCTCGTCGGCTTTCGCCGGCGCGTTGGGCTTCGCCGGTTCTTCCTTTTTCTCAGGCTCGGACGGCTTGTAAAATTTCTCGACCTTGTTATCGGCGCGTAGCTTCTGCACCATCTCGGCCTGCGCTTTGCGCGTGACGAATTGCTCGATCTGCCCTTTGACGTCTTCGAACTTCGGCGGCTGCTTGGTTCGCTTGTCGTCAACTTTGATCACATGCCAGCCGAACTGGGTTTTCACGGGGCCTGAGATTTGCCCCTTGTCCAGTTTGAAGGCGACCTCGGAAAATTCCGGCACCATTTGCTCTTTGGTGAAATAGCCGAGATCGCCGCCATTGGCCTTGCCCGAAGGATCCTCGGTCACTTCCTTGGCGACGACGACAAAATCCTCGCCCTTCTTGAGGCGGCCGATCACCGCTTCGATCTTGGCCTTGGCTGCGGCGCTGGCCTTTTCGTCGCCGGCCGGGGCGCGGATGAGGATGTGGCGCGCGTGCACTTCCTGCTCGCCGCCTAACTGCTTGATCGCGTCGTCATAAACCTTGTGCATGGCTTCGTCGGTGAGGGCCGCCTTGCCCACCGACTGCATCAGGTCCGACATCAGCAGCTTGCGCCGCTCGAACGCGAGCTTGCGCTTGAATTCGGCGCTGTCGGCGACCTTCTTGTCCTCGGCCGCCTTCGAAATGATGATCAAGTCGGCCATGAACTGGACCAAGTAGTCCTTCTTCTGGTCCGCCGTCATCGGCGGAAGCTGGCCGGCTTCCTGCTCGGCGACGGCGAGATCGCTTTGATGAATCTCGACGCCGGCGACTTTGGCGATCACCGGGTCCTTGGCGTCTTCGGCCTGAAGCGGCCCGGCCGCCATCATGAGCAGCGCCAGGCTTGCGGCAAGCAAGCTAGCCCGGCGGAGGAGGGCCGGGTGGCCGGCAAATGGGACGTTTATCATGGCGCTGTCCTTGGGAATGGGAGATGCCCGCTCATCGCAGGGATGGCGGCGGACTTGTCACCCAACAACCGTGGCTTTGCAATGGCGGACCGGGAGTCCGGGCTAAATTCTGTGTGACCGCCATCTCGTTAACGCCCGCGGCAGGCCGCCAATTGACAACAATCGGACCCCCTCCTATCTCTCAAATAATATAGGCCGGTTGAGCATTTACAGGCTTCGTCCGCGTCGAATCCGCCAGAAAAGTGCCGCATTTCCGGTGTGCCGGAAGCAATATCCGGCCGCGGCGGCGTGATATAAGCGCCGCCTCAGATCGAGGAGCTACCCCACATGATCGGCGCCGTTGCCCGCAAGCTGTTCGGTTCCGCCAATGACCGGCGAATCCGCACCTATCAGCCGCGGGTCGACGCCATCAACGCTCTGGAACAAGAGGTGGAGGCGCTCTCCGACGACGAGCTCAAGGCG
Organism: uncultured Pseudomonadota bacterium; assembly: GCA_963720835.1. Classification (GTDB taxonomy): domain Bacteria; phylum Pseudomonadota; class Alphaproteobacteria; order Rhizobiales; family Xanthobacteraceae; genus Pseudolabrys. Next base: position 419,575 of record CAVRHC010000014.1, on the reverse strand, counting down.
CGCACCGGCGAGTTCAAGAAGCAGATTGCCGATGGTGTAGCGCTCGACGACATCCTCGTCCCGGCCTTCGCCACCGTGCGTGAGGCCGCCAAGCGTGCCCTCGGCCAGCGCCATTTCGACGTTCAGCTTGTCGGCGGCATGATCCTGCACGAAGGCCGCATCGCCGAGATGAAGACCGGCGAAGGCAAGACGCTGGTCGCGACCCTGCCGGTCTATCTCAACGCGCTTGCCGGTCGCGGCGTGCATGTCGTCACCGTTAACGATTATCTGGCCAAGCGCGACGCCGAATGGATGGGTCAAGTCTACGGTTTCCTCGGCCTCACCGTCGGCAATATCGTTCACGGCATGGACGACGAGGAACGCAAGGCGGCCTACGAATGCGACATCACTTACGGCACAAATAACGAGCTCGGCTTCGACTATCTGCGCGACAACATGAAGTACCGCATGGAGGACATGACCCAGCGCGGTCACGTCTACGCCATCGTCGACGAAGTCGATTCGATATTGATCGACGAAGCGCGCACGCCGCTGATCATCTCCGGCCCCCTCGACGACCGCTCGGAGTTCTACAACACCATCGACGCCTACATCCCCAAGCTCGACAAGACCGACTTCGAACTGGACGAAAAGCAGCGCACCGTCACCATGACCGAAGCGGGCATGGAGAAGATGGAAACAAATCTGCGCGAAGCCGGTCTACTCAAGGGCGGCAAGCTCTATGACGTCGAGAACGTTTCCGTCGTCCACCATGTCAACCAGGGTTTGCGCGCGCACAAGCTGTTTCAGCGCGACAAGGATTACATCGTGCGCAACGGCGAGGTCATCATCATTGACGAGTTCACCGGCCGCATGATGCCGGGCCGGCGCTATTCCGAAGGCTTGCACCAGGCGCTCGAAGCCAAAGAGCACCAGCCGATCCAGCCGGAAAACCAGACGCTCGCCTCGATTACCTTCCAGAACTACTTCCGCATGTACGAAAAGCTCGCCGGCATGACCGGCACCGCCATGACGGAAGCCGACGAGTTCATGGACATCTACGGACTCGAAGTGCTCGAAGTGCCGACCAACATGCCGCTCATCCGCCTCGACGACGACGACGAGGTCTATCGCACGGCGGCGGAGAAGTACCGGGCCATCACCACGCTGATCGAAGACTGCAAGAAGCGCGGCCAGCCGGTGCTGGTCGGCACCACGTCGATCGAGAAATCCGAGCAACTCGCCGAAATGCTGCGCAAGCAAGGCTGGGAGCAGCACGATTTCTCCGATCCCAACGCGTTCGCCGCGCTCTATTCCGGCGACGAAGGCGCCACGAAAACCAAGGTTTTCGCCATCCTCAATGCCCGCTACCACGAGCAGGAGGCCTTCATCGTATCGCAGGCGGGTGTGCCGGGCGCGATCACGATCGCGACCAACATGGCCGGCCGCGGCACCGACATTCAGCTCGGCGGCAATGCCGACATGCGCATCCGCCAGGAGATCACCGACATCGACGACTGGGCGACGCGCGACAAGGACCCGCGTGCCGACGAAATCCGCAAGCAGGTCGCACGGCTGAAAGAAAAGGCATTGAAGGCGGGCGGCCTGTTCGTGCTCGGCACCGAACGGCACGAGAGCCGGCGCATCGACAACCAGCTACGCGGCCGTTCCGGACGCCAGGGCGATCCCGGCCATTCCAAATTCTTCCTGTCGCTCGAAGACGATCTCATGCGCATCTTCGGCTCCGACAAGCTCGATGGCATGCTGACCAAGCTGGGCCTGAAGGAGAACGAGGCCATCGTTCATCCCTGGATCAACAAGGCACTGGAAAAAGCACAGCAGAAGGTCGAAGCGCGCAACTTCGACATCCGCAAGAATCTGCTCAAATACGACGACGTAATGAACGATCAGCGCAAGGTCATCTTCGAGCAACGGCTCGAACTGATGCGCGACGACACCGTCGACGAGACTATCGCCGACATGCGCCATTCGGTGATCGACGAATTGGTGGCCAAGCACATTCCGGAGAAGGCCTACCCCGAGCAATGGGATGTCGCCGGTCTCGACGAAGCGCTCAAGGCCGTACTCACGCTCGAACTGCCGGTCAAGGATTGGGCCAAGGAAGAGGGTATTGCCGGCGAGGAGGTGCGCGAGCGCATCACCCGGCGCGCCGACGAATTCATGGCGAGCAAGGTGGCCAAGTGGGGCCCCGACGTCATACGCTATGTCGAAAAATCGATCTTGCTGCAGACGCTCGATCATCTCTGGCGCGAGCATTTGGTCATGCTCGAGCACCTGCGGCAGGTGATTGGTCTGCGCGGTTACGGCCAGCGCGATCCGCTCAACGAATATAAGGCGGAAGCATTTGCCCTGTTCGAGCAGATGGTGGCGAACCTGCGCGAGGTGGTCACCGGCCAGCTCATCCGCGTCGAAATCGTTCAGCAGCCGCAAGCCGAGCAGGCCGAGCAGCTTCCATATATGGAAGCGCACCATGTCGATCCGAGCACCGGCGAGGACGAGATGGCTCTGGCATCGGCGCCATTTGCGGCCGCGCTTGTCGGCAATGGCAATGGCGGGGCTACGCAAACGGCGCGTGACCCGAAAAATCCGTCGAGTTGGGGCAAAGTCGGCCGTAACGAACCGTGTCCCTGCGGCTCGGGCAAGAAATTCAAGCACTGCCACGGCAAATACGCCTGAGCGGAGCGGATGTCTGGCGTGAAAAATGCCCGCTTGTAGCGGGCGTTTATTTTTTCATGCCGAGCGCCAGTTGCTTGCGAAATTTGCGGTCGCGCTTGAGGTGCCATTCACGGCTCATCGCCTCGCGCCGGGACGCGAACCATTCCGAATGCAAAAGAACCCAGACCCGCCCGCGAGTCGAGCGGGCGCCTTTGCCGGCGTTGTGCGTCGCGAGCCGGCGCGTGACATCGTTGGTCCAGCCGACATAGGTCAGGCGGCGTTTTTTGGCGATTGTGCCGATCACATAGACGAAGCAGTCCATCACCGGGACCGGAAGTCTAAGATCGTTCAGTGTTATCAGCGCGCACTGAAGGAGCCGGCCGCCACCACGGGCGCGGCGCCGGACAACAATCCGTTGCTGCTGGCGGGCGGCGCTGACGAGAATGCGGTGCGCATGATCGGTTCGCGCGCCGGCGCCTCGGATTGGGCAACGCGTTTCACACGCGGCTTCTCGGGCACCGTCGGGCGCTGCGCGGTACGAACAGGCGCGGCGGGAGCGGGACGCGGCTCGCGATGAGCGGTTCGGACCGGTTCGGGTTGCGGCTGACGATGCACAGTGCGTGTCGGTGCAATTGGTGCCGGCTCACGATGCGTGGTGCGGATAGGCGCGATCGGAGCCGGTTCGGGCGCGCGCTGCGTTGAGCGCGCTGGCGCAATCGGAGTGGGTTCCGGTTCACGTTGCGCGGTCCGGATTGGCGCGATCGGCGCCGGTTGCGGTTGACGCTCGGCGACAGCAACCGCCGGCTTTGGCGGTTCGGTGTTGCGCTGCGGTCTGGCATTCAGCTTCATCGGCGCGGAGGCGACGCGCGTTTCGGCGGCGCGCGTGTCCACGGGCTGCTTGGGCTTGGCCGCCATCTCGGTATTGGTCCGGCGCAAATCCGCCGGCGTGCCGGTCGTCAGCGGTTCGCTCGGCGCGCTGGCCGTCGTTTCCTCGCGCGATCCGCCCTTGAATAGATTGCCGATCAGGCTCGCGATCGTGGTCGGCCGTTCGGCCGGCGCGCGGCCTTCCTTCGGCAGCGGCGCAGGCTCAGGCACCGGAACGCTCGCCACCACGACCGGTTGAGCGCTTGGCTGTTGAACGGGCGCGCTCGCCGGTTCCGGTTTCTTCGCGACCGTTGTCGACGGCTTGCCGACCTTCGGGATCGTCGTGCCCGGCGGATTGGGCACACGCGGCAGAGCTCCGGGTGCTTCGCCGGCGCTTGCGACCTGGTAAACAGCCGACGAGAAAGCCACGTTGGAGCCCCCATCGCCGACATGGGGTTTCGCCGTTTCGACGCCGCGCGCGATGTAGTTCGCCATCTGCACCTGCTCGTTGCGCCGGTGCTCGAGCACCATGGACGCGATGGCCGGATCGAGACGATAGGCCGGGCACTTGCCGCGCGAACTGAAGTTCAGCGAGCCTTCGCCCTCGCGCGGCGCTGCGTCGAACACGTAGCGCTTCTCGCAAACCGCGACCTTCGGCTCTTGATGCGTGGCTTCGAAGTGATCGTAGCCTTCCTTCAACATCTTCCAGAATGCGAAATTCGGATTGTTGCGGTGCTTGGCCATGTTCAGCGCGGTCATGCGGAACGGGAAGGCCTCGAACTGGAATTGCCGCTGGCCGCCGAAAAAGGCCTCGCGCGCCAGCGCGTAGATTTCCACGATCTGTGTGTCGGTCATCGCGTAGCAGCCGCGCGACGAGCAGTCTCCGTGTACCATCAGTTCCGAGCCCGTGTAGCCGTGCGAGCGGTCGTAGGCGTTCGGGTAGCCGGTATTGAAGGCGAGGTAATAACTCGAGTTCGGGTTCATTTGCCCCGGCGTGATCGTATAGAAGCCCTCGGGGGCTTGGCGGTCGCCTTGCTTTTTCTTGGGGCCTAGATCACCCGACCATTTGCAGATCGGATAGGTCTTCAGGAGCGCGTAGTCGCCCTCGCGGTTCTTTTTCCAGACCTCGAGTTCGGCTTCTTCCTTGAACACGCGAACCAGGATCGGCGATCCCTTGTCCATGTTCTTGGATTCGATCAGGGCGATCGTTTGCGCGGACAGCGGCGCCTGCGCGCGGCCGGTCGGGATGACGTTATCGGCGTTGCATCCGGCAAGCGCGAACGCAGCGGCAATCGCCGCCGGCGCCAACAGCGCGCGAACCAAAGACCGGATCAACCGCGATACTCCCCGATGAGGCGGGCACTTATTCAATAATCGTTAGCCATAAGATGTGGCATACGCAAGGCAAACGACGCAGTCCCCGGCTACCGCTAAGCCTATGGTAAAGCGACGGTAAACGCTCGGGCCGGCTAGCCGATGGCCCGTCCCATGGCGAGGAACTTCTCGCGCCGCTGGCTGCGGACGGCCTTGCGGTCGAACTCGCCCAGCTCGGCCAATGCCTTGGCGAGCACGTCGCCGGTCGCGGCAATGGCCGCCGCCGGCTCCCGGTGGGCGCCACCGGTGGGCTCCGGGATGATGCCGTCGATGACGCCGAAACGGACCATGTCCTGGGCGGTGATTTTCATGTTGGTTGCCGCCTCCTGCGCCTTGGCGGTGTCGCGCCAAAGGATGGAGGCGGCGCCTTCCGGCGAGATCACGCTGTAGATGGCATGCTCCAGCATCAGGACCCGGTTGGCGGTGGCGATCGCGATGGCACCGCCAGAGCCGCCTTCGCCGACGACCACCGCGATATTGGGAACGCCGAGATTGAGGCAGACTTCGGTCGAGCGGGCGATCGCTTCGGCCTGGCCGCGCTCCTCGGCGCCGATGCCAGGATAGGCGCCGGCGGTGTCGACCAGCGAAAGCACCGGAATGTCGAAATGGTCGGCCATCTCCATCAGCCGCACCGCTTTGCGGTAGCCCTCCGGCCGCGCCATGCCGAAATTGTGCTTGAGGCGGCTCTCGGTATCGGAGCCCTTTTCGTGCCCGAGCACGCAGATGCTTTCGCCACGGAAGCGGCCGAAACCGCCGACAATGGCCGGGTCCTCGCCGAATTTGCGGTCGCCGGCCAGCGGAACGAAGTCGGTGATCAAGGAAGCGATGTAGTCGAGGCAGTGCGGCCGCTGTGGGTGGCGCGCAACTTGTGTCTTCTGCCAGGGGGTGAGCTCGGCGTAGATCTCCTTGAGCGCGCTCGCCGCCTTGGCCTCGAGCCGGCCGATTTCTTCGCCGACGGCGACGGCATTGTCGCTTTCGCCCATGGCGCGCAACTCTTCGACCTTGGCCTCCAGTTCGGCGACCGGTTTTTCGAAGTCGAGATAACTGCGCATGGGGTCCCGGCTGTGATGAAGGGCGGAACTGACGTGGACTAAGACTTCAAGTCAAGCAAGCAGGTAAATAGGGAGTTTCTGGGCGTTTTGGCTACCCGTCGGCGAGCGGATGCAGGTCGCGTACCAGCGTTTTCAGCCGTTCTTCCAGCACATGGGTATAGATCTGGGTGGTGGAAATGTCGGCGTGTCCGAGCAGCGTCTGTACCACCCGCAGATCGGCACCGTTGTGCAGAAGATGACTGGCGAAGGCGTGTCGCAGCACATGCGGGCTCAGGCGATCGGCGTCGATGCCGCAGGCGGCGCCCAGCGCCTTCAACTCGCGCGCAAAATGCTGGCGCGTGAGATGGCCTTGTTCACCGAAGGACGGGAACAGCCATTTCGACGACGTCTTGCCCTCGTTGTCAGTTCGCAGCTTGAGGTACTCCGCCATGGCGGTTTTGGCGGCTTGATTGAGCGGGACCAACCGCTCCTTGCCGCCTTTGCCGCGCACCACCAGCATGCGCTGGTCGCGGCGCGCGGCGGACGCAGGCAATGCAACCAGTTCGGAGACGCGCAAGCCCGTGGCATAGACGGTCTCCAACAGGCACAGCAGGCGCGCGGCACGCAAACGCGTCGCCGGCGGCTGCATTGAATCATCGGCATTGGCGCGCGCTTTCGCCAAGAGTGTGTCGACTTCGGCGATGGTCAGCACTTTCGGTAACGCGCGACCGCGTTTGGGGCCTTGCAGAATGGCGGCCGGATCGTCGCCGCATTTTCCTTCGGCGTAGAGAAAACGGTAGAGCTGGCGCACCGCCGACAGTCGGCGTGCGAGCGACGAGGTCTTGAAGCCGCGCTCGGCGAGGCCGGCGAGAAACGCGCGCAAGTCGTCGGTGGTTGCGGTGGCGACGTCGCTGCCGGCCGCGCGCAGATGCGCCGACAAATCGGCGAGGTCGTTACGATAGGCGGCGAGCGTGTTATCGCCCGCCCCACGTTCAGCCGCCTGCATGTCGAGAAACAGCTCGATCAGCGTCTCGTCGGAGGCTCTCCGCCGGCGGGCCATCGGATCGGGTTACGGCTGTTTCACGAATTTGCTCGACGGCACCGTCACGATGATCTCGCGCGGCTGCGGCTTGAAGAAGTTGGCGAGCGAGAAGGTGCCGACATAGACCAGGCCGCCGACGACGCCCAAAAACACGATAAACCTGAAAAGCGTTGGCATCGTCTCAAGCCCGGTAATTGTCTCTGGCCCGACCGCTCGCGGTCGCACCGACGTGAACCACACTTCGCAAAACCCGGCAAAACCCGTGATAAGACACCGCCCGAGCGGTTGTCTCATTTGCCGGTATATGGAACCGTGGCGCTGATTTGGAAACACTAGCATGGCCGATACGGTCATTCAAAAACCAGCCGAGAACGGCGTGGAATTGGCGATCGCCCGAGGGCTCGGCCGCCGTTCCATCGTGCTCGTCGGCATGATGGGCGCCGGCAAGTCCTCGATCGGCCGACGGCTCGCGGGGCAACTCGGCATCCCCTTCGTCGATGCCGACAACGAGATCGAGAGTGCGGCCAGCATGACCATCTCGGAAATCTTCGCCAAGCACGGCGAACCCTATTTCCGTGCCGGTGAGGCACGCGTAATCGCTCGGCTCCTGGAAAACGGGCCGCAGGTCTTGGCGACCGGTGGCGGTGCCATCATGAACCAGCGCACCCGCGACCTGATCCGCATCAAAGGTATCTCGGTCTGGCTGAAGGCCGATCTCGACGTGCTGTTGAAGCGCACCAAGCGGCGCAACGACCGGCCGCTGGCCGAAAAGATCAAAGACTTGCTGCCGGTGCGGGAGCCGGTCTATGCGCAGTCCGATATCGTCGTGCAATCGCGAGACGAACCGCACGAGGCCATCGTCGATGAAATCATCGCCGCCCTGCCTGAGCACATCGGCATGACGGAGCAAGAACCATGACCGCGCCTTTGCGCTCAGGCGAACCGATCGTGGTGCAGGTCGCGCTCGCCGAGCGCAGCTACGGAATCGTGATCGGCCGCGGCTTACTCGGCAGTCTCGGCGAGCGTATCAAGGCGCTGCGGCCGGGGGCGAAGGTGGCGCTCGTCACCGACGAAACGGTTGCCCGCCATCATCTTGCCGCCGCGGAAGCCGCGCTGAAAGGCGCCGGCGTCGAAGCAACGCGCGTCGTGGTGGCCGAGGGCGAGGGTTCCAAGAGCTACGGCACTTTCGAGCACGTGTGCGAGGCGGTCATCGCGGCGCGCATCGAACGCGGTGATCTGATCGTTGCATTCGGCGGCGGCGTCATCGGCGACCTCGCAGGCTTTGCCGCGGCCTGCGTGCGGCGCGGCATCGATTTCGTGCAGGTGCCGACAACGCTTTTGGCGCAGGTCGATTCTTCGGTCGGCGGCAAGACCGGCATCAATTCCCGCCACGGCAAGAACCTCATCGGAGCGTTCTACCAGCCGATCATGGTGATCGCCGACACGAGCCTGCTCGACACGTTGCCGAAGCGTCAGTTCGCCGCCGGTTACGCCGAAGTCGCCAAATACGGGCTGCTCGGCGATGCCGCGTTCTTCTCTTGGCTGGAGTTGAACTGGCAGGATGTGTTCGGCGGTGGGCAATCTGGCGGGAGCTTTGCGCGCGAGCACGCCATCGCCGTGTGCTGCCGCGCCAAGGCAGGCATTGTTGCGCGCGATGAGCGCGAGAGCGGCGAGCGCGCGCTGCTCAATCTCGGCCACACCTTCGGTCATGCGCTGGAAGCGGGCGCCGGTTTTTCCGAGCGGCTGTTGCACGGCGAAGCGGTCGCGCTTGGCATGGTGCTGGCGTTTGAATTCTCCGCCCGCATCGGTCTGATCGGGGCGGGCGATGCCGAGCGCGCGCGCGCCCATCTTGCGGCGGTCGGCCTGCCTACCCATTTGAGTGACATTCCCGGCGGCACGCCGGGCGTCGATGCATTGATGGACCTGATTGCGCAAGACAAGAAAGTAAAGCGCGGCAAGCTCACTTTCATCCTGGTGCGCGGCATCGGTCAGGCTTTCGTCGCCAATGACGTCGATCCGAACGAAGTGCGCGCGTTCCTGTCCGACAAACTCTCCAGCACGTGATCCCGAAAAGTGGGAACCGGTTTTCGGATGAGATCACGCGCAAAGATTAGTCCATGACTACGAACGACTGGCTCTCTCTTGTCGTCGTCCTGTTTTGTCTCTTGCTGTCGGCGTTCTTTGCCGGCAGCGAGACGGCGCTGACCGCTTCATCGCGCGCCAGCATGGCGCGGCTGGAAAAGCAGGGCAATAAACGCGCGGCGATCGTCAATCGGCTCCTGGAAAGCCGCGAACGCTTGATTGGCGCGCTGCTGCTCGGCAACAACGCCGTGAACATCGCGGCGTCTGCCTTGGCGACCGGCATTCTGCTGGTGTGGTTCGGCAAGGCCGGCGTGTTCTACGCCACCGTGGGGATGACCACCGTCATCGTGATCTTTTCGGAAGTGTTGCCGAAGACCGCGGCCTTCAACGCGCCCGATCGTCTCGCGCTGCTGGCGGCGCGGCCGATGCAAGTGGTCGTCAAGCTGCTCGGCCCGGTGCTGATGGGTATCGAGGCATTGGTGCGCTGGCTGCTCAGATTCATCGGCATGCATGTCGGCGAGGATCAGCAGGTCTTGTCCGCGCGCGAGGAATTGCGCGGCGCGGTCGATCTGTTCCACCGCGAAGGCGGCGTCGAAAAGCTCGACCGTGACATGTTCGGCGGCGTGCTCGATCTGCGCGAATTGGTCCTCTCCGATGTCATGATTCACCGCACCAACATGATCACCTTGAACGCCGACGACCCGCCCGCGGAACTGGTCAACGCGGTCATCGCTTCGCCGGTGACGCGGATGCCACTCTGGCGCGGCAATCCGGAGAACATCGTCGGCGTGTTGCACGTGAAGGATCTCTTGCGTGCACTGCACGCCGTCGATGGCGACGCTGCCAAGGTCGACATCGCCGCGCTGTTGACGCCGCCCTGGTTCGTGCCCGATACGCGTCCCGTCTCCGAACAGCTCAAGGCCTTCCGGCGCCGCAAGACGCCGTTCGCGCTCGTCGTCGACGAATATGGCGAAGTCGAAGGCCTGGTGACGTTGGAAGACATTCTGGAGGAAATCGTCGGTGACATTACCGACGAGCACGACGTCGCCATGCCCGGCGTACGGCGTCAGCCGGACGGCTCGGTCAATGTTGACGGCGCGGTGTCGATCCGCGACCTCAATCGCGTGATGGACTGGAACCTGCCGGACGAGGAGGCAACCACCATTGCCGGTCTGGTCATTCATGAGGCGCGCTCGATCCCCGATGTGGGGCAGAGCTTTACCTTCCACGGCTTCCGGTTTCGGGTGTTGCGGCGCGCCCGCAACCGCATCACCGCGCTGCGCATCCAGCCGCTGCCGCGAAAAGCACCGGCGAAAGCGTAGCGGTCAGACCGCGGCTTCTCCCGGCGCTGCCGCATGAATGGCCAGCGCATGCACGCTGCCCGCGAGCTCGCCCGACAGCGTTCCATTAATCATGCGGTGGCGTTCCAGCCGGGTCTTCCCTTTGAACGCCTCCGACACGATATAGACGCGGAAATGCGTCTCGCCGCCCGGGCGCGAACCGGCATGGCCCTCATGCTGGTGTGATTCGTCCACGACATTCAGGCTTTGCGGGGTGAAAGCCTCGGTCAACTTCTTTGTGATGATATCGGCCGTTTGCATGGTGTTCGACTTAGCGTATGGACCCGAAAAGGGGAAACCGGTTTTCGGGCGAGGTCATGCACCAGTAAAAGGTTTGCTTCGAAAGTGGTCAACGGTCGTTGTCAAGTCTTGAAGGCGTCATCGGCAAAGGCGCATAATATACGGTCATGAAATTCGACTCGCCTCTCTTCGATAAAGTCCGCGTCAAACCGGATAAGGATCGCCGGCGCAAAGCCGACGGTCCCGAATGCCAATGGGAAGGTTGCAAGGAGAAGGCGACGCATCGCGCGCCCAAGGGGCGTGGCCTCGAGAAGGATTACTGGCAGTTCTGTCTCAACCACGTGCGCCAATACAATCAGGGGTATAATTTTTTTAAAGGCATGAACGACGCGGCCGTGTCGGCCTATCAAAAGGATGCGCTCACCGGTCATCGCCCGACCTGGAAGATGGGGACCGGTAAGGACAAATTCCGCGCCGGCTTTCAGGCCTTCACCGGCAATGGCGATGCCTTCGGTCTGTTCGACGAAGGCGTGCGGGCCGAACAGAAGGCGCGGGCCGAAACACGCACGGTGCGCAACGCGGAACGCAAGGCGCTCGATACCCTTGGGCTCGATATCGACGCCACCCCGAACCAGGTGAAAATGCGCTTCAAGGACTTGGTAAAACGCCACCACCCGGACGCCAATGGCGGGGACCGCTCGACCGAGGACCGGCTGGTCGAGGTCATCCAAGCCTATAACTATCTGAAGTCCGTGGGTTTCGGCTGATCCATAAACTTGCGAAGAGCAACCCAGACCCGCCTTTCGCGCGGGTCTGGTCATGCCTATCTCATTGAAAACATTGATGGGGCTATTCGAGACCCCTAGGTTTTTTGCCGCCGTCCCGTCTGCTAAGTTGGCACCATCAGCCGGACCGTGACGCGTCGGACCGCATGTGAGGCTTCGGGCATTCTGGAGCCACGGAGGAGCAATGACTGCCGCAGTTCAAGAAACAGCCGGCCTGCCGGACATGAAAGTGTCGATCCGGCAGGTGTTCGGCATCGACAGCGATATGGAAGTTCCGGCCTATTCCAAAGCCGAAGAGCACGTGCCCGACCTCGATCCGGATTACCGCTTCGACCGGCCGACCACGCTCGCCATCCTCGCCGGCTTCGCCAAGAATCGCCGCGTGATGGTCACCGGCTATCACGGCACCGGTAAATCCACCCATATCGAGCAGGTTGCGGCGCGCCTCAATTGGCCTTGCGTGCGCGTCAACCTCGACAGCCACATCAGCCGCATCGACCTGATCGGCAAGGACGCCATCGTCATCAAGGAAGGCCAGCAGGTCACCGAATTTCGCGAGGGCATTCTGCCGTGGGCGTTGCAGAACAACGTCGCGCTTTGCTTCGACGAATACGATGCCGGCCGCCCCGACGTGATGTTCGTCATCCAGCGCGTGCTGGAAGCCTCCGGCCGACTGACGCTGCTCGACCAGAGCAAGGTGCTCAAGCCGCATCCGGCGTTTCGTCTGTTCGCGACCGCCAACACGGTGGGTCTGGGCGATACGTCCGGCCTCTATCACGGCACGCAACAGATCAACCAGGGTCAGATGGACCGCTGGTCGATCGTGACCACGCTCAATTATCTGCCGCACGATAACGAAGTCGAGATCGTGCTGGCGAAAGCAAAGCACTATCAGAACGAGCAGGGCCGCGACGTCGTCAACAAGATGGTGCGGGTCGCCGACCTCACGCGCAACGCATTCATGAATGGCGACCTGTCTACCGTGATGAGTTCCGCGCACGGTGATTACCTGGGCGGAGAATTCCGAGATCTTCAACGATGTCGGTTTCGCCTTCCGGCTCACCTTCCTGAACAAGTGCGATGAGCTGGAGCGGCCGATCGTTGCCGAGTTCTATCAGCGCTGCTTCGGCATCGATCTGCCGGAAAGCTCAATGAACGTGGCGCTTTCGTGATGTCGCTGCCGCGAAGGCGCGGTTGAAAACATGGCGTCGAATATCAAAGCCAAGCCGTCGACCAAGGAAGCGCCGACCGAGCCGTTCAAGCGTGCGGTGAGCGGGTGCTTGCGCGCACTCGCGCGCAGACCGGATCTGGAAGTCTCCTTTGCGGCCGAACGGCCCGGCCTCATGGGCGGCAAGGCGCGGCTTCCCGAGCCGCCGCGCAAGCTGTCGAAGGCGGAAGCCGCAATCGTGCGCGGCAATGCCGATTCGATCGCGCTCCGTCTTGCCTGCCACGACGCCACGATGCATCGCAAATTGCAGCCGGCCGGTCAGCAGGCGCGCGCGGTGTTCGAAGCGGTCGAACAGGCGCGCGTCGAAGCGATCGGCGCGCGGCGCATGGACGGCGTCGCGCAGAACCTCACCGCCATGCTCGATGACCGTTTCCATCGCGGCAAGTTCGACGAGATTACCGAACGTTCCGACGCACCGATCGAAGAGGCGCTGTCGTTGATGGTGCGCGAGCGGCTCACTGGTCAGTCTCCGCCACCCGCGGCCAAGAAGCTGGTCGATTTGTGGCGGCCGCTGATCGAGGACCGCGCCGGCCGCGATCTCGACCGGCTCGACTCCCTGATCGAGGACCAGCGCCAGTTCGGCGATGCCGTGCACGATCTGCTCGACGCGCTCGAAATGGGCGACGACCGCTCCTCCGATTCGGAAGAGGAAGAGGACGAAGGCGAGGAGGATCGCCGTCAGCAGGAGCAGGGCGAAGACGGCGAGGCGGCGGAGTCCGACGACGCGCAGCGCATGAGCGTCGAGGATACGCAGATTTCCGCCGAGGACATGCCGGACGCCGCCGCCGAAGCGGTCGACGCGCCGACCGCCGACATGGCCGACGACACCGACATGGGTGACGCCGAAACACCCGGCGAGCCGCAGCGGCCGCGCCAGTTCGGCAAGAATGAGCCGCGCGGACCGGATTACCGCGCCTTTACGCTCAAATTCGATGAGACGATCGCGGCCGAGGATCTGTGCGAGCCGGAAGAACTCGACCGGCTGCGCGGCTATCTCGACAAGCAGCTCTCGCATTTGCAAGGCGTGGTCGCGCGGCTTGCCAACCGGCTGCAGCGCCGGTTGATGGCGCAGCAAAACCGTTCCTGGGACTTCGACCTCGAGGAAGGCCAGCTCGACCCGGCAAGATTGTCGCGCATCGTCATCGATCCGCTGCATCCGCTGTCGTTCAAGGCGGAAAAGGACACCGAGTTCCGCGACACGGTGGTGACGCTGCTGCTGGACAATTCAGGCTCGATGCGCGGCCGTCCGATCACGGTGGCCGCAACCTGCGCCGACATCTTAGCGCGCACGCTGGAGCGCTGCGGCGTCAAGGTCGAGATTCTGGGGTTTACCACGCGCGCCTGGAAGGGCGGCCAATCGCGCGAGCAATGGCTCACCGCCGGCAAGCCTGGCAATCCGGGCCGGCTCAACGATCTGCGCCACATCATCTACAAGTCGGCCGATGCGCCGTGGCGGCGCGCGCGCAAGAATCTCGGGCTGATGATGCGCGAGGGCCTGCTGAAAGAGAACATCGACGGCGAGGCGCTCGACTGGGCGCACAAACGTCTCCTGGGCCGGTCCGAGCAGCGCAAGATTCTGATGATGATATCGGACGGTGCGCCGGTCGACGACTCCACACTGTCGGTCAATCCCGGCAACTATCTTGAGCGCCACCTGCGCTGGGTGATTGAGGAGATCGAGACGCGCTCGCCGGTGGAATTGATCGCCATCGGCATCGGCCACGACGTGACGCGCTACTACCGGCGCGCCGTCACGATCGTCGATGCCGAGGAACTGGGCGGCGCCATGACCGATAAGCTCGCCGAGTTGTTCGAGGAGCACGCCGCTGCCGAGCAGCAGCCAAGCTCGCGCCGGGTGCGGAGACGCGTGGCTTGATCATTCGCGGCCGCCGCTGGCTCGCTGCCGGTACGCTGATTGCGGCACTGCTTGCCGTCGGCTCTTTTGCTTTTGGCGCGCCGCGCTATGCCCATGCGCCGACGCCGATCGCCATCAAGGCCACGCCGATCGACGCCTTCAGCAACAGCGATCATGAGCGCACGCGCTTCGGTGACCTGGAGTTTCGCGGCGGATTGGTTCTCACGTCGACGAACAAGGCGTTCGGCGGCTGGTCATCGATTGTCGTTGAAGCGGACGGCAGTCACTTTACTGGCGTCACCGATAACGGATCCTGGCTGCGCGGCCGCATCGTCTATCGCGACGGACGTCCGAGCGGCATCGCAGACGCGGAACTTGCACCCATTTTGGGGCCAGACAACAAACCGCTAGCCGCGCGCGGCTGGTACGACGCGGAGTCGCTGGCGATGGCCGCGGACGGGCGCGCCTATGTCGGCATCGAGCGCGTGGAGAAGATCGTTCGTTTCGACTTCAAGCGCTTCGGGGTCCGCGCGCATGGAGCGCCGATCACTGTGCCGCCCGATTTCAAGACGTTCAAGCGCAACAAGAGCCTCGAGTGTCTGGCGATGCCGCGCAAGGGCTCGCCGCATGCCGGCGCTTTGATCGTGATTACCGAAGAAAGTCTCGATGCCGCCGGCAATCATCGTGCCTTCGTGCTCGACGGTCGCCGCGTTACGCGCTTTTCCGTAAAACGCAGCGACGCTTTCGATGTCACCGACTGCGCATTGCTCGGGTCGGGTGATCTTCTGCTGTTGGAGCGCCGCTATGCGCCGCTCATCGGCGTCGCCATGCGCATCCGGCGTCTCCATCTCGCCGACATCAAGGAAGGCGCAATGATCGACGGCCGCCCAATGATCGTGGCCGATCTTGGCTATCAGATCGACAACATGGAAGGCATTGCCGTGATCCGCAACGCGCGCGGGGAAACCATCATCACGCTGGTTTCGGACGACAACTTTTCCGAAATCCAGCGCACGCTGCTGCTGCAATTCGCGCTGGTGGGGGAGTGAGGGGCCGCGTGGCTTAGCCTGCGACGGCCTGCTTCTTCACGATCTGGCGCTTGAGCTCGAGCATCTTCGGCGCAAGTTCGTCGTCCTTGGCCTTGAGCAGGAAGGCATCGAGCCCGCCGCGGTGGTCGACGGTCTTGAGTGCATTGGCGGAGACACGCACCCGCACCTTGCGTTGAAGCGTGTCCGACGTCAGCGTCACATTGCGCAAGTTCGGCAGGAACCGCCGCTTGGTCTTGATGTTGGAGTGGCTCACTTTATGGCCGACCAGCGGTCCCTTGCCGGTCAGCTCGCAACGCCATGACATGGCTGATCCCTCGAAAAGCGCCGGCGCCACGCGGCGCCGGGTAAAGTCCATTACTAATGGATAAGTCGGCGGGACGTATAGTGACACGCCTCGCACGCGTCAAGCCGACGGACCCGGCAGGATTGCCGAGGAATTTCAGCACCTTTTGCAGGATTCCCGGGTGGCGTGGCGGCGTTTGGCCGGATGGTGGTGCGATTTGCGCCTTATCGGCGTTTCGTAAACGGCCTTGCCGGCAAGGCGCGCGAGCGGCGGTGATGCCGACCCGCCCCTTGGTTTGCTGTTAGCGCGGCGGCCGATCCAGCTAGGCGGGAACACAGATTCGACTTATTCACCGCCGAGGAAAACGGCGCGCCGGCTCGATTTTTGTAGGGAACGAGGCCGCGCACGCTCGAATTGGAGCTTCATGGTGGTTCTGCGACTTGGCCGACTGGTGCTGATCTTCGGAGCGCTTGCGCTTGCCGCGCCTGCCCACGCGCAGAGCAAGCTTGAGGCCCGCTATAAGGTCACGCTTGCCGGCATCCCGATCGGCAAGGGCGGCTGGACGATCGAGATCAACGACACGCGCTACGCTGCCGCGACAAACGGCAAGACGACAGGCCTGATGCACGTCCTGACCCACGGGGAAGGCACGAGCGCCGTGCACGGCACGTTGCGCGACGGCAAGCCGGGGAGCTCGGTCTATGTCTCAACCATCACCAGCCGAAAAAAAGCGGACGAAGTGCGGGTCACCATCGCCGATGGGGACGTCAAGGATTTCACAGCCAATCCGCCGCCCGACAAGGTCGATCAACGGGTGCCGATTGGCGAGGAGCAGCGCCACGGCGTCGTCGATCCGCTGACGGCGGCGCTGATGCGCGCGCCCGGCGATGGCAAGGTGTTGGCGCCGGAAGCCTGCAATCGCACACTGCCGATTTTCGACGGCAGGCTTCGTTACGATCTTGCGCTGTCATTCAAGCGCATGGACGAGGTCAAAGCCGAAAAAGGCTACGCCGGTCCTGTCTTGGTTTGTGCCGTAAATTTTTCGCCTATCGGCGGGCACATCCCGTCGGCGGCGACCATCAAATACATTGCCAAGCTCACGGACATGGAGATCTGGCTGGCCCCGATCGCCGGGACCCGTGTGCTGGTGCCGTTCCGGGCGCAGGGCCCGACGCCGATCGGCGATGCCGTCCTGGAAGCGACGGAATTCATCGCGTCCGCCGGGCCGACGCGGGCTTCGGCCGGCAATCCTAAGGTCCACTGAGCGCCTTTGCGCTTGACTCCGCGGCCAAACGCGAATCCGGCGGCCTGTTAATCTTTGATGGCCGAAAAAGGCCTTTGATTCGTCAAGCAGCCACTCGATCTTGTAGTTGTGGCGGCTGGCCGCTCCAGATGTCGCCGTGAACGAATCCACATAGCGTCCGAGTCAGCGATTCGGGCGCGGTTCGTTCCAGACTCGTTCCAAAACTTAACCGCACGCGGGTTCGGCCTCTGACCGGCGTCGCATTGTGATACAAGACCCCGTGGCGGGGGCTCGACAAAGCCCCCTGCCACCTGTTTGGACGTTTAATGACCCTGACCTTTTCTCCTCAGCAAAGCCGAGCGTCCCGTTTGCGCGGTGCCGGCGTCACCGCCGTTCTCGGCCCGACTAACACCGGCAAGACCCACCTCGCCATCGAACGGATGCTGGCGCACTCCTCCGGCATTATCGGGCTGCCGCTGCGGTTGTTGGCACGCGAGGTCTACAACAAGGTCGTCGACCGGGCAGGCGCAGGGAATGTCGCGCTGATCACCGGTGAGGAGAAGATCAAGCCGCCGAACGCGCGCTACTGGGTCTCCACCGTCGAAGCCATGCCGCGCGACCTCGATGTCGCCTTTATGGCGATCGACGAGGCCCAACTCGGCGCCGACCTCGACCGCGGCCATGTCTTCACCGATCGCATTCTCAACGCGCGCGCGCGCGAGGAAACGTTGGTCCTGGGCGCCGCCACCATGCGGTCGATGGTCGAAAAGCTTCTTCCCGGCGCACACATCATCAGCCGGCCGCGGTTATCGATGCTCACTTTCGCCGGTGACAAGAAGTTGACCCGGCTACCGCGCCGCTCGGCCATTGTCGCCTTTTCTGCGGAGGAAGTTTACGCCATCGCCGAATTGATCCGCCGCCAGCGCGGCGGCGCCGCGGTGGTGCTGGGTGCACTCTCACCGCGGACAAGAAATGCGCAAGTGGCGCTCTACCAGGCGGGCGATGTCGACTATCTGGTGGCGACCGACGCCATCGGCATGGGCCTCAACCTTGACGTCGATCACGTCGCCTTTGCGTCCGACCGAAAATTCGATGGCTATCAGTTTCGCAAGCTCAATCCGGCGGAACTCGCGCAAATCGCCGGTCGTGCCGGGCGCGCGACGCGCGACGGAACTTTCGGCACCACCGGCCGCTGCGATCCGTTAGAGCCGGAACTGGTGCAGGCGCTCGAGAGCCACAGCTTCGAACCGATCCGCATGTTGCAGTGGCGAAATTCGGCGCTCGAATTCTCCTCGCTCGGAGCGTTGCAGGCTTCGCTGGCGATGACGCCGACCGAACAGGGCCTGACGCGCGCACCGACCGGTGAGGATATTCTCGTTCTGGAACATGCTGCGCGTGACAACGACGTGCGTGCAATGGCGCAAATGCCCGCCGCCATCGAGCGGCTTTGGGACGTCTGTCAAGTGCCGGACTACCGAAAAATTGCGCCGGCGACCCACGCAGAATTGGTGGTGACCCTCTATGGATTCCTCATGCGAGAGGGTAACATCCCCACCGACTGGTTTGCCCGTCAGGTTGCTCAGGCCGACCGGACCGATGGCGACATCGATACTCTCTCAAACCGGATCGCGCATGTCAGGACTTGGACTTTCGTTGCCAATCGGCCGGATTGGCTCGCCGATCCGGAGCATTGGCAAGGCGCTGCCCGCGCGATCGAAGACAAGCTCTCCGATGCGTTGCACGAGCGGTTGGCCGAACGCTTTGTGGACCGTCGTACCAGTGTGTTGATGCGGCGGCTGCGCGAGAACGCAATGTTGGATACCGAAATCGGCAAAACAGGTGAAGTGACGGTCGAAGGTCACGTCCTCGGCCGGCTCGACGGTTTCACGTTTGCGCCGGATGCTTCCGGTGCGGGCTCCGATGCCAAGGCGTTGAACGCGGCCGCGCAAAAGGTGCTGTCCGGCGAGATCGAGGCGCGCGCCACCAGGCTGTCGCAGGCGCCCAACGATCAAATCGTGCTCGCCAATGACGGGGTCGTCCGTTGGACGGGTGATGTGGTGGGCAAGCTGATGGCCGGCGACGACACGCTGCGCCCGCGGGTTCGCATCGTCGCCGACGATCATTTGACCGGTCCCGCGCGCGAGATGGTGCAGGCAAGGCTCGATCTCTGGCTGAAAACGCAAGTCGAGAAATTGTTGGCGCCCTTGTTCTCGCTGTCGGCGGCCGACGACATCACCGGCATGGCGCGCGGCGTCGCCTTCCAACTGGTGGAAGCGCTCGGGGTGTTGGAACGCCAGAAAGTGGCGGAAGAGGTCAAAGGTCTCGATCAAACCGCGCGCGCATCTTTGCGCAAATACGGCGTGCGCTTCGGCACCTATCACATCTATCTGCCGGTGCTGCTTAAGCCGGCGCCGCGCGCGCTGGCGACGCAACTCTGGGCGCTCAAGAACGAAAGCCCGGACGCCAAAGGCGTCAGCGAATTGCTGCATCTGGCGGCGAGCGGACGCACGTCGATTCCGGTCGACAAGGAGACGCCGAAGCCGCTCTACCGCGCTGCCGGCTATCGCGTCTGCGGCGAGCGCGCAGTGCGCGTCGATATTCTGGAGCGGCTCGCCGATCTCATCCGGCCGGCACTGTCGTGGCGCGAGGGCGCGCCGGGGCCGAAGCCGGACGGCTTTGTGGACGGGCGCAGCTTCATCGTCACCGGCGCGATGACGTCGCTGACCGGAACGTCAGGCGAAGATTTTTCGTCGATCCTGCGTTCGCTCGGCTATCGCATGGACCGGCGGCCGAAGCCGCCGGAGCCGGAGCCGGCTTCCGCGGCGGAAACGCCGGCTGTGGGGTCCGCCGCGGCGGACGCTCCGGTTTCGACCGACGCGCAGCCCGAAACGTCCGCTTCCGAACCATCGTCCGAAGAGCCGGCGCCGGCAGCGGCGGAACAGGCCCGGCCGACTGTGGAGTCGTCGCTATCCCTGTTGCCGGACGCCGCGTTCACGACGCTGGCCGAGGAACCGGCTGGCGCCGAACCGGTGGCTGCTGAAACGGCGCCCGCCGTTACCGAACCCGAGCCGGCTCAACAGCCTGCCGGCGAAACGCCGCCGAATGCCGAACCGGCAGCCGCGGACGCGTCCGCCTCTGCGGTTGAGGCTGCCCCCGCAGCCGAAGCGTTGGCCGAGCCCGCATTCATCGAGGTCTGGCGGCCCGCCGGGCGTGCCGAACGGCGTCCGCATCGTCCACGCCGGCCACGCCGGCCGGAACAGGCGGCGCCCGCCATTGCCGGAGAGGCTGCTGCTTCTGCTGTCTCTTCTGCTGCTTCTGCTGCGCCCGCAGCAACGGCCAGTGACGCCGGCGCGCCTGCCGAACAGCCCCGCCGCCAGCACGGGCGTCCAGACGGGCAAGACCGCCAGCCCCGCCGCGACCGTCAGCAACGCGGCGAGCGTCGCGACGAGCGCGGGCCGCGTCGTGAGCGACCGCGGCGCAAGCACGAGAATGGTCCCGATCGGGCTGAACGCGAGCAGTATTACGCCAAGCCGTACGGTTCCGGCGGCAACCGCCGCGATAAGCAGCCGGATCCTAATTCGCCATTTGCCAAGCTTGCCGCCCTCAAGCAGCAGCTCGAACAGAACGGCAAAGAACCATCTTGATTTTGGCGCCGCCTGTTCGCGCATGATCCCGAAAAGTGAAAACCGGCTTTCCGAAAAGATCCTGCACCAGGTAAATGACCGGCAGCGCATCGACAAATGGCTTTGGCACGCGCGCGTGGTGCGCACCCGTAGCGCCGCCGCGGCACTGGCCGATGCCGGCTATGTGCGCCTCAACGGCAGGCGCGTGACCGGTTCCAGCGTTCCCGTGCGCATTGGAGATGTGATCACCTTGGCGCTCGATCGCTCGGTCCGCGTCCTGCGCGTGACAGCCTTGTGCGAGCGGCGCGGGGCGAGCGCACAGGCCCGCAACCTGTACCGCGACCTGACTTATCCTGATGCCACCACGCCCTGATTCGCCCTTTCCTTTCGGGCTTGTCCGAAAGCAGGCCAGGCATGCTCTGCATGGAAACGGTGCGGCTTGCGCCTCATTTGTCGATACGTTAGGCAGCGCTGCTGATTTTGTTCGGAGTCCTGGATGACCTACGTCGTCGTCGAAAACTGCATTAAATGTAAGTACTTGGATTGCGTGGAGGTATGCCCCGTGGACTGCTTCTACGAGGGCGAAAACATGCTGGTTATTCACCCCGACGAATGCATCGATTGCGGGGTCTGCGAGCCTGAATGCCCGGCGGAGGCGATCAAGCCCGACACCGAGCCTGGCCTCGAGAAGTGGCTCGAATTGAACGCCGAATACGCCAAGAGCTGGCCGAATATTACGACAAAACGGGAGCCGCCACCGGACGCCAAGGAATGGGACGGCGTGCCCGAAAAATTCAAGAAATTCTTCTCGGCGAATCCCGGAGAGGGCGATTAGGCGACCGTACCAGGAACTTGTTACCTTGAATTATGTTGTTGTTGGGAGTCCGCGTTAACCGATGCGCGAACATTACAGAATTTTATAGCGATATAGCGTTTTTAAAGCGTCATAAGGCTTTGATTTTGGCCAAAAATGTGCTATATAAGCCAAATCATGAAGGATAACGCCGCCAAAACGCTCCCCCTCCCGGGAGCCTTATTTTTCGCGGCAGTTCCAACAGTCTTTGGGTAAGAGGGCGTGCGATCCACGCGTGAGCAGTGGCAGGAAAATCGCGTCATAAGTCGAAGAAAAGCTCAGCCGGTTCCGGCCGGAGGGGCAAGAAGTCTGCCGTAGTGCGGCGGACTACTCATGCCTCGCGCGGCAGCGTTCGCCCGGGGGCCTCCGCAGCCAAAATGGCCGGCAGCCGTAAAGGGGCCGGTGAAGGAGTTTTGCCTGGAATGACTGCCAATAAGAAGACTACCCAACGACAGGGCTTCAAGACCAACGAGTTTATCGTCTACCCCGCTCACGGTGTCGGCCAGATTCTGGCCATCGAGGAGCAGGAGGTCGCTGGAGCCAAACTCGAGCTTTTTGTCATCAACTTCGTCAAGGACAAGATGACGCTGCGCGTTCCAACCGCGAAAATCGTTTCGGTCGGCATGCGCAAGCTGGCGGAGCCGCCGCTGGTCAAGCGCGCCCTCGATACGCTCAAGGGTCGCGCGCGCATCAAGCGCACCATGTGGTCCCGCCGGGCGCAGGAATACGAGGCAAAGATCAACTCTGGCGATATCGTCGCCATTGCCGAGGTCGTGCGCGATCTGTTCCGCTCGGATACGCAGCCGGAGCAGTCCTACTCGGAGCGCCAACTCTACGAAGCGGCCCTCGATCGCCTGTCGCGCGAAATCTCAGCGGTGCAGAAAATCACCGAGACAGAAGCGGTGAAGGAAATCGAAGCGGCTCTCGCTAAAGGCCCGCGCCGCGGTCCCAAGCCCGCCGAAGAAGCCAACGGCGACGATTCAGTCGAGGAAGAAGCGGCTTAATCGGCAAACGCCCGATCACAAAAACGAAGCCCGGCGGAAACGCCGGGCTTTTTGCTTATGGGAGGACTTCCCTTAATTGTAATAGACCACTTCTTGGTCGTTGTGGCCGGTATCGTCGGCGAGCCCGCCGACATCGCCGCGGATCATGCTGGCAACGACCTGGACCGACGTCGTCCAAAAGTCGGTCGAGAGAAGCTGCAAAGCGCGGAAGTAGCGGTTGGACATCGCCGTCGGCGGTGAATAGCGGCAGGTGACGCCGAGCCCCTCGCGATCGAGGTTTATGGTCTTGTGCCACATCCACGCCGGGAAAAACAAAACGTCGCCCGGATGCAGGTCAAACTCATAGCGCGGCGCATAAGCGACCAAAGGAAAAGCCTCAGGGTCGCGCGGGCCGCCGTGAGCGTCCGCGGCAAAATCGGCAAACCGCCGCATGCCGTCGCCGCGTGCCGCGGGATAAAGCAGCCA
The DNA here is from genome assembly GCA_963720835.1 of uncultured Pseudomonadota bacterium. Classification (GTDB taxonomy): domain Bacteria; phylum Pseudomonadota; class Alphaproteobacteria; order Rhizobiales; family Xanthobacteraceae; genus Pseudolabrys. The sequence continues at coordinate 396,559 of CAVRHC010000014.1, read as the reverse complement.
GGAATACTCGGTCTCTATGAGAGTCCAGCGTTTCGTGCCCGAAACCGCCAGGTACCAGTTCGGGCTCTCCTCACAGTGCCAATTGGCGTTCAGCCCTTCGCCGAGTCCGAGGATGAGGAAGCTCAAGATCGGCTTCGACGGCCGGCCCATCATGCGGAAATAATCGTTGGAACGATCAACCTCGAAGTGGTCGCGCAAAGCCGGATTCTGATCGAGCAACATTTGCTGCGGGATATATTTGCGGCGATCGTCTTCGGCGATGTCGCGCAATGGCACTGCGATCATTTTATTCGCCTGCTTATCCAGCACCTGAGCGACGGTGGTGGGGAATCGGTCGGCTAGTGCGCCCAGCCGCCATTGCGCGACGTCGGCATGCGCGAAGTTGCGCAGGATGCACGGCACACCGCGTTTGACGTGTTCCTTGTAAAAGCGCTCGGGCGCGATCTCGCTCGGCTGGTACTCGGCGATCGTCTGGATCGGATTTTTAGGCAGACCGCGTTCTTGGAAACGATTGAGGATGCGAGCGTAGGTACGCTGCCATGCCGGCTGCAACGCGTCATGATCGCCGCTGAGTTGCCGCGACAACATGATCAACTTCAAGATAAGCGCGTTGCCGTATCCTATCGGTAATAGCGGCACCCCGCGCCGCCCCATCCGCTCCACCAGGAACGTGTGTAGAAATAGCTTCTGCTCCACCACAACCTGCCAGCCGACGTACAGCGCTGTCGCCACCCAGCCGAGCGGCCGGGCAAATGCGTCGACGCCCACGGTGAGCCAACCCGGCCCACGCCGAACCGCCGATTCACTGATGGTCATGACCCCCGCCTCGCTTCCGCAGCCTTCGTCGCGAAACCCCACCGACAAGCATATCAATCGAATTTTGGGCGGCAAGCCGGCTTTTGGGCGTCGCCCGATGGCGCGGCCGAAAGGCCCGGGGGCGCATATCGGTCGTTTTCACGATGCGCTAAAATTGTCCCGAACCGGAAATTGGCTCACCGCGACTAAGATATATCGCTCGGACGAGCTGTGACCTTTCCGGAGACCAAAATGAAGCATACGCCGGTCGCTCTTGTTATAGCCTTAACCGCGGCAGCTTTCGCTGGCTTCGGCGCGCAGGCAGCGGACGTCGATGCTGACGGCTTCGCAAAACGCCTTTTTGCGAATAGTCTGGCGACGGACGGCAAATCCTACGCGTGCTTTACCCGCCGCTACGACGCCGACCATCTCGCCAGGCACCCGCAGCAGACGGTGCGCGTCATGCAGCTCTTGATCACCGCGGAGACGATGCCGGAAGACAAGAAGCTCAATTATTCGTTCCGGCTGGGGCTGAAGTTTCGCGACCGGCGGGGCGATTTCGATTCCAGCGGCGATTGTGGGCATCCGATGGCGTCGGAGGTGTCGGCCGACAAGATGCAACTCGGCTGCGGCGTCGACTGCGATGGTGGCGGTATTTCGGTCGAGCTTGCCCACGCCGACAGATCGACGCTCATTCGTCTCGACCGCATCCGTATTTGGCGCAACAACAAACCCGATGACGAAGACCTCGATCTCAGCGGAGGCGCCGACGACCGCGTCTTCCGCCTCGATCGCGCCAAACTGGACGAATGCCGCGGGCTGATAACCGACCGCAAGGAATTGGCGGCGATGCGGCATAAATAACTTACCTGGGGAAGCATGGGAGGAGACAATGCATCGACGGAACATCCTGACTGCGCTGCTGGCGGGAACCGGCGGATTGTTTGCGGCCGCGACGACGTCGCGCGGCGCTCAGGCTGCGCCCGACAAGACGAAAGTTGCCTATCACCTGTCCGATCTGGATAAGGTCAACTTCGTGATCGGCAATATCCGCAATCACTACAAAGGTGTTGGTGGACCGGACAAAGTGTCCATCGTGCTGGTGGTGCACGGACCCGCGCTCAAAGCGTTCCAGGCCGTCTCTGCGTCACCGGATCTCGCGCGCCATGTCAGTGCGTTCCATAAAGAAGGGCTCGAACTCAACGCCTGCGGCAACACCATGGCGGCGCAGAAGGTCACTTTGGGTGATCTGCTACCGGGATTTGTCAAAGCCGACAAAGGTGGAGTGGTGCGTTTGGCGGAATTGCAGTCGCAGGGCTACGTCTATTTGCGGCCCTGAGCCTCACCGGAAGATCGGGAAGAAGAGAGCGAGCGGCGAGAGCGGGCGTGCTGGCGGCGACTCCGCGTAAGATTGCTGCTGTGCGGTATGCTGCACGGTCCGCGGCGTGGCCGGGCGTCGGATTCTTTGGAACGGACGATGGTTTTCCTTGCTGCGCGCGCGCTGCGCGTGTGCATTCGCATTCAAGGCGGCGACGACGGCAGGATCGACAATTTGCGGCTTTTCCAGTTTCGCAAGCGGATACTGGCGGGCCTCGGTGCGTGCCGCTAAGATCTCACTGAAGCTCTTCGGCCCGGAATTCTTGTAAACGGCCGGCGCGTTCGCGAAATAGATCGGCAACATGATAGCCGCCAGCGCGCCGGTCATCGCCGCCGCGTAAATCGCGACGGAACCGCCTAAACCTTCATCGAATTGTGGGTCCATGACCCATCAATTATTGGGCTTGGCCATGGTTCCCGAGCCAGAGTGTCGCAGCGCCGCGGCGGCTCCGAAAATGGCGCTTCTAAGGGCCGGTGGGCCTGCGAAAAAAGCTATACTTGCCGGCATTGTCCGGGCGGATTAAAACGCCGCTAACCAACTCGACAATCTTGCGGGAGTAAACGATGACCGCCATTCGCGGCTATGTCGCGCCGACTTCGGACTCCGATGCGCTCGGCGTGCACTCACTCGACCAGTTCGTACTGACCGTCCCTGACGCGAGCGCCGCGCAGGATTTCTACGGACTGTTCGGCCTCGACGTGCAAGCCAAGGACAATACTTTGGAGATCAAGACCTTCGGTCATCATCACCGCTGGGGTTCGGTCGTGGAGGGCACCAAACAGAAGGCGCTGCATCACCTGTCCTTCGGCTGCTACGCCGAGGATATCGACCGGTTGAAGAAGCGCATCGAAGGTAACGGCATCAAGCTGATCGACGCGCCGCCGGGCTTTGAAAGCAACGGCTTCTGGTTCCGCAATCACGAAGGCATGCTGATCGAGATCAAGGTCGCGCCCAAGGTGTCGCCCGACAAGAAAGCTGAAAGTGAGTGGAACACTGTCGGGCCGGGCGTTGCCGCGGCCACGACGCGCGAGAGGTCGCCGGCGGTGCGGCCGCGCAGACTCTCGCACGTGCTGGTTTTCACGAAGGACATCGACGCCTCGATCGCGTTCTACGAGAGCAATCTCGGCCTGCGGCTTTCCGACCGCGCCGCCGACATCGTCGCCTTCATGCATGGCATTCATGGCAGCGATCACCACATGCTGGCGCTGGTGAAATCGTCCGGGCCAGGTTTCCATCATTGCTCGTGGGATGTCGCCAGCGTCAACGATATCGGGCTTGGCGCAATGAGAATGGCCGACAAGGGCTACCAGAAAGGTTGGGGTCTCGGCCGTCACGTGCTCGGCTCCAATTACTTCCACTACGTGATGGACCCTTGGGGCAGCTTTTCAGAATATTCCTGCGACATCGATTACATTCCCAAGGAGGAGCGCTGGGCGTCGGGCGACTACAACCCGGAAGACTCGTTCTACCTGTGGGGTCCGGAAGTGCCGCGCGAATTCACGATCAATCCGGAAGCCGGCGAAAGCTGACAGTGGATTTTCATGGCCGCATTCTTCATCCTGGCCGGGCTTGTCCCGGCCATGACGATTTATGGGGCAGAGGCGGTCTGTCGCCGGTCACTCCACGATCTTCACGCGCTCGCCAGATTTTAGCCGATCGCGCGGTCCGAGCCCGTTGAGCACGCGGAAGCGTTGGAGTGCGTTATCGATGTCCGCCATGCGGCGCGCGAGCGTAGCCGGCGTATCGCGCGCGCCGACGGTGACGATTTTGATATGCAGCGGCTTGATCTGCTGACTTTCTTTTATGCTCATCCTCCGAAACGACATGATGGATTCACGGAACGAACTGTCGGCCTCCGCCGTCATCGCCTTGGCTGCAAAGATGAAGCGATAAACGTCGCTGCCGAACCGCACGGCAAACATCCTGAACGACCACTGCTGACCACGCGCGGTTGCGGTCGCGGCCGGGAAGCCGTTGAGGGAGAATTCCGCGACGCTCGCCGGATCGACGTTTTCCATCCAGCCCGAGCGCAGATAGTCGGCCAGCGATTGTTCGGCTGGCACACTCACCACGTCGAGGCGCATGGCTTCGCCGCCACCGGGTTTTAAGCCCAACACCGCCTGCGCGGTGTTGTCGAGCGTAAAGCCGGGCGGGGCGAGGAAAGTGAAGCCGAGTTTGGGATGCAGGAAACGGCGGCCGCGCACAAAGCCTTCGCTCGGATCCTCGCCATAGACGACGCCATTTAGCTCTTCGAGATAGGCATTGCGATCGCGTTCGCCGCTGCCGGGCGCGGTATATTGCCGGGCGTTGAGCAACGCGTTTTTCACGCGGGCGGGCGTAGACGGATGGGCCGACAGAAAGTCGTTCGTATAGACGTCGTTATGGGCGGACGACTTCAGGTCGGCGTTGCGCTGCATGTCTGTGAGAAAGCGCGAGGCGCCATATGGGTCGAAGCCGGCACGCGCCGAAATACCGACGCCGATGCCATCCGCTTCGAATTCCTGCGCGCGCGAGAAGCTCGCCATGGCTAGCTTCGATTTGGCGAGCGCGAGCGCGCCCATCTGCGGATCGCTTACGACGTCGGTCATTACGTGACTGACCAGGGCCACTTGCCGCGCTTGTTCCTCGCGGATGGCGGCGTGGCGGGCTATGACGTGGCCCATTTCGTGCGCCAGCACTGAAGCAAGCTCTGCCTTGTCGTTGGAAAGCGCGATCAGTCCACGCGTGACATAGAGATGGCCGTTCGGCAGCGCGAATGCGTTGATGGCCGGCGAATTGAGCAGAGTCACTTCGTATTTAAGATTAGGACGCTCGGATGCCGCCACCAGCCTGCCGACCAGTTGGGTGACCATGGCCTGAATGCGGTCGTTCTCGTAGACGCCGCCATAGGAGGCGAGGATACGCGCGTGCTCGCGCGCTTCCGCCGAAGGCGATTCGACCCGCGCAGTCTGTTGCGGGAAAGTGAGCTGCGGCAGTTGCAGCGAAATCTGCTTGTCGTCAGGCGCGCTGGTGCAGGCGCCGACCGCGAGAACGAGCGAAAGGGCGAGCCCGCGCATGAGACGAGCCGGCCGGCATCTTGCGGCCGCGGCCGTCATGGCTGGGCCTCCCGAGACCGGCTGGCCTCGTCGATCAGTTCGATTTGTTCGGGACCATCGACCTCGATGATCGGGCCGCGCCGTTGTTCGATGACGCCACGGACCCGAATGTGCCGACCGGCAAGCTCTTTCAACGCGATGCCGGCCGCGGCGAACGAGCGTTCAAGCCGCCGCGGAACAACGGCACTGAAATCGCGCGTGACGCGCCGCCCGAAATTCAAATAGAGGGTGCCCCCGCTTTCGCGCACCGACAGAACCCTGCCTTCGACCAATGTGAAGTGACCCCGTTCGCCCGTCAGGCGAGGGGTATTTTCCGCCGGCAAAGGGGCAAAATTGGGATCGGCCCAGAGGCCGCGGTGGGCCGCGCGGGCCTCTCGTTCGGCTTTTAGCAGCGCGTTTGCACAGGTTTTGTCGCCGACCCGGGCCGAAACCCGGGCCTGGCCCGCCGCCAGCAGGGCCTGTTGCACGGATTGCTGGGCGTCGCCAGTATACACGAAGGCGACGACGCGCCCGTAACGGTCGTGCTCGACTGCCGAGTTTGCGGAGATGGAGAACTTGGCCGGCAACCAAGCCTTGCAGCGCTATGCGGGTGCTGTCGGGCGTTTCAATCGCGGCGAGACGCAGGCCGCGGCCGTCGCTGAGCACGAGCGTGCGGCCATCGCGCACTGAGGCGGCGGTCGCGGTTCCGATGTCGTTCAGCGGGCAGGCTGGCTGGGCGTTTGTGCCGGACGTTGCCAGCGTCAGCGCCAGCGCCAATATGTATTTGGCCAATCGGCACGGTGTCGTATCGCGACAAGCTGTCATGCGGCGAATTGTCGGAATTCACTGGCGCTCACGTCAACAGCGCCGGAACCGGTGCGCCGACCGGGTCAATTGTGCTAGACCGCGTGGTGCCGGTCCCGTAGCTCAGCTGGATAGAGCAGCGGTTTCCTAAACCGAAGGTCGGAGGTTCGAACTCCTCTCGGGACCGCCAGTTTAGACTGCAACCGCTTCTTTTTTCAGGGATATTTTAGCGGGCTCGGTATCTCTACCAACAAAGTAACCAACAAAACAAAATGCAGATGGATGCGCCGTTCGCGTCCGCGCGTCAAAGAGTGGCAGCGATCCTTGGCGGATTCCGTTTCATTGCGCCCATTCTGCTTCGCCATATTCGCAAAGATTTGCTCCCACAAGTCCATGGCGGCTTTGTTTTGTTTCGCCATTGCTGTGCGCTCATTGACTAGAGTTTTCGGATTACCTTTGCCTTCGAGACCAACACCTCTATCCGAGGTTCGGTATAGGGCTGACCGCTTGCGACCTCGATGGCTGCATTTACTCCGGTACAGTATCCTTTTACGGCTTCGTCCGGCGATCTCCCCGCGTCAATCGCTTGCTGCACCTCCGTATGTTGATTCAAATCACCTCGATGCCGCACATCCATGCAGTCAGCTTCGAGCTCATAGAGGTATTTCTTCTTGCTAGAGGACCAGAGCCGCCTAGCAACTGCCTCACTGGACCATGCGTAGAGTGACCCGCCCCGGACGGCAGTCCCGTTAGGTAGTTTAGCTCGAATCAAAAGTTCGGCGGATTTCTGTTTGCCGGTAAGCATATTCAATGAATCGCCGCGCCCAGCGATAATTGTGCCGTTCTCGAAGTCTTCGTCGTCGTAGCGATAAATTGTAATCGTAGACATGCTTGCCGTTTGCGCTGCCGTGCTAGACCGCTTTGCCGGTCTGTTTTTGAAGCGCGGTAAGCGGGCGCCGTGCCGGCGGCCATCAAGCAAACGAGAAGCACGAATGTGAATCGCATGTTTGTCATCATAGCATGCGCACGCGCGGACCGGGCGGCGCGGCCGCGGCCTCGACCTCGGCCGCTTGCGGCGCTGCACGCGGCGTTGCACCTGGCACGTCCGGCGGCGCCTGCGTCGCGCGCCAGCGCGCGACCGCACGCGCAATCGCGGCCGCGATCTCGGGCCTGGAAAGCCCGGCGGCGCTGGCTTCCATGCCGGCGCGGAGGGAAATCCTGGTCTGCGCGGGAACCATCGACAGGAGAGGTGCGTCCTGGTGTCGGCTGGAAGCGCGGCAATCGCGTCGGCACGGCGAGCACATCGCCGGCCACGTGGCAAAAAACGGGATCACGGGACCGCCGGTGTTGTTCGCCGTCGGGAATCGGGATTACAGTTCGCCAACGTGCCCGGATGGGGCGAGCATCTGGGAAATGTCGGTTGGACAGTGGACAAAATCAGGCGATCTTGCCGTCAAGCGGCAGGCCACTTGGGGAATGTCGGTTAAAGTATCTCAATAGCACCATGGCTCAGGAGAATTGCATGCGCGCACCCATCGGAAGACTCGCACTGCTCGTGTCAGCGGCTTCGGCCCTGGCTTCAGGCTCGGCATTCGCTCAGGACAGGAACGCCTACTTCGGGCAGACCCACCAACACACGAGCTGGTCGCTGGATGCCTACCTCATGGGCAATACCGTGACGGGTCCGGCAGAGGCTTACCAGTATTCGATGGGGGAGACGATCAAGCATCCCGCCGGATACAACGTGAAGATCAAGACACCACTGGATTTTCAGGGCGTCACGGATCATTCTGAATATGTTGGCATATTGCGTTTGGCCAATGACCCGAGTTCTCCGATCAGCAAGCTGCCAATTGCCGAGAAGCTCCGGATTTCAAAAGACAACCCCATGGTAAAGATATTCCAATGGATGGCTGGCAGCCTTGCTGACGGCAAGCCGATCAAGCCTTTGCTACAACCCGAAATCATCGAGTCGGTATGGCAGAGCAATACTGAAATCGCAGACAAATACAACAAGCCCGGCAAATTCACCACTTTCTGCGCCTATGAGTGGACTTCGATGCCGCAGAACCAGAACATGCATCGCAATGTGTTCTTCAAAAGCTGCAACAACCTTCCCAAAGCACCGTTCTCGGCAATCGACTCGGACCATCCAGAAGACCTCTGGAACTGGATGGACGTTCAACGCAAGAACGGTACCGAGCTGCTGGCGATTTCACACAATGCCAATCTCTCAAACGGCCTGATGTTTCCGCTTGAGCTGGACAGCAAAGGCAAACCGATTGATGCGGCATGGGCGCAGGAGCGGATGAAGAACGAACCCTTGACCGAGATGAAGCAGGTCAAGGGCACTTCGGAGACCACGCCGGCGTTGTCGCCCAACGACGAATTCGCCGGGTTCGAGATCATGAATTACCTGATCGGTCTCGACAACAGTTTTTCGAAACCCAACGGAAGCTATATCCGTCAAGCATTCCAGAATGGCGTGGCCATGCAGGACGCGCGCGGCTACAACCCGTACAAGATGGGCGTACTGGGTGCCGGCGATTCGCACAACACTGCGACCTCCTATTCGCAATCCAACTATTTTGGCGACCACGGCGAAATCGACCCCACCCCTGCAGTTCGGCTGTCCGGGAAGGTCGTATCCGGTATGACCGTCTTGGAAACGGGAACGTCCGGCCTGGGCGGCGTCTGGGCGGAAGAAAATACGCGCGACTCGATCTTCGCCGCGATGCAGCGCCGGGAGGTATTCGCCACCAGCGGCGTCCGGCTCAAGGTTCGCATGTTCGGCGGATTCGGATACGACAAGGACATGCTGTCGAAGCCTGATTGGGTGAAGCAGGGCTATGCGGGTGGTGTGCCCATGGGGGGTGACCTGACCGACTCCAAGGGCAAGGCGCCGTCGTTCGTGGTCTGGGCCATGAAGGACCCTGTAGATGGCAACCTCGATCGCATCCAGGTCGTCAAGGGCTGGACCAAGGACGGCCAGATATTCGAAAAAATCTACAACGTTGCCTGGTCTGGTGACCGCAAGCTCGATCCCGTCACGGGCAAGCTGCAGGATGTCGGCAACACGGTCGATATCAGCAAGGCCACCTATACCAACGACATTGGTTCGGTAGAGCTGAAGGCGTTCTGGACAGATCCGGATTTCGACCCCACCCAGCACGCGTTCTACTATGCCCGCGCCATCCAGATCCCGACCCCGCGCTGGAGCACTTTCGATGCAGTCAAGCTGGGCGTACTTCCGCCCGGCAATGCGCCGGCAACAATTCAGGAACGCGCCTGGGGCACACCCATCTGGTATACGCCGACGGCAGCCGAGGCCGCCAAATCCAAGCGCGGTCTGATGATTGCCGACCTGACGAAGGGTAACGCCACCGCCCTCGGCGACACTGACTTGAAGGAGCTTGTTGTCGGCAAGAACCTGATCGTGCGCAACAACGTAACTGGGCACATGTCGAACGTGCTGTTCGGCCTGGACGGCAAGCGCATTACCACCCAGCGCGACAGCCAACTGTCGCAGGGCGGCAACCCGAACAAGGTCTCTAGTTCGTCGGCGGCGTATGAAATCAAGAACGGCCATATCGTGACGACCATCGATGGAACGCCGTTCGAACTGACGGTCTACCGTTCGGGCGACAAGTACGTGGCGGCTCGCAACGATGAATTTGGCCATGTCAACTATGAGTTGGTGAGAGCGGCGAAGTGATCGAGGCCAGTCATCAAGGGAGCGCGTCCAGGCGCGCCGCCAGCAGTGCAGCACTCGGTCCCGGAAGGCAAACGCAGGTGGTGCGCCGTCTGCTGGGTGAGCCCTTGCTTCACTTCTTCGCCGTCGGCGCGCTGGTGTTCGGCGCTTACTGGCTGCATGCCCCGGAACCTTCGGCGGCGGACAGCAAGAAGATCGAGATCAGTGCAGACAATGTTCGACAGATCGTTGTCGCGTGGCTTGCGCAAGGCCGATTGCCGCTGACCCGGAACCAGTTGCAAAGTCTGATCGACCAGAAGGTCTCCGAGGAAGTTCTTTTTCGCGAGGGGCTGGCGCTGGGTCTCGATCAGCACGACGAAATCATCAGGCGCAGGGTGGCCCAGAAGATGGATTTTCTGGCCGCCGACGTGGCTGCATTGCAGGAGCCGGATAAGGGCGAGCTCCAGAAGTGGTACGGCGCACATGCCGGGCGCTTTGCCGTGCCGCCTCACCTGAGTTTTCGTCAACTCTATTTTTCCCCCGACCAGCACCGTGGCACTGCGCACGAGGCTGCGCAGGCGGCGCTGGGCGCGATCGCCGGCAAGGCTGCTGACGCCGCCGAGGTGGCAGCGCTCGGCGACCCCACCACCTTGCGCAACTACTACAGCAACGTGACCCCGGAGCTCATGCTGAAGGAGTTCGGCCCCGCCTTTGCCACGCAACTGTTCAAGCTCGAGCCCGGCGGCTGGCGCGGCCCTGTCCAGTCTGGATACGGCTGGCATGTGGTGTGGATAGATTCCATCGAACCGGGTCGGCAGCCGGGCTTCGCCGAGGTCGAGACCGATGTGAAGTCCGCATGGCGCGACGCGCGTTACCTGGAAATCAAGCGCACCGCACTTGAAGAGATGCGCTCGCACTACACGGTCGTCGTGCCACCCCTGGATACGATCGACATGAGCAACCTGCTGGGTACCAAACCGGCACGCGCCGTATCACCGGAAATGGTCCCACAGTGAGTCGTGCCTTTCGGTTCTGCCTGGCGGCCCGGGGCTTGCTGCTCGCGCTGGCGATGCTGGTTCTTGCGGTGCCCTTCAGCGCTTCGGCGCACGAGGCAAGGCCCGCCTACCTGCAAATCGATCAGGTGGGGCCAGCGCGCTACAACGTACTCTGGCGCACGCCGTTGTTGTCGGGAATGCGACTGCCCGTTGTTCTAAGGTTTTCCGACGGCATCAAACTGGTGACCGGGCCCGCGGAACGGGAACTGCCTGATTCCCTGGTCGAGCGCAGCATCATCGAAGTGCCTGACGGTCTCGTCGGACAGCGCATCACCTTTCTCGGCCTACAGGCAAGCATCACCGATGTGCTGGTTCGGGTGAAGCTGAAAGACGGCACGGTCACCACGACCTTGGTTCGTCCGTCGCAACCGTGGATAGAAGTTCAGGCCAAGGAGAGTTCCTTTCAGGTCGTCAAAGTGTTTGTTCTCGAGGGAATCGAGCACATCCTGTTCGGCTTCGACCATCTCCTGTTCGTTCTGGCGTTGATGCTGATCGTCAGAAGCACGCGCACCCTGCTGCTGACCATCACCGCGTTCACGGTTGCCCACTCGGTCACGCTCACGTTCGCGACGCTCGGGTGGGTGACGCTGCCATCCGGGCCTGTCGAGATCATGATTGCGTTCAGCATCGCCTTGGTGGCGGCCGAGATCGTTGCCATGCAGCGGGGGAAAACCAGCCTGACGATCTCGGCGCCGTGGATCGTGGCCTTTGCATTCGGCTTGCTGCACGGCTTCGGCTTTGCGAGCGCGCTGAAAAACCTGGGTCTGCCGCAAGGTGACATCCCCTTGGCCCTGTTCTGTTTCAACGTGGGTGTGGAGATCGGCCAGCTGATGTTTGTGGCCGTGATGCTTGCGCTGGCGGCGCTGGTTCGAAAGTTGTTCGAAGTACCTCGCAGGGCTCTTGAATTTTTGGCATATGGCATCGGCATCGTCGCCGCATTCTGGACGCTTGAGCGCCTGCTCTCAACGTTCGCCTAGCTTGCCTTCGGCCCGACGGAGCCGATACCTATAGTTGCGTGTTTCAAAAGGCTTGGCTTCGGCGGCAACCGATAGGAAGGCACCCTCCCACGTCATTCGTTGGGCACGAGCACGATCTTTCCTTCGAGGCCGCCCCGCTCGATACGAGCTAATGGCACTTAACGGACAATCGCGGCACTGCAACAATTCGGTCACTTTTGGACAAGAGCGGACATCATGGAGTCAATTCGGCGAACAACAAAGAACACGTTGTCAGAGGTTCTCGGGACCGCCACTTCTCGACAACCGAAGCCGCTCTTTACAGCCCGAGATAGGCCTGACGCACGCGGTCGTCGGCGAGCAGCGCCTCGCCGGTGCCTGACAATGTGACCTTGCCGTTCTCCAGCACGTAAGCGCGGCTCGCGAGCTTGAGCGAGACAGCGACGTTCTGCTCCACCAGCACGCAGGTGAGGCCGTCGCGGTTGAGATCGCGGATGATCTTCAGCACGTCCTGCACGATCGTCGGCGCTAGCCCGAGCGAAGGCTCGTCGAACATAACGAGTTCCGGCTCGCTCATCAGGCAGCGGCCGATCGCCAGCATCTGCTGCTCGCCGCCGGAGAGTGTGCCGGCGGCCTGCCGCTGGCGTTCGGCCAGGCGCGGGAACATTGTGTAGACGCGATCGAGATTACTGCTGCGATTTGCGCGCGCGCGCGCCAGCATCGCGCCCATCGTCAGGTTTTCGGATACTGACAGTGACGGGAAAATCTGGCGGCCCTCGGCGACCTGGCCGATGCCAAGATTGCACACGCGATAGCTCGGCCAGCCGCCGATCTCCGTTCCGCGATAGCTGATGCGGCCGCGCGCGGGTTTGTGCATGCCGGCGATCGTGCGGATGAGCGAGGTCTTGCCGGCGCCATTGGCGCCGACGATCGCGGCAATCGAGCCTTCGGCGATCTCCAGCGAGACGCCGTCTAGCGCCTGGGCGTCGCCGTAGAAAACATCGACATTCTCGACCGTCAGCATCAGGAGACGGCCTCCGCGCCGAGATAGAAATCGATAACGGCGGGATTGCGCACCACCTCTTCTGGCGTTCCTTCCGCGATGGCCGCGCCATGGTGCAGCACCAGGATGCGCTCGGCGAGCGCCATAACCGCGCGCATGACGTGTTCGATCAGCAGGATGGTGACGCCGTGATCCTTGTTGAGTTTACGAAAGACTTCAACCATACGGTCGGTTTCGGTCGGACGTAGGCCGGCCATCACCTCGTCAAGCAGCAAGAGCTTGGGCTCGGTGGCGATGGCGCGGGCGACTTCAAGACGCTTGCGGTCCGGCAGCGTTAACGATGACGCCTTCTGCGAGCGCTTGTCGTAGAGATCGAGCCGGTCCATTACCAGATGCACCCACTCGCGCGCTTCCGCCGGCGTACGTTTGCGCAACAGCGCGCCGACCATGACGTTGTCTTCGACACTCAAGGCCGGGAACGGCCTGACGAGCTGGAAGGTGCGACCAATGCCACGCGAACAGACGACGTTCGACGCGAGACCGGAAATCTTGTCGCCCGCAAACGCGATGTCGCCGCCATCAGGCGTAAATTCACCGGCAATGATGTTGAACAGCGTCGTCTTGCCGGCGCCGTTTGGGCCGATCACCGCGAAGATCGAACCTTCCGGCACGTCGAACGATACCCGATCGACCGCGACCAGGCCGCGGAAACGCTTGCTGACATCCTTGACCGACAGCAGCGCACCCATCACCTGCGCTCCGTCAGCTTGAACCGCGCGGCGATCCACGGCCACAATCCGTCTGGCACCGCGACCACCACCAGCAGCAGCAACACGCCATAGAACACTTGTTTGGACCCGGGAACATCGACGCCGATCACCTCAAGCGCAACGCGCAGGCCTTCCGCGAGCCATTGCAACAACGCAGCGCCGATGATTGGGCCGATCAGCGTGCCGACGCCGCCGATAATCGGCGCGAGAATGATCTCAATCGATTGTGAAATATTAAAAATCTGTTCGGGGAACAGGTTGTTGTTATAAAAGGCAATAAATACGCCTGCCGGCGCCGTCATGCCTGCAGAGACGACCACCGCGATCATCTTGTAACGGAAGGTGTCGATGCCGAGCGCCCGGGCTGCCTGTTCGTCCTCGCGAATTGCCAGCCAGTAATAGCCGACCCGGCTGCGTATCAGCGCTCGGCAGATCAGAAACGCCGCGATCACCATCGCAAGAGCGAGGTAATAAAACATCTCCGGGCCGCCGCGCAGGTTCCACAGGTCGTACTTGGCGTAACCCGCAACCGGCAGAAAAAGGCCGGCCGATCCGCCGACTGCCGAAAAATGGTCAAAGCCGATGCGGGCGAATTCGGCGAAGGCGATCGTCAGGATCGCGAAGTAAACTCCGGAAACGCGGAATCGAAATGCCAAAAAACCGATGATGGCGCCACAGAGAACGGCCACTGGAATGGCGGCGAACAATCCAATCCACGGGCTGATCTTGAATTGCACGAATAGCGCCGCTGCCGTATAGGCGGCAAGACCAACATAAATCGCGTGACCAAGCGACAATTGCCCGGCAAAGCCCATCATCACGTTCCAAGCTTGGCCGGTATACGCGAAGTACAGCGTTACCACGAGCACGCTTAGCAGGTAGTCGTTGACGATCCACGGCGCGGCGAGCGCTACAACGGCGATTACGGCGAGTAGCCCCCGACCGCGCGGCGAAACGTTGTCGAACAGACGAACGATCATGCCGTCCTCCGCCCGACAATGCCCTGCGGACGGAACAGCAGCACCAAAACCAGAATGGCAAATGCGAACATGCTCTTGGCCGATGGCGTATAGAGCAGGCCCGCCATGGCTTCTGTCAGGCCAATCAGCACACCGCCGAGCAACGCGCCCGCCATCGAACCAAGCCCGCCGGTGATCACGATGACGAAAGCGAGCAGCGTATAGGCCGGCCCCAACACAGGCGTGACATCGATGATGATAACCAGCATCGCGCCTGCGGCGCCGACGCAGGCCGCGCCGAGCCCGAAGGTGAGTGCATAAAGTCGATTGACGTCGAGCCCGACGACCTGCGCGCCTGTGTGGTTGTCCGCGCAGGCGCGAATTGCCGTACCGATCGAGGTGAATCGAAAAAACGCCATCAATCCGGCAGCGACGACGATGGCGCCGCCGCCCGCGTAGAGTTTGGTCGCATCAATGATGATCGAACCGATTTGATAACTATCGAATGAATAGGACGTCTGTATGCTCTGCGCGTCAGGTCCAAAGATGATCAGCAACACATTGACGATGATTATGGCGATGGCGACGAGCAACAGGAACTGGCTGTGCTCGGGACGGGTGATGAATTTGTTGATGAGCGTTGCCTGCAGAAAATATCCGGCAACGAACAGCACCATTGCGATCGGCGCGAGCATGAGCAGCGGATCGAGGCCGAGATTCTTGAACAACACGATCGCCAGATACATCGCGATCGTCATCATTTCGCCGTGGGCGAAATTAACCACCCGTATCACGCCGAAGACGACCGACAGGCCGAGCGCCATTAGGCCGTAGACGAGTCCGGTCAGTATCCCGCCGATAGCGACATTGATATAGATTTCGATTGGCACGGGCTCAACCAAGAATGACAGGCTCCGGCCGTTGTTATACGGCCGGAGCAGTCGCTACCGGGAATCGATCAGCCGCGCTTGTTGTAAGGCTTGAGCGGCCATTCAGGCTTGGCGTTGGCGGCCTCTTTTGGAGCCAGCGTCACCGTTTGGCCGCCGCGATTCTGGATCGCGGAACATTTCAGTTTGTCGTTCTGGCCCTTAGCGTTGAACATAATGCCGGGGCCGGGGCTGACATTGTCGGTGATGTTTGTCTTGCGGATCGCCTCGGCGAGGGCCTTCGGATCGGCCGAACCGGCGCGTTTAAAGGCATCGGCTGCGGTCAACAGCGCTTCGAACGTGTAAACGTGGTTGGTGTTGAGGCCGATGCCGGGGTGCGTCTTGGCGAGCGCATCCATCAGGATCTTGGTGGCCTTCTTGTTCGGGTCGTACCAAGGTACGAGGCTGATCGGACCGTCGGACAGCTTGCCGAGTGTCTTCAGGTACTGGTCTTCATACCATCCCGGTCCGACGCTGAGGATCACCTCCGGCGACCAACGCTGCTTCACAAGTTCGCGGGTGATCAGGATGGCGTCGTTGAGGCGGCTCACCGCCAGCAAGCCTTCTGCGCCGGTCGCCTTGGCCTTGGCGACTTCGACCGAAAGGTCGCGCGCCGCCGGATCGTAGGCGATCTGCTGGACGATCTTGTAGGGCATGCCGAACTTCGGGAACATCGCGTTGGTGCCCTTCAGGATCGCAGTGCCGTAGGTGTCGTTGACGTGCAGCATTACAACCGTCTTCGGCGCCTTGCCGACTAGCGTGAACACTTCCTTCTGATTGAGGAAGGAGTCGCGCAGGATCATGGGTCCGGTCGGGAAGTTGCGGAATACGAACTTGTAGCCCTGCTCGGTAATCGGCGGTGCCGCCGCGATATTGATGACGAGCGGGATGCCCTTCTGTTCGGCGACCTGTGCGATCGCGGTGGTCTGACCGGAATCGAACGCACCAACGAGGAGCTGTGCGCCATCGGCAATGAGCTTCTCAGCAGTAGTGCGGGCGACGTCGACCTTTGTTTCCGTGTCGCCGTTCATGATCTCAAGGTCAGGCATGCCCATCTGCTTGAGAACGGATTTGGCGACGTCGACGCCGCGCTGACAATCTTGACCGATGCCGGCTTGATAGCCGGAGCGCGGCAATAGCACGCCGACTTTCAGCGCCTTGCCTTGCGCACGCACGATGTTGAACGGTGATACACCGGCCAAAATAGCGCCGGCACCAAGCCCGGCTGTAACAGTACGGCGTGTGATGTGCGAATTCGAAGCGCCGGAGCGCGATTTCTTTGTCATTTGTATTCCTCCCTATCCCGCTATAGCCGTCGTTTAGGATTGTTTAAAGCATCATCGCATCCCGAGGGATACGACAAATCGGCGGCTTTCAATTCATTCTACCGTCGCCGATCGACGTGGTCTTGCGCGGATTGGCAATATTGTTGACCACAACAACAATTTTCGTCAATAGCGATAATGCCCTTAATTTGTAGGACGATAGTGGGGCATTTCCGGAATTATCACGCGCGCTCAACCGAATTCCTGCAGCAGTTCGAGAAGCCGCTGGCGCCGTTCCGGGCCTACCCTGGATGCAAGCCGGCGTTCGTGGCTGTCGGCGAGCGCCTTGATTTGTTCGAGCTTTTCGGTGCCAAGCGGGGTCAAATGAAGGGAATGCGAGCGGCCGTCATTGACGGCCGAGCGCCGGCGCACCCACCGGCGGCGTTCCAGTTCATTGAGCATCTTGGCGAGACGGGCGCGCTCGATGTTCAGCGCTTTTCCGATTTCGGCCTGCGAACGGCCGGGATTGGCACCAATCACGACCAACACGGAGAATTGGGCCGGGCGCACGTCGAATTCGGCGAGTGTCTTGATGAAATCCTTGAAAATCTCGACCTGCAAGCGGCGTAGAAAGTATCCGAGATGCGAGCGCAAAATGCCGCGGTCGATTGGCGCGCTTCCACTCACTTTGATGGGCGCGGCTTTCAACGCCTGGGTTTGTGCCGGCTTTTTATTTCGCGTGCGCTGCAACATGGCCTCCCGTCCCTGCATTCCAGCACAATAACATCCTTGACGCCAATTGTTGTCAGTGACAACTTTCTTGTTCTCAGCGGACAACGTTAAGCGCGGACGAGCCGGAACCTGTCGCCGATGAATGTCCAACATGCTTCTCAAGCCGGCGCGCCGGTGCGGCCCATCACTTACGCACCGGTCGACGTGAGTCTTGTAAAAGCGGCCGATGGCTCGCTGCGTTACGCCTCACGCGCGCCTCTTGACCGGTACGACCCGAGCCTCGCCAACCTGTTCCGCTCGGCGGTCGAGCGCGCGCCGCAACGCGTCATGATCGCGGAACGGGAGGGGGATGGGTGGCGCACGGTGCGATTTGAGGACGCGCGCACCATTGTCGATGCGCTTGCTGCCGCGCTGCTCGAGCGCGGGCTGTCTGCCGATCGGCCGGTGATGGTCCTCTCGGCCAATTCTGTCGACCAAGCGCTGTTGATGCTCGCGAGCTATACGGCCGGCGTTCCGATCGCGCCTGTTTCAGTCGCCTATTCGCTACAAAGCCAGGATCACGGCAAACTGAAATTCGTTGCCAAACTGCTAACCCCAGGACTTATCTACGTTGCCGATACCGGCCCCTTCGCCAAGGCGCTCGCGGCCGTCGCCGCCTCCGGCGCGGAGATCGTGACAAGCCGCAATTCGGCGAACCTCGAAGGCGCGACGCTGCTCGACGACTTGATGAAAACCAAGCCGACGCGCGCTGTCGACGAAACCGTGGCGCGCATCGACGGTGACAGGATCGCGAAGTTTCTCTTCACGTCGGGCTCAACGGATGTGCCGAAGGCGGTGATCAATACCCATCGCATGCTCACTGCCAATCAGCAGTCGCTTTCGCAGATCTGGCCGTTCCTCAGGGAGGAGGAAGACCATTTCACGCTCGTTGATTGGCTGCCGTGGAGCCACACCTTCGGAGGCAACCACAATTTCCACATGGCGCTGAAGCACGCCGGTACGTTCTATATTGATGCCGGCAAGCCGGTGCCGGCTTTGGTCGAGCAGACGATACGCAACCTCGCGGAAGTCTCGCCCACGATCTATTTCAATGTACCCGCTGGCTATGCCGCCATTCTGCCATTTCTCGAAAAAGACCCTGCATTGGCGAAGACGTTTTTCGCCAAGCTCCGCATGATCTTTTACGCCGCCGCTGCGCTGCCGCAAGATCTGTGGACGCGGCTTGAGGCCGTGTCGGTGCGCGCGACCGGGCAGCGCGTACCGTTGACGTCGTCCTGGGGCGCAACCGAAACGGCGCCGGCGGTAACGGCCACGTATTTCCCGCTTGATCGCGCTGGCGTCATTGGCGTGCCCATGCCCGGTCCCGAATTGAAACTCGTGCCGACGGGTGATCGTTGGGAAGTGCGTGTGAAAGGCCCCAACGTAACACCGGGCTATTGGCGCAGCCCGGACATCACCAAAAAGGCGTTTGACGAGGACGGCTTCTACCGCATCGGCGATGCGGTTCGTTTTGCCGATCCCAATAACCCGGCCGCCGGTCTCGTCTATAGCGGCCGCCTTACCGAAGAATTCAAGCTCACCACCGGGACCTGGGTGCTGGTCGGCGCGCTACGCGTCGGTTTGCTGTCGGCGATGTCGCCGATCGTGCAGGATGTAGTGATCGCGGGAGAAGGTTGCGATCATCTGCGCATCATGGCTTGGCTCAACGTTGCTGGTTGTCGGCAACTTCTCGGCGACGATGCGCCGTCGACTGCCGCCGAATTCGCACGGAATCCCTCGATCCACGACCATATTAGAGAGTCGCTTAAGCGTTGGAACAGTGAGAATACCGGCCAATCGACCCGCATCCGCAGCGCGCTGCTGCTCGGCGATGCGCCGTCGATCGATGTCGGTGAAATCACCGACAAGGGTTACATCAACCAGCGGGCGGCCCTTCTGAATCGCAAGGCGGAGCTCGAGCGATTGTTTGGAACGGAGACGCATCCGGACATCGTCCACGTCGACGCCTAGGCCTGCTGCTGTTCAATCAATCGAACCAAAAGGGATGCATAGAATGAGTCAGGTCGTCGGCACGTCGCTGAACGATGGAATTGCGCTCGTGCGCGTCGATAGTCCGCCGGTCAACGCCATGGACAAGCACGTGCGCGCCGGCCTCAAACAGGCGTTCAGCGAGTTGCGCGGCAATGCAGAGGTGAAGGCTGTCGTGCTTGCCTGCGCCGGGCGTACCTTCATCGCTGGTGCCGACATCAAGGAGTTTGACACCGGCTTTGCCGAGCCCGGCTTTCACGACGTATTGCGGTTGATCGAGGATATGCCGGTACCGGTCGTCGCCGCCGTGCACGGCACTGCGCTCGGCGCTGGCACCGAGGTGACGCTCGCCTGTCATTATCGTGTGGCCACTGAAGGCGCCGCCTTTGGCCTGCCGGAGCTGTCGCTCGGCATCATTCCCGGCGCAGGCGGTACGCAGCGGATGCCGCGGCTTATTCCCTTCGAGGCGGCCGCCGACATGATGCTATCGGGCCGGCCGTTGCCGGCGGCAAAGGCCAAGGAGCTCGGTCTGGTCGACAAGATGGTTGCCGGCGATGTGGCGGAAGGCGCGATCGCTTTCGCCAAGGAGCTGATCGCAGCGGGCAAAGGTCCGCGCAAGACGCGCGAACAGAAACCGGTCGCTGCCGACAAGGCTGGCGAGGTTCTGGCCGCCAAGCGCGCCGAGGTCGCCAAGACCATGCGCAACCGGCAAACACCGTTCAAATTGCTGGACGCCTTGCAGGCCGCGACTGAAAAGCCGTTCGACGAAGGCTTGCAGGTCGAAAAGGCGATCAGCGCAAGCGCTCGAGCCGTCGGCCGAGGCGCGCGCGCTGCGGCATTTGTTTTTTGCCGAACGCGAAGTCAGCAAAATTCCCGGCATATCGCCCGATATCAAGCCGCGGCCGATCGAGCGCATCGGCATTGTCGGTGCCGGCACCATGGGCGGCGGCATCGGCATGGCGTTCGCGAATGCCGGCATCCCGGTGACGATTATCGATACCAAGCAAGATGCGATCGACCGCGGGCGCGCGACGATCACCAAGAACTACGAGCGGTCGGTGGCGCGCGGCCGTTTCACGCAAGCGCAGATGGACGAGCGCATCCAGTCGATGACGCTTTGCGCTCGACTATGGCCGCGCTCTCGGACGCCGATCTCGTTCATCGAGGCCGTGTTCGAGAACATGGAGTTGAAGAAGAACATCTTCAAACAGCTCGACGCAGTCGCCAAGCCCGGCGCCATTCTCGCGACCAACACCTCGACCCTCGACATCGACGCGATCGCCGCCGTGACCAAGCGTCCGCAGGACGTGATCGGCCTGCATTTCTTCAGCCCGGCCAACGTCATGCGGCTGCTGGAAATCGTGCGCGCGGCAAAGACCGCCGACGACGTGCTGGTGACGGCGCTGGAGCTCGCGCGCAAGGCGCGCAAGGTCGGCGTTGTGGCGAAGGTCTGTTACGGCTTCATCGGCAACCGCATCATGGACCCCTATGGCGCGTGAGGCGGAGCGCTGTGTGCTGGAAGGCGCGACGCCGCAGGAGGTCGACTCCGCACTGGAAGACTTCGGCATGGCCATGGGCATTCTCGCCGTCTACGACCTCGCCGGCATCGACGTCGGCCACCTCACGCGCGTTGCGCTCGGCAATGCCTTCGATCAATGACCCCACGTTCTATCGGCCGTCGGCCATGTTGAGCGAGCGTGGCTGGCTCGGGCAGAAGAGCGGCCGCGGCTATTACCGGTACGAGAACGGCAAGCGCGTCCCCGATCCAGAAGTCGTTGCCATGCTGCACGAGGAGGGCAAGCGTCTCGGCGTGCCGCAGCGTAAGCCGGGTCGAGAGGAAATACTCGAACGCTGCCTTTACGGCCTGATCAACGAAGGTGCGCGCGTTCTGGAAGACGGCATCGCGCTGCGCGCGAGCGATATCGACGTCGTCTACACCTCCGGTTACGGCTTTCCGCGCTACCGCGGCGGACCGATGTTCTATGCCGACACGGTCGGCCTGAAAAAAATCTACGACCGCATTCTCGACTTCCAGCGTACGCTCGATCCGCATTACTGGCAGCCGGCACCGCTATTGGAAAAGCTTGCCAAGAAGGGATCAACTTTTGCGCAATGGCAGGCGGAGCAGGCTCACTAAACGAAAGACAATCGACATGAACAAAGCCTACGTCCCCTATGGCGCCTATTGGTCGACGCCTTTTTCCAAATGGCAGGGCTCGCTCGCCAATCTGCACAGCATGAAGCTTGCCGCGAACGTCGCACGCGACACCATGGCGGCCAAGAAGCTGCCCGCTTGAGGCGATCGATTTTGGCGTGCTCGGCATCACCGTTCCGCAGCCGAGCAGTTTTTTTGGCCTGCCTTGGGTGACCGGCATGATGGGTATTCCGGAGGTACCGGGACCGACGGTGAGCCAGGCGTGCGCCACCGGCGCGCGCGTTCTGGAGATGGCGGCGAACGAGATCGAACAGGGTCGGCGGCCAGTTGCGCACTGGTGGTGACGGCTGACCGCTGTTCCAACGGCGCGACGCTCGTTTATCCCAATCCAAGCGGGCCTGGCGCCACCAGCATCACCGAGAACTGGGTGCTCGACAATTTCAGCAACGATCCCTTCGCCATGAACGCCATGATCGACACCGCCGAAAACGTCGCCATGCGCTATCAGATCACAAGCGCGGAGCAACACGACGTGACGCTGCGGCGCTATCAGCAATATCAGGACGCGCTCGCCGACGATCGCGCCTTCCAGCGCCGCTACATGGTGGAGACGCCGATTACCGACGCGAACTTCCGCAAGCAGACCGGCACGCTTTCCACCGATGAAGGTGTCTTTCCCATCACGGCGGATAAGCTTGCCAAGCTTAAGCCGGTGAAGCCGAATGGCACCGTCACCTTCGGTGGCCAGACCCATCCGGCCGACGGCAATGCCTCGATGCTTGTCACCACCAAGGAACGGGCGGAGGAACTGTCGCAGGACAAAGGCATCACCATCCAGCTTCTGGGCTTCGGCCAGGCGCGCGTGGAGAAGGGCCATATGCCGATGGCGCCAGTGCCGGCCGCACGTGCCGCGCTTGAGGCCGCCGGTCTCACCATCAAAGATATCGACGCGGTCAAGACGCATAATCCGTTCGCCGTAAACGACATCGTGTTCGCACGCGACACCGGTTTCCCGGTCGAGAAGATGAACAATTACGGCTCGTCGCTGATCTTCGGGCATCCGCAGGGCCCGACCGGCACGCGCAGCGTGATCGAGCTGATCGAGGAACTGGCGCTGCGCGGCGGCGGCAACGGCCTGTTCACCGGCTGCGCCGCCGGCGACACCGGCATGGCGGTGGTGCTGAAGGTCTCCGACGCGCGCAAGCACTAACGCGTAACCATCTGGAAAAGTGCTTCGGCGAGTGGCAGCACCGAGAAGCCGATCGATAGGCTGTTCGAATGCGTGTCGCTGGCGGCGCGGCAATCGCTAGCTCAGCGGATCAACCTTCGCTGTAGCGGCAGGGCCTGCCAGTTGAAGCGTTCCGCGATCAGGCCCCATAGGCCCTTGGGCGCAAACAGCATCACCGCAATCGCCACCGCGCCCATGATGAGCAGGTAGATGCTGCCTAGATCAGATAGCGTCTGCCGCATGGCGAAAAAGATAACGGTGCCGATGATCGGCCCCTCGATGCGTCCGATGCCGCCGATCACGGTGATGAAGATGACGACCGCGGTCCAGTCGTTCACGCTGAAGGCGGTGTCGGGCGAAATGCGCAGCTTCATCAGGAAGATCAGTCCGCCAATCAGGCCGGTTCCGAAGGCGGTCAGTACATAGACGATAAACTTGACGCGGGTGACGTCGATGCCGTTGCTGCGCGCCGCGATCTCATTGTCGCGGATGGCTGTGAGAGCTAAGCCATGGCGCGAGCGCAGCAGCACAACGATCGCGGCCAGCACCACGACGGTGAGCGCGAGCGCCAGCCAATAAATTTCCAGTTCGCGGATGTGGCGGCTCGGCGCCATGGCGATGACAACCTGCGCCGGCAGGCTGATGCCGGACCCGCCCCCCAGCACCGAGATTTGCGAGGCCACCAGTCGAAATACTTCCGCCATGACCCAGGTGCCGATGGCGAAATAGGCGCCGCGCAGACGGAACATCAGCCCCGCCACCGGCACCGCCACCAGCGCCGCCACCGGTCCGGCGATCAGAATAGCGAGGATGGGGTTGAGGCCGACGATTGTGGCGAGCGCGAACATGAGATAGCCGCCGAGACCGACAAAGGCCTGCTGGCCGACCGACACCAGACCGGCGTAACCGGCAAGCAGGTTCCATAAGCTCGCCAGCGCGACATAAGTGAAGATCTCAGCCAGCAGCCGCAGCGTGTCGCGCTCGCCCCAATAGGGCGCCAGCGCCAGCACGATCAACGCCACCGCAATCAGCGCGACGCCGATCTGGCTTGAGCGGGTCGAATGTTCGACGCGCGTCATCCCGACACCTTCGGAAACAAACCCTGCGGGCGCACCGCCAGAATAAAGAGAAAGACGACATGTCCCGCGAGCACCTGCCAGCCGGGATTGAGCTGCGCGCCGATCGCCTGCGAGACGCCGAGGATAATGCCGCCGGCGAGCGTGCCCCACATGCTTCCCAATCCACCGATGATCACCGCCTCGAAGCCGAAGATCAGTCGCGCCGGCCCGATTGAGGGATCGAAATTGGCCCGTACCGCCAGGAAGACGCCGGCGATAGCGATGATTGCGAGCGACAGCGCCATCGCCATGGCGAAGACGTGACGGGTATCGAGGCCCATCAGTTGCGCCACCGGCTGGTCGTCGGAGGTGGCGCGAAAGGCGCGGCCGAGCGCTGTGCGATAGAACAGAAATTGCAGGCCCCAGATCACGGCCACCGCCACGATAAACTGGATGAGTGGCAGCAGGCCTATCCAGACGCCGGGCAAGGCGCGAAAGCTCGCCACCTCGATGGCGCCGGCTTGCAGCTTGCGGCTGTCGGCCGTGAACAGTTCCAGAAGTCCGTTCTGGATCATGATCGACAGGCCGAACGTGACCAGCAACGGCGGCAGCAGGTCATCGCCGAGCGTGAAGTTAAGCAGGCCGCGCTGCAACGCGTAGCCGATCAGCGCCATGATCGGCACCACCAGGACCAGCGAGGTGAGCGGATCGATGCCGAGGCCTTGCGTCACCACCAGCGCCACGTAGGCCGCAAGCACGATCAGATCGCCATGGGCGATGTTGACCAGCCGCATCACCCCGAAAATCAGCGACAGTCCGGCGGCAAACATGGCGTACAGCCCACCGATCAGCACGCCCTGCACGATGACGTTGAACCATTCGGTCATGGCTGCGCCTTGCTTTCTCTACCTTCGTTCCATGACGGCGAAATGTGATGTGCTCGTTTCATCGCCCTCACACCCCAAAATACGCCGCCGAGATCGCCTCGCGTGTCAGCTCGCCCGCCGGCCCCTGCAGCGCGACGCGTCCTTCCTGCAGACAGTAGACATGTCGATGCGGCTTGCAGTGCTTGCACGATGTCCTGCTCGACGATGATCAGCGACTGGCCTTCCGCTGCGATCGCGGGAAGTTGCGCATAGATATCGCGCACGATGATGGGCGCGAGGCCGAGGCTCAATTCGTCGCAGAGCAGGAGCCGCGGGTTTGACATCAACGCGCGCGCGATCGCGGCCATCTGTTGTTGGCCGCCGGAGAGTGTGGGTGCCGGCGCGTGCCGCCGCTCTGCCAATACCGGAAACAACGCGTAGACGCGCTGCAAATTCCACGGGCCCGGCCGTTTCGTCTGACCGCCTATCAGGACGTTTTCCTCGACCGTTAGCGACGGAAACAGCCGGCGTCCTTCCGGCACCATGGCGATGCCGCGCTTGACCACCGCGTAGGCGGGCATGGTCCCGATGGGCTCACCGTCGAACATGATGTCGCCCGCGCGCGGATGCATCAGCCCGGAAATGCAGCGCAGGAGCGTGCTCTTCCCGGCGCCATTGGCACCGATCACCGCCACAATCTGGCCGGCATCGACGTTCAGGGAGACGTCGAACAGCGCCTGGAAGTCGCCGTAATAGGCGTCGATGGCGTCGACCTTCAGGAGGGGCTCAGGCATGGCAGTAACTCACAAAGCAGTCGCTAAGCATCAGCCTCGATCCCCATATAGATCTCACTCACCTCCGGGCTCTTGATCACGGCGTGCGGCTCGCCCTCGGCGATGAAGCGGCCGCCATGCAACACGGCCAGCCGATCGACGGTGGCGAGCAGCGCATGCACCACATGCTCGATCCAAACGATCGAGACCCCGCTCGCGCGCACATCCTTGACCAGCGCGACAAGCGTTGCGCATTCGTGTTCAGTCAGCCCGCCGGCGACTTCGTCGAGCAGCAGAGCGCGTGGACGCGTCGCCAACGCGCGGGCGAGTTCGAGCCTCTTTCTGTCGAGCAGCGTCAATCCGCCGGCGCGGCGATTGGCCTTGTCGGCGAGACTGCAACGGTCGAGCAGTTCGGCACAGCGGCCATAGACCGCAGTTTCGCGCTCGCCGGCGCCGAAGGCCGCAGCCACTACCACGTTCTCGAACACGGTCATGCCGGAAAACGGCTGCGGAATCTGGAACGAGCGTGCCAACCCCTTGCGGCAGCGCCGCTCCGGCGGCAGGCGCGTGATGTCCTCGCCGGCGAACATGACGCGCCCGCCGTCGGGCGCGACGGTGCCGGTGGCGATGCCGAACAAGGTCGTTTTGCCCGCGCCATTCGGCCCGATGATGCCGAGCGCTTCGCCTTCGTCGAGCTCGAGATTGACATGATCGGCCACCACCACCGCACCGAAACGTTTGGAGATATTTTCCAGTTTGAGGATGGGTGCCATGTTCTGTCTGCCAAAGTCCTGTCTGTCACTGCTTCTCGCTCGACCACCGAGCCTATCACGTCTAGTCTTTCGTGAACCAAAACGGCTGACACAATCGACTAAGGGGAGGCGCTCATGAACACGCCATCGCTTGCCGCTGAACTGCCGCGCGAAATGACATCGTTGCAGTTCCGGCCTCTTTTCATTTTTCGCATCAACGTGGCGAAACCCTCCGTCATCGGTCAGACGCCGAGCGTGGACCGCCGCGTCGGCGAGATCACCGGCGGCGTGTTCGAAGGTGAGCGGCTGCGCGGGAAAATACTGTCCGGCGGCAGCGATTGGCAGGTGGTTCGGCGCGACGGCTCATGGGTGCTCGATGTTCGCTTTGTCATGGAAACCGATGACCAGCATCTGATCGGCATGACCTACAAGGGCATTCGGCACGGGCCGCAAGCCGTGCTCGATCGTATTGCCCGCGGCGAAAGCGTCAGCCCGGCGGATTATTATTTTCGCGTGGCGCCGTTCTTCGAGACGGCGTCCGAAAAATATGGGTGGCTCAATAACGTAGTTGCCGTCGCTACCGGCCATCGCCTGGCGAGCGGGCCGATCTATCAGGTGTTCGAGGTGCTGTAGACCCGTCATCTCTGCTGCGTCTTCGCCTTTGTCTTCTGCAATTTGGTCAAGCCAAGGGATCGGCCGGCAAGCCGAGGCGAAAGCGGCCGTGGTTTTCATACGCCGTGTCGCTCATCACCTGATGAATGCCGGCGGTATTGAGATCGCGCAGCAGCCGGCCGATCACATGCGGATGATGCAAGCCGGTGTTGCCGGCGAAGTGATAGGCCATGGTGGCAACCCCGATCGCGACATCGGTGGCATGCACACAAATCGCGCGCACATCGGCGATGTCGGCACCGTCCGGCAGATGGCCGCCGGCCGCCTTGTCGTAGAGCGCATCATAGCGCTGGTGCATGAGCGCGCGTGCCGAACGCAGCTTGAGGTCGGCCTCGGCGATCTGGCGATGCACGACCTGGCGCTCGTCGAGTTTGGAGGAGCGAAACGTGCCGCGCGTGGTGGTCGCGATATTGATCAATTCGTCGAGCGCTCGGCGCGCGGCGCCGATCGCCACGCTACCGTGTTCTTTGGCGACATAGGCGAAGGGGGGAAGCAGATAGCTCGGCCCGCCGCGTGCCGGCTTCGGCTGCAAGAGGTCCCAGACGAAGGTCAGATCGCGCGGTACCAGGTGATTTTCGACCGAGCAGTCGACCGAGCCGGTACCGCGCAGGCCCACCACGCCTCCCCAGTTGTCATAAAGGGTGACGTCTTTGGCCGGGAAGGCGGCGAAGATAACAAGCGGCGCGTCGCCGCCTTCGATGACCGTGCCACCCACCACCCATTCGGCGTGACGGATGCCGCTGTTGAAGCGCCAGCGGCCGCTGATGCGGTAGCCGTCGCCTTCGCGCACGCCGCGGCCGGCCGGGAAGAATGAGATCGACGCGGTGGGGATGGTGTCGCCCTTGAATACCTTGGCGAGCCCGGAGGGCGTCAGAAACGTGCCGAGCGAGGCGATGGCTGTGGCGCCCACCATGGTGCACCAACCGCTGGTCAGGTCGTGATAGGCGAGGTCTTCCAAGACCAGCATCTCGGTCACCGGGTCGGCCTCGGCGCCGCCCATTTCATTGGCCAGCTTGAGCCGGAACATGCCGGAGTCGCGCAGCGCCTTGACAGCCTCGGGTGCCAACGTGCCGAGTTCTTCACTCTTCGGCCCGGAGGTGCGCAACGTTTCGCTAATCTCGTTCACCGCGGCGAGCAACTTGGCGCGGTTGGCTACCCGATCTTTTGGAAACGTTGTGGTCACTTGCTCAACCCCCCAATTCGCCTGCCGGGATTTTTGAGCCGGTTTCGGCGTTTGTTGTTATCCTGGACGCGAAACCATCGGCCGTCTTTGGATGACGGCCGATGGCCGAACCGCGCCGGTCAGGTGATCGGCTCCATTTTGCCGCCAACCGGAATCATGGGAGCCGACTTGTTCTCCATGATCACCAGGTCGTAATTGCCATCCTTCTGCAGTTTCCACTGCCCGCCAACGAGTGGCGTCTTGGTGACATTTTTGACCGGCTGTCCGGCCCAGTGAACGGGGCCGACGATTGATTGGTAGTTGGTCGCCTTGATCGATTCCAACACGGCCTTTGGATCGAGCGGGTTCTTGGAGCGCTTGAGCACGTCAATCGCGACCTCGAACAGCGCATGAACGTAACCGATTGGCTGCGTCCATGGCCGGTTGGTGGCTTTGGTATAGGCGTCGGTCAACTGCTTGGCGCTTTGTCCAGTGAGTGTGGATTTGAACGGGAAGGTCGGCGTCCACCAGATTTCGGTGCTCAGATTGTTGCCGCGCGGGCCCAGGGACTTCACCACCGACGGGAACAACAATGCCTTGCCGATGGTGACGATCTTGGGATGGAAGCCCTGCTGCGCGGCCTGCGACCAGAACGTCGCGAAGTCGGGTGGGATCATGTTGCCGACGACGATTTCTGCGCCGATCGATTTGAAAGCGGAAATCTGCGAGGTGAAGTCGTTATTCATCACCTGGTAACGGCCGGGATCGTGCAGCTTGTAGCCGGCCTTGGTGAGCTCCGGCGGCAGGCCGTGCTTCGGATCGCCCCAAGCATTGCCGTCGGCATCATTCGGGAACAGGCCGCCGACCACTTTGTTGGTTTTCAGCGAGTCCCACAACGGAAGGTAAGACGCGATGACGTCTTCGAGCCCCCAGAAGAAATGATAGGTCCAGGTGAAGCCGGTTTTGGGGTTGCCGTTGCGGCCGAAGAAATACGGCTGCCAGGGGCAATTGGTGGTCACGCAAGGCGTTTCGTTGACTTCGGCCTGGTCAGCCACGGGATTGGTGGTGTCGGGCGCTGCCTGCCCGAGGATGAGGTTGACTTTATCGCCGAGGATCAACTCGGAGGCCACGTCCGACGCGCGGCTGCTTGTCGATTGGCTGTCTTTGGAGACGATCTCGACCTTGTAGGTCTTGCCGCCACATTCCAGTCCCTTGCTCAGAATGCCGCTTACCTGGTTGAGGATGAATTCGTTGGGTTCGCCAAAGCCCGCAAGCGGGCCGGTTTTCGGACTGACGTAACCGATCTTGATGGTGTCCGACGCCGCGAACGCTAATGGCATCTTTAGCACCGCAGGAGCGGCAACGGCGCCCAGACCGGCCTTGACGACCACGCGGCGGGAAATGCCGCGATGCACATTCTGATTTGTGTCTGTGATGTCGCGTTTCATCGGGTCCTCCTTGTTTGTTTCGTTATGTTTCTGTCTCCCTGTCGGTCATGTTACGCCGCTTTAGCCGGGCCCTTCCACGGCTTTCTTGCCGACGGTGCAATGTTTCCTTTCACAACTAAACGCTGTTCAATCGCTTTCGCTGCGGTGCACATCGTCGCGCTTGTTTGTGCCACGCCGTCACACATACCGCCAATCAGACGCGGATGTGTACCGACGCGCGGCAACGCATCGACAAGATAAACTCACCTTGCCGCCGGTCGCGATGTTCGAAAAGATATGCCCAACAATAGGAAAAGACCGAGGAGGAGGGGCCATGAACGTGCGCGCCAATGCGGAGGCCTTCGCGGCCGAGCCGACCACCATCGGCAAGCAGGAGGTGAGCAAGCCGCAGACGGCTGAGGAGTATTTGGAATCGCTCAATGACGGCCGCGAGGTCTTCATCTACGGCGAGCGGGTCAAGGACGTCACCAAACATCCCGCCTTCCGCAACACCGCGCGCATGGTGGCGCGGCTCTACGGCGCGCTCCACGACGACAAGTGCAAGCACAAGATTTTGGTGCCGACCGAAACCGGCAACGGCGGTATGACGCACGCCTTCTTCAAGGCGCCGAAGACGCTCGAGGAAATGATCGCCGGACGCGACGCCATCGCCGAATGGGCACGGCTCGGCTACGGCTGGCTTGGCCGTGCGCCCGACTACAAGGCGGCGTTCCTCGCAACCCTCGGCGCCAATGCCGAGTTCTATGCGCCGTACCAGGACAACGCCAGGCGCTGGTATAAATACTGCCAGGAACGCGTGCCGTTCGTAAACCACGCCATCATTCATCCGCCGGTCGACCGCGATCGGCCACCAAACGAAGTGGCCGACGTCTGCGCGCACGTGGAGAAGGAAACCGACAAGGGCATCATCGTCTCCGGCGCCAAGGTAGTGGCGACCGGTTCGGTGCTGACCAACTACACCTTTGTCGCCCATCACGGCCTGATACCGGTCAACGACAAAAAGTTTGCCTGCGTATTCATGGTGCCGACCAACAATCCAGGCGTGAAATTCATCTGCCGCACGTCTTACGAAATGACGTCGACCGTTATGGGCTCGCCGTTCGACTATCCACTGTCGAGCCGAATCGACGAGAACGACGCCGTGTTCATCATGGACAAGGTGCTGGTGCCTTGGGAGAACGTGTTTGTCTATGCCGACGTCGAGAAGGCCAATAATTTCTTCCCGCGCACCGGCTTCCTGCCGCGCTTCGTGGTGCATGGCTGCACGCGGCTCGCGGTCAAGCTCGATTTCATCGCCGGCCTGTTGCTGAAGGCGACGGAAGCGGCCGGCACCAAGGATTTCCGCGGCGTGCAGGCCAACGTCGGCGAAGTGATCGCCTGGCGCAATCTGTTCTGGGCGCTGTCGGACGCCATGGTGCGCGACCCGAAGCCGTGGATCGGAGAATATTTGTTGCCCAACATGGACCCGGGCAACGCTTATGCCATCATCGCCACCATTGCCTACAGCAAGGTCAAATACATCATCGAGCAGACGGTGGCCTCGGGCCTGATCTATCTGAATTCGCATGCGCGCGATTTTCAAAATCCCGAAATTCGCCCGTATCTCGATCAGTACCTGCGCGGCTCCAACGGCTACAAGGCCGAAGAGCGGGTCAAGCTGATGAAGCTGTTGTGGGATTGTCTCGGCACCGAGTTCGGTGGCCGCCACGAGCTCTACGAGATCAACTACGGCGGCTCGACCGAGGAAATCCGCCGCTATGCGCTGTTCGGCGCGCAGGCCTCCGGCAATGCCGACAAGTTCAAAGGCTTCGCCGAGCAATGCATGGCCGAATACGATCTCGACGGCTGGCGGGTGCCCGACCTAACCGATCCTGGGGAGCTCAGCTATCACGCCACGCAAGGCGCCAAGTGATTGGGTCAACCATATGAGGCGAGCGGTGCTGTTATGCACCGCATGACAGATAACCGAATGGATCAGCGGGCGCGTTTGCTTCCCTTGAAGGGCTGGCCGAACTCGTCCTCGTAGTCCTTCTCGTCCCAGAAGCCGATCAAAATTCCCGGCGGCTCGTGGCCGGCCATCTGGTTGACGCGCTCGGGCGAGACGGTAATGCGGCTTGATGCTTGCGCGCCCAGGTAAAGATGGCATCGGCGAGCCGCGCGCGTTCGGCTTCGTGACGATATTAGCGACGCGATGCAGCGGTCCCGAGCGCTGGACCGCCATGATCACCCGCGCCGATAGCGCGCAAAGCGCGGCGATGATGGAGCTCAAAAAGGCGCTGGTGCGAGACATCTCGGCCGTCGCGCCGCTGTTGAACAAGCTCTCCGCGCCGGGCGACCGGCTGGGATGACTGGGCTGCAACCAATCAAATCCGATTTAGTGCACGCTTCGACCAAAAGAGTGGTCATTTGCTGCAACGCGGATAGAGACCTCCCACAGAAAGCAGATGACGCGCGCGAAACAGGTTGACTCCGATCGTCCCTGCCGCCGCCTCGTCATCGCGCATCGCGGTCACTCCGATGCCGGTGGATGAGCGCATGAGAAAGTCAGTCGCGCCCATGGCGACGAACGCCAGAACGAGCGACATCCAGTAAATGGCCGTGAATTGCTCGGCGATATTGCCAGCACCTAGCTGCCGACCGCCAGATAGGCCGCGCGCTGAGGAAGTTGCTTGATCCGTGCTCTATCTCGCCTCGGACGCTAGCAGCTTCACGACCGGAACCCTGCTGATGGCGGATGGGGGGCTCAGCGCATAAATGCGACCGGACCGCGAACGCGGTCACAACGCACAAATGTCATAGCGATGCGAGCGTAGGCATCGTCTGCTGTCACAGGCATAAAAGCGCTCGAGTAGCGTGGACATGTAACCGCGCTTTCTTGTTGACCCACTTCGCGTCGCCGGTAATTGTCCATTGGAAGCGTGTCATTAGTCATTGAGGACGTTCATGAAAATTGCGGTGCTGGGCGGTGGCAACGGTTCGTATGCCGCCGCCGCGGATTTGTCCGAGGCCGGCCACGAGGTCCGTTTTTGGCGGCGGGATGCCGAGGCCTTCAAGCCGGTTCTCGACACGCGGACTATCCACCTGCGTGATTTTCGAGGCGTCCGTGACATTGCCATCGCCAAGCCGACGACGGACATTTCCGAGGCCGTGCGTGGTGCCGAACTGATCGTTGCGCCGACGCCGGCATTCGCGCAGCACGATCTTGCTGTCACGCTGGCGCCGCATCTCAAAAGCGGGCAGGTGATCTTCCTGCCGCCGGGCACGTTCGGGTCCTATCTCATGACGAAAGTCCTGCGCGATGTAGGCAGCCGCGCCGAGGTGACCATTGCCGAAACCGGGACTTTGCCGTGGCTGACGCGCAAGCACGGGCCGAACGAAGTGGCGATCACGACGCGGGCGACGCGGCTGCCGACCGGTGCATTCCCGGCCAAGCGTACCGATGAGGCGTTCGCCGTGATTTCAGCAGGCCTTTCCCGGCGCAATTGAGCGCGTCGAAGACGCCTTGTCGGGCGCGCTGATGAATGCGGGTCCGATCATTCACCCGCCGCTCATCATCATGAATGCGGGCCCGATCGAGCATTTCGAACGCTGGGACATTCACAAGGAAGGCACGCAACCTTCGATCCGCCGCGTGCATGACGCACTCGATGCCGAACGCATTGCAATCCGTGAGGCGCTTGGGTATTCGGCGCCGCATTTTCCGCTCGCCGACCACTACAACACATCGAACTGGATGTACGGCAAGCTCGCGCATGACAAGCTGGTCGACTCTGGCGACTGGCATGAGCATCTCGACCTGAAGACGCACCGCTATTTGCGGGAAGACATCGGGCTCGGATTGGCTTTTCTGGTTTCGGTCGGTCGACTTGTGCAATGTGCCGGTGCCGGTGGCGGCCGGGCTTCTGGCGATTGCCGGCGCCGCGAGCGGTAATGACTTCGCCAAAACGGGCCGGACGCTGCAGTCGCTCGGCCTTGCGAACGAAAGCAAGGACAGTCTGCTTAAGCTACTGCAACAGGGCATTTGAGCGTGAACGCGGACCGCGCAGTCGTTGCATGCGTCGGAGCAGGACGGATGGGCCGTGGCATTGCGCATTCATTTGCGTATGCCGGTCACGCGGTACGGCTCATCGATGCCAAGCTGCGATCAGCCGACGACCAGAAGCGTTTTTTCGATGAGACCCTGGCCGAAGTGCGTGGCTCGCTGCGGCTGGTAGCCGATATCGGCGGCTTCGATGCGAGCGCTATCGACGGCATCATGACGCAAGTATCGGTTTATTCCTGCGAACGAGCTGTCGAAGCTCTGGCCGGCGTTCGCTACGTTTTCGAGGCCGTGCCGGAAACCGAGGACGCCAAGCAAGCCGCGCTGTCGCCGATCAATAAGACCGCGCAGCCGGAGGCCATCATCGCGTCGACGACATCGACGTTTTTGTCGACTCAGCTGTCGGACTATAGCGGCCGGCCGCGCCGCTTCTTGAACGCTCATTGGCTGAACCCTGCCTTCCTCGTACCGCTGATTGAACTGAGCCCGACTAAGGAAACGGATCGAAATGTTTTTGAGGAATTCAGCGTGTTGTTGACGTCGATCGGAAAAGTGCCGGTCGAGTGCGCGGCCTCACCAGGCTATATCGTGCCGCGAATCCAGGCGTTGGCGATGAACGAAGCGGCGCGTCTCGTCGAAGAAGGCGTCGCGACTGCCGAGGATGTCGATAAGGCGGTCAAATACGGCTTCGGCTTCCGCTTCGCCATGCTCGGCCTATTGGAGTTCATCGACTGGGGCGGCGGCGACATCCTCTATTACGCAAGCCGCTATCTTTCTCGACGCGATGAACGACCCCCGCTTCGAGGCGCCGAAGATCGTGCACAAGAACATGGCCGAAGGCCGCAACGGCCTGCGCGACGGCAAAGGCTTCTACGACTACGCCAAGATGGACGTGCCGGCCTACCGGCGTGAGCGGCTGGCGGATTTCCTTCGTATGCTACAGCAAGCGGGACTGGCGCGGCCGCCGGTTGTCTGATGCGTGCCGAAGGCCGGGGTTTAGTGGCCGCTGTCCTGACCGCCGAGATAGGTCGCGATCAACTGCGGATCGTCGATCAGCGTCGATTGGCCGGGCCGGAGCGGACGATCTCGCCGGTCTCCATCACGTAGCCGAAGTCCGCCGTCTCGAGCGCCGCGCGCGCGTTCTGCTCGATCAGCAGGATCGAAACGCCGAGATTCGCGCAGCGACGGGATAATGCGGAAGATTTCGCGGATGATCAGCGGCGCCAGCCCCAGGCTCGGCTCGTCGAGCATCAGCAGCGTCGGCTTGCCATCAACGCGCGGCCGAGCGCGAGCATTTGCCGCTCGCCGCCCGACAGCGTGCCGGCCTTCTGTGAGCGCCGTTCTTTCAAGCGCGGGAAACGATCGAAGACCTCATCGATGGACGCTTCGACCGCCGCCGAGCCGTCGCGGCGGCTATAGGCGCCGAGCAGCAGATTGTCGTGGACCGACATTTCGGCAAACAACTCGCGTCGCTCGGGAACGAGACAAAAGCCCATCTCGATACGGCGTTCGGTATCGAAGTGGCGTGATGTCCTCGCCGTTGAATATGATGCGCCCCGGCGAGGGGATCAGGCCGATCGCCGCTGGTCAGCAAGCTCGTTTTGCCGGCGCCGTTCGGGCCGATCACGGTGACGATCTGGCCGGCCTCGACCTCGAGCGAGACGTTGCGGACGGCTTCGGCCTTGCCGTAGGAGACGCTGACGTTTTCGATCGAAAGCAGGGCCATCAGGCGACGCCTCCGAGATAGGCTTCCTGCACGCGCGGATCGTCGCGGACTGCCTCCGGCTCGCCTTCGCAGAGCTTGCAGCCGAATTCCATGACGACGATGCGGTCGACCAGACCCATGACGAATTCCATGTCATGCTCGACCAGCAGGATCGTCAACCCTTCGGCGCGCAGCGTGCGCAGAAGATCGGCCAGCGCCAGTTTCTCCTGCCGGCGCAGACCGGCGGCAGGCTCGTCGAGCACCAGCAGAACCGGATCGGCGGCAAGCGCGCGGGCGATTTCCAGCAACCGCTGATTGCCAAGCGGAAGGTTGCCGGCGAGTTCGTAAGGCCGCGACCCCAAGCCCGACGCGGTCGAGTTGCTTCATCGCCTCGTAGCGGCGCGCCGCTCCTCGGCCCGGTCGAGCCGGAATGCGCTGCCAAGATAACCGGCGCTGGTGCGGCGGATAGGCGCCAAGCAGCACGTTGTCGAGCAGCGACATTTTCGGACGCAGTTTGACGTGCTGAAATGTGCGCGCGATCCCGGCGGCGGCGATATGGCGTTGCGGAGCGCGCGTGATGTCTTCGCCGGCGAAGACGATTCGGCCGCCGCTGGCAGCGCAAGGCGCCGGTGATCAGATTGAACATCGTGCTCTTGCCGGCACCATTCGGGCCGATCAGCGCGAGAATTTCGCCGGCGCGAACCTCGAAGCTGACGTCATTGACGGCGATCAGCCCGCCGAATCGGCGGATCAGCGGCTTCGACCTTCAGCAGCACGGTTCCCTTTTCCGGCTGCGCTCGGCGCGGCAGTGGCTCTGCCTCCGGCGGCGCGCCGGCTATTGCGGCTCCGGCAGCCACTGGGTGATGAAGGGGACGATGCCGTTCGCGGGCGCGTTGCAGGAAGAGGATGAAAAGGACCGCGAATACGACGATCTCGAGCTGGCCCGACGAGCTGGGCGCGATCAGCGGCAAGGACGTCCTGAATGGTGTTCTTCAGCAGCGTGATCAGCGCCGCGCCGACGACCGCGCCAAGCAGATAGCCGGAGCCGCCGATCATCGCCATCATCAGGAATATTCGATGCTTCATGGTGACGTCGAACGGCGTCGGGCTGACGAAGCGGCTCATGTGAGCGTAAAGCCAGCCGGAAATCGCGGCGAGCAACGCGGCGATCACGAAAGTGACGAGCCGAACCTGAAACGCGTTGACGCCGAGCGATTCGACCAGCGCGTTGCCGCCGCGCAGCGCGCGCATCGCCCGGCCGACGCGCGAATTCAGAAGATTGTATGCGCCCAGCATGATGACCAGCAGGACGCCCCAGATCAGGTAGTAAATCTCGCCGCTTTCGACCAGTGAGAAGCGAGCCGATGGAGATCGGCGGCAACGACGGCGATGCCGTTATAGGCGCCGAGGCCGGGAATGTTGCCGAAGCTGAAATAGATCGCGAGGCCCCAGGCGATGGTGCTGAGCGACAGGAAATGGCCCTGCAGCCGCAGCGTCACCGCGCCGAGAATCGCGGCGACCAAGCCGGTCATCGACCAACGCGAGAACAAGCCCGAGCCAGGGCGAATAGCCCATGACGCCGATGTCCAGGCGGTCGCATAAGCGGCGATGCCCATGAACGATGCCTGGCCGAACGACACCATGCCGCCGATGCCGGTCAGCAGCACGAGGCCGAGCGCGATGAAGGCATAGACGCCGATGTAGTTCAACAGCGTGATCGTGAACGGCTGAAGATAAAGCGGCGCGGCCGGCAAGCGCCAGCACGGCCGACCGTGATCGCAATCCAGCGTCTGGCGCGCGCTCATTCCTCGTCCTCTTCCTCTGGCTTGCACGAGCGTGTAGGACCGCCACAGCAGAACCGGGATGAGGATCGAGAACACGATCACTTCCTTGAAGGGACTGCTCAGAAACGCGGCAAAGCTTTCAAGGATGCCGACGAAGAGCGAGCCGATCGCGGTCACCGGGAAGCTGACCAGGCCGCCGATGATGGCGCCGACGAACGACTTCAGCCCGATGAGGAAACCGGAATCGTAGAAAATGGTGTTGACCGGCGCGATCAGGATGCCGGAGACCGCGGCCAGCAGCGAGCCGAGCAGAAAGGCGATGGTGCCGGAGTAGTGCGGCCGAATGCCCATCAGCCGCGCGCCGGTCCGATTGATCGCGGTCGCGTGCAGGGCCTTGCCGTAGAGCGTGAAATTGAAAAACAGAAACAGCAGGAAGCTGAAGAAAATCGCGGACGCGACGATGATCAGCATGGCCTGGCCGGAAATCGGCGTGCCGGCGATGATCGCGGTGTAGTCGATCAGGCTTTCGGTGCGCACGCCTTCCGGCCCGAAAAACAGCAGGCCGAGGCCGTCGAGGGCGAAATGCAATGCGACCGACACGATCAGCAGCAGCAACACCGAGGCATCGGCGATCGGCCGAAAGACGATGCGATTGAGCAGCGGCGCGATCGGCAGGATGACGGCGATCGTCAAGATGATGCGCACAAGGCGCCGGCAGCAGCTTGCCGGCTGGTCAGCCAGACGATCGCCGCCGGAATAAGGGGCAAGAATAAGATAGAAGAAGAGCGCGCGCGGAATATCTGTCGTATGCGCGCGCGCGCCAGAGGCTCGAAGACATTCCATCAGCGTCGCGAGCAGCGGCGAGCACGGCCACCATGCCGACGGTGCCCGGCAGCTGTTTGTTTTCAAGCGCCGCCAGCGTCAGCGCCGTGAAGGCGGTGATGTCGCCGAACGGGACGAAGACGATCCGCGTGACGGTAGAAGATCAGCACGAAGCCGAGGGCGATCAGGACATAGATGGCGCCGGTGGCGATGCCATCGATGGTCAGTATCGCGGCGATCTGAGAGTTCATGACTATCTTGCTCAAATCGCCGCGATACAAGCAACGGTGCATCAGGGCTGATACATCCACTTGCCGTTGACGAGCTTGACGACGACGAGGCTGCGCTCGTCGACGCCGTAGTAGGACTTCGGCGTGAAGTTGTAGACGGCGTGAACGCCGGTCGACGTTCTTGTTGGAGTAGATCGCCTGCATCAGCGCTTCGCGGAACTCCTGCGTGCCGGGCTTGGCCTTGGTCAGCGCGACCTTGGCGGCTTCAGGAAGACCACCCAGGCGTCGAACGCGTAGCCGGAGAAGCCGTCGTCGGCTTCGCCGCCGTTCACCTTCTTGAAGATTTCGTGGAATGCCGTGCCGATCTTCTTGGAGAAATGCGAATCCGGCAGCTGGACTGGTCACGATCACCGGACCGGCGGAGACCTGCACGCCTTCGGCCGCCTTGCCGCCGATGCGGATGAAGTCGCGGTTGAGCAGCGCCGGCGTGCCGAAGAACGGGCCCTTGTAGCCGAGCTTGCGCAGTTCGAGCAGCGGCAGCGCGCGCTTGCGTTGCCGAGCCGCCGTCAAGGAAGCCGTCCGGCTTCGTCGGCGATGACCTTCAGCGCCTGCGCGGTGACCGAGGTGTCGGTGCGCGCGTAGCGTTCGTTGCTGGTGATCTTCGGGCCGCCGCCCTTCTCGGC
The DNA here is from genome assembly GCA_963720835.1 of uncultured Pseudomonadota bacterium. GTDB lineage: Bacteria > Pseudomonadota > Alphaproteobacteria > Rhizobiales > Xanthobacteraceae > Pseudolabrys. Next base: position 357,746 of record CAVRHC010000014.1, on the reverse strand, counting down.
CGCCTTGGCGCCGTTGTAGACGAGATCGCCCCACGAGTTGTTGAAGCCGATGAAGCCCGCGGTCTTGATGCCGTCACGCTTCATGCGGTCGGCGATCACCTTGATCATCAGGGCGGAGTCTGCACGGTGGAGACGCCCCACGGGTGGCCTTCCTTCGGGATCGGCGCGCCGGACCGGCGAGACGCCGAGGAACGGCACCTTGAGTTCGTTGGCGACGTCAGCATCGCGTTGGTGCCCGGCGCGCTCGACGTGCCGAACATGACGTCGACGTGGTCCTGCTCGACCAGCTTGCGCGCTTCTTCGTCGCCGCCGACGGATCGGAGCCGTCGTCGAGCTTGATCATCTTGATCTTATGGCCGTCGATTTCGCTCTTGTACGCATAGGCGGCCTTCATGCCCTTTTCGTAGTTCAGGCCGATCGAGGAGGCCGGGCCGCTGAGCGAGGTCACGAAGCCGACGGTGATATCTTGCGCCTGCGACGCGGTCGCAGCGACGCTAAGTCCGGCAAGTGCAGTAAAGCCGAGGACGAGTTTTCTCATGGTAGTCTCCATCCATACTTGGAGACGCATGATAGTTCGCTTGGTCTTGCGAGGCCTTTCGAGAAAATGCAACGTTCGTCAGCGCCGACCGGTGCTTCCGGATCTGCGCTCAGTCGTCGGCCGCGGCATTGACGCCGTGTACCAAAATCAAAATCTGTCTGCCGCCGGCTCCGGCAATTATTTCAATCTTAAAATGATTTTTGGGGAAGTCAATAATGCCGAGAAAAAAGGATTGTGTGCGCTTGATGTAGCCCGCGGCTTCGCAATCCCACGTCGCTTGCGGTGACGCCTCGTTCGGTCAATTTGTATTTCTGCACTTTGCCGTTCTCGGTCGTCGGCAGCTGGCTCGACGAATTCGACATAACGCGGCACGGCGAAATAAGGCAGCCGCGGTTCGCAGATATTTGATCAGGTCGAGTGCGGCCAGCGTCTGTCCAGGGTGCAGCACGACTGCGACCATGACGTCGTCTTCGGCGAGCGCCGAGCGGACCGGAAAGGCCGCGGCGATCGCAACCGCTGGATGACTCAGCAAAACCTGCTCGACTTCGAACGACGAAATGTTCTCGCCGCGCCGGCGGATGGCATCCTTGATCCGGTCGACGAAACGGAAATAGCCGTCGCTTTCGCGGATCACGCGGTCGCCGGTATGAAACCAGAGATTTCTGCCAGGCCTCGACGGTTTTTTCCGGCGCGGCGAAATAACCCGTCGCAAAGGCGAACGGCTCGTCGGCGCGCACCAACAATTCGCCGGGCTGGCCGTCCGGCACGTCGTTGTCGTCCTCATCGACGACACGGGCCTGAAAACCGTGAAAGACCGGGCCCATCGTCCGGGCCGCTGCTTGTCCGCAGGTCGTGCCGATCGCGAAATTGGTTTCGGTCGAGCCCCAGCCGTCGATCAGCTTGATGCCGGTGCGTTCGGTGAATTCGGCATGGAAGCGGGCCGGCACGCCGGGCGCGAGCGCGATGCGGGCCGGATGGCCGCATTCTTCCGGCGATGCGCGGCCGCGACAGCAAGATTGGCACCATGGCGCCGAGCACATAGGTCGCTGTCGCGCTGCGACCGCGTCAGGGCGGCATAGAAATCGGAGGCGGAAAACCGTCTTTTCGAAGGTGACGCTGATCCCCATCAGCAGCGCCTGGAAGAAGGTATTCAGTGCGTTGGTGTGAAATAGCGGCAAGGTCGATTGCAGAGCACGTCGTTGGCGCTGAGGCTCAAGCAGTGCGGCGGTATTGAGCCCCCACCAGAAATATTGTGCGTGCGGACAGCAGACGCCTTTCGACGGCCCGGTCGTGCCGGATGTGTAAAGGATCGTCAGCATGTCTGCGCGGAGCGCAATGTTTGCCGGCGCAGCTTGTCGCTGCCGGCCGGGCATCGGTGTCGATGACGATCGACCCGGCATGCACCGGCGTGTCGGCATCGATTGTCCAGATCGTCTCGAGCGGCAGTGCGGCGACGTCGAGCTGATCGAGGTTGCCAGCGAAGGCCGCCTCGATGATCAGCAGCCGCGCCGCCGAATTGGACAGGATGTGCTGCAATTGATGGCCGCGAGACGCGGTGTTGATCGGCACCGAGACCGCGCCGATCCAGGCGCAGTCCAAGAAACGCGCGAAGAAATTCGATGCGGTTGGAGCAAATCAGCGCGACGCGGTCGCCGCTTTTGATGCCGGCCGCACGCAGCGTCGCGCCGAAACGGCGGCCTCATCGCGCGTTCGCGCGTAGCTCCAAGTCTCGCCGCCGAACGAAACCAGCGGCTTGTCGGCGAAGCGTTCGGCCTGCCGCGATCAGCATTGCCGGCACCGTTCGCTCGTGCGGCGCGAACTGCACGCGACAATTGCTCGACGAGCGCTGGTTGCGTGTGCCGGTCATTCTGGACATTGACTGTAACCTTGAGTCATTCTGGGAAAGACAGCTGTCTTTAGCTCCGACCGTAAAACATCTAGTGGCGCCGATTGCAACGTAAGTCTGCCGGGCGGCGCCGCCATAGGAACGATGGGAGGCCCTCATGCGTATCTGGTATCAAAGCTATGTCGACTACGAGAACGGCAAGACTTACTGGGATCGCCTGCGCGCCCATCTGACAAGACCATTGTCGACGAAGGCACCGGTGTCGACGTCAAAGGCATCACGCCGCACGATTCCTATGCCCACCCGATCGTCGAGATGCGTTGCGCGCGCGAAGTCATTTGCAACGCGGTGCGCGCCGAGCGCGAGGGCTACGACGCTTTTGTCGTCGGCCATTTCCAGGATGCCGGGCTCTATGAAGCGCGCTCGGTGGTCAATATCCCGGTGGTTGCGCTCGGCGAAGCCTCGATGCTCTACAGCCTGCCAGCTCGGCCAGCGCGTCGGGATCGTCACGATCAACACGCGCTATATCCCGTGGTTTCATCACCAGATCGCGAAATACGGCCTCGAGCGGCGCGTCACCGGTGTTCACGCCATGCAGTTCGAGCCGGGCCAGATCCTCAAAGCCTATGAATCGCAGGATCTTGCCGACAAGGTGAAGGATCTTTTTGCCGAGCAAGCCAAGCCCGCTTGTTGCCGACGGCTGCGAAGTGCTCATCCCCGGCGGCGGGATCCCGATGCTGCTGTTCTCGGCCCTGCACGAGCACAAAGTCGATGGTGCGCCGGTCATCAACGGCATCCCGATCGCGGTAAAGATGGCGGAGATGGCCGTCAAGCTGCGCCGGCTCGCCGGGCTCGGCGTCAGCCGGGCGGGCGAATTCGCGCTGGCGCCGCCAGAGGTCATCGAAGAGTTCATGACCCATCCCAAAGCCTGTGAACGGCATTGCCAAACGGGATATTTTAGACTTAAAATATCCGGCGATATGACCATAGCGAAGGCCTGCTGTTGACGTTACGGAAGTTCGGGCGGAAACGCCGTTGGTCCGCACGATCCGCCTTGTCGCGCCCGCATCGCGAGCCGTTGCCATCCTGGCAGCCCGGCGCGCATGTCCGCGTTCGCCTTCCGGACGGCGGCGATCGGTCCTATTCGCTGATCAATCTGAAAGCGATCCGCTCGCCACCACGCGGCCGGCAGGCCTATCGGCTCGGCGTGCGGCTGGAGGATCCGAGCCAGGGCGGCTCGCGCTTCATGCACACGCTTGAAACCGGGCGATCAGGTTCGCGACGCTGCCGCCGGCGAATAATTTCCCGCTCAATCCGGGCCGCTACCCGGTGGTGCTGATCGCCGGGCGGCATCGGCGTCACGCCGATCGTCGTCGATGGCGGCGGCTCTGACCTCCGAGCGGCGGCCGTATCGGCTTCTATTATGCCGGGCGGTCGCGCGACCAACCTCGCGTTTCTCGACGATATCGAGGCGCTGTGCGGCGACCGGCTGACGATGCATACCGACGACGACCGCCGGTGCATGTTTTCGACGTGCGCGGCGCTGATGGCGTCGCTCAAGGCCGACGAGCCGGTCTATTGCTGCGGGCCGCGTGCCGATGATCGACGCGGCGATCGCCGCCGCCAAAGACCTCGGCTGGGAGCAGGGCCGGCTGCGGTTCGAACTGTTCACGGCGGCGGCGCCGCTGTGCCGGCGATCGAGCCTTCGAGGTCGTATTGAAAAGCTCCGGTGAAAGCTTTCTAATTCCAGCCGGACAAGAGCATTCTCGACGTGCTGATCGAGGCCGGCAAGGATCCGCTGCACGACTGCAAGCGCGGCGATTGCGGCATCTGCCAGGTGACGGTCTCGAAGGCGTGCCGGATCATCGGGACTACATCCTGTCCGATGCCGAAAAAGCCGAGGGGACAATTGATGCAGATTTGCGTGTCACGGTCGAAGACGCCGCGTCTGGTCATCGATCTGTGACGGCGGAAGTGGGAGGGAGAGTGGCGATGTCGAGATATCGTGGGAACGTCGAAGCGGTCCAAGACCTGGTGCGGCCGACCGAAGTGCATCGCGACGTCTATATCGACGACGAAGTGTTCCAGCTCGAGATGGAGCATCTGTTCGCCAACACCTGGATCTATGTCGGCCATGAAAGCCAGATCCCCAACCCCGGCGACTATTACGGCACGACGATCGGCCTCCAGCCGGTATTGATGGTGCGTCACACCGACAACACGGTGAAGGTCCTGTACAATCGCTGCCCGCACAAAGGCACGCGCATCACCACCGAAGCCTGCGGCAACACCGGCAAGTTCTTCCGTTGCCCGTATCACGCCTGGAGCTTCAGACCGACGGTTCGCTGCTCGCGATCCCGCTGAAGAAGGGTTACGAGAACACCGGCCTTGAACAGAGCCACGCCGGCAAGGGCATGGCGCCGGTCCGGCACGTGCACAACTATCGCGGCTTCATCTTCGCCAAGCTCAACGACGTCGGGCTCGGCTTTGAGGAGTTCTTCGGCGAGAGCCTGTCGAGCTTCGACAACATGGTCGACCGTTCGCCGGTCGGCAAAGCTCCAGGTTGCCGGCGGCGTGCTGCGCTACATGCACAATTGCAACTGGAAGATGCTGGTCGAGAACCAGACCGACACCTGCCATCCGATGGTCGCGCATGAAGTCGTCGGCCGGCACCGCGATCGAGGTCTGGAAGAATGCGCCGCCCGGCACCAAGAAGCCGATGGCGGTCGAGATCTATGCGCCGTTCATGTCGTCCTACGAGTTCTTCGAGAATATGGGCATCCGGGTCTGGCCGAACGGCCATGGCCACACCGGCGTGCATCACTCGATCCACTCCGACTATTCGGCGATCCCCGGCTATTTCGACAAGATGGTTGCGGCCTACGGCGAGGAGCGGGCCAAGAAGATCCTTGGCGAGAACCGGCACAACACCGTCTATTTCCCCAATCTGATGATCAAGGGGCCGATCCAGCTCATCCGCCTGTTCAAGCCGCTGGCCGCCAACAAGACGCTGGTCGAATCCTGGACCTTCCGGCTGGTCGACGCGCCCGACATGCTGCTCGAGCGCACGCTGATGTATAACCGCCTGATCAATGCGCCGACCTCGGTGGTCGGTCACGACGATCTTGGAGATGTACGAACGCGCGCAGGAAGGCCTGCATGTCGACGCCAATCAATGGGTCAACGTGCAGCGGCTCTACGATCCGTCCGAACAGCCGGACGTCACCGCCGTCAGACCAACGGCACGACCGAATGGCAGATGCGCAATCAGTTCCATGCCTGGTCGAAATTCATGACGATGTCGATGTGAACGGACGCATATAATGGCAACGCCCGACCGATCAGGACCTGATCAATTTCGTCATCCACGAAGCGCGGCTGATCGATCAGCATCGCTTCGAGGAATGGCTCGATCTGTTACGCCGAGGACGGCCTATTACTGGATGCCGCTCGAATGGGGCCAGACCGATCGCGCGTCTGACGGCATCGCTGATGCACGAGGACAAGCTGCTGCTGAAGGTTCGTGTCGAGCGGCTCAAGGGCAACCGGACTTTCTCGCAGAAACCGAAAAGCCGCTGCCATCATGTGCTGCAAACGCCGCAGGTCGATCAGCCGCGACGAGCCAAGAACGAATACGTCACCTGGACGCCGATGCATTACGTCGAGACGCGTTACGACGATCAGCAGCTTTATGCCGCCTGGGCGACGCATACGCTGGCGCTGATGGACGGCGTCTTGAAGATCAAACTGAAGCGCGTCGATCTCGTCAATTGCGAGGCCGCCTTCGGCAACATTCAGTTGTTCATGTGATGCGCCAGCTGTCTCTGTCCCGCACGTCGTCGCGGCCGGTGTGCGCATGAGCAGCGCCCCGGTCCGCATGGCCTATGACGACGTTGTCGCCTGCGTCGCCGATCACCGTTCCGTATCGGCGCTACTCGACCAATTCGGCGCATTGGTGGATCGGCCGCGCGCTGCACGAATTGACGCGCGCCGCCAAGCTATGCCGGCCGCAGGACATCGACGGCTTGATGCTGTCGAGTTTCACCACTCGGTCCCGATACCGCGGTCGGCATGACCCAGCATCTCGGCCTTTCGCCGCGCTGGCTCGATCATGTGCCGATGGGCGGCGCCAGCGGTGTCGTCGGCTTGCGGCGCGCGGCGCGGGCCGTGCAATGCGGCGACGCGCAATTCGTCGCCTGCGTCGCCGGCGACACCAATCACGTCGATTCGTTCCGCAAGACCTTGGCGTCGTTTTCGCGTTTCGCCCAGGATGCGGTTTATCCTTACGGCTCCGGCGGCGCCAATGCCTCGTTCGCGCTGATCACCAAGAACTACATGAATATGTATGGCGCCAAGCGCGAGGATTTCGGCAAGCTCTGCGTGGCGCAGCGCGACAACGCGCTGGCGATTCCGTTTGCCATGATGAAGAAGAAGCTGACGCTCGACGAATACATGTCGGCGCGGCCGATTTCCGATCCGCTGCATCTGTTCGATTGCGTCATGCCCTGCGCCGGCGCCGAAGCCTTCCTGGTCTGCCGGGCCGAGCGTCGCCAAGTCGCTTGGGCTGCCGGCCGTGCGGCTGCTCGTCGACCATCGAACGGCACAATGCCTTTCCCGACGACCCGATCCAGTATCGCGGCGGCTGGGCGCTCGATGTCGATGAGCTGTGGCAGATGGCCGGCGTCAAGCCCGGACGACGTCGATCTGGTCGCAGACCTATGACGATTACCCGGTCATCGTCACGATGCAGTTCGAGGATCTCGGCTTTTGCGCCAAAGGCGAGGGGCCCGACTTCGTGCGCAGCCACAGCTTCACCACCGACGGCAGTTTCCCGCACAATACCTCCGGCGGGCAATTGTCGGCCGGCCAGGCGGGCGCGGCCGGCGGCTATCTCGGCATTACCGAGGCGATGCGTCAGTTGACCGGCAAGCCGATCGGTAAGCCGGTGGCCGACGCCGAACTCGCCCTCGTCTCCGGTTTTGGTATGATCAACTACGATCGCGGCCTGTCGTCCGGCGCCGCCGTCCTTGCGAGGGCACCATGACCGAGCCGCTCGTTCGCCCGAAACGCAAGAATCCGCTCAAGAAGACGCGGCAGCCGCTCTACCCGCAATCGATCCGCAGCCGCACCGCGCATGGGCTGACGGCGGCCGCCGCGCAAGGCCGTTTCGAACTGCAGAACCTGCGCCGATTGCAGCACGGTTTTTTATCCGCCGCGCGATGCCTGCCCGAAGTGCCTGTCGGCGCGCGTGCCGTTCGTGCCGGTCGACAATCGCGGCACGCTTGCTCGCCGAAACGACCATCCGCACCTCGACCGATCCCTATTTTCGCGAGCGCACGCCGTGGCGCACCGGGCTCACCAAGCTCGATTGCGGTCCGGTCGTGCTGTCGCATTTGCACGGCGACGTGACGCGAAGGCGATCGCGTTCGTCTCGATCTCAAACTCGACAAAGGCGGCGCGCCGGTGATGATCGCCTTGCCGGAGAAAGACACCCCCAACATGGCCGACGATCCGCAACTGCGCGAAATGACCTGCGATCCGAAATTCCGCCGTGTCCTGATCACCGACGGCCGCACCGCGGTCGGGCAGGCGATGGCGGAGGCTTTCTCCAAGGCCGGCGCCAATATCGTCTTCGTCGGCGTCGCCGATCCGTGGAAGCCGTTTCCGGGGCAGGAGGCGCTGCGCAAGATCGAGCGTGTCGAGATCGTGCCGCTCGATGTCACCGACACCGAGTTGGTGACCGAGCAGGCCGAGCAGAACGGCGGCCGCATCGATATTGTCGTCAACACCGCCGAGCATGTGCGCGCCGGGCGGCATCATGCAGCGGCGCGGCTTGACGGTGGCGCGCGAGGAAATGGACATCCGCTATTTCGGCCTGATGCGGCTGGCGCAAGCCTTCGGGCCGGGCATGCGCGCGCGCGGCGCCGACGGCGTCAATTCGGCCGCCGCCTTCGTCAATCTGCTGTCGGTGCACGCGCTGATGAACTGGCCGGCCTATGGCGCCTATTCGGCAGCCGAAGCGGCCTGCCTGTCGGCGGCGCAATGCCTGCGCGCCGAACTGCGGCCGGGCGGCGTCAAGGTGCTCAACGTGTTCTTCGGCCCGCTGGAGACCGAATGGTTCCAGACCGTGCCGCCGCCGAAAGTGACGCCGGCCGCGCTTGCCAAAGCGGTGGTGAAGGCGCTGCAACGCGGGCTCGAGGATGTCTTCGTCGGTGATATTGCCGAAGATGTTCGCGCGCGGCTCGCGGTCAATCCGAAAGCGCTCGAGCGCGAGCTGGCAGAGTAGGGGACGTCATGGCTTCCGATCTTCTCGCGTTCGCGCGCGGTGTCGCGCAAGGGTCGATCCGGATCGTCGACCTGACGCATACGCTGACGCAGGAATTCCCGATCATCGCGCTGCCGCCGGAGTTCGGCCAATGCGCGCCATTCCGCATCGAGGAAGTATCGCGCTACGACGAGCGCGGTCCGGCCTGGTACTGGAACAACATCACGGTCGGCGAACACTGCCGGCACGCATTTCGACGCGCCGATCCACTGGATCTCCGGCAAGGACCTGCCGAACAATGCGGTCGACACCATCGATCCGAGCAACTTCATCGCGCCGGCTTCGGTGGTCGACTGTTCGAAGGAATGCGCCGCCAATCCGGATTTCGTGCTGACCATTGCCGTTCGTCGAAGCTTGGGAGAAGAAGCACGGCCGCATCGCCGCCGGCGATTGGGTGCTGTTGCGCACCGACTGGTCGAAAAAGCCGTATCGCGGAATATGCCGGCCTGCGGCGACGACGGCGCGCATACGCCGGGTCCGGAGCCGGCAGTCGTCAAATGGCTGGTCGAGGAGCGCGACGTGCACGGCTTCGGCACCGAGACGATCGGCACCGATTACGGCCAGGCGCAACATTTCAATCCCCCGTTTCCGGCGCATTTCTATATGCACGGCAAGGGCCGCTACGGCCTGCAATGTCTGACCAATCTCGATCAGTTGCCGCCGAAAGGCGCGGTGATCGTTCGCCGCGCCGCTTGAAGATCAAAAAGGCTCCGGCAGCCCGCTGCGCGTGCTGGCGCTGGTTGAGGACGCGGCATGAGCGAGCCAGCCAACATCGCGGTCGTCACCGGCGGCGCCGCCGGCATCGGCGCCGAAATCTGCCGGCAGATGCTGGAAGCGGGCTACGAGGTCGTTGTGCTCGACCGCCAGAAGCCGAAGCAGTCGCATGCCAAGCTGCACGCGATCGACGGTCGATCTGTTCGAACCGGCGGCGGTCAAGCAGGCGGCCGCCGAGATTGCCGGCACGCTTCGCGGTAACGCATGTCGTGCACAATGCCGGTGTCGATCCGGCCGGCGTCGATCGAGGATACCACGCTCGACGATCTGCAAGCGCTGACGCAGCTTCATCTCGGCGCGGCATTGACGCTGACGCAGGCGCTACTGCCGGGCATGAAGGAGCAAAGGCTTCGGCCGCATCGTCCTGATGTCGACGCGCGGCGCGCTCGGGCTTGCCTCGCGCACCGCCTATGGCGCGACCAAGTCTGGCGTCATCGGCATGGCGCGGAGCTGGGCGCTTGAGCTCGCGCCGACCGGCATCACCGTCAATGTCGTGGCGCCGGGACCGATCGGCGACACCGACATGTTCCGCAGCGTCATTCCGGAAGGCGATCCGCGCGAACAAGAACCTGGCCGCCGGCGATCCCTGTGAAGCGGCTCGGCCGCAGCGAAGATGTCGCCCGCGCCATCATGTTCTTCGCCGACCGCCGCAACAGCTTCGTCACCGGCCAGACACTGTTTGTCTGCGGCGGCTCGAGCGTGGGCTCGCTGGTGATTTGACGCCGTGCGCGGCGTTCAGAGAAACCCGTCGATGGTTTTGATCGCGCCCTCGAGGGCCATGCCTTCTTCGTCGCGCAGCGCCGCCTCACGCAGGCGGCGAACCCACAGAGCGGCATCGTCCCGGCCTTCGAGCCGCTTCGCCGCGGTCATCACGCGGTCGAACTTCGACTGACCGCGGGTGTGGGTGTCGGAGTAGCCCTTCACCAGACGCCGGCAGGCAAGCAGTTCGACGGCGAGATCATAATTGATCGCTGCCGCCTCGCGGACACGATCAAGCCAGGCGTCGCGATGCGCCGTTTCGACCGTATGGCGCAGCGTGCCGCGACGAAACCGCTTAAAGCCCGCAAGCGTGTAAAGCATGAGAAAGCCGGCGAGCCGCGTCGTTCGCACGCGGCGGCCGCGGTTGACGATACGGTCGAGGGTGCGGAACAGCGACGGGTGATTCTCGATGAAGCGGCCAAGTGTTGTGGGAAGCGAGCCTGCGACTTCCTCCATGCGCGGATGCATGAATTCCGTCGTGTCGACGATCTGGTCGGGCGCGGCGCCGACTTCGCGACGTACGCGTTCGAACCGGCTGCCACGGGTCTTCAGATCCGCAATGCGGTAGACGTCGTCGTAGGCCATGGCGACGGCGACGTACTTTGCCGCGGTCCGCGTGAGCACAAAGCCGCGGCTTTCGCCCGACAACGACCGGTCGAGCACCAGCAGGTCGGCCAGAACGGCGAGATATTCGCGCGCATAGGCGATGTCCTGAAAGTCGACCGCACGCGTGAGGCCGGCGGCTAGCATATCGTGGCAGGCCGTGGGGAACTCGGTTCTCGCGCGGTCGAGCAGGGCGTCGAAAATTGCATTGCCCGTCGGACGCAGGCTCGGCTGTTCGGTCAGCGTTTCGCTTTGCCAAGCCGCTAGCGGTTCAGCGTTTGCCTGCTTATAGCCGCACGCGAAGCCGCGCAGGCTTGCGCTGACGCCGATTCCAGCCTCTCGGATCGTGGCCTCGTAGGCTTCGCGTGGGAACGGCAGCACACCTGCTGCAGCGACGGCCCCGAACAAGACCGCCGAAATGGCGCTGCCGTTTTGTTCGCCGACTGCAGCCATATCGAAGGCGATAAGCCGCTTTGCGCTCGCCTTGGCCACCTCGAAGACAACGGCGGGATCGCCGGCGCCGTCGCCGGGTGTCTGCTTCTCCACTACCGCATAAGAGCGGTGCGTCGAGGCAATCAAGATCGTTCGATCGGGCGTGACGAGGCCACGCAGAATGGCGCGCCCGGCCTCCATCCATTCGGCGCCGATCACCACATCCACATCACCCGGCACAGCCATCAGCCCAAGTACAGGCCTGATATCTGTCTTTGCAGCGGCCGGAATTGCGAGCGCTTCAATATAATAAATCGTCGCCCCGGTACGCTGTGCGACGCCGGGCACAGAGCTTGCCTGTGCGAGCCAGCCGTTGGCTTCGCAGAGCGCGACGATCCAATCGACCAGCACGCCGCCGCCCTGGCCACCCATCGCCATCACGGCGATCGTTAGCGGTCGCGTTGTATCGAGCAAGGGCCGGCCGGCAGGGGTGTTCATGCCGGCGACGGATGTGTCAGGATCGGATGTCGGCGCGCGCGCCGCTTCTGCAAAAAGCCGATGATCGCGTTGCGCAGGCGCGCCGTCAGCCGCTCAAACGCCGTCGGGTTATAGACGATGTCTGCCTGATAAAATGACGGGCACAGCACCGCCGCTTCAGCCACTTCGCCGCAATTTCCGCAGCCGACACAACTATTGTCGATCGCTGCGACCGGATCATCCTTCAGCGGGTCGCCGGTTTTCTTCACCGACAGAGACGGACAACCGGACAGTCGGATGCAGGCGTGATCGCCGGTGCAGACGTCTTCGTCGACGCCGAAGCGCGGTCTCACCATGCGCCGCCCATCATTGACCGCTTTAGCAAACAGCGGTTTTTCACGCCGCTGCCGGTTGAGCATGCATTCCGACGACGCGACGATTATTTTTGGCCCGGGCTCTTTGTTGGTCAGCGCATCCTTGAGCGTGTCGCGCATTTTCGCGACATCGTAGGTTCGGTCGATCTGCCGGACCCATTGCGCGCCGACGCCTTCAACGGCTTTGGTGATGGGGTGTTGCGTCGATCGCGTCGTGTTGTCCGCGCGCGAGGACAGGATGTCCTGTCCGCCGGTTGCCGAGGCATAGAAATTGTCGACGACCACGATCACGCCGTCATGCTTGTTGTAGACGGCATTGCCGATGCTGGACGTCAGTCCGTTGTGCCAGAATCCGCCGTCGCCGATGATCGAGATTGACTTCTTGTCTGCCTTCACGTTGAAGGCGGCGGCTGATGCGGGGCCGAGGCCGTAACCCATCGTCGATGCGCCGATGTTGAACGGCGGCAGAATCGAGAACAGATGGCAGCCGATGTCCGCCGCGACGTGGTGCTCGCCGAGTTCCTTTTCCACGAGTTTCATCGCCGCGAAAATCGGACGCTCCGGACAGCCGGTGCAGAAGCCGGGGCCGCGCGGCGGGACAACCTCGGCCAGCGCCTTCATCCGCGGGTCGTCGTTAGGATTTGGGATATTGGGCGCGCGGACCTGATCGTCCAGCAGGCCGGGTGCAGCGTTGGTGAGAAAGGCGCGAATGCCGCCGAGCATCGCTTCGGCCGTGTACTCGCCCGCCATCGGCAGCACGTCCTTGCCGGACAAGGCCGTGTTGACGTCGCGACGGCGCAAGATGCTGCCGATCGCCTGTTCGATGTAATCCGGCTGACCTTCTTCGACGACCAGAATAGACTTCTTGCCGGCGCTGAATTCGACGATCTCGTCGTCGATCAGCGGGTAAGTGACATTCATCACATAAAGCGGAACCCGTGAAGTGCCCCAGAGGTCGGCGAGCCCGAGCCGCTGCAACGCGCGCATGACGCCGTTGTACATTCCGCCTTGCAAGATGATGCCAACGTCCTGTGCGTCTCCGTCGAAGTGTTCGTTAAGCTTTCGTTCTTTGATGAACGCAATGGCCGCAGGAAGCCGCTTGGCGATCTTGTCGCGTTCCTGCAAGTAAGAAGCCGGCGGCAGAACGATCCGGTTGACATCGCGCACCGGATTTTCGAGCGCTTGCCTTAGTGTAAATGCGGGGGGCTTGTTGTCCTTGGCGATGAAAGAGCCATGCAGATGGCAGGCACGGATGCGCACCTCGAGCATTACCGGCGTATTCGACGCTTCGGATAGTTCGAAACCTTCTTCGACGGCTTTGACGATCGAGGGCAGATTCGGGCCTCGGATCGAGCAGCCAAATCTGCGACTTCATCGCGAAAGCGTGCGAACGCTCCTGCATGATTGAGGAGCCTTCGCCGTAGTCTTCACCGACGATGATGAGCGCGCCGCCTTTGACGCCGCTGGACGAGAGATTGGCGAGTGCGTCCGCCGCCACATTGGTTCCGACCGTCGACTTGAACGTGACGGCGCCGCGGATCGGGTACATCATCGATGCGGCAAGGGAAGCGGCTGCGGAAGCTTCGGACGCGGACGCGGAAAACTGCACGCCAAGATTTGCCAACAAATCCTGCGCGTCGGACAATACGTCCATCAGATGCGAGATCGGCGCGCCTTGATATCCGCCGACATAGCCGACGCCGGATTGCAGAAGGGCTTTGGTGATCGCAAGGATCCCTTCGCCACGAAATTCTTCGCCTTCACCGATGTCAGTTTTTGGACTTCTTTGGCAAAAGATCGTTCGGCCATCGGAAAATTCCACGTCGTTGGGCGCCCGAACGGGTTCCGGCGCAGTTTCAACCTCCCGCGACGACCGCAATATTTCAAACATAAAACGGTTGGACTGTCGATACGGGAGCCCGGCTAAGGACGCAGGTCTGGCGCGCGTGGTTCCCAACCGACAATGAGACGTCGCCCCCGCACACGCCACAAAATCGACCTTGCCGAATTGAACGCCGACCTGTTCAGCCGCATGGATGAACTCATCGCCTTCGCCTGCGAGGCGCAACAGAAACGTGCGGCTGTTGCGGGCGATGACCACGGCGCTGTGAAATTTAGCGCCGACCGGACGAGTGGCGTCTGCTAACAAGTCATTGGAAGGATGATGGTGCCCAGGGGCGGAATCGAACCACCGACACCGTGATTTTCAGTCACGTGCTCTACCAACTGAGCTACCTGGGCGCCGGCCCGCCGCATGCGGCAGGCAAAGTGCAAAGCGCGGGGCGTTATAAAGGGCTCGTTGCGTAGTGTCCAGAACGGCCAGGGCACTGAATACACTTAGGCTTTGACCCCCAAGGCGGCGCGGAAGCGCTGCTTGAGCGCGACGCCGTCGCGCAGGGGCAGAACGCGCGGCGGCTCGTCGGCGGCAATGGCCAGGCGGGCAAACAGTGTCCCGCCGAGCACCTTCAGCCGGCTAGCGAGATCGGCGAGGCCGCTTTCGTCCTGTACGTCGAGACAGGTGGCGATGCCGCAGGCCGTCGCCACACCGACCAGGTCGACTCCGCTCGTGGTATGGCTCGGCTGCATGCCGGTCTCGCCATAGACGCCGTTGTCGAACACGATGACCGCGAGGTTCGGCGGTTGCTGGACCCCGATGGTGGCAAGCGAGCCGAGCCCCATCAGCATCTCGCCGTCGCCGGTGATGACGGCAACGCGCCGCTTCGGCTGCGCTAGCGCGAGGCCTAGCCCGATCATCGCGGTACCGCCCATTGCGCCCCACATGTAGAAGTCCTTGGCGTTGTCGCCGAGCGCGGCCAAATCCCAGGTGGTCGAGCCAAGGCCGGGCACGACCAGGAGATCGTCACCGCGGTTGGCGAGCAGCGTGGCCATGGCGGCGCGGCGTTCAAGTCGCTGCGTCATTTGGTCCACACCTTGCGGCCAATGAGCTGCTGCGATAGCAGCACCGCGACGATGCGATCGTCTCCGAACGCTTGTTGAACGGCACGCTCGGCCAAGGTTACGACCTCATCGGGCGTGCGCGCGCGATAGACCTCGGCCTCGCACAGCTTGAGCACCGGCTCGACTGTCGAACCCATCGGCTCCTGCCAGGGATTGAACTCCTCCCATTCGCCGCGCATGGTCACCAGCATCAGCAGCGGAAAGTGGCAGGTGCGCATCAGCGAGAGCATGTTAATGCAATTGCCGACGCCGCTCGACTGCATCAGCAGCGCGGCACGCGCACCCCCGAGCCAGGCGCCGGCGGCGAGCGCCACGCCTTCTTCCTCGGTGCTGAGTACGACATCGCGAATGTCCGCATCAGCGCGGCAGCGCTCGATCAGCCGCGCATGGCCGGCATCGGGCACATAACCGACCTGGCCTATGCCGGCACGCTTGAGCGTGTCGAACAGCTCGTCCGGCCAGACCGGTTGTGTCGGGGCGTTCATGACGGCTCGCCTTGTTCGCCTTCCGGCGCGCGTTCGCCGTCTTCGTCCTCATCATCCTTGACCGGTACAGCATAGACTCCCGACAGCCAGCGATTGAGATCGATGTCGGCGCAGCGCTTCGAGCAGAATGGCTTGAATGCGGTATCGGTCGGCTTGCCGCAGATCGGGCAACCGCGCACGGAGGCCGTGCGGCGATCGATCTCATTCATGCTTTTTCCTCACGCATGATCTTGTCAGAAAACCGGTTTCCATATTTCGGGATCGTGCCTATTTCCATAACGCGAAACCCATGCCGCAACCGGTACCGGCGGCCGAGCGATAGCAGGGGATATACTCTTGCCAGGCCTGTTCGAGGTGACCGGCGGCACCGGCAACGACGATCCAATTGCGGATTTCCGAATTGCCGGAATTGAGCTTCTGCACCGGGATCGACTTCAACGCGTCGCCGTCATTGCGCTTGAGCGAGTTGAGTACGCCGCGGTCGAGATCTTCGTCGACGGTGAAATGGCTCAAGCCGCCAGAGGCGAGAATGCCGACGCGCGCATTGCCCTCAATGCTCCGTACCGCTTTGCGGATAGCATTGCCGAGATCGTAACAGCGTTGTGGCCGCGGTTGGTTCGGCGGGAAATAGGTATTGAGCGCAATCGGCACGATGGGAACGATCTTGCCGTTCATCATGCGCCGGTGCACGAAGCCGAAGGCGTGACCTTCACCGTGTTCCTTCGACAGTCTCTTGGAGTGACTGACATCGAAGCCCTGTTCGATCAGGCTTTCGATCAGACGCAAGCCGAGCTTGGCGTCGACCGGATATTGCCGCGGTTTTTCGGTCTCATGGAATTGCGAGCGCGCCTTGCGCCAGAAGGCCGGCGCATCCTCGTCCATGTGCAGCGGGTTGTTCTCGATCGTCTCGCCCCAGTAAACGAGGATCGCCGGCATGTTGTCGTCGAAGAACTGCTCGTGCTGATCGTCGCCGACGATGATCAGCGCATCGAGCTTGGCGTCGGCCAAGTCGCGCGACAGCCGCGCGATGTTCTCGGTGCAGCGGGCGGAGCGTTCTTCCAGCACCTTCGGCTCGATCTGCTGTTTGATCGACGGGTCGGCTTGTTCCAGCAATTCGCCGTAAGTGCAAGGTTTGCCGTTCTTGTCGAGCAACTTGCGGCCGGAGGCATCGATGGCGGCGTGTTTGGGATAGTCTTCCGCCGGGCTGTTGAGCAGCGGGCTGTGCGAGGTGCCGATGCCGAGGACGATGTCGCCCATGAATGTCACTCCTGTTGTTTTTTGTCTGCGTCTAGCTTGCGCAGTTCCGTCTTCAATATTTTGCCGTAATTGTTTTTAGGCAGCGCGTCGACAAAAACATAATCCTTCGGCCGTTTGAAGCGGGCAATATGCGACAGGCAGAGCGCGTCCAAATCGGTTGCCTTGGCCTCGCCGACCACGTAGGCGACCACGACCTCGCCCCATTCGCGGTCCGGACGCCCGATGACCGATACTTCGCGTACCCGTGGGTCGGTCAGCAGCACTTCCTCGACCTCGCGCGGATAGATGTTGGAGCCGCCGGAGATGATCAGATCCTTGGAGCGGTCCTTCAGATGAAGAAAGCCTTCTTCATCGAGTATGCCGACGTCGCCGGTGTGCAGCCAGCCGCCGCGCAGGGACGCGGCGGTCGCTTCCGGGTTTTGCCAGTAGCCGGCCATAACGACGCCGCGGCAGAGGATTTCACCGGCCTCGCCCGGCGCCACCGGTTCGTCATTGGCATCAGCCGTCATGACTTCGACGAGAGAATAGGGCTTGCCGGCGGAACCGAGGCGTTCGCGCCAGCGCGGATGCTCGCGGTTGGCGACGTCTTCCTTCGATAGCGTGGTGATGGTCATCGGCGCTTCACCCTGGCCGTAAATCTGGGCAAGGCGCGGGCCGAAACGGTCGAGCGCTGCGAGCGCGTCTTCTACATACATCGGCGCGCCGCCCCAGACGAGGGTGCGGATATTCTCCGCATTGCAGTCGGCCGGGCTGGCGACGAGGCGCTTGATCATGGTGGGCGCCGCGAACATCGACGTGCGCGGGAACGCATTGAACAACGCGATTACCTCGTCCGGCTCGAAGCCATCGCCTTCCGGCACAACTTGCAGGCCGAGGCGCGCGACATGCGGCATGATGTAGATGCCGGAGCCGTGGCTCATGGGCGCGGCATGCAGCAGGCAATCTCCCGGTGTGATCGGGTCGACTTCGGCGGCATAGGCTTCGCTCGCCAGCGCCAGGACATTGTGCGTGAGCATGGCGCCTTTCGGTCGCCCGGTCGTGCCAGAGGTGTAGAATAGCCAGGCAAGGTCGTCGCCCGCGCGGGGCGTCATCGCTATAGGATCGGCGGTGAACGAGGACGCGTAATCGGCGCTGCCGATGGTGATCAGCCGCTCGAGCGATTTGGGCGCATGGGGCGCGATAGCGCTGTCGATGCCTGGCGAAGCAAAGCAGACGCGCGCACCCGACTGCTCGAGAATAAAACCAAGCTCGGCGCCATGCAGTTTGGCATTGGTCGGCACCGCCGCGAGGCCTGCATGCCAGATCCCGTAGAGTAGCGCGAGATAGTCGGGCGTGTTCTTGGCGGCGATGGCGACACGGTCACCGGGCGCGAGCTTGAACCGCTCCCGCAAGGCACCGGCCAGCCGCGCCGCGCGTTCCGCCAGTTCGCCGTAGGTTGCGACGACGCGCGTGCCCGACGCAGCAGCGGGACGATCCGCGTGACTGCGACCGGCGCGATAAAGCCAAAGTGCGAGGTTCATGGTGTTTGTCCCATCATTCCAAGGCACGCATTTCGCGCCGTCCCGGAACGACAGGATAGAATCATCACACGGCGTTGAGCCAGCCGAAGCGAATCGGGAAGCCTTCGCCGTCGAGTAGGGCCATCGTCTCATAAAGCGGCAGGCCGACCACGTTCGTGTAGGAGCCGACAAGTTTCACGATGAAGGAGCCGGCGATGCCCTGGGCGGCATAGCCGCCGGCCTTGCCGCGCCATTCGCCGGAAGCGAGATAGGCTTCGATGTCCTCTTCCGACAGCCGCTTGAAACGAACGCGCGTTTCCACCAGCCGCTGGCGAAAGGTTTCCTTCGGGGTGACGATGCAAATGCCGGTGTAGACTCGGTGGTTGCGGCCGGACAAAAGCCGCAAGCACTGCGCCGCCTCGTCGAGCAACTCGGCCTTGGGCAGGATGCGGCGGCCGACCGCCACCACGGTGTCGGCGGCGACGATAAAGGCGCCGCGTAATTCGTCGTCGAGCTTGACGTTTTCCAGCGCGGCCTGCGCCTTGGCGTGGGCCAGCCGGTTCGCATAAGCGCGGGGGATTTCGCTGCGCTTCGGGCTTTCGTCGATATCCACCGGCTTGAGCGCGTCCGGCTCGATGCCGGCCTGATTGATCAGTGCAAGCCGGCGCGGCGAGCCCGAGGCGAGCACGAATTTTGGCCTACCGATCATGGACTTAGCAGCATCCGGCTGATGATATAAGTGGGCGCGGAACGTAGCGGAACGGCGCTCAATCCACAACCCGAGGCGGGTGGTCGGTCGGGAATACGGTTACTCATTGCCACCCGGTGCCTGGCCGAAGCGCTCGCGAATCCGCGCCATCAACTGGTCGCGCACCTCGCGGTAGGCCGCAAGCTTTTGTTCGCGATTGCCCTCGGCGGCGGTCGGATCCACGGTCGGCCAATACTCGACGTCAGCCGCGATCGTGCGCGTGAGCTCAAGCGCTTTGTGATGTGCGGGCGGCGACAGCGTCACGATCAGGTCGAAGTTCAAACCTTCCAGCTCGTCGAGTTCCTCGAACGTCATCGGCTTGTGGCGGTCGATGTCGATGCCGATTTCCGCCATCACGGCGGCCACGAATGGATCGGGCTCGCCTTTCTGCACGCCGGCGGAGCCGACATAGATCGTCTTGCCGAACATCTGCTTGAACAGGGCTGCCGCCATCGGCGAACGCACCGAGTTCAAGCCGCATGCGAACAGCACCGCGTGGGGTCGGAAACGACGCTCCGCCGCAGACATGGGCGCGTCAGCCTTTCCAATGCAGCACGCAGATCAGCGTAAAGAGGCGGCGCGCGGTATCGGTGTCGACTTTTACCTTGTCCTTGAGGCGTTCCATCAAAATACGCGAGCCTTCATTGTGGATGCCGCGGCGCCCCATATCGAGGGCTTCGATCTTGTCGGGCGTGGCGGTGCGGATCGCCTGATAGTAGCTGTCGCAGACCGTGTAGTAGTCCTTGACGATACGGCGCAGCGGCGAGAGCGAGAGCAGGTGCGCAACCACCGGCTTGCCGTCCTGCGTGCGGATGTCGAAGGCAAGCCGGTTGCCGGTGATGCTCAGTCGCAACGTATAAGGCCCGCCGCTATGCCCGACCGGAGCGAAGAAATTTTGTTCGAGCAGATCGTAGATCGCGATTTGGCGCTCATGCTCGATGTCCGAATTGGAGCGGCCGATGGTTTCCTCGTCGAGGGTGACTTCGACCAGGCGCTGCTTGGCCGCGGGCGGTGTCTTGGATGGAGGCTTGGTCGCGGTCATCTCTGGTTGAGCCGGATGGCGACCGAGCGGGCATGCGCCGTCAGGCCTTCCGCTTCGCCGAGCGCGATGGCCGCAGGCCCGAGCGCACGCAATTGATCGGGCCCGCATTTAAGCAGCGAAGTGCGCTTCATGAAATCGAGCACGCCCAGCCCTGAGGAGAAGCGTGCCGAGCGCGCGGTCGGCAGCACGTGATTGGAGCCGGCGACGTAATCGCCGACCGCCTCCGGCGTGTGAGCGCCGATGAAGATGGCGCCGGCATTGCGGATGCGCTGACAGAGCTTTTCGGCGTTCTCGGCCACTATTTCCAGATGCTCCGGCGCCAGCCGGTCGACGAGCGGGATGGAGTTGTCGAGCGTTTTGACGGTGATGATCGCGCCGAAATTTCTCCACGAGGCGCTTGCGATTTTGGCGCGCTTGAGCGTCTTGATCTGCGATTTGACCGCTTGCGCAACATCGTCGGCGAGACCAGCGTCGTCGGTGATCAGGATCGATTGTGCGCTTTCGTCATGTTCGGCCTGTGCCAAAAGATCGGCGGCGATCCAGTCGGCATTGCCGGTCTTGTCGGCGATGACGAGCACTTCGGAGGGGCCGGCGATCATGTCGATGCCGACCTTGCCGAACACGAGACGTTTGGCCGCGGCGACATAGGCATTGCCGGGGCCGACAATCTTGGCGACCGGCGCGATCGAACTCGGTGCCGTAGGCGAGCGCCGCGACCGCTTGCGCGCCGCCGACGCGATAGACTTCGTCGACACCGGCAAGCTTGGCCGCCGCCAACACCAACGGTTCGAGCTTGCCATCTGGCGTCGGCACCACCATCACGAGGCGGTCGCAGCCCGCGACCTTGGCCGGCACCGCGTTCATCAAGACCGACGAGGGATAGGCGGCCGTGCCGCCAGGCACGTACAAACCGACCGCCTCGATCGCAGTCCATTTGGCCCCCATCACCACACCGAGCGCATCGGTAAAGCGTGTGTCCTCCGGCTTTTGCCGGATGTGATAGGCCTCGATGCGGTCGCGCGCGAGTTTGAGCGCGGAGAGCGCCTCTGCATTGCAGATTTTCTCCGCAGCTTCGATTTCGCCCGTGGAAACACGCAAGCCCGTCGTGGCGAGATCGACGCGGTCGAATTTGGCGGTTAGCTCGATCAGAGCCTTGTCGCCGCGCATCGCCACGTCGGCGATGATCCCGCGTACTGCCTGTTCGACATCCTGCGCGGCCTCGCGTTTGACGCCGAGAAAGGCTGCAAACCGCTCGGCGAAATCGACGCTTTGGCTGTCCAGTCGAAGGGGCATGGAATTCATCCGCCCGGCCGTGCCGGTGAACAGGTGAATGGGTGATGCGCTCCGCCGCGTCAACCCTCGGGCGGCAAGGGGTTTATTGCCGAAGACAATAGCTGCTGGTAGGCGGAGCTTTTTACCGCCGTCGGTTCACAAGCCCCATACTGCCTTATGGCAGGGCAGGGGCGGTCAGGAGGCTTCGGGTTCGGCCGGCACATCGCCTTCGACGACGGCATGGCTTGGGCAGGCGGTGGCACTCCAACTCGGTCCGAGATCGGCTAATTCGGCCTCCAGGCATTCGACCTCCAGCCGCAGGGCACCGCCGCCTGAAAAGGCGAGTGTTACAATTCCGGAGGGTGCTTCCGTCTCGGCAAACTCAACCGCCAACAGATTGAGGACTGTGTCCTTACCGGCCGGGTTCAGGTGCCGGCACTTGCAGGACAGCACCCGCTCGAAACGTAAAGCCGCGCGCCGGCGGTGAAATTCTGGCTTTTCCTCTTGCGCGCCTTCCCAGTCGAAACGGTTGAGCGCCACAATGACCCGCTTTTCCTTCGGCCGCCACATCACCTCGGCGGCCTTGACCACCGCGTCCTGCACATGGGTGGAAACGACCTCGAGATCCTCTTCGTCGAGGACTACGAATTTCAGCGCATCCATAGGGTTATCGCCCTCTTGTGCCCGACTAGTTAGGAAAGCGTCTCAGGTCGCGCAAGGGCGTTAAAGGTTGGGGAAAGCGGGTTCGAGGCCGGCCTCGACCCAGCGGTCACGCGTTTCGTTGTTTGTCAGCACCCGCAGCAGGGCGCGGGCCGCATCCACGTTCGGGCTGCCGGCCGGAATGGCCGCAGTGTAAGTGTTGGCATAATAGAGATCGCCCGGCAGTGGACCGACGATGGTGACGCCGTTCACAGTCAACATCTCGCTAATGAAGGTGGTGCCGATCTCGGCGCGACCGTCGGCGATCGCCTGCGCCACTTCATAGCCGCGCTTTCCCAATACGGCTTTTTTAAAAACCTCGTCGGCGATGCCGAGCTTTTGCAACAGGCCGGCGAAATAATTGCCCGAGGAACCGCCCGCTTTTGGATCGCTGAATGACACGCCTCTCGCCTTGATCAGAGCCTGCTTGAAGGCTTCGGGCGTGGAAATGTCCGGCGGCGTCGCGCCTTCCTTGACCGCGACGCCGGTGATGGTGCGGCCGAGATCCATGCGGCTGCCGGCGACGAGGCGTCCTTCCTTTTCCATTGTCTCGATGGTCGCGGCGGGCAGGATCACCAGGTCGGCTTGCTCACCGCCATCGAGACGCGCGCGCAGCGAACCGGCGGTGCCGAAATTCAGATCGAGTGTGTCACCGGTCTCGCGTTCGAAGATAGGACCGAGCAGCCGCACCATCGATTCGACGGCGCCGGCGCTCATGACTTTGACAGTGGTCATTTTCGTTCCCCGATGATTTTGTGGCGGGATGGTAGCGGGACAGACAATTTCGTCTAGGGTACCGGCTCTTTACCCGGTCATTTCTGGGTTTGGCAGGCAATCCATAAGGCGATGCAGCTGCCAAAGCTTCAATATTTCCCGTGCAGGAACTCACCATGGATGCGCGAATCAAACCCGCGCATGATGCCGAGTGTGTTGCGTGCGCTCGTCCTGCCGATTTAATTTTCCAACAACAATTAAGGTAATGCTCCGCCGCCCCGTTCATAGCCGGCGCGAAGACGCCGTCTCATTCTTCGACCTCGCAAGTCCATCCAAACAAGGTGGCGCGTCAGCTCAACGAACGGCCGCGCAAGACCTTGCGATTCGAAACTCTAGCGGAGAAATTTAACGCCTGTGTTGCTTCGACCGGTTGAGCCGCAACCAATAGCCGACAAACGTTTGCGGCACAGCGAACGCAGCAAATGGTCACTAGCGACCATTAAAGCCGAAGTTTTTGCAGCGGGAGTCGCCACCGCTTGGTGCAATCGATTGTTAGCTGGCCTCGCCGCCGGCGCGAACGCTTAGAGCAATCAGCTCTTCAATATCGCCGACTTCAGCGGAGCGGCCCAGTCGCCAAAGTAATTTTCTTCCGGCCAGCCGCATAAGTATTGGAGGGCGATGTTTGCGGAGCTTCCCGCGATCGTTCGAACAGGACGATACCTGCGTTGCCACCCCAGTCGGCAAGATCATCTTTATCGCAGGTTGCGGCAATCGCCAGTCCGATCGACGCAAGGTGGGCGCGACGGTAGCAATACACTGCGAGCAAGGCTCTTGCAGTCGGCGAGACCGTCGCAATAAGTTCATTTAACCCATGTGCGCTGGCACGATACATCTCGCCGAGGATTTCATCGGGGACGGGACAGGGCTCATCCTCAAGAAGTGCGCGGTGTTCGGGCAGCATCGTGAGTCCTCCGAAACGCTTGTTCCCAGAATGGTGACCATCCGATGCAACGCGTTAATGTAGCGTTAATCCAACGGGCTCCTCTCGGTCATTCTCGACCAGAATGGTCAAAGCTGACGTTTACACCTGTCCGCTTTGTACCGTTAGCGACCATGGGGTTGCAATGCAGCGAATAACGCGATGAGCCATAACTGGACATCAAATATAAAGAAGCGGGAAACGACTCCATGATCCCCTGGTCGCACCTCGATACGGCACAAGTACCCGGCGGCGGCGAGCTGCGCCTGATGCGGCGCGACACCGAATTCTCGATCAAGCTCGGCAGCAACGAGTTGATGAACAGCCGGCTAAACGCGACCGAACAGGCACTCGCGACAATAGCCTGCGAGAAAATTCGAACCCGCGCGCGGCCGAAAATCCTCATCGGCGGATTGGGCATGGGCTTCACGTTGCGGGCGGCCCTCGTCGTCCTCGGAAAGCAGGCCCAGATCGTCGTCGCCGAACTGGTGCCGGCGGTGGTCGCCTGGGCACGCGGTCCGATGGCGAAGCTATTCGGCGACAGCCTGACCGATCCGCGCGTGCGCATCCGCGAAACGGATGTCGGCGATTTGATCCGTGCGGCGCGGTCGGACTACGACGCCATCCTACTCGACGTCGATAATGGGCCGAACGGCATCACCCGCGCGGCCAATGACGCGCTGTACAATCGCGAAGGGCTCGCCACCGCCTTCGCGGCGCTGCGCCCCGGCGGCGTGCTGGCGGTGTGGTCGTCGGCGCCGGATGCAAACTTCACGGCGCGGCTGCGTGCGGCCGGTTTCGCCGTGGTCGAAAATCCCGTGCGCGCCAAGGGGCCGCAAGGCGGCGCGCAGCATTTCATCTGGACCGCGGCGCGGGGCAATTAAGTCCGTCGACTTCGCCTGACAGCGGTCCGCGCACCCACATCGGCATTCGGCCGCCAATTTATGAGTTCATGCCCTCGCGGGCGCTTCGAAGCCTGAGGCAGAGAGAAGCCGATATTGACCGAGTCGCGCAGCCGCGGGAGACGAAAGCGGAGCACTATTCGCTGAGGCGCTCAATGGTCGCGCCGCAGCGCGCGAGTTTTTCCTCGACGCGCTCGAAACCGCGGTCGAGATGATAGACGCGATTGACGATTGTTTCGCCTTCGGCCGCCAGCCCACCAATCACCAGCGATACCGAGGCGCGCAGGTCGGTCGCCATCACCGGCGCACCCTTCAAGCGCGGCACGCCTTCGATTGTCGCGGTCTGGCCGTCGAGCGCGATGCGCGCGCCCAGCCGCACCAGCTCCTGAACATGCATGAAACGGTTTTCGAAAATCGTCTCAGTGATGTGCGAGGTACCTTTGGCGCGCGTCATCAGCGCCATCAACTGCGCCTGCAAATCGGTGGGGAAACCCGGGAACGGTTCGGTGGTAACTTCGACCGCTTCAAGACCGGCGCCGTTGCGGGCGATGCGAATTCCTTCGTTGGTCGGCGTCACCGTAGTGCCGGTTTGCGCCAGCACGTCGAGGGCGGCTTGCAGCAATTCCGGCCGCGCGTTCTGCAACAAGACATCCCCGCCGGTCATCGCAACCGCCATGGCGTAGGTGCCGGTTTCGATGCGGTCGGGCAGCACCGAATGGCGCGCGCCGTGCAAGCCGCTCACGCCTTCGACGATGATGCGCGAGGTGCCGGCACCGGAAATCCTGGCGCCCATCTTGTTGAGGCAGTCGGCGACGTCGCCAATCTCCGGCTCGCGCGCGGCGTTCTCGATGACGCTCGTGCCTTTCGCCAATGCCGCGGCCATCAATGCGGTGTGGGTGCCGCCGACGGTGACTTTCGGAAAATTGATGGTGCCGCCACGCAACCCTTTTTTCGCGCGGGCGATCACATAGCCGCTTTCGATTTCGATCTCGGCGCCGAGAGCGTCGAGCGCCATGATCAATAGATCGACCGGCCGCGTGCCAATGGCGCAGCCGCCCGGCATCGACACCTTCGCTTCGCCCATGCGGGCGACCAGCGGCGCGATCACCCAGA
The DNA here is from genome assembly GCA_963720835.1 of uncultured Pseudomonadota bacterium. Taxonomy (GTDB): domain Bacteria; phylum Pseudomonadota; class Alphaproteobacteria; order Rhizobiales; family Xanthobacteraceae; genus Pseudolabrys. The sequence continues at coordinate 331,950 of CAVRHC010000014.1, read as the reverse complement.
AGCTCGCGCGCATCTTGGAGACAAGGTCATAAGGCGCGGTGGTGTCGACGATGGTTTTCGCCGAGATGTGCAGCGTGCGGCCATTATCCCCATTCTCGCCGGGCCGCTTGCCAGCGATCATCACGTCGACGCCGTGATTGCCGAGGATGCGCTGAAGCAGACCGACATCGGCGAGGTGCGGCACATTGTCGAGGATCAGCGTGTCCTCGGTCAGCAGGCTCGCAATCATGAGCGGCAGCGTGGCGTTCTTGGCGCCGGAAATCGGGATGGCGCCGTTCAGCGGCTGTCCGCCGACAATACGAATACGATCCATGACGCCCCGTTGCTGGCCAGGCCCGAAACCCGGAACCGGCCTGTTCTTATGGACCGCCGGCCGCCCCGCGGCCAAGCCAAAATTGTCGCGGAAACGTCCTTGTCGCGGGCCGGTTGGACAATATTAGCGAATTATGGCGTATCGTCGCCGCTATCGCGCGAACGTGGCGATTTATTCGTGGAATCGCGCTCAGACGGCTCCGAGGCTGCTTGGGTGCGGGCGCGAACTTGCGCCTTGCGGCGCTTGAGATTGTCGCGCAACGCCGCTTTCAGTCGCTCGGCCCGCTTGGGGTCGCCCGATTTGCCGCTTGCCGTCATGGTCGCAAGGGATAAAAGGGCGCGGCAAAAGCCGCAAGCGGAACGCTCGACAGGGCCCGAATGATCGGATATTCGCTCGCGCTAAGTGCTGCCGTAGCTCAGTGGTAGAGCACCTCATTGGTAATGAGGAGGTCCACAGTTCAATCCTGTGCGGCAGCACCACCCCTTTTCCGAAAAAGCGAAAGCCCGGCCGGTCGGCGCGTGCCTCTTAGAGTCCGTGGTCGCGGATGTGGCCGAGGACGACGAGACGGTGCCAGATAAACAGGATCACGATCGCTCCGACGCTGGCGCCGATGAAGCCGGCGCCACGGCCGGCGTGATAGAAACCGGTAAGATGTCCGATTGCCGTCGCGAGCAACGCCCCCGCGAAGCCGAGCAGTACCGTGAGAATGAAACCCTTCGGCGTGCTCGGACCCGGCGCTACCAGGCGCGCGACCACTCCGGCGACAAAGCTGATGAGGAGAATCCAGAGCAGGACGGGCATGACGACCATTCTTCGTTCAGTCAGACAAGGTCATTTTCCGCTCGCGCGGGCATTGACGTGTGTCAATCGACGCAAAGCTACTCCCCTGCGCCTCAGGCGTCGTGCTATTTCTTCTGCCGCTTGATGACGTCGAGATAGTTCGAAGGCTTGAAATCGAGCAGCGTGCCGCCCGACGCAAAGTGTTCGATAAACGCCATGCCGATCGCATAGGTCGCGCCGGCGGACAGAGTTGGCATTGCCGCGATCGCGACAGTCGTGCCGATGACGGGAACCGTCTTGACCATGCTCGCAGCGCCGATCCCGCTGCTCGCTGGGATGAACACGCCGGCAAGACTTGCTATAAGCGCCTTGCCGCGGTTCTCCGAGAACGGAATGTCGAACACCTGCGAAAGCCGGCGCAGCATCTGAACCTGGACGCCGCCGACGGTGGCGAGATCGACAACCGGAAACGGAATGAGCCCGGCGGCGCCAGACCAGAATGCGTAACGCTTGACCAAAGCCTGTGCGAGAGCCCGGCGGCGCTCCAGGTCGGGGATCTCCGCGGGCTTGGAGTGGATGGCTGGCTGACGCTGCGATGTCGGCGCCGCCGCCGGCGCATCCTGCGTGGACGCGGTGCCGGCCGGCTCCCCTGTGGACTCGTGGATCGCCTTTGGCAGCGGCTTCTTGCTCATCGTTACACAGCCTGTTTCAGGGTTACGCGGCTAGGCAGCCTGTTTCATGCCGACGATGTCGTCAACCTCGGCGGCGATGGCGGCTACCTCGCGCGCGGCGGCGCCGGATTTTTCCATCATGCTCGGCGTCGCACCCCAAAGGCCCGCCTCGGCATAGGCGACGCGGTTTGTCATTTCACTTCTGAGCACGGGAAAGCCATTCTCGATCAATTCGGCACGGATGTGCTTGGAAATGACGGAGTCGCGTGTTGTCTGCGTCAGCACGCAGCGGAACGTCGGCCGTCGTCCGCCCGCTCCCTCTATCAGGGAATTGAGCGTGTCCAACATGCGGTCAACGTCGAGCGGAGAGGCCTTGACCGGCACAAGCAGAAAGTCGGCTGCGGCGATGCAGGCCAATGTCGCCGGCGAACGGAAGCCGGGGGTGTCGATGACGATGGGTAAACCGCGTCCAGCGAGCTCTTGCGCCGTCTTCCATGCGTTTTCAGAAGCATCCTCGACCACTTTGACGCCGCCGAGTGCTTTTTCGCGCGCCGCCAGGCGGGCGATCGAGCGTTGCGGATCGGCATCGATGATGGTCGATGGACGGCCGCACAAATGCCAATGCACCGCCAGACAACTCGCCAGCGTGCTCTTGCCGCTGCCGCCTTTCATGGTCGCAACCGTGATGATTTGTCTCATCAGCCACCTGCCTTTCCGCCTCGGTTTTATTTTTGGGGAAATCGCACGCAACCAATGCTACCGGCGTCCGGGTATCGATCGGATGGCGCCCGAATCGACCGCTATATTCGCGTTATTTTGCGCCGTGCCGCAAGACAGAAAGCTATTTCTAGAAAGCCGGCCGCGTTTTGCTTAAGCGGCTGATCCGGCGGTCTATTTTCGCTCGGGACCGGGGTCCAGCGGCGCTCAGCCGGCCGGGACGCCCGCCGCCTGCAGCTTGGCTTCGTATTGCTTCACGAGATCCTCGAGCCGCGCGATGTTCTGCAACAGCCGGTCGCTCGAAAGGCGAAGGAAGTAATAACCGAAATCCGGGTACTCGAAATAAACCTCGAGCAGCCGGTCATAGGTGATGGTCATCACCGCGCCATCGTCGATGCATTCGACCGTCGCCGTGCGCCTGTTGTTGGGTGCGACAAAGCCGAGCTCGCCCATCAGCCGTCCCGGCGGAAGCTCCACCCCCAGTTCGGACACCAGGAATTTCCCGGTCGTGGTGAGAAACATTTCATCGGCCTTGTCGCCTTTGCGAAACAGGATGTCGCCTTTGCGGTATTTGCGGGTGGCCATGAACGGCTTCAGCCAGTCGATCGACAGGTCGCCTTGCGCGGCGACGCGCGCCTTCTTCACCAGCCTGAGAATCTGCACCAGGCGAATGGTATTGATCGGCAGCAGCAGGAGATACATCAGGAAGGTCGAAATCGCGGCGGCCAGCACGCCATAGGCGACGAAGAACAAGGCGCTGAGAATGCCGAAGAGGCGCAAGCGCACCATCGTCGGCATCAGAAAGGTCGCCGCATAGAACCCCGCGCCAATCAGCGCGCAGGCGTTGGCGATGTTGATATTGGCGAGCACGACGTCGACCAGCCTGTGCCAGATCACGTCGAAGTTGATGTTGCTTGGATCGAGATTGAGCTGGACCAACAGCTTCTCGATCGTCAAATTCTGCGCGGCGCGTTCTACAATCCGATCCAGCAGATCGGTTATGTCGAGAAGCACGCTGTTCATTCTCCCCTCCTTGCAAGAATGCTAGAGGCTAGATTGTCATGTGTTCGGCCGGCACCGCCCCACGCAGTCGATTTGCAACCGAACCAACAAGTTCAAGGTGTCTACGCCGCTCGTGGCGCCCAGGGCGCCACGAAACCAAGGGTTTTTATCGCAGTTTTCTTAATATTGCGAAGCCGGCGCCTAAATGACGGGACCGCTCAGTTTGCCGATTTAAACCAGCGCAGGAAACGCCCGCCGGCCAAGCCCCGTGTGAGCGCGAGGTTGTACTCCTGGAAGACCTCCGCCGTGTGCCAGCCCCCGCTTGGCCAAGTTTTGAGCGCGCGCTCGAGCCGCGCGAGATCGACGATTCGCCGCACCAGCGCTGACTCCTTCAACTCGGCGAGCTGGCGGGCAAGCTCGGGGCGCTTGCCGCCCAGCTTTTCGTACCAGTCGGGTGCTTGCATGCCGCTCAGGCGGTTGGTCAACACGGCTTCCGGCAGCAATCCCCACATGGCGCGGCGAACGAGCGAGCGGTCGATGCCTTCGGCGAGATACTGCTCGGCCGGCACGCCGAAGCAGTAGGAGACGACGTCGATATCGGCGGTCGGGTCGCGCACCTCGACGCTGGTCACCGCCTTTTCCGCCGCATGCCAGTCGCCGGCATAATCCACATGTGTGAGCATGCGTACGCGTTCGTCGCCCCGCATGCGATCGGAAAAATCATGTCCGGCGCGGCGGGCGCGGGCGTTGAGGGCCATGGCGGCAGCAAAATCGGGGCGGATGGCCGCGTGAGGCTGCCATGGCGCGAACCGTTGCGGATGGCGTCGCCGGCCGGCGAAATCGCGCAAGTGTTGCGGCACCAGCGGCTCGACGAACAGCTTGCGTAGCGCCACCCAGCGCGAATAGGGCGTCGCCTTATAATAATGGCGCCATTGCCGATAGGCCGTGCGCAACCGGCCGCGCTGGAGATGCGAGAGCGCCTGCGACCAACCGGTCCAGCTGATCGTGCAGTTGCCGTAGAACCCGCCGAGCAGCACGCGGCGCCCTTGCGCGCGGGCAAGCCGCAGAATTGCGAGCACCCAGCCGAGATTGGCCGGATTGCGTACCGGACCTTCCAGCGCAAGAAAGAAGCGCTCGAGTTCGGCGAAATCGTCGCACTCATCGTTGCGGACGTAAGTGACGTCGATATTGCGCGCCATGTTTTCGATCTCTGCGACATAAGGCGTCTCGTCGGCATAGCAGCCGGCGGGCAGCGGGCCGTCGAAGCCCGGCCGCGGCACACCGGTAAAGGCGGCGAGCCGCTCGTTTCTCTCGCCGAGAGCGCGGGCGGCGAGCGCCGAAACCGAGGAGGAATCAAGTCCACCGCTGAGCAGACAGCCGATCGGATGCGCGCTGCGCATTTGGCGGCGCACCGCTTTGTCGAGGCAATCGCGCAAGCCGTCGGCGTAGGCCTGATCGGACGGCAGCCGCACCGGCGTGATGTCGGCCGGCGACCAATAACGGCGTTCGCTCACCGAGCCGTCGGCTTTCACCTGCATGAGGTGCGCCGGCAGCACGCGAAAGACGTTGCGGTAAAGGGTGGTGGCGTGATCGGCGTGATTGAGTACGAGAAAATCAGCAAACTTTTCTTCGCTCAAATCCCGTACCACGCCGTCGAAGGCGAACAAGCCGTTTGGCATGGTGGCGAAAGCGAAAAAACCGTTTCCCTTGTGCCACATCAGCGTATTTAGGCCGAGATGGTCGCGCGCCAAGGTCAATGCGCGGTTGCGCGGATTCCAGATCGCGGCGGCGAACGGCCCGCGCAGCAGCGGCCAGACGTCGTCGCCGAGCTTTTCCCACGCCGCGAGCAGTACGCGCGCGTCGGGCCAATCTTGCGTGGCGATCTTCGCCATGTCGATGCGCGCGATGAGTTCGTCGCGGTTGTCCAGCCGCAGGTCCGCCGCAATCAGCGCGCCGCTAGCGCCGCGCCATGGCTGCCGGTCGAAACGGTCTTCGGGCGTCATGCGCATCAGCACATGGGCAAAGCCGATTCCACCATCGGCGATAACCGCGGAGCGGTCGGGACCGTATTGGGCAAGCGCGTTGACCGCACGTTCAAGCATGCGCGGCTGCACGGGCGCGCGATCGAAGCGCAGCAGACCGGCGATCGCGCTCATGGGACACGCTTCATCGGCTTGCCCCGCCAAACTGCGCGAGAGGCTTATAGCCGGAGGCTTCATCGCCGCCGATCAGTTTGTCGGCGCCGACCTCCACCCATGCATGCGCGGCGAGCGTATCGTCGTTGCGGGCGACACCGAGACAGAGCCGACTGGCGATACCGCGCCGGCGCAACATGGCGTGCCCGGCTAGCGCGCGTGGCAGGCAAAGAACGTTGGCGCCGAGGCTCTCGATCGCCCATGACACCCAGCCGGCTTCATCGGCGGCGAAGCGATGAATGCGGCGTGGCGGCCGGTCGGCCCAGGCAAAGATGCGCGCGGGCGGAAGCAAGCGTACGGCGAGGCGCGCCAGCAGAAGCGTGACAGCCGCCTCACGGAGATAGGTGCGACGGCGCGTCGTCAGCTTCATGCGCTACGACCCGTGTCGACCACGCGCACCAGGCGATGCGCGATCAGGTCTTGCAGGAACGGCGTCACGTCGCGCTGAAGCGTCTCGTCATCGACCTCGTGGCGATTGGCGAGTGCGTCGAAAATGTGCGAAACGCGGCATGGCGTGGCCAGCAGGTCCCAGATTTCGGTCGCGACGGTATTGAAGCCGAAATATGAGCCGGCCCTCACACTCAAAACGACAGCGCCACCGTCGAGCGCGACTGCGGTCGGCTCTTCGTCCTGCACCAGAATGCTGTCGATGGTGATACGCAAAGCTGCCGGACTCCACTGCCGAGCGGTGAAGACGAGGCCTTCCACACCATAGCGGTTGCCGCCGAGCCGATTTAACCGTTTCCAAATCGAGACGACAACGGGAAAGCCATTTCGACAGACAGCCCAAGCTTTGAGGTGGGCGCCGCCGGCGGTTGCGGATGGGCAATCGTCGACTTGCCGCAACTCTGTTGCGCCGCGGCCGTTTTGCCTGCGGAAATGGATCTGGTTTCGGTGCCGATTGCCAGTTTGGTGACCACCGGAGGTTGCCAGGCGGCCTTCGCCGGTCTTTCAGGCTTGCTGGACTTATGCGATCGCATCGGCCGCCTCCGAAACAATCATGTGTCTAAGGCTTCTAAGGGCCCGATTTTGCAATGGCAAGTCCGAGCCCGGCCGCCCGCCTGTCGAGGAATTGTCATTATAGGGCGATAACCTAAGCCAGACGAGAACTGACATCGACAAATGCCGTTCTTCGAGCGAATTTGCCGATGGCCATTTCGTGCGTCGCCGGGCCGCGGGATGGGGCAGAGTGTAGAAAGACGGTTGTAATGCAATTTCCTGAGCCATCTCGCCTGGCGAGTGCGGTTGTCATCACCGCGTCAAGCTTGCTTGCCGCCGTGCTGGTCGCGGCGTTGGCCGTTCACCCGCGAGCGGCCGCGGCGCTGCCAACTTACGCGGAAAAGGAACGCAAGCAGTGCGGGTACTGCCACGTCAATCCGGCCGGCGGAAGCGTTCTCAATGCCAGGGGTAGGGCGTACGAGGACAACGGCTACAGTTTCAAGAAATGACGGGGCACGGAATGCAGCCGTCGTGACTTTATTATTCAAAACGGGCAGGAATGCGCGCCAAGTGGCGCGCGCTTGGCACGCGCAAGCCGCCATGATATTCTTTATATAGTTGAATATAGTTGAGTGGATTGAGCCGGTTACCGCACCGGCTCGGTCGTTTGTTGGGCAAAGCCCAGGGAGGACGAAAGGATTCGCCATGGCAACCAAAGTGACAGCAACCCCTGAGCAAGCCACAAATGAGACGACTCCTGAGCAGCGTGAGGAGATGGCGTCGAAGTTGATCGACCGGTTTGCTGTCTGGTCCGGCGTCGGCGGGCTGATCCCGGTTCCTTTCGTCGATGTTCTTGCCGTCGGCGGGCTGCAAGTTCAAATGCTGCGCCGCCTATCGCAGATCTACGGCGTGTCGTTCACCGAGAATCGGGGCAAATCGCTAGTTGCGGCCATCGCCGGATCGATGATCCCGGCGTCAAGCGGCATCGGCGCGGCCAGCGCGCTCAAGGCGGTACCGCTCTTCGGTATGATCGCATCCGCATTCGTGATGCCGGTACTGTCGGCTGGCGCGACTTATGCGATCGGCAAAGCCTTCGTCCAGCATTTCAAATCCGGCGGAACCCTGCTCGACTTCAATCCGCCCGACTATCGAGAGTTCATCAAAGCGCAAAAGGAAATGTGGGATTCGCGCAAGGCGGGCGGTGGCAGTGCAGAGCCGTCTCAGTCCAGCACTTGACTCTCGGCGGACGATGTCGGCCAATCTGAATTAGGGCCGCTCCCCGCGGTGCGGGCTTTCGTGGCGCAACAGCAGCGGAGCGGCGAGGCTGGGCCCCATGCTCGAAGCGACCGTCTACATCGTCTTTTGTATACTCACGGGGTTGTGCGGCATCGACCGCCGAATGGGGTTTTTCGGGACGTTTCTCCTAGCACTTGCTGCGACGCCGCTGCTGGTGCTGCCAATCCTCCTGCTCACGGGTCCATCGCGCCGCGTCGAATGGCGTCGCAAGACTTAAAAAATCTGCTTTATTATGGTCGGCAGGCACGTCTCTCGCTGTGCCGGCGTGGACTGTTTGTGGTCGTGTAAACCGAAGACACTGTTATTATGTCGTTTATCCAGCTCGTTCGCCGCGAAATGCACAGCTCGTTGCCGAAGCTGCTGTTCATGTCCGGCTTGGGCGGCATCAGCACGGCGGCCATCCTCGCCGCCATCAATGCCGGTATGCACGGCGGCAGCGGTGAAGACAGCGCGGGCAACCTTTGGGCTGCCATGCTGTTCGTGATCTCGCTCTTTCTGTTCGTCCAGACCCAGTACTACGTCACGATCACGACGACGGCCGAGATTGAGAGCATCATTCACAAGCTGCGCCTGCGCCTGATGGACCACGTGCGGCGTTCGGAGCTCCTCGAGATCGAAGACATCGGGCGTTCGCGCATTGTTGCCGCCATCACCAGCGACACCGCGGTGTTGACGCAGGCGAGCAACCTCCTCTGCTTTACGATTCAGGGCTCGGTCCTCATCTTTTTCGTCGCGATCTATGTCGCGTTCCTGTCCCTTGCCGCAATCACGCTGACGATCATCATCGTCTCGTCCGCTGCACTTATCTTCCACTACAAGAACAAGAAGCTCGCCGCTGAAAAGCAGGAATTCAGCGGCATGGGAACGCCGGCTGTTCGAGCGGTTGATTGATTTCCTTGACGGCTTCAAGGAGGTCCGCCTCAACCGGCAGCGCAGCAACGAGCTGTACGAGGACGCCGTCAGCGTGTCGCGCACGGCGGCCAACATCAAGATTCGCAGCCAAGCGGAAACTTTCAAGCTGATCGTGACCTCGCAGGTCTCGATGTACGTCCTGCTGGGCTGCGTCGTATTCGTGGCGCCGCATTTAAGCGACTCGCTCGGCGGCGAATTGTTGACCAACACGACGACGGCTCTCATGTTCGTAGTCGGCGCCTGTTTCGGACTGGTGCAGTCGATCCCAGTGCTTTTAACCGCAAACGCCGCGGCCGACCGCATCGAGGCGCTCGAGCGTACGTTGGAAGCGGCTGCCGGCGGTCCGAATAGGGGTCGCGAGATCAAACTGCCGAAGCGTTTCGACACGATAGAAATGCACGACATCGTGTTTCGCTATACCGATAAATTCTCCGACACCACGTTCCAGATTGGGCCGCTCGACTTCACCTTGAATGCCGGCGAGCTTATTTTTCTCACCGGCGGTAACGGATCTGGCAAGTCGACATTCCTGCGCGTGCTCGCCGGGCTCTATCCGCCGGACTCCGGCGAAATCACGCTCGACGGCATGCGCATCACCGATGAGACGCGCGACGCTTACCGCGCGCTCATGTCGGCGATCTTCTTCGACAATCACCTGTTCCGGCGGCTCTACGGCATACCCGAATTGGAGCCAGGCGAGTTCGATCAGCTCATGGCGAAATTCCGGCTAACCGACAAGACCGAGCTGCGCGACGGCGAATTCACGACGCTCGATCTATCCGGCGGCCAGCGCCGGCGGCTTGCACTGATCGTCACTTTGCTTGAAAAACGTCCGATTTTGCTGCTGGACGAATGGACGGCGGAGCAGGATCCGGAGTTCCGGCGCAAGTTCTATGACGAATTACTGCCGGATATGATCAAATCCGGAGCGACGGTTATCGTGATCACACACGACGATCGCTACCTCGATGAGCTGGATATGCCTGCGCGCAAGATTTGCATGGAAGAGGGCCGTATAGTCGAGCAGCGTTCACTGCAAAGCGGCGGAAATTAGGGTTCGATGGAGACCGGCCGATGGAAATGTCTTTAGATTCCATTGATCCGCTGCCGACGCCGCAGCAGCGGCGAAGATGGTGGCGTTTCGTTCGGCACCATCTGCCGAGCATTTCCGTATTGCTGATGTCGGCGATGCTGCTGGCGGTCCTGCTTTTCCCGTATGTCGTGATCACGGTGCCGAGCGGCTCGGTGGGCGTCCTCTGGAAACGCTTTAACGGCTACGACATGTACTGCTGGTGTTTCGTCGGCCGCGGCACGATCCTCGACCCGGTCGAGCTCAGGGACGAAGGCCTCCATATCGTCTGGCCGTGGGACAAGCTGTTCCTCTATAACCTGCGCCTGCAGTCCTCGATGCAGACCTACAATGCGATCACCAAGGACGGCGTGAACGTCGCCGTTCAGGTTAGCATCCGATTTCAGTTGCTGCACAATCCCGTCGGCGTGCTGCACAAGTTCATCGGCCCGAACTATTTCCTGTCGGTGGTGAGCCCGGAAATCGGCAGTCAGACGCGCGAAGTCATTTCGCAGTATACGGCGCAGCAGGTCTATACCTCGCGCGAGGCGATCCAGCAAAAGATCCGCACCAATTCGCAAAAAAGCCTTGGCGCCAACCTGAACAATCTGGTGCAGCCGGAGGCGATGGAGCAGCCGGACCCCAAGCACTACAATGACTTCCTGCAGAACGCGATCCAGATTCTCGATACACTGGTGCTTGGCATCGAATTGCCGCCGGCGATCGTCGCGGCGATCAACCGCCAGACGGAGCAGTACTACCAAATCCAGGAGTACAAATACCGCGTCGAGCGCGAAGCGGAGGAGGCCAAGCGCAAGCAGATCGAAGCCAACGGCATCGCCGCGTTCCAGAAAACGGTGAGCCAGGGCATCTCGGATTCCTATCTGCGCTGGCGCGGCATCGAGGCGACGCTTGCGCTTGCGCAGTCGCGCAATTCCAAGATCGTAGTCATCGGCGGCGGACGCAACGGCTTGCCGATCATCCTCGGCAATGTCGATTCTCCGCAGGTGCCGGCCGAAGCGCCGCAAACCGATCAATCTCCGACGCCGCCGGCGCCGCCGGCTCCAATCGGCAACTCCTCGGCGACGGACGACGATAAAACCCAAAGCGCGCCGAAAACGCCCGGCCAAGCCAAAGAGCCGGTTCCACACGAGCGCAGATCGACGCTCGATGTTACCGGCCACGACGCGAAGACGACCTCATCCATGGCGATCGACCTGTCCGACATCAAAGCGTTGCTGAGCAAGATCAACGAAAGTCTGCGCGGGACAAAATCGGCAACGAGCTCTACGGCGAATCCGGCGCCAAATCCGGAGCCGAAGCGGTAACGTGTGCAGCGAGAGGGCTTGAAAAGTGACCGATAGGGTGCACGCAGCAGGTTCGGCCCACCACCGGCAGGAGCGGCATAGCCGCCGGCGCAGCCCGCTCAAGGGGCGCAGCCGGGTCATCGCGCTTATCGTGACCTTGCTGCTGATCATCGGCTCCACGATCATGGGCTATTTTCTGGGGCACAAGATTGCGATGCGGCCGCTCGAAACGGCCAACAAACGGATCGACCAACTGCAGCCTGAAAATCAGCGGCTGAAAACCGCCATCCTCGAACAAAATTCGCAGATCCTTACACTGCAGGGCAAGCTGAAGAACCTGCAGGCGGAGCTGGAGGGGATCAGGCCGAAGAAAGACACCTACAGCCTCTTCCCCAATCAATCGATCAATGTTGCAGACGGCCGTATGAATATCGGGCTGGTTGGACCGCCCACGAACGCGAGCGCCTCGATCAACGTCAATGGCAAGCAGCAAAAGGTGGTCACCGGCGACGTCATCAAGGTCGCACCCGACGCGGCGACAAGCTGCGAGGTTCGCATTCAATCCTTCGACATGTTCCAGGTCATCGTCCACGCCGTTTGCGGCAAGGCGCAGTAGGCGCCGCGCTCGCGCGTTGTCATTCCCAGATCAAAATGTTGGGCAGCGTCTCGTCGACCCGGCGCAATATCGTGTAGCCGACGCCGGCGAGTCCACGAAACAGACCCAGATTGAATCGCCGGCTGCCGTTGTTCCAGCGGAAATCGCCGCTCGATGATGCGGCCTCGATGACGTCCGCCAGCCGCCGCGCGGCGAATTCGCGCAGGTCGTTGCGGCCGAGCGCGTCTGCCGCCTCGCAGAAAAACTCGACGCTGCCGAGCGCGCCGCAGCAGAGCGTGTCGACCACGCCCGGCCAGCCGCGTTCCGTGCCGGCGAGCGCGTGACGGATATCCGCGCCGACTTGTTCGGAAGTTGCTCCGACCCGGTTCATCGCAATGCGGGCAAGGCCAATACCGGGCGCGCCGTGGCACCATTGGCAAGGCCAGCCGGGCTCTCCTTCGCCGCGCAGGTCGGGCCAATTGTTATGCGTAGGGTCGTAACTTGCATCCTCGAAGTCGACGCATTCGGCGGCCGCTTGCGCAAAATCGTCCCGCCCAGTTGCAGCCGACAGCGCGGCAAGCGCGTAGGCATAACCGGCGGCACCGTGTGACATGCCGTTCAAGGTGTGCGCGGTGAGGCCGGCCCCGCTCCAACTGCGGTGGCGGTCCGGGCCGCTGCGCGGCTGGCGCAGCAGATGTTCGCCACATTGGATTGCGCGCGCGAGCGTGTCGGCGGATTGCGTGTCGCGATACAGGCGCAGCAGACCGAGGATTGCGCCGGCGCTGCCGCCCATCACGTCAAGATATTTGTCGGCGGCAATCAATTCATCGGTGATGAGCGTGGAGGCGGCCTGGGCATCCGCGAGGATGTCGCCGTCGCGGAGAAATTTGGCGGTCACGGCCAGTGCATAGACGATCGAGCCGAGGCCGGTCGCGCCACCGACGCCCAGGGCACGGGCGGTGCGCGCGGCATTTCGGCTCTTCAAGGTCTTGCGCAGGTGGGAAAGCGCCGCGCGCGCAAGCTCGGCCGAGGCGCTGCTGCCATTGACGTTCGCGTGCGCTGCAAGAAAAAGCGCGATGCCGGACGTTCCGTTGTAAAGATCGGTGCCGAGGCAGGCGAGTTGAAATACGTCTGCGTCGCCGAGCCAGTCGAGGCCGATCCAGGCCGCGCCCGGCCCGCGGCGGATGGCATAACGTGTAAGCTCTTCGGCGATTTTGCCGGCTTCCGCCGCGAAGTCTTCGCGTGCAGGCTCGTTCGTGCGGCGCGGTCGCGCCTGGCTGCTCATATCGTTAGCGCGGACTTCAGGACGTGCGATCGCACTCAAGTTTTGCTGGATGACCGTGACCTGCCAATCGAGGTCTTTCTTGTCGAAAGCGCGCACGCGGGCACGTGCGCGGTCGAGGCCCGGCACCGCTTCAGTCGTCACCGCAATGCCGTTTGCATCGCTGATTTCGTCGCCGTCGCTTGCCGACACGAAATGCGGTACGTTCAACGTGAGAAGTGCCGCGCGCTCGGCCCGGTGCAGCGGCCAAATGAGATCGGACGTGCTGTCCCAGTCCGCCAGCCGCGCGACGAAGTCGGCCTGCGCCGACCAGACGACGCCATCCTCCATGTTGCGATGGTTTTTCAGCCGTTGCAGCAACATGTCGTAGAACTTGGTGGGACGGATGACCTTGCGAACCGGCAGATCGGCAAAGCCACCAAACAACGCGTCCTCGTTGCCTTTCGTTTCCCGCTGCAGGAACGCTGCATACGCTTCGAAGCCCGCAATGAAGTCGTCGGTATGGTCGGCGAATTTGGCGTAACGGCCGGCGACATGCGGCAGGTTCGGAATGGCGATGCCAATCTCGGTCGATTTAACCGGCCGCATCTCATCCGAATTGATGTCGTTCCATTTCACTTTAATCTTGTTGGTCCAATCCGCGGTCATTGCGCCGAAAGCAAAGACGTTATTGTCGGGGGAGCGTGCAAAGGCTGGCAGCATGCCGACCGCCATGACCGAATTGGCGACCATCTCCCTGGCGGCGTCGACAGCCTGGCTCTCCATGTCCTGCGCCTTGTCCTCCTCGGCGGTGGCCTGCAGGATCATTTCCAAGTCGATCGGCACTGGGTGCTCGCCGGCCGCTATCATGTTCTCCTGATGGATGTCGGTGGCGGCAAAGCAATGAAACAGCGCAAGCCAGGCGCCGGCTCTCCGAAAAAACCGGCCATAACCTCGCGCATCGGCGCAGCCGACGTGATCAACGAACTCGGTCCAGCCATAGCCGTCGCGGGCGATAACTTTTGCGGTTCTCAAGTCGAGCGGCGATGAAGCGTTGTTCAGCCGCTCGACCAGCACATGCCAGGCGTCATCGAGCCGCAAATCCTTCGGTTTGTAGACGACGCGCGCACCATCTTCGAATGTGACGAGATGGACAGTACGTCCGCCATTATGAGGGTCGGACAGGCCGCCTTCGATCTTAATCACGCGGGCGGCTGTGCCGGGCGGGAGGAGGGCGTTTCGGACCGCCGGCATGTCGGCGTCGAGCCGCAAGAGGAATTCGGCCGTGGTATCGATCCATTGCCGCGTGAGCGTTGCAATCAGCCGCAAAAGAACGGGCTTTTGCTCGAACAGCAATCGCCATCCGCCGGCTTTCATCTCGGCGACAAAGTGCTCGTAGAGCCCTTTTTGGGGACCTTGTTTCCGCGTTTCAGCAAAACGTTCATAGAGCACCGGCGCGCAATAGCCGGACAACGTCTTGAGCAGCGAAAGGCTCAAGAAGGCACGTGCGGATTTGGTCAGATGAGAAAGAGCGTGCGCATCGACGTCCTGCGCGAGCATCGCTTCGGCACGCGCAAGCAAAGGAAAAAAGAGGTGCTCGAAGGCAGTGGGTTCGACGCCGGCGGGCCTGGGCTGGCGCTCTGTGCCGTTACAGCGTTCACGCAGCGCTGCTTCGATCCAGATAGCGTCGGCAAGCCAGGCCGGGGCAGGGCCCTTGCGCCGGACCGCGCCAAATCGGGTGAGCACTTGATCGGCCGTCAGCCCGTCCCGCGCCAGCCGCCGCTCAAACAGGTCCTCGTCGCCGGCGGCAGACGACTGGCGCCATGCCGCCAGGCGGTGCGCGGCCATATCGGCAGCGGCATTCTGGCCGGGTAGTGGTTCGAAGTCTTCCGACAGGAGCTCGTCGATGGTCGCGGCGCGCGCGCTCAACCGCTCGTAAAAAGCATCCACATCCTTCTCCGATCGGGGCACCCGGGGCCGGGGTCATTCTATTGGCGGAGCAGACCCTGTCATCTCCCGCCCAGCGCTCGCTTGTGCCGGTCGGTACGCTCGCCGGAACGGGTAGTAGTGACCGAAAGCGCACACAAACCTTCGCCTAGTAAAAGGGCGCGGTCGGAGCCCGTTTAATAGTATAAATCAGTAATTTGATGCGCTTTACAATGTTTGCAGCCGATGATTAAATATGTTGCGGGGGGTCAACGAAAATTCTCCTCCTGATCGCTGGCGAACGAAAGGATAATTGCCATGAGTGACACGAAGACTGGTTTCGACCGGGTTGAGGAAGAGGTCCTCAGCTACGAGGTTTCCGACGCGTCTCTGGAAACCGCGGCGGGCAAGGGTAAGGAGAAAGCAGGCAACTACACGCTCGGCTTCTGCACGGGCATGTCGGTTTGCCCGGCCTAATCTGTTTTTGGCCTGATCCTACCTGATTGAATTTGCCCGTCTATTGGCGGGCATTGAACTATCCGACGAGGCGCCGGCATCGACGGCGCCTCGTCTTTTTTCGTGATGTTGCATGCGCGCCACTTTACGCACCCGCGGTTGTTTCCGGCGGGTCGACGCTTTCACCTGTCGCGGCGTTGCCCAACTCAACAACGGAAATGCCACGACAGCCAATTTAAGGTGTCGTGCTGTTGTTACGCTGGCGCCGCAAATAATATAGTCGCGTTTGTGGAACGTCGCTCGTGTCGTTGCGAGCTTGTGGAGCATCCAATGAATCGCCGGTCCTTGTTGAAGTCCGCCCTGCTCGTGTTTGCCGGGCGGTGGCTACCGTTGCCCGACTGGTCCCTCGCCACGGCGGCACACGCTGACGCGGCCTGGCGGCATGGCATTTCCCCGTTCGGCGACCTGAAATACAAGCCGGACTTCAAGCAGTTCGATTATGTCAACGCGAACGCGCCGAAGGGCGGCGCGGCGTGGCAAATCGCGCTCGGCAGCTACGACAGCTTCAATATGGTGGTGGCGGGCGTAAAAGGCACGCCGGCGTCCGGCATTGAGCTTGTTTACGACACGTTGATGGCGCCGGCCCTCGACGAGCCGTCGAGCGATTATGGTCTGCTCGCCGAATCCGTCCGCTATCCGGACGACTTTTCGTCGGTGACATTTCGGCTGCGGCCGGAAGCGAAATGGAACGACGGTAAACCCGTTACGCCGGAAGACGTGCTGTTCTCTTTCGAGTCGTTCAAGAAATTGAGCCCGCAAGCGGGGTCCGACTTCCGCCAGGTCGTCAAGGCGGAAAAAACCGGCGATCGTGAGGTTACTTTTACGTTCGACGGTCCCGGAAACCGCGCGTTGCCACGAACGATCGGTCAGCTCACGGTCCTGCCGAAATCCTGGTGGGAGGGAACCGACAAGGACGGCAAGAAACGCAACGTCGGCGAGACCACGCTCGAACCGCCGATCGGCAGCGGACCTTACCGCATTAAGGAGTTCTCGGCCGGCCGCTACGTCGTCTACGAGCGTGTGAAGACCTATTGGGGCAAGGACCTCAACGTCAATATCGGTCGCGATAATTTTGAGGAGTTGCGTTTCGAATATTTCCGCGACGCAACCGTCGCGATCGAGGCCTTCAAGGCGAATACGGTCGATTGGCGGGCGGAAAACAGTGCGAAGAACTGGGCGACCGCCTACGACTTCCCCGCTGTTCACGATAAACGCGTCATCCTGGAGGAGTTTCCGATCAGTAATGTCGGCATCATGCAGGCATTCGCGTTCAACACGCGCCGTGCGAAGTTTGCCGATCCGCGCGTGCGGCTCGCCTTCAACTATGCGTTCGACTTCGAAGAGCTCAACAAGCAGCTCTTCTTCGGCCAGTACAAGCGCATCACCAGCTATTTCGAGGGCACTGAGCTCGCCGCGCGCGGATTACCGACCGGCCGTGAGCTCGAATACCTGGAAACGGTACGCGATAAGGTGCCGCCAGAAGTCTTCACGAAACCGTATTCCAATCCGGTCAACGGCACTCCGGCCGCGATCCGCGGCAATCTGCGCGAGGCCATCAAACTGTTCAGAGCGGCCGGCTACGAGATCCGTAATCAGCAACTCGTCCATGCAAAGACCGGAGAGCCGTTCACGGTCGAATTCTTGGGCAATGCGCCGTTATTCGAGCGCGTGTTCTTGTTCTATAAACCGTCGCTCGAGCGTCTCGGTGTCTCGGTGTCGGTGCGCACCGTCGATATGGCGCAATACGCCAACCGTCTGCGCAGCTGGGATTTTGATATCATGGTGTTTGCCTGGGGCAAATCGCTTTTGCCGGGCAACGAGCAGCGCGGTTATTGGGGTTCGCAGGCGGCCGATCAGGCGGGCTCCTACAACGTCGTTGGCATCAAGAATCCGGCCGTCGACGCCATGATCGACAAAATCGTCTTCGCCAAAACGCGTGAAGACCTTGTTGCCGCCGCAAGAGCACTCGATCGCGTGCTGTTGTGGAACCAATACGTTGTGCCAAATTGGGCCTACGGCAAAGTGCGCACCGCGCGCTGGGACCGTTTCGGCCGCCCGGACCGCTTGCCAAAATACGGCATGTCCGCCTTCCCGACATTGTGGTGGTGGGACGAAGCGAAAGCGGCCAAGACCGGTAGCCGTCAGTGAGCGTGGCGGCGGCGCACTTTAGCGCGATGCCGTAATCAACATCGGCGTGTTGCTATCGCGGCCGCTGTCGAGTGCGAATAGCGGCGTGACATTGGCGACATCGGCGTCTGCCAGTAGCAGCATTGTGCGGTTGTCGAGAACGAGCCAGCGTCCATCAACGCGCGCCGCCACCACCGCATGGTCTTGATTGAGGCGCCGATCGTGCACGATCACCAGTCGCAGGTCGTCGTCCGCTATGCCGGCAAGACGCAAGGCCGCATATTTGGCGATGGCGTAGTCCTCGCAGTCACCGGCGCCACTGGCGAAGGTCATCAGCGGCGTCGCCCACAGATCCGTGGCGCCGTACTGGGCTTGATCGCTTTCCGAACGGATTGCGAGATTGATGGCGCGATTGATTTCGCCAAGCCGCGCACGCCCCTCGCGCTTCCGTGCGGCATCGACAACGGCCAGAAAACGCTTGGCAGCCGGCGGGCAAGCTTGCGGATTGGCGCGGCAGAGTTCGAGTAGGCGCGTTTCAGCATCGAGCGACGACTGCATCGTGTGCCAGCGCTCAGCCAACGGATTGTCTTTTGCGACCGAAGTGCCGAAGGGCTCGGGCCGTGCCGGCACGGTCCTCGATTCAAACGGCAGTGAGGCAAGGCTGTAAGCGGCAAGCGCGTCGGTCGAGACAGAGTGCGCCGTCGCCACGGTACCAACGGGCGTGACCAGACAAACGACCGAAACTACGCGTGCGGCAGCCCGCACTTGCGACACAATCGACACTTCGACGCCCCTGCGCGCCGGGCGTAATGGCGGCCGTTATCGGCTCTTTCCCGGACGTGCGCAGAAACGCTACGGCGGAGGTATTTTCGGAGGGGTTAAGCGATTTCGAAATCGGTCGCTCTTTGCTCGCCAGAGCAAATGTGAGGCTGCGGCGATCGTTCAAATGCGAATGAACTTCGAATACCGGCGCATTCATGCCGCCGCCGCTTGCACATTTGGGAAAATTCAAAAAGCCTTGCGCCTGCGACCGCGTTAATCGGCCGTTAACGATGGCCTCCCGGTCACGCGGGAGCCGGCTGCTGACGTGACTCCATCGAGCGTTCCATGCGGTGGACGTTATCGAGGAGGCGTTCGCTGGCGAGCTTGAGGAAATAGAAGCCAAAAGATGGGTTCTGGAAGTACAGCTCGCGCACCTTGTCGTAGGTGATAGTCAGCATCTCGACGTCTTCGGTGCATTCGACCGTCTGGGTGCGCTGATTGTCGGGGGTGAGGAATCCCAGTTCGCCCAACATCTGTCCGGCCTTCAACTGCAAACCGAGTTCCCGGACGAGGCAAGTGCCGCTCACGATGTAGAACATTTCTTCGGCATGGTCACCTTTCTGGAACAGGACCGAACCTTTTTTGTAGCTGTGCTTGTGCATGAAAGGCTTGAGCCAATCCATCGACAAGTCGCCCTGCGAGGCCGACCTCACCTTCTTTACGAGCTGCAACATTTCGTGCAGGCGGTAGGTGTTGAGCGGAACGAGAATTCCGTAAAGCGCCAGCGTGGGCCAGGAGGGATACATCAAGCCGTAAATGACGAACAAAACGTTGCTGGCGATTTCACAAATGCGCAACGGGACCATGGTCTTCATGTAATGGCTGGCAATGTAGAGGATGCCGCCAACAAATCCAAAGGCCAAGGTGATATCGTGAGCGTCCATTACGCTTCCCTTTCCGAATGGGCCGGTCCGTCTGCGCCGCGGTAAATTACCGTCAAACGCACATCGACGCCAGAGTCACCGGCGCCAAGTGCGCTTTGTCGCAGTATGAATGCAACAGGCGAAACGCCTCCTGCTTAGATGTCGATGATCTGGCCTTCGCGCGCGGTGATTGTGCCGGGACGCGCTTTGCTCGCTTCAGCGGCAAGAGCATCCATAAAATTGTCATCGTGTGACGGATCGTGATGAAACAGGCAAAGCTGCTTTGCGTCGGCTTCTTCGGCGAGCTTGATCCCACGCGCCCACGTGGAATGTCCCCAACCGATATGTGAAACGATCTCTTGCTCCGTAAAGGTGGCGTCATACACGATGAGGTCGGCATTGCGTGCGAGCGACACCAGATCCTTGTCGTGCTTGCCTGGGAAACCTTCGGTATCGCTGAGCAGTGCGAACACGCGCCCATCATGTTCCAGGCGGTAGCCGCTGGCTCCATCCGGGTGATCGAGTGGCGCCGTCTTGACAATCACGTCGTCATAGGGGCGCAACACGTCACCCGAACTGAAGTCATGAAACTCGATCTTGGCCTTGAAAATCTCGAGCGGGACGGGAAACAGCGGCGAACTCATCATTCTGCGCATCACGTGTTCGATGCTTTCCTGCGGCAACAAATTGCCCGCCCAGATTCGAATATGATAGCCATCGAGAAAAAACGGCGCGAAGAATGGCATGCCGGTGATGTGATCGAGATGGCAATGAGTGAGGAAGATATCGCATTCGCGGACGGTCTTGTCCTTGACAAGATCGTTGCCGAGCGCGCGCAAGCCGGTACCACCGTCAAAGATCAGCACACGGCTGCCACTGCGGACCTCGATGCACGGTGTATTGCCGCCGTAGCGGATCGTGTCCGGTCCGGAACAGGCAATGCTTCCGCGGACGCCCCAAAATCGAATTCGCATTGCGGATGATCCGTCTGCTGCCCCCAAAGACATCAAGCCTGGCATTCTATTCCGAATGCCGGATCAATGCGAGACAATCGATGAACTGCCATTCTGCATATTGAGCTTGTTCTTTTCGCTTTTGAGCTGTCATCCGCCGCCGGAATTTTCGAAAGGCTCTGGCGCAAGCTGCGCTGGCTTTGCATTATCGTCACTCTGTCCGTCACGGCGGCGCGCGGCTTCAATTTCGACTGATCGCGCCAGCTCCGGATGGTGCGCGGTGAGGGCGCGGAAGTCGGAAACTTCCAGAATCAGCAACGTCGTCGGCATCGTCGTCGTCACCGTCGCCGTGCGCGGGCTGCCGTCGAGTAAAGCGATTTCTCCAAAGAATGCGCCGGCGTTGAGCCGGATCGGATTTGGCTCGATCCGCACTTCGACTTCACCGGAAGCTATGAAGTACATGCAGTCACCCGGCCGTCCTTGCCGCACAACGACGCTGCGTTCCGGCAGGTCGAGGCGCCGAAGCATGCGGGTCAGTTCGATGATGGCCGGCGCGTTGAGATTGCGCAGGAATGGTACGCTGGTCACCAGGTCCCAGTTGCGGATAAAATCGCGGCGCCGATGTTCGGTGGCAAAGCCTGTGGCGAGAATGCCGGCCCACAAGCCGAACAATCCGAGGCCGCACACCATCACCAAGGCTGCAATGGTGCGCCCGATTGGTGTTGCCGGCACCGCATCGCCATAGCCGGTCGTGGTCAGTGTCGTCACCGCCCACCACAGAGCTCGCGGCACGCTGCCGAAGCGTTCCGGTTGCGTGCTGCCCTCGAGAATATAGAGAGCCACCGCCGACAGCAGCAGAACGATCAGAAACAGCATACCAACACTGGTCAGCGGCCGGGCTTCCTGCTGAATGACGCGGCCGAGCAGGGACAGTCCGGCCCCCACCGGCGTGAGCTTGAGCAGCCACAACGAGGCCAGCAGCCAGGCGCTTTGCGCTGATGCCCCAGACAACAAAGCGATGGGGATCGGCAGCACAGCCAAAAGGTCGATCAGGCCGGCGAAGGTGAGCAGATAATTTGTCGCGTCCGGGTCGGATCTGTTCGGCCAAGCCTTGGCAGCCAGTTCGACGGCAAAAAAGCCGAGGCAAGCCCACAAGACGACCGACAGCCACCATTCCGACTCGCCGCGCAGCTCAGGCACCGTCATGGCTGCCATCGCCACGATCCCGGCGGTCAAGACTGAAACTTGGACAATACGATAGGCGCTGCGTTTCAGGACGCCCCAGAGGCTCAGCAGCTCGTCGATGAAGCGATGGGGCATGAGAAAGGATGCGGCTGACGGTTTTGGGTCGGGGCCCTGCCGCTCCCCGGGAGCAGCCTGCTGAGATTACGAAACTGAACCGCTAGCGCCACCTCGATTTGCCGCCGCGATGTATGCGCACACCTGGGTGAACCTTTCGGTCGGCCGGAGCGACAAATACGACGAACGCTGGAGACTAAGTCACTGAGTTTGCTGCAGGTTAATGCAAGCTTTACGCGTGTTCCAAAGGTTAACAGATGGCACCCCAGGTCTTCCGCCACCCCCTCCCATTAATAATATCCCTGCAATTTCACATGCTTCCGCCCTTTATGCGCATTGACTATGGGGCCAGTGACGGTAAGAATTTGTTAGTAAGCCCGTCCGGGGGCTTCGGACCCACGACAACAAAAATCTGGCTGTTCAAGGCCTGATGGGATGCATCGCTATGCTGCGAAGCGCTGATCTGCTTGACGGGCCAAATTTTGGCACCGTTGCCGATTCCGGAGTTTCGCCAGCCGGCAAAATCGTGGTCGGCATCGATCACGGGCCAAACGGTCCGGTCGCGACGATCCCCGATGTCCATCTTCTGTTCAACGCCGATTACAAGCGCGCCGGCCCAGACCTGATCCTCACCGGCCCCGACGGCAAGACCGCAATCGTTCCGGATTATTTTAGTTCCGACAAACACGCGACGCTTCTGTCGCCGAACGGCGCCATGCTCACGCCGGACGTGGTTCAAGCGCTCGCGGGCCCGCAGGCACCCGGACAATTCGCGCAAGCGACGCCGGCGCAAAACGACGCCGAAGCGGTTGGGCGCGTCGCCACCGTGGCCGGCAATTGTACCATCCTGCGCAACGGCGTTGCCATCACGGTCAATGCAGGTGACGCCATCCATAAGGGTGACGTGCTGCAAACGGTCAGCGGCAAGATGGGCGTCACCTTCAACGACGGCAGCACGCTCAACCTGACCGAGAACACGCGTCTCGTCGTCAACGAATTCGTTTTCGATCCCAATGGTTCAGGAAACAAGGAACTCCTGAACATCGTGCAGGGCTCGCTCACCTTCATCTCGGGCCAGATCGCGCACAACGGCGACATGACCATCGACACGCCGGTCGCGACCATGGGTATTCGCGGCACGGTCGGCGGCGTCACCGGCGTCACAGCCGAAATGGCGCAAATGTGGATCACGCAAAGCGCGACCGGCGCCGATGTCTTCAACAAGAACGGAGTGCTTCTCGGGCACATCGCGCAGGATGGCCCGATGCTCGTCTTTCACGCCGCGCAAGTGCCGCTCCAGGTCCTTGTCAATGAGGTACAAAAGGACGCGCAACAGGTCGCCTACGAACTCTCGGCATTGCAGGCAATCATCGCAACGCAGGCGATCGGCCAACAACTGATCCAACAGTTCTTCCAGCCGAACAACCCTAATCCGCAATCGACGGACCATCCGCATACGCAAATTCAACTCGAATTTCTCAATAGCCCGAACCACTCGGCCGATCTGGGAGGCGCTGGCGGTTTCGACACCAGTTTGGGCGGGACGTCGATAGAGGTTCAGGTCACGACCATACAATTCGATCCTGTCGGCAATGTAATCGAAGACACGACGGTCACAGTTCCGGTAACGCTGCCGGTCGATTTTGCGCCGCAGGCGTTCGGACCGCAGCAGGCAACGACCGACGAAGATCAGTCGCTCGTGTTCAGCAATGCCAATGTCAACGCGATTTCGGTTACCGATGCGGATACCAACACGCTCACGGTCAGCCTTTCGACCACGCATGGCACGCTCAGCCTGAGCAGCGTCAATGGGCTCAGCTTCAGCGTTGGCGATGGAACGAACGACGCGGCCTTTACCTTCAGCGGCTCGCAGGCCGACATCAACGCCGCGCTGAACGGTCTGACTTTCAATCCCGACCATGATTACAACGGTCCGGCCGAAGTCACCTATGAAGTCAGCGACGGCAATTCGAGCACCGGGCAAAACACCGTGGCCGTGACCGTCAATCCGGTCAACGACGCACCGGTGATTGTCGGCGCGACGTCGACGCAAGGTGTGGTGACGCCGTCGGTGACGCCTGAAGCAGCGTCGTATCTCAGCCAGGGTGGGGAGTTGCTGACCAACTTGCCGGGGAGCAATGGACAGCCCGGGAGCACTATATTCGGCGATCCCGTCTACTTTCAGCCGGACTACACTCTCATTGGCGGCTACCAAAGTGATGATGGCTCGTCGCTGGCCTTTGACATCACCGCTGTATTTGCCGGTGGCCTGAATTTCTTCGGGACCATCTACAATTCGATCTACATCAACAACAACGGCAATATTACTTTCGCCGGTCCGAGCAGCACCTACACGCCGCCGATTTTGTCGGGCGGTCTGAACAATCCGATCATCGCGCCGTTTTGGGCCGACGTCGATACGCGTGGTGGCGCCGCGGCTCCCACGTCGGGCGGCAACTCTACCGGCACGAACATGGTCTACTACAGTGCCGATCCGGTAAATCACGTGATCACCATCACGTGGGACGACGTCGGCTATTATTATCAGCATACGGATCACCTGAATGCCTATCAGTTGCAGCTCGTCGACCTCGGCAACGGAGATTTCGATATCGTGTTCCGTTACGAGGCGATCGGCTGGACCACGGGCGATGCCAGTGGCGGAACGAATGGTTTGGGCGGCTCGGTCGCACACGCCGGCTATTCGGCGAATGGTCATTATTTCGAAATCAGCGGCTCTGGCGATCAAAACGCGATGCTTGATCTCGCTAACGTCGCGGGCAATACCGGTGTCTTCGGACTCGATGTCTTTTCGGTAGTGACCGACAATGTGACGCCTCTTCAGGCGGCCAACGGTACGGTCCAGTTCACGGACGTTGATAATGGTGACACGCATACTGCATTAGTTCAGGCGCAAGGCAGCGGCTACCAGGGCGACCTCGAGATCGATTCGGTGTCGGAGCCCAACGGAAGCACTCCGGGTGCAGTGGATTGGCACTTCAGCCTGACCAGCGCCGAGCTCAAGGACGTTCTGCCCGGGCACACCATTACGCAGACTTACGACGTCACCGTCAGCGACGGGAATCCCGGCGGGCAGGCGACGCAGGAAGTCGCGATTTCGTGGGGTAGCGCGGCGGCGGACACATTCGCGTTCAATACGGGCCTCGGCGCCGATACGGTTTTGAATTTCCAGCTCGGTACCGACACGCTGGATTATAATTCACATTCAGCCTATCTCGCCCCGACGATGACTCTCGCCGAGGCTAACCATCTTTTGACATTGATCACGTCAACCACTGGCGATGCCGTCATTGATTTCCATAATGGTGATACTGTCACCCTTGCCGGCGTGGCGACCGCTGATTTGCAAAGCTATCTTCATTCCAGTAGCCACGTCGTTTAGCCGCGACTGGGCCGCCGGTCGCAATTCATGAAAAAATTGCCTCACAATTCCGAAAGTTCAGCCGAGCTTTCCGCCGCGCTCCGTGCGTGCCGCGGCGCCTTCGTCGGGACCGCGCTGATCAGCGGCATGAGCAATATCCTCATGCTCTCCGGCGCGATGTTCATGCTGGAGGTCTACGACCGCGTGTTGCCGAGCCGCAGCATGGCGACGCTGGTCGGCCTGGTGGTCCTGGTCGCCGGCCTGTATCGTCGCGCTCGGCGTTCTCGACGCGATCCGCGCCCGCATTCTGGCGCGCATCGGCGGTGCGCTCGACGAAACGCTGAGCGGCCGCGTCTACGACACCCTGGTGCGCCTGCCGTTGCGCGTCGGCAGCCGTTCGGCAGGCAACCAGCCGCTGCGCGATCTCGACGCCATCCGCTCGTTTATGTCCAGCGCTCGGTCCCGATCGCCCTGTTCGATCTGCCCTGGATGCCGATCTATCTCGCAATCTGTTTTGCGTTCCATCCGCTGATCGGCGTCACCGCGATGGTCGGCGCGATCGTGCTCGTGATCTTGACGCGTCGTGACCGAAGCGCTGATGCGCGCGCCGAGCAAGTCGGCGACCGAAGCGGCGATCGAACGCAACAGCCTGGCCGAAACCAGCCGACGCAACGCCGAAGCGCTCACCGCCATGGGCATGGCCGGGCGCATGGCGCAAGCGCTGGGGCGAGGCCAACCGCCGAATTTTTGCAGAACCAGCGCCGGACCAGCCGACGTCGGCGGCGGTCTCGGCGCCATCTCCAAAGTGCTGCGGATGATGCTGCAATCCGGCGTGCTCGCGGTCGGCGCCTATCTGGTGATCCATCAGGAGGCGACCGCCGGCATCATCATCGCCGGGTCGATCCTGAGCGCGCGCGCTCTGGCGCCGGTCGATCTCGCCATCGCCCACTGGAAGGGTTTCGTCGCCGCCCGGCAGAGCTGGCAGCGGCTGAACTCTGCTGCTCGCGGTCATTGCCCGCACGAGCCGCCGCCGATGGCGCTGCAAGCGCCGGCGCACCGGCTGACGGTCGAAAGCGTCAGCGCTTCGCCGCCCGGCGTGCAGAAAGCTCGTCGCGCAGGACATCGGCTTCAAGCTGGAGGCCGGACAGGGCCTCGGCATCATCGGGCCGAGCGGCTCCGGCAAGTCGTCGCTGGCGCGGCTGCTGGTCGGCGTCTGGCAGCCGGTGCGCGGCAAGGTGCGGCTCGACGGCGCCGCGCTCGATCAATGGTCGCCGGAAGCGCTTGGCCGCCACATCGGCTATTTGCCGCAGGATGTGGAACTGCTGGCCGGCACGGTGGCGGAGAACATCGCCCGCTTCGAGAGCGACGCCGATTCCGAAGCGATCATCGCCGCCGCCAAAGCGGTCGGCGTCCACGACATGATCGTCGCGCTGCCGGCCGGCTACGACACGGCGGTCGGCGAACACGGCTCCGCGCTTGTCGGCGGGCCAGGCGCAGCGGGTCGCGCTTGCGCGCGCCGTTTATCGCGATCCATTCCTGGTCGTGCTCGACGAGCCGAATTCCCACCTCGACTCCGAGGGCGACGAAGCGCTTACCCGCGCCATCCTCGGCGTGCGCGAACGCAAAGGCATTGTCGATCGTCGTCGCTCACCGTCCGAGCGCCATCGCCGGCGTCGACAACATCCTGGTCATGAATCAGGGGCGGGCGCAGGCGTTCGGCCCGAAAGACGAAGTTCTGTCCACAGTGCTGCAACGGCCGACCGTCATGCCCGCGGCACGGCCGCTGAAAATGGTGGTTCCCGACAGCGGGAGCGCCGGCGCATGAGCAAGTTGCACATTCCGCGTTTCGTCGCCGCCAATCATCGAATCTAGGTCCGCGCGCCTGATGCCGCCAGACACCCGGCAGCTCGCAGGCGTCCATCCGCCGCCATCTTTTGGCGGGCGTCGTGATCGTGCTGCTGCTCGGCGGCGGCGTCGGCGGCTGGGCCGCCACCACCGAGCTTGCCAGCGCGCTCATCGCCGAAGGCTCGATTGTCGTCGATTCGAACGTGAAGAAAGTGCAGCACCCGACCGGCGGCATCGTCGGCAAGCTGCATCGCGCATGACGGCGATCACGTCAAAGCCGGCGACATTCTCGTGCAGCTCGACGAAACGGTCATGCGCGCCAATCTGGCGATCGTCACCAAGGGTCTCGACGAGTTGATGGCGCGCAAGGCGCGGCTGGAAGCCGAGCGCGACGGCTGCGAAACGGTCACTTTTCCGCCGGAACTGTTGGCCGCGACGGCAAAGACGCCAAGGGGGCGATGGCGAACGAACGCAAGCTGTTCCAGTTGCGACGCACGGCGCGGCTCGGGCAGAAGGCGCAGTTGCAGCAACGGATCGAGCAGCTGGAGCAGGAAGTCGCCGGCATCGAAGCGCAGCAGGACGCCAAAAGCAAAGAGATCGACCTGATCAGCCGCGAACTCAAAGGCGTGCGCGAGCTTTACGCCAAGAACCTGGTGCAGATCAACGCGGCTCACCCAGCTCGAGCGTGAGGCGGCGCGGCTCGCCGGCGAACGGGCGCAACTCATCGCGTCGGCGGCGCAGACGAAAGGCAAGATCTCGGAAATCCGCCTGCAGATCATCCAGATCGACCAGGATCTCAGCAGCGAGGTGGCCAAGGAATTGCGCGACATCGAAAGCAAGATCGGCGAGTTCGTCGAGCGCAAGGTGACGGCCGAAGACCAGTTGCGCCGCACCGATATCCGCGCGCCGCAGACCGGGACCGTGTTTCAGTCCACGGTGCATACCGTCGGCGGCGTGATCACCGCCGGCGAGCCGATCATGCTGATCGTGCCCGACGCCGACAATCTGCAAGTCGAGGCCAAGGTCCATCCGCAGGACATCGATCACGTGCAGATCGGCCAGCCGGCCGTGCTGCGCTTCTCCGCCTTCAATATGCGCACGACGCCGGAAATCGACGGAACGGTCACGCGCGTTTCGGCGGATACCGACGACCGACCAACGCACCGGGCAGAGCTATTACACCATCCGCATCAGCCTGCCGCGCGGATGCGGCCGAACAGCTTGGCGACGTCAAACTTCTTGCCGGGCATGCCGGTCGAGGCCTTCGTGCAGACCGGCGAGCGGACCGTCATCTCCTATCTGATGAAGCCGCTGCACGATCAGTTCATGCGGGCGTTTCGCGAGAAGTGAGCGAAGGTCCGTGCGTCGGCATGATCGCCCGCAAAACCGGTCACGCGCTCGCCCCGAAGCGTGATAGCATCCCGGGCGACGTTCGTCATGAATCAAGCCGCCGATCCGGCCGCATGAGATGAAGAAGCTTTCCCGCCTGGCGCAATCGTTCGGCCTTGGCCGCGTCGTCTGCCTGTTTCTGCTGGCGGCGCTGGTCATGCTGCGCATCTGGGATCCGTCGCCGCTCCAATCGCTGCGCGCGCGCACCTTCGACTTCTACCAGGAGCTCAAGCCGCGCGAGGCCAAGCTGCGGCCGGCGGTCATCGTCGATATCGACGAGGCGAGCCTCGCCGCTTTCGGGCAATGGCCGTGGCCGCGCACGCTGCTGGCCGATCTGGTCAACAAGCTCACCAAGCATGGGAGCGGCGGCCATCGCCTTCGACATCATCTTTGCCGAACCCGACCGCATGTCGCCGGCCGTCGCGGCGCAGAGCTTCCGCAATCTCGACGCGCAGACGCGCGCGCAACTCGAGAAGCTGCCGAGCAATGACGAGGTTTTCGCCGAAGCCATCCAGCGCTCGGGTCGTGTTGTGCTCGGCGAGTCGGGCCATCATCTTGCGCTGCAGCACTCCGGTCCGGCGCAGCCGACGGCCGGCTTCGCCATGATGGGACCGGACCCGAGCCGCTACCTGATGACGTTTCCCGGCTTGCTCCGCAACATCCCGGTGCTCGAACAGTGCCGCCGCCGGCCGCGGCCTGCTGTCGATCCGCGCCGAGCCCGACGGCATCGTGCGCCGCGTGCCTATGGTGATGAAGGCGGAAGGCAGGATCGTTCCCGGCGCTGACGCTCGAAATGCTGCGCGTCGTCACCCACTCCGGCGCGATCAGGATCAAAAGCGATGCCGCCGGCATCCAGAGCGTCGCCATTCCCGGCCTCGTCATGCCGACCGACCGCAACGGTCAGCTTTGGATTCATTTCTCGCACTACGACCCCAAGCGCTACGTCTCGGCCAAGGATATTCTCGAAGACCGGGCGCCGGCCGATGCGGATCAACCGCAAGCTGGTACTGATCGGAACCTCGGCCATCGGCCTGCGCGACATCAAGACCACGCCGATCGATCCGGCGATGTCGGGCGTCGAGGTGCACGCCCAGATTCTTGAAAGCGTGCTGAGCAAATCGGTGCTCACCTATCCGAATTACGCCATCGGCGCGGAACTTGCCGCGGCGGTCATCATCGGGCTTGCCATTATCGCGCTCGGGCCCGTGCTCGGCGCCAGCATGATGCTGGCGCTCGGCGCCGTGGTGGCCGCGGTGCTGGCGGCGGGCTCATGGTATTTCTTCGCCGAACACCGGCTGCTGATCGACGCGACCTATCCGCTGCTTGCGACCTTCCTCATCTATCTCACGCTCATTTTCATCAATTATTTCCGCGAGCAGACTTCAGCGCCACCGCATCCGCACGGCATTCGGACAATATCTGGCGCCGTCGCTGGTCGAGCAACTCGCGAATTCGCACGAAACGCTGGTGCTCGGCGGCGAAGATCGCGACATGACGATCCTGTTCAGCGACGTGCGCGGCTTCACCACGATTTCGGAAATCTACAAGCATGACCCGCAAGGGCTGACATCGCTGATGAACCATTTCCTCACGCCGATGACCAACGCCATCATCGATCACAACGGCACGATCGATAAATATATCGGCGACGCCATCATGGCGTTCTGGAACGCGCCGCTGCACGACGCACAGCATCAGACCAATGCCTGCGAAGCCGCGCTCGAAATGCTTCTGCGTGTCGAGACGCTCAATGCTCAGCGCAAGGAAGAGGCGGATGCGGCCGGGCATCGATTCATCCCGATCAAGATCGGCATCGGCATCAACACTGGCCGCTGCGTGGTCGGCAATATGGGTTCCGACCTGCGCTTCAACTATTCGGTGCTGGGCGATCCGGTCAATCTGGCGTCGCGGCTGGAAGGCCAGACCAAGTCATACGGCGTTTCCATCATCATCGGTTCCGCCACGGCGGCGCTGGCGCGGGACAAATTCGCAGTGCTTGAGCTCGATTGCATTACGGTCAAAGGCAAGACCGAGCCGGAACACATCTACACGGTACTCGGACGCGAGGACGTCGCCGCCAGCGACCATTTCAAACACGTCCACACCGTCTTCAACGAGGTGTTGGCGCACTACCGGAGCCGCGATTTTGCCGGCGCTCAGCAGGCGATCCAGCGCTGTCGCGAGACCAGCGCGGAATTCGGCTTGAGCCACCTCGGCGATATGTACGCCGCCCGCTGTGCGGCTTTTCTCAAAGACCCGCCGCCGTCCGATTGGAATGGCGTCTTCGCCCTGGACACGAAATAGCGTCGCATCGCCTGCGACGGCGTGTCGCGCTTCGGACGTTTGCCACCTAGGGACGCAATCCTAGCGTTTTGGCTGGACGATTGCCGACAATTAGTACAAATTGAATATGAGTACGCGAAGGGATGATCGGCAAAAGCGAACAATTCAACCGAAAAAAATGATGAAACGCTTTGACGTTCGCAATTGTCGCGATCGTCTTGTAGGTGGGCAATGTGACGTTGATGACCGCGAAACGTTAACGTGCCAGCGAGATGGAAGTTTGCATATTAAACGTGCTCACCATCGCAGTTTAGAAAGCAAACAATTTCATTGCGCAAAATAGCCCGTCGCCTAAAGTACTTATGGTAAGGACGTAACTGAACGACGCCGTAGCAATTAAGAAGATGACGCACAAAGGCCGAGCATAACGGCCAGATGCGTGGGGAGGAAAAGATGGAATTGAAGTATTCGCACATCGTGCCTGCGGGCATCTTTGCCGGAACATTCGGCGCGATTCTCTTGAGCGCCGTTCTCTTCGGCATGAACGCGGTCTCGGCGGCGCCGTCGGAAGGCCAGCAGCTCGCATTCAACCGCTCCAAGGGCAACTGCGTCACCTGCCACGCCATCAAAGGCTATTCCGATCCGGGCAACGTCGCTCCCGAACTCTCGGACATGAAGAAGCGCTTTCCCGATCGCAAGGAACTGATCGCGATCATTTCCGACGAGACAAAGCGCGTTGAGGAAACGGTGATGCCGCCGTTCAAGCGCAACCTCATTCTGACGGACAAGGAAATCGACGCCATCGTCGATTTCCTCTACACGCTCTGACCGGAGCGTGCGAGCCAACATGGAGACCATGCAATGACTGAATTTTCGGACGCGCCCAATGCCGCGCGGCGAACGATCCTGAAAGGCGCCGTCGTCGGCGGCTTGGCGGGACTGGGCTTCGGTAGCTTTCCGTTCCCGGCTTTTGCCGCGGCCGACGCAAAGGATTGGCCCGGCGACGCATTCAAGACCAAGAGCGAGGCCGATGCGTTGAAGGCGCTATACGGCAAGACAGCCGAGCCTTCCGACAAGATCAGTCTCGACGCGCCGGAAATCGCCGAAAACGGCGCGGTGGTGCCGATCGCGGTCACCAGTTCGCTACCGAAAGTCACCGGGATCGCCATCCTGGTCCTCAACAATCCCAACGTGCTCGCCGCCGCGTACAAAGTTCCGGATGGCACGGTCGCCGAAGTGTCAAACCGTCTGAAGATGGCCAAGACCGGTAAGGTTGTCGCCGTCGTCGAGTCGGATGGCAAGCTCTACAGTGCCAGCAAAGACGTGAAAGTCACCGTCGGCGGCTGCGGCGGTTGATCGAATAGAAGGGCAAAGACAATGGCATCGACAATCCGCGTCAAGGCAGTCGTCAGCGGCGACAAGACCACGGTCCAGTCGCTGATCAAGCATCCGATGGACTCCGGCCTCGTCAAGGACCGCTCGGGCAAGCTCATCCCGGCGCATCACATCGAGGTGCTGCAATTCGATCACGGCGGCAAGACGGTGTTTACCGCACTGTGGGGGCCGGCCGTCTCGAAGGACCCTTATGTGAAGTTCAGCTTCAAGGGTGGCAAAAAAGGCGACGACATCACCGTCAGCTGGATGGACAACAAAGGCGAAAAGGACCAGCTGGTCGCGAAGATTCAATAAGCCTGTACGGGCGATAGGGAGGATTGAATGCTGCGCAAAATTATTATTGGGGTCGCGATGGTCGTTGGCGCGGCGCAGCCCCTGCTGGCCGCCAGCAACGAGCCGGAGGCGGACCGCAAGGCCTTCGTCAAGTTTTTCACCGACAAGTTTCCGAAGGTACAGCTCAAAGACTTCGTGAACGGTCCCTATTCGATGGATGAGGGCCTGCGCAAGCAGTGGATCGCGATCGACGAATTCCCTCCCTACCAATTCGCCGTCGACAAAGGCAAGGAGATGTTCGCGAAGCCGTTCAAGAACGGCAAGACCTACGGCGACTGCTTCGAGAACAAGGGCATCGGCGTTCGTCAGAACTATCCGAAGTTCGACACCAAGACGGGCAAAGTGATCACGCTCGAAGTCGCCCTCAACGAGTGCCGCGAAGCCAATGGCGAAAAGCCGTTCGACTACAAGAAGGACGACATGGCGGCGCTGACCGCCTATATGGCCTTCACCTCGCGCGGCAAGCCAATGTCGATCAAGATCCCGGATGACCCGCGCGCGCTTGCCGCCTACGAGAACGGCAAGGAATATTTTTATACCCGGCGCGGCCAGTTCAACTTCTCCTGCGCGAGCTGCCACGTGCAGATGTCCGGCAACCATCTCCGTACCGAAGTGCTGGCGCCGGCGCTCGGCATCATGAATGCGTTGCCGATCTACCGCTCGAACTGGGGCGGCATGGGCACCACCAGCCGTCGCATCACCTCCTGCAACAGCCAGGTGCGTGCGACGCCGCTCAAGCCGAACGACGTGCTTTATCGCGACGTCGAATATTACCTGTCGTACATGGCCAATGGCTTGCCGATCTCAGGGCCGGGCGCGCGGCCGTAACGGACCGATGTGGAGGATTAATATGCGCAATCGTTTTCTCATCCAGTTGGCTGTTGCCCTGTCCGTTGGCGGTTTTGCGACCGCGGCGATGGCCGCGTCGGCTGACGACTTCAAGGCCGCCTACGGCAAGGCGGAGGCGGCGGCCAAACAAGCGCTCAGCATGAAGACCGGATGGTCGACCACCGATTCAGCGCTCAAGAAGGCGAAAAAATCGGCCGACGAAGGCAAGTTCGACGACGCCGTCAAGCATGCCAAGGAAGCCGAGGCTCTGGCGAAGGCCTCGATCGCGCAGGCCGAAGAGCAAAAGAAGATTTGGAAGAACGCCGTCGTCCGCTGAGGTGAAGCGGACGAAGGGTTCAGGAGAACGAACGATGCGTCGCCGCGAGGTGTTGAAGCTGCTCTCGGCGGCAGCGGTCGCAGGCGTGATGCCGCGCAGCGGCGCCGCCGCTGAAGCCGACGAGCTCTACGACACCGGCAAGTTCGGCAATGTGCGCATCCTGCACACGACCGATACGCATGCGCAGCTTCGTCCCGTCTTTTTCCGCGAGCCGAGCGTCAATCTCGGCGTTGGGCCGATGGCCGGCAAGCCGCCGCACCTTGTCGGCCAAGCCTTTCTCAACCATTTCGGTATCCAGCCCAACAGCAGGCTGGCGCACGCCTTCACTTATCTCGATTACACCGAAGCCGCTCACCGCTACGGCCGGATGGGTGGTTTTGCGCATCTGAAAACGCTGATCGACCGCGTGCGCGGCGAGGTGAGCGCGGGCAGCTCGCTGTTCCTCGACGGAGGCGATCTCTGGCAGGGCAGTGGTCTTGCGCACTCAACGCATGGCGAATCCATGGTGGATGCCGCCAATGCGCTCGGCATCGAGGTGATGACCGGGCATTGGGAATTCACCTATGGCGAGGAAAAGCTGCGCGCCAACGTCAAGCGCTTTAAGGGCGAGTTCCTTGCGCAGAACGTCTTCCTGACCGAGGAAGCCGCTTTCGACAACAAGCCCGCCTTCGATGCGGCGTCGGGCCGCGTGTTCAAGCCGGCGACGATCAAGGAGGTCGGTGGCTTCCGCGTTGCGGTGGTCGGGCAGGCATTCCCATACGTGCCGATCGCGCATCCCAAGCGCTTCGTGCCCGACTGGACATTCGGTATCCGCGACGCTGAATTGCAGAAGCTGGTCGACGACCTGCGCGGCAAGGACAAGGTCGATGCCGTGGTCCTGCTCTCCCATAATGGCATGGACGTCGACCTCAAGCTTGCCGCCAATATCACGGGCATCGACGCCATTCTCGGCGGCCACACCCATGACGCCGTGCCGCAGCCTGTCGTGGTGACGAACAGCGGCGGCAAGACTTTGGTGATCAATGGCGGCTCTTCGGGCAAGTTCCTCGGCGTGCTCGATCTCGATCTCGCCAAGGGCCGCGTCAAGGATGTGCGCTACCACCTGTTGCCGGTCTATGCCGGGCTGTTGAAGCCGGACGCCGGCATGCAGGCGCTGATCGAGCGCGTGGCCAAGCCGCACGACGCCAAGTTCGGTGAAAAGCTGGCGGTGGCCGGCGATCTCCTTTACCGGCGCGGCAACTTCAACGGCTCGATGGACCAGGTGATCTGCGACGCGCTGCGCCACGAGCTCGATGCCGAGCTTGCGCTGTCGCCCGGCTTCCGCTGGGGCCGCACGGTGTTGCCGGGCGATCCGATCACCATGAGCGACATCCTGTCGGAGACCGCCATCACCTATCCGGAAGTCTATGTGATCGAGATGACCGGCGAGCAGATCAAGGCGGTAATGGAAGATGTCTGCGACAATCTGTTCAATCCCGATCCTTATTATCAGCAAGGCGGCGATATGGTGCGAATGGGCGGCATGGATTACGCCTGTGCGCCTGCCGAAAAGGTCGGCAGCCGTATCATCGACATGACGCTCGACAGCGGCAAAAAGGTCGAGGCTGGCAAGAGCTACAAGGTTGCCGGCTGGGCTTCGGTTAATCCGCAGACCGGCAAGCCGGTCTGGAATGTGGTGGCCGATTATCTCCGCCGTGAAAAAACCGCGAAGCCGAAGAAACTCAATAAGGTCGTGCTCAAAGGCGTGGCGAACAATCCGGGAATGTCCGGATAGAGGTCGCAGATGTCTAATTGGCTCTTCCGTGTCGTGCGGGTGGCGGCCGTCGCGATGGCCGTCTTGACTGCGCTGATGGCGCCTGCGGCCGCGCAAGGCGTGCCGGAGCCGCCGATCAAGGACAAACCGTTCGCCGAATACCACCTGGTGCTGCAGCTCTCCGACCGCGACGAGGCCAAACAGGCACTGGTGCTCAGCGTCGCGAACAACCTCCTGAAAAAATACGATCCCGACAAGATCGCCATCGAGGTCGTCGCTTTCGGTCCAGGCATCGATCTGCTGCGCGCAGAAAGTCCCAACCGCGCGCGCGTCGACAGCCTGATTTCGCAAGGCGTTCAGTTCGACATTTGCATGAACACGGTCGATACGCTCGAGCGCGAAGGCAAACACGTCGACATCAATCCGAAGGCGGTAAAGGTGCAAGTGGGCGTTGCCCGCATTCTCGCCTTGGTCGCGAAGGGCTACACGCTGGTACGTCCATGAACTCCGGGAGAAATGTCATGAAACGAGTTCTTATGGCGGCGGCTGTATCGCTGGCCACGGCGCTGCCCGCGCAGGCAGCCGACGGCATCATCACCTATAAATCGCTGGCGCCCGACGTCGCCTTCGATATGGCGCGCGCCGCCCTCAAGAAATGCCGCGACGACGGTTTTCAAGTTGCTGTCGTTGTGCTTGACCGTTTCGGCAATCCGCTGGTCAGCCTGCGTGACCGCTACACGCCGGTTGGCGCAATCGACATCGCCAAGGGCAAAGCGTGGACGGCGGTAACCTTTACCCGCAACACTGCCGATTTCGTACAGGCGATGAAAGACGGCAGCATCGGCGCCGGGCTTGCCGGCCTGCCGCAGGTCACGCCGCTGGTCGGCGGGCTCATGATCGAGGCCGGTGGTTCGTTGCTCGGCGGGGTGGGCGTTGCCGGCGCGCCCGGCGGCGACAAGGACGAGGCATGCGCCAAGGCGGGGCTGGCGGCGGTGCAGGACAAGCTCGAGTTCTGATTGCTGATAGCCGCCAACGCCTTGCGCCATTCGGCCGCACCGGGGTGTGGGCCGCGCGACGAGCCCGCGCTGGACAAACTTGCGAAAAACGCCTACGCGCGCCGCAGCCCTGAGGCGTGGGGTCGCCACAATTTTTAGGCTAAAGCGAGTCGATGAAAACCGACACCGATTCTGGCAAGACCCTGCGGGAAAAAGACACCCGCCCGAAACTGGTGGTGCGCAACGCCGTACCCGCCGACGTTCCCGCGATCCGGGCGCTGATGGCCAAGGCCTACGCATCGCTGGGGCCGGCCGGCGTCTATTCCGATGCGCAACTGCTCGGTCACCAGCACCAATTCCGCGAGGGCCAGTTCGTCGCGATCTATGAAAACGACGTCGTTGGCTATTGCGTCACTTTCCGGATTTCCGGTGACGTGGCGCTCAAGCCGCATGACTGGGTGACGATCACGGGGCGCGGTTTCGCTTCGCGCCACGATGTCAAGGGCGACTGGCTCTATGGCATGGACGTCTGCGTCGATCCGGATTTTCGCGGCCTTCGCATTGGCCAGCGGCTGTACAACGAACGCAAGCGCCTTTGCCAGCATCTTCGCCTGAAGGGTATCGTATTTGCCGGCCGCATGCCGCAGCTGGCGCGCCGATGGAATTCAGTCGGATCGGCGGAGAAATATCTCGAACAGGTGTTGGCCGGTAAGCTGCGCGATCCGGTTATCGGCTTCCAGACCCGCAACGGCTTTCAGCCAATCGGCGTTCTGCACAATTATTTGCTGGTCGATCATGAGTTGCGCGGCTACGCCACACATATGGTCTGGCGCAACCCGCAGGTGCCGGACGACGCGGTGGTGGTCGCCGGCACGGCGACGCGCGGCCTGCAGACCGTACGGGTAGCGGCGGTGCAGTATCAGCAGCGCGCGCTCACCTCGTTCGAGGAGTTCGCCAAGCAGGTCGAATATTTCGTTGACGTGGTCGCGGACTACAAAGCGGATTTCGTGCTGTTTCCGGAACTGTTCACGCTTCAGCTCTTGTCGATCGACAACAAGCGCATTCCGGCCGCCGAGGCAATCGGAACGCTGACGACCTACACCGAGCGCCTCAAGGAGCTGATGAGCCGGCTTGCCGTCAGTTATAATGTGAACATCGTCGGCGGTTCGCATCCCACGCGCGAGGCCGACGGCGAGGTCTACAACATCTGTTACGTTTGCTTGCGCGACGGCAGCGTTCATCCCCGGCACAAGGTCCACCCGACGCCGAGCGAACGCTATTGGTGGAACATCAAAGGCGGAAGTAACGTCGAAATCGTGCAGACCGACTGCGGGCCGATCGGCGTGCAGATCTGTTATGATTGCGAGTTTCCGGAAATGACGCGATACCTGATCGATCAGGGTGCGCTATTGCTGTTCGTGCCATTCTGCACCGATAATCCGCAGGCCTATAACCGTGTGCGCTATTGTGCGCATGCGCGCACGGTCGAAAACCAGTGTTACGTCGTCATGGCCGGCAACGTCGGCAATCTGCCCAACGTCGAGAATATGGACATCCAGTACTCGCAAAGTTGCGTGTTGACGCCATGCGACTTTCCCTTCGCGCGTGACGGCGTTGCCGCCGACACGACGCCGAATGTGGAGATGGTGGCAATTGCCGATCTGCAGCTCGACTCGCTGCGCGCGTCGCGCCAGGACGGCACCGTCATGAACCTGCGGGACCGCCGCTTCGATCTTTATTCGTTGACCTGGGGAAAAGAGGCCGGCGTGAGCGTCGCCCCCATTCCGCCAAAGAAAGGCTAGGCCGCCGCCTCGGCGTCCGCATGTGACGCGGACGCCTTATCCTTCGCCGCCGGCTCCAAGGCCGCCGCCATCGCCTCGTCGACGCGTTCGAGCCAGACGAACTCGAGCTCTTTGCGCGCCTCTTCGGGGATGTCGTCGAAGTCCTTGCGGTTGCGCGCCGGCAACATCACGCGTTTTAATCCAGCGCGCGCCGCCGCCACCACTTTCTCCTTGATGCCGCCGACCGGCAGCACCAGGCCACGCAGGCTGATCTCGCCGGTCATGGCGGTATCGTTGCGGATGCAGCGGTCGGTCATCAGCGAGGTGAGGGCCATGAACATGGCAACCCCCGCGCTCGGCCCGTCTTTTGGGATCGCGCCCGCCGGCACGTGCACGTGGATGTCGCTTTTCTCGAACAGAACCGGGTCGATGCCGAACAGGGCGGCCCTGTTCTTTACGATAGAAAGAGCTGCCTGCGCGCTCTCCTTCATGACGTCGCCCAACTGACCGGTGAGGATCAGCTTGCCGTTGCCGGGCAGGCGGGTCGCCTCGATGAAGAGGATGTCGCCGCCGACCGGCGTCCAGGCAAGCCCGGTCGCTACGCCCGGCACGCTGGTGCGCATGGCTACCTCGCTCTCGAACTGCGGCGCGCCCAGGATCCCCTGGATGTCGTCACGGTCGATTTTGATCGTGCCCGATGCGCCTTCCGCGATGCGAACGGCGGCATGGCGCAGCGCCTTGCCGATTTCGCGCTCGAGATTGCGCACGCCGGATTCCCGCGTGTAATGACGGATAATCTCGGTGAGCGCGGCCTCGGTGATCTCGACCTGGCCGTCCTTGATCCCGTTCGCCTCCATCTGGCGTTTGACCAGATAGCGCGTGGCGATCTGCAGCTTTTCCACGTCGGTGTAGCCGGCGAGGCTGATGATCTCCATGCGGTCGCGCAACGGTCCCGGGATGGTATCGAGCATGTTCGCCGTGGTGATGAACACCACGCGCGACAGGTCGAACGGCACGCCAAGATAATTGTCGCGGAACGTGTTGTTCTGCTCCGGATCGAGCACCTCCAACAGTGCCGCTGACGGATCGCCGTGAATACCGGCGCCGAGCTTGTCGATCTCGTCCAGCATCATCACGCAGTTGCGCGTTCCGGCCTTGCGAATGCCCTGGATGATGTTGCCCGGCAAAGCGCCGATGTAAGTGCGCCGGTGACCGCGGATTTCGGCTTCGTCATGCACGCCGCCGAGCGACACCCGCACGAATTTGCGCTTCATGGCGCGCGCGATCGACTGACCGAGCGACGTCTTGCCGACGCCTGGAGGGCCGACGAAGCACAGGATCGGCGCTTTCCCTTGCGGCGCCAGCTTGCGCACGGCGAGATACTCGATGATGCGCCGCTTGATCTTGGGCAGCCCATAGTGATCGGCGTCGAGAATGCGCTTGGCATCTTCGATGTCGATTCCGGCTTCCTCCGGCAGCTTCCACGGCAGCTCGATCAGCCAGTCGAGGTAGGTGCGCACCATGCCGTATTCGGCGGCTGCTTCCGGCATGCGTTGCAGCCGGCGCAGTTCCTTGCGGGCGGCGTCATCCACCTCTTTCGGCATCTCGGCTTCGGTGATCTTCTTGTCGAGCTCGGCCAGTTCGGCGGCCTTGCCTTCCTCGCCTTCGCCCAATTGCTTCTGGATCGCGGCCATCTGCTCGCGCAGCAACACCTCGCGCTGGCGCTCGTCGAGCGCGGCCTTGGTCTGCTGGCCGATCTCGGCCGACAGCCGCAACACCTCGACGCGGTGCGCGAGCAGCTTGGACACCTTGTCCATGCGCGCGGGACATCGATGGTTTCCAGCACGTCCTGCTTCTCGTCCGGCGTCACGTCCATGTAGGCCATGGCGAAATCGGCGAGCGCGCCGGGCTGCTCGATACCCTGCACGGCCGCGACCAGTTCGCGCGGCGCTTGCGGCATCAGCTCGAGCGCTTCCAGCGCCTGGCCGCGCAAATGCAGCATGCGGGCTTCGATTTCGGGCGTCTTGGCCGCGGGCTCCGGGATGCGAGTCACGCGCGCGACCAGGAACGGCCATCCGCTCAGGAACTCGACCACCTGGAATCGCTCGTCGCCCTGGCAAACCAGGTGATGCGTGCCGTTCGAGTCGGTGATGAAGCGCACGACATTGGCGGCCGTGCCCATGCGATGCATGTCGAGCGCGGTCGGGTCGTTCGCTTCGGGGTCGCGCTGCTTCAAAATGCCGACCTGGCGCTGCTCGCGCACGGCCTGTTGCGCGGCGGCGATCGACTTGGCGCGGCCGACCGTCACCGGCATCACCATGCCGGGGAACAGCACGAAATTACGCACCGGCACGATAATCATGGCGTCGTCCGGCAGCGGCGGCAGGGTTTGTTCGTTGTGTGCCTTCTCCGGGCTGCTACTCGCGGCCTCAGGATTTGGTTGCAACGATCGCATCACGTCATTGTTTTCAAGTTCAACCACGGACCATCCCCCCTTTCTTGAGGGTTACTAAAAGGCATCCGTTCACCATCGTGTGGCGCACAGAGGCATAGCGCCCCGCCGGCAGGCGGATGCGCCGCTCGAAGCGGCCTTGCGGCAGCTCCAGGCGATGGATGACGGCTTCCCGCAATGCCGCCGGCAGCACGCGCTTGCCGGCGACCACCAGATCGGCACCGTCGATCGCCGCTTCCACCCGTGCCGGGTCGACGCCGGGCAGGGCGACGAGCACCTGCACGTCGCGCTCCGTTTCGAGCACGTCGGCGGGCGGCTCCCAACTCGGCGCACGCGAGACGGTGCGCACCGGCCGGAAGAATTCGCGGTGCATGCGGTCGGCCTTGGCAAGCATGTCGCAGGCCTCCGACCACATCCATCTGTTGGGAAAATCAGTCATCGATCGCCTTTCGGCTGTTCATGTGATGTTCCGAAGGCCAAATTTCAATATCGGCCGTTCTGGCCGTACGCGGCTCCTCCAGAAAGGCTCCGCAGGCTATAAATTCCGGTCACGTTGCTTGGTTTGTCGCTTGGTTCGCGTGGGGGAAACGACCATGTCCGAGGCCAGAAACGGCCCGCTTTCCGGTATTCGCGTGCTCGATTTCACGACGCTGCTACCGGGCCCGATGGCGACGCTGTTGCTCGTCGAAGCCGGCGCCGAGGTGATTAAATTCGAGCGGCCAGGCGGCGAGGACATGCGGCGCTTTCCGCCGCCGTGGGGCAAAGACAGCGTCTCCCTTCGCGCTGCTCAATCGCGGCAAGAAAAGCGTGGAGGCCGATCTGAAGGATCCGGGCGTGCGCGAGCGCGTGCTCACGCTGGCCAAAACCGCCGATGTCGTTGTCGAGCAGTTCCGTCCCGGCGTCATGGACCGGCTGGGTCTCGGCTATGCGGCCCTGCGCGCGGCCAACCCGCGCATCATCTATTGCGCCATCTCCGGCTACGGCCAGAATGGGCCGCGGCGCGACCGCGCCGGGCACGATCTCAATTATATCGGTGACGCCGGACTGTTGGCGCTGTCGTCGGGCGCGCCCGGACACCGGGCGGTGCCGCCGGGCCTGATCGCCGACATTGCCGGCGGCGCCTATCCGGCGGTGATGAATATCTTATTGGCGCTGCGCCAGCGCGACACGGGCGGCGAGGGCTGTTTCATCGACGTCAGCATGGCCGAGAGCGTCCTTCCCTTCGCGTTCTGGGCGCTCGGCGCCGGCAGCGCGACCGGCGAATGGCCCGGAAATGGCGACACGCTGCTCAGCGGCGGTTCGCCGCGCTACCGGCTCTACGAAACGCGCGACGGCAAGGTGGCGGCGGTCGCGGCCATCGAGCAGCGCTTCTGGGATAAGTTCGTCGCCGCCATCGGACTTACGCCGGACTTGGCTGACGATACTCGTGACGGGGCGGCGACCATTGCCCGCGTTTCAGAGATCATTGCCTCGAAGACCGCCGCCGAATGGCTGCCGATTTTCGACAAGGCCGATTGCTGCTGTTCGATCGTGCAGGACTTGCGCGCGGCAATTGACGATCCGCATTTCAAGGCGCGCGGCGTCTTTGACGCGAAATTGGCCGGGGAGAATGGACAGACCATCCCCGCGCTTCCGGTGCCGATTGAAAAAGCACTGCGGCCGGGCGCGGCA
The DNA here is from genome assembly GCA_963720835.1 of uncultured Pseudomonadota bacterium. Classification (GTDB taxonomy): domain Bacteria; phylum Pseudomonadota; class Alphaproteobacteria; order Rhizobiales; family Xanthobacteraceae; genus Pseudolabrys. The sequence continues at coordinate 289,943 of CAVRHC010000014.1, read as the reverse complement.
ACGGATACCGCGGCGCCCGCGCTCGGCGCGCACAACGCTGAGTTTGGATTTTAGCGCGCGGTGAAATTTTCGCGCGTTCGTTCCCGCGCAAGCGGAGACCCAGGGGCCGCATGCGCTGCCCGTTGCAATCCTGAACTGGATCTCCGCTTGCGGGCGAGGGGACTACGTGGCGTAGCCTCTCTCCCATCGACTGCAATTCGTAAGTTATGGGAAAACTGAGTAGGGCGTACTCATGAATTTGGTTCACATCCGCTTTCTCCCGAAAGCGGCCCCAAATACCACGCGGCCGCGAAGTGACGCGATGGGCCAATTGCGGACCTTCCCCTTAAGCAAAAACCCCGGCGTTAAGGCCGGGGCTTTGTGTTTGTTGACAGTTTATACAATTTACTGTTGCAGTTCGATTTCCCCAGGCCGCCACGTTTTATTAAACCACGACTCCAATGGGCCATAGAGGCGCAAGACGACGTTCCAGCCCTTGCCAGGAACCGTTTGCACCCAGTTGGCCTCATGGCCTTTGGGCGCGGTTGGGCCGAACCACACATCCACCGACGAGTCGGGGTTGACGACTATGCTTTTCTTGTCGCTTCCGATGCTCGGGAACTGTTGATCGGTCTGCAACTCCGATCGGGTCTGGTTGTCATACACAACGAATGACCAGAAATTCTTCGCCGGAATATTCGGCGGCAGATGAACCTTGTAGGTCTTGCCACCATCGAATGGTTTGCCCTGGGAGTCGACAGCAGCAATAGCATATTGCGAGCCGATGCCGACGCGCTTTATCGCCATCGCGGGCGTAATCCCGGTCGCGTAGTAATGGAACAACGTACGCGCATCGAGGTTGCGGACGCCGGGCTGGGAAAGGAATTGGTAGCTGCCCCCGACAAAGCCCGTGTACCAGGCGCTGTTCGGATAGTAATAGGCCTCTTTCATGCGGGTCTTGAAGGTAATGGTACGCGCGGTCGCGTTGCCCACAGCCACAGCCTCGGTGAGAATCTTTTTCATCCGTGCGTCGGGTGCGAAGGGTTTGCCCTTTTCGATGCCGATGGCGGCGAGCTGTCCGAGCACTTCCGGATGATAAGCTTCGTTCGGCTCGTATTGGACGATATCGTTTACTTCTTCATAGAAATGAAAATTGTTGGCGTGAATGGTATTGAATATTTTGCCCGAGACGTTGATGAATTTCATTGGCGGCGGGTTCTTGGCGTCGGAAAGCTTATAGACCTTGGCAAATTTCTTCGTGTTGTTCACGGCGGTCTTGGTGCTGCCCTTGTCAAGGAACCCGCGCCAGAAGAACAGGTTTCCGTAGGTAGCCGTACGAAGCACGAAGTAGCCTTTTGGGACCTCGCCCTTGTAGCCCGGAGGCAGCAGCAGATACTTGCCGCCCTTACCTCTGTCCGGTCCGGCGTTGCCCACGTCGCCGACATACTCAAACCAGTGGGTATCGATTATGCCCAAGATGTTTGGGGGCGTTTCGATCACCAGCGGACCATCCTTGGTGTCCAGCCACATCAAGTTGTAAATGCTTTCGGTGTTAGCCGTGAGAAACAGCCCGTGGGAGTCCAATAAGTCTTCCATGATGAGCACGGTCTGATTGTCCGCACCCTGACTGACAAAACCCACCCGCAACGCTTCCGCCGATGCGCCTGGCATGGCGTTGAGAAAAGCCTCTACGCCGCGCATGAAGTCGAGGTTGTCATAAACCTTCTTGGCGGTGGCATCGTCGGGAAAGCCGTCGAAGAACTTCAGCGTTCCAAGACGCGTGTCGACGCTGTCTGGCGTAACGATGGAATCGGGAATTGGCGTCGTCATTTTCATTTTCGGCGGCGTTTGACCGTAAGCGGCTCCTGCGCAAAGCAGAAGCGCAGTCGCGGTCGCAAACAGGCGTTTCGTGGCACCGTTCATTATGTTGAGTTCTCCTGGAAAGGGCTGGCTGAACCTTCTCATATAGCACCCTGATGCTCAATACGAAGGCCTTGAGACAGCGGTAAAATGTCGCCAACTTCGCCGACAGGCTCTGCTCCCTGCCATTTACGGTAGCGACCCTCGTTCAGCCGAGGTGGACCATTCGGCGACGGAAGCCAATTGCCGTCTCCGACGAGGCTTGACGGTTCCGTCGCATGTCAGCCTTGGGTTATTTTCTGCCGACCCGGCCGCTATTGCCTGCTGGTTTATGTCCGCTTGGCACCAAGAGCGACCTTAAATGTCACTTGGTGGCAGGGCGAAGTCTCATCGAGAAAGCGTCTACGCCCTAGGCCCGCGTTGCCTGCCTCGCGGGAGCCTCGAGCCCCGCCGTCACCGCCGGCGCGATCTGCGCCGGCGTATCGACAACGATGACGCCAGCCGCTTCCAGCGCCTTACGCTTGCCCGCATGGCTGCCGGTGTTGCCGGTGACGATGGCGCCGGCGTGGCCCATCTTCTTGCCCGGCGGCGATGCCGCGCCGGCGATGAACGACACCATTGGCTTGCGCACCGTCTTGGCGTAGTCCGCCGCCGCTTCCTCCATGCCGCCGCCGATCTCGCCGACGATGACGATGGCGTCGGTGCCGGCGTCCTCGTTAAGCGCGCGCAATGCATCGCTCGTGGTGGTGCCGAGCATGGGATCGCCGCCGATGCCGATGAAGGCGGACTGGCCGAGGCCTGCACGCGTGAGGTTGAGGCAGATGAGCGTGCCGAGGCTGCCGCTGCGCGAAATGACGCCGACGCGGCCCGGCTTGAACACGCTCGGCACAAAGGCCGGCATAATGCCGACGAAGGTCTCGCCCGGCGTCACAAGGCCAGCCGTGTTCGGCCCGACGATGCGCATGCCATGCTTGTTGGCCGCCGCATGGATGGCCATCACGTCCTGTGCCGGAATGTGCTCGGTCAGTACGACCAGAAGCTTCACGCCTGCTTCGGCCGCCGACACGGCGGCGTCTTTGGCCATCGGCGGCGGGATAAACATCACTGCGACGTCGGCGCCGACTTGTGCCGCCGCCTCCGACGGATTGGCAAAGACCGGAACGCCGACATGGGTTTCGCCCGCGCGCTTGGGGTTGACGCCGCCGACGACATTGGTGCCGTAGGCGATCATCTTTTCAGTCCAGAAGGTGCCCTGCTTGCCGGTGATGCCGAGCACGATCACGCGATCTTTTTTGCGGACGATCATTGCGCTGCCTTCACCGCCGCCTGGACGGCGTCTTCCATGAAATCGTAGGGCTCAATGCCGAGTTGCTCGCGCACCAACTTGACGGCTTCTTCTTCCCCGGTGCCGTGGATGGAGAAGAACACGGGCACTTTCGGTTTCAGTTTGTGCCAGGCTTTCACCACGCCATCGGCCATCACGTCGGTGCGGGCAAACGCTCCGCAGAAATTGATCACCAGGCTTTTGACGCCTGGATTGGACAGGACGAGATCGAGCGCGATCTCGGACTTGGTGTAAGCCTCGCCGCCGATCTCGAGAAAGTTCGCCGGGCGGCCGCCGAAATGGCTGATCACGTCCATCGTCGTCATGGTCAGGCCTGCGCCGTTCGCCAGCACGCCGACATTGCCGTCGAGCTGGATGAGCTTGAGGCCGGCGTCGGCGCCGCGCTTTTCCAGCTCGGTCATGGCGCCGGGCGAGCCGTGCGGCGCGATATCGGCTTGACGGTAGATCGCGGCGTCGTCGAGCACGAACTTGCAGTCGAGCGCCACCACGCGACCGTCGCCGAGCAGCGCCAGCGGGTTGATTTCCAGAAGCTCGGCGTCGCGCGCGCGATGGGCGGCGTGCAGCTTCAGGAGAATGTCGACGATCTGCGCCTGCGCGGCGCCGAGATCGAGGCCCTTCAGCATGGCGTCGATGTCGGCTACGGACGGCGTGGTGCCGATGTCGACCAAAAGGCGGCGGATGGCGTCCGGCTTATCGGCGGCGATCTCCTCGATGTCCATGCCGCCTTCGGTCGAGAACAGGATCAGCGGCTTGCGCGCGGCGGTATCGTGCAGCACGGCGGCATAGAATTCGCGTGTGATCTTGCCCTGTTCCTCGATCAGCAGGCGCTCGACCGTGTAATCGCCGATGCGCATGCCGAGGATCTGTCCGGCGACCTGCTCGGCTTCCGCCGGCGTATGGCTCAGCTTGATGCCGCCGGCCTTGCCGCGTTTTCCCGTCGGCACCTGCGCTTTGACGACGCAAGGGCCGATTTCGGCTGCTGCTTTTGCTGCTTCTGCTGCACTCGTGCAGAGAATGCCGCGGGGAACCGGGATCCCGGCAGGCGTCAGGATCAGCGACTTCGCTGCATGTTCTTCGAAATTCATCCCGCCCCCTTACCGCCCGTACTTCTTCCAGTAGGCGCCGAACAGTTGCTCTTCGCTCGGCTTGTCCTCGGGAATGGTGGTGACGAGGTGGGTGATGTTGATGAAGTTCTTGTAGTTGAGGTTGTCGGTGATGGAGTTTCCGCCCCAGGTGCCGCAGCCCATGCTGAGCGTGAAATTGAGCCCGTTGTCGAAGCCGCCGCCATTGCCGAAAGTGTGCGCCTGGTTGATCAGCACACGCACCACGTCGGAGCGCTCGGCCAAAGTGCGGCCGCGGCTCATGTCCTTGGTGTGCAGCCCGACCGAATGACCGCGGCCCTGGAACGCTAAAATGGCGTTGGCAACCTTGATCGCGTCCTCGAAGTCCTTGGCACGATAGACGGTGAGCACCAGCGCCAGCTTCTCGCCGGAGAAGGGGAAGTCGCGGCCGATGCCGGTCTCCTCCACCATGAAGAACTTCTTCGCCTCCGCCGCCGGCGGCAGGCCGCAGCCCCTGGCGAACACGTCGGCGTCGCGTGCGATCAAGGTGCGCGACAGCTTGCCGTCCGGCCACAGCGCCTGCTTGATCTTTTCCTTCTCGATCGCCGAGGCGCGGTAGCCGCCGGCGCGCTCGAGGGCCGCGATCGCCTGTTCGTAAACGGCGTCAACCAGCACCACGGAGTTTTCCGACGAGCAGGAGGTCGAGTTGTCGAAGATTTTCGACGCGCAGATTTTCCTGGCGGCGTCATCGAGATCGGCGGTCTCGTCGATGATCACCGGCACGTTGCCGGTACCGACACCGATCGCCGGTGTGCCGGAGGAGTAGGCGCGGCGCACATTGTCCTGCGAGCCGGTCGCCACCACGAGATCGGCGGCCTGCATCAAGGCTTGCGTCATGTCCTTCGAGGCCGGCGGCGGCAGGATCTGCACGAGGTCTTCCGGGAGGCCGATTTTCTTCAGCTCCGCCCGCATGTAGTCGACCGTCTTGCCGGTGGTCTTCATGCCGGCCGGCGAGGAAGCGATGATGATGGCGTTGCGGCCCTTGATCGCGAACATCGCCTTGTTGACCGGCGTCGCGCCCGGATTGGTCGAGGGCGTGATCGCCGCCACCACGCCAACGGGCTTGGCGTATTTGACGATGCCGCGCGCCTTGTCTTCCTCGATGATGCCGACCGTTTTCACCCGCATGAGGTCGCGCAAGGTGCCGAAGGTCTTGCGCTGTTTCTTGATGATCTTGTCCGGCACATTGCCGAGCTTGGTGTCGGCGACTGCGAGTTCGGCCAGTTCCTTGGCGTGTGCGGGCTTGTAGAGCGACCAGGCGAGCGCGGTCACCGCTTCGTCCACGCGCGCCTGATCGGCATTGGCAAACACTCGCCATGGCCTGCGCGCGCGCGCCGAACCAGCTCGTCGACCACCGCGTTCGCGCTCTCCGGCGATTTCACTGCAACCGTCATTGTCTTTTGCTCCTCAGGCGACCTTCTGCGGGCGCATGTCTTCGCGCTTGATGCCCGCCATCACAGTCGGCTTCTTCATCGCGTCGCGGCGGAACGGCTCGCCCAGTTCCTGATTGAGCACCACCTCGATAAAGGTGGTGATACCCTTCTTCTGGTCCTCGCAAGACTGGCGCAGCGTTTCGGTCAGCTCGGCCTGCGTCTTTGCCTGCACGCCTTTCAGGCCGCAGCCTTCCGCCACCTTGGCGTAGTTCAGGTGCGGATCGAGTTCGGTACCGACAAAATTGTTGTCGTACCAGAGGATCGAATTTCGCTTCTCGGCACCCCACTGGTAGTTGCGGAAAATGATCATGGTGATGCCGGGATATTCCTTGCGGCCGATAGAGCTCATCTCGTTCATGGAGATACCGAAGGCGCCGTCGCCGGCAAAGCCGACGCATGGTATGTCCGGATTGCCGATCTTGGCGCCGATGATTGCCGGAAAGCCGTAGCCGCAGGGGCCGAACAGGCCGGGTGCCAGATATTTCCGGCCCTTTTCGAAAGACGGATAAGCGTTGCCGATTGCGCAGTTGTTGCCGATGTCGCTTGAGATAATGGCATCCTTTGGGAGGCCGGCTTGGATCGCGCGCCAAGCTTGGCGCGGCGACATGCGGTCGGCGTCACGCGTACGCGCGTCGGCGTTCCAACTGGTGCCCGGATCATCGTCTTCGTGATCCATGCTGGAGAGTGTTTGCAGCCAGCGTGACTTGGTCTGGTGGATCAGTGCCTTGCGCTCCTCGCGGCCGGCGTCGCCGGCGGTCGGCGCAAGCTGCTCGAGGATGGCCTTGGCGACCTTCTTGGCGTCGCCGCAGATGCCAACGGCCACCGGCTTGGTCAGCCCGATGCGATCGGGATTGATGTCGTTCTGGATGATCTTGGCGGTCTTCGGCCAGTAGTCGATGCCGTAACCCGGCAGCGTCGAAAATGGATTGAGCCTGGTGCCAAGCGCAAGGACGACGTCGGCCTTGGCGATCAGTTCCATACCCGCCTTCGAACCGTTGTAGCCGAGCGGCCCGACGGCGAGCGGATGACTGCCAGGGAAACTGTCATTGTGCTGGTAGTTGTTGCAGACCGGCGCGTCGAGCTTCTCGGCAAGCGCCGCGCATTCGGGGATGGCGTTGCCGATCACGACGCCAGCGCCAGAGAGAATGACCGGAAATTTCGCTTCCGACAGCAGCTTCGCGGCTTCCGCGATCGCCTGCGCGCCGCCGGTCGGTCGTTCGAACTCGATGATCGCCGGCAGGTTGATGTCGATGACCTGCGTCCAGTAATCGCGCGGAATGTTGATCTGCGCCGGCGCCGACAGGTACTTGGCCTTCGAGATGACACGGTTGAGCACTTCGGCGACGCGCGAGGGATCGCGCACCTCTTCCTGGTAGCAGACCATGTCGCGGAACAGCGCCATCTGTTCGACTTCCTGGAAGCCACCCTGACCGATGGTCTTATTGGCCGCCTGCGGTGTGATCAGCAGCATCGGCGTGTGGTTCCAGTATGCGGTCTTGATAGCGGTGACGAAGTTGGTGATACCGGGGCCATTCTGCGCGATACACATGGCGATCTTTCCGGTCGCACGCGTATAGCCGTCGGCCATGTAGCCGCCGTTGCACTCGTGCGCGACGTCCCAGAAGGTGATGCCTGCTTTCGGGAACAGATCGGAGATCGGCATGAAAGCAGAGCCGATGATTCCGAAGGCATGCTCGATGCCGTGCATCTGCAGGACTTTTACGAATGCTTCTTCCGTCGTCATTTTCATTTTGAGTCGTCCTTATAAAAGCCGGCGATCACCGAACGTCATGCGGTGGCGACCGGTTCATTCCCGGGATTGAAAAATCTCGGCGAGTTCACTCGCCGCGCGGCGCAGCACGGGCAGATGGCCGCGCGCGGCCTTTTCGTTCATGCGCGCCTCCGGCGCCTGAATCGCGAGCGCGGCGAGCATTTCGCCGCTTTTGCCGACGACCGGAACGGCGACACAGACCACGCCGACCAGATATTCTTCGCGGTCGAACGCCACCTGCTCCTTGCGGATCTGCCGCAGTTCGGTTTCCATCTGCGTCTGGTCGGTGATGGTGGTGTCGGTGAAGCGGCGCAGCTCGCAGCTTTGCAGCAGCCGGCTTCGCCGCGGCGCCGCCGCCAAAGCGAGAAACAGCTTGCCGATCGCGCTGCAATGGAGCGGCACGCGCGAGCCGGAAGTGTAGTGCAGGCGCAACGGCCAGTCCTCGGCTTCGACGCGGTCGAGATAGACAACTTCCCCGTTGAGCAATGTGCCGATGTTGCAGGTCTCGTTAAAGGTGCGCACCAGTCGTTGCAGCACGATATGCGGTGCATCGTTGCGCATCGACGCGGACAATGCGCCGAAGGCGAGATTGGTCAGCCGGGGACCGACGATCAGCCGCTTTCGGCCTGGCTCGCGTCCGAGATAGCCGTGCGTGATGAACCAGTCGACCAGCCGGTAAGCGGTCGCTTTCGGTAATTTGAGCGAGGCGATGATATCGAGTACATCGACCGGCCCGCTGGCGTTGGCGACATGTTCGAGGATGGCAAAGGAGCGCGCGGTCGCGCCAAGCTTGCGAGCGCGGGCGGACGGTTTCGGCGCGACGGGATTGATCTGCCGCACGCTCCGCCGCGGCGCAGTTACGGTATCTGCCGGCCTTGCATCGAGAGTGCTACGCATGGGTCACCTTCAACGAGAGCTTTATGCGGCGGCGACGCGTTTCGCGCGCCACTGTTGAACGAAGGGAAGCAAAAGAATGACGATCGTGAACGCCATGATCGTGCCGGCGATCGGGCGGGTGAAGAAGACGGTCCAGTCGTTGCTGTAGCTGATCATGGCGTTCATGAAGGACGCCTCCGCCAGGGGACCCAGGATCACGCCGAGCACCAATGGGGCAATCGGGATTTTCAGCCTCTCGAACAGATAGCCGATAATACCGAACCCGATCATCAGCCACAGGTCGGTCACGTCATTGCGGATCGACAGGGCGCCGATGAAGCAGAGGACCAGGACGTAAGAGGAAACGACCGCCTCCGGCATGTCGAGGATTCGTACCAAGGGACGAATGGCGAAATAGCCGATGATGCACATCAAGATGAGACCGAGATAAACCGATGCGAACACGGCGTAGATTGTGCTGGCTTGGGTCGCCAGGACCTGCGGTCCCGGCTGGATGCCGTGCAGCATGAAGGCGCCGAGGATGATGGCAGTCGCGCCGCTACCTGGAATGCCAAGTGCCAGCAGCGGCACCAGTGCGCCGCCGACCGAAGCGGTGGCGGCAGCCTGTGGGGCAACGATCCCTTCGGCGATGCCGGTGCCCATCTCGTCCCTGCGCTTGCCGAATTGCGCTTCGAGGCCGTAGCTCACGAAAGAGGCGATGGTGGCGCCGGCGCCGGGGATCAGCCCGATGACGTTGCCGAGCACGCTTGAGCGAAAGAACATGGCTTTGAGCGCGAGGATCTCGCGCCAAGTCGGCAGTTCGGTGTGCGTGTTATCGATTTTCTCGATCGGCTTCGAGGCGAATCCGGTTTCCAACCGCGAGAGCACCTCGCCGACGCCATAGGCGCCTACCATCACCACCAGAAACTCGATGCCGTCGGCGAGAATGCGCGAGCCGAAGGTGAAGCGGTAAGCGCCATAGGTTTCGTCGGTGCCGACGCAGGCGATGAGCAAGCCGGCCGACAGGCTGATCAGCGCATTCGGCAACGCGCCGCGGCCGAGCGCGACCACGCTGGTGAGGCCGAACATCAGGATCGCGAAATACTCCGGTGAGGAGAACCGCAGCGCAAAATGTGCAAGTGGCTGCGTGAGCAGCACCATGATGGTCGCCGACAACAGGCCGCCGCCAAGCGCGGCTACAAGCGTCCAGCCGAGCGCCTTGGCCGGCTTGCCCTTGCGTCCCATGGTGTAGCCGTCCCACAGCATGGGCACGTCGATCGGCTCTCCCGGTATCCTGAACAGGATCGCGGTGAAGGCCCCGCCATAGGTACCGGAGACGTACATCGCGGTGAGCAAGACAATCGAGGCCGTGACGTCCATGCGGTAGGTAAATGGCAGCGCCAGCGCGACGCCCATGACCAGCGTCAATCCGGGAAGCACGCCGATTAGAAGCCCGATCACGATGCCGACTAAAAGCATCAGCATATTGATCGGTGTCAGGCATTCGACGAAGCCGTGGCCGAGCTGGAGCAGAATATGTTCCATGACGCGTTCCTAGCCGCCCAGCATGACGCGGATGAAGTCGGTGAAGGCATCGAACGGCGGCGCGCCGCGAGGCAGCGACACGTAAGCGAAGCGCATGAAAATCAACGCCGCCAGCACCGTGATCAGGGCGCTGACGCTCCATACCATCACGTGGCGGCGATAACGGCCGATATACATGAAGGCGGCGAGAAACAGGAAAGTGGACAGCAGGAAACCGAGCGTTTCCACCACGAAAGCGTAAACCGTGACCAGTACGATACCGCCGATCAACAGTCGAGGGTAAGTCTTGACCGGCTCGCCGTCGCCCTCTTGTTCGACGGCGTCTTCTTCCTCGAAGACCTCAGCGACGCCATGCGCATCGGATTTCAAGCCCGCAAAAATGCGCGCAATCTCGAATAGGCACGACACCGCCATTAGACAGATGGCGGCCTTCGGCCAGAAATCGGGACCGAGCAGTCCCGGCCGCGGCGTGTATTCGATTTGACCCGCATAGACGTAAAGCGCCGCAGCGACGGCAAGGCCGACGAAATAGGGAAATGCGGTTCGAACCGCGGTCTTGTCCATGTGCTATCTCGCCGGCCTTACCTTATTGTGCTTCCCGCTCATCCTCGCGCGAGCGGGCATGAGCGGGTCGTAGGTTGGTGCGACTGCGATCGAATCTATTTGGCAGCCATCGTCTTCTTCATGTCCTCGAGCTGCTGCGCGACGAACGCAGGCGCTTTCGAGGCATCCTCGAAGCTGTCGGGATCGGCCAGTTGCTCTTCGAGGAACTTCTTGTATTCCGGCGTCGCCGCCACTTTGGCCAGCGTGTCGGAAAGCTTCTTGACGATGTCCGGCGGCGTGCCGGCGCGCACGACGATCGAGCGGAACTGCGGCAGCGCGATCTTATAGCCGAGTTCGTAGGAGGCGGGGACGTCCTTAAATCCGGCGAGCCGCTTTTCGCCGAACAGCAGGATCGGCCGCATCTGCTTGCTCTTGAGGAATTGACGCACGTCGCCAGATTGCTCGTAAAGCGCGTCGGCATGGTCGCCGAGGATGGAGACGTATCGCTCGCTCGGCTTGGAGAACGGCACCTGGGTCACCTTGACCCCGTTTCGTCCCAGCACGGTGAGGGAGAAATCGTCGACGCTGCCGAAACCGAGCGTCGCCACTTTCAGCTTGCCCGGATTTGTTTTCGCGACGTTGGCGAAGTCGGCCCAGTTCTTGAACTTGGAGTCCTGCTTCACGAAAATGAACGATGGCACCTTCATCATCACCGCCACCGGCGTGATGTCGCTCATCTTCCAGCGCGGATTCTTGCCGGCGAGCAGCGCATGGCTGTCGGCAATGTAGATTGCCATCGAGTAGCCGTCGGCGGGTGCGGCCAACAGCTTGGCCATACCGGTGGCGCCGGTGCCGCCCGGCACGTTCACGACCGGGATACCCTGGCCGAGCATCGGCTCCATCAATTTGGAGACGAGGCGGGCCAACTGGTCGGCGCCGCCGCCGGGGCCCCACGGCACGATCAATTCGATCGGCCGGGTCGGATAGCTGGCATCTTGAGCTTGTGCCTTGCCGGTGATCAGCGTGGCGCTGAGCGCAGCGGTAAAAAGCACGCCGAGAAAGCGCGTAGTCAAACGCATGAAAATCTCCTCCCTGCCATCGGCCGCTTGCTTGCGTACCGTTTTGCCTGCGGCCGAGTTGGCGAAAACGGTGACCGGCTTATTGTGCCGGCTTCATGGACCGAACGTTTCACGTCGGTTAAACCAAGTCTCATTCAGTGAGACTAGAATTCTCACTAAGATAGCAGACGGCAAGAACACCGCAACGACGATTTGCGCCACATCGATATGCGCCAGACGTTGAGGGCGACAGGACGCGGAAGGATCAGCGCCGACGCTCGGCGATCGGCCGGTAGGTCCGGTGCTCCGGCCCGTTATAGAGCGTGAGCGGGCGGATCAGGATGTTGTTTTCCATTTGCTCCAGCACCTGCACCACCCAGCCGGGCACGCGGCCGATGGCGAAGATCGGCACGAACAGGTCGCGCTTGATACCGAGCAGGTGGTAGACGACGCCGGAATAGAAATCGACGTTCACGTTGACGCCGTGGCGCGCATAGGGCGCCATCGCGGCGACCACGGCCTGCAAGATTTCATACCATTTCGGCTGGCCCATTTCCTTCGACAGCCGCTCAACGCCGGCGCGCATGTGGCGCGCGCGCGGATCTTCGGCGCGGTAGACACGGTGGCCGAAGCCGGTAATGGCGATGCCCGCCTTGCGCGTTTCTTTCACGTAGTCGGGAGCGCGAGCGGGATCGCCGATTTCTTCCGCCATCTTCATAACATCCTCGGCGGCGCCGCCATGGGCCGGGCCGGAAAGCGCCGCAATCGCGGCGGTGATGGCGGCGTGCAGATTAGCCTCGGTGCCAATCACCACGCGGGCCGTGAAGGAGGAAGCGTTGGAGCCGTGTTCGGCGTGCAAAATGAGATCGCGGTCGATCAGTTGCGAAGCATCCGTGCTCGGCTTTTCGCCGCGCAGCATCCACAGCAGATTGGCGGCATGGGTGAGCGTCTGGTCGGCTGCGAGCGGCTCCTTGCCGTCGCGGATGCGCGAATGCGCGGCAACGATCATCGGCACTTGCGAGCTGAGCCGGATTGCCTTGCGCAAGGTCGCATCTCGTGAATTGTCTGACGTATCCGGATCGAAGGCGGCAAGCGCGGACACGGCCGTGCGCAGAACGTCCATCGGGTGCGCGTCCTTGATCGCGCGCACGATGTCGAGGACCGGCCCCGGCAATTGGCGTGCGGCTTTCAATTGCGCATCGAAGCTGGCGAGTTCCTGCGCCGTCGGTAGATCGCCGTTGAGCAGCAGCCAAGCGGTTTCCTCGAAGGTCGAATTCTCCGCCAGATCGTGGATCGAATAGCCGCGATAACGAAGTTCGCCCGCTTTTCCGTCTATAAATGTGCAGGGCGAACGATCGAAATAGACACCTCGGAGACCGCGGTGAATCTTGATCGCTTCGTCTGTTTCAGTCATTGATGCCTCAACTTGCCTAACGCGGGTACTGCTGGACGATTTCTCATGCGGTGAGATGCATGGATCTGCTCGCTCGATTGTTTGATATCGCACGGAGGGGCGAACGCAAGATCGTTCTGCCGGAAGGCGAGGACGCGCGCATCATTTCGGCTGCTTCACGTCTCAAGAAAGAGAACATTGCGCAACCAATTCTGCTCGGCGCGCCTGAGGCCATCGCGGAAAATGCAAGTGAAAACGGTGTGTCAATCGGCGGTATCGACATCGTCGATCCGCGCCAGGATGCGCGGCTCAAGGGTTATGGCGAAGCCTGCGCGGCCGCGCGCCCGTCAATGACGCCGGCGATGGCGACGCGCCTGGTGACGAAACCCCTGTATTTCGGCGGCATGATGGTGCGTGCAGGTGACGCCGACGCCATGGTGGCAGGTGCCGCCAATCCAACGCGCCGCGTCATTGAGGCAGGATTGATGACGGTCGGTCTTGCGGATGGCATCGCGCTACCGTCGAGCTGCTTTCTCGTGGTGGCGCCGGATTTTCTTGGTCAGGGCCCGCGCGGCTTCGTCTTTGCCGATTGCGCCGTGAACGTCGATCCGACCGCGGACGAGCTTGCAGATATTGCACTTGCTTCGGCGCGTAGCGCGGAAAGCCTGCTTGGCGAGACGCCGCGTGTCGCCATGTTGTCGTTTTCCACGCACGGCAGCGCGCAACACGCGCGCGTCGATAAGGTTCGGGTGGCGCTCGAAATCGTGCGCCAGCGCGCGCCGTCGCTCGCGGTCGACGGCGAGTTGCAGGCGGACGCGGCGCTCATTCCTGCCGTTGCCGCAAAGAAAGTCAAACACGACAGCGCTGTCGCCGGCCGCGCCAATGTCCTCATTTTCCCGGACCTCGATTCCGGCAATATCGGTTACAAGCTCACGCAATGGCTGGGCGGCGCACAGGCAATCGGCCCCTTTCTGCAAGGCTTCGCCAAGCCGGTGAGCGATCTTTCACGTGGTGCAAGCATCGACGACATCGTCGTTACGGCCGCCGTGGTGCTGGCAATGAGCTAGCGCGGCATGCGCGGATGCGTGTAGGCTGGCGGGCATGGAACTACGCCACCTGCGCTATTTTCTCGCGGTCGCCGACACGCGCAGCTTCACGCGTGCGGCCGAGCGGCTGCATGTGACGCAGCCCACATTGTCGCACCAGATCAAGCAGCTCGAGTCGATGGTCGGCACAATGTTGTTTGATCGCGGCACCAAAGAAGTCGAGCTCACGGCCGCCGGGCGCCTGTTCAAGCCCTATTGCGAGCGCGTCCTGAAGGAAATCGAATCGAGCGCGCTTGCCATTTCCGAGCTGGAAGGCCTGATGCGCGGGACGTTGCGCATGGCCGTGTTTCATTCTTTCTCGCATTCCATGCTGCCGCCAATCCTTTCGGAATTCGCGCTGCGCTATCCGGGCGTTCACGTCACGACGCGGCTAGTGCCGCGTGCTGATATGGAGCGCGAGCTGATCGACGGCGCGCTCGACATGGCGGTCGCCTATGCGGCGGCCGATAATGATCAGATCGTCGCCGAGCCGCTGTTCGAAGAGGAACTCGTCCTGGTCGCCGGAAGCAATTGCTCGCATGCCAGCCGCCGATCGATGCCGATGCGTGAGCTCGCCAAGCTGCCGCTGGTGCTGCTGACGCCGGAGTTCGGCGCGCGACAATTCGTCGACCGCCATTTCGCCGGTACTGGCGTGCGCCCGCACATTGTACTGGAAATGAACGCGATCGATCCGATTCTCGCGACGACGCGGAATTCGGCGCTGGCGACCGTTCTTGCCGCGGGCGCCGTGTTTGACGGCAGCGGATTGCGCATCGTGCGACTCACCGATCCGGTGCCCAAGCGCATGGTCGGCATTCTATGGCGGCGAAACGGTCATCGTTCGGCTGCCGCGCTGCGTATGGCGGAGATGATCCGCGCCGTTTATCGCCCAAAGGAAAAGGTTTCGTCGCAAGCCAAGCGCGTGGTTGCGCGCGTGCCATAGACAGAATCAATCGCGGCGATAACCAGAATACACTTGATCTATTCTTGCGCGGCTCTACGCTTCTCGCCGGCTCGCTATCCATTCAACAATAAAGCGGAAGCCACGGGAGGAAGATTTTGTGCGCCTTTGACGCGCGGGTTCTACGCGCGCCGTTGCACGAGCTTTGACGAGGCTCGCGCATGGCAATGGCAGACACGGCGGTGGTGACGGGTGCCAGTTCCGGCATCGGTGAAGCCATTGCCGCAGCCTTGCTCGAGCGCGGCACCCAGGTCGTCGCGCTGCAGCGTTCGGCGCCCAAGTTGAAAAATCCGAATTTGCATTTTCGTGCAGTCGATCTCACCGATCTCGAGGCAACACGTAAGGTCGCTAACGACGTGGCGGCAGAATATCCCGTGCGCTTTCTCGTCAACAATGCCGGACAGAACTGTCCCAATCCGCTCGATAAGGCGACGATCGAGGAGTTCAAACTCGTCACCACCATCACGCTCGGCGCTGCCATGGTGCTGATCCAAAGTTTCGTGCCGGGCATGCGGCGCGCCAAGTTCGGCCGCATCGTCAATATTTCCTCGCGCGCAATCCTCGGCAAGTCCGAGCGCATCGTCTACGCCAGCGCCAAATCGGGTCTGGAAGGCATGACGCGCGTGGTGGCGATCGAAACCGGTGCCGACGGCATCACCGTCAACGCGGTGATGCCGGGGCCGGTGGAAACGGCGCATTTCAATCGCGGCCATCCGCACGGTTCGGTGAAGCGGCAGACGGTAATTGACAAG
This sequence comes from uncultured Pseudomonadota bacterium, assembly GCA_963720835.1. GTDB lineage: Bacteria > Pseudomonadota > Alphaproteobacteria > Rhizobiales > Xanthobacteraceae > Pseudolabrys. Next base: position 274,221 of record CAVRHC010000014.1, on the reverse strand, counting down.
GTGCTGGTCAAGCGCCTGGGAACGCCGCAGGACGTGGCGCATCTCGTAACCTTCCTGCTCGACCGCAACAGCGGCTTCATCACCGGGCAGTCGATCTACACGTGTGGCGGCACCAGCGTCACTGGCACGGGAGGCGAATGATGGCGCCAATCAGGACCGCAATCATCGGCGTCGGTAACTGGGCGCGCGTGCTGACCAAGGCCGCGAACCTGTCCGATAAGATCGATATCGTTTGTTGCGTCGGACGCAGCCCGGAGCGGCTACAGGCATTTTCCAAGGACTTCAACTTGCCGGTGCGCACCATCGACGATGTGCTGGCGGACAAAGATATTGCCGGCCTCGTCCTGGCGCTGCCAAATGAGCTGCACCACGAATTCGCACGGCGCGGCGCCGAAGCCGGCAAGCACATCTACATCGAGAAACCAATCGCCAACACCATGGTCGATTCGCTCGCTATTGCAGCGCTGGAAAAGTCGCACGGCGTGCGTGTCGTCATCGGCCATTGCGCACGCCTACTCACCGGCGTGCGTGCCATCAAGGCGGCGATGGATGCCGGCAAGCTCGGAAAGGTCAGCCAGCTCGAGGCCAATTTCTCCAACGACCGCGGCCTGCGGCTGTCCGCGAAGGACTGGCGCTTCTATCAGGACAGCGCTCCCGGCGGCTCGTTGAGCCAGATCGGCGTGCACCAGTTCGATACGCTGCGCTATCTCGGCGGCGACATCGTCGCAGTCAGCGCGTCCGCCGCGCGGCATTCGCCGGTCGGCGCCGAGGTCGAGGATCAATGGGTGGTCGGCGTACATTTTGCCGACGGTAAATTGGGCGTCATGTTGTCAAATTGGACGAGCCCCGGCACCTACAGCATTCGAGCGACCGGCGCCGACGCCTTGATGTTCTACGACATCGACCAGACCCATTGGCCAAATCCCGAGCGTGTGCACGAAAACGCGACGTTCTATTTGCAGGCGCGCGGCAAAGGACCGGCTGAGCGCGAAGCATTGCCGGTACCGCAAGGCAACATGTTTCGCGACGAGTTGGAAATCTTCGCCGATGCCGTGGCGAACGGCGGCGGCTGCGAGTTATCGGCGGACAACGGCTGTCAGGCAGTGGCGGCGGTTTATGCCGCGCTCAAGTCGGCGCGGGAAAACAGCCGGGCTGTGCCGTTGAGTGAAATCGTCGATGCCGCGCAGGCCGAACTTGCCGGCACGGCGAAGCGGCGCGCTGCGGGAAGTTAAGGGTAAATCAGTGGCGGATCAGATCGAAGTCAAGAATGTTAGCTACGAGTACCAGGTCGACAAGGGCCGGGTGCTGGCGATTAAGGACATCAATTTTTCGGTTCGCAAGTCCGAGTTTCTCTGCCTGTTGGGTCCGAGCGGGTGCGGCAAAACCACGATCCTTAACATCCTCGCCGGCCTGCTGACGCCGACCGCCGGCGAGATTCGACTCGACGGTGCCGCGCTCAACAAGAACCGCCAGAATCGCGGCGTCGTGTTCCAGGATTTCGCGCAATTGTTTCCGTGGCGCACGGCCAAGCATAACGTCGAATTCGGCTTGGAAATGCGCAAGATCGACAAGGACACGCGTGAAAAAACCGCGTTTGAATTCCTGCGTCTGGTCGGTCTCGAAAAATTCGCCGACGTCTATCCGCACCAGCTCTCCGGCGGCATGCAGCAACGCGTGGCGATCGCGCGTTCGCTCGCCTACAATCCGGAAGTCTTGCTCATGGACGAGCCGTTCGCCGCGCTCGACGCCATGACACGCGACGACATGCAGCAATTGCTGACCGACGTCTGGCAAAAAACGAAGAAAACCATCGTCTACATTACGCACAACGTTTCTGAAGCTGTGTTTCTCGGCGACAAGGTGATCGTGCTCAACGCGCATCCCGGCACCGTCAAGACCGAGTTGACGCTCGGCTTGCCGCGCCCGCGCGATCCGCTGAGCGAGCCGTTTGTCGAAAGGCAGCGCGAGATCATGCACCATTTGCGTTCACACTAATGGGGGTTGTCGTGCGTAAGTTCATCATCGGTGCCGTTCTGGCGGTCCTGACCGTCGCGAACGCGGCAAATGCGGCGGAAGTGGTCGTTTTCTGTCCGGGCGCAGTGCAATCGGTGGTGCGCGACATCGTGAAGTCCTACGAACAGAAAACCGGCAACACAGTGAAATTCGAATTCGGGACTGCCGGAGCCGCCATCAAGAAAGTCGCCGATGGGATGCCGGGCGATGTCGTCATCACGACCAATAAGGGCCTCGCCGGGTTGGCTAAGAGCGGCAAAGTCGACGGCGCGAGCATCCGCGATCTTGGCAGCATGGGAGTTGGCGTTGCGGTCAAGATCGGCGCGCCGAAACCCGATATCCGCGACGTCGAGTTCGTTCAAGAAGTCGATGCTGGCGGCGCGTTCGATCATGTACGCCAACCCGGCGAAAGGCGGACAGAGCGGCATTCACATTGCCAAAGTCTTTGCCGAAATTGGCCTCGATAAAGCGATAGCCTCGAAGCTGCAGCTGCGTGATCGTGGTCCTGACGGTTTGAAGGAAGTCGCCAAAGGCGAAATCGAGGTCGGACTTGGACAGATCAGCGAAATCCTCGCCAACAAGGACGTCGTTCTGGTCGGACCGTTCCCGGCTGCGATTCAAGGAGCGGTCACGTTTTCAGCCGCGATTCACAACGCGGCGAAGGATAAGGCTGCGGCCAAGGCGTTGATCGACATGCTAACGACGCCGGAAGCCAAGGGGAAATTCAAGGCCGTCGGCTTCACCGTAAGCTGACGAGAGACTGAAGACGATAAACGATGGTCTCGGGTACGGGGCCAAAACCAAACCCGGAGGGAACCATGACCAAACTTGTGCTGCCACGACGTGATTTCTTGACGCTTGCCGGCGGCGCCCTTGCCGCCGCCGCCTTGCCCTACGATATGCGCGCGCATGCTGCCGGCGTTATCAATTTCGGCTACCAGACCACGTCCTGGGGCTCGATCGGCATGATCGCGGAATCCAAGGGCTTGTTCAAGAAAGCGGGTGCCGACGTCAAAGTCTTTCAATTCAGCAGCGGCAAGGACGCGCGCAACGCCATGATCTCGGGCCGCGTCGATGTTGGTGTGATCGGCGCCACGCCCTTCATTATCGGTGCCGCCAAGGGCGACATGGAAGCGATTGCACTTGCGCTCTACGGCGCCAAGACGCTGGCCGTTGTCGTCGGCGCGAAATCCGGCATCAAAACCTTGAAGGATCTCAAGGGCAAGAAAGTCGGCTCGCAGCTCGGCTCGGCCACCGACTTCGTGTTCCAGAACAAGATCATGCCCAAGGCCGGATTGACCAAGGACGACGTGCAGGTCGTCAATGTGCGCTTCCAGAACCACGTCTCGGCGCTGTCGGCCGGTTCGATCGACGCCTTCGCGGGCGTCGAGCCGTTCCCGTCGGTGGCCGAGGTCAACGGGCTCGGCAAGGTGCTGACCGACTACAGCGCCTATGATCTGCAGCCGATTATCCTTGCCGCCAACACCAAGACCATCAAGGACAACCGCGACAACCTGGTCGCCTTCACGCGCGGCTGGCTTGCGGCGGTGAAAATTTATCAGGACCACCGCGCCGAGGCCACGCAGATCGTACTCGACTTCTTCAAGAAGAAGGGTTTCGACGTCAACGAGAAGATCATCACGCTGATGTTGTCGAAGATCGACGTGACGCCGGACTTTGGGCCAGATTTGAAGTCGTATCTCGCGGCCCAGTCGAAGGTGCTGCTCGATCAGAAGAAAATCGCGGCCGTGCCGGACTGGAGCAAGCTGCTCAATAGCAGCATCCTGGCGGCCGCGCGCGCGAAGTCCTGATTGGGTGACATGAGACGGGCGCTTTCGATCGGCCTGCCGCTGGCGACATTCGCGGTCATCGCGGCGGCATGGGAACTCGTCGTGCTCTATGGCGGGTTTCCCCCGAAGCTGGTGCCCGGCCTCGGCGCCATTGCCGACGCCTTCGTAAGGCTGGCCGGCAATGGCGTAATGCTGGCGGCGGCCGTGGCGACGCTCTATCGCCTCGGCTGCGGCTTCCTGATTGCTGCCGTCATCGGCGTGTCGGTCGGTATTGCGATGGGGCGGCGCCAGTGGGTTGAAGACACGTTGTTGCCGATCGTGACTTTTTTCTATCCGATCCCGGGGCTCGCCTATGCGCCATTGTTTGTTCTGTGGTTCGGGCTCGGCGATGTCCCGACCATTCTGCTGGTCGGGGTTTCCTCCTGCTTCACCGTCATCATCAATACCTGGCGTGGCGTGAAATCGGTGAAGCCGATCTGGCTGCGCTCGGCCGAGGTCATGGGCGCGCGCAACAGCGACATGTTCCGTCGTGTGGTGCTGCCGGGCGCCTTACCTTACATCATGGTCGGGTTGCGGCTCGGATTGGCGCAGGCTTGGCGCATCCTGATCGCGGTTGAAATGCTGATGTCGGTGCAGCGCGGCTTGGGCTGGCTAATCTTCGGCGCGCAGACCTTCCTCAACACCGACGTCATGCTCGCCACCATCGCCGTCATCGGCGCCATCGGCATCGTGCTGGAGCGTCAGGTGTTCGCGCGGATCGAACGCTACACCGTGGTGCGGTGGGGCATGATCGCGGCATGAGAAAGGGATTTTCCTGGGTTGCCTTCGCGCGCGGCGTTGCCGGCATCGTGGTGTTGCTTGCGATCTGGGAGGGTTTCGCGCGTAGTGGCATGTTCTCCAACGCGATGACACCGCCGTTGGAGCGTATTGCAGCCATTATGTGGGAGATGATCGCCGACGGCACTTTGCCGATCAATGCACTGGCGACGCTTGCGCGCGTATTCGTGGGGCTTTCGATTTCGTTTGCGATCGCGGTGCCACTCGGCGTGCTGATGGCGCGTTCCTGGGTGTCCGAGCGCATCTTTCTGCCGGTGCTGAGTGTCTTGTTGCCGATCCCGTCGCTCGCCTGGGTGCCGCTGTTCATCCTGTGGCTCGGCATCGGCAACACCACCACCATTCTGGTGGTGGTCTATGCGTCGATCTTCCCGCTCGTCTATTCGATGTGGACCGGCGTGCGGGCGGTTAACCCGCTGTGGCTGCGGGCGGCGACCGTGATGGGCGCCGATGAAGCGACATTGTTCCGCAAGGTGATCTGGCCGGGCACGCTGCCTTATCTCATTACGGGTTTGCGTCTGTCCTTCGGCCGCGCTTGGATCGGCGTCATCGGCGGCGAATTGTTGGCGAGCCCCAAACTCGGCCTCGGCGAGATCATCTTCAACGCCGCCGAATTCCTGAGCGCCGGTATCATGCTGTCGACGCTGATCGCGATCGGCGTGATCGGCGTGTTCTTCGAGCGCTTCGTGTTCCAGAATCTCGAGCGTGTCACAGTGCGCCGCTGGGGCATGGTCGCCGGCTCGCAGGGCTGACGCTCGCCATTATTCTCCGCCGCGATAAAACGCTTCCGCGTCCTTGGTAAAAGCCTTGCGCGAGGCCGGGTCGATATACAGCATGTGGCCGCCGCGATAGAGCTTGAGCGCGACGCGGCCCGGCGGCTCGACCGGAGGCAAGTGGTCGAGCGCATAGCGCGACATTGCGTAGGGCGTGATCATGTCGGACAGCCCGTGCGCTACCAGCAGGCGAAAGGCCGAATTGAACGCGAGTAGAACCCGCAGTTCGTCCTCGACGCTCGCCTGCACGCGGCCTCCGTGCCAGTCCCAATTGCGGGTGACGTCGTTCGCCAGGAGTTCGTAGGTCATCGGCGTCTTGAAGCCGAGCTCGTTGCGGGCATAAGCCGCAAAAGCCCCGCCATAGGCGCGCGCGACGCTGTCGAGAATGGGGTCGGGACCGTGCGCGGCGCGCAACTCGGGATAAGGGTCGTCGACAGCGAAAGCCGCATCGTAGCGGCTGACGATCTTGCCGCTGTGCAACGTCTTCACATAGGCGTCGGTGATGAAGCCGCGCGCTTGCTGCACGACATCGAAGGGCAGGCCGGAAATATCCGCCACGCGCCGGTAAAACGCGCGCGCTTTCTCGCCTTGCGGCCGCGGGCCGGCGAGCGTCGTCAGATAATCGGTCATGGCGAAGTGCTCGACCTGCGCCAGCGCCTGGCGGTCGAACTTGCCTTTGCGTTCGAGCTCGGTCGCCGCCAGCGACGGCAGTTGCAGGGCCGCGCGCAGCGCCGAAGTGGTATCGCCGAAAGTGAGCCAGCCTTCCAGCATCGGCGACAGCATGACGATGCCCGATACCGAGATACCTTGCTCGCGCTCGAGCGCGCGCGCCGTCTTGGCGGCGCGGAAGCCACCATAACTCTCGCCGAGCAGATATTTCGGCGAGCCGGCGCGGTTGGTCCTGCTGATATAGAGCGCGATCGCCTTGGCCATCGCATTGGCGTCGCTGCGGATGTTCCAGAAATGCTTGCCGTCGTCCGGTTTGACGGTGCGGCTCCAGCCGGTGCCGATCGGGTCGATCATCACGAGGTCGGTGAAGCGCAACCACGTATCCGGGTTGTCGCGCAGCGTTGCGCGCGAGGGGTCGCGCAGGTTCGATCCGAAATCGAGGACGCGCGGGCCGACCAGACCGAGATGCAGGAATGCGGACGCGGCGCCCGGTCCGCCATTAAAGGCGAATGTCAGCGGCCGATTGGCGCCGCCGTTCTTCGCCACATAGGCGGTGTAGAACACTGCCGCGCTCTGCTCGCCCGATTGGTCGTAGAAGGCGAGCGTGCCGGCGGTCGCCGTATAAGCGAGCTTGCCCTGCGCGGTGTCGATCGAATGTTCGGTGACGGAATCGGCTGGCAACAGCCGCAGGATGCCCTTGCCGCCCGGCTGGTGTTGCGCCTGTTCGGGCTTTGCGTTGCGACCGGGCGCCTTGTCCTGTGCGTCGGAAGGGCCGAAAGCACCGGCGATCAGGATCGCTAAGGCGAGCGCAAGACGTAAAACAAGGGCTTTCGTCATAAATCCCGGCTTTCCGATGCAGAGGCGGCTGATTGGTTGCCGCCCGTACGCCAGGTTCCTAACCGCTAACGGCGGCGAAAGTTCGGCCTGCGCTGCTGGGGCGACGGAGAGGGGGCATCGCCTTTGTGGCGGAAGCTGATGCGCCCGCGCTTCAAGTCGTAGGGCGACATTTCCACGATCACCCGGTCGCCGACGCCGGTGCGGATGCGGAATTTCCGCATCTTGCCGGCGGTATAGGCGAGCACCTCATGTTCGTTGTCGAGCTTCACCCGGAAATTACCGTCCGGCAGAACCTCGGTGACGGTGCCGTCGAATTCCAGCAGTTCTTCTTTCGCCATTCAGTGGTCTCCAATTGGGTCAGCGCTGCGCGGAGTGGCCGGCACTGCGGCGCGACCCGCGCGGCCGCTGCATAAATGTAACATTTCCGAGGCTGCTTGGCTCCCCTTGTACGCTTTGCCTGTGGGGCGCCTGCGGCTGACCGCCGTTGTGGCCATTGCCGCCATTGTGGCGGTTGGCCTTATGCTTGTTGCGATGCGGCCGTCCATTCGACGGTTTGGCTGCCCGGTGGTGCGCAGCCGGGTTGGTGTCCTGGCGTTGGCCGGTGCGCCGGTCGGTGGCCGGGATGCTCATGCGGATCAGCCGTTCGATGTCGCGCAAAAATGCGCGCTCCTCGTGGTCGCAAAACGAAATCGCCACGCCTTCGGCCCCGGCGCGCGCGGTGCGGCCGATGCGATGCACATAGGATTCCGGAATGTTCGGCAAATCAAAGTTGAACACGTGGCTCACGCCGTCCACATCGATGCCGCGGGCCGCGATATCGGTGGCGATCAGGGTGCGCAAGCTTGCCGTTTCGGAAGTCGGCGAGCACGCGCTCACGCTGGTTCTGCGACTTGTTGCCGTGGATGGCATCGGCGGTATGCCCGGCCTTTTGCAGGGACCGCACCACCTTGTCGGCGCCATGCTTGGTACGGGTGAAGACCAGCACGCGTTCGACCGGCTCGCTCTTGAGCAATTCGGCGAGCAGGGCATGCTTTGCCGCCTTGTCGGTGTGGATGACGCGCTGGGCGATGCGTTCAACCGTGGTCGCCTGCGGTGTCACCGCGACGCGGGCCGGGTTGCGCAGCATCTGGTCAGCGAGCCGGGTGATTTCCTGCGGCATCGTGGCCGAGAAGAACAGCGTCTGCCTTTCCTTCGGCAGCATGGCCACGATTTTTTTGATGTCGTGGATGAAGCCCATGTCCAGCATGCGGTCGGCTTCGTCCAGCACCAGCACCTCGACTTGGTCGAGGCGTAATGCGCGCTGGTGGACGAGGTCGAGCAGGCGGCCAGGCGTGGCCACCAGCACTTCGAGCCCACGCGATACCGCGCGCACCTGCCGGTTGATCGGCACGCCGCCGATCGCCAGTTCGATGGCCAGCGGACGAATGTGCCGGCCATAGGTGCGGAAGCTTTCGGTGATCTGGCCGGACAATTCGCGCGTCGGTGACAGCACCAGCACACGACAAGCTTTGCGCTCGGGCCGCATCCGCTTGTTGAACAGGTGATTGAGGATCGGCAGCGCAAAGGCGGCAGTTTTGCCGGTTCCGGTCTGCGCGATGCCGATGACGTCGCGGCCTTGGCACGCGAGCGGGACGGTCTGGGCCTGGATCGGAGTGGGGGTTTCGTATTTCTCTTCCGCAAGGGCGCGAAGAATCGGCTCTGCGAGGCCGAAGTCGTGAAATGAAGTCAAAGAGTCTCTTTCTTATATAGCGATACGGCCGACCCACGTTTGCGGGCGGCGGAATCGCGGGGTCTTAAAAGACATCCCGCGTGGCCAGGGTTGTCGTTTACATTGGAGAAACGGAAGAGGCGGGGCGAAAATCGTTTTAAGGAGTTTCGTGCACGCTGCCCGCAAACCCGAGACCGGGTCTTTCAACCGTTGCGGTGCATATGACAGGTTGAAGTGGTCTTTTCAAGGCGCCGCACCCCCTTATGGCGCCGAATGATGAACAAAGTGTCCCGATGGACAAGGCGCGGCAGATCGGGGAAGGTCAGGCCCGAAACGCCAATTCACGGTGGATTCACGCTGTTCGGAGCCTCGAAATGCCGTTTTCCAGGGCTTCCCAAGCCTTGTCGCGCTTTACCGTTCTCGATCTCACGCGCGTGCGCTCAGGCCCGACCTGCGTGCGCCAGCTCGCCGACTGGGGCGCCAACGTCATCAAGATCGAAACGCCGCCGCATTTGGAAAAAGGTGAGGGCGCAGGCGGCCCCCGCCAGGGCCCCGACTTCCAGAACCTGCACCGGAACAAGCGCAGCATCACGCTCGACCTGAAATCACAGCAGGGGCTTGCGGCGTTCATGCGCATAGTCGAGCAGGCGGACGTGGTGGTGGAAAATTTCCGGCCCGACGTGAAGAATCGCCTTGGTATCGACTACGAGAGCCTGAAGAAGATCAACAAGCGCATCGTGCTGGCCAGCATTTCCGGCTTCGGCCAGGACGGCCCCTATCGTGACCGCCCCGGCTTCGATCAGATCGCGCAAGGCATGGGCGGGCTGATGTCGATCACTGGCCTGCCCGGACAAGGCCCGGTGCGCGTCGGCATTCCGGTCGCCGATTTGACCGCGGGCCTGTTCTGCGCCATCGGCATCCTCACCGCGCTGCTCGAGCGCGAAACGTCAGGCGAAGGGCAGTGGGTCTCGACCTCGCTGTTGCAGGCGCAGATCTTCATGCTCGACTTCCAGGCGGCGCGCTGGCTGCAGGCGCAGGAGGTGCCCCGGCAGGCCGGCAATAATCACCCGACCAGTATTCCGACCGGCGTGTTCAAGACCGCCGACGGCCACATCAACATCGCCGCCGCCGGACAGGTGATGTGGGAACGCGTCTGCGAGGCCATCGGCGCGCCGGAACTGCTGCAAAACCCCGATTTCAAGACCGGCGCCTTGCGGTCGAAAAACCGCGACGATGTCAATGCCGCAATCGAGAAACGCACTGTCACCAAGCCGAGCGCGGAATGGATCGCCATCTTCAACAAGACCGGCGTGCCCTGCGGTCCGATCTATTCGATCGACCAGATGTTCGCCGACGAACAGGTCGAGCATCTCGGCATCGCCCAGAGCGCCACGCGTCCGAACGGCGAGCAACAGACCTTTGTCGGCCAACCGATTTCGCTCTCGCGCACGCCGAGCAGAATCGTCGTTACGCCGCCCGACCAGGGCCAGCATACCGACGAGGTGCTCAAGGAATTTGGCTTTGCCGATAACGAGATCGCCGAGTTGCACCGGGCGAAAGCGGTGTAATCCGCTGCGGCGTTGCATCAGAGAAGGACGATTGCAATGAATATCGCGACCAAGACCGACAAAATGCTGTCCCGCAAGGAAGGCGGCGTCGGCTACCTGATCTTCAACAATCCCGAACGGCACAACGCCGTCTCGCTCGACATGTGGGAAGCGGCGTCGGGTTTTCTCGATGAATTCAAAAACGACAAGGCCATTCGCGTCGTCGTTGTCACCGGCGCCGGCGGCAAGGCCTTCATCTCTGGCGCCGACATCTCCAAGTTCGAGAAGGAACGCTCCACCCAGGAAGGCATTGACCGCTATAACGCCGCCGTCGATCAGGCCAACAACGCCTTCTATAGTTTTCCGAAACCCACCATCGCCATGATCCGCGGTTATTGCATCGGCGGCGGCGTCGGCCTTGCCCTCTGCTGCGACATGCGCATTTGCACCGATGCTTCGAAGTTCGCGGTGCCGGCCGCCAAGCTCGCGCTTGGCTATCGCTATGACGGGCTGAAGAAACTGGTCGATCTGGTCGGCCCGTCCTACGCCAAGGAAATCTTCTTCACCGCGCGCCAATTCACCGCCGCCGAAGCGCAGCAGATGGGCTTGGTCAACCGCGTCGTGCCCGATGGAGAGCTCGAGAGCTACGTGAAAAATTATGCCGAGACTATCGCCGGCAATGCGCCGCTCACCGTCGATTCGGTGAAGTTCATCGTCGGTCAGGTGCTCGCCGACGAGAGCCAGCGCGATCTGAAGGCGTGCGATGACATGGTGCAGGCTTGCTTCGTCAGCAAGGATTACACGGAAGGCCGCAAGGCCTTCATGGAAAAGCGCAAGCCGAATTTCACCGGCAGCTAACCGCCCAAAAACAGCCGCGCCACGTCGGGGTCTTCGAGCAGCTCCTTGCCCGTGCCGGCCCTGGCGAGCTGGCCGGAGACAAGCACGTAGCCGATATCGGCGAAGCTCAAGCCCTTCTTGGCGTTCTGCTCGACCATGACGATGGTCTTGCCTTCGTTGTGCTGCAGGTCGTCGAGGATCTCGAACACCATGTCGATGAAGCGCGGCTCGAGCCCGATCGAGGGCTCGTCCACCAGCAGCACGTCCGGCTCCATCACAAGCGCGCGCGAAATCTCCAGCAAACGCCGCTCGCCGCCGGACAAGACCCGCGCCGGCTGGCGCCGCCGCTCGGCCAGGCGCGCATATTTGGCAAAGATCTTGTCGGCTGCCGCATGCGCTTCCGCGGACTTTGGCTTCAGGAAGCCGCCCATCCAGAGGTTTTCCTCCACCGTCATGTCGGGAAAGACGGAATTGTCCTGCAGGATATAGGCGATGCCGGCGTCCTTGAGCTTCTCGTTCGATGAGAGCTTGGTCACTTCCTTGCCGTTCACCTGGATGCTGCCGCTCATGACCGTGGCGAAGCCGAAAATCGAATGCAGCACAGTGGATTTTCCGGCGCCGTTCGGTCCGATCAGGCAGAGCGATTGCCCCTTGCCGACGCGTAGCGAGAAGTCGTGCAGGATTTCCATCTGTCCGTAGCCGGCGCGCAGATCGTCGATGATGAGAAGGCTCTCGCCTCTAACCAGCGTCTCGAGTTCCCCGATCGACGGCGCGTGTTCGGCGATGCGCTCGGCCTCGCGTTGCACGGCCTCGACCGACATGATCGAGGTGACGTTGCCGAAGCCGTAACCCTTGACGTCCTGTTCGCTCATCTCAGTGGGCTCCCAGATAGGCGTCGAGGACGTTCGGGTCATTGCGGATTTCGTCCGGCGTTCCGGACGCGAGCAACTCACCATGCGCCAGGCAATAAATGCGCTCGGCCAAATTCATGATCACCCGCATATTGTGCTCGATCACGAAGAGCGTGATGCCGAACTGGGCATTGGCGCGCTTGAGCCGATCGATCAGGCCGTTGATCAAGGTCGGATTGATGCCGGCGGTCGGTTCGTCGAGCATCAGGAGCTTCGGCTCGTTCATCAACGCCATGGCGAATTCCAGGAGCTTCTGCTGGCCGAACGAAAGCGAGCCTGCGCGCAACAGCCGCTTTTCGTAAAGGCCGACGAATTCCAGCATCTCTTCGGCGCGCTTGTTCACTTGCGGATCGTGCTGCCCGTGGAACAATTCGCCGAAGCCGCGCTTTCGCACCGACGCCGAGATGACCATGTTCTGCATGCAGGTCATTTGGCCGTAGATGCGCGTCTGCTGGAAGGTGCGCAACAGGCCGAGTCGCGCGATCTGCGGCACGCGCAGCTTGGAAATCTCCGCGCCTTCAAAGCGGATCGAGCCTTCGTCGATCGGATACTGACCGACGATGGAGGAAAACAATGTCGTCTTGCCCGAACCGTTCGGCCCGATCAAACCGACGATGGCGCCTTCCGGGACCTGCAGCGAAATGCCCTTGTTGGCCTGCACGCCGCCGAAGGCTTTGGAAACGTTTTCGACTTCGAGCAGTGCCGTCATTCCGCCGGTTCCTTGGCTGGGCTGCGGTCGATGCGGTGGCCGAACAGTTCGGGAAATTTCTCCCGCACCCAACCGAGGATGCCTTGCGGGAAGAACACCACGATGAGCACGATCATCAGGCCCAGTGCGACGCGTTGCCAGCCGAGCAGATAGATCCAGAACACTTCTTTGAGCACCTGGAAGATGACGGCGCCGATCACCGGCCCCCAGATGGTGCCCTTGCCGCCGAGAATGGCCATCAGCACCATCCAGACGCCGTAGGTCTCACCGGCAAAGGCGACGTCGATCGGATCGATGAAACGCTTGAGGTTGCCGAGAATGCCGCCCGACATGCCAAGCATAAGCCCCGCGAAACACCAGGCCGCGACCTTGATGCGTTTGGTCGGCAGGCCCATCGCTTCGGCCTTGTCCTCGTCGTCGCGGATGGCGTTGAGCGCGAGCCCAAAGCGCGTCGACAACAGCCAACGGATAAGGATGAAGGTAAGCACCGCCAGTGCGAAGGCGAGATAGTAGAGAAGCTGGGTGATGTCGCCGAGCTTTGCCGGCGAATTCGGCGCCGACATGCCGGCGCCGGCGCCGATCCATTCCCAACCGGCGGCGATCTGGCCGGCGGCGACGCCGAGGCCGAGCGTGCAAATGGCAAAATAGTGCCCGCGCATGCCGAGGATGATGGAACCGAACAGGATCGCCACCAGACCGGCGAGGATCCCGCCAACCGGCAGGCCGATGGCGAGGCCGCTTAAGTATTGCGTCACATCGAAGGTGAAGCTGGTGGCGTGGCCGCCTTCCGCCGCGGTGTATTGGGCGATGTTGTAGACCAGGCCGATCTGCACCAGGGCGCAGGCGTAGGTGCCGACGCCGACGAACAGCACGTTGCCGAAGGAGTTGTAGCCCATCTGCCCGCCGACCAGATCCCAGGTCAGCGCGAACACGACGAACAGCCACAGCTCGGTCAGTTGCGAGTGATAGGCCGGCATCAGAAGCGGCGCCGCCAGTCCGACGGCGGCGAGTGCGGCATAGCCGGCAAGCTTGCTGAGCGGAACGTTCATTTCAAATATTGCCGTTTGGCGGAAAGCCGCGCGTTGCGCCAGACCAGCACCACCACCAGGAGGCCGAAGGTGAAGGCGAGCTGAAATTCAGCGCCAAGCACGAAGCTGGCGACGTTTTCGGCCGCACCCAGTCCCAGGCCCGCCAGGATCACGCCGGCGATGTTGCCGAGGCCGGCGACGATCACGATCATGAAGGCGCGGATGGTGTAGGGCAGCCCGATATAGGGATGGATGTTGTAGGCCATCGCCACCAGCGCGCCGGCGGCGCCGCAGATCGCCGCGTTGATTCCGAAGGTGATGGCGTAGAGCCGGTCGGTGTCGACGCCGAGAACGCGCGCCGCGCGCGCATTCTGCGAGGTGGCGCGGATCGCCTGGCCGAGCCGCGTATAGCGCATGAACGCCACCAGGCTGATGCCGAGCACGATGGCGAGCACGAAGGCCAAGACCTTAATATTGGCGACCGATACCAGGCCGCCGAAAATCTGCGTGGTGCCGAGATTGGAGCGCGCCGACTGGATGTTGCCGGTGAACACCGTGTTCATGAGTTGCTGCAGCAGGATCGACAGCCCGAAGGTCGCGAGCAGCGAGACGAACAAGTCACGGTCCACCACGCGGAACACGACCAGCCGGTAGAGCGCCCAGCCGATGAAGAACAGCACGAACGGCGCCACCACCACGCCGAACAGCGGATGGATGCCGTTCCAGAACAGGATCATGGCGACGTAGCCGCCGAGCATGACGAACTCGCCTTGGGCGATGTTGATGATGTTCATCACGCCCCAGACCAGCGCCATGCCATAGGCGGCGAGCGCGAAGATGGCGCCCACCAGCAGCCCGTTGATGATCAGGTCGGCGCCGATCACCGGGGCCTGAAACAAAAGCAAGAGATTATCGATCACGGGAATACTCCCGCTTGGACCACCGCCATATCGCCCCCTGGCGCAAAGCTGCCCGGCCGGGATCGATGTGATCCCGGCCGTCGCTTAACACGCGGCGGTTAGTTCATCGCTGGACGGGGGATGACCGCTTTCTTCTCGGCGAACTTCGACGGCGCCACGACGACGTATTTGCCGCCGAGCACCTGGTAGAGCGCCATCGGCTTGGCGGCGTTCTTGCCGGTTTCATCGAACTTGATGGGCGCGTAGAAGGTCATGATGTCGGTCTTGGCGAGCGCGTCGCGCACCGCGTCCTTGTCGAGCTTGCCGGCGCGCTGAATGGCATCGGCATAAACGATGACCGCGGCGGACAATTCGGCCGCCTGGTAGGGCGGATCCTCGTTGTACTTCGCCTTGAACGCCTTGGCGTAGTCGGCAGCCGAGCCGAACACCTTGCCTTTGTAGGTCAGCGTCGGCGCCCACTGCGTTGCGCACAGCGTGTATTCGGAAGCGCTGCCGAAATTCTTGATGATCTTGGCCGAGTCGCAATGGGTCATGCCGACGATCGGGGTCGAGACATGCTGCTCGGCGATCTGGCGGACGCCGGTGGCTGCGCCCTTGGAGTGGCCGGAAATGATGAGCACGTCCGGCTTGAGCGCTTTGATCTTGGTCAGGGTCGGCGTGATGTCGCTGAGATCGCGGGGAAACTGGTCATCCACCACCAGCTTCATGCCGTATTTCTTGATGCGGTCGACCACGCCCGTGCGCACGTCCTTGCTGAAGGGGTCGTTCTCGACCACCACCGCGACCGTGATGTCACTGGGGTTCTTCTTGTTGAGCGCAGCGGCATTCTCGGCGGCAAGATCGATCACGCTCGCCAGATACTGATCGGCGGTCGTGAGCGTGGCGAAAATGTATTTGTAGCCGTTGGTGAACAGCGAACGCGCCGCGCCGTTGGCTTCCACCATCGGGGTCTTGAGTTGCTCGGTCACCGGGGCGATCGCCTTGGTGAGGCCGGAGGAATAGGGCCCGAGGATGAACTGGATGTTGTCCTGCTTGACCAGGCGGTCGACCAGTTCGGCGCCGCGCGCCGGGGTCGATTCATCGTCGTAGTACTTGATCGCGAGCTTGTAGGTCTTGCCGCCGACCTTCACGCCACCCTGGGCGTTGATCTTCTCGACGGCGAGGTCGTAGCCTTTTTTCGTGAACACGCCGTTGGTCGAGTACTTGCCGGTCTCGGAAACCGCTGCGCCGAGGGTGATGACGTCCTCGGCCGATGCCACGTTGTAGGCAAACACCGCGCCGGCAACGCCGAGCGCAAGGCTGACAGTCAAACGCATGTTGGTATCCTCCCAATTACGTTAGTTGCTCCACTGCGGCGCAGCTTTTCGGAATGTGAACATTCCGGCGGATCTGGCCGCAACAATTGTCGCCCGTTCCCCACGGCCGGCACGTCGGCAACACCGCTTAAAGCAATCATAACACTGGATAATCCGCTGAGGCCAACCCAAATTGCCGCATGCGCCGGGTGCAGGGAGCGTTGATTCCCAAAGCCAAATCGCTGCAAGTGGTCGTGGATCGACGAAAGTGCTAAGCCAGCGCGCGAAACGGTTGCTCCAGTAACGACGAGGCTCGCAATGTATACCGATCTGAAGCTTTTTATCGACGGCCAGTGGCTCAATGGCGAAGGCCGCAAAGGCGAAGACGTCATCAATCCGGCCACTGGCAAGGTGCTCGGGCATCTGCCGCACGCCAGCAAGGCCGATCTCGATATGGCTCTGGCCGCCGCCGTAAAGGGCTTTAAGGTCTGGAAAGAAACCTCCGCCTACGACCGCTCCAAGATCATGCGCAAGGCCGCCGAGCTTCTGCGCGAGCGCTACGATCACGTCTCCAAGGTGCAGACACAGGAGCAAGGCAAGGTTTATGGCGAGTCGCGCGCGGAAGTGCTCACCAGCGCCGACATTATTGACTGGTATGCCGAGGAAGGCCGGCGCGCTTACGGCCGCATTATTCCAGGCCGGCAGAAGGGCGTGCGCCAGCTCGTGATGCAGGAGCCGGTCGGCGTCGTCGCGGCGTTTACGCCGTGGAACTTCCCGACGCTGACGCCGGTGCGCAAGATCGCCGGCGCGCTGGCCTCCGGCTGCTCGATCATCATCAAGGCCTCGGAAGAAACGCCGGGTGGCTGCATCGAGTTGGTCAAATGCTTCGCCGACGCGGGCGTGCCGGCAGGCGTGCTCAATCTCGTCTTTGGCGTGCCGGCGGAAGTGTCCGAGCACCTGATCCCGCAAAAGGCGGTCAAGAAAATCTCGTTCACCGGCTCGGTGCCGGTCGGCAAGCATCTCGCCGGCCTCGCCGCCAAGGGCATGAAGCGCGCCACCATGGAGCTCGGCGGTCATTCGCCGGTCGTGGTGTTCGAGGATGCCGATCCGGAAAAGGCGGCCGACACCATCGCCGCGTTCAAATATCGCAACTCCGGCCAGGTCTGCATCTCGCCGACGCGTTTCTATGTGCACGAGAAGAGCTACCCGAAGTTTCTCGCCCGCTTCACCGAATACGCCAAGGGCCTCAAGCTCGGCGACGGATTGGAAAAAGGCATCACCATGGGGCCGCTCGCCAATCCGCGCCGGCTCGATGCCATGGACAGTTTCGTCAAAGACGCCAAGGACCGCGGCGGCAAGGTTGTGACCGGCGGCGAGCGCCAGGGCAACCAGGGCTTTTTCTTTCAGCCGACCATCGTCACCGACGTCCCCGATGACTTCAAGATCATGACCGAGGAGCCGTTCGGGCCGGTGGCGCCGATCGTGACCTTCAAGACCGTGGACGAGGTGATCGAGCGCGCCAACTCGCTCGAGTTCGGGCTGGCCGCTTACGCCTTCACCTCGTCGGAGAAGAACGCAGCCGCGATCGGCGATGCATTGCAGTCCGGCATGGTCGGCGTCAACTCGGTCGCCATCTCGACGCCGGAAACGCCGTTCGGCGGCATCAAGGAGAGTGGCTATGGCTCGGAAGGCGGCATGGAGGGCCTGCAGGCGTACATGAATACGAAGTTCATTTCGCAGGCGTAAGAAACGGCCACTCGAATAAAAAAGAGGCCGCCGTTAGGCGGCCTCTTTCGTTTTTGCGCTATTCTTTCGTCAGGCTGCCGCAGCGGCGGCTTTGCGCTTCTTGCGCCAGCGCAGCAGGCCGAAGGCGCCAAGGCCCGAGGCGAACAGCGGGAGCGTGGCCGGAAGCGGCACTTCCGATGGGAGATTTGTCGTCAGCGATGCATTGTCGATGGCGAGGAAAGCGAACTCGTTAGTGTCGATCCAGCCGTAACGGCTTCCGCCGATGCCCGCGATCAAATCGGTCGGATCGCTTAGCGTCCACTGATGGACAAGTCCGCCGCCGGAATCCAGGATACTCATAACGACGGACAGAATTCCCGCGTTATCCATGAAATCCTGCTGAAACGTGTACCAGCCGCTGGTGCTGATTGCGATCGGGTCCTTGATCGGGGTCTTTCGCGTAAGCGCTGCCGGGTTGAGAATTGTTGCTGGCGCTAATGACGAACCGATTGGTGTTTGCTCCGGGACCGGTTGCATCGTTATAGAATCCGGCATTGAAGATAAAATCGCGCAGAAAACTGCCGTCCGATTTGCTGATCGCACTGTCGAAATCGAAGCGCGTGTTATTGGCAAAGCCTCCGTCCACGTTGAGATAGATATCCAGCGATGTGGTGTAAGGCACGAACGCACTGGTCGGCACTCCGCCGGTCGAGGCATAGTTTCCGCCCCAGTAGTTATAACTGGCACCATTGCCGGTAGCTTCCCCGTGAAAGGAGCCACTCGCCGAGGTGATGCCGTTGTGACCCGCTTGCGACCGAGTACGCCCGCCCAATCGTTCGTGTCCACCTCGAAATCCTTGTGAATAAACGCGATGCCGCAAAACTCGGAGTGAAACCGCAATGGCCAAAGCCGAGCACAGGCACCGCCAAAGCCATTTTTCTTATTGTTGTGCCATTGATCATGTTAT
Source organism: uncultured Pseudomonadota bacterium (assembly GCA_963720835.1). GTDB lineage: Bacteria > Pseudomonadota > Alphaproteobacteria > Rhizobiales > Xanthobacteraceae > Pseudolabrys. The sequence continues at coordinate 255,658 of CAVRHC010000014.1, read as the reverse complement.
CGTTCCCCAAGTCAGACGCCACAGGACATATCTTTTTCACAGAATGCTTTTAGTCAACGTCTGATTGCCGATATACAACTTAAGATAGAATTTTTTTTGGTATCTATTACTGATTGTGCTTTATCGCGCGATTGGGAGGTTCATTGTCGGCAACGTTTACGGATATGAATGCTATTCTGTTTGCGCTAGCTACCTTGCGGTCGTCCCCTTCCGGCACGCCTCCCACACTTTCGCCGGCGTCGCCGGCATCTCCAGGTGGTTAGCGGCCCCGCCGGGGATGGCGTGCGAAACCGCGTTCATCACGGCCGCGATCGCCGCCGTGGTGCCGGCCTCGCCTGTGCCCTTCACGCCAAGCGGATTGCTTTTCGCCGGCACCGGATGCAGCGCCTCGCGCAGCTCAAGCGGCATGATCTCGGCATGCGGCATGCCGTAGTCCATGAACGAGCCGGTCACCAGTTGCCCGCTGCCTGAATCGTAGACGGCGTTTTCCACCAGCGCCTGGCCCAAGCCTTGCGCGATCGAGCCGTGCACCTGTCCCTCGACGATCATGGCGTCGAGCGGATTGCCGCAATCGTCCACCGCCGTATAAGTGACGATCTCGATAAGCCCGGTCTCGGGGTCGATCTCGACTTCGGCGATGTGACAGCCATTGGGGAACGTGAGCGGCGTTTCCGCCTTGTCCTTGGTGTCGAGATTCTCGCCGATCTCCTTGGCGCGGCGCGCGACCTCGAACAGCGAAAGCTTGCGGTCGGTGCCGACGACTTCGAACGAGCCGGCGCGGTACTGAATGTCCTGCTCGGACGCTTCCAGCAGCGTGGCGGCGGCCTTCTTGCCTTTCTCCAGCATCACGTCGGCGGTGTGGATGATGGCGTTGCCCGCGCACATGGCCGAGCGCGAGCCGACCGAGGCAAATCCGGTCAAGCCCAGAGCCGTGTCGCCGTCCTTGTGCTGGATCGTCTTCCGATCGACACCGAGCTTGTCTGCCAGCAATTGGCCGAACACGGTGGCGTGGCCTTGGCCGGTCGATTGCACGTTGCAGCCGAGGATCATCTTGTCGCCGCCGGGAAACGTGACGGAGGCTTGTTCGAGCGGCAGCGATCCGGCATGCTCCAGCATGCAGGAGACGCCGATGCCGCGGAATTTCTTGCGCCGGGCGGACTCGCGGCGACGCTTGTTGAAGCCGGCATAGTCGGCAAGCTTGAGCGCCTGGTCGACGATGGCGGGAAAATCGCCGCTGTCATAGACGCTGCCGATGGCGGTTTTATAGGGCATGGCCGATGGCGGGATCAGGTTCTTCTTGCGCAACCGCACCGGGTCGATGCCGGTCACGCGCGCGGCTTCCTCGACCACGCGCTCGAGCGCGTAGTTCGCCTCGGGGCGCCCGGCGCCGCGATAGGGCCCGATCGGCACCGTGTTGGAGAAGTAGCAGGCAATGCCGACGTCCACTTTGGGAATGCGGTACATGCCCGGCAGGCAGCGCGCGAAATTGTTGGTATTGATGGCGACGCCCGCGGTCGAGACATAGGCGCCCTGGTTGCAGCGATGGCGCATGCGCAGCGCCAGGAACTTGCCCTTGTCGTCGAGTGCGAGCTCAGCCTCGGTGACGGTGTCGCGCGCCTGCGTATCGGTGACGAAGGCTTCCGAGCGGGTTGATTGCCAGTGCACCGGGCGGCCGAGCTTGCGCGCGGCGACCAGCAGCGCCGGATACTCCGGATAGCAGGGCGTCTTCATGCCGAAGGCGCCGCCGACGTCCTCGGTGAGGACGCGCATCTTGTCGGGCGGAATGCCCATGATGGGCGCGGCCTGCGCGCGCAGCGAGTTCGGCGCTCTGCGAGCAGGCGTGCAAGGTGTACAAATCGGCAGCGGCGTCATATTCGCCGGTGGCGCCGCGCGTTTCCATCGAGGCGACCACCATGCGCTGATTGGTCACGCGCACGCGCGCGACATGCGCGGCTTCCTTGATGATCGTCTCGACCTCGCGCTCGTTGTCGTCGCTGGGGATCGGGCCCGCCCAATCGACGACAAGATTGCCCGGCGCCTCCGGATAAAGTTGCGTCTTGCCGCTCATGGCGTCTTCTAGCGAAACGACCGGCGGCAATTCCTCGTAGTCGACCGTCACCAGATCGGCGGCATCGAGCGCGGCAGCAAGCGTTTCCGCCACCACCATCGCCACCGCTTCGCCAGCATGCATCACGGTTTTGCCGACGAGCGAGGGACGAAACGGCATCGCCAGTTTGGCGCCGCCGCGGCCCGGCACCGGCGGATGGCGCGACACACTGCCGACGCCGGCCGCCTTCATGTCTGCCTCTGTCAACACCGCCAGCACGCCCTTGGCTTTGCGCGCCTCGTCCGGGTTTACCGCGATCACCCGGGCATGCGCATGCGGCGACCGCACGAAGGCGGCATAAGCCTGGTTCGGCAGGCGGGGGTCGTCGGCGAAATGACCGTGGCCGCGCAAGAGCGCGTCGTCTTCGATGCGCGGGTGTCGGCTGGCTGGGTTTGTCTCAGTCATGAGGTCGTCCGGCAGTGATGGGAAAGGACCGCGAGTTTATAGCCCGGAGCGCCGGTGTCGACAGGGGGCTTGCCTGGGTTTGGCGCTGCGGCAGGACATCGCGTCGGCCCCGCTTCCACCCGACTCATTTCAGAGGGCGAAATGAGCGGCCCGCAACCCATCGATGTTCAAACCGATATCCTGATCGAGGACACGGCGCGTCATGGACCGCCTTCCGAAGCTGAAAATCGGTCTCGCGCGTGGCGGTGGCTTTACGCCCAATCGGGCGGCGCTTCGGCAGCAAGGCTGGCGCGTGCGGCCGGGACCGAAGAAAGCCGCGCAGCGGCAGCCGGACGATATCGCCGGCTGTTTTGTCGACGATATGAATCTGCGTTCCGCCGCCGTGCTCGAAATTCTCGCCGAGCATGCCGGTCTGCGCGCGTGCTGCTCGGCAGCGACTCTCGTTACGAGATGGCAATGCTCGATTGCGTGAATCATGCGCGCGGACTTTCCATTGCGGACAACGACAAGGCGGCGATTCTGTCGCGAACCGCAGCCACGCTCTTGCCGCTCGCCGCCCGACCTTTCGCGTTGCCGGCACGGACGCCTGTACTTAACAGTCCGTTAGCAAAATTACTCCGCTACCGCTTTTTGCCTTAAACGAGCGACCATTTTCCTCGGGTACCTTTCGCATCGGTATGATGGTCCCGAAGCTCATCGAAGAACTGGAAAGCGCCGTCACGCACGGCTCGCCCGAGCGGCGCGCCGCAATGCTTGCCCGCATCACCGACATTTTCGAAACCGGTTCGACGACCTATACCGCCAATCAAATCGAGTTGTTCGACGACGTGTTCCTGCGCATTGCCGCCGACATCGAATTGTCCGCGCGCGCCATACTGTCCAACCGGCTGGCGAAGCTGCCGCAGGCGCCGGCGAGCATCAGCCGCGCTCTCGCGAGCGACGTCGAGATCGATGTTGCCGGCCCGATGCTTGAAAAATCCATGCAGCTCGATACCGAGACGCTGGTGGCCGCCGCCCGCACGCAAAGCCAGCAGCATCTGCTCGCGATTTCGAAACGCAAGACGCTCGTTGAGGCCGTCACCGACGTCCTGGTGGAGCGTGGCGACAAGCCGGTGGTGCTCAGTACGGCGTCCAATCCGGCAGCGCGCTTTTCCGAGCACGGCTTTTCGACGTTGGTGCAACGCTCGCACGGCGACGATGAGCTGACGACGCGGGTTGCCTTGCGATCTGACATTCCGCGCGAGCATCTGTTGCGGCTGCTGGTGCGCGCCTCGCACGCCGTTCAACTCAAGCTCGAAGCCGCGCATCCGTCGATGGCAAACTTGATTCAGTCGGTGGTCGCGCAGGCCGCCACCATGATCCTCGACAGTTCCGGCACCTTGTCACGCAATTATGCCGCGGCCCGCATGCGTATCGAAGCGCTGTGCTCCGACGGCCGCTTAGGCGAAAACGACGTGGCGGCATTCGCAGCCGCCAACAAGTTCGAGGAAACCGCGGCGGCGCTCGGGGTGCTGTGCGGATTGCCGATCGATTCGATCGACCGCGCGCTGGTGCAGGACCGTCCGGACGCGCTGCTCGTCATCTGCAAGGCGAGCGGCATGTCTTGGCCGACGACGCGCGCGATCCTGCGCATGCGTGCCGGCAAGCGCGGCATCTCGCCGGGCGAGCTCGAACGATGCCAGACGACGTTTTCCCGGATGAAGCCGGGCACGGCGCGCCAGGTCGTCGACTATCAATGCAAGCGGATCCGCGCTTCGCGATTCGGTCGGACGGCCGCTTGATGCCGGTGCGGGCGGCAAATACGAAAAAATCGCCACGTACCCGGCGTTCCCGCGCACGCCCACCCGAGCAGACCGCCGTTTCGGCCGAATCGGCGAAAAAGGCGCCGGCGCCGGTCGCCATCGTGACCGAACAACGCTGCGATATCGCCCCACTTCCAAACCAAAACCATCACATATCGGCCCCATTTGGCCGTTCAAACGCACGTGATTTGATTCAAAGGCTAGAAGCCGCCGTCGCTGCGTTTCCCTCCCATCCGTCAAAACAGCGGCAGCCCCAAAAAGCGCGCGGCAAGCCGAAGGCCCGAAAGTTCTTCAAGACGATCATGTGGCTCAGGAAGAAAATCGGTCATCTCGTGCTGCTTGTGTTGTGCGGCAGTCTCTTGTCGGCGGCGCCGCCGCAGGATGTCTCCACCGAAAATTCGCTCGAACGCGTACAAGCCGGCGCGTGGGTGATCGCGTCGATGTACTGGCAGGACAAGCTCACTTCGACCGGCAAGGCCTTCAAGCCGGTCGGGCTTTACGCCGCGCACAAAACCTTGCCGATCGGCACGCTCATCCGCGTGTCGAACCCAAAGAACCACCGTTCGATCAACATCACCATCAACGACCGCGGGCCATTCATTCCGGGCCGCGATCTCGATCTGACGCTCGGTGCCGGCGCGCTGCTGGGGTTCGAAGGACTGGGTCCGCTTTACATGGAAGTACTGGCGCTGCCGGGCGGGGAGAAGCCCAAGCGGCCCCTCGTGGAAAATCTGTATGCCGGCAGTGACAGCAAGCCGATAGACCTGCCAGAGGCCCTCAAGGCCATGGCCAGTGCCGCGGAAGCTGAAAGAGTCGACAAGGCGGAAAAGACCGACAAGGCAAAAGCGTCGGATAAAGCCGAAAAGAACGAGAAGACGAAGAAGGCCGAGAAGGTCGCGAAGGCCGACGACGCCAAGTGCAGGAAGGGAAGGAAGTGCGGTAAGCGATGAATTTGCGCTTCCGCCGTCGTGATCCCCGCTTCGCTGCCCCCGCCGCCGTTACGTATTCGCCCCCGCGCGGAATTTTTGCTTGAACTCGGCGATCGCCGAAATCGTCTCGTTGGTCAGTGGCAGGTCCACCGGCTCGCCGCGGTCGGCGGACAGATCCGCCGCGCTATAGGTTTCCATCACGCGGCGTGCCGATTCCGGCGTCACCATCACCGCCGTATCGCGGATGCAGGCCTCGAGAAAATGGATGGTCTCCGGCCCCATGCCGCCGGCAAACACTTCGCCCACCCATTCGCCCGGCATGGTCGACATGGGAAACTGCTGGCCGTCCTTCATGGTGTTGAGCCAGTTGTCGCGCTGGCTGTCGTCGAGGAACAGCGAGCCCTCGGTGCCGGTGATCTCGATCCAGGTTGCGCAATAGTTCGGATAGCTTGGCGGCAGGTTCCAGCCGCCGGCGATCATCACAGCCACGCCGTTGTCCATGGTGACGTTGGTGAACATGACGTCGTGCGAGCCGTTGACCGGCTTCATGTAGCCATAGGCGCCCTGGCTATAGACGCGCACCGGCTTGGCCGGTTCCAGCAGCCAGAACACGAAATCAAGATCGTGCGTGCTCTCCATGACGACAGGAGACAGCCGCACGCGGCCGGCGATTTTCTTGCCGAGGCTGCGCGAGAGGTGCCGGCTGACCAGCACCGAAACGACATTACCGAGCGTGCCGTCGACGATTTTCTTCTTGGCGTAGGCGATCTTGGGATTGAATCGCTGTGAATAGCCGATGGTGAATTTCAGGTTGTTGCGCTTGGCGAGCGTGATCAGCTCGTCGGCTTCCCACAGCTCCAAGGCAATGGGTTTTTCCAGCATCACGTTCTTGCCGGACTTGAGGCAGTCGCGGCAGATCGGATAGTGGTTGGTTTCCGGCGTGGTCGAGATGTAGACCACCGAGATGTTGTCGTTCTTGATGATGTCCTGATAGTCGAGCGTCGCGGTCGCCGGCTTGTAGAGCTCGGTGACCTCTTTCAGCCGGTCTGGCCGGATCTCGCACAGATGCAATTTGTCGACCAGCGCCGTCTTTGCGAGCGTTTCGGCTCGCGTGCCGCCCACCCAGCCGACGCCGATCACCGCCGCTTCCACCGTTTTCACTTGGCCGTTCCTCGTTGTTGAATTTTCGGGCGGGAGACTAGCCGCTCATTTATTTGTTGTCATTCCGGGTCCATGGTTTGGGCCACCCGGGATGTCTTTTAATTTGCGAAGGCCGCCTCGCCCACGCCGAACACCTGCGCCGCAAACTGCGGGTAAACCTCGGCCAATTGCGGCGCCACCACTTCGCGCATCAGCTTGAGAGTGTCGGGGGTGGGCGGCGGTGTCTGCGGCACCATGTCAGGCTTGTCGAAGCCGAAGCCGGTGTTCTCGATCACTTCTTCGACCGTATGACCGGGATGCACGCTCGTGAGCGTGAAGCGTCCATCACCGAAGCTGAACAGGCAGCGGTTGGTGACGAGCGCGATCGGCCCGCCGGTGCGGAACACGTTCGGATCGTTCATGCCTGGCGCGCTGATGAAGTCAACTTTTGGCACCAGCGTGCGACGTGAGTGCTCGGTGCGGAACAGGATCACCTTTGGCACGACATAATAGAGATAGGCCGCGCCGAACGAGCCGGGGAAACGCACTTTGGGGTGTCCGTGCTCGCCGATCTCGACCAGGTTGATGTTGCCCTGGCCGTCGATCTGGCCGCCCGACAAAAAGAACACGTCGATGCGGCCTTGCCCGGCGCAGTCGAACAATTCGCGCGCGCCGTCGGTGAAGAAATTGTGCTTGCGGCTTTGCAAGAGCGACACGTAAGGGCGGCCGTTGCCATTCCGCGCACGCGCGAGCAGGGCGGCGGTCGCTGGAATGGGCGAAGCATTGCCGACCGCGACATGGCGCACGTCGCCGGTCAGGCGCGCGATGACGTCGGCGAGCAGTTCTTCGTCGCGGAAATCAGGCTGCGCGGCGTTCATAGACGAACTTGTCCAGATACTCGGCGAACCCTTCCGCCGTTGCCGCCATCGTCGCATAGAGCGACAGATGCTCGGCATCGGCGCCATAGTGGTCGGGCAGCGGCAGCGGCCAACAGCCACGCTCGGCCATCGCGACGGCCTCGACATAGAAACCCGGTAGCGTACCGGCGGCGAGGACCGGATCGTCGAGCAGATTGCCGTCGTGGATCTTCTCGACCGTGACAACAGTTTTCTCCGCCGCGTGCGCCATCGTCGCGAGTTCGCGCTGCCGCCCGATCCAGACATTGCCGAAGCGGTCCGCCATCGGCGCATGAAACAGCGCGACGTCCGGCTTGATCGCCGGCAACAGCACGATCGGATCGGCATTGCCGAACGGTGAATCGATCACCTTCCAGTCGTCGCGATACTTCAACACGTCCGACCCGATCAGGCCGCGCATCGGCATGAACGGCACGCCTTTTTCGGACGCCTGCAAGGCCGCGTGCAGTGCCGGACAGGTGGCATCCTTCATGACGATCGCGCCGGATGTCACAGCAGCAGTAAAACGCGGCGCCGCACCGAATTCGCCGAGGCTGACCGCGCTGGTTTCGAGAATTGCAACGCAGCCCGCACCGATCAACAGGTCGGCTTGCAGGCTCGATGTGGGCAGCGCCACCAGATGCAATCGCTTGACGCCGCGCCGGATGAGCGCGCGCGTCGACGCCATCGGTACGCCGGATACTTCGCGCGGCACCACCAGCATGGCGCCGTCGCCGATGCAGGCGAGCGCCTCGTCCAGTGATTTCGCTGCTTGAAACATGACACCCGCATAACACGCTTGCCAGAGGCAGACAATTTTGCGACCTGAACATGATGGAAACGTTACAAGCCAAACTGGCCGCCAAACACTTCGTCGTCACCGTCGAGATCACGCCGCCGGTTTCGGTCGATCGCGGCGAATTACTGGCCAAGGCATCGCCGCTGAAGGGTCTGGCCGACGCCGTCAATGTCACCGACAGCGCGGGCGCAAGGCCGCATCTGGGCGCGGTAACGGCGGCGGCCATGTTGGCGGACGCCGGCATTGAGCCGATCCTCCAGTTCACCTGCCGCGACCGCAACCGCATCGCCTTGCAGAGCGACCTGATGAGCGCAGCGGCGAGCGGCGTGCGAAATCTGCTTGTGTTGCGTGGCGACAATCCCGACGCCGGCGACCAGCCGGACGCAAAGCCCGTGTTCGACCTCGATCCGCGCCAGTTGCTCGAGACCGCGCGTTTGTTGCGCGACAAGGGCGAATTGCCGACCGGCCGCAAGGTCAGCGGCAAGGCCGAATTTTTTCTCGGCGCGGCCGACAGCCCGATCGATCCACCACCGGACTGGGAGCCGAAGGGGCTTGCCGCCAAGGTTGCCGCCGGTGCGCAGTTCGCGCAGACGCAGTTCTGCATGGATGCGGGCGTTGTGCGCCGATACATGGCGCGGCTTGCCGAGCACGATCTCGCCGGCCGTATCGCAATGTTGATCGGCATCGTACCGCTGCGCTCGGCGAAGTCGGCGCGCTGGATCAAGGAAAAGCTCTACGGCGCCATCATCCCGGACGCGGCCATCGAGCGCATGGAGCGCGCGAGCGATCCGATCGCGGAGGGCCGCAGCATCTGCCTCGACATGATCGCCGAGCTTGCCGACATCCCGCATGTTGCCGGCTGTCACATCATGGCGCCGGGCAACGACGCCGTGGTTCCGGGGATTATCGCGGCGGCGCGCGATAACATTTCGCGGCTGGCGCCGGTTTAGACCAGCGCCCGCACCGCTTCGAACACGCCGCGCGCTTGGCGCTCCGAAACATTACGCGTGATGAACACCACGCGGCTGGTGTGATCGTCGTCCGGCCATTCCGTCAGCTCGACCGGCGGATGGGCGAGGTGCTGCACGAACTGCACCACGACCGGGCCCGCGCAGCCTTCCACGTTGAGAAAGCCTTTCACGCGCAGGAGATCCGGCCCGCGCATGGCCATCAAGGTTTCCATCGCACGCGCAAATACCGGCCATGGCATCGGTGCTTCGTCGCGCAGCACGAAGCTGACGATGCCGTCGCTATGTGCGGTCTCGGCGATGAAGGCATTGCGCTGATCGGACGCCGGCTCGGTCAGCCGTGTCGGATCGAGTTCGCCGTTGATTGCTTGCAGAATGTCCGCGCCGGGATTGAGCGCGCGCAATTGTGCTGCCAGCCGCTCGGCCGTACTTTCGCCGGCGATATCGGTCTTGGTGATGACGAGGCGGTCGGCGAGGATCACCTGCTTGCGCGCTTCCGCCGACCAGCCGATCGTCTCAGACCCCGTCACCGCGTCCACCACCGTCACCACCGCCTCCACCGCAAACGTGTCGCCGAGTGCGCGATCCGTGGCGAAGGTCTGCAGGATGGGCGAGGGATCGGCCAGGCCCGACGTCTCGATCACGATACGGTTGAAGTCCGGCAGTTCGCCGCGCTCGCGCTCGATCACCATGCGGCGCAAGGCCAGTTGCAGATCGCTGCGGGTGATGCAACACAGGCAGCCATTGCCAAGCAGCACGGTCTCGTCGGCGCTGTCGCGGACCAGCGCGTCGTCGATGCCCGCTGCGCCGAATTCGTTGACGACGACAGCGGTGCCCCGGCCTTGCGGCGTTCCCAGGAAACGCTTGAGCAATGTGGTCTTGCCGGCACCGAGAAAGCCGGTGACGACGGTGACGGGCACCCGCGCTCCCCGCGCACGCTTTTGCCTGCGCCCGAAGCGCCCGGCGGCCGGGGAGGGGAACAGCTCGTTCATGACGCCACTATAGCGCCGCTTTGAACGCCGGTCGCGGCGTGGCTCAGAAATCCATCTCCAGCACGTATAGCCCGCCGGTATGGCGGTCGACCGTGTAGACGATCTCGCGCTCGTCGACGAACACATCGTTGAGCTGCACCGCACCGGCCGGCGTACCCTTGGGCGGCGGAGGAATGAAGGTGGCGATCTCCTTCGGCTGGTACGGGTTCGCGATGTCGTAGGCGCGCAAGCCGCCGTTGAAGAAGGTACCGATCACGATCTGATCGGACTGCCAGGCCGTCGGTACGGCGGCGTTTTCGTGAATGTTGTGTGCGCCGAAGCGGCCGCCGCGGTGCTTGAAGGCGTCGACCGGCGGCATCGGGCAGGTGGCGATCGAAATGGGGCGGGTCTCGTCGCGCAGGTCGATAATCCAGATCAGCTTTGGCCAGTCGATCGCCCCGTTCTCGGTCGACTCGTCGGTCACCAGCATCAGGTTGCGCTCGAACAGCGGCACCGCAGTGTGCATGAACCCGGTGTAGGGCGGCGCATTGGTCCAGTTCGAGATTACGCGCGGATTGGCCTTGTCCGCGATGTCCATGATGAACATGCCGCCATCGAGATAGCAGAGGTAAAGACGGTCGCCCCTCTGCGGATAGACGTTGGTGTTATGCGCGCGATAGCCCTTGTCGAGCGGAAGTCGCGGCGGCGGTTTCACGTTGTCGGTCGCCGACGTGCCGGGCATCCACCAGCGGCCGACTTCCCTTGGCTTTGAAGGGTCGCGTACGTCGATGCAGCGATAGAACTGGTCGTCGAGCGGATGGCTGGGCGTGAAGTCGGGCGCGCCCGCCGCCATATGCACGTATTCGCCGTCGCAGAACCACAGCTGATGCACGCCGCGCGAATGCGGGCCCGAGCAGTCGAGGAACGAAATCGAGCGCGGCTTTTCCGGCACGGAAATATCGAATAACTCGAGGCCCGCCGGTTGTTGGCCGACCTCCTGCGTCTGATAGGCGACCGTCATGATGTCGCCCGTTGTCTCCAGCGAATTCGAGCGCATGTAGGGCTTGGGCAATTCCGTCTGCACCACCACTTTCGGATTGCGCGGGTCGGAGACGTCGACGCCGGTGAAATTCTTCGGCGCGCTTTCGTGCGCTAGCCAGATGATGCGCCGTCCGTCCTTGGCGATCTGCACCGACATGCCTTCGCCCATGCCGCCGAAGCCGCCGAGGTCGTTTTGCGCGAGCAGCTTGAAATTCCAGCTCACGGGCTCGCCGCTCAGGCCGAGCGGGCTGGTTGCGGCGGTCATTGACGTCTCCGATGTCTTCGTTGTTTTCGTGGAAGGCTGGCGTTGAGCGCGCGACGCTGACTTTAATACAAGTCACGTTTCGCGGTCAGCCAGCATAGCAGCCAGACCTTGCTGACGTATGGCTTGCGGGCGGGCGGGGAGATCGCTAAAGCCGCCAGACGCCCCCAGGAAGTTGAGGCACAACGGGAGAGTTTCGTGATGTCGAACAATGCTGCGAAAATTGGCTGGATTGGCGCCGGCCGCATGGGAATCCCGATGGCCGAGCGCCTCATCAAGGCGGGCCACAACGTCACGATCTGGAACCGCACGCGCGCCAAGGCCGAGCCGCTCGCGGCCATCGGCGGCAAGCTGGTCGACAAGCCGGTCGAGCTCGCCTCCTGCGAGGTCGTTTTTGCGATCGTCTCCACCGGCAAGGACGTCGAAGAAGTGCTGTTCGGCAAGGACGGACTCGTCACCGGCAGCCAGAAGCCGAAAATGGTCGTCGACTGCTCGTCGATTTCGGTCGAAGAATCCGCCGAGATCCGCAAGAAGCTGCAGGACAAGGGCGTGAGCTTCATCGCCGCGCCGGTCTCGGGCAACGCCAAGGTCATCAAGGCCGGCAAGCTGTCGGCCGTCGTCTCCGGCCCCGAGCAGGACGCCAAGGTGGCCATGCCGCTGATCGAAGTGTTCGCACCGCGTGGCGCTTCCTACGTGGGCGATGGTGAGCTCGCGCGTATCTGCAAGATCGCCCACAATGTCATGCTCGGCGTCGTCATCGAGAACCTGCTCGAGATCACGCTGCTCGCCAACAAGATGGGCGTGCCGCGCCACGCCTTCCTTGCCTTCATGAACAACGGCGTGATGGGCTCGATGTTCACCGCCTACAAGACGCCGGCGCTGGTCAATCTCGACTGGGCCACCACCTTCACGCCCGAGCTGTTGCGCAAGGATCTCGACCTCGGCCTCGAACTGGGTCGCGAATGGGATGTACCGATGCCGGTGACGGCGGCCGCGCGCGAAGTGCTGCAGACGCATTTCGGCGCCGCCACGCTGCAAAAGGACCCGGAAGCCTATCTGCAGAAGGATTTTGCCGCGCTCGCCGAAACCATGGCGCTTGCCGCCGGCATGAAGCTCACGCCGGAAAACAAGAACGTCGGCACGGGGCTGGAGTAGGGCACTCGGCGCGCTGCATTCTCTCTTCCCCTCTCCCACAAGGGGAGAGGTTTACCGAGTTTGCATCTCAGCAGCGAAATCTCACGGCTTGGCGATATGCCACGCCCCGTTGAGAAAACCGTCACCGGTGATATCGCCTGGCTTCTTGTCGTTTTTCCAGGTGTAGAGCGGCTTGTCCTTGTAGGCCCACTGCAACTTGCCGTCGTCGCGCTTGATGAGCGTATAGCCGCCGCCGGCCTTGTCGGCGGATGCGGCCATCAAAGGCGGCCAGTTGGTGGCACAAGGGCCGTTACAGGCCGACTTGCCCTTCGAATCCTTGGCGAAGGTGTAGAGTGTCATGCCCTTTTCATCGGTGAGTACTTTGCCCTTGGCGCTGTCGCCGGTTTTTACCGGCGCGGCGAGTGCCGCCCCGGTCAGCATCAGCGTCGCGATGATTGCGGCAGCAAGGGAAGATCTTGTCATCGACATTCTCCATTGTCAGGTCTTGTCTGAAGGACAAACGCCGGCGCTGGTGTGGTATTCCGTCGCAAGCTCAAAAGAAAATTTTTTGCGAGACGGAATAATTGCTGCCGGGCCCACATAAAAGAAACGGGGCCGCCGAAGCGGCCCCGCATGTGCACGGTGGAGGTATCAAACGCAGCCCTGGTCGGAAGGGAAGAGGCTGCGATTGCTGCACGAAATTCAGTCAACGGGCTCGCAAGCGCTTTCACAAGTAAATTGGCCGTAAATTCCCGGTTGGGCGGGTTATGATGTTTAATTGGGTTTCCGACCAGGGAGCGACAGCATGACGCCGCAGATTGCCGCGCTAACCGATAAGATACGGGCGCTGGAAAGCGAACTCGACGCCGAACTTGCCAAGCGCCGCGCCGAGCTTCGCATCGGCTTGGAACACGGTCGGATCGCATTCGAAGAAGAGCTGCTGCGCCGCCATCGCGAGCTGCGGCAAAAGCTGCTGCCCTATTTGTTCGGCGCCAACCCGTTGGTGATGTTGACCGCGCCAGTGATTTACGCCGGTATCCTGCCGTTTGTTCTGCTCGACCTCTTCGTCAGCATCTACCAGGCCGTGTGCTTTCCGATTTACAACATCGCGAAAGTCCGGCGCGCCGACTACCTTGCGTTCGACCGCCACCATCTCGCCTATCTTAACTTACTGGAAAAGCTCAACTGTGCCTATTGCACCTATGCCAACGGCATCATCGCTTTCACACGTGAAGTTGCCGCGCGCACCGAACAATACTGGTGTCCGATCAAGCACGCGCGTCGAGTCATCGGGACGCACGACCGCTATATCGCATTCGACGACTATGGTGACGGCGAGGGCTATCAGGCGCGCCTGGCCACGCTGCGCAAGAAGCTGATCAAAGACGAGTGACCAGCCCGCTAATGGGACGAGAGGCGCTTGCCGGTTCGCGCAGAAAAATGAGAGACTGAGGCAAGGGAGAAACGCCAATGGCCTTCAAGCTCTACAACGCGCCGCAATCGACCTGCAGCCAGCGGGTGCGCTTCGTGCTCAACACCAAGCAGCTTCCCTATGAGGAGGTGCGGCTAAACCTGCTGGCCGGTGACCAGCTCAAACCCGATTATCTTAAGCTCAATCCCAACGGCGTGGTGCCCACGCTCGATCATGACGGCGCGATCATCATCGACTCGACGGTGATCACCGAATATCTCGACGAGGTCGAACCGGAGGAGAGCTTCACGCCGGAAGACCCGGTCAAGCGGGCCCGCATGCGTTCGCTCATGCATTTCATCGACGAGATGCCGGCGGCCGCCGTGCGCGTGCCGACCTTCAATCTCGCCTTCCTGCCCAACTTCCAGAAGATGAGCCGCGAGGATTTCGTCGCCATGGCGGAATCGAAGCCTTTGCGCAAGGAATTCATGCTGACCATGGGGCAGACCGGTTTCCCCAAGGAGGAGATGGATTCAGCGCTTGCGCGCCTGCGCCGCGCTTACGAGCGCATGGACGCCGAAATCGCGGCGAGCGGCGGGCCGTGGCTGCTTGGCAAGAACCTCACGCTCGCCGATGTCGCGGTGATGCCCGCGCTGGTACGAATGGACGATCTCGGCATGCCGGATTGGCAGGACCTGCCGCGCGTCGTCACCTGGTTCGACAATATCCGCGCGCATCCGTCCTTCAAGACGACCTATTATCAAGGCTCGTTGCTGTCGGAGCGTTTCCCGCATTTGCGTGAAAACCAGGCCAAAAGCGCGTAGACGCGAGAGCGACCCGTGCTCACGCCGACGCGCAACGACATGCTCACCCGCGTCGGCTCGGGCACGCCGATGGGTAATCTGCTGCGGCGCTACTGGATGCCGGTTGCCGGCGCCAGCGAATTCACGCCGGAGAACGCGATCAAGCCGGTGCGCCTGCTCGGCGAGGATCTCACCCTCTACAAGGACCGCGGCGGCCGCTACGGTCTCGTCGCTCGCCAGTGCTCGCATCGCGGCGCCGACTTGTCATCCGGCACGGTCGAGAACGCCGGAATCCGGTGCTTCTATCACGGCTGGAAGTTCGACGAACGCGGCCGATGCATCGAGCAACCGTACGAAGATATCGCCAATCCCAATCCGAAATCGCGCGAAGGCTGTGCCATCGCTGCCTATCCGGTGCGCGAACTGGCAGGCTTGTTGTGGGCCTATATGGGTCCTGAGCCGGTGCCCGAACTACCGGTATGGGAACCCTTCACCTTCGAGAACGGTTTTCGCGAAATCGTGCTGGCCGACGTTCCCTGCAACTGGTTTCAGTGTCAGGAAAACTCGATTGACCCTGTGCATTTCGAGTGGATGCACGAAAACTGGAGCGCGAAATTGCGCGGGCAAGACAAGCGCGCCGCCGCGACATCTGAAAATTGACTACGACGAATTCGAGCACGGCTTCGTCTACCGCCGCATTCGCGAGGGCCAGGCCGAGGGCGATCCCAACTGGTCGATCGGACGCGTGGCGCTATGGCCGAACGGTTTCTATCTCGGCATGCATTTCGAGTGGCGCGTGCCGGTCGATGACGAAAACACGCTCAGCATTGCTTGGTTCTTCATGCGCGTGCCCAAAGGTCGTGAGCCGTATGTGCAGGACGAGGTGCCGACCTGGATCAGTCCGGTGCGCGACGCCGCCGGGCGCTGGATCGACAGTCATGTCATCAACCAGGACATCATCGGCTGGGTTGGGCAAGGCCGCATTGCGGACCGTACGAAAGAGAACCTGCGATCGAGCGATCTCGGTATCGTCGAGATGCGGAAGCGCTTCTTCGATGATCTGGACCGAGTAGCGAAAGGAGAGGACCCCTCCGGCATTATCCGCGATCCCGCCAAGGCCGCTTGCGTTCCGTTGCCCGACGTTATGCGAAAATACAATGTCGAGGGCGTGCCGCTTGCCGACTACGACAAGCATCCGCTGCTCAAGGAGCGCCTCGCCGGCTTCCGACACCATTTCGGCCAGCCGCCCGAGGTGCGGCGTGCCTTCGAACAGGCGATGGGGATCGGCGCGCGCGGCGTAAAATCTCCCGCTTAACCCTAGGCGGCGTTCTTGCCGGCGGCTAGCCTTTCGCCGCCGCCAGGCCTTGAACCCGGTTGGCGTCGGCCACGACCAAGACAATGGCGGCGCCATTTGCTTGGAGACCGCTTCAACGGGGTGCGAAAAACTATGCGTCTGAACGCTTTACTCGCGGCCGCCGGCATCATCGCCGTTTTCGGCGCGCTGCCGGCTTCCGCGCAACCCAATGCTAATGCCGAAATCTGCGCGTCCAAAGACGACAGCGCGCAGGCGCCGACCCAGCGCGTCGCCGCCTGTACTGCGCTGATCGAGGCCGCCAAGGATGCGCCGGCACAGACGCTGGCGCCGCTCTTGGTCAATCGCGGCGCGGCTTATTGGTACATGAATGACATGAAGCGCGCCTTCGCCGATTTCGATCGCGCGATCGCGCTCGACCCCAAATACGCGCGCGCGTACCGCGAACGTTCCACCGCCTACCGCTCGGCAAAGCGTCTCGATCGCGCGCTGGCCGACGCCAACGCGGCGGTTCGGCTCGACCCCAACGATGCCGAAGCCTTCGACGTGCGCGGCAACGTGTTCAACAACATTGGTCAGTACGACCGCGCCATCGAGGACTACAACGAGGCGCTGCGGCTCGATCCGAAGTCGGCGCAAGTCTCGGCACAAATCTATCTCGATCGCGGCGTCGCCTATTACTTCAAAGGCGACATGGAAAGCGCGATCAAGAACTACGACGAATCGATCAAGCTCAATCCACGCCGCGCCCGCACCTTCACCAATCGCGGCGCCGCCTACAAGAAACTCGGCCGTCACGAACAGGCGCTCGCCGACGAAAGCGAGGCGATCAAGCTTGAGCCCAACGATCCGATCAATTTCGACAACCGCGGTCTGTCGTACCAGGAAAACGGCGATCACGACCGCGCCATCGCCGATTTCAACGAGGCCATCCGGCTGCGGCCGCAGGCCAACTTCCTCACCAACCGCGGCGATTCCTATCTGGCCAAGGGCGAACGCGACCGCGCCATCGCCGACTACGACCGGGCGATCAAGCTCAATCCCGGCTACGTGCGCGCCTACAATAACCGCGGTGCTGCCTGGCGCCGCAAGGGCGATCTCGATCGCGCTATTGCCGACTACGAGCAGGCGCTGCGTATCGATCCGCGCATGGACACGGCGGCAGAAAATCTCGCCGCGCTGCGTCAGGAGAAGGACCGGCGCGGCTCGCTCTCCGGCAGCAACAGTGTGCTGCCGACCTTCGACTGCAACAGGGCCAAGATCCCGGTCGAAAAGGCGATCTGTTCGGACCCCGAGCTTGCCCGTCTCGACCGGCAGATCGACGACGCCTACAAGGCAGCCCTTGCCAGGCTCGATCGGCGCGGGATCGTGCGCCTGCGGCGCGAGCAGCGCGAATTCATCGTGGCGCGCAACAAGCGCTTCGGCCGGCCGAGCTACCAGATCAAGCGCGAAATGGAGCGCCGACTGGAAGACTTGCGCGCCGCCGCGCACGGCTGAACGCGGCCATTTTGCGCGACGGCGCGGTGACTGTTTGTTGACGAGTTCTCGGTTCGGTCGCCACCGGTGCCATGAAAAGCGCGTAAGCTTTCCGCCATCAGGGGAATCGGTGGTGCCGTTCTCCGCATATCAGGGAGGCTTCCCATGAATCCCATTACCGCTCTCGTCACCGTCGTCCTCGCCGTTATCGCCGGGCTCCTGTTTGCGGCCGGCCTGCAACCCGCCGGCATCGTCGTCGGCATTGTCGCCCTTTACATCGCCTTCTCGCTCAAGATGGCGAACAATTGGGAGCGCTTCGTCATCTTGCGCGCCGGCAAGCTGTCGAGCGTCAAAGGGCCGGGCCTGTTCATGATCATCCCGGTGATCGACGCCGTCACGGCGGTGATCGACGAGCGTATCCAGACCACCGGCTTCAACGCCGAACAGGCGCTGACGCGTGACACCGTGCCGGTCAATGTCGACGCCATCGTGTTCTGGCACGTGCATAATGCGCAAAGCGCCGCGCTCAATATCACCGATTATCGCTCCGCAATCGACCGGGTGGCACAGACGTCGCTGCGCGAGATGATTGGCGCGGCGCATCTCTCCGAGCTCCTATCCGAGCGCAAGCAAGCCGATGAGGTATTGCGGGCGGAGATCGCGCGCAAAACGGCAGACTGGGGCATTTCGGTCAATTCCGTCGAAATCCGCGATGTCGCCATTCCGGAGGCGTTGCAGGACGCCATGTCGCGGCAGGCGCAGGCCGAACGCGAGAAGGAAGCGCGCGTCATTCTCGGCAGTGCCGAAGCGGCCATCGCGCAGAAATTTGTCGACGCCGCCAACACCTATGCCGGCAGCGCCGCCGCGCTGCATCTGCGCGCCATGAACATCATCTACGAAACCACCAAAGAGCGCGGCGCGACCATCCTGATGCCGACCTCGATGGTGGATTCTATGAGTGTCGCCTTGCCGGCGGCGATGCACGCGGAAGCGCAGGCGGCGGCAAAGCACGGTTGAACGGCGCCTAGCGTCCGCCGGCCAGCCAATGGATCACTGGCGGTACCAGCAGTGCCGTCAGCAGGCCGTTCAAGCCGAGTGCAATGCCGGCAAAGGTGCCGGCAATCGGCGACACCTGAAAGGCGCGCGCGGTGCCAATACCGTGCGAGGCAAGCCCTGCCGCAAAGCCGCGCGCCGCGTAGTTCTTCAGCCGCAGCGCGTTCATCAGCGGCGTCACAACGATGGCGCCGGTAACGCCGGTCAGGATCACCAGGACGGCGGTCAGAGCGGGGTCGGCGCCGATGGTCTCCGCAATGCCCATGGCGATCGCCGCGGTGGACGATTTCGGCGCCAGCGCCAACGTCGCGGCGCGATTGAGGCCGAAGGCCTGCGCCAGCAGCACCGCCGATACGATGGCCGTGAACGACCCGACAAAAACCGCCACCGCCATCGGCAAGGCGGTGCGGCGTACATGCGGCAGATGGCGAAACAACGGAACGGCCAGCGCCACGGTGGCGGGGCCGAGCAAGAAGTGAACAAACTGCGCGCCGGCGAAATAGACCGAATAGTCGGTGCCGGTAGCGAGCAGGATCGTCGCCACGATGATGACCGAAATCAGCACCGGGTTGGCGAGCGGGTGGCGTTTGCACGCCGCCGCAATCGTGTCCGCGATTACGTAGGCGACCAAAGTCGCCGTCAGCCACAGCAACGGCGAGCCGGAGAGATAGACCCACAGCTTGACGAAATTGCCGGTCATTGCTCGCCGGCCTGTTGCTCGGCGTCGGTTTCGTCGACGCCCATAAAGCGCGCCAGATACTCGAAGGTGAGGGCGGTCACCGCCAGCGTGATGACCGTCGCCAGCACCACCACCGAAATAAGTTGCGCGCCCTCGCGGCCGAGCGTCGAGAGGTTCTGCACTACACCGACGCCGGCCGGCACGAACAGAAGCGAGAGATGCCGGAGCAGCGTATCGGCTGTCGGCCCGAGTTCTTTGGACAGCGGCGCCCGCGCCAGCATGACGATGAACAACAGCGCCATGCCGATGACCGGCCCGGGCAGCGGCAGCGCGAGGGCGCGTACGATCGCCTCGCCGGCGAGCTGGCAAACGAGAAGGGTCGCGAGTGCGGCGAGCATTGGCGGCGTTCCTTCCGCTGTCATGCCCGGTCTTGACCCAGGCATCCATGATGGATTGCAGCGCGCGACAGCCCGTGGAGGCCACGCGTGTGGATCGTCATCATGGATTGCCGGATCAACCTCGGCAACGACGCCGTAGCGGTTTGCCTTGAACTCAGTATTCCGCTGAGGCCGGTAATTCCTTGGCCGGCGCGATGGTGCCTGTCCGCGCGTTCATCGCTGCTTCGAAACCGTGCATGCCAAGAAACCATTGGATCGCGACGACCGCGCCCTTGATCGGCTGCAAGAGGGCAAGCGACATCGCCAGCGCGAGCGTTGGCCACAGCGTCATGCTGATCCAGACGGCCGGCGCAATTTCGGTTTCCACCACCAGCACGAGTGGCACCAGGATGTGGCCGACGATCACGATCACCAGGTAGGCGGGAAAATCGTCGGCCCTGTGGTGATGCAGCTCTTCGCCGCAGCGCGGGCAGCAGTCGTCGACCTTGAGGAAGGCGCGGAACATGGCGCCTTCGCCGCAAGCCGGGCAGCGTCCTCGCAATCCGCGCAACACGGCTTGCATGGTCCCGTCCGGTCGCAAGGATCGGGAATTTTCGGCAGCCATCGGATTGGCCCTCATTGGCGCAGACATTGCAAAGCAGATAATCCCCGCTGGCCGATTGTGCCAGCGCGGCTTTGCACGGCTGCCCTGCAAGGCAAGCCGCCGTTTCCCGGGCATGCGGCCCGGGCGACGGGCGATCAATACTTGGCCGAGATTGGCAATTCCTCCGCCGGGAACAGCGAGATCAGCCGGCAGCCCTTGTCGGTGACCACGACCTCTTCCTCGATGCGCGCGGCGGAATAGCCGTCGGTCGCCGGCGCCCAGGTCTCGATCGCGAACACCATGCCTTCTTTGATCTCGGTCGGGTGATCCATCGACACCACGCGCGAGATGATCGGACGTTCGTGCAGGTTCAGGCCGAGGCCGTGCGCGAATTGCAGACCGAAAGCCGACATCTCGTCGGGGAATCCGAATTCTTCCGCCTTCGGGAACACCTCGCAGATGTGTGCGGTGGACGCGCCCGGCTTGATGCGCTCGATGGCGTTGTCGAGCCACTCGCGCGCCTTCTTATAGGAGTCGTGCTGCGCGGGCGTTGCGCGCCCCACGTTGAAGGTCCGGTAGTAGCAAGTGCGATAGCCCATGAACGACTGGAGGATGTCGAAGAAGGCCTGATCGCCCGGGCGGATCATGCGGTCGGTGAAATTATGCGGGTGCGGGTTGCAGCGCTCGCCGGAAATGGCGTTGACCGCCTCCACGTCGTCGGAGCCGTGCGTATAGAGGAACTTGTTGACTTCGGCGACGATGTCGTTTTCGCGGATGCCCGGACGCAAGATTTCGTTGACCAGATCGTAGGCGCCGTCGACCATGGCGGCGGCGCGGTTGAGCAGTGCGATCTCGTCGGATGATTTGATTTCGCGCGCGCTCAGCATCACCTGCTGACCGTCCTTGATGGTCAGCCCGGCCTTCTGCAGTTCGAACATCATCGGCGGTTCGATAATGTCGACGCCGAGCGGCATCTTGGCGGCGCCGACGGCTTTCAACAGCGAGGCTATTTCGTCCGCATGACGCTTCATCAGGCCGAAGGCGGGATCGACGGTGCCGCGCAAGCCGACCAGGCCGGCCTTGCAGTTCTCTTGCGGCAGCCAGGGCGAATAGAGCTTGTGATGCACGGCGGCGGAGCCGAAGTCCCACAGGATCGGATCCTGGCCACGGGTCAGCAGCGCAAAGCGCGACATCTTATCGCGCGCCCATTCGCCGATCTTGGTCGAGGTGACGTAGCGGATGTTGTTGTCGTCGAACAGCAGCAGCGCGCCGAGGTCGGAGGCTTCGAGCGCGGCCTGCGCGCGGGCCAGCCGATAGCGGTGCATGCGCCGGTAATCGACGCGCTCCTCGAAATCGACGCCCATGGTGCCGAGCACCGGAAGGTGGCGGCCCCAATTGTAGCGCGGGTTGATGTCTTCGGCGGTGACCTTGCGCGGCTCGCGCGTTCTTTCATCCATGGCGTCTCTCCCTGGCGTCGGGGGCTGGTTGGCTTTGCCCGGCTTATAGCCCTTGGCGTCGCGGCATTATAGGCCACGACCGGCGCCATTGTCGTGCGGACCGGCATCGCTTGACAATGCAATTAATAGGAATATGATCATATCGCCAGTTCAGCCGCTCCGGCGCCGTCATGACGCGCCGCGGGGAGCCGGGCGGGCCGGTTGCGCCGACAACGCGCACCGGAGATGGAGCGCCGGGAGGCGCAGCCCCGCCCGTCTGCGGGGCGCGCGCCTTCGCACGGCGCGCGGGCTGCCCGATCGCAAGGGCGGCCCAAAGGGGTCTCGCAAACCCCTGGCGCCTCCCGGCGCTCCATTCCCCTTTGGGGGGAAGGAAAAAGGGACACCGGCGCCCCCGCGCCATCAAAGAACAGGGGCGGCGGAGCGTTGGCTTTTTCAGCCGAACGAAAATAGCCAGGCGTAAGCTCAACCGTTACGCCGCGGTTTTCTTGCCCCACAATCGCGCCGAAGCGATATCGGCGCCCTGGCGCAGCGAGTTGAGCTTCAGCCACACCGCCGGTTCGATCACCCATTCGCGGTTGGTGAAGGTGCCGAAGCCGCAATCGGTCGAGGCGATTACGCGCTCGCGCGCGCCGACAGCGGCGACCGCTTCCTCGATGCGGCGCGCCACCACTTCCGGATGCTCGACGAAATTCGACGTGGTCTCGATCACGCCGGGGATCAAAACCATGTCCTTCGGCAGCGGATGCTTCTTGAACGCGGCATATTCGTGGGCGTGGCGCGGGTTGGAGAACTCGATCGACAATGCGCCGACCTTGGCCTGGTAGAGCGGCGGCAGGATCTTCTCCAGCGGGATGTCGTAGATGTGCGGACCTTCCCAGTTGCCGTAGCAGACATGCAACCGCACGCGGTCGCGCGGAATACCGTCGATCATCTCGTCGATCGCCTGGATGTGCCGCTCCACCGCCTTGACGAAACCGGCGTCGTCGAGATCGCGGTACATCATGGTGCGGTCCATGGCGAGGTCGGGCGCGTCGATCTGCAACAAAAGACCTGCTTTGTGGATCGCCTGGCATTCGTTCTTCATCTCGCGCGATAGTGCGGTGAGATACTTGTCCTGGCTGCCGTAGAAGGCGTCGAGCATTGTCGACGAGATGATGCCGGGAGAGGGCACCGTCATGAATGTTTCGGCGAATTTCCCGTCAGCAATCTTTTTGAAACGCGCGATCTCGTCTTCGAGCGGTTTGATGTCACGGTACTTCAGGTCGGCCTGGCACTGAGGCGCGTTCTGCTGCCTGCTGACGTGGGGGAAGCGCCGCATGATGCTTGCCACCAGTTCGGGGAATTCCTCGAATTCACGGCCGCGGCGGCGCTGCGATACGCCGCCAAAGCCGCTCATGCGCTGCGGCACATAGGTCTGGAAGCCGACGCGCTGCTGCTCGCCGTCATTGCCGACGTCGATGCCGGCTTCGCGTTGCTTGTCGACGACATGGCGCACGGCCTTGTCCAGTTCCGCCGCCATCTCGGCTGGGTCAAACTTTTCGCCCGCCTCCTGCTTGACCAGCAGGTCGGACAATTTCTCGTTGCGCGGCAGGCTGCCGACATGGGTGGTCAGAATGCGGTCCCGGCTCACGATCATGAGGCTTGCCTCCTCGAAGTAGCTTTTGGGCTGGCGAAATATGCTTCGCTTTGCAGGGTTTGGCCCGGCGGGGCATAATACGCATCGTCTTGGGAGGAAAAGCAAATGGCAGTCGCCGAGTTCGACAAGGCGGCGGATACGAACGCGTCTGCGGCCGTGGGCGCAGTCCCACGTAATTACAATTTCGCCGCCGACGTTCTGCAATCCAATCTCGCAGCGGGTCGCGCCGACAAGCCGGCCTACATCGATGCGCGTGGCACGCACAGCTACGGTGATCTCGCCGACCGCGTGGCGCGCTTTTCCGCCGCACTGCGCGGCCTCGGCGTCCGCCGCGAAGAGCGCGTGCTGATCGCGCTGCTCGACACCATCGATTGGCCGACCGCGTTCCTCGGCTGCCTGAAGGCCGGCATCATCGCCGTGCCGGTCAACACGCTGCTCACCGAAGACGATTACCGCTTCATGCTGGCCGACAGCCGCGCCAAATGCCTGGTGGTGTCGGAGGCGCTGTTTCCGAAATTCGAGAAGATCATCAAGGAAAGCTCCGACCTCGAGCACGTCATCGTCTCGGGCGAGAACCCGCATGGCTACCGGCTCTTCGAGGATGTGATCGGCGCGGACGACCCGGATGACTACACCGCGCCGACCGTTGCCGACGACATGGCGTTCTGGCTCTACACGTCAGGCTCGACCGGCAACCCGAAGGGCGCGGTGCATGTCCATGCCAGCCTGAAACTGACCGCCGACCTCTACGGTACGCCGGTCGCCGGCGTCAAAGAAAGCGACGTCTGCTATTCGGTGGCGAAGTTGTTCTTCGCCTACGGTCTTGGAAACGCCATGACATTTCCTTTGACCGTAGGCGCGACAACGGTGCTCAACGCCGAGCGGCCGACGCCGGACGGCGTGGCAGCGCTTCTAAAGAAGTATCCGATCACCTTCTTCTATGCGGTGCCGACCTTCTACGCCGCCTTCCTGGCGAGTCCCAACGCACCGGCGAAAAACGAGGTCAAGCTCCGCCGCTGCATTTCCGCGGGCGAGGCGCTGCCCGAGCAGATCGCCGCGCGCTGGAAGGAGCGCTACGGCGTCGAAGTCTATGACGGCCTCGGCACCACCGAGATGCTGCACATTTATCTCACCAACGCGCCAGGCGCGACCAAGTACGGCACCACCGGCAGGGCGGTGCCGGGCTACGAGATCAAGATCGTCGGCGACGACGGACATCCCGTAAAGCAAGGCGACCTGGGCGAGCTTTGCGTCCGCGGTCCGACCAGCGCGATCATGTATTGGAACAATCGCGAGAAGTCGCGCGCGACCTTCCAGGGCGAATGGACGCGCTCCGGCGACAAGTATTACCAGGACGAAGACGGCTACTACGTCTGCGCCGGCCGGCAGGACGACATGCTGAAAGTCTCCGGCATCTATGTGTCGCCCTTCGAAGTCGAAGCCGCGCTCTCTTCGCATCCGGACGTGTTGGAAGCGGCGGTGGTCGGCTGGTTCGACGACGAGCGACTGGTCAAGCCAAAAGCCTTCGTGGTGCTCAAGCTGCCCGACAAAGCGAGCGAGGAACTGGCGCAAGTCTTGCGCGATCACGTCAAGCAGGCGCTGGCGCCGTACAAGTATCCGCGCTGGATCGAATTCCGCACCGAGTTACCGAAGACCGCGACCGGCAAGATCCAGCGCTTCAAGCTGCGGTCCGAGGGGCCGCTTTGAGCTTGCCGCACTTCAAGCAGATGGCGTGAAATGCAGCTAGACGACTCCGGCTTTCTGTCCATCGGTGAGCACAAGCTCGAATATCGCATGATCGGCCCGCGTCCGGACGCCGCACCGACCATCGTCATGCTGCACGAGGGGCTCGGCTGCGTCGGGTTGTGGGGTGACTTCCCGGATATATTACAAGCCGCGACCGGCTGTGGCGTGTTCGTCTATTCGCGCGCCGGTTACGGGCAATCGAGCCCAGTGACGTTGCCGCGCCCGCTCACTTATATGCACGACGAGGCGCGCAAAACGCTTCCCCGTTTGCTCGACGCAATCGGCTTTCAGCGCGGCCTGCTGATCGGCCACAGTGACGGCGCCTCGATCGCGGCGATCTATGCCGGCTCGCATCAGGATCACCGCGTCGGCGGGATCGTGCTGATGGCGCCGCATTTCTTCACCGAGGATTCCGGCATCGAATCGATCATGCAGGCGCGCACGGCCTACGAAACCAGCGACCTGCGCGCGCGGCTGGCGCGCTGGCATAAGGATGTCGACAACGCCTTCCGCGGCTGGAACGGCGCCTGGCTCGATCCGAAATTCCGCCAGTGGGACATCAGCGAATTCCTCGCCTATATCCGCGTGCCTGTGCTGATCGTGCAGGGTGAGGACGACCAGTATGGCACGGTCGCGCAGATCGAGGCCGCCGAGCGCGAGTGCTATTGCCCGGTGGAAGTGGCGCTGCTGAAAGGCGCCAAGCATTCTCCGCAGCGCGAGGCGCCGCAGGAGACGCTGAAGGCGATTTCAGAGTTCGTGAAGCGCGTGCTTGAAGCCAATGAATGGGCTGCAGCGGCGTAGATCATTTGTGCCGGGCGTACGACGCATTCAGCGTCATGCCCGGGCTTGCCCCGAGCACCCATGATGTGGCGCCACTCGCGAAACCTTACGAATGTCCGATTTCGTGGAGATGCACCATGGATCGCCGGGTCAAGCCCGGCGATGACATCCTGAGTGACGACGCGCTTACTCCGCCGCCTGCTTGGTCGTGCTCGCGTGCGCGGAGACCAGATAATCCATTGCCGCCTGCGCGCCGCCTTTCTTGATCGGCACACCGGCGAGTTGCAGCGCCATTTCGGTCGCCGACAATGCGCCCATCATCATGGCGTCGTTGACGTCGCCGAGATGACCGATGCGAAAATACTTGCCGGCGAGCGCGCCGAAGCTTGCGCCGTAGGAAATATTGAAGGTGTCGAGCGCCAGCGCGCGGAAGGCGTCGGCATTGTGGCCCTCGGGCAGGATCGTCGCCGTCAGCGTCGGCGAATAGTACTTCGGATCGCGGCAGACGTTTTCCAGGCCCCAGGCCTTGACCGCGCGGCGGGTTGCTTCGGCGAGCCGGTCGTGGCGGGCAAAGACGTTGTCGAGCCCTTCCTCGTGCAGCATCTCGAGCGCAACCTTCAGCCCCTGCAACATTTGCGTCGCCGGCGTGTAGGGGAAGAAGCCGACCTTGTTCATGGTCAGCATGTCGTCCCAGGCCCAGAACGACTTCGGCAGCTTGGCGGTCTTGCTGGCGGCCAGCGCCTTGTCGCTGACGGCGTTGAACGACATGCCGGGCGGCAGCATCAGACCCTTCTGTGCGCCGCCGACGGTAACGTCGACGCCCCATTCATCGTGGCGATAGTCGGTGGAGGCAAGCGACGAGATCGTGTCCACCAGGAGCAGCGCCGGGTGGCCGGCTTTGTCGATCGCCTTGCGGATGTCGGCGATCGGCGAGAGACAGCCGGTTGATGTCTCGTTGTGCAGGATGCAGACCGCTTTGATCTCCTTGACCTTGTCGTCGCGCAGGCGCGCTTCGACGGCGGCCGGGTCGGCGCCGGTGCGCCAATCGGTTTTGATGAATTCGGTTTTCAGGCCGAGAGCCTCGGCCATCTTCTTCCACAACGTCGCGAACTGGCCGGTCTCCACCATCAATACCTTGTCGCCGGGCGACAAGGTATTGACGAGCGCAGCTTCCCAGGCGCCGGTTCCGGTGGCGGTATAAATGATCACGGGGTTGGTGGTCTTGAAGATGGTCTTGATGCCATCCAGGCAGGTCTTCGTCAGCTTGGCGAATTCCGGACCGCGATGATCGATCATCGGCGTATCCATCGCCCGCAGGACGCGGTCGGGGACGGGGGTCGGTCCCGGAATATGAAGAAAATGACGCCCGGCCGGACGCGAGGAATTCTGAGCCATTCGTCGACCGCTCCTAAACGGTGTTTTGCGAAAATTAGCGCGGTTTTACGCGCGGACCGTCCCGGTTCGGGAGCGGTGCTTGCCCGCGTTGAACTATGAATGCAACATTGCGGTCAAGCGGTTTTGACGCACGTCAAGCTGGCCGCGATGCATAGGCGGCGTCGCGGCCCAACAAGGATAAGAACGTGGCAGTGGTCATGCCCGGCCTGGAACGGCGGTTGAAAGCGGAATTAAGCGGGGAAGTGCGCTTCGACCGCTATACGCGCGGCCGCTATGCGACCGACGCCTCGCATTACCAGGTGACCCCCATCGGCGTGGTCATGCCGCGCACGATAGAAGAAGCCGAACGGGCGATAGAGATTGCCCGGGTAGAGGGGGTGACGGTTCTTGCCCGCGGCGGCGGCACTTCGCAGGCCGGCCAGACGGTGGGCGAGTCCCTGGTCGTGGACTGCTCGAAATATCTGACCCGTATCCTCGATCTCGACGTCAAACGCGCGCGTTGCACGGTGCAGCCCGGCATCGTGCTCGACGAGCTTAACCGACAGCTCAAACCCCACGGGCTCTGGTTTCCGGTCGATATCTCCACGGCATCGCGCGCGACCATCGGCGGCATGACGGCGAACAATTCCTGCGGCGGCCGATCGATGCGCTACGGCACCATGCGCGACAATGTCGTGTCCATCGACGCGGTGCTGGCTGACGGTTCGCTTGCGCATTTCGGGCGCATCGGCGGCGATCTCAAGGACGTGCCGGCGCCGCTGCGGCCGCTGGCCAAGGATCTGCTCGCGATCGGGGCGCGCGAGGCCCATGAGGTCGAGCAGCGCTTCCCGAAGATGCAGCGCCGCGTCGGCGGCTACAATCTCGAACTCGCTCATTCCGGGGCGCAACAATATCAACCTCGCGCACATTCTCGTTGGTTCCGAGGGTACGCTCGCCTTCTCGACGCGCATCGAGCTTGCGCTGTCGCCGCTATTGCCGCGCCGTGCGCTCGGTGTGTGTCACTTCGGCAGCTTCTCCGAGGCGATGGAATCGGCCCAGCACATCGCGCGGCTCAATCCGATCGCCATCGAGCTGATCGATCGCACCATGATCGAGCTCGCGCGCGCGATCCCGATCTACCGGCCGGTCCTGGATAAATTCGTGCGCGGCACGCCGGAGGCGGTTCTCTGCGTCGAATTCGGCGACGAGGACCAGGAAGACAATGTCCGCAGCCTGCGCGATCTGCACGAATTGATGGGCGAGCTCGGCTACGCCTGGGCCAACACCGGTCCCGAATGGGGCGGCGTGGTCGATGTGCTGAGCCCGGACTTGCAGGCCGCGATCGCCGACGTGCGCACCTCTGGCCTCAACATCATGATGTCGATGAAGGACGAGGGAAAGCCGGTCTCCTTCGTCGAAGACTGCGCGGTGCCGCTCGAGCACCTTGCCGAATATACCGGCCGGCTTACCAACATCTTCGAAAAGCACGGCACGCGCGGTACCTGGTACGCGCATGCCGGTTCCGGCTGCCTGCACGTGCGCCCGATCCTCAATCTGCGTCAGGACAAAGACGTCCATGCCATGCGCGCCATCGCGGAGGAAGCCTTCGCCATGGTGCGCGAATACAAAGGCTCGCATTCGGGAGAGCATGGCGACGGATTAGTGCGCTCGGAGTTTAACGAAGTCATGTTCGGTTCGCGGCTTGCGCGCGCGTTCGAAGAGGTGAAAGACCGCTTCGATCCGAACGGGCTTTACAATCCGGGCAAGGTCGTTCGCCCGCCGAAATTCGACGACCGCGGTCTCTTTCGCTACGGCCCCGATTATCACGGCGAGCCGCTCACGACGCATCTTGACTGGTCGGCTTATCCTGGTGCCGGCGGCGGTTTCTTGGGCGCGGTCGAGATGTGCAACAACAACGGTGCCTGCCGCAAGTTCACCGGCGGCGCCATGTGTCCGAGCTACCGTGTCACCCGCGACGAGCGCGACGTCACGCGCGGGCGCGCCAACACGCTGCGGCTTGCGGTGACCGGCCAGCTCGGGCCGGACGCGCTCGCGTCCGATGAAATGGCCGAGACGCTCGGCCTGTGCGTCTCCTGCAAGGCCTGCCGGCGCGAATGCCCGACCGGCGTCGACATGGCACGCATGAAGATCGAGGCGCAGGCCGCGCGTGCCGCCAAGCACGGACTGTCGTTGCACGACCGCCTGGTTGGCTGGCTGCCGCGCTACGCGCCTTACGCCGCGCGCCGCCCCTGGGCGTTCAACATGCGCGACAAGAGCCGTCTGCTGCGCAATTTGTCGGAAGTATTCGCCGGCTTTGCCGCGCGGCGCAGCCTGCCCAAATGGCGCGCGGACATTTATCGCGACCGCAGCGAGTGGCATTACGGCGCATCGCCGGCGGGCGATACCGCCCGCGACGTCGCGCTCTTTGCCGACACCTTCAACCGCTATTTCGAGCGGGAAAATCTCGACGCCGCGCTGCGCGTGCTCGCCGCCGGCGGCTACCGTGTGCATGCCGTCTTGCCGAATGACGGCGACGAGCGGCCGCTTTGTTGCGGACGAACGTTTCTCGCGGTCGGCGACGTCGCCGAAGCCAGGCGCGAGATGGAGCGCACGCTTGCCGCGCTCGCGCCTTACGTCGCGCGCGGCATGCCGGTGATCGGCTTGGAGCCGAGCTGCTTGTTGACCTTCCGCGACGAACTGCCGGCATTGATGAAGGGCGAAGCGGTCGAGCAACTGGCGGCGAACGCTCTGCTGCTGGAGGAGTTCCTCGCCCGCGAGCAGGCGCAAGGCCGTCTCGATCTGCCGCTCAAGCCGCTGCCGCGTCAGGCGCTGCTGCACGGCCACTGCCACCAAAAGGCGTTCGACGTCATGAGCGCGGTCGAAAGCACGTTGCGGCTGATCCCGGATCTCGCGGTCGAGCCGATCGAGTCGAGTTGTTGCGGCATGGCCGGATCGTTCGGCTACCGCGCCTCGACCATCGACGTATCGCTCAAGATGGGTGAATTGTCGCTGTTGCCGGCGGTGCGCAAGGCGTCCGGTGATGCACTGATCGTGGCGGATGGCACGTCCTGCCGCCATCAGATCCACGACGGCTCGGGCCGCGACGCGCTGCATGTCGCGCGGGTTTTGGAAATGAGCCTGGATGCAGGCGGTGCCCAGCACTGAGCGGATCTGGCGGCGCATTCGTGAACACTAATAACAATCCGTCGAACTACGAATTCTATTTCGCGGGTGGCTCGGCGCTCACCATCACAGAGAAGATCGGAAACAATGGCATCGGTAACGCCGTCGACGTGGAATTGCTATCCTGGGACGGCACCACGGCCAGTTTGCTTAAGTCGATCCAGATTCCTTTCACTTCTGGCCCATCACTCACATACACTCTGCTCTCAAATGAGGTCCTTGCCGCCGGCAATTACATCATCAGCACATTTCTAGCCATCGGCAATGTGGTCGATCCTAACTATCAAATCAATTTCTCGCTCAACCAGTCGCCAATTCCGGCGGCGTTACCGCTCTTCGCCACCGGCCTCGGCGCGTTTGGTCTTCTTGGTTGGCGAAGGAAACGGAAGAACGCCGCTACACTCCCGGCCTAATTGCTGGTCTTATTGTGGCAGGGAAGGCCGCCGCACTGGCGGCCTTTCTTTTTTGCGCAATTCGCTTCGGTGCGTTTGTCCGTTCGTGGTACTTTCAGGCGGACCTGGTCGATCAGTTGTTCAATTCGAGTGAGAAACGGCTAGCTCGGGCCCTCCTTATTCTTGCGAATTTTGGTGAAGAAGGTGAGCCAGAACCGCTGCTGATGAAAATCAGCCAGAAGACGCTGGCGGAAATGGTTGGTATCACGCGAGCATGCATCACCTTTTTCATGAGCAAATTTCGGCGACTGGGCCTGATCGATTACAACGACCGAATTGAAGTCCACCGTTCCCTGTTGAACATCGTTCTGCATGAACGGCCGGAGATCGAGAGTTGAGCGGGGCAGCTTTGCCGATCCGAAAGGTGGTCAATTTGTTACGGACTCGTCTTCGTTTACGGGCGCATGATGGTTGCTATGTCTAAAAATCAAAGAGATGCGACGCAGCACAATCGGTTACTCGGCGCTTTGGAGCCTGCCAGCCTCAAGCGGGTCGTTCCCCATCTTGAATCGGTCAAGTTCAAGCTTGGGGTCGTTGCCTGCGAAGCGGGCGGGCTCCTCAGACACGCCTATTTCCCGGAGGGCGCGGTGCTCTCGCTGCTGACCGTTTTGGAGAACGGGTCAGCCATTGAAACCGCAAACATAGGGCGCGAGGGAGCCTTCGGCCTCTTCGCGGCCATGTACAGCCGCGTCTCCTTCAATCGCTGTCTTGTGCAATTGGAGGGCGACATGGTTCGCTGTCCGATCGAAGTCTTGCAATCGGAATTCAAGCGCAGCGAGCACGTGCGCGATCTTTTCGTCAGCTATTCGGAAACGCTTCTGTCGCAGGTTCAGCAGACTGTCGCCTGTAATGCCTTGCACTCGACGGAAGAAAGAATGTGCCGATGGCTCCTGATGATGCATGATCGGGCCGAAGGAGAAGCACTGCCGTACACGCATGAATTCTTGTCGCACATGCTGGGTGCCAATCGAAAATCAGTGACGCTGGCGGCACAGACACTGCAGGCGGCCGGCCTTATCAGCTATCATCGGGGGAAGATTCAAGTTCTCGATCGCCCCGGCCTCGAAAAGGCATCGTGCGAGTGCTATGCCATCGTAAAGGCGCGCTTCGATGCTTTCTTGACGCCGCCCAAAACAGCGGTTCAGGGCGATACGAGAGGACGACGCAAGAAGTAAAACGCCATGCGTGCCAGAGACACGTAAGCCACGCCCAACGAGATCGAAGAGACAGCAGGCTCTACGGCGTGGTTAAACGAATGACCAGGCGTTCGTTCATTGCGGCGAACGACAGCCCTAGTGCCGAAGCGCTGGACGCCGCCCTCGCGAAAGTTGCGCAAGGGCTGAATTAACCCGTTTTACGGAATTCCCAGTCTGGATATCGGCGCTCGGCCCCTGTTCCGCTTGGATTTGCCATACCCTCGCCATCCGAACGAAATGCGATTGAAAAGCAGGGTTAGGAACGTCGCACGCCAATTGCATGCAGTCCGACGCCAGGCGCAGGCATTCCAATTCATGCTTTCGCAGTTTTTCCGAGTCGGACATCGCGCGCCTCTTGAATTGCCATTGCAACGATTGCACGGAACCGCGTGTCCTGTCGGTGGCCTACGCCACAAAGAAAAGCAAAAATAACATCGGGCGCGCGCATATCCAGACGCCGGCCAATTGGATTTGAGGATGACGGCCGATTGGGAAGCGGCCTCTTCATGTCAAACCATGGTCGCGATGTCGGCTATTGGCACTTAGCAGACGATTGTTTGCGTCGTCGCGAAAGTCTGCTTTCGGAGGTAAAGCGGACCAATAGCGGGCATGCCGGTTATGTCCGCTTGTGACCCGAAGCGGTCGTTGCAGGGGTTGAACGCCTTCGATAGGCAGGTATGCTTGCCTGAGTTCCGACGAGCCCCGAATGGACCGTGTCGCCCCCTTGCTTGCGCAGTTCCCCGGCCCACTGATGTTGCGGCCCTCGAAGAGGAAATGGTTCGTCATGCTGGCGGTGGCGGGATTGTTCACCGCAGGCGGCGTTAGTGAAGCTGTTAGCTCCAACTCCGGCAACATCTTAATTGGTTCGGCGCTGTCTTCTTCGGAATCTGCACCATTGGTGTCGTCTACATGATCTTCTTTGCCGATTTCGAAATAGACATTCTCGACGGAGATGGTGTCTCAAGTTGTGCGCTTGGCGGACGTCTATCCGAGCAGATGCAACTTTTTAGGAAACCCGACATCGGAGATTTTGCGGCTGATCGAAGTATGCCCTGCGGCGCGCCCGTTGTCGTGCTTTGCGCAAGCGTGCCGGTTTCAACGACTATGCGGCTGAACAAATAGCAAGTCACAGACACCGTCACGGAGTTAATTCGCCGCCCTCGGTGCGAATGACAGGTCGCGATTGCGTGGTTCCTGCGACGCCTATGGCTCAATTCTTCGTTCGGTCTTGCCGATAACAGTTGGATCTTTGCCTGCGCCTGATGTCTGAATGGCAAAAACGCCTTGCCTGCCGCGCTCCCGCGCTCGCACACCGGCGGCAAGTGCATTTCGATCCTAGTACTAACGGCGGCGAAGGAAGTGGTGGAAGGCCTCCGCTCGCACATGCCGCCTGATCAAACACGCTGATCAATTTCGGAGAGACTTCGCCGCGTTCGGCGGTCTTTTTGCTATTAGTTTGGTCGCTTATTGGCACAAAGCTCACATTCGCGGCACCGCTACACTTTGTCTGTTATAGGCGTAACAGCGGACATGCGGCCAATTTTCTGAGCGCACGCCCCAGCGTGCGGCCATGACCTTCTTGATCAGCCGCCGTAGAAAAAATGCACCAGGCCGAGCGACACCGCCGGCACGTAGGTGCATAGCAACAGCACCACAGCGAGCGCCGCGATGTAGGGCAGGTTGACCCGCGTCGTCGCCCAGATGTCCGACTTGGCGATGGCGCAAGCCGTCATCAGCACGCTGGCGACCGGCGGCGTCTGCTGGCCGATGGCGAGGTTGAGCGTCACCACCAGGCCGAAATGAATCGGGTCGATGCCGACCGCATTGACCAGCGGCATGACGATCGGAATGACGAGAATGATCGCCGCCGCCGAATGCAGGAACATGCCGAGC
The DNA here is from genome assembly GCA_963720835.1 of uncultured Pseudomonadota bacterium. Classification (GTDB taxonomy): domain Bacteria; phylum Pseudomonadota; class Alphaproteobacteria; order Rhizobiales; family Xanthobacteraceae; genus Pseudolabrys. Next base: position 221,772 of record CAVRHC010000014.1, on the reverse strand, counting down.
ACCAGAAAGCCGACATTGAGCAGCAACAGCACGACGTATTTGTTGGTGGTGAGTTCGGTAATGGCATGGCCGAGCGCCTGCGGCACTTGCGCTTCGGTGAGGAACGTGCCGATCAGCGCCGACGAGGCCACCAACAGCATGACCACCGCGGTCTGCACGCCGCCGTCGATGCAGGCCTTGCGCAGTGCGCGGACGTCGAGATCGCGGTAGACCAGTCCGCCGACCACCAGGGCGGCCAGCACCGCCATGCCGGCGCCTTCGGTGGCGGTGACGATGCCGCCGAAAATGCTGCCGAGGATGGCGATCGGCAAAATGAAGGCCCAGAGCGCGTCCTTGAAGGTGCGCCAGACATTGTCGAGCCGGAAGCGCTGTTCGATCGGGAAGTTGTACTTGACCGCGTGATAATAGGCCGCGCCCGCAAGCCCGATGGCGCCGAGCACGCCCGGCACGATGCCGGCGACGAACAATTTGACCACCGAGGTCTGCGCCATCACCGCATACAGGATCATCGGGATCGACGGCGGAATGATGATGGCAAGGCTCGCCGCCGACGACATGGTCGCGGCCGCGACTTCTTTCGAATAGCCGCGTTCCTTCATCGCCGGGATGAGCAGAGTGCCGAGCGCTGCGACGTCGGCGACGGCGGAGCCGGAAATTTCCGCAAAGAAAAGCGAGGTACCGATCGACACCATCGACAGGCCGCCGCGGATGAAGCCGACCAAGGCGGAGGCGAACGCGATCAGCCGGCGCGAGATCGACGAGGCGTTCATGATCGAACCGGCGAGGATGAACAGCGGGATCGCCAGCAGCGGAAAATTCGAGGCGCCGTCGAACATCACGAGTGCTGTGTTCACCAGCATGGACGAACCCTGCACGATCACGATCGCCGCGACGGCGACGAGGCCAAGCGCCACCGCGATCGGCACGTTGATCAGTGCCAGAACGATCATGCCGATAAGCATGAGGCCGATCGTCATCGCGCCGGCGTCCTCTCGTTGACGCGCGCACCGCCTGCCTCCTCGGCGTGCGCCAGCGCTTCCTTCAACTCGATGTCGGCAAAGCCGACGGTCGCCGCATCATGCAGAAGCTGCGGCAGTCGGAAGGCTTCCGCGACCATGAACAGCACCGCCCCGATCGGGATGACCGACTGGGTGAGGGTCAACGGAATATCGGGCAGGCTGACCAGGTGATCGCCGCTCAGCACAGTCAGCACCTGGAAGCCCGTCACCGCGAGGATGCCGAAAAACAGGAAGACGAAGGCTTCCGCCACGATGGTGACGGCCAGGCGCAACGTCGGCGGCAATGCATTGACGAGACCGGGCACGCCGATATGCGCTCCGCGCAGCGCGGCCAGCGCCGCGCCATAATAGGTCAGCCACACAAGGCCGACTTCCGCGACTTCGTCGTACCAGGCGAGCGCGTGGCCGGAATAGCGGAAGGCGGCGCCCGCGATCACCAGAGCCGAGAGCGCGGCGACCAAAGCGACGACGATCCACTCCAAGACGCGCTCGAAGACCGCGCGCATCGTCTGGAAAACCGTCATCGCGAACCTTCAGATGGATCCCGTCACGACATTGACGCGCATGGTCGTGCGCGTTGCTTTACCGAAGATGGGAGTGGGACGCCGCATTGCGGCGCCCCTTGAGAACAACCGCTCAGGAACCGGCGCCGAGCGCCAGCGCCTCGTCCACGAGTTCCTTGCCGCCTTTCACTTCCTTGGCGAACTCGTCGTAGATCGGCTTGCTCGCCTTGATGAACGCGGCCTTGTCGGCGGTGTTGACCTGCATGCCGGCTGTTCCTTCAGCTTGCCGAGCAGTTCCTCGTCGAGATCGCCGCCGATCTTGAGCGCCACCGGCTGCATTTCGATCGCGGTCTCTTTCAGGATTTTCTGTACCGCCGGATCCATCTTGGCGAGGCTGGCGCCCGCGGTCAGATAGGCCGGCGTGTAGACGTGGCCGGTGATCGACAGGTACTTCTGCACTTCATAGAAGTGCGCCGGATAGATCTGCGCGTAGGGGTTCTCCTGGCCGTCCATGGCGCCGGTCTTGAGCGCGACGAACACTTCCGAGAAGGCGAGCGGCGTCGGGTTGGCGCCGTAGGCCTTGAACATCTTCACGCGCCAGGTGCCCTTCGGCGTGCGCAGCTTGATGCCCTTGAGGTCTTCCGGCTTGTTGATCGGCCGCACATTGTTGGTGATCTGGCGGAAGCCGTTCTCCCACACGCCGAGGACGATGTAGCCGTCCTTGGCGGCGAGCGGGGCGAGCTTCGGCAGCACGATCTTGTCGCGGATGCGCGCCATGTGGGCGCGGTCCTTGACCAGATAAGGCATTTCGAACAGGCCGAATTCCGGCACCTGCGAGGACATCACGGTCGAGGGCAGCGCCAGATCGATGGTGCCGAGCTTCAGCTTCTTGAGCATCTCGGCGTCCTTGCCGAGCTGGCTCGAGCCGTAGACCACGACCTTGGCCTTGTCGCCGAGCTTGGCATTGGCGCGCTTGGCGAATTCCTGGCAGGTTTTGTCGAACAGCGAGCCCGGCGCGCCGACATGGCCGAGCTTGATTTCCGTCTGCGCGGCGGCGGTTCCCACCGACAGCGCGGTCGCGACAGCAAGTGTGAGCAGGCTTTTCCCAAGTGACATGGACGTTCTCCCTGCGGGTTATTAGGTCCGCTTGTCGGCCCGTTTTTTTGGGCGCGCGCTGCGGTTTTCGTTGTTCGGATCATCAATGCAAATCGGTGCTGCCAAGGCAAGCCGCTGTTTGTCGCGTGCCGCGCCGGCGCAAAAAAACGACCCGCCCGGACGGGGACACAAGCCGGGCGGGTCGGTGACGGTCGGCAATGTGCTGGGGACGCGCCGACCGAGCGCTGGGCGGGTCATCCCAGCCACCAGGCATAAGTCGCCGCTATGGCCAATAAGGTTCAAGCTGCAGCGGCACCTTGTCGGCACGGGTCCCGCAATGAGACAGTGCGCAGATGATACGAAAAATCGCGATTCTCTTGAGCGTCGCCGCGGCACTGATCGCCACACCGGCGCAGGCGCTCGACAAGGTTCGCTTCGGCACCAATTGGGTGGCGGAGGCCGAACACGGCGGCTTCTACCAGGCGCTGGCCGACGGCACCTACAGGAAATTCGGGCTCGACGTGGAGATCGTCTCCGGCGGCCCGAACGTGAACAACCGCGTCCTGCTGCTGGTTGGAAAAATCGATTTCTTCATGAGCGCCAATTCGTTGCAGTCGTTCGACGCGGTCGCCAACAACATTCCGACCGTCGCGGTGGCGGCGAGCTTCCAGAAGGACCCGCAGGTGCTGATCGCGCATCCGGATGTCGTCAAATTCGACGACTTGAAGACGCGCACTTTGTTCGTGTCGAAGGAGGGGATGACGAGCTACTTCCAGTGGCTGAAAAAAGATTTCGGTTTCGACGAATCCAAGGTGAAGCCCTACACCTTCAACCCGCAGCCGTTCCTTGCCGACAAGAAATCGGCCATGCAGGGCTACGTCACCTCCGAGCCGTTTGCGATCGAGAGCCAGGCGCACTTCGCGCCGAAAGTGTTCCTGCTCGCGGACAAAGGCTTCAACAGCTATTCGACGCTGATCGAGACGCGGCGCGATCTGGCCGAAACGAAACCCGATCTCGTGCGGCGCTTCGTCGATGCCTCGGCCATCGGCTGGTATCGCTATATCTACGGCGATCCGTCGGCGGGCAACGCGCTGATCAAGAAGCAGAACCCGGAAATGACGGATGCTTTGCTTGCCTATTCCATCGCCAAGATGAAGCAATACGGTATCGTCGATTCCGGCGATTCCCTCACGCTCGGCATCGGCGCCATGACCGACGCGCGCTGGAAGAGCTTTTTCGACAAGATGGTGCGCGCCGGCGTGGTCAAGGCCGGGCTTGATTATAAACGCGCCTACACGACGCAGTTCGTCAACAAGGGCGTCGGCGCGAATCTGCGGCCGAAATGACCCGGGGCGAACAGACTGTCGTTGCCCTGCGCAACGTCTCCAAGACGTTCGACAGCGGCACCGTCGCGCTGCGCGGCCTCAATCTCACCGTTCATGACGGCGAATTCGTCTCGCTGCTCGGACCCTCCGGTTGTGGCAAGTCGACGGCGCTGCGCATGATCTCCGGGCTGAGCGCGCCCTCCGACGGCGATGTCGACGCTGCGACCGGCGCGTCCGGCGCCGGCCAGATCGGTTTCGTTTTCCAGGAGCCGACGCTGCTGCCGTGGGCCGATGTCGCGGGCAATGTGTATTTGCCCCTCAAGCTTGCCCATGCCGACGGCGTGCAAACGCGCGACGCGGTGGCGCGAACACTGGCGCGCGTCGGGCTCACCAACTTCGCCGCGGCCTATCCACGCGAATTGTCCGGCGGCATGAAAATGCGCGTGTCGATCGCGCGCGCTTTGGTGACCGAGCCACAATTGCTGCTGATGGACGAGCCGTTTGCGGCGCTCGACGAGATCACGCGCTTCAAGCTCAACAACGACCTGTTGGCGCTGTGGCAGGAGCTCCGCCGTACGGTGATCTTTGTCACGCATTCGGTGTTCGAGTCGGTCTTTCTCTCGCAACGCATCCTGGTGATGACGCCGCGGCCGGGCCGGGTGTTTGCGGAGATCGCGGTCGACGCGCCCTATCCGCGTGATGATCGCTTCCGTACCTCGGCCGACTATGCCGGCTATTGCCGGCTGGTGTCGGAGGCGCTGACGCAGGCGATGGCGGGGGAGGCCGCATGAACGAGCGGGTCTTGCGCATTGTCTTGCCGGTCGTCGTGCTCGCCGTCGTATTGGCGCTGTGGCAAATAATCGTCGTTATCTTCGCCATCCCGCCCTACGTTCTACCGGCACCCGTGCTGGTGTTCTCGACACTGATCACCGATGCCGCTTTGCTCGGCCAGTCGCTGCTGGTGACGCTGACGACGACTGTCGAAGGTTTCCTGCTGGCGGCGGTCGGCGGCATCGGGCTCGCCATCCTGTTCAGCCAATCGCGGCTGGTCGAGTATTCGCTTTATCCCTACGCCGTCATATTGCAGGTGACGCCGATCGTCGCCATCGCGCCGCTGTTGCTGATCTATCTGCCGCAGCATCTGGCCGTGCTGGCCTGCGCCTGGATCGTCGCCTTCTTTCCGGTGCTGGCCAACACCACGCTTGGGCTGAACTCGGTCGATCACAACCTCATCGCGCTGTTCGATCTCTACAAGGCGTCGCGCTGGCAGATGCTATGGGATTTGAAACTGCCGGCGGCGCTGCCGCAGATGCTCGCCGGTTTGCGTATCGCCGGCGGCCTCTCGCTGATCGGCGCGGTGGTTGCGGAAATCGCCGCAGGATCGGCGGGCGCGGGCTCAGGGCTCGCCTACCGCATCGCCGAGTCCGGCTATCGGCTGAACATTCCGCGCATGTTCGCTGCGTTGCTGCTGTTGTCGCTTGCCGGTGTGGCGATCTTCTTTCTGCTGTCGGCGCTCTCGCATCTGATGCTGCGTCGCTGGCATGAGAGCGCGGTGAAGCAGGAGCGCTAGAGCCCAAGCCGTGTGATCATGCCCAAAAGTGCCATCACCACGATGACCTCGATCAAGCTGCGGCGGAAACGGAAGGCCAGCACAGCCGCCGTGACGGCGAGCACGGCCGCGTGCGTATCGAGCGCATTCGGATCAAACGCGAACCAGCGCAGCGGGCCGAAATGTCGTTCCGTCACGTTGCCGAACAGCACATGCAGCGCAAACCAGACCGACAGATTCAACACCACGCCGACCACCGCCGCGGTGATCGCGGCCAGCGCGCCGGCCAATCGTTTGTTGTGATAGAGTTCTTCGATGAAGGGCGCGCCGGCGAAGATCCACAGGATCGGCGGCACGAAGGTTACCCAGGTCGTTATGGCGGCGCCGAGCAATCCCGCGACGAAGGGTGAAAACGGCGCGGCATCGCGAAACGCCGCGATAAACCCGACGAATTGCGTCACCAGGATCAGCGGACCGGGCGTGGTTTCGGCGAGGCCAAGCCCGTCGACCATTTCCGGCGCCGTCAGCCAATGGTGCTGCTCGACGGCCTGCTGCGCCATATAGGCGAGTACCGCATAGGCGCCGCCGAAGGTGACGACGGCGAGCTTGGAAAAGAACAGGCCGACGGCGACCAGCACATGTCCGCTGCCGAGCAGCAGCGCGGCGAGCGCAATCGGCGTCCACCACAGCGCAAGGCCGATGGCGACCGAAACGGCGAATTGCCGCCAGCGTCCTTTGCGGGGTGGCGGCGATGCCATGTCGCCGTCGGCGAGCCCGAGCTGCGCCGGGGCGCGCCGCGCCGTCAGAAAGCCGGTCAAAGCCGCCGCCACTACGATGAGCGGAAACGGCACTGCGAAAAAGAAAATGGCGATGAAGGCAACGCACGCGATTGCCGCCAGCAGCCGGCTCTGCAGGGAACGCCGCCCGATGCGGATGAGGGCGTCGACCACGATCACCAGCACGGCCGCCTTGATGCCGAACAGCGCGCCATCGATGGGGCCGAGGCCGCGCCCATAGACGTAGAGCAAGGTCAGCCCCAACATGACCGCTGCCCCGGGCACGACGAACAGAATGCCGGCAACTAGCCCGCCGCGGATGCCGTGCAGCAGCCAGCCGACGTAAGCGGCGAGCTCCGTCGCCTCTGGGCCGGGCAAGAGCATGGAAAAATTGAGCGCGTGCAGGAAACGCGGCTCGTCGAGCCACTTCTTCTCGTCGACCACAATGCGGTGCATCAATGCGATCTGGCCGACCGGCCCGCCGAAGGACAGGCAGCCGATCTTGAACCAGACCTTGAGCGCTTCGCCGAAGCTTGGCTGAGGTTTGTCGTTCATGCAGCTTTTGTCGGCCAATTGTGTCGTTCGTCGGCGGCAAAGCGCAGCCAGGCGAACAACGCATCATAGATGAGGAAGCCATGCTGCAAGAGGCCGTGGTCGTCATCTCCCGCCAACGCAGACAGCCCGAGCGCGACCGCGTGCAGGCCCGCCGCTTCCGGTGCCAGATCGGGGCGCGCGGTGTCGGCGCCGCGTACGATCAGGGCAAGCCGCGCAAGCGACGGTTCGCTTTCCAAGCCGAACAGTTTAAGCATCGTGTCGAAGCTGCAGCGCTCGCCCTCGTGGCTCAACTCGACGTCCTTGATGTCGAATGGCACGGCGCCGGTCTCGTGCGCTACCGCCTGCACCTGATCGGGTTCGACGAATAAAAAGCGCGCTTCCGCGTCGAGAAAGCGGCGGATTAGCCAGGGGCAGGCGACTCGGTCGAGCTTCGGTCGACGCCGCGTCACCCATAGGCTTGGTCGTTTCGGAACGATGCGATCGAGTTCGGGTTTGATGACGAGCGGCAGACCGGCGTCATTCCAGGCGGAATAGCCGCCCTGCAAGGTACCCGCTTGGACGCCGTTACTACGCAGATACGACGCGACAGCCTGACTGAAATCATGTCCCGCTTTGCAGGCGACCACAATCGGCCGGTCCTGGCCGAGCGCGTTCGCCCAAATCGCAACGTCGCCGGCGGTGCGCCAACGCGCGGTCGGTATAAGATCAGGCGCACTGCCATAGACGTCGCGGCGGCGCACATCGAAAATCACCGGGGCGTTGCCGGTACCGATTGTGTGCCAAAGATCTTGCGGTGTGATGAAAAAGCCAAGCATGGGTCCCCTCCGTGAACGAAGGAGACGGTGCTTGGGCTCGAAAGCCTTGAAAGGACGGGGCGACCGTCGTTGGCCCCGTGCAATGTCGATAGCGCAAGTCCCCGTCAGATTCAACTGCCCAATTCGGCAGTGCAGACCGCCGCAAAGGGTACTCGCCACGCGAGGTTCGCTCCGATATGGCAGCCTCGTATGAACGATCTTGCTCACCAGCGCCGCCAGCGGCTGACCGGGATCGCGCTCATGTGCGCGGCGGTGGCGTTATTCGCCTGCCTCGACACCACGGCGAAATATCTCAACACCCAGATGGATTCGCTGCAAATCGCCTGGGCGCGCTACACCAGCGCATTCGTGCTGACCTTGTTCGTATCGAACCCGCTGACGCAGCCGGGGCTGCTGCGCAGCGGCGCCATGAAGCTGCAAATCATACGCTCCGTGCTGCTGGTATTGGCGACCATCGGCAATTTTCTTGCCTTGCGCTGGATGCAGCTCGACGAAGTGCTGTCGATCATTTTCACCTTTCCGTTCATCGTCGCGATCGTATCGGGTCCGCTGTTGGGTGAATGGATTGGCTGGCGGCGCTGGTGTGCGATCGGCGTCGGCTTCGGCGGCGTTCTGCTGATCACGCGGCCGGGCTTTACCGGCGTGCACCCGGCGGCGCTATTTTCGCTCGGCGCGACCATCAGCTATGGCTTTTACGCCGTGATCACGCGCATCGTCGCGCGCACCGATTCAAACCAGACCTCACTGTTCTATGCCAATCTCATTGGCACGCTGATCATGCTGCCGGTCCTGCCATTCGTCTGGCAAACCCCGTCGAGTTGGGTCATCGTCCTGATGTTGTTGGGCATCGGTGTACTGGGTTCGATCGGCCATTTTTGCCTGATCGCGGGCCACCGGATGGCGCCGGCGTCGGTGTTGTCGCCTTTCATCTATACGCAACTCATATGGGTCGTCATCTTGGGCTATGTGGTGTTTGACCACGTGCCCACCGGCTGGACCATGGCGGGCGCCGCCATCGTCATCGCCTCCGGCCTTTACCTGCTGTACCGGGAACGCAAGTTGGGCAAAAGCGCAACCAGTGAAGGGGTGGTCGAAGGCCCGCTCGAATAGGGCGGTTGCGGGCGCTCGCGCATCGGCGTTAAGTTCCGGCCCGACAACGATAACGCCGCGTTTTGAGGAACCCCATGGCCACAGCCAAAGACCGTGCGCCGCCCGGCGCCGGGTTGAACGACGACATTGGCGAAGACAAGCGTCTGGCGATGTACCGCACCCAAGTGGTGATCCGCGAGGCCGAACAGCGGGCATTCGATCTGTTCCTGCAGAACCTGGTCAAGGGCACCAGCCATTTGTCGCTCGGCCAGGAGGCGGTGGCGGCCGGCTTTGCCGGCGCCATGAAAACGGGCGATCTCTCCTTCTGCACTTATCGCGGCCACGCTCACACTTTGGCGCGCGGCGTGCCGGTCGAGAAGGTGCTGGGCGAGCTGATGCAGCGCGACAATGGTCTGATGCGCGGCAAGGGCGGTTCCATGCACCTCACGTCCGAAGAGCACGGGGTGATGGGCTCTTATGCCATCATCGGTGCGCATCTGCCGATCGCCTGCGGCGCTGCCTGGCGCGCGCAATACAAGGGCGCCAAGGACGTTTCGGTCTGCTTCTTTGGCGACGGCACCACCAATATCGGCGCTTTCCATGAAGCGCTCAATTTCGCGGCGGTGTGGAAACTGCCGGTGGTCTTCGTCTGCGAAAACAATCTCTACATGGAATATACGCCGATCGCCGATGTCACCGCGGTCGAACATCCGGCCGCCGACCGCGCCTCAGCCTATGGACTTGAGCGCATCGTGATCGACGGCAACGACGCCGACGTTGTCTATCGCACCGCGCAGGCTGCATTCGAGAAAGCGCGGGCGGGCGGGGGGCCGTCGTTGATTGAAGCCATGACCTATCGTTACAGCGGACATTCGCGCGCCGATCCTGCCAAGTACCGGCCTGAGGGCGAGCTCGACAAATGGAAACAGCGCGACCCGATCAAGATCTATAAAGAACGGCTGCTGCAGTTTGGCGTCAGCGAAAAGACCATCGCCGGCATCGACGCCGAGGTGCGCAAGATCGTCGACGACGCGACCGAAGCCTGCAAAGCCGCGCCGGTTCCCCCGGTCGATATTCTGACCACCGATGTCTATGCCGATGGCGGCTGGGCATGGAGAAATTGAAATGCCGGAATTGACCTATCGTGACGCGGTGATCCGCGGCATCGCCCAGGAAATGGAACGCGACGAGGATGTCGTGTTTCTCGGCGAAGACGTGGCGAAAGCGGGCGGCGTGTTCAAGGCGACCGTCGGCCTTTACGAAAAGTTCGGTCCCCTGCGCGTGCGCGACACACCGATCTCCGAGCAGGCAATCATGGGCGCCGCCATGGGCGCGGCGATGACCGGGCTGAAACCCATCGCGGAAATCATGTTCTCGGATTTCTTCGCGGTCTGTTTCGACTACATCGCCAATGAGTTCCCCAAGAGCCGCTACATGTCCAACGGGCAGACCAAGTGTCCGCTGGTCGTGCGCACCGGCAATGGCGCGGGCTCGCGCTTCGGCGCGCAACACTCTCAAAGCGTCGAAAACTGGTGCATGATGATCCCAGGCCTCAAGGTCGTGGCGCCATCCACGCCTGCTGACGTCATCGGCCTGCTGGCGGCGTCGGTGCGCGATCCCGATCCGGTGATCTTCTTCGAGCACAAGTCGCTCTACGCCACCAAAGGCGAGGTGCCGGACGGCGAGATCGTCGACACGCTCGGCACCGCCAAGATCGTGCGCCCCGGCAAGGACGCCACCATCCTGGCGCTCGCACTGATGGTGCCGCGTGCGCTGGAGGCGGCCGAGACGCTCAAAAGCGAACACGGCATCGACTGCGAGGTTGTCGATGTGCGCTCGCTGGTGCCGCTCGACACGCAAACGATCCTGGGCTCGGTCGCCAAGACGCACCGGCTGTTCACGGTAGAAGAGAATCCTCGGCTCTGTGGATGGGGCGCGGAAATCGTCTCGATCGCCGTGGATGAGGGATTCTACGACCATGACGGCCCGCCTGTACGAATAACAACTCCGCACATTCCGCTGCCGGCGGCCGACAATCTGGAAGACATCGTGCTGCCGACCCCGAAGCGCATTGTGGAGACGGTGCGGCGGTCGCTCGGAAGCTGATTTCACGTTCACCCCGCGCAAGCGGGTCCCAGGGTCAAACAACTGGATTCCCGCTCGCACGGAAACGAACGGAGCTAGTTAAGAGGTTCAGTCATGTACGAAAATCTTCTCGCCAACGTTCCGACCGACCTCTGGATCGGCGGTAAATGGCGCAAGGCCTCCGACAACGGCCGTTTCGACGTGGTCGATCCCGCGACCGAGCGCACCATTGCGTCCGTGGCGAGCGCTACGGTGGACGACGCCAAGGCCGCGCTCGACGCCGCTGAAGCGGCCTTCGAAGGCTGGGCGGGCCGCAAGCCGCGCGAGCGCGCCGAGATCCTGCGCAAGTGCTACGAGTTGATCATGCGCGATGCCGAGCGCTTCGCGAAGCTCATCACATTGGAAAACGGCAAGGCGCTACCGGACTCGCGCGGCGAAGTCGCCTATGCCGCCGAGTTTTTCCGGTGGTACGCGGAAGAAGCCGTGCGCAACCTCGGCTCGTTCTCGATGGCGCCGGCGTCCGGCGCGCGCATCGTCGCGCAACACAAGCCGGCCGGCATCGCCGTCTTGGTGACGCCGTGGAATTTTCCGGCCGCGATGGCGACTCGCAAAATCGGGCCGGCGCTTGCCGCCGGTTGCCCGGTGGTTTTGAAGCCCGCTTCCGATACGCCGCTTACTATGCTGGCGCTGATGCCGGCGCTCGAAGAGGCGGGCGTGCCGGCGGGTGTGGTCAACGTCATTCCCTCGCGCTCGTCGGGAAAGGTCGTGTCCGCCATGCTGCACGATCCGCGCGTGCGCGTCGTTTCCTTCACCGGCTCGACCGAAGTCGGCCGCAAGCTGCTGCACGAGGCCGCCGACAATATCGTCAAGCCGGCGATGGAATTGGGTGGCAATGCGCCGTTCATCGTGTTCGACGATGCCGACATCGATGCCGCGATCGAAGGGGCCATGGTCGCCAAGATGCGCAACATGGGCGAAGCCTGCACCGCGGCCAACCGTTTCTACGTGCACGAAAAAGTGCACGACGAGTTCGCCAAGAAGCTCACCGCCAAGATGGGCGGGCTCAAGATGGGCAACGGACTCGATGACGGCGTAATGCTCGGGCCGCTGGTCAACAAGGATGGCCGCGATAAGGTGATCGAGCTGGTGGACGACGCGGTCGCAAAAGGCGCCAAGGTGCTGACCGGCGGCAAGCTACCGGACGGACCGGGCTTTTTCTATCCGGCCACCGTGCTGACCAACGTGTCGGATGACTCCAAAATGCTGAACGAAGAAATCTTCGGGCCGGTGGCGTCGTTGCAAACCTTCAAGACCGAAGACGAAGTGATCAAGCGCGCCAACGACACCGAATACGGCCTGGTTGCCTATCTCTACACCAAGGACTTAACACGCGGCATGCGTGTCTCCGAAAAGCTCGACTTCGGCATGATCGGCCTCAATCGCGGGCTAGTGTCCGATCCGGCGGCGCCGTTCGGTGGCGTCAAGCAGTCGGGCTTGGGGCGCGAAGGCGCGCAGGAAGGCATGAAGGAATTTCTCGAGACGCAATACATCTCGGTGGCGTGGTAGCCGAGGCTGTCATCGTCCGCAGTCTCGGGGCATGACGGAAAAGAGGGTTTGGGAAGATCGGAATGGACGTCCTGATGCCGCAGCTCGGCGAGACCGTCGCCGAAGGCAAGATCGTGAAATGGTTCAAGGCGGCCGGCGAAGCAGTCAAGCCGGGCGAGAATCTGTTCGAGATCGAGACTGACAAGACCTCGATGGAAGTACCCTCGACGGTTGCCGGCACGCTGAGCGAAATCCGCTTTCAGGTCGGCGACGTCGCCAAGGTCGGCGCCGTCGTCGCGGTCATTGCGGGGGCGGGCAGCGCCGCCGCAAGTGCGGCGCCCGTTGCCGCGGCGCTGGCTCCAACGGCGCCGAAAGCCGCCGCCGCACCGATGCCAGGCGTGCAGCAGAGCTGGAAGCCGGCCGGGCCCGATGGACCCGTTCCGCGAAGTGCGCACGCCCGAGCGCAATTACGGACCGGCCAAATTGCCCGGCGGCATTGTAGTGACGCCTTTGGCGCGGCGGCTGGCCGGCGAACGTGGCATCGATCTGTCGCGCCTCTCGGGCTCCGGCCCGCACGGCCGCATTGTCGCCGCCGACGTCGAAAAGGCTCAGCCAGCGGGACCGACGCGCGCGCTTGCGACGGGTGCCAGTGCCACCCAGGTCAAGGCGCTGTTCGAGGGAGTTCCCTACGAGGAAGTACCGCTCGATTCCATGCGCAGCACGATTGCGACGCGCCTGGTTGAGGCCAAGCAAACCATCCCGCATTTCTATCTGAGTGCTGACATCGACATTGGCCGCCTGGTCGCTATGCGCGAGGAGGTCAACGCAGCGGCGCCGAAAGACAAGGACGGGCAGCCGGCGTTTAAACTCTCGCTCAATGACTTCATCATCAAGGCATGGGCCGTGGCCTTGCAACGCGTGCCGGCCGCCAATGCGGTGTGGGCGGGCGACCGCATGCTGAGGTTTGCGCATTGCGATATTGGCGTGGCGGTTGCGATCGACGGCGGGCTGATCACTCCGGTCGTGCGCAATGCCGATGGCAAGTCGCTCATCGCGATTTCCGCCGAGATGCGCGACCTTGCCGGGCGCGCGCGCGCCAAGAAGCTCAAGCCGAACGAATATCAAGGTGGCGTGAGCGCCATTTCCAATCTCGGCATGTACGGCGTGCGCGAGTTCTCCGCGATCATCAATCCGCCGCACGCCACAATTCTGGCAGTCGGCGCTTCGCGCCGCGCGCCGGTCGAGACGGAAGACGGTGGCGTGAAATTCATCAGCCAGATGACGGCGACACTGTCTTGCGATCATCGGGTGGTCGACGGCGCGCTGGGGGCGCAATTGCTGGCGGCGTTCAAGGATCTGGTCGAAAAGCCGGTCACCTTCCTCGTCTAATATGGAGTTTTGATCATGGCTGGCGAAAAGCCGGATATCTTGCTGGTCGGCCACAAGAAGCCGGTGATCATGGCCGGCCTGGAAGGCAAGGTGACGCTGCACCCGCTCATCGACGCCAAGGACAAAGACGCCTTCATCAAATCCGTCGCTGACAAGGTCCGCGCCGTCGTGGTCGCCTATACCGCCGACAAAGTCGACGGCGCCTTCATGCAGCGCTTTCCGAAGCTCGAACAAGTTTCGAGTTTCGGTGTCGGCTACGATCACGTCGACGCCAAATGGGCGGGCGAGCACGGCATCATCGTCACCAACACGCCGGACGTGCTCAACGAAGAAGTGGCCGACACCGCCATCGGCCTGTTGCTGTGCACGCTGCGCGAGTTTCCGCAGGCCGAGCGTCATGTGCGCGCCGGCAAATGGCCGCAAGGGTATTACCCGCTCAGCAAGGCGACCTTGCGCGGCCGCACCATCGGCATGGTCGGAATGGGCCGCATCGGCAAAGCGATCGCGCGCCGGCTGGAGGCGTTCGGCGTGCCCATCGTCTACCACAGCCGCAATCCACAAGACCGGCGTGAGCTACAAATATTATCCCAAGCTTATCGACATGGCGCGCGACGTCGACACGCTGATGATCATCGTGCCGGGCGGGGCGTCGACGCAGAACATGATCAATACCGACGTGCTGAAGGCGCTGGGCCCGCGAGGCGTGGTTATCAACATGGCGCGCGGCTCGGTCGTGGACGAGCCGGCTTTGATCGAAGCGTTGAAAAGCCGGACGATATTTTCGGCCGGTCTCGACGTGGTGGCGAAAGAGCCGGATGTGCCCAAGGAACTGCTCGAAATGGAGCACATCGTGCTGTTTCCCCATCTCGGCTCGGCGAGCGAAGCCACGCGGGCGGCGATGGACCAGCTCGTGGTCGACAACATCCTGGCCTGGGCCGCCGGCAAGCCGCCCTTGACCCCGGTACCGGAAACACCCTTCCCGCCCAAGCGTTCGTGATAGACTGGTATTGCCGGCAGTTTTTTACGGGTCTTTTATGGTGCGCCGTATCCTGATTGCAACCGCCGCGGCCGTGCTTGGCACCTCCGTGCCTGGTGCCGCCGCGCAAGCGCAGCAGCAACCTCCGCTCAGCGCGCCGGTCAAATCGATGATCGGATCTTGGGATTTTTCCAATGCCGAACGCGACAAGACCTGTTCGGCCAAGTTCAGTGCGGATCGTGTCGGCGCCAGCTACAAGGTCACGTTCGATGCCAATTGCGTCAAACTGTTTCCAATCGTGCGCCAAATCGTTGGCTGGAAATTTCCGCAGGAAGATTTGCTCTATCTGGTCGACCCCCAGGGCAGGGCAATAGTCGAGTTCAGCGAGGTGGAAGACGGCATCTTTGAAGCGCCCACGCCTGGCCTCGGCGTCCTCTTCCTGCAAAATCCCGCTGCCGTTGCAGCGTCGTCAAAATCGTCTTCTTCGGATGACATCGCCGGTAATTGGGCCGTCGTGGGGAATGAAGGCAAACCGCTTTGCGTGCTGTCGTTGGCGAAGGACGGATTTGCGGTCGCCCCCCAATCCGGCTGCGACCCGCAGATCGCCGACTTGAAATTGACGCAGTGGCGGATGGATCAGGGCGATTTGTTGCTGATCCCGGCGAGCGGAGAGCCATTGCGCTTCGAGGATGCCGACGGCAACTGGCGCCAGCTCACACAATCGGCAAATGCTTTCATGCTCGTGCGGCAGTAGCGCTTGGTTAGATCAATCGCAGCCCCTTGAAGCTCGCGTGCCCCTCCTTGCCGACGATGATGTGATCGTGCACGGCAATGCCGAGCGGCTTGGCAATCTCGACGATCGATTGCGTCATCTGGATGTCGGCGCGCGACGGCGTCGGGTCGCCCGAGGGATGATTGTGCACCAGGATGAGCGCGGTGGCCGACAGTTCGAGCGCGCGCTTGACCACCTCGCGCGGGTAGACCGGCGTGTGATCGACGGTTCCGGTCTGCTGTAGCTCGTCGGCGATCAGTTGGTTGCGCTTGTCGAGAAACAGCACGCGGAACTGTTCCTTGTCGGCGAAGGCTTGCGCCATGCGGCAATAATCGAGCACGCTTCCCCATGACGCCAGCACCGGTCGCTTGCGCACTTCCCCGCGCGCCAGCCGCCCGGCCGCCGCGAGTATGATCTTCAACTCGTCGACGGCAGATTCGCCGACGCCCTTAATTTCCTTGAGCCGCGCGCGCGGCGCCGACACCACCTCGGCGAAAGAGCCGAACTTGGCGATCAGCTCCTTGGCCAGCGGCTTGATGTCGCGCTGTGGGATGGCGCGGAACAGCACGAGCTCGAGCAGCTCGTAGTCGCTGACGGCGTCCGCGCCGGCATCACGAAAGCGGGCGCGCAGCCGCGCGCGGTGCCCGTGATAATGCGGCGTCGCCTCGGAGAGGCCTTGCTCGGATTTTGGGTTTTTCCGCTTGCCCGCCATGAACCACGCCCCGCCAGAAAGCGATTGTAGTTCAGCGCGGCACAATCGACGAGAGAGGTCAGCGCTTGTAGGGAGGCTTGTCGAGGCCCGCCGGCGAAAAGGTGAAAACCTCGACGCCGTCAACGGTCACGCCGACGGTATGCTCGAACTGAGCCGACAACGAACGGTCCCGCGTCACCGCCGTCCAGCCGTCAGACAGCACTTTGACGTGCGGTCGGCCGATATTGATCATCGGCTCGACGGTGAAAAACATGCCCGGTTTCAAGGCAATGCCTTCACCGGGGCGGCCGACGTGAACGATGTTGGGCTCGTCGTGGAACAGGCGGCCGAGGCCATGGCCGCAGAAGTCGCGCACCACGCTCATGTGCTGCGCCTCGACATAGGTCTGGATGGCATGCCCAATATCGCCGGTGGTGGCGCCGGGGCGAATGACGCCGATACCGCGCATCATCGCCTCGTGGGTGACCTCGATCAGCCGCTCGGCGCGGCGCGGAATCTCGCCGATCGGATACATGCGGCTCGAATCTCCGTGCCAGCCGTCGAGGATCAACGTGACGTCGATATTGACGATATCGCCCTCTTTCAGCGGCTTGTCGCCCGGGATGCCGTGGCAGACCACGTGGTTGAGCGACGTGCAGGTCGATTTCTTGTAGCCGCGGTACATCAGCGTCGCCGGCAGCGCGCTGTGGTCCATTGCGAATTCGAACACCAGCCGGTCGATTTTGTCGGTCGGCACGCCCGGCTTGATCTCGCTGGTGAGCATGTCGAGGCATGCGGCCACCAATTGGCCGGCCTTGCGCATGCCGTCAAAGGCTGCGGGCCCGTGGAGTTTGATCTGGCCGGTCTTGCGTAATGGGGAGAGGGTGGCGTCGACGTAGGTCATGGGGGGCAATTTAAGGCCTTGGCGGCAACGCGCAAGCGCGTCGCAAGCATGGGGGCCTAGGCGATCTTGCCGCCCAACTCGTCCTCGATATGCGCGCGGATGATGTCGTCAAACGACTTTTCCACCGTAAAGCCGAGCGCGGTGGCGCGCCGGGCGTCGAAGCGGCTGGGCCAGCCGGCGACGATCCGTTCCACCAGTTCGTCGGGGGCGCGGCGGATGCGCGACGCCACTTGGTCGCCGGCGATGCGCTTGAGCGCGGCGATCTGCTCGCCGACGGTGCAGCACACGCCCGGCATGGTGAGGTTGACGCGGGGGCCGAGTTGCTCGCGCGTGAAGACCCGCGCCGTGAATGAGAAATCCGACCGCGGCGCGCGGCGATGCATGCCAGTGCAACACATCGTCGGAAACCGGCAGCGTCGCTTCCTGCCCGGCCAACGGCTCGCGGATGATGCCTGAGAAGAAACCGGAAGCGGCCTTGTTCGGCTTACCCGGCCGCACCACGATCGAGGGCAGGCGGATACCGACACCGTCGAGGAAACCGCGGCGCGTATAATCGGCGAGCAGCAATTCGCAAATCGCCTTCTGCGTGCCGTAAGAGGTGAGCGGCGTCAGATGAAAGTCGTCGGGAATAGCGTCGGGAAACGGCGCGCCGAAAACCGCAATCGAGGAGGTGAAGACGACTTTCGGGGTGTAGCCGTCGAGGACGCGCACCGCATCGAAGAGCGTGCGGGTACCGTCGAGATTGACGCGATAGCCCTTGTCGAAATCCGTTTCCGCTTCGCCCGATACCACGCCGGCCAGATGAAAGATCACGTCCGGCCGCTCTGCGACGGCCTTGCTCGCCGCGCCGTGCACCGACAGATCGCCGACAACGGCGTCGACTTTGCCTGAAAATTTCGGCGCCTGCGGCGCGACCACGTCGATCAGCGTCAACCTGTCGATCGACTTGCCGTTGAGGCCGCCGTCCTTGATGAGGCGCTCGGTCAGCTTGCGGCCGATCATTCCGGCGGCGCCGGTAATGAGAATGTGCATCAGGTCCCAGCCTCCTTGCCGTCCGCCGGCTCGAAACGGTCGAGCTTGCGCAGGCTGGGAAACATGAGCATCCACGCGCCGGCGATCACGAGCGAACCGATGCCGCCGATCAGTACCGAAGCGGTTGCGCCCAGCCAGGCCGCGACCGCGCCGGATTCGAACTCGCCCAGCGTATTGGACGAGCCGACGAATAGATAGTTGATGGCACTCACGCGCCCGCGCATGGCGTCGGGCGTTTCGATCTGCACCAGCGAAAAGCGGATGACGACGCTCACGGCGTCGGAAGCACCGAGCACGGCGAGCGCGAACAGCGACAACGCAAACGATGTTGACAGGGCAAAGACAATGGTGGTGACGCCGAAGATTGCCACCACCGCGAACATCTTCGGCCCGATATTGCGCTCGATTGGATGGCGCGACAGCACAATGGCAGTGAGCAGTGCGCCGACCGCCGGCGCCGACCGCAAGAGGCCGAGGCCGATCGGCCCGACTGCGAGAATGTCGCGCGCGTAAACCGGCAGCAGGGCGGTCGCGCCGCCAAGCAGGACGACGAACAAGTCGAGCGTAACGACGCCGAGCAGACGGCTGCGCGTGCGAATGTAATCGATACCGGCAAGAACAGAACGGATGGTCGGCGGTTCGCGTGAAGCCGTGACCTTTTGCAGTCGGATCAGAGAAACGAACGTGATGGCGCAGACGAAGAACACGACACAGACGATGCCCACCGCCAGCGGGCTGAAGGCATAGATGAGGCCGCCGAGCGCCGGCCCGCAGATCGTCGCCGTCTGGTTGGCCGAGGTCCATGCCGCCACCGCGCGCGAGATGAGCGGTGCGGGCACCAGTGCGGGCACCAGCGCGCTGCCGGTTGGCAATTCGAAAGCGCGCGCGCAGCCGAGCAGAAATACGGCGGTGAACAGCAGGCTTCGGTTGAGCGTGTGAGTCAGTATCGCCACGACGATCATGAGTGCGGCGACCGCATAGACGCTCTGGGCCGCCCGAACGATCAGCCGCCGGTCGTAACGGTCGGCAATGTGCCCGATCAACAGCGTCAACGGCACCGCCGGCACGAACTGAATGAGGCCGATCAGGCCGAGGTCGAGCGGGTCGTTGGTGAGCTGATAGACCTGCCAGCCGATCATCAGCGCCAGCATCTGAAAGCCCATCGTGTTGGTCAGCCGCGCGAACCAGAACAACACGAACGGTTTCTGATGGATAAGGCGGGCCGAAGCGCTCATGGCGCCTTGCTGCATGCGCCGCCCAGCTTCGTTTTTTGCCGGCCGTCGGCGGCGAAGTTTTCCGGCGCGAGCCAACGTTCGAATTCCGATTTGCGCGCCGGCCATTCATGATCGAGCATTGCGTACCAGGCGGTGTCGCGATTGCGGCCTTTGCCGATCATGTGCTGGCGGAAGATGCCTTCGAATGTGAAACCGTAGCGCAAGGCCGCGCGCTGCGAAGCTTCGTTGAGTGTGTCGCATTTCCATTCGTAGCGCCGATAGCCGAGCGTTTCGAAAACGTGGCGCGCCAAAAGATATTGCGCCTCGGTGGCGAGCGGTGTGCGCTGAAGTGTCGGCGCATAGACAACGTGGCCGACTTCGATGACACGGTGCTCCGGTCGGATTGCCAGCAGGGCAAGGATGCCGAGCGCGCGGCCGGCCGTGTCGACAACGGCATAGGAAATCGGATCGGCGAGCGGCACGCGCTGCGCCACCCACCGCGAGAACTCCGCTGCGTCGGAGAATGGCCCGTAGCTCGGCATGTAGGTCCAGAGGCGGTCGTGACCTTTCATCGCCTCCCATAAAGCGCGCGCATGCGTGGGGATAAGCTTCTCGACGCGGCAAAAGCGGCCTTGCAGCGTCACCGGGCCAGGCCGTGCGGCCGGCGTGCTGTCGACCGGCGCGCCGACCGGCTGTCCGGTTTGTGGATGCCGGTCAGTCACGGCGGGCGTGGTCGGCCGCGAAAAAGGCGTTCAACTCTGCATTCGTCGTGATGTCGGCAAAGCTGTCGAAGCGGCCTTGTTCGGCGATCGCCCGCGCAGACGCGATGAAGGCATGCATGGCGACGCGCGCCAGCGTGCCACCGACGCTGATACGGCGCACGCCCAGCGCGGCAAGCTCGGCTACGGTGAAGTTCGAGCCGGCCATCAAAAAATTGACCGGCTTCGGCGCCACCGTCTTGACCACGGTTTCGATCTCCTCGCGCGTCTTGATGCCCGGGGCATAGAGGCAATCGGCGCCCGCTTCTGAAAAAGCTTTCAGGCGGCGCAAGGTCTCGTCCATGTCGGGCCGGCTCCGGATGAAGCCTTCGCTGCGGGCGGTGAAAACGATGCCGCCGCCGGCGCGGTCGATGGCCGCGCGCGCGGCGCGCACGCGCGCAACCGCCAGGTCGAACGGATAAAGCGGTTCGGCATCGTTGCCGGTGTAGTCCTCGATCGACAGGCCGGCCACGCCGGTCTCGGCGCACAGCCGCACATTGGCCGCGACGTCGGCGGG
Source organism: uncultured Pseudomonadota bacterium (assembly GCA_963720835.1). Taxonomy (GTDB): domain Bacteria; phylum Pseudomonadota; class Alphaproteobacteria; order Rhizobiales; family Xanthobacteraceae; genus Pseudolabrys. Next base: position 201,163 of record CAVRHC010000014.1, on the reverse strand, counting down.
CTCGTCGGCAAAGCCGTTCTCGAAGTCGGCATTGACGGGAATGTCGGCGGCGTCCGCGATCTCGCGGATATGCGCGAGCGCCATGTCGCGGGTAATGTCGCCGTCCGAAAGCCCAAGCGAATGCGCGTAACCCGACGAGGTGGTCGCCAGCGCCTTGAAGCCGAGCCCTTGCAGGTAGCGAGCGGTGCCCACGTTCCACGGATTGGGAATGACGAAGCAGCCAGTCTCATGCAACTGGCGAAACGCCTGGCGCTTTTCGGCGATGGACGGTCGGGTCATGTGACGGTCGGATCTTGGGCGGCGCAGGGATGAAGGACGGGGCGGGACCCTGCCACGTTTGCGCGCCGCAGGACAATGCCATTCGGTGATGGTTGCATCACCGCCGTTTGTTGTGGCGGCGGCGATTTGATATTGCTGGGCGCGCCGGATGAGCGGCCTTCGCTGCCCGGCCAATGCGCTGCCGCCGGGGAATCACTGTCATGCTCAGGACTATCGAAGCTTTCGAGCGCATCGGCGAGGAAAACGCCTTCGCCGTGCTCGCGCGCGCCAATGCCCTGGCGAGCCAAGGGCGCGATATCATCAATCTCGGGATCGGCCAGCCCGATTTCCGCACCCCCGATTTCATCGTTGAAGCGGCGGTGAAAGCGCTGCGCGACGGCGCGCACGGCTACACGCCGGCGACCGGTATTCCGCCATTGCGCGAGGCGGTGGCGGCCGACCTGCACAAGCGCTTCCAGGTCGAGGTCTCGCCCGACGAAGTCATGATCATGCCGGGCGGCAAGCCGACCATGTACATGTCGATCGTGATGTTCGGCGAACCGGGCGTGGAAATTCTCTATCCCGATCCCGGTTTCCCGATCTATCGCTCGATGATCGAATACACCGGCGCCAAGCCGGTGCCGGTGCCGATCCGCGAGGAAAACGGCTTTGCCTTTTCCGCCGAAGAAACGCTCAAGCTGATCACGTCAAAGACGCGGCTCTTGATTCTCAACTCGCCGGCCAATCCGACCGGCGGCGTCACGCCGAAGAGTGAAGTCGACAAGCTGGTTGCCGGGCTGGCGAAGTGGCCCGATGTCGCGATCATGTCGGACGAGATCTACGACCACATGCTGTATGACGGCGAGACGCATGTGTGCTTGCTCAGCTATCCCGAAATCCGCGACCGGCTGATCCTGCTCAACGGCTGGTCGAAGACCTACGCCATGACCGGGTGGCGGCTCGGTTACGCGGTGTGGCCCGGCAAGCTTTACGACTATGCGCGCAAGCTCGCGGTCAACCTTTATTCCTGCGTCAACGCAGCCACGCAATATGCCGGCCTCGCCGCATTGCAAGGCCCGCAGGACGACGTGTGGAAGATGGTCGCCGAGTTCGACAAGCGGCGTAAAGTCGTGGTCGACGGACTGAACAAACTGCCGGGCGTGACCTGCGCGACGCCGAAAGGCGCGTTTTATGCCTTCCCCAACATTTCGCGTACCGGCTGGAAGGCGAAGGCGTTGGCTTCCGCGCTGTTGGAAGACGCCGGTGTCGCCATCATCGGCGGGCCCGATTTCGGCATTCTCGGCGAGGGTTATGTGCGGCTGTCTTATGCCAACTCGACCGAGAACATCCTGAAGGCGCTTCAGCGCATGGGGGATTTTCTGGCGAGCAAAAAGGCGGCGTAGCTCGGCTTTATCCCGCCTTCATCCAGCTTTGGCCGCCTTGAAACGCGCCATGCTGTCAGCCGGCCAGAGTTCGGCGGGATTGTAAAACTCCGTAACCGCGGGAATGCCTTCCGGCAGGATCACCCAGGGTAGTTTGGTCGACGTGTAGATGTGGATGTCCGGCGGGGCGCGCGAGGGCTCGTCGAGCGTGCCCACGCGCACAAAATGAAACTTGGGTCCGGCGCCGGCGTAGTTGCTCCAGAGCGTGACGCCGCAATCCGGACAGCGCCAGAACACCTGGCCTTTGCCGCTGGCGCTGGGCAGCGTCGTTTGCACCGGAGCGCCTTGCAGGAGTTCGACCTGCGCAGCTTCGATAAAGGCATTGACGGCGAAGGCCGAGCCGGACTCGCGCTGGCACCACGTACAATGACAGCAATGGACGATCAGGGGTTGCGCGTTCAGCCGGTAGCGCACGGCGCCGCAGGTGCAGCGGCCTTCCATTGCAACAGTTTGCTTGTCACTCATCGCAAGCTCCTCGGTAAATTTCGCGCTTTCACCGCTTTTTCGGGTTGCTCATGCGGTCGACGATGACATGGAACGGCCCGCGCGGATTGAGGTCGCGCTGCGGGAAAGGAATCTCGATTCCTTCGCGCTTGAGGATGTCCCACAGCGCCAACAGTACCTGGCCGCGCACATTCGTAAGTCCGTCGATCGGATCGCGGATCCAGAAGCGCAGGATGAAATCGATCGAAGATTTGCCGAACGCCTTGAAATGGCAGACCGGCGGCGGCCCCGGCAAAACGCGCTTGACCGATTTGACCGCTTCGAGCGCGAATTTGATTACCTCGTGCGGGTTGGCCGCGTAGCTTACGCCAAACTCTACGTCGACACGTACCTCGTTGTTGGAATAGGACCAGTTGACGACACGCTGGGTGACGAAGTCCTCGTTCGGGATCAGGAACTCGCGGCCGTCGCGGGTAACCACCGCCGTATAGCGCGCGCCCATCGACTCGACCCAGCCGAACGAATCGCCGACCGTGATCACATCGCCCGGCTTGATCGACTTGTCGGCGAGCAGGATGATGCCGCTCACAAGGTTGGAGACGATTTTCTGCAGGCCGAAGCCCAGGCCGACGCCGACCGCACCGGAGAAGAAGGCGAGCGCCGAAAAATCGATGCCGACGGTCGACAGCACGATCAGGATCGCGAACGTGATTAGCACAAGGCGGATCAGTTTGCCGATTAGCACCTGAATCGATGGTGTCAGGTCAGCAGCCGCGCGCACGCGGCGGTCGAGGAAGTCGCTGGCGGTGTTTGCCGCCCACAGCGTGAGCAGCAGCAGCACCGTGGTCTTGATTACCAACAGCGGCGTGACCCTCAATCCGCCGGCGAAAAGACCGACGGAATCGAGCGCCGACATGGCCGGTTCCAAGAGGCCGAGAATGCTGAGCGCGGCGACCGCCCAGGCCGAGATCGCGACCACACGGTAGAGGAACTGGTTTTGAATCAGGCCGGCGATCAGCGCGATGATTACCCAGGCCGTCGCGAGACTGGCAGCAACGCCGAGCAAATAGGAGCGGCTCGGCCAGGTCAGCTTCAACATCAGCGCGTGCATGGTCGCGATCGTCGCGATGAAGACGATGGCGCCGATATTGGCTCGGACGTGGGTCAAGAATTGGCGCACCAGCGGCGGCCAACTTGCGCTCAAAGCTGGGAAATCGATGCGCCGGCGAATCAGCGCCGCTACGCCCATGCCGACGACGGCGGCGGCTAGAATCAGGCCAAAGTCGAGCAGCAGCCAGAGCGAGGTCAGCTCTTGAATTGCGCTGCTCAGAAATCTGTTTATGGCAGTGGCCGCCTGCTCGACGCCGTTCATGCCGGGCTCCAAAGCTCGCACCCCCCCGTGGAATTAGCCCGTAAAGCCGATCAATATCAAATCAAAGCCGCACGGCAATTCGTGAAGGCGGCGCTTAAGGGGGATTTGCACATGCTCGACCGCTCGCTCTCGGAAGAACAACAAATGATGCGCCAAAGTTGCCGCGATTTCGTCGACGACGTTGTCCTGCCTTTCATCCGCGAGAACTGGCAGCGTGAATGGTCGATGACGCCCGAGGAGCGGCTGCCGCCACGCATCCTGGAAGAAGCGGAAAAAATCGGTATCCGCACCCTCGGGGTACCGGAAGAATTCGGCGGCGTGGAGCTCGAGAAGGGCACCGAGGTTACGACCTTCGCCATGATCGCGGAAGAGATCGCGCGCGGGGATTCAGGGCTCGCCGACAAGCTGGTGCAGAACTGGAAAGTGTCGGTGCTGTTGCGCCAGCTTGCACCGCGCCATTTGCAGGAAAAGTGGTTCAAGCGACTGGTCGAGGATCCGCAATTTCTCATGGCGCATTGCCTGACCGAGCCGCGCGGCGCCTCTGACCGCTGGCTGCCCTACAATGTGCCGGAAGCGGCGATGCACACCAAGGCCGTGAAGGCAGACGGCGGCTGGGTGATCAACGGCCGCAAGCAGTTCATCTCCAATGGCTATGACGCCGGCCTTTACGTGGTCTACGCCAACACAAACACGAAAGTCGGCATGTTGCAGGGCACCTCATCGTTCCTTGTGCCGCGTGACACCCAGGGCTTCACGGTTGCCCGCTGCAACGAGACGCTCGGCTGCCGCTTCATGAACAATGGAGAACTGGTGTTCGAGGACATGTTCGTGCCCGATGATCAACTGCTCGTCGAAAACGATGCGCTCGGGTCTGCCGGCGTCTATTTCCGGCCGGGCAAGATCATCCAGGCAGCGAAGAATCTCGGTGTCGGCGTTCGAGCTTTCGAAGCAACCGCCGACTATGTGCAGAACTACATCCAAGGTGGCCGCATCCTGATCAAGCATCAGGCGGTGGCGCTCAGGCTTGCTGACATGGCGACCCGCATCGAGGCGGTGCGTGCGCTCTTGGGCCGTGCTGCCAAAGCCGTCGACGACAACGCGCCGGAAGCCGAGACCTTGTGCAACATGGCCAAGATGTTCGCCTCCGAGGAAATCATGAAGGTCGCCCAGAACGCGATCGAATTGCACGGTGGCAACGGCATCATGCTCGACTTCGGCATCGAAAAGGTTCTGCGCGACGCCGTCATCTTTCTGCACATGGATGCGACTGTCGACATTTCAAAATTCAAGATCGTCAAGAACATGTTTCCCGACACGGCGGGCAAATATGCCGGGCCGGAATGAGGATCAACGCAGCGCGAAACGAAATCCAATCACCACGATCACCAGGCCAATCAATTGCGGAACAGTCGGCATCACGCCGAGCGCGAGATAGCCGATAATCACCCCGAATACCGGCACCAGCGCCGGGAAGGTTGCCGTGCGCCCGGCGCCAAGCAGCATGACCGCGCGCGCGTAGAGATAGATGGGTAACACGCCGGCAAATATGCCCTGCACGAAAATCTGGATGAGGTTCTCCGTCAGGCTCATTTGCATGATGTTGTGAAAGCCGACGAAAAGGGCAAACAGCGGCGTATAGAGCACGATCGATAAAACGCCGACCGTCGCGACCGCGCGCGGGCCCGACATGCGGTAGTAACGCAGCAGCGTGCCGAAGGCTGCCCAGAAGAAGCCGGCAGTGACGAACAACATGTCACCGCCGATGCCGTGGCTGCCGATGGTGGTGACCGATTCGATGCCGAACACCAGAAGCCCAACGATGATGATGGCGCCGCCGAAGATGCGCTGCGCGGTCGCCCGCTCGTGCAGCGCGACGGAGGCGAGGATCAGGCCAAATAGCGCTGCGGTGGCGGGTTGAATCGTAGTTCCGTGCCCGAGCGGGACGAGCGTAAATCCCGTATAGGCAATGAGCGCCTGCGGTGGGCCGGACAGCACGCTCATCAAGAGGCCGCGGCCCCAGCCGATGCCGCCGAGCCTGATGAGCCCGTCGCGCATGGCCAACGGCATCAGCAGCAGGCCCGACCAGAAGAAGCGGTGGAAGGCGAGATCGGCCGGTGCGAAGCCGACGCTGACGCCGTGTTTGGCGGCGACGAACCCGCCTGCCCATCCGAGCGCGGCGGCGATGCCGCACAGAACTCCGATCAGGGTGCCGGAGCGCACCGCTGCAGGTTGAGCGTTCTCGTCCACAACGGCTTTCCGCCCTCGCACGGGAGTGACTCTCGGCTGGCAGATAATCTAGGATCGATACCCAAGTCCAATCGCAATTCAACAAGTCTTACTTACCCGGGATGGAATGCTCATGGCGAAGTCGCGCAAAGTCATCATTACCTGTGCCGTTACCGGCTCGATCCACACACCGTCGATGTCGCCTCATCTTCCGGTGACCCCGCAGGAGATTGCCGACGCTGCGATCGGAGCCGCCGAAGCCGGCGCCGCGGTCGTGCATCTGCACGCGCGCAACCCGAAGGACGGCAGGCCCGACCAGACGCCGGAAGCCTTCTCTCCGTTTCTGAAGGTGATCAAGCAGCGCTCCAACGTCGTTGTGAACATCACGACCGGCGGAGCGCCGACCATGTCAATCGAGGAGCGGGTCAAACCGGCCGCCACCTTCAAGCCGGAGGTTGCCTCGCTCAATATGGGCACGATGAATTTCGGACTTTACCCGATGATCCCGCGCTACAAGGGGAAGTTCAAACATGACTGGGAGGAGCCCTATCTCGAGAACTCGCGCAAGGGGATGTTCAAGAACACTTTCGCCGATATCGAATACATCCTCACCACCTGCGCGGAAAACAACACGCGCTTCGAAATCGAGTGTTACGATATCGGACATCTCTACACGCTGAAGCATTTTCTCGACCGCGGCGTTGTCAAGCCGCCGCTGTTCGTACAGTCGGTGTTCGGTATTCTCGGCGGTATCGGTGCGCATCCGGAAGACGTGATGCAGATGAAACGCACCGCCGACCGGTTGCTCGGTGATAACTATCACTGGTCGGTGCTCGGCGCCGGCGCCAATCAAATGCGCATTGCCGCAATGGCGGCGTCGATGGGCGGCAATGTGCGCGTCGGCTTGGAAGATTCGTTGTGGCTCGGGCCCGGCAAGCTCGCGGAGTCCAACGCGCAACAAGTCACCAGGGTGCGTCAGATCCTCGAAGGCCTTGGTGTGGAAATCGCAACGCCTGATGAAGCGCGCGAAATTCTCTCACTCAAGGGCGGCGACAAGGTCAATTTCTAACATGGCTTTACGGCGCCGCATGACGACCTCCTAGGCACTTCGCCGGAAGTGTGAAAGACTTTGCACAGGCGGAATTGAATGATTTCGCCATACGAAATGTCCAGCAAGGACATCGTCCAGTGGGGGAGGATAAGCGACGCCTGGATAGCGTCTTGAGCGCGCGGCCGCATTGCACATTGCGTACCGCAACGAATCTACTTTCCAACGAGCCGGAACTAAAGACGCGCGGCTAAGCGCGCACGCCGGCATGCATGTGACAGTGGGAGTGAAAACGCAGAAAGGGAGGGAAAAGTGCAAACAAGGAAATCAGGGATAGTTGCTGCTGCCGTTTCGGGAATGACGGTTCTTGGACTTGCAACCGCTCTCATGCTTGGCGGCATTGGTTACGCTTCTGCCAAGGAAATCGTCATCAGGATTGGCTCGGGCCATCCACCGACCGTCGTCTACGCGGGCCTGATGAAAACCTTCTTTGAGCCCGAGCTCAAAAAGGCGATCGAGTCGAAGACCAAGCATACTGTCAAATTCATCGAAGGTTATTCGGGCTCGATCGTGAAGGTGTTCGATGTCCTCGAAGGCGTTCAGAACGGTGTCCTCGATATCGGCGGCTTCTGTTTCTGTTTCGAAGCCTCCAAGCTGCCGATGAACGCCTTCCAGATCATGCTGCCCTTTGGCACCATGGATCCGGAGATGAGCGTCGCCATCGCCGTCGACGTCTACAAAAAGTTCCCAATCCTTGAGGATGTGTTCCAGAAGTACAACCAGACCCTGATCGCGCATATCGGCGACGGCGGTTACAACATCGGTACCAACTTCCCGTGGAAGAAAGTGTCCGACCTCAAGGGTCACAAGATTCTTGGCGCCGGCCTCAACCTGAATTGGATGAAGCAAGCCAATATCGGCATCATTCCGGTGACCGACGGCTTGCCGGGCTGGTATCAGAAGATCAAGACCGGCGTCGCCGAAGGCGGCATCATGTTCCCCAGCGCCTGGGGACCGGTGTTCAAGCTTTATGAAGTCGGCAAGTACTATACGACCATCGGCTTCGGCTCGATTACCTGGCACGGCCTGACCGTCAACAACCGTTTCTGGAAGAGCCTGCCGCCGGAAGTGCGACCGATCGTCATGGAGGTCGCGCATCGCTACGAAATCCAGACCGGCGTCTTCAACAAGAAGGGCTACAAGAAGGACATGGACTGGCTGCGCTCGCATATCACGGTGAGCGACTTGCCGGACGACGTTCGTCTTGAGTGGGCGCAGAAGCTTTCGGCTTGGCCGCAGAAAATCGCCGACGAACTTGAGGCGAAAGGCTACCCGGCCAAGGCGATCCTCAACTACACCTTGGAGGTCGCCGAAAAGCACGGCTACAAATGGCCGGTGCGTTACGTCATCAAATAACAAGGCCAAAAGGCATTCAAAATTTACCGGCTGAAAATCCAATTCCGTGATTTTCTGCCGGTATTTTTTGATTCCAGTTTCAAGCGGGGGCTTGAGGGGGAAGGCAATGTCGATCATCACGGTCACTGATCGGGTGTCCAAATTTCTGATGGTCGCCGCTGCGGCCTGGGCTTTTGGGCTGGCGTTCCTGGTGATGGCCAACATCATTGGAAGGACTGTTTTCAGCATGCCGATTTACGGCACCGCCGAAATGGTCGCTGCATCCATCGTCATCATTGTGTTCTTGCAAGCCGGCTACGCCATTCGCTCGCGCTCGATGCTCAGGGCGGACTTCCTGGTTATTCTTTTGCCAGACAAAGCGCAGCGCGTATTGCTCGCTATTGGCTATCTTCTGGGCGCCGCGTTCTTTCTGATGATTATCACCGGCGGCTGGGAAGAAAGCATCAAGTCGTTTGTCGAAGGCGAATACGAAGGCGAAGGCGCCTTGCGTGTACCTTCCTGGCCCGCGCGTTGGACCGTGCTCGTCGGCAGCGGCCTCGCCATGATCAACTATCTGGTGATGGCCTATATCGATGTCTTCAAGCCCAAAATGCTGAACTCCGAATCGGATCCGGACAACCCCTTGACCGCGTTCGATAACACGCAGGATTAGTCCGGTGTTCGAATTAAACACTGCGGTATTGCTGGTCGTCAGTCTCATCGGCCTGGTGTTGATCGGCGTTCATATCGCCATCGCGCTCGGCATGACCAGCGCCCTCGGCATTTTTCTGGTCACCGGCGCCGACATCAACGCTTTTCACACCGTGCAGGCCATGCTGGCGGACACGGCTTACGAAGCCATTCGCGCCTATGTCTTTGCGGTTATCCCGCTCTTCATGCTGATGGGTGAATTCATTGGTAAGTCGGGAGTCGTTACCGACGTCTATCGCGGCATCAACCGGTTACTGCCAGGCGTGCCCGGCCGCCTGGCCATCGCCACCGTCGTCGGAAACGCGCTTTTTTCTTTCGTCACTGGCGTCAGCATTGCCTCGGCTGCGGCCTTTTCCCGGATCGCCTATCCGGAAATGAAACGCCATGGCTACCATAAAGGATTCGCGTTGGGCGCCGTCGCGGGTTCGAGCTGCCTCGGCATGCTGATTCCGCCGTCGGTGCTTATGATCGTCTGGGGCATTCTGACGGAACAATCTATCGGTCAGCTTTTTGCCGCCGGCGTCATCCCCGGCCTGCTTCTGGCGGCCATGTTCATCGTCTATGTATTTGGTTACGCATTGTGGCGACCGGAGACCGTCGGCGCCGGCGCAAGAACCGGCGACTCAGCCGCCTTCGGCAGCGCAGCGGCAGATGACGTGGCGGACGTCTCGACAATCCAATTCCTGATCAGCCTCGCGGGAATCACGCTTGTCATCGTCGCTGTCCTGGGTGGCATTTGGTTTGGCATTTTCACGCCGACTGAAGGTGCCGGGGCCGGCGCCCTGATCGGCCTGGCGCTCGGCATCATCAAGGGCATGCGGCTCCGCGACGTTATCGATTCCATTTTGTCGGTGGGGAAGACCTCGGCACCGATCCTTTTGCTGCTGGTCACCGCGGCGCTTTATTCGCGCACTCTCGCCATGACCGGAATGGCCAATGCCATCGAAGGCCTGTTCGTAGGCTCAGGCATGGAGCCCTGGATGGTGATCGGCGTCATGGTGCTGGTTTGGTTTCTACTGGGGATGATCATCGATTCCATCTCCATCATGCTGCTGACTGCAGCCATCTTTGCGCCCATAGCGGTCAAACTCGGCTATGACCCGATCGCCTTCGCAATTATCGGCATCATCGCCATCGAGGCCGGTTTATATACGCCGCCCTTCGGCTTGCTTGTTTATACGGTCAAAGCGTCGATCCATGAGATCGAACCGGATATGAACGTCATGACAATTTTCAAGAGTGCGACGCCGTACTGGGTCATCATGTTGATGGCCATGGTCGTCATTATCAATTTCCCGCAAATTGCAACTTATCTGCCGAGCAAATTGTTCGGGGGGTGAAATTACGCTTCCTTCGAATGTTTTTTGCTTCTAGAATAAACAGATTCATGTGGTCGCGTGCGCTGTCGCAGTTTTGCCGGCATTGAAACGAAGGACAGACCCATGTGCTCTAAAGCCTTCAGCTTTCTCGCCATTCTTCCACTTATCGCGTTGTCACCTGCACCTGCTCAGGCCGCGCCGCAGATTCTCGGCTTGATCGCATCCAATAAGCCGGTGCCGATGACATGCGCTCACGGGACTTGCACGGCCGAGCTGTCGTCCGTCTGCCTCCAGCAACACCGGGATACCCCTTCGACGGGCACGGTCTACCGACCGGCCAAGAGCACCCATATCGTTTTGACGGTCTCGGGAGCGGACGGCGTGGTTCGCCGGCAACGGGTCGAGGCAGCGCTCGATTTCATATCGCTTCGGCAATTTTCCGCGGTCAAGGTCAGCCTGCCCGAAGTGACGGTTCGCCGGTTGGGTAACGGCCAAGCCAAGCTTTCCGTCGGCGCCATGGCGTCGATTATTCCGGTCGCAGTCCAGGGAGACCCGAATCCGCAAAGCGCAAGCGAAATTGCCAGCTATACCGGCCCGCTGCGCGCGCTGGCGGAACGGGCATTCGAGCAAGACAACGACCGTGTGAATGCCACGCGCATTCTCAATCAGATGGTCAACCGCTTGCCCGAAAGTGGCAGTGCCGGGATAGAAGAATTACCCTCGCTTTGGCGGCGGACCGTGAGTAAGGACGTTACCGCCGGAACGCAGAAATTCCTGAAACGCGCGGTCAAGGACTGCCGCGAGACATTGCGCATCGGCGTGATGTCCGACCTCCGGTCATGCCTGAGCTATCATCACGACTACCTGTCCGGCGAAAACACGACCAACGGCTGGCAGGCGATGAACCCAGGGAGCTAGGCTGAGCGACGGCCGTTCTTCGGGCCCATCGTCCATTCCGTGAAGGTGGCCGTCGACGACGACGATATCTCGGTCTGGAAGATCTTCTGCGCAACGACACCCTATCGCGTGGTCATGCGGAGTGGCGTCCTGTTGTTGGGCATTTTTCTGAGATCGCCATCTGGTTGCCGAGCCTGGCTTTTTAGCCGCGCCTTTGGATAAAATTTAGGCGATTGCGACGCTATTGCCGTTGCCTTGGACGGCCGAATGCCTCCAATAAAGGGAGGGATTCGGCTGCGACCATGAATCTGCTCGATATCATTAGTGTTGGCATCCTGCTCGGCAGCCTGCTGGTGCTCGCCGGTATCTTGTCGAGCCTGATTGCGCTGCGCTTTGGCGCGCCGTTGCTGCTGGTGTTCCTGATCGTCGGCATGCTGGCGGGCGAGGGCGGGCCCGGCGGCCTCAGGTTCAACGACGTCGCCACGACTTACACGGTCGGTTCGGTCGCACTGGCGCTGATCCTGTTCGACGGCGGGTTGCGCACGCGGATCGCCTCCTTTCGCAATGTGGTTGCGCCGGCGCTGAGCCTGGCCACGGTGGGTGTGCTGATCACCGCGGCACTCGTCGCCCCGGTCGCCAAATTGCTGCTTGGCGGCGGCTGGATCGAATCGTTCCTGGTCGGCGCGGTGGTGGCCTCAACCGACGCGGCCGCCGTGTTCTTTCTCATCAATACGCGAGGTTTGCGCCTGCGTCCGCGCGTGCGTGCGACGCTCGAGGTGGAATCCGGGACCAACGATCCGTTCGCCGTGTTTCTGACGCTTCTTTTGGTCGAGGTCATGACTGGCGGCGACCACAGTTGGTCGCATGCCCTCATGACATTGGCGCAAGACGCCGTGCTTGGCTGTGTGATCGGCTACGCCGGTGGCCGCATCATCACATTTGTCCTCAACCGTATCGATCTGCCGCAGGGCCTGCACGCGCCGTTCGTCGCGGTGTTCGCGTTGGTGGTGTTTGCTTTTGCCAATACGCTGCACGCCTCCGGTTTTTTAGCGGTCTACCTCGCCGGTCTGGTGATGGGCAACCGGCAGACGCGCGCGCACAATTCTGTTGTCGTCTTCCTCGACGCGGTGACCTGGCTTGCGCAGATCGCGATGTTCGTGCTGCTCGGTCTCCTGGTCTGGCCGCAGCGGTTGACGGAGAGCCTGCTGGCCGCGGTCGCCATCGCGCTGGTGCTGATGCTCGTTGCGCGCCCGGTGGCCGTATTCCTGTGTCTGGCCCCGTTCAAGTTTCAATGGCGCGAGAAGTTGTTTATTTCCTGGGTGGGTTTGCGCGGCGCGGTAGCGATCTTTCTGGCCTCGATCCCGCTGCTGGTCGGCTTGCCGGCGGCGCATCTTTACTTCGACGTCGCTTTCGTCGTCGTCTTGTCCTCGCTGATGATCCAGGGCTGGACGGTGTCGTTTGCCGCGCGGCGCCTCGATATCTCGTTTGCCCGCAGCGATCCGCAGCCCCGCCGCGTCGAGCTCGATCTGCCCGGCCAGCTTGCGCGCGAGATCGTCGGCTATCCGGTGCCGGCCAACAGTCCGTTCCTGCGCCGCGGCCTGATTCCGAACTGGGCGCGGCCGACGCTCATCGTGCGCGATGAAGATATTCTTACCCCGACGGAAGCCCACCCGGTGCGCGAGGGCGATTATGTCTACCTGCTGGCGCCGCCCGAAAAAGCACAAGCCCTCGATCGCTTCTTCGTCGATATGCCGCCGCCGCGTGCGCCGGATGCGGCGTTGCTTGGTGACTTCTTCGTGCCTGGGACGGCTGCGCTCGGCGCGCTGGCGGATATTTATGGCTTGCAGGTCGCGGCGGATCACGCCGACGTTTCGCTCGCCGATTATTTTCGCGAGCAGATTGGCCATGCGGCGAAAATCGGCGACGTTGTCGCGCTCGGGCCGATCGCGCTGCTCGCGCACCAGGTTGACGATGGGCGCGTGACGACGATCGGTCTGCGGCTGGGCGAGCCCGACGAGCCCGGCGAATTCACCGGGCGCGCCAAGTTATGGTTCCAGTCACGGTTCCAGTCATGGCTTGCGCGAATACGGAAATTGCGGGGTTAGAGCGCGCGCCGGGCGAGTTGCGGACCATTTTGCACCAGCCAGGCGCCGCCGAATAACGCGGCCGTCCAGGCCAGGTCGCCGACCATGGTCTTTTCCAGGAAGGGCAGTGCGGCGACGTAGCACGTGGTCAATCCTTCGAGGGTCAGCGGATACATGCCGCTGAAGGCCCAGACCGCGAAATTCGACGCCGCGAAGAACAACAACGAGCAGGACACCATCGTCACGACGACCGGCAATGCGCCCTGCCAGCGGCGCGACAGCATGCCGGCCAGCGCCGGCAGGGCAATGGCGGCATAGACCACCAACGAGACCCGCCAGTCGTCGCCGGCCAGGCCAAAGCCGCTGAGCGCCATGGCGGCAAGCGGCACGATGACAGCCAAAACCGGCCGATGCAGCATGCGCGCGGCGAACAGCCCGCTGGCGGCAACCGGCAACACGCCCGGCGCATGCGGCAACAGGCGCGCGGTCACGTCGAAAGCGATCAGAAAGGCGACCAGAGCCCAATCCGACAGGAGTTCGCGGCGGTTCGTGTTTGGCTGCATTGTCATGTCCTCTTGCGTGCCGGTTCATAGCACGGACCGGTGGGACCGGCAAAAGCCGCCCGGCCGGGCCCAGTCCCCGCCCCGTGTGTAACACTCTGCCAAAATCAGCCTGACGATTATTGCCTCAGCAAGTCCACCCCGCCGGTCGTTACCACACGGCCGGCGTCCATCATGACGACGCGGCTTGCCAGGCGCCGCACCTCGGAAGCGTCGTGGCTGACGTAAATTATCGGAACCCGCGCCTCGTCACGCAACCGCTCGAGGTAAGGAAAAATGTCGGCTTTGCGCGCGGCATCGAGCGAGGCCAACGGCTCGTCGAGCAGCAACAGCCGCGGCCGCATCAACAAGGCGCGGCCGATGGCTGCGCGCTGGCGTTCGCCGCCCGACAACTTGCCGGGCCGACGATCGAGCAGATGCCCGATGTCGAGCAGCGCGATGACGTGGTCCCATTCGTTTTGATCGAAGGTCTGGCGGCTCATCCAGCGGCCGTAGTCGAGATTGCGCTGCACCGATAGATGCGGAAACAGACGGCCTTCCTGAAACACGATGCCGACGTGTCGTCGCCAGGCCGGGACATCGGTGCCGGCGGCCGCGTCGAACAGCTTGTCGTTTGCGAGCGTGATGTGGCCGCGATCGGGCCGCATCAGGCCGGCGATCATGTTGATGATGCTGGTTTTGCCGGAGCCCGACGCACCAAACAGCGCGGTCACGCCACTGTCGGCTTCGAAAGCAACGCCGAGCGCAAATTCGCCCAACAGCTTCTCGACCGCGACGGATAGCATGGCCTCACGCTCCGTGCAGCCGCGCGGTCGCGCGGCGCGCCAGATATTCGGAGGCGACCAACGCCGCGACCGAAATGGCAATCGCGACGATCACCAGCTTGAGCGCGGCCGCGTCGCCATCGGGAATTTGTGTGAGCGTATAGATTGCCGCCGAAATGGTTTGCGTCTCGCCCGGAATGTTGGAAACGAATGTAATGGTGGCGCCGAACTCGCCGAGCGCGCGCGCGAAAGCCAGCATCGCGCCGGCGATGATACCGGGCAGGGCGAGCGGCAAGGTAATCGTGATGAAACCCCAGAAGCGGTTTGCGCCCAAGGTTGCGGCGGCGTCTTCCAGCCGCCGGTCGATTGCCTCGATCGACAGCCGGATCGCGCGCACCATCAGCGGAAACGACATGACCCCGCAGGACAAAACGGCGCCCGTCCAGCGGAAGGCCAGCACAATGCCGAAATGGTCGGCAAGGAATTCGCCGACCGGCGCGCGCCGGCCAAAGGTGATGAGCAGCAGATAGCCGGTCACCACCGGCGGCAGCACCAGTGGCAGATGGATGACCGCATCGACCAGCGATTTGCCCCAGAATTCCTTGCGCGCCAGCAGCAGGGCGATGACGATGCCGAATGGCAGCGTCACCGCCGTTGCAACGAGCGCGATCCGCAGCGACAGCGCGATCGCGGTCCAGTCCTGCGGTGTCAATTCGAGCACGCCTAAGACGCCTTCGGTGCCACCAGGAAGCTGAAACCGTATTTGCCGAAAATCGTCTTGGCGGCCTGGGTTTGCAGGAAATCCAGATAAGCTTTGACGTGCGTGTTCTTGCTGGCGGCAAGGCCGGCCACCGGATAGATGATCGCCGGATGCGAGTCGACCGGGAAGGTGCCGATGATTTTCACCTTCGGCTCGATCTTGGCGTCGGTCGAATAGACGATGCCGAGCGGCGTCTCGCCACGTGCGACATAGGCAAGCGTCGCGCGCACGTTTTCGGCCTGCGCAAGTTTCGGCTCCGCCGCCGTGCCACGACACCGAGCGAGGTGAGCGCCGCCTTGGCGTAGAGGCCGGCCGGCACCGCCTTGGTATCGGCAATAGCAATGCGGCCGTCTCCGGCAAGCTTGGCGATGTCGAAGCCCTTCTCGATCTTGACGTTGCTGAGCTTGGAGTCCTTCGGCGCGATCAGCACCAGGCTGTTGCCGAGCAGTTCGATGCGCGTGCCCGCCGCCAACATTTTCTTGTCGGCAAGGAACGTCATCCATTTGACGTTGGCCGAGATGTAGGCGTCGGCCGGCGCGCCTTGCGCGATCTGCTTGGCGAGCGCGGAACTGGCCGCATAGCTCGCCGTGACCTTGACGCCGGTCTTTTTGCTGAAAGCTGCATTGACATCGTCGAGCGCATTGCGCATCGACGCGGCCGCGAAGATCGTGAGCGCGTCCTGTGCCAGGGCCTGTTGTGGTTCAGCGGCGAGCGCAACAAATAAAGCAAGAATGGCAAATAAGCGTGTCGAAGATTTGCGGAGTGACATGGCGGTTCTCCTCGCGCGCCCAGGTCGGCGCCGGTTTAGCGTCTCACCGATTGAGAAATCGACCGACGTCGGAACCGCCGTTCCGGCAAGCGCAGCACGCGCACAGCGCGCCGCAGGTCTCAATCAAACCTAGCAAGTCTTTGCAAGGAAGGTAAAGTCCCCCGTCGGAGGAAGCGTACAATGTCCAATGCATCGCCCGTAGAAGGCGAATTCGATTACATCATCGTGGGTGCCGGTTCCGCGGGCTGCGTGCTTGCCAACCGCCTGTCGGCCGATCCATCAAAGCGTGTGTTGCTGTTGGAAGCGGGCGGTCGCGACAACTGGATCTGGTTTCACGTTCCGGTCGGTTACCTCTTCGCCATCGGCAACCCGCGCGCCGACTGGCTGATGAAGACCGAGCCGGAAGAAGGGCTCAATGGCCGCAGCCTGAACTATCCGCGCGGCAAGGTGATCGGTGGCTCCTCCGCCATCAACGGCATGATCTACATGCTCGGTCAGGCTACCGATTACGACCAGTGGCGCCAGCTCGGGCTGCCGGGATGGTCGTGGGACGACGTGCGGCCAATTTTTCGCAAGCATGTCGATCACTTTCTGGGCACCGACGGTCACGCCGCCGGCGGTGAGTGGCGAGTCGAATATCCGCGCACGCGCTGGGAAATTCTCGACGCCTTCGTCGCGGCGGCGAACCAGTACGGCATTCCGACCGTGAAGGACTTCAACACCGGCGACAACGAAGGCGCTTGCTATTTCCACGTCAACCAGAAGCGCGGCCGGCGCTGGTCGTCGGCGCGCGGATTCCTTAAGCCGGTGCTGCACCGGACAAATCTTCGGCTGGAAACGGGCTGCATGGTTGAGGGTCTCGACTTTTCCGGCAAGCGGGCGGTCGGCGTGCGCTGGCGGCAGGGTGGGCAGTTACGCTCGGCGCGCAGCCGCGGCGAAGTGATCTTGTCGGCCGGCGCGATCAATTCGCCGCAGCTCATGATGTTGTCGGGCGTCGGTCCGGCCGCGCAGCTCTCGCAATTCGGCATCCCGCTCGTGCTCGACAAGCCGGGTGTCGGCCAGAACCTGCACGATCATCTGCAACTGCGCATGATCTTCAAGGTCAAGGGCGTCAAGACGCTGAACGAAAGCTATCCCAAACTGCTCGCCCGCCTGGGCATGGGAATGGACTACGTATTTCGGCGGCGCGGGCCGATGTCCATGGCCCCGTCGCAGCTCGGTCTGTTCACGCGCTCCGATCCGACGCAGGATCGCGCCAACATCCAGTATCACGTGCAGCCCCTGTCGCTCGACAAATTCGGCGAGCCGCTGCATTCGTTCCCGGCGTTTACGGCGAGCGTCTGCAACGTGCGGCCGACCAGCCGGGGTACGCTCACGCTCAAATCCACCGATCCGACGGTGCCACCGGCGATCAGGCCGAATTACCTGGCGACGCCGGACGACCAGCAGGTCGCCGCCGACTCGATTCGTGTCACGCGCAAAATCGTCGCGCAGCCGGCGTTGCAGAAATATACGCCGGTCGAATATCTGCCCGGTGCGCAAGTGCGCGATGGCGATGAGGCGGGGCTGGTCAAGGCGGCCGGCGATATCGGCACCACCATCTTCCATCCGGTCGGTACCGCGCGCATGGGTCGCGACGACGATCCTAACGCCGTGGTCGATGCGCGCTTGCGCGTGATCGGTCTGGAAGGATTGCGCGTGATCGACGCCTCGGTGATGCCGTCGATCGTCTCGGGCAACACGAATTCGCCGACGATCATGATCGCCGAGAAAGGCGCGGCGATGATCCTGGAAGACGCGAAAGCCTAGACCGGCGGCGCCGGTCCAGGCCTTCGGATGCGTTCGAGGATGGCGATCAGGTCTTGATGTCGCTCGGCAGCTTGCCGCCATTGGCGGCGAGCTTGGTCATGATCTGCTTGTGCAGCCAGACGTTCATCGTCGCCGAGTCGTGGGTGTCGCCCGTATAGTTCAGCTCTTTCGCGAGCTCCTTGCGGGCCGACAGGCTGCTGTCGAGATCGAGCGCCTTCATCAGGTCGACGATCGAGGTGCGCCATTCGAGCTTTTCGCCCTTGGCCGCCGCCGCCTTATCCACAATGGCGGCGACATCGACCGTCTCGCCCGGAGCTACGCCAGTCGTTCCTGTCGGCGATGCTTTCGCCTGCGCCGAACCGTGGCCGAAGATCGCACCCATGATACTGCCGAAGATACTCATGACGGTCACCCTGCTGTTGATTTTTCAAGAAGCATTTTCGCTATCACAACCGACTAGGCATGCCTACCCGGTTCTCGTGCGCGTATCAGCGCGGCTTGCTCCAGGGATCCGGAATCACCCGCGCGGCGACGAGCCTATTCCAGATGAAAAGAACGAGAACGGCGCCGAGCGTGGCCGTTATGAAGCCCGCGCCCTGATCCGGGCGATACCAGCCGATGCTCTGGCCGATCCAGGTGGCAAGAAACGCGCCGCCAATGCCGAGCACTGTGGTGAGGATAAAGCCGGAGGGCTCGTTCGGTCCGGGCGATATCCAGCGCGCGATGAGACCGGCGACGAAGCCGACGATAATGATCCAGATGATGCTCACGTCACGCTCCTTCGGTCGGGGCCGCCATCATATCGTCAGAGCAAGCTTTCGGCTTCTTGTTCGGTGGGCAGGCGTCCTTGTGGCGTCAGCTGATCGACAACCTGCGGCAGATATTGGCTCAACCCCTGCAGCAGTTCGTCGCGTGACATGCCGGACTGCGTCGCGAGCGCATCGATCTTGTCGGCGCCCAGCGCGCTGGCGAGGTCGTTCGGGGAAATCGATTTATTGGGGCCGCTGCCGACCCATGAATTGGCGGTATCGGAATGCCCGTTCTGCTGAAATTGCTTGAGCAGGTCGTTCAAGCCACCGCTTAAAACGCTCCCGGCGGCGGCGCCTCCGAGCAGGCCGCCTAATCCGCCTTGCAACAAACCGCCGAGACCACCAAGCCCGCCGCCGCTCGCCGGCGGTGCGGCGGGAGTCGGAATTCGGGGCGGTCTGATGGCCGCCGAAGCCTTTGAGCGCCTTGTAAGCGAGCAAGGCCAGGATCGCCATGGTGATCGGCGACATGCCGCTTTTTGCGTTTGGATCGGGTTGCCCGTGGGGGCCATTTTGCATGCCGTTGAGAACGTCCATCAGGCCCATGCGATAACTCCTTCGCAACACCGGAAATCGATCGAACGATATTAGGTCGAAACATTGTGACGAGAGCGTAACGAAAGCAAGGGACCTAAGGTTCTACCCGCGACCAAAATTACGGCAGCGCCTTGAGGTGGCGGATCGGGCGTCCGGGCGCGATGGCTTGAGCGGCTGCGACAATTGAATTCGCATCGATGCCGTAGTGGCGATAGAGATCGGCGAGCGTGCCGGTCTGTCCGAAATGCTCGACACCGAGCGCGCGCGTGCGGTGTCCTGCTACTGCACCGAGCCAGGCCAAGGTCGCCGGATGCCCGTCGAGCACCGTGACGATACCGCAATGCGGCGGCACGTCCGCCAGCAGCCGCTCGATATGCGAGCGGGCATGAACCAGCCCGCGCTCGCGCGCGCGCTGCGCGGCGGTCCAGCCGGCATTGAGCCGGTCGGCCGACGTTACGGCCAACAGCCCGACATCGCGGCGGTCCTCGGCCATGAGCCCAATGGCATCGATCGCTTCCGGCGCGATGGCGCCGGTGTAGGCGACGATTACCTGCGCGTTCGGTCCCGGCATGCGCTGCCAATAGGCGCCGTCGACGATCTGCTGGCGCAACTCGTCGGTCATTTTGCGCTCGACCTGCGCGATCGGCCGGGTCGACAGCCGCAGGTAAACCGAACCACCGGTCTCGTCGCGCAGCCAGTTCAGTTCGGACTGTGTGCCGTCGCCGTCTTTCTGCATATGGGTAAAGGCCCAGCGCATGATCACGGCGAGCTCGTCGACATAGGCGGGCTCGAAGGCGGCCAGCCCGTCCTGCGCCAGGCCGATCAGCGGCTCGGCAATCGACTGATGCGCGCCGCCTTCGCCCGCGAGCGTGATGCCGGACGGTGTCGCCACCAGCATAAAGCGGGCGTCCTGGTAGCAGGCGTAGTTAAGTGCATCGAGGCCGCGCGCGATGAAGGGATCGTAGAGCGTGCCGATCGGCAGCAGGCGCTCGCCGTTGATCGCGTGCGACAGGCCGAGTGCCGACAACAGGATGAACAGGTTCATCTCGGCGATGCCGAGCTCGATATGCTGACCCTTGGGCGAAAACTCCCAGTTGAAGGTCGACGGTATGCGTTCGCTCTTGAAGATGTCGGCCATGGCCTCGTGTGCGAACAGGCCGCGGCGGTTGACCCAGGCGCCGAGATTCGTTGACACAGTGACATCGGGCGACGTGGTGACGATACGGTTGGCGAAGTCACTCTCCGCGCGGCCAAGCTCGTTGAGGATGAGACCGAAGCCGGTCTGGGTCGAAGTGACCGGCTGCTGCGGCGCCGGAAAGTCTGCCGGCACGTCGTATTGCGGCGCCTTCAGGCGGCGTTCGCCGCCGCCGGCAAACGGCACCTGGTCGAGAAAACCTTGCAGACGCTCCGCCGGCAGCGTCAGGCCTTCGAATTTGTCCCACTCGTGGCCGGCCCGCACGTTGTTTGCCTGCCGGAACGTCTCCATCTGCGCCGGTGTCATGAGGCCCGCATGGTTGTCCTTGTGGCCCGCAAACGGCAGTCCGAAACCCTTGATCGTGTAGCAGAGGAAACAGACCGGCCGGTCGTGATCGATCGCGTGGAAAGCATCGAGCAACGATGGCAGATCCTGACCCGCGAGATTGGTCATCAGCCGCGCGAGCTCTTCGTCGTTGCGTTTGCCGATCAAATCGCGCACGGCATTGTCGCCGGCGAAATCCTCGTTCAGTTTTTTGCGCCAGGCCGCCCCGCCGCCGAACACCAACGCCGAATAGAGTTGGTTCGGGCAATTGTCGATCCAGTCGCGCAAACGCTCGCCGCCCGGCTCCTTAAATGCTGCTTCGAGCAGCGAGCCATATTTCAAAATGACGACGTCCCAGCCGAAGTCGCGGAATAGCGTCTCGAAGCGCTGCCACAGGCCTTCGCGCACGACCGCGTCGAGGCTTTGCCGATTGTAGTCGATGATCCACCAGCAATTGCGCAGACCGTGCTTCCAGCCTTCGAGAATGGCTTCGAAGATATTGCCTTCGTCGAGCTCGGCGTCACCGACCAGCGCCACCATGCGGCCTTCCGGCCGGTTTGTGCCCCAGCCATGCGCGCGCACATAGTCTTGCGTCAGCGACGAGAACAAGGTCTGTGCCACGCCCAGGCCCACCGAGCCGGTGGAAAAGTCGACGTCGTCGGTATCCTTGGTGCGCGAGGGATAGCTCTGCGCGCCCTTGTAGCCGCGGAAATTGTCCAGGCGCTCGCGTGTCTGTTTGCCGAGCAGGTACTGGATGGCGTGAAAGATCGGCGAAGCGTGAGGCTTCACCGCCACGCGGTCCTGCGGCCGCAGCACATCGAAATAAAGCGCGGTCATGATGGTGGCGAGCGAAGCGCACGATGCCTGATGGCCGCCGACCTTCAGGCCATCGGCGTTGTCGCGCAAATGGTTGGCATTGTGGATGGTCCAGCTCGCGAGCCAGAGCACCTTGCGCTCGAGCGCGGAAAGGACTTGCAGGCTGTCGTTCTGGCTCGGGTGCATCGGCGTCATTCCGCCTCGGGCTGTTCGGCCTGAGCGATTATGAAGCGCGGGCCGTAGCGATGCCTGCTAATTCACGCTATAATTGCAGTTCAATTAGCAGTTTACGCCAATAAATAGCTGGATAGAGGCAGAATATGCCAACCGCAACGATGGACCTCGACGCCACCGACCTGAAAATCCTGCGCCATCTGCAGGACGATGGCCGCATGAGCCTGGCCGATCTCGCCGACAAAGTCGGCCTGTCGCCGTCGCCGTGCCTGCGGCGCGTGCGCCTTCTGGAAAAAGCCGGGGTGATTGCCCGCTATGTCGCGGTGCTTGACCAGCGCGCCGTGGGTCTGCCGGTGAGCGTGTTTGTTTCCGTCAAGCTGGAGAAGCAACGCGAGGAACTGCTCGAGCGTTTCGCGAAAACCATCGCGCGCTGGCCGGAAGTCCTGGAGTGCTATCTGATGACCGGCCCGCGCGATTACTGGCTGCGCGTGGTGGTGCCGGACCTGGCCGCCTACGAGCGCTTTCTCAAGACGAAATTGACGAGGCTGGAAGGCATCGCCTCGATCGAATCGAGCTTCGCGCTGGAGCAGGTGAAATATACCAACGTGCTGCCGGTGGCGTGACGATCAGCGCCCGTCGTCGGCGAGATTGGTCTTCTTGGCCGGCGCCTCGAGCACGGCTTTGCAAGCCGCCGGCAGGTCGGCGAGCATGATTTCTTTCTTCGGCTTATGCGGTCCCTTGCTCGGCTTGGCATGGATCACCTTGTCGGAGAACCAGAAGGCGAGGTCTTTTTTTGCGCAGCCATCACTGGCCGGCGGCGGTTCTTGGGCGCGGCAGTGGGGTGAATCGGCGGGACACTTCAGCCGCACATGGATGTGATCGTCGTGGCCATACCAGGGCCGCACCTTCGACATCCAGGACCAGTGCTGCTTGCCTTCGAGCCGGCAGAGTTCCTTCTTGATCACGGCATTGACCAGCACGCGCTGGACCTCTGGCTGCTCGGCCGCCGTCCTGATGAAGGCGGCATGCGCCGGCGTCCAGGTTTTCGGATCGAGATGGATCTTGTCCGAAGCGACCAAGCTGTAGTCGGTCTTGTCCTCCCGCTCCTTCCGGCTCAGGCGATGGTCCGGCATGGGCACGAACCAGACGTCGACGTCGAGCCCGATTTGATGGCTGGCATGACCGAAGGGCAGCGGGCCGCCGCGTGGCTGGCCGAGGTCGCCGACCAGGATACCGTGCCAGCCGGTCGCCTTGGCGGCTTTTTGCGAAAATCGCTCGACAAACTGTACGAGGCTGGGATGGCCCCAATTGCGATTGCGCGACAGCCGCATCGCCTGCCAGGTCGGACCGTCGACCGGTAATTCGGCGGCGCCCTGGATGCAGCCGCGCGGGTAATAGCCGATCGCCTGCGATTTGCCCTTGCTCGGCAGTTTCTTCGACGCAAACAGGAATTTCGCCGGGACGCCTTTTGCTTTTGCTTTGTCGGGAATGGCGGGTTTTTCCGGCGGCATGGCCGGCACGGTGACGACCGGGCGGGCGTCAACGGCGGCTCGTTGCACCGGCGCGGCGCTTTGCCGCGGTGGCGCGGTTTTTGGCTCGGCCGGTGCTGCCGCTGCCGCAGGTTGCGACGCTGCAACAGGCGCAGCCTTTTCGTCGGCGGCTTGGGCCGGAACGGCGGCCACAAGCAAGCCGTAAAAGACGGCGGCAAATGCGAGAAGAGGGTCCTTCGCACGTATTGTCATGATGCGTTCTGGTCTAGCGATTTCTGTCCATGCTGTCAGTCGAAATGGCACGCGATGGTTTAGTGCCGCGGCGACTGCGACAATTTGCTTAAAATTGTAGCGAAATCACGGACTTGGATCATTATTGCTGGCTTTACAGTGTTAACGTTCCGGGCGAAATTAAGATCGTGGCGTTGGGGAGTTGAGGTTCATGTATCGCGTACTCGTCGTCATCCTCGGTGCGCTGGCCGCGTTTCGGTCGGCGCTGTTGTGGCCACGCCACCTTGTCGTTTCCGCGGCCGTGATCGCCTTGCTTTGCGTCGCGACCAGCGCACAGGCGACCGTGCTCATCACCGTCAACAAATCGGCGCAACGCCTGTCGGTCATCGTCGACGGGGATCAGCGTTATGTTTGGCCGGTGTCGACCGCGCGGCGCGGCTACGCGACGCCGAACGGCAGCTATCGGCCGGAGCGGCTGGCGCGCAAATGGTACTCGCGCAAGTATCACATGTCGCCGATGCCCTATTCGATCTTCTACGACGGCGGCTTCGCCATCCACGGCTCCTATGAGGTGTCGCATCTCGGCCGGCCGGCCTCGCATGGCTGCGTTCGCCTGCACCCCAGGCACGCCGCCGTGCTGTTTTCGCTGGTCAGCAAGAACAGGGGCGACACCCGCATCGTGGTGACGGGATCGAGTCCGTCGCGGCGTGTCTATTCGCATTCGAACCGCTCGCGGCATTCGAACCGGACGCACCACAACAAGCGCATCCGCAGCGCCGGCTCCAGCAACTTCTTCAACTAGCGCAAACGTCGCGCGCGCGCCGGCAACCGGTCAGTTCCACCGCGGTTGCGTCACAACGATAAGAAGCAGGAACAGGCCGTAGAGGACGCCGGGCGTCGCCAGCACCAACAACAGGGCGTTGGCGGCCTTGCGATTGCCCTTGCCGTTGAGCAGAACGCCGCCGCCGATAATGGCGGCGAGCGCGAGCAGGATGATCAGCCACAGCCTGATGTTGAAGTCGGAGATCGAGCCGTCGCCCAGGCCCACGACGAAAAAATAAATGACGACCGCTGCCACGATGGCATCGACCGCCAGCAGAAATTTATAGACCATCCTCGCGCACCCCCGCAGTCGGACGTCCGTCCCGGCTTATGATCCGATGTTTCGCGCCAGCCGTCCATTGTCCGCGCCGCGATGAGGTCTTTTGAGGAATATCAATTTTGCCGCACACTGGGCATGATGGGGTGAAAGCAAATCTGGAACCGGGAAACGTCCATGCGAACCATCGCGCTTGAAGAGCATTTTGCCACGCCCGCCTTTCTCGAAGGCCCGGGGAAGACATTCAGGGACAACTTCGTGAAAGCCCGGGGCGCGGCCGGTGAGCAAATCTACGCAAAGGCTTTGGATATCGGCGAGAAGCGGATCGCGGAAATGGACGCGGCCGGCATCGACATGCAGGTGCTGTCGATCAACTATCCCGGCACCGAGCAGTGCGAGGGCGACGAAGCGGTCGCGGCCGCACGCGAGATCAACGATGCGCTGGTGGAGGCGATGCGCAAGGCACCGACGCGGCTTGCCGGATTTGCGACCTTGCCGACGGCGGTGCCCGACAAGGCGGCCGCCGAGCTCGATCGCTGCTTTCGCCAAGGACGGCTTCAAGGGCGCCATGATCAACGGCCACGTGCGCGGGCGCTATCTCGACGACAGTTTTTTCTGGCCGATCCTCGAATGCGCCGAAGCACTCGGCGCGCCGATTTATCTGCACCCGGCCATGCCGCCGAAGGCCGTGATCGAAGGCTCCTATGGCGGCTTTACGCCGGCCGAGACGGTCATGCTCGCAGGGCCCGGCTGGGGCTGGCACATCGAAACCGCGGTGCACGTGCTGCGCATGATGGTGCGCGGCGTGTTCGACCGGTTCCCCAAACTCCAGGTCGTCGTCGGGCACATGGGCGAGGGCTTGCCGTTCATGATGCCACGGCTCGACGCGGTCGGCTCGCGTTCGCCGGGGATGAAATTCAAGCGCACGCCCCGCGAATACTTGCTCGAAAACCTGCACTACACCTTCGGCGGCTTCAACTTCACCTCGACGTTCAACAATCTTCTGGCCGAGGTCGGCGTCGAGCGCATCATGTTCTCGATCGACTACCCTTACGGCTCGATGGCGGAAGCGCGCGCCTTTCTGGAGGGCATTCCGGTTAGTGCCGCCGACCGCGAACGCATCGCGCACGGCAATGCGGAGACGTTGTTCAAGCTTTAGGGTTTGTCATTATTCTGGGGGCGCGGGGTGCCGCCCGGGGGCCGGCCATGATCGTCGTTCGCGCCGCCAAGATCGTCCTCGTCGCGGCCATCGCGTTGTTCGCCAGCTTTGTGGTGTTCGGCAACTTGACCGATTACGACACCAATTTTGCTTTCGTGCAGCATGTGCTGTCGATGGACACGATCTTCCCGGGCTCCAATATTGGTTATCGCGCGATCACCAGTCCGGCGCTGCATCATCTGGCCTACGCATTCATCATTGCAGTCGAGACGGCGACGGCTGTGCTTTGCTGGCTCGGCGCCTTCGCGTTGCTCCGCGCCGTGTCGGCTGACGCCGCGGCGTTTCAGCGGGCCAAGCGCTTTGCGGTGCTCGGGCTGACGCTGGGCTTCCTGCTGTGGCAGGGAGGCTTCATGACCATCGGCGGCGAATGGTTCGGCATGTGGCAGTCGCAAGCATGGAACGGCGTGCCGAGTGCGTTCCGGTTTGCGATGGTGATCGCGGGAGTATTGATTTTCGTGGTCATGCGCGACGACGAGATCGCCTCGCGCTAGCGCGTGGATGTCCTACACATCCACCTTCAATGCCGCGATAAACGCCTCCTGCGGAATATCGACCTTGCCGTATTGCCGCATCTTCTTCTTGCCCTTCTTCTGCTTGTCCAGAGCTTGCGCTTGCGCGTGGCGTCGCCGCCGTAGCATTTGGCGGTCACGTCCTTGCGCAGCGCGCGCACGGTCTCGCGGGCGATGATCTTGCCGCCGATGGCGGCCTGGATCGGCACCTGGAACATGTGCGGCGGAATCAGTTCCTTGAGCTTCTCCACCATGGCGCGCCCGCGTGACTCGGCGCGCGTGCGGTGCACCAGCATGGCGAGCGCGTCGACCGGTTCGTCATTGACCAGGATCGACATCTTCACCAGATCGGCTTCCTTGTAATCGGTGAGATGGTAGTCGAACGAGGCGTAGCCCTTCGACACCGACTTGAGCCGGTCGTAGAAATCGAACACCACCTCGTTGAGCGGCAGGTCGTATTTCACCATGGCGCGGTTGCCCACATAGGTGAGCTCCTTTTGCTCGCCGCGCCGGTCCTGGCAGAGCTTGAGCACGGCGCCGAGATAATCGTCCGGCGTCAGGATCGTCGCCTCGATCCACGGCTCGTGGATTTCCAGGATCTTCATCACGTCCGGCATGTCGACCGGGTTGTGGATTTCGATCTCCGAGCCGTCGCGCAGCTTCATCTTGTAGATGACCGACGGCGCGGTCGCGATCAGCTCGAGATTGAATTCACGCTCCAGCCGCTCCTGGATGATCTCCAGGTGCAAGAGCCCGAGAAAGCCGCAGCGGAAGCCGAAGCCGAGCGCGGCGGACGTCTCCATATCGAACGTGAAGCTGGCATCGTTGAGACGCAGCTTGCCCATGGCCGCGCGCAGGTCCTCGAAGTCGGCGGCGTCGACCGGAAACAAGCCGCAGAACACCACCGGAATGGCGGGGCGGAAGCCGGCCAGCGGCTTGGCGCGCGGCGGGCGTTCATTGGTGATGGTGTCGCCGACGCGGGTGTCGGCGACTTCCTTGATCGAGGCGGTCAGCATGCCGATCTCGCCGGGGCCGAGCGCGTCGGTCAGCGTGAGCTTCGGCCTGAATACGCCGACGCGATCGACCTCGTAATTGGCGTCCGTTCCGATCATGTGGATGCGCTGGCCCTTGGCCAGCGTGCCGTCGATGATGCGCACCAGCACCACCACGCCGAGATAGACGTCGTACCAGCTATCGACCAGCAGCGCCTTCAGCGGCGCTTCGCGGTCGCCTTTCGGTGGTGGGAGGCGGGTGACGATCGCCTCCAGCACCTCGGGAACGCCCAGGCCGGTCTTGGCCGAGATCAGCAGCGCGTTGGAGGCATCGAGCCCGATCACGTCCTCGATCTGCTGCTTGATCTTGTCCGGCTCGGCCGCCGGCAGGTCGACTTTGTTGAGCACGGGCACGATCTCGTGGCCGGCATCGAGCGCGTGATAAACGTTGGCGAGCGTTTGGGCCTCGACGCCCTGGCTCGCGTCCACCACCAGCAGCGAGCCCTCGCAGGCCGCGAGCGAGCGGTTGACCTCATAGGCGAAGTCGACGTGGCCGGGCGTATCGATCAGGTTGAGGATGTAATCCTGGCCGTCCTTGGCGTGGTAATTCAGGCGCACGGTCTGCGCCTTGATGGTGATGCCGCGCTCGCGCTCGATGTCCATGGAATCGAGCACCTGCTCCTTCATCTCGCGCAATTCGAGCCCGCCGGTGAGCTGGATCAGCCGGTCGGCCAGCGTGGATTTGCCGTGATCGATATGCGCGACGATGGAGAAGTTGCGGATATTATTGATTGGAACGCGTCGTCATGGCGGGCAGATAGCACCGGGCAAGGGCCGCTTCAAGCTGGCGAAGGGGCTGTTTGTTGGGCATCTGCGCAACCCCGTTCGTTCCCACGAAGGCGGGGACCAGGGCGGTATTCGTAGTTTCGCGCTTTCGCGGGAATAAACGGAAATTGCCGTGCCGGCATCCCTGATAACGAAATGGCCGGCGTGAGGCCGGCCATTCGAATCACTTTGCGGGCTATCTCGGCTCAGTACCGGTAATGGTCCGCCTTGTACGGGCCTTCCGGCTTGCACGCCGATATACTCGGCCTGCTCCTTGCTCAACTCGGCTCAGCTTGACGCCGATCTTGGCGAGATGCAGCCGCGCGACCTTCTCGTCGAGCGACTTCGGCAGAACATAGACTTCCTTTTTGTACTTGCCGTCCTTGTTGTTGGCGAACAGCTCGATCTGCGCCAAGGTCTGGTTAGTGAAGGACGCCGACATCACGAAGCTCGGGTGACCCATGGCGTTGCCGAGGTTCACCAGGCGGCCTTCCGACAGCAGGATGATGCGGTGCTTGTCGGGGAACTCGATCTCGTCGACCTGCGGCTTGATGTTGTTCCACTTCAGGTTCTTGAGCGCGCCGACCTGAATCTCGTTGTCGAAGTGGCCAATGTTGCACACGATCGCGCGGTCTTTCATCTTGCGCATGTGCTCGATGGTGATGATGTCCTTGTTGCCGGTGGCGGTGACGAAGATGTCGGCCTGCGGGCAGGCGTCTTCCATGGTCACGACCTCATAGCCTTCCATCGCCGCCTGCAACGCGCAGATCGGATCGATTTCCGACACCATGACGCGGCAGCCGGCTTGGCGCAGCGAGGCGGCCGAGCCCTTGCCGACGTCGCCGAAGCCGGCGACCATCGCCACCTTGCCCGACATCATGACGTCGGTGCCGCGGCGGATGCCGTCGACCAGCGATTCACGGCAGCCGTAAAGGTTGTCGAATTTCGACTTGGTGACCGAGTCGTTGACGTTGATGGCGGGCCACAGCAGCGTGCCGGCCTTCTGCATGTCGTAAAGACGATGCACGCCGGTGGTGGTTTCTTCCGATACGCCTTTGATGTTCTTGGCGAGCTCGGCGAAGTAGCCTTTCGGCTTTTCCTTCAGGATGCGCTTGATCAGCGCGTAGAAGATTTCTTCTTCCTCGCTGTTGTGCTGATCGAGGAACATAGGATCGTGGTGTTCGGCGCGGTAGCCCTGGTGCACGAACATGGTGGCGTCGCCGCCGTCGTCGAGAATCATGTTGGGCGTGCCGCCGCCATGCCATTCAAACAGCTTGGCGGTGTAATCCCAGTAGTCCTTGAGGCTCTCGCCCTTGACGGCGAAGACCGGGATGCCGGCGGCCGCAATCGCGGCGGCGGCGTGGTCTTGCGTCGAATAGATGTTGCAGGAGACCCAGCGCACGTCGGCGCCGAAAGCGACCAGCGTTTCGATCAGCACGGCGGTCTGAATGGTCATGTGCAGGGAGCCGGCGATGCGCGCGCCTTTGAGCGGCTGCTTGGGGCCGTACTCTTCGCGCGTCTGCATCAGCCCGGGCATTTCGGTTTCGGCGAGCGAGATTTCCTTGCGGCCGAAGTCGGCGAGCGAGATGTCCTTGACGATGTAGTCGCCGGCGGCAACGGCCTTGGGCTTGGCGGAAGCGGTCATGACGATCCTTTGTAACTGACGATACGGGGGTTCGGGATTGGCCGTGCGTATATCAGGGCCTCGCCGGGCCCGCAATGCATATATAAAGATTTCTTTATGTCGTTTCGGCGGCCGGCGAACGGTTATTCGTCTTCGCCGAATTTGCTCGCCACCAGCGCGCACAGGGCCTCCATGGCCGCCTTGAGCGTCCGGCCCCATCGCGCTGATGGTGATGGTGGTGCCGGGGGCGGCCGACAGCATCATCAGGCCCATGATCGAGGTTCCGCCCACGCTCTCCTGGCCGCGGGTCACGGTGACGGCGGCGTCAAACTGCTCGGCGGTCTGCACGAATTTGGCGGACGCCCGCGCGTGCAGCCCCTTTTTATTGACGATCTCGACCTCGCGGATGACGGGGGCCACGCCGTCAGCTGGGGCGCCGGTCATTTCCCGTTGAGAACGCGGCTGGCGATGGTGCAGTACTTGCGGCCCGCTTCCTGGGCGGCATTGACGGCGTCCTGCAGGCTGGCGGTTTCCCGCACCTTGGCGAGCTTGATCAGCATGGGCAGATTGATGCCCGCCAGCACCTCGACTTTGGGCTGGCTCATCACCGAAATGGCGAGATTGGACGGCGTGCCGCCGAACATGTCGGTGAGGATGGCGACGCCTTCGCCGTCATCGACGCGTTTGACCGCGTCCAGGATCTGCTTGCGGCACTGCTCGACATCGTCGTCGGGCCCGATGGTCACCGCCTCGATCTGCCGCTGTGGACCCACCACGTGTTCCAGGGCAGCGCGGAACTCGACGGCGAGCCGCCCATGAGTCACGAGTACGAGGCCGATCATTCCCAACTCCCCGCGGGAGCTACGCTGCACCGCACGATAGGGCGCACATTCAGACCCAATTGAAGGCCTCTGGCAAGGGGCCGAGCCGCCATATAGGGGCTCCGCTGCACTGCGGGAAGATGGTGCCAATGGAACAGCTCGACGGTCCGTTTTCGGCGACGTCATCCTAGGGCGACTATCGTTAATTTTTCTAAACCACAAGCGGGTGCCGGGCGTAGCCCAGATTTCCGGCGGCGGTCAATCGCCGGCGCGGGCCATCTTCAGGTAACCCAACACCATAGGGAGGGCTGGCCGCCCGGCTGCGACAGCGAGCCGCGGCAGCTTGACCCCTTCCACCAGGGCGGTGGCCGCCTCCGGGGCCGGCAGGCGATCGGCATCGGCGGCGCCGAGGTCGACCACCAGCCCGGCGACTGCGAGCGGCTCATAGGCAAGCCGCCTGATGCCGAGCCCGCGCACCTCGATGAGTCCCGCCAGAGCAGCGGCCGGACGCAAAATCAGCCTGCCGCCGCGCGCCTCCGCCTCGGTCCGGTCGTCGGCCACCAGGCGGCAGAACGGCAGCGACCCGTTTGCCGCCGCTTCGATGAGATCGAAGGCCAGCCGCGACTTGCCCGAACCGGCCGGCCCGCGAATGAGCGCGGCTCTCGATCCGATCAGAACGGCAGAAGCGTGGATGGTCACTTGGCCGGTGTCATTTGGCCGGCAGGCGCACATAGAAGCGGGCGCCGCGTACTTTGCCGTCCGGTGCGGTGCGGTTCTCCACCCCGATGCTTCCGCCGTGTGCTTCCACAATCTGCTTGGAGATCGACAGGCCGAGGCCCGAGTTCTGTCCGAAGCTCTGGTTGGGACGGTCGGTGTAAAAGCGCTCGAACACCTTTTCCATGACGTCGGGCTGGATGCCGGGACCGTCATCGTCGACGACGATTTCGACTTCGTCTTTCAGCTTGCGCGCCGTGACGCGCACCGTGCCGCCGGCCGGCGAGAACGAGCGGGCGTTGTCGATGAGATTGCTGACGACCTGGCCGAGACGCGAGTCGTGACCGGGCACGCGAAAGTCACCCGGCGCGCCGCCTTCGAATTGAAGTGTCGCGGTGACGCCGTCTGTGTGGATTTCATTGGCCGCCTTCACCAGCGCGTCGAGCAATTGGGCGAGCTCGACCGGACTTGCTTCCTGCCGCTGCAATTCGGCATCGAGACGGCTCGCATCGGAAATGTCGCTAATGAGCCGGTCGAGGCGCTTGACGTCGTGCTGGATGACTTCGAGCAGCCGCTTGCGGCTCTCGTCGGTCTTGGCGAGCGGCAGTGTCTCTACCGCCGACTGCAATGAGGTGAGTGGATTTCGCAGCTCATGGGCGACGTCGGCGGCGAAGCTTTCGATCGCCTCGATGCGGGTATAGAGCGCGTTGGTCATGTCGCGCAGCGCGCCCGATAAATGCCCGATCTCGTCGCGCCGGCGGGTGAAATCCGGAATTTCGACACGGCTGCGAATGCGCCGGCGCACGCGCTCGGCGCCATCCGCCAATCGCCGCACCGGGCCGGCGATCGTGCCGGCCAGCAGCATCGAGAGCACCACCATGACGCCGGCGGCGACCAGAAACACTTTGACGATGGCGAGGCGTTCGGCCTCCACCATGTCGTCGATGTCGGCGCCTTGCGTCGACAGCATCAAGGCGCCGCGCACGGCGCGGAAGCGCTGCACCGGCACCGCCACCGAGACGATCACTTCGCCACGGTTGTTGACCCGCACCATGCTGGCGTGCAGCCCGTCGAGCGCCTGGGAGACTTCCGGATAGCCCTTGCCATTCTCGGGCCCGAGCTCCTTGTAAAGCGGCAGGTCGCCCCGGCCGAACCAGCGGCGCAGCGCGATGAAGGTGCGCTCCATCAGGCCCGGCTTTTCCGCGTTGGGCGGCGGCAGGTCGAAGCGCAGCACGTCGCCGCGGCCGTAAAGGTTGCGGCTGTCGAGGATCAACACGCCGTCGCGGTCGTAGATGCGCGCACGCGTCTTGGTCGGCGAGATCAGGCGGCGCAGCACCGGCGCCACGCGTTCCGGGTTGATCGGAAACTCGGTCGCCGACATGGCGTCCGGCGGTCCGTAGCTTTCACCGGCCTGCAATTCGAGCAGGCGTTCGGGGTCGATGGTGATGGCGTCGGTTTCAACGGTTGCCGAGGCGGCGATTGCGCCGGCGATGATCTCGCTCTGCACCAGCAAGCTTTGCACGCGCGCGTCGATCAGGCCGGCGCGGAATTGCGAGAGATAGAGCACACCGGTGACGAGCGCGACGAGGCCGGCAAGGTTGAGGATGACGATGCGGCGGGTAAGGCTTGAAAAGCTCTGGGCGATGAAGAAGGTCCAGGCCGAGCGCGCGAACCGGCGCAACCGGCCTTGCTGCTTCACAGCCGCGGCAACCGGCTCGGTCGCCGAATCCGGGCCGCGCCGTTCGGCGTCGGCGGCTTTTTGGATTTCAACGGTTCGGTCGAGCACGTCGGTCAATCCAGCCGGGCTATGGACGTGGTGCGCACGTCTAAATCTACCGCAAGCCGGGACGGGCGTCAGGCCATCGCGGCCGCGCAAAGATCAAAGTTGCGTCACGCCGCTTCCTTGAAGCGATAACCGACGCCATAGAGCGTCTCGATCATCTCGAAGTCGTCGTCGACCGCCTTGAACTTCTTGCGCAGCCGCTTGATGTGGCTGTCGATGGTGCGGTCGTCGACATAGACTTGGTCATCATAAGCGGCGTCCATCAGCGCGTTGCGGCTTTTCACCACGCCGGGGCGCGTCGCCAGCGCTTGCAGAATGAGGAACTCGGTCACGGTCAGCGTCACCGGCTCGTTCTTCCAGGTGCAGGTATGACGTTCAGGGTCCATGCGCAGCAGGCCGCGCTCGAGCACCTTGGCGGAATCGACTTCCTTGACCGGTGTGCCGTCCTTGGGACTGACCCGGCGCAGGACCGCTTTCACGCGTTCGACCAGCAGCCGCTGCGAAAATGGTTTGCGGATGAAATCGTCGGCCCCCATCTTGAGGCCGAACAGTTCGTCGATTTCCTCGTCCTTGGAGGTGAGGAAGATGACGGGAATGTCGGTCTTCTGCCGCAGACGCCGCAGCGTCTCCATGCCGTCCATGCGCGGCATCTTGATGTCGAGAATGGCCAGATCCGGCGGCGACGTCTTGAAGCCGTCGAGCGCGGAAGCGCCGTCGGTATACGTCATGATGCGATAGCCCTCGGATTCCAGGGCCATCGAAACGGAAGTGAGGATATTGCGGTCGTCGTCGACGAGAGCGATGGTCGGCATGAGCCCCTCTATGAGCCTCGCAATTGGAGTCTCTTGGCGTACGTCCCGCTTGGTTGAACCCCATAAACGGGGTCTGAAATGTGGCCTCTTTGCAACAACTATGTGATTCGGTAGCGAATACAAGGGCAATGGGCCAAACCGGCGGCAAGCGCCCCGATATCGTTAACTTCGAGACGGCGACATGAAACCAGACGCCCCTTTCGACGCCCATTTGGCTGCAAAAAAGCTGCTGCGCGAGGGCCGCTCGGGAGCGCTCGCCACCCTGATGACGGGCTCGGGCGATCCTTACTGCTCGCTGGTCAATGTCGCCACCGACCCGGGCGGGGTGCCGCTTCTGCTGCTGTCGACGCTTGCGCTGCACACCAAGAACATCCTCGCCGATGCGCGCGTGTCGCTGATGCTGGACGAGCGCAAGGAAGGCGATCCTCTGGAAGGCGCGCGGGTGATGCTGATGGGGAAGGCGGTCGTTACGGACGAAGAGGCAGCGCGGACCGCCTACCTGCGCCGCCAGCCGGAGGCGGAGATGTTTGCCGGTTTTGCCGACTTTGCCTTTTACCGGGTGGAGATCGGCGCGGCCCATCTGGTCGCCGGCTTTGGCCGTATCGTCGATTTGGCCCCGCGCGATGTGCTCACGGACGTTTCGGATTCCGCGGAATTAATCGCCGCCGAAACCGGCGCCATCGAACATATGAATACCGATCACGCCGATGCCTGCCGGCTCTATGCGACCCAATTGCTGGGAGCGCCGGATGGCGACTGGCGTTGCGTCGGCATCGATCCCGAAGGCATCGAGCTGCAGCATGGCCGCGTCGCCCTGCGGTTGAGCTTCCCGCAGCGTGTCACCGGGCCGGGGCCATTGCGCGCGATGCTCAAGGATTTGGCCGAAAAGGCACGGGCGGCCTGACGCCCATCGAAGTCTGATTGTTAACACATCAGAGCCCGCCCCATGATGCAGCGCAACGTAGCTTGCGCGCATTGCATGGCAATTAATCTTGGCTTTCAGTTGCTTGCTGACTATGGTCGCGCGCCCTTGGGCGAGGGGCTATACTAACGTCTTAAACAACCACAACGGATCGCAGGGTCCGGCGAGGTTTGGATCGAAGCGGCCGGCCGGTTTGGAGGAAATGCGCGTGCAAGAATCAGGGGTGCGGAACGGCGCTTTCGGCGCCGACAAATTCGGCTTCACGGATCTGGCCGAGGTGAACTGGAATCTGACCGAGGCGCCGCTTTACGAGCATGCGATCCGAGCGGGTGAAGGTTCGATCGTTGTTGGTGGCGCGCTGTGTGCGGAAACAGGTCACCACACTGGTCGCAGTCCGAAGGACAAGCACACAGTCGAAGACGATCTCACGCGCGATTCGGTGTGGTGGGACGGCAACCGCAAAATGTCGAAAGAAAACTTTGACAATCTGCTTGCCGACTTCATCGCGCACTGCAAGGGCAAGAAGCTGTTCGCGCAGGACCTCTATGGCGGTGCCGATCACACTTATCGCATCAAGGCGCGCGTCTTCACCGAGCTCGCGTGGCACTCGCTGTTCATCCGGCAATTGCTCATCCGTCCCGAGGTCAACGAACTCGCCGGCTTCGTGCCGGAAATGACGATCGTCGACCTGCCGTCGTTCCGCCCCGACGCCAAGCGTCATGGCGGCCGCGAAGGCTCCGACACGATGGTGGCGATCGACTTCACTCGCAAGATCGTGCTGATTTGCGGCTCGTCTTACGCCGGCGAGATGAAGAAGTCGGTGTTCACCACGCTCAACTTCTATCTGCCGGCCAAGAACGTGATGCCGATGCACTGCTCGGCCAATGTCGGCCCCGACGGCGACTCGGCGCTGTTCTTCGGTCTCTCCGGCACCGGCAAGACCACGCTCTCCGCCGATCCGAGCCGCACCTTGCTTGGCGACGACGAGCACGGCTGGGGCCCGAACGGCATCTTCAACTTCGAAGGCGGTTGCTACGCCAAGTGCATCAAGCTCAGCCGGGAAGCCGAGCCGATGATCTGGGACGCCACCAACCGCTTCGGCGCCGTGCTGGAGAACGTGGTGTTCGATCCGGTCACGCGCTTGCCGGACTATGACGACGGCTCCAAAACCGAGAACACCCGCTCGGCCTATCCGCTCAATTCGATCCCGAATGCTTCGCGCACAGGCACTGCCGGTCATCCCAAGAACATCATCTTCCTGACCGCCGACGCCTATGGCGTGATGCCGCCGATTGCCAAGCTGACCCCGACCCAGGCGATGTATCACTTCCTTTCGGGCTACACGGCAAAGGTCGCCGGTACCGAAAAGGGCCTGGTCGGCGTGCAGCCCGAATTCTCTACCTGCTTCGGCGCGCCGTTCCTGCCGCGTCATCCGTCGGTCTATGCCGACCTGCTGAAGGACTACATCAGCAAACATAACGTCGATGTCTGGCTGGTGAATTCCGGCTGGACCGGCGGCATCTATGGTGTCGGCCGGCGCATGCCGATCAAGGCGACGCGCGCGCTTCTGAGCGCCGCGCTCGACGGCTCGCTGAAAGACGCCGATTTCCGCACCGATCCCTATTTCGGCTTTGCGGTGCCGACCTCGGTGGCCGGCGTCGAGCCGCATCTGCTCAACCCGATCAAGACCTGGAAGAACAAGGCCGAGTTCGACAAGACCGCGCGCGAGCTTGTCGCGATGTTTCAGAAGAACTTCGCCAAGTTCGAAAGCCACGTCACCCCGGACATCAAGGCGGCGGCGCCGGAAGTGCGCATCGCGGCGGAGTAAATTTCGCGAAATCGAAACGAAGAGGGCGGCCTCGGGGCCGCCCTTTTTTATTTTGATGCGTGCCGGCCCGCCGGCGCGCGCTACAGTTCCACGTCTTCGAGCAAGACGAAGTCGACGGGCCTCGTCGACATCTCGTCCGCACGACGAAACACCTCCTGCATGCGTTTCGACGCAAGGTAGGCTTTGACCTCGTCGACCTGAGACGCGTTCACCTCTCCGATGACGATCGCGCAGTTGCGATCGTCTTGTCCGCGCGTCAGCCGCCAGCGGCCGACCTTCGGCGGGGGGTTGGTCTTGAAGAGCTCAAGCCACGCGTCGAAATCTTTAAGGTGGTGAATGGCCATGAATGTTGGCATGGGCGACGCCTCCGGTTTCGAAGCACAAATGATATTGCGACCGCTCTAATTCTTGTTTAGCGCGCGCCGCAAGTCTTGAAAACGGCATCATCCGCGACGCGCGAGGGTCACTTGCCGCCGGGAATCTCGACGGAGATGTCGATCGGGGCGAGGACCGTGTTGCGGCAAGCTTGACGCTAGCACGCCGAAGGCCGGTGCGGAGGCGGAAAAAAGAAAGGGCGGCCAACCGGGCCGCCCTTGTTGCCTCAAGCTCGAGTTCAGCTTTTCGACGCGACGTCTTTGCCGATGCGGTTGAAGCGCGCCTTCTGCTCGTTCGACAGTTGCCCGTAGAAATCGTCGAGCGCCGGTTTCACCGCATTGGCGGCGTCGATCATCGCCTGCAGCCGTGCCTCCATGACTTGCAGCCGGCCGGGCGGTGTCAGCGGCGTGTCCGCGGGGCAGGCGGCTTGCAGGATCGACACCGCCTTCACCGTCGCCGCATCGAGGCGGTCGAGCGCCGCTCCCTGCGCGTCATCGGGTTTCACTGATGCTTCGATCTGCTCGATCGGCAAGTTGGTCAGCCCCGGTTTTGCCTCCGAACAGATCTTGCTGTCGGCCGGCAGCGCTTGCTGGAGCTCGGCGTTCTTCCGACCCTGCGGGCCGAGCTCGTTGAAACGCTCCTTCTGCTCGTCGCTCAAGGAGGCGTAGAAGGCCTCGAGCGCCGGGCGCACCGTGTGCACCGCCTGCAACGTCGCATCGAGCCGCGCCGTCATCGCACGCAGCCTTCCCGGCGGCGTCAGCGGGAAAGCGTTGGCCGCGGGGCAGGAGGCTTTGAAGACTGATGTTGCTTGCTTGGCCGCCGCGCGCACATCGTCGAGCAGCCGCTTTTGTTCGCCGTCGAGGCCAAGCTTGCGCTCCATCTCGGCAAACGGCCAGGCGGTGACGCCGCTGCCGGGCTCATTGCACAGTTCCTGCACCGCCGAATAGCGCACGCGCGGCGCCGATGTGGACGAACCGTCGTAAGGCTCGGCGTAGATGTATTCGACCGGCGGGCCGACTTCGCCCCAGAACAGACCGTCGATGAAATCGTCATAGACGTAGGACCAGTATCCAGCCTCGTAACCGTCGGGCCAGAACGTGTAAGTGAAAACGTCCGCATAGGCGTAAGGCCAAAACACCGGCCCGTACCAGGGCACGAAGGCGGCACGCAGCCCGCGGCGCCACGCGCGCTGGGCTGTGTAGCGATAGTGCCGCGCGCGCCAGTCGGCGCGTGTTTGCCTTTGTGCAGTGAAGCGGGCACCGAACCGTCCTTGGCGCGCCGCTTGCGGCGAGATGCGACCGCCCGCCGTTGCGGCGCGTCGCCGTCCTTGGCGCGTCCGCGACGGCACAGTGGCACCCGTGACAGCGTTCGTGTCGATCTGCCGACGTTCAAGCGTGCTTTGTTCGCGCGCGCGGTGGATCTCATTCCGTTTGGCTGCGCGTTCGCGCGGCGGCAGCCTGCGCAGTGCGCGTTCCTCGCGCTGCCGTTGCCGCACGCTTCGCTGGATTTGTCCGCCGCTTGATGACGGCGTGGATACGGACTTGGCTTGTCCAGCGCGGCCGCGTCCACGGTCGACGCGGCGCGGCGATGGTTGAGCTTGCCGTGCGTTGCGTCGGGTCGAAGGCGCGTGCGGCCGTTGCACGTTCCTTCCGACGGCAGGCGCTTGCCGGCGCGTCGTCGTTCTGGCGCCGCGCGGTGCAATGTGCGGTGTTGCGGTGCGACGCGGCGCTGCACCCGCGCCTGCGGCGCGGCGTGGACTGACGTGTGGCGCTACAGCACGCCGTTGGATCGCCGGCGGTGCCGCTCGTCGCGGCGCAGAATGGGGTGCGGCGCTGCGCGGTGCGACCGCTCGCCGCGGGGATGCAGCGCCTTTCGGCGCCGCTGGCGCCGCGCCCGATGGCTGTGCAGCCGGCGCACCTCCAGCAGCCGCGCCTTGTGCTTGCGCCTTGTTGCCCAGCGGAAGTGTAGCGGTCAGCAGCAGCAATCCTACGGCTACGAATTTCACGGTGTGTCTCAAAACGCGTCCTCCACCCGCATGCGGAACCACATGCGAGATGATGCACGGCTACCATTGCGCACCATCCCTCACATGTATCAACGCATGGCAGCGCGTGACCCGGCGGTATTGTTATGAATGATGCAAAATGTGCATTTGCGACGACTTCACGCGCAAAAGGCGCGGCAAGTGCGCGAAACGCGGACAACAAATCGGGCAAAATCTTGGCAGCCGAGCACGACGTCAGCGGCCGCCGAGGCGTGCGATCAATTCGGTTGTGGGCCATGAGTCAGCCGGCAGACCGAGTTTGATCTGCGCCTTTTTCACGGCGGTGCGCGTGCCGCTGCCGAGCTTGCCGTCGGCGTCGCCGGCCTCATAGCCGTGCTTGTTGAGCAGACGCTGCAGTTCCATCATTTGCGCGCCGCTCAGCGATTGCACGGTTTTGGCCGCGCTATGGTCCACTACTGGCGCACCGTCAAGGCGCGTAGCGAAATAGGCGACTGTGGTCGAATAAACGAATGCCGCGTTCCAGCCGAGGAACGCTTTGAAGTTCGGATAAGCAAGGAAAGCCGGGCCGTGACGTCCCATCGGTAGCAGCAATGAGGCGGGCAGATTGTCATCCGCCAATTTGCCGTGCGCCGCCCGCACGCCCCAGGCCTTCCATTGCGAGACCGGGTGCTGGATGGCGAGATCGGCTTCTTGCCACGGCAGTTTCTGCGGCACGCGCACTTCCTGCAGCCATGGCTGGCCGCGCTGCCAGCCAAGATGGACCAGGAAGTTGGCGGCCGACGCCAAGGTATCGGGAATGCTCTTGATCAGGTCGCGGCGGCCGTCGCCGTCGAAGTCGACGGCATTCTTGAGATAGTCGGTGGGGGTGAACTGCATGCCGCCGAATTCGCCAGCCCAATCGCCGTTAAGGTCTTGGACGCGCTGGTCGCCGCGTTGGACAATTCGCAAAGCATCGAGCAGTTGCTGGCGGAAGAAATCGGGACGCCGGCAGTCGTAAGCGAGCGTTGTGAGCGCGCGCAGAATTCGATACTTGCCGAAGGTCTTGCCGAAATCGCTTTCCAGGCCCCAGAACGCGGTGAGCACCGGCGCCGGCACGCCGTATGCTTTTTCCACCTTGGCAAATAAAGCCGCGTGCTTCTTCAATTCCGCCCGTCCGTTCGGAATGCGATAACCCCCCACCAGTTTGTCGGAAAATTGCAGGAAGGTGAGGTTGAAGATCGCTTGGCCCTGGTCGCGGCGGATGATGGCCGGATCGAAAACAAGATCGGGCGCAGCCGCCGCCAAAACCTGCGGCGAGATACCTTGCGCCAGTGCGTCTTTCTTGAACTGGGCGAGCCAGGCATCGAAGCTGCCCGTATTGCGGCAGCGCGCCATCGCCGGCGCGGCCATCAGCGCTGCTGCGCACAGCGCCACCATGCATGTCATTGCCGTTTTGCGCATGTCCCACCCGTCTGTTGAAAGGCGAATTTGCCTATCATCCGCCATCGGTCAAGCGCGATTTCAGCAATGGCGTTAAGATGAAGAGGCGAGGAACTTCGCCGTTCAGCGCTGCGCGCTGCGGCGATTGCCGTCGCGGCCTTCTTCCGGTTCGAGCTTCATCGACACCTCGGACGGCATGCCGGGCGTGTCGGATTTCACCCGCATCGCGGCGAGCTCGTCGCGGAAGCCTTTCGAGAAACGCGGATAGGACGCGGCCGGCGTAAATTGCGCCACGTCGTTCTTGCGGCCGATGAACGCGACCAAGCCATGAGGGGTCGCCACCACGTCTCCGGGCCTGAGCGTCGGATCGCTCGTCGCATCGATGTGCGCCAGGCCGAAATGGTTGCGCCCGTTGCAGGTGCACCCGGCCACGAGATTGCGGCGATAAAGATATGCCGTAGGGAGATCGGTGTAGCGGCTGCCGTTGCGCGCGACGGCATAGTCGATGGTGCTGCCGGCGTAGAGCTGCGTGCGGCTGGCCGGGCAGAACGTCTGACAAGCCTCCGCCGCGCTCATGCCGGCATGGGCCAGCACCGGAAAATAATGGCCGTCGCAGGTGCGCACACAGTAGGCCTTGGCGGGACCTGTCGCGACACGTTCGGCCGGCGGCGTCACCGTTCGCTCGATTGTATGCATCGGCTCAGCATAGGCCGGGACACGCTCGGGCAGGCGGGCCGGGGGCGGCGGCTGTTGCAGCACTCGCCCCAGGCTGTTGAAGAAACTTTCGATCAGGTTTTGCGCATTGGCGGGCGGCGCAAATACCAGCGCGCTCGCGGCGAGGACCGCAAACGACAGACTGATCATCCGGCCAGTTCGCTTCGTCATGGCAAAGCCTGGTTACCTGCAGCCAACGCCCGCGCATGCGGAAAAGTTGCACGTCCCGTTGGTCGCAAGGGAACGCCGCGGGTTCAATGCAGGTAAGCGAAGGCCGGTAAATGGCGGGTTAGGGGCCGGGCCGCCTCGGTCGCAATCCCTAATGGTTTATTAGGACCGCTCAGAAATAGCGCCACCAAACGTAGACATTACTGATCGCTACCGACACGATCATCATGGGCAGGGCGTAGAGCGTGTAGGTGAGAAAGCGGAACGGCACGCCGTTGCGCTCGGAAATGCCGGCCACCGTCAAGTTGGCGGAGGCGCCGACCAAAGTGCCGTTGCCACCGAGACATGCCCCCAAAGACAGGCACCACCACAGCGGCATGATGTGCTCGGGCCCGCCGAAGGCCGGCGCCATGTTTTTGATCAGCGGGATCATGGTGGCGACAAAGGGGATGTTATCGACGATCGCCGACAGGAAGGCTGACGCCCACAGGATAGCATAGGCGGCATGGGCCAAGTTGCCGCCGGTCGCCGCGACCAGCTTGTTGGCGAGCAGCGTCAACAATCCGCCGACATCGACGCCGTGGACGACGATAAACAGGCCGATGAAGAAAAAGATGGTAATCCATTCCACGTCGCCGAAGGTCTGGTGAATGTTGTGTGCGGCCTTTTCGGCGTGGTGCGACCAGTTGTCGAGCAGCATCAAGATGGATGCGCCGGTGAGCGCGATGGTGGCCGGCTCCAGATGCAGCGGCCGCGCCAAGATGAAGGTCACCATCACCAAGACAAGTACGGTCAGAGCTTGCCAGAGCAACTGCCAATCGGTGATGGCCTCGCGTGCGTTCATGCCCATCACGGCTTCTTCGCATTCGGGCGTGGTGCGCAGGTCCTTGCCCCACAAGAAATGGATGATGACCGCCTGTACCGCCATCACGATCAGAATGACCGGGGTCAACTCGACGACGAAATCGTTGAAGGACAGTCCGACCTGCGAGCCGATCAGAATGTTAGGCGGATCACCGATCAAAGTCGCGGTGCCGCCGATATTGGAGGCGAGAATTTCCGCAAAGAGATAGGGATAGGCCGGAACTTTCAGCGTGGTGCAGATGGCGAGCGTCACCGGAACGATGAGCAGCACCGTGGTGACGTTGTCGAGAAACGCCGATAACACCGCCGTTGTGAGCTGCAGGATGAGAAGGATGCCGGCCGGGTGCGCCTTTGCGAGCTGCGCCGATTTCACCGCCAGATATTGGAACATGCCGGAGCGGCGCGAAATCGACACCAGGATCATCATGCCGGTGAGCAGGCCGATGGTGTTGAAATCGATGCCGTGGATGGCTCCTTCCTGGTCGAGCACGCCGACCAGAACCATCGCGCCGGCGCCAACCAGCGCGAGGATCGCGCGGTTGATCTTCTCCGACATGATGAGCGCGTAAGTCACGGCCAGAATGCAGGTCGACACCCACATCGGATTGAGGCCGAAAAATACATGAGACGCCGCGTGCGCGGTCATAACCGGGCTTCCCCCCAAACAATGGGCGCCCGGCCTTTTGCGGCCTTTCGCACCCCTGCCCCCTTCATCAGCGGCGGGAGGCTCCGGCAACGGAGGCGGGGAGTCAAGATAGCAACTCGTCATTCCAGAACGCCGCAAAGCGATGGACCCGTAATCCTCATGCCGCCGTATTGGGATTATGGATTCCGGGTTTCCCGACTACCGCCCGCGCCCCGGAATGACAGAAAGAGCAAGGTCAGAAATAGCGCCACCAGACGTAGACATTGGCGATGGCGATGGAGACGATCGTCATTGGCGCGGCATAATATGTGTAGGTGAGAAAGCGGAACGGCACGCCGTTGCGTTCCGATATGCCGGCGACCGTCAGGTTGGCGGAGGCGCCGACCAAAGTGCCATTGCCACCGAGACATGCCCCCAAGGAGAGGCACCACCACAGCGGCATAATGTGGTCGGGTCCGCCGAACGACGGCGCCATGCTCTTGATCAGCGGGATCATCGTGGCGACGAATGGAATGTTGTCGACGATTGCCGAGAGAAACGCGGACGCCCACAGGATGGCGTAGCCGGCATGGGCGAGGTTGCCGCCGGTCGCTGCCACCAGCTTCTCGGCCAGCAGATGCAATAACCCGCCGACCTCGACGCCGTGGACGACGACGAACAGGCCGAGAAAGAAGAAGATGGTGATCCATTCGACGTCGCCGAAGGTCGAGTGGATATTGTGCGAGGCCTTTTCGGAGTGGTGCGACCAGTTGTCGAGCAACATCAGCACGGCGGCGCCGGTGAGCGCGATGGTGGCCGGTTCCAGATGCAGTTGGCGCGCCATCACGAAGCCGATCATCACCAATGTGAGCACGGCGAGCGCCTGCTTGAGCAGCACCCAGTCCTTGATCGACTCGATCGGATTCATGGCCATGACGGTCGCTTCCGCCTCGGGCGTGGCACGAAGGTCCTTGCCCCACAGGACGTGGATCATGATCGTCTGCACGATCAAGATGACCACGATCACCGGCGCCAGGTGATAGACGAAATCGTTGAAGGTCAGATCGACCTGCGAACCGATGATGATGTTGGGCGGGTCGCCGATCAAAGTCGCGGTGCCGCCGATGTTGGAGGCCATGATCTCGGCGAACAAATAGGGGTAGGGTGGTACCTTCAGCGTCTGGGTGATCGCGATGGTGACCGGCACGATCAGCAGCACGGTAGTGACGTTGTCGAGCAGCGCCGAGAGCACGGCAGTGGCGACCTGGAGCAAGATCATGATGCCGCCGGGATGGGCTTTGGCCGCGCGCGCCGACCAAATCGCCACGAATTCGAACATGCCGGAACGGCGCGAGACCGAGACCAGAATCATCATGCCGCTGAGCAGGCCGAGCGTGTTCCAGTCGATCCCGCGGATCGCTTCTTCCTGCTCCAGCACGCCGATGATCACCATGACGCCGGCGCCGGCCAGCGCGACGATGGCGCGGTTGACCTGCTCCGACATGATGACGGCGTAAGTGATGACCAGGATGCAGGTCGAGACCCACATCGGGTCGAGCCCGAAATAAACGTGCGAAGCCGCGTGCGTCATTATCGTTTTGCCCCCAAAAGACCGAGCAACCTCCGGTACGCGGCGGGCTCTGTCAACAAAGCCGCCCGCGACGTAAATTCGCAGGACAAG
Organism: uncultured Pseudomonadota bacterium; assembly: GCA_963720835.1. Lineage (GTDB taxonomy): Bacteria > Pseudomonadota > Alphaproteobacteria > Rhizobiales > Xanthobacteraceae > Pseudolabrys. The sequence goes on along the minus strand of CAVRHC010000014.1, from coordinate 156,733 downwards.
TCTAATCAATCATAGGGAGGACCATGTGGCGAACCGGTTCAGCAACCCGAAAACCTTGGCCAAGCCGCCGGGCTATTCTTGCGTGGTGGAAACGTCCGGCCCGTCGCGGACGGTCTATTTCGCCGGTCAACTCGGCGTCGACCTCGGCAACAAATTCGTCGGAGCCCCGGGCGACTTCCGGGCCCAGTGCGTCCAGGCCTTCGAGAACACGGCGCTGGCGCTCAAGGCGGTGGGCGCAAGCTGGAGCGATGTCGTCAAGATCAACAATTTCCTGGTCGATATCGAAACCAACATTGCGATCTTTCGCGACGTGCGCGACCGCTATCTCAATACCGAGGCGCCGCCGGCTTCGACCACGATCGGCGTGCCGGCGCTGGCGCGGCCCGGCGGGCTGTTCGAAATCGAGGCGATCGCGGTGCTGCCTGTAAAGCGGCGCGGTGCCTCGATCGCGGTCAAGAAAACCGCCAAGAAAACCGCAAAGACCAAGCGGCGGAAATCTGGCCGCCGTTCGCGATGACGGAGCGTCGGGCCTTGCTGCAAATGTCCTGGCATCTTCGCGACACGATGCGTGTATAGAGACCGAGGCGAGGCAGGACGCCGGGAGACAGGCAATGGCGAAACAAGAAGAATTGGCCGCGACCGCTTCGGGCGATTCGTTCCTCGATTTCTTCAAACACGAGGCGGCCGGCGGTGTGGTGCTCGGCATCGCGACGCTGGCAGCGCTCGTGATGAGCAATTCGCCCTGGCGCGAACTCTATACCGAATTCACGCGTATCCCGGGCACGGTCGACATTGGCGGCATTGTGGTGATCAGCAAGCCGCTCGTGCTGTGGGTCAACGACTTGTGGATGGCCATATTCTTCTTCGTCGTCGGACTGGAGATCAAACGCGAATTTCTCGAGGGCGAGCTGGCGACGCGGAGCCAGGCGATCCTGCCCGCCGCCGCGGCGCTCGGCGGCATGGTTGTCCCCGCCTGCATTTATGTCCTGTTCAATCTGGGCGACGCCACGGCGCTGCGCGGCTGGGCCATTCCCGCCGCAACCGACATTGCTTTTGCGCTCGGCATCGTCATGTTGCTCGGCTCGCGCGTGCCGGCGTCGCTGAAGGTTTTTCTGACAGCCGTCGCGATCATCGACGATCTGGGGGCGATCGTGGTGATCGCGGTATTCTACACCGAGAACCTGTCGCTTGCGGTGCTCGGCCTGGCGGTGGCCGGTGTCGCCTGTCTTTTCATTCTCAATCGCGCCGGCGTCCGGCGCGCCGACCTTTACATCGTGATCGGCCTGGCGATCTGGGTCTGCGTTCTCAAATCGGGCATTCACGCCACGCTCGCCGGCGTTTTGACGGCGTTGGCGATCCCGATGAAAAACCGCGACGGCTCGCCACTGGCCGGCGCACTGGAGCACGCGCTGCATCCTTGGGTCGCGTTTGTGGTGCTGCCGACGTTCGCCTTCGTCAATGCCGGCGTCTCGCTGGCAGGAGTTACGCTCGGCAGTCTGCTCGATTCAGTAACGCTCGGTATTGCCGCCGGTCTCGTTATCGGCAAGGCGATCGGCGTCTTCGGGACGTCCTGGGTTATGATCCGCACCGGTATGGCGGCGGCCCCGGCCGGCGCAAGTTTGCGTCAGTTGTTCGGCGTGTGCGTGCTATGCGGCATCGGCTTCACCATGAGCTTGTTCATCGGGGCGCTCGCTTTCGAAGGATTGCAGACCGATTTTGAAACGCAGCTCAAGATCGGCGTGCTCGCCGGCTCGCTGCTTGCCGGCATTTTGGGGGTCCTGATCGTCCGGCGCGGTTAGACCGTCGCCTTGCCTTAATCGTTAACGGCGCAGGCGCCGCCGAGCAGCAGCGCTTTTCCGCAACAAGCTTGTGCGTTAAACTGGGTTTGGTCGAGGGGTAGATGCGTATTTGTCGCGTGCTAGGTGTAATCGCGATGGCGCTTGGCATTGGCGCCTGCGCGACCATCCATAATTTGCCACTCAACAAGCCTTCGGCGGATCCGTTTGCCGGAAGCCTTTCGCAAGCGGCGGTGGCGGCCCGCGAGGCGCAGGGCGAGGCGGTCAACGAGAGTTCCGTTATCGGACTTTCTTTTTCGGGCGGCGGCACGCGCGCTGCGGCATTCGCCTTTGGCGTGCTGCGGAAGCTTGAAGCCACGCGCGGCCGTCACGGTGACCTCATCGACAAAGTCAGCATTGTTTCGGGCGTATCCGGAGGTTCGGTCGCCGCCGCCTATTACGGACTAAAGGGCCGTGCGGCCCTTGGCGATTTTCGGCAGCGTTTCCTCGACCAGGATCTGATGTCGCAATTGGATACTCGTGTTTCGTTGATCAATCTTGGCCGCGCGCTGGACGGAGGCATCAACACCGACACGCGTTTGCGTGACTGGTTCAACGCGCACCTTTTCAACGATGCGACCTTCGCCAACGTGATCGAACGCGGGCGGCCGATCCTGTTGATCAATGCGAGCGATATCTATAGCCGCACGCCGTTTCTGTTCGCGCCGGTCACCTTTGCGGCGACCTGCAGCGACCTGATGCAGTACCCGCTCGCCGGCGCGGTGGCGGCGTCGGCCGCGGTCCCCGGCGGGTTTGCGCCGGTCATTGTGGAAACCTTCCCCGGCGAATGCCGCACACCTTTGCCAGCGAGCCTGATGAAGGCCGCAAACAACCCCGATGCCCCGCCGCTGCTGCATTCATTCGCCGAAGCGCTTGAGCGCTCCCGCACCGGAAAAGTCAAATACATCAAGCTGCTCGACGGAGGCCTGGTCGACAATTACGGGCTGAGCGGTCTCACCATCGCGCGAGCGGCGTCAGGAACGCCCTACGGTCCGCTGCGCCCCGAAGAAGCCGTGCATCTTCGCCGGCTCTTGTTCGTGGTCGTCGATTCCGGCCGTGGCCCGCAAGGGAATTGGTCGCAAACCCTGGACGGACCGACCGGCAAGGAATTGATCGGTGCGGTCATCGATACCATTATCGATGCCAACACACGCTCGAGCTATCAGGCGTTCGACGCGACCATGCGCAACTGGCGCGATGAACTCGTACGCTGGCGTTGCGGGCTGAAAGGAGAGCAACTGCGAAAACTTCGCGGCGCGGGTGGCCCTTGGAACTGCCGCGACCTGAAGATCACGATCACGCGCGTCGGTTTCAATCAGTTGGATGCGGCGCGCGTCAAGCAGCTAAACCAGATCCCGACATCGTTCACGTTGCCGGCGGAATCGGTCGACGCATTGATCAGTGCGGGTGGCGATGCCTTGCAGCAAAACCCCGCTTTTCAGAAGTTTGTCAAGGAAATGTAGTCGAAGAAGCTAGTGCGCCTCGTCCCAGTTGTCGGCGGCGCGGGCTTCGACCTGTAACGGCACTTTCAGCGCGACCGCCGGTTCCGGCGCTTTTTCCATCACGCGCGTGACCAGCGGCAGCGTCTTGGCCACTTCGTCGTCCGCCACCTCGAAGATCAGTTCGTCGTGCACCTGCAGCAGCATCTGCGCCGTGAGCTTGGCCTTTTCCAATTCCGGCTCGATGCGGATCATGGCGCGGCGGATGATGTCGGCGGCCGAGCCCTGGAGGCGCGCATTGATGGCGGCGCGCTCGTTGAAGGCGCGGATCGACGGGTTTGAATTCTTGATTTCGGGATAGTGGCACTTGCGGCCGAACAGCGTCTCGACATAGCCGTGCTCGCGACAAAATTCACGCGTTTCGTTCATATAATCGCGGATGCCGGGAAAACGCTCGAAATATTTGCGGATGTAGGCGCCGGCTTCGTTCCTGTCGATGCCGAGCTGGGCCGCAAGGCCGAAGGCCGAAATACCGTAGATGATGCCGAAGTTGATGGCCTTGGCGCGGCGGCGCACCTCGCCCGGCATGTCCTTGACCGGCACACCGAACATTTCCGACGCGGTCATGGCATGGATATCGACGCCGTCCTGGAAGGCCTGGCGCAGCGTCGGCACGTCGGCGACTTCCGCGAGCAAGCGCAGCTCAATCTGCGAATAGTCGGCCGACACCAGCTTCATGCCCGGAGAAGCGACAAACGCCTTCCTGATCTTGCGGCCATCTTCGGTGCGCACCGGGATGTTCTGCAGGTTCGGTTCCGACGACGACAGCCGGCCGGTCGAGGTCGCGGCGAGCGCGTAAGACGTGTGTACGCGCTGCGTGGTCGGATTGACGTAAGTCGGCAGCGCTTCGGTGTAGGTCGAGCGCAGCTTCGAGACCTGTCGCCAATCGAGAATCTTGCGCGGCAATTCATGGCCCTGTTCGGCCAGTTCCTCCAGCGCGCGTGCGCCAGTCGACCATTGCCCGGTCTTGGTCTTGGTGCCGCCGGGCAGTGCCATCTTGCCGAACAGGATATCGCCGATCTGTTTGGGTGAGCCGGGATTGAGCGGCTCGCCGGCAAGTTTCTGGATCTCGTCCTCGAGGCCGGCGGCTTCTTGCGCGAATTCGCCGGACAGCCGCGACAGCACTTGCCGGTCGATGGATATGCCGCGCCGCTCCATGCGTGCCAGCACCGCTGGCATCGCCCGCTCCAAGGTCTCGTAGACGGTGGTGACGCGCTCGGCGGCAAGCCGCGGTTTCAGCGCGTACCATAAGCGCAAGGTCACGTCGGCGTCTTCGGCAGCGTATTCGGTCGCCTTCTCGATCGAGACGCAGTCGAAGCTCACCTGGTTCTTGCCGGAGCCGGCGACGTGCTGGAAATGGATGGTGTCGTGGTCGAGCCAGCGCTTGGCGAGATCGTCCATGCCGTGGCCGTACTTGCCGGCGTCGAGCACGTAGGAGATCAGCATGGTGTCATCGTAGCCACGCATTGCGATGCCACGCTGCGCGAACACCAGCCAATCGTATTTGAAGTTCTGCCCGATCTTGAGCACGGCCTTGTCTTCGAGCAGCGGTTTGAGCGCCGCGAGCGCGTCCTTTTCCGGGATTTGCCCGGCGCAGAGTTTTGCTTCCGGCGCAAACAGGTCGGAGCCTGCTTCGCCGCCGCCTTCGCGGTGCGCCAACGGTACGTAGCAGGCTTCGTTCGGCGCGATGGCGAGCGAGAAGCCGCAGAGGCCGGCCTGCATAGCGTCGAGGCTGGTGGTTTCGGTGTCGACCGCCACAAGCCCCGTTTCGTGCGCGCGCGCGATCCATTCCTTCAGCCGCGCCAAAGTGCCGACGGTTTCGTATTTGCTGCGGTCGATCTTGGCGGCGTGCGCCTGTGCCTTGCGGGCTTCGGCCAAGGTGGCGGGCGTGAGGGCGCCTTCAACTTCCTTTCCTTCCGCAATTTTTCCTCTGTCTCCCCCGGGCTTGACGCGGGGAGCCATTTGGCCGCCCGGCGTATGCGGCGCTGCTTCATGGACAGCGGGGTCAAGCCCGGCCATGGCGGTCTGAGATTGGGGAGAGGATGAAAACGACAGCCTCGTATCCGCTTCCACCTGCGAGGCATCGATGCCGCTCTTCTCGGCGATGCGCCGCGTGATGGACGTGAATTCCATCGCCTTGAGGAAAGCGATCAGGTGCTTGTAGTCGGGCTCGTGCACAGCGAGCTCGTCGACCGGCACGTCTAGCGGCACGTGTCTGTCGAGCGTAACCAGGCGCTTGGAAACGCGCGCGAGCTCGGCATGGTCGATCAGGTTCTGCCGGCGTTTTTCCTGCTTTATTTCATGTGCGTGCTTAAGCACCGTTTCTAGATCGCCGTATTGGCCGATCAATTCGGCGGCGGTCTTCGGACCGATGCCCGGCACGCCCGGCACGTTGTCTGTGGAATCGCCGATCAGCGCCTGCGCTTCGATCACCTTCTCCGGCGGCACGCCGAACTTCTCGATCACTTGCTCGCGGCCGATACGTTTGTCCTTCATGGTGTCGTACATGACGACGCCGTTGCCGATGAGCTGCATCAGATCCTTGTCGGAGGAAACGATGGTCGTCGTCGCTTTGGCCTCGCAGGCAAGCCGCGCATAAGTCGCGATCAAGTCGTCGGCTTCGAAACCGGCCTGCTCGACGCACGGAATTTCAAAAGCGTGCACCGCCTCGCGGATGAGCGGGAATTGCGGGCGCAAGTCTTCCGGCGCTTCCGGCCGGTGCGCCTTGTAGTCGGGATAAAATTCGCTGCGGAAGGTCTTCTCCGACTTGTCGAACACCACGGCGAGATGGGTCGGCTTCTCGTCTGCCTTCATCTCGGCCAGCAGCTTCCACAGCATGTTGCAGAAGCCGAGCACGGCATTGACTTGCAGGCCATCCGACTTGCGGGTGAGCGGCGGTAGCGCGTGATAGGCGCGGAAAATGTAAGACGAGCCGTCCACCAGAAAGAGATGGTCGCCTTTTTTCAGCGGGCGCGCGCCGGCGTTTGCCGGCTGCGCCGCCGTGGCGGATTTCGTCTTCGCCGCGGTTGTCTTGGCCGCTTTGGGCTTCGCGGCAGGCTTTGCCGCCGATTCGCCCGCGGACTTCGGTTTCGACTTTGTTTTGGTTTTGGCGCTGGCTGGCATGGCCCGAATGTGGGCCGCCGGCTCCGGTTTATCAATGTGCCGGTGTTTTTGCCTGTGGACTTATTCCGCCGGCTGCAGTGCAACCCGCTTCGGTGGGGCGAGGTGGGAAGCCTCCGGCCGGTCGAACAGGAAATTCGCCCAGGTGCCGCGCGCGACCCGGAACAAGACGAGCGAGCCGACGACATCGACAATGGTAGTGAGCGCGGCAATGGTGCCGGCGTCAGCGATCAGCCCGGTTTTGATGATTGCCGTGCGCGTCAGAACCATCGGCAGGAAGAATGCGAGATCGATGACGATCGAGTTGCGCCCGCAATAGCGCAGCGGCTTGAACACGTCGCTCATCGCCATCAAGGCCGCCGCGGTCACCACCGCTGTGGCGCCGGCGAGTCCGAGCGCAAGCGAGATAATCGGCATCTGCTCATCGTGGAAATAAACGAGCGTGCCGTTGACGAGGCCCCCAGACCAGGAGGCCGGCCAAACCGAGCAGCGGCTCACCCGGCTCACGGCGCGCCTTATGACATGGCAGGGTTTCGTTTGCCTTTATTCGATTTCGCAAAATCGAGCCGGTTTGGCCGCTCTCGCCTCTTGCGGCATCCTCTGCTAAGAGACGCGCGCCAGTTCCGGCCGCAATCGTTAACCGTCGCGATGGATGACCTATGCACGTTGCCATGATCGGCACCGGCTATGTTGGGCTCGTTTCCGGGGCCTGCTTTGCCGACTTCGGCCATGATGTCACCTGCGTCGACAAGGACGCTGGGAAAATCGCCGCGCTCAAACGCGGCGAGATGCCGATTTACGAGCCGGGACTGAACGATCTGGTCGCCGCCAATAGCAAAGCCGGCCGGCTTAAATTCACGACCGCGCTCGCGCCCGCGGTCGCCGCCGCCGACGCGGTGTTCATCGCTGTCGGCACGCCGTCACGCCGCGGCGACGGCCATGCCGATCTCTCGTTCGTTTATGACGCCGCGCGCGAAATCGCGCAGGCGCTCGACGGCTTCACCGTCGTTCTCACCAAATCGACCGTGCCGGTCGGCACCGGCGACGAGGTCGAGCGCATCATCCGCGAGACGCGGGTCGATGCCGACTGCGCGGTGGTGTCGAACCCCGAGTTCCTGCGCGAAGGCGCCGCCATCCGCGACTTCAAGCATCCCGACCGCATTGTGATCGGCACCGTCGATGCGCGCGCGCACGAGGTCATGACCGAGCTCTACCGCCCGCTTTATCTCAACCGCGCGCCGTTGATGTTCACCGACCGGCGCACGGCGGAACTGATCAAATACGCCGCCAACGCGTTTCTTGCGACCAAGATCACCTTCATCAACGAAATCGCCGATCTCGCCGAAAAGGTCGGCGCCGATGTGCAGGAAATCGCGCGCGGCATCGGGCTCGACAACCGCATCGGACCGAAGTTTCTGCATGCGGGACCGGGCTTCGGCGGCTCCTGTTTCCCCAAGGATACGGTCGCACTGCTCAAGACCGGACTGGACAACGATTCACCCTTGCGCGTGGTCGAGGCGGTGGTGGCGGTCAACGATGCGCGCAAGCGCGCGATGGCGCGCAAGGTTGCGCACGCATTGGGTGGCGAGGTACGCGGCAAGACGATCGGCGTACTCGGTCTTACCTTCAAGCCCAACACCGACGACATGCGCGAATCGCCGTCGATCCCATTGATCACCGCATTGCAGGACATGGGCGCCACAGTGCAGGCCTTCGATCCGGCCGGCATGGAGCAGGCCAAGAGCATGCTCGGCAAGGTCACGTTCTGCGACGACGCTTATTCGTGCGCCGAAGGTGCTTCCGCGCTGGTGATCTGCACGGAATGGGAGCAATTCCGCGCGCTCGATTTCGATCGCTTGAAGAGCGTGATGGAGCGTCCGGTGCTGGTCGACCTGCGCAACATCTACCGCCCAGAGGAGGCCGCCCGCGCCGGGTTTTACTACGAGGGCGTGGGACGGGCGAAGACATGATCGTTTCAATCGTGCCGTCTGATAGAAGTCGTCGTCCCCCGCGCAAGCGGGGGACCCAGTAATCACCGACATCGCGGATTTCGCACCGACCGTGTTTACTGGATCACCCGCATTCGCGGGTGACGACAACGAAAATAATGCGCCTATTCGATACACCGCTCCCGATTGACGAGGCTCTGCCGCGCCTCACAGCGGCACTTGCCGGTAATGCTTGTGCCGTGCTGGTGGCGCCGCCCGGCGCCGGCAAGACAACGCGCGTGCCGCTGGTGCTGCTCGACGAGCCGTGGGCGACGGGAAAGAAGATCATGGTGCTGGAGCCGCGCCGGCTCGCGGCGCGCGCGGCTGCTTCTCGTATGGCCTCAACCCTGGGCGAGCAAGTCGGCGGCACGGTGGGCTTGCGCGTGCGTTTCGGCTCGAAAATTTCAAAACGCACCCGCATCGAAGTCGTTACTGAAGGCGTGTTCACGCGGCTGGTGCTCGACGACCCTTCGCTCGACGGCGTTGCTGCTGTCTTGTTCGACGAATTTCATGAACGCTCGCTCGATGCCGATCTCGGCCTGGCGCTGGCGCGCGACGTGCAGCAGGGTTTGCGCGAGGATCTGAAAGTCCTCGTGATGTCGGCAACGCTCGACGGCGCACGCGTGGCGGCGCTGCTTGACGATGCGCCGGTGGTGGAGAGCGAGGGCCGCAGTTTCGATGTCGAGACGCGTTACCTCGGTCGTGACGCGCGTGAGCGCATCGAGACGCAGGTGGCCGCAGCGGCCGATCGGGCGATGCGCGCGGACGCAGGCTCGCTGCTGGTATTTCTGCCCGGCGCCGCCGAAATCCGCCGCACCCAGACGCTGCTGAATGAGCGCTTGCGCGACCCGGCCGTCGATATCGTCGCGCTTTACGGCGCGCTCGATGCGCGTGAACAGGACCGCGCAATTTCACCTTCGCCGCCGGGGCGGCGCAAGGTGGTGCTGGCAACCTCCATCGCCGAGACGTCGCTCACCATTGAGGGCGTGCGCGTCGTCATCGACAGCGGCCTGGCACGCGTGCCGCGTTACGAGCCCGATGTTGGCTTAACAAGATTGGAGACCGTGCGCGTTTCGCGCGCGGCCGCCGACCAGCGCCGCGGCCGTGCCGGCCGTACCGAGCCGGGCGTCTGTTATCGACTGTGGGACGAGCCGCAGACCGGGTCGTTGGAGCCCTATACGCGGCCGGAAATCTTGTCCGCCGATCTGTCGTCGCTTGTGCTCGATCTGGCGCAATGGGGCGCGAGCGACCCGACCAAGCTCGCTTTTCTCGATCCGCCGCCGTCGGCGGCACTCAACGAGGCGCGTACGCTCTTGAAAGAGCTGGGCGCAATCGACGCCGACAATCGCATCACCGAAGAGGGCCGTCGCTTGCGCGCGCTGCCGCTGCCGCCGCGGTTGGCGCGCATGGTGGTGGATGCGGCGGACGAAGGCGCCGGTCTCATGGCCGCCGAGATCGCGGCTGTGCTCAGCGAGCGCGGGCTCGGCGGCGACGACGCCGATCTCGGCCATCGCCTCGATCAATTCCGCCGTGACCGTACGCGCCGCGCCGAGGAGGCGCGCGCGATGGCGAGACGCTGGAGTGACACGGCCGGCGGCGGGAAAAGCGGAGGTGAACTGTCGCCCGGCGCCGTCCTCGCACTCGCGTATCCCGATCGCATCGCCAAGAATCGCGGCGGCGGGGCGGGCAGCTTCCTGCTCGCCAATGGCCGTGGCGGCGCGGTCGATCCGGCGTCGTCGCTTGCGCGCGAACCATTTATCGCGGTCGCTGAATTGACCGGCACGGCGGCCGCAAGCCGCATCGTGCTGGCGGCGCCGATCACGCTTGCCGATATCGAATCTCGTTTTGCGAACCAGATCGAGGATCGCGAAACGGTGACGTTCGATTCAGGCTCCGCGTCGTTGCGCGCGCGCCGCACGCGCCGGCTTGGCGCTTTGGTGCTGACCGAGCAGATCAAACAGGTTACGCCCGATGGCGACACGACGCATATTCTTGCCGAAGGCATCGTCGGTCTCGGTCTCGACCGGTTGCCCTGGAGCAAGGCGGCGCTGCAATTTCGTGAGCGTGTCGAGTTCTTGCGCAAGGCGGAAGGCCAAGAATGGCCGGATCTGTCCGACGACGGGCTTGTACGCTCTGCGGCCGACTGGCTGGAGCCGCTCGTGATGGACAAGACCGCGCGCAGTCAAATCGCCGCCGACGAGCTCTCCAATGCCGTGACAAATCTGGTGCCGTGGAATTTGCGCCGACGGCTCGACGCCGAAGCGCCGACGCATTTCACCGCGCCGACCGGCTCGAGCATGCCGATCGATTACGAGGCCGAGCAGGGGCCGACCGTTTCCATTCGTGTGCAAGAACTATTCGGCCTTGCGGTGCATCCGGCGATTGCGGGTGGGCGCGTGCCGCTCACCATCGAGTTGTTGTCGCCGGCGCATCGGCCGGTGCAGGTGACGCGCGATCTGCCTGGCTTCTGGCGCGGCAGCTATGCCGACGTAAAGACAGAAATGCGCGGACGCTATCCCAGGCATCCCTGGCCGGACGATCCGCTCACGGCGCCCGCCACCCGCCGCGCCAAGCGCCGCGGCGAATAGCTCGAATTGTCAGCAAGCCTTTAAGCGTTCGCTCACCACGCGCGGAACGCCCGTTCTTCAAAGCGGGTGCTGTTAAGCGGACTTTTGCAAGCCCCATGGCAGGCTCGTCCCGGATTTAGGGGACCGACGATGCGTCACATCCTCATCTTTTCGGCCGCCATGCTGATCTTCGCGGCCTATGTCGCGCGCTTCGCCGATCAGGCGATGATGGCCGCGCCACCGGCGCCGACGCCGCGAGCGGCAACTGTCGAGACGGTGGGGCGCGCGCCGGAGCCGACCGGCTATGGCCGCAGCATGACGCTCGACGCCGACCGTCAGGGCCATTTCCGCGTCGAGGCTCGGATCGACGGTCGCCCGCTCGACTTTATCGTCGACACCGGCGCTTCGCTGGTAATCCTGCGTGAATCCGCCGCCTCCCAGGTCGGCATCCACCCGATGCCGGTGAACTTCACCGCCACGGTTTCCACCGCCAACGGTAAGATCAAGGCCGCCCCCGCCACGCTCGACCGTGTCCAGCTCGGCGACATCACCGTCTACGACGTGCGCGCGCTGGTGCTGCCGGACGAAGCATTGTCACAAAACCTTCTCGGCGTGTCATTTCTCTCCAAGCTGCGCCGCTACGAATACGCCAACGGGCGGATGTTGCTTGAGCAGTAGATCGCCAATCCTTGCTGACGCCGCGTCGAACGAAGGGATCGCTTTGCCGACGCCCGGCGTTAAGGTATGGAGTTCGCGCCTGTTCCGTTTCGAGGACCTGATGTTTCCTGTCCCACGCCCGTCCCTGACCCCCAACACCTATGCCTATGAGTTGTCGCCGCTGGTAAAGCCAACCGGCTTTCGCGAATACGACGCGCGCTGGCTGCTGGAAAAAGAGATCAACCTGATGGGCGTGCAGGCGCTCGGTATGGGGCTCGGCACGCTGATCAAGGAAATGGGCGTAAAGCCGGAGATCGTCACCGGCCATGATTTCCGCAGCTATTCGGCGTCGGTGAAGATGGCGCTCGTCTCTGGCCTGATGGCGGCGGGCTGCAAGGTGCACGACATCGGGCTCGCGATCACGCCGATGGCCTATTTCGCGCAGTTCGAGCTCGACGTGCCATGCGTCGCCATGGTCACTGCCTCGCACAACGACAATGGCTGGACCGGCGTGAAGATGGGCGCCAACCGTCCGCTCACCTTCGGGCCGAATGAAATGACGCGCCTGAAAGAGATTGTGCTGGGCGCGCAGTTCGAGCTCAACGGCGGCGGCTCCTATGCCTTCGTCGAGAATTTCCCCCAGCGCTATATCGCCGATCTGACCAGACGGCCGAAGATCAAGCGCGAGCTGAAAGTCGTTGCGGCATGCGGCAACGGTACCGCCGGCGCTTTTGCGCCGCGAATCCTTGAGGCGATCGGCTGCACGGTCGTTCCGCTCGATTGCGAGCTCGATCACACGTTCCCGAACTACAATCCCAACACAGAAGATATGAAAATGCTGCACGCCATGCGCGATGCGGTGCTGGTCAACCGCGCGGACGTGGCGCTCGGCTTCGACGGTGACGGCGACCGCTGCGGCGTGGTCGACAACGAGGGCGAGGAGATTTTCGCCGACAAAGTCGGCGTCATGCTGGCGCGCGACATGTCGACGCTGCACAAGAATGCGATCTTCGTCGTCGACGTGAAATCGACCGGCCTGTTCCTCACCGACCCGGTGTTGAAAGCCAACAACGTCAAGGCCGACTACTGGAAGACCGGTCACTCCTACATCAAACGCCGCGTCAACGAACTGGGTGCGCTTGCCGGTTTCGAGAAGTCAGGGCATTTCTTCTTCAACAAACCGTTCGGTCGTGGCTACGACGACGGTATGATCTTCGCGCTGGCCGTCTGCGACATGCTCGACCGCAATCCGGACAAGAGCATGGCCGACCTGCGCAAGGCGCTGCCGAAGACCTGGGGCTCGCCCACAATGTCGCCGCACTGCGACGACGAGAAGAAATACGCGGTGGTCGATGCGGTGGTGAAGCATTTCGAGGAAGCGCACGCGACCGGACAACCTTTCGCCGGCCAGTCGATCCGCGACCTGGTCACCGTCAACGGCGTGCGCGTCACGGTCGAGGATGGCACCTGGGGTCTCGTGCGCGCTTCATCGAACAAGCCGGAACTGGCGGTGGTGGTGGAAAGCCCGGTGTCGGAGCAACGTATGCGCGAGATGTTCGCGGCGGTCGACAGCGTGCTGCGGAAGCACCCGGAAATTGGCGAATACAATCAAACGATCTGAGTATCACCAGGACCAATAGCGTCCGGTGCCGCCGATGACGGCGACGATCAGGCCGAGCGGCAAATTGACCGCGATGATTTTTCGGATGCGGCTAAGCTGAGCCGCCGCCGCCGGCCAGTCCTGCGCATCGACCGCGCGCTTGAACTTCAGCCAAGGCCCGTGAAACAGCCAGGCAAACAGCACGATCATCACCCAGCCGAGCAACTGCATGAAATTGATATAGGGCGGCGTGTTGGCGAAGCCGCCGAAATAGACGACCATCATCCAGTATCCGGTCGCGACCAGCAGGATGACCGACGCCCACACCCAGGGAAAGAAGCGTTGGAAAAACCCGCGCCAGATTTTCTGCCGCTGCGGCGGCTCCAGCATCTGGACGGCGGCAGGGCGCAGACAGACATAAGCGGCGAACATGCCGCCGACCCATACGACGGCGCTGAGGACGTGCAAGGTGAGGGCGAGAACGATCATGCGCGGCATCTTCCACGGCCCGTGCAATGCATGCAAGCCGCAATACGCTGACTGAACGCCCTGCTTTCGCCGCGCGCGACAGTCTGTATATATGGCCGTCATGCGCATTGCCATTCTCGGGGCCGGGCCGGCCGGGCTTTATCTCAGCTATCTGATCAAACGGCGCGACCGCGACGCCGACGTGACGGTGATCGAGCAGAACGCCGCGGACGCGACCTTCGGCTTCGGCGTGGTGTTCTCCGACCGTGCGCTTGAATTCCTGCGCGAGGATGACGAGGCGACCTATGCCGCGATCACGCCGCACATGGAATCCTGGCACGACATGACGCTCAATCTGCGCGGCGAGCGCGTCGTCATCGACGGCGTCGGCTTTTCCGCCATCGGACGGTTGCATCTTTTGCAGCTGCTGCAGGCGCGCGCGGCCTCGGTCGGCGTCGCGCCGGTCTACCAGCACACGGTGAAGGCGCTGGGGGAGCTCGGCCAGTTTGACCTCGTGGTGGGCGCCGACGGCGTCAATTCGCTGGTGCGGCGCAGCCTGACGCAGGAGCTGGGCGCGAGCGTGCGGCTGCTCAGCAATCGTTTCGCCTGGTTCGGCACCACAAAACGTTTTGAGACGCTGACGCAGAGCTTTGTCGCGACGAATGAGGGGGCTTTCAACGCGCATCATTATCGCTACGAGCGGGATATGAGCACGTTCATCGTCGAGACGAACGAGGACACCTTCGCGCGGATGGGCTTTGCCGCTCTGGACGAAAACGCTTCCCGCCGGGCGTGCGATCGGCTCTTTGCCGCCACGCTCGGCGACCATCCATTGATTTCCAACAATTCGATCTGGCGCCAGTTTCCGATCGTGCATGCGGCGCGCTGGTGGCACGATAAATACGTGTTGCTCGGCGATGCCCTGCACACCGCGCATTTCTCCATCGGTTCGGGCACGCGGCTTGCGATGGAGGACGCCATCGCGCTCGACAAGGCATTGGCGAAGCATACGGCCGTGCCGACGGCGCTTGCCGCCTACGAAGCCGAGCGCCGGCCGGTGCTGGAAAAGCTGGTGGCGGGCGCCAATGCCAGCGCCCACTGGTACGAGCGCTTCGCCGAGCACATGCGGTTGACGCCGGTTGAGTTCGCCATGAGCTACATCACGCGCTCCGGCCGCATCGATCTCGAACGCTTGCGCAAGCTGTCGCCCAAATTCGTGGCGCGTTACGAGCGCGAGCGGGCTTAAGTGTTGCGCATCTCCGCGCGCAGCGTCGGCAGGCCGATCCCGGTCGAATTGAAGCCGCCATCGACCGCGAGTGTTTGTCCGGTGATGTAGCTCGCGCGTTCGCTGCACAGGAAATAAATCGTTTCCGCGAGTTCCTCTTCCAGGCCGTAGCGATTGAGCGGCATGTGGTCGTGATAATCCTTGCGGATCTCCGGGGTGTGCACGGCTTTGGCCATGGCGGTATCGACTGGCCCGGGCGCTACTGCGTTGACGCGAATATTGAGTGCGGCGAACTCGGCCGCCTGCTGCTTGCTTAGATGCACAAGCCCCGCTTTGCTGGTGCCGTAGGCGGCACGCAGCGTGGAAGCGCGCAAGCCGGAAATGGACGTGATATTGACGATGGCGCCGCCGCCGGAATCGCGCATCAAGGGCACGGCGGCTTGCGTGACCAGGAACGGGCCGGTGAGGTTGACCGCCAGCACGCGCTGCCAGTCCTCGTAGGTGACCTCGAGGATCGGTTTGAAGATGGCGATACCGGCATTGTTGACCAGCGCGTCGAGCCGGCGAAAGCGCGCCTTCACGTCGTCGAGCGCGCGGGCAACGCCTGCCGAATCGGCGACGTCGCATACGATCGCGCACGTCTCATCGGGTTTGCCGAGCGTCGCGTAAGTACGCTGCAAATTCTCGCCGTCGATGTCGAGCAGCGCCACCCGCCAGCCATCGGCGAGAAAGCGTTTGGCGGTGGCGAGCCCGATGCCGCGCGCGGCGCCGGTGACAAGGGCGGTCTTGTGCTGATTCATGAATTTCCCCCAGACTTGATCTTAGCTGCACGGGAGCATGGCGGGCCGGGGAAGGGCAAGCAGGGGACTTTGCGTTTGCCCGACTTAAGCTAGACTGCCGCCATGATGCGCATTTTCGTTTCGATGGCGGTTGTCTTCGCGGTGGCGCCTGCCTTTGCACAGGATATCCGCGGGCTCGAGATCTGTACCGCCGAAAAGGCCATGGAACGGCGTACGAGTTGTTTGCAAAGCAACGTCGAATTTTTGCAGAAGGCGCTCGACAAGCATGCCCGCGAGACGCGGATCAAGCTCGATGCTGCAAGCCGCGAGGCCGCCGCGCAGAAGGCCGAGATCGCCGCACTTAAAACTGCGCTGGCGAAGCTTCAGCACGAATTGGCCGAGTTGAAGAAGGTCAAGCCGGAGAAAAAATAGCCGGCCGACAAGGGCCTTAATCGGCCATGCGTTATATCAATATCCACCGCTGCCGATAGTGCATAAAGGGCGATACCGGGCTGGCGCCCTGGAGTTCACTCGACCGCTGAAATAAGGACCCGTTCTATGAGCCAACATCACTACCATGCCGTCGTCTGGATCGATCACCGCGAGGCGCGGGTGTTCCATTTTAGCCCCACCGATATCGACAAGCTCGTGCTGCACCCGGATCATCCGACCAAGCACATCCATCACAAGGCGGGTTCGGTCGGCGGCGGGCACGCCACGGCGGACCAGGACTTTCTGCACGCGGTCGCGCAATCGGTTGCCGATGCCGGCGCGGTCCTCATTTGCGGGCCGGGCAATGCGAAGACCGAACTGGTCCATCATATCGATCGTCACGACCCCGGCCTGAAGAAGCTGGTCGTCGGCGTGGAAACCGTCGACCATCCGAGCGACGCGGAACTGGTCGCGCATGCACGGCGCTATTTTGCGGCAGCCGATCGGATGCAGCCGCAATAGGCTGGGTGGCGCACGCCTTCTCCGGCTCAATCTGGCTCGGTGATGATGGGCGGCGCGCTAGGCCGCAGGCTTGTGTGTCAGCCGCCGGATGTCCGCTTTCGTCCCAGGAGAGGCCCATGAAGACGAGCCCGAGCAGAGCGGCCACGATGACGATATAAAACGGCAAGCGAATATCGACGCTCATCATTTCGCCGCCGATCAGCGACATGATCCCGCCGGCAAGCGTGAATACGGCGACCGTCACGCCCATAACCCATCCCTGGTCCTCCTTACCGACGCTGCTGGAAAAGAGCCCCAGCAAGGTCGGATAGGAAATGCCAAAGAGAAGGTAAAAGAAAAAAACCGGCACATAGCACAGCGCGGCGATCGGCGAGGCGATATAGGCGATCGCGCTGATCGCCATGACCGCCAGGCTCGCCCCGACGATCCACTGCTTGTCGAAGCGCCGCTGGGCCGGTCCCACCAGGAACCGGCCGGAAAAGGCGACCGCGATGCCGATCACCAGAAATGCGACACTGCCGCCGATGGTGCCGTAGCCGAAGGCGCTGGTCAGGTAATTGTCCACGAAAATATAGAACGTAACGTTGGCCACCATGAAACAGGCAAAAGCCGGCATGAGCTTCAGGACCAGCGGACGCTGGGTGACGCGCCACAGGCTCTCAAAGACTTCGACCGGACGGAAGGCGAACGGCTCACGTTCCGTCCGGATGTCCTTGAAGAATACCACCACCATGCCAATGCAGATGACGACCAGCACGAGCGCGCCATAGAAAGGCATGTCGAGGCTGGCGATGCCCCCGAGCAATTGTTTGTCGGTCAGCACGCCGCCGATGATGGGGCCGGCAACAAGGCCGGCGCTCACGCCGATCATCAGATATCCCATGTTGCGGTCGCGCTCGGCGTCGTCGACGCTGGCGTCGACCATGGCCGCTTGCGCGACCGGCTGATTGCCGGCGGTGAAACCGGTGATCACCCGGCCCAGGATCAACAGCCACAGGCTGTTCAGATAGAACGAGGCGATGGTCAATGCGTAGCCGACGAGCGCGCCGGCAAGGCAGACCAGCAGGGTATTCTTGCGGCCGATCGAATCCGAGAGCTTGGCGACATAAACCACGCCCAGGAACCAGGCGAGGAAGAAACTGCCGATCACGAGGCCGTAGTCGACGTGACGGATGGCGTTAGAGGCGCTCTTTGGCAGGAAGTCGCCGGTCGGCTCCATGATCAGACTATTGATGATGGGAAAGACCAGGCCCTGGCCAATGAGATCGACGAAGACGACGAATAGCAGCGTGATTTTGGCGATCGTCGGCATCCGCGGCGGGCCCCCACCGTTCGTTTCCAGGCAAGCGTCGCGACGACGTTAACATCTTCGACGACGGAAGCGGAACCCGCGCGCTCGTCCTTACTCATCCTTGAAAATGTCGCGGATGCAAGCGCGGGATAGATGCCGGGTGAAATGTTCTCCGAAAAGTATTGACGCGGTATTCTTGACATATTGTCCGACCACGATTCCCGTATCCAGAGTTGTCAACACAGGCTGTGCTGCCCAATCAGCGGGTAGCCCAAACACACGATCCGCATGTCTCGCTATTACAATGGCCCGGTCTCCGACCACTTCGACGGCACGCGGTTTTTCAATCCACATGGGCCGCCGCCGAAACGCGGGCGTGATCTTTGGCGGTGGTTTGTCGATCGCCGTTGCCGCGGAGCCAAGGCGAAATGGCCGGCTTGGGCGCCATCGCCCTATGCCGACCGTCCGCCGACGCGCGTCGAAAGTGCTGCTTGGCGCATTTCCTATGTCGGCCATGCCAGCCTGCTCATTCAGACCGCGGGGCTCAATTTGCTGCTCGACCCGGTCTGGTCGAAGCGCGTGTCGCCATTCCGCTTTATCGGCCCGAAGCGGGTCAACGATCCCGGCATCGCTTTTGCGGACCTGCCGCCGATCGATGTCGTGCTGGTGTCGCACGGCCACTACGATCATCTCGACCTTGCCACGCTGTCGCGTATCGCGGCGGTCCATCGCGCGCGCGTTATTACGCCGTTCGGCAACGACACCATCATGCGCAATCACGACCCGGCTATTGCGGCCGAAGGTCACGACTGGGGCAGTCGGGTCGAGGTCGGCGCCGGGCTGGCGGTGACGCTGGTTCCTACGCAACATTGGTCGGCGCGCAGCCTGTCCGACCGCAACATGGCGCTATGGGCGTCGTTCGTGATCGAAACGCCCGGCGGGCGCATTTATTTCGTTGCCGATTCCGGCTACGGCGAGGGGCGCAATTTCCGTGAGCTGCGCGAGAGTCACGGCCCGTTTCGGCTCGCCATTCTGCCGATCGGCGCCTACGAGCCGCGCTGGTTCATGCGCGACCAGCACATGAATCCGGCCGAGTCGGTCAAGGCGCTGATCGATTGCGGCGCGGAGTTTGCGCTCGCCCACCACCACGGCACATTCCAGTTGACCGACGAAGCCATCGACGCGCCGCCTGCGGCGCTGGCCGGGGCACTTGGCGAAGCCGGAATTGCGCCCGAGCGTTTCCGCGTGCTTCGGCCCGGACAGGTTTGGGAATTGTAAAGCGCGCCGGCGCCCTCAATCCTTCTCTTCCTTGAACGTGTCGCGGAAGGGATGCGCGGGATAGACGCCGAGAATGGTCAGTTCCTTGGAGAAGAAGGCGAGCTCCTCGAGCGCGAACACCAGCGCGCGGTCGTCGGGATGGCCCTCGACATCGGCATAGAACTGGGTGGCGAAGAAATTGCCGCCGACCATGTAACTCTCGAGCTTGGTCATGTTGACGCCGTTGGTGGCGAAGCCGCCGAGCGCCTTGTAGAGGGCTGCCGGTACGTTGCGCACGCGGAACACGAAGGTGGTGACGACCTTGCCGTTGCCGGGCTCGGCCCATTTCTTTTCTTTCGAGAGCACGACAAAGCGCGTGGTCGAGTGGCTTTCGTCCTCGACGTTTTCCTTGAGGATGTCGAGCCCATAGATCTCGGCCGCCAGCCGCGAAGCGATCGCCGCGCGCGTGAGGTCCTTACTCTCGGCCACTTCGCGCGCGGAGCCGGCAGTGTCGGCTGCAACGATCGGCTTCAGTTTCAGGTCGCGAATGATGCCGCGGCACTGGCCGAGCGCCATGACATGGCTTTCCACCGACTTGATGGTCTTCAGGCTGGCGCCCTTTGGCGCCATCAGCTGATTGCGGATCGGCAGGAACCATTCGGCGACGATGTGCATCTTCGCGGTCGGCATCAGGTGATGGATGTCGGCAACGCGTCCCGCGACCGAATTCTCGATCGGGATCATGCCCAATTCAGCGTCGCCTGCGGACAGCGCGGCGAAGCAATCCTCGAAGGTCGCGCACGCCATCGGCTCGTGGTCCGGATAGGCTTCGCGGCAGGCGATGTCCGAATTCGCGCCCGGCTCGCCCTGGAAGACAATCTTCTTGGCCATGACTGATAATTCCACGTTACGCCGCAGAGTGCGTCGCAAACGACGCGTTACAAGTCAACGGCGGCTTCTGACCGCCTCATCCTGAGGACCGAGTCAACACCTTGCGCGCTTTCTGCAAATCCTCCGGCGTGTCGACGCCGAGCGGCACGCTTTTTACCAGCATCACGTCGATGCGCATGCCGGCATCGAGTGCGCGCAACTGCTCGAGGCGCTCGCGTTGCTCGTTGGCCGACGGCGGCAGCGTCACAAAGCGCTCGAGCGCCGCCCGGCGATAAGCATAGAGCCCGATATGGTGATAGTGCGGGCCGCGGCCGGTTGCGTCGGCGCGTGTGAAATTGAGAGCGTGCATGCGATTGGACGCAACCGGCGTTCCAAGAGCTTTTACGACGTGCGGATTGGTCAGTTCGGCCGGGTCGGTGATCTCGGCCGCGAGTGTCGCGATGTCAACTTGCGCGTCGTTCAGCGGCACGAGTGCCGCGCGGATGTCGGCGGGATCGATGGTTGGGAGATCGCCCTGCACATTGACCACGATCTTGACGCGATGCTCGGGATCGAGCGCTTCCAGCGCTTCGTATATGCGGTCGGAGCCGGAAGGGTGGTCGCTGCTGGTCATCACCGCGCGGCCGCCGGCCTTTTCCACCGCCGCCGCCACCGCCTCGGAATCGGTCGCCACCACGGCCTCGCCGATTGCCGCCTCCTGGGCGCGGCGGAGCACCTGCACGATCATCGGCGCGCCGGCGATCTCGGCAAGCGGCTTGCCGGGCAGGCGGGTCGAGGCCATGCGGGCGGGAATGAGGATGATTGTGTCGGGCATTGATTGTGGGCCGCCGGACTGGAGCGCTTATACGGGTTGCCAGAGCCGAGGCAAACCGGTATCTGTCCGCCGCTGCCGAGCCTTTTCGGCATCCGCCGACCCTCCCTCCTGTCCGGCGCAAGAGCGTAGATTCCGATGAATTCCTTCGAACTCAACAAGATCCTCGGCGCCATCCTCGCCACCTGCCTCATTTTGCTTGCGCTCAATATCGGCGCCGGCGCGATTTTCGCGCCTCAGGCACCGGCCAAGCCCGGTTACATGATCGCGGTGAAGGCCGAAGGCGGGGAAAAGAAGGAAGCGGCGCCGAAGGAAACGCCGTTGCCCGTGCGCCTGGCCAAGGCCTCGGTGGAGAAGGGTAAGGCCGTCTCCAAGCAGTGCCAGGCCTGCCACACCTTCGAAAAGGGCGGTCCCAACCGGGTCGGCCCGAACCTGTGGAATGTGGTCGACGAAGAACGTGGACAAGGCCGCGGTTTCAACTTCTCCGCCGCCATGAAGGCCAAGGGCGGCAAGTGGACCTTCGAAGAGCTCGATAAGTTTCTCACCGATCCGCGCGGCTATATTCCGGGAACCGCGATGACGTTTGCCGGCGTCAAGAACGAACAGCAGCGCGCCGATGTGATCGATTACCTGCACACCCTGTCGGACAATCCTGTGCCGTTGCCGAAGGCGCAAGCCGAAGCCGCACCCGCTGCCGCTGCGCCGGCCGCACCGGCGGGCGCTGAGACCAAGCCGGCGGAGGCAAAGCCCGCGGAAAGCAAGCCAGCCGCTCCACCGGCAGCCGCGCCGGCCGAGCACAAGTAAGCGACGTCTGACCTAAATTTTTCGTAATGGCCGGGCTCAAGCCCGGCCATTTATATTTTGACGCGGAACGCAATGGGCGCGACACCACGGCTACTTGTGGTGCCGCATCGAAAAACCGACATAATCGTTGGCGACGCATTGTTTGGGCGGAACCCGCCTGGAGCGCATCTTATGAAACTGAGCCGCCGATCCATCCTTCGCGCCACAGCTGCAACGCTCGCGAGCCCCGTTTTGGGTGCGCTGGGGACTACGCCTTTTGCCCGCGTCGCCGGTGCGCAGGAAAAGGAGTGGAAGCACGGCCTCTCGTTGTTCGGTGAGCCCAGTTATCCGGCCGGATTCAAGCATTTCAATTACGTCAACCCGAGTGCACCGCAAGGCGGCATCGTGCGCCAGATCGCGCTCGGAACCTTCGACAATTTCAATCTGGTGGTCGCCGGCGTGAAGGGAAATCTCGCCGACGGCGTCGCCCTGGTGACCGAGACGTTGACCACGGCTGCACTCGACGAAGTCTCGACCGAATACGGTCTGCTGGCGGAAGCAGTGAGTTATCCGCCCGACCGCGCCTCGGTGACTTACCGGCTGCGCGCCAATGCACGCTGGCACGACGGCAAACCGGTGACGCCGGAGGACGTTATCTTTTCAATGGCGACGCTCAAGGAAAACAGCCCGCAGCTTGCCGCCTATTACCGCCACGTCACCAAGGTCGAAAAGTCCGGCGAGCGCGACGTGACGTTCGTGTTCGATGCGCCGGGCAATCGCGAATTGCCGCAGATCGTCGGCCAGTTGACCGTGCTGCCGAAGCATTGGTGGGAAGGCACCGACGAAAAGGGCCGCAAGCGCGATATCACGCAGACGACCCTCGAACCGCCACTCGGCTCCGGCGCCTACAAGGTCAAGGACTTCGCGCCGGGCCGCTCGATAATCTACGAGAAGGTCGCCGACTACTGGGGCAAGGACCTCAACGTCAACATCGGTACCAATAACTTTGCGCAGTTGCGCTACGATTATTACCGCGACTCCACCGTTGCGCTCGAAGCGTTCAAGGGCGACCAGATCGACTGGCGCAGCGAAAACAGCGCCAAGAACTGGGCCACGGCCTATGACTTTCCGGCTGTGCGCGAGAAGAAGGTTCTGAAAGAGGAATTCCCGATCCGCAATTTCGGGATCATGCAGGCCTTCGCCTTCAATATTCGACGCGCCAAATTTTCCGATCCGCGCGTGCGTCGTGCCTTTAATCATGCTTTCGATTTTGAGGAGATGAACAAGCAGATCTTCTTCGGCCAGTACAAACGCATCGCGAGCTATTTTGAGGGGACCGAACTCGCCGCCACCGGTGTGCCGCAAGGCAAGGAGCTCGAAATCCTGCAGACCGTGCGCGATTCCGTGCCGGCCGAATTGTTCACCAAGCCCTACACCAACCCGGTCAACGGCGATCTGCAGAAGGTGCGCAACAATTTGCGCGAGGCGCTCAAGCTGTTTCGCGAAGCGGGCTACGAGGTCAGGAACACAAAGCTGGTCAATGCCAAGACCGGCGAGCCATTCAGCGTCGAATTCCTCGCTGACGATCCGGCCTCCGAGCGCTTCGTCCTGTTCTATCGGCCATCCTTGCAGCGCATCGGCATCACGGCAAACGTTCGCATCGTCAATTCCGCGCAATACGAAAACCGGCTGCGGCAATGGGATTTCGACATCATCACTGCATCGTGGGGCAAATCGCTGTCGCCCGGCAACGAGCAGCGTGGCTTTTGGGGTTCGGCCGCCGCCGACCAACCCGGCTCGCGCAATCTGATCGGCATCAAGAATCCGGCCATCGACAAGCTGATCGAGCGTGTGATCTACGCCAAGGATCGCGCAGAGTTGGTCGCCGCCACCCATGCGCTTGACCGCGTGCTGTTGTGGAACAACTACGTCGTACCGCAATGGACCTACGGCAAGGTGCGCACGGCGCGCTGGGACCGTTTCAGTCATCCGGAGGCGATGCCGAAATACGGCCTCTCGGCATTCCCGACCATCTGGTGGTGGGACGAAGAGAAGGCGGCCAAGGCGCCGCAACGGCTCTAGACCGATGCCGATCAGCCGCCGCCGCGCCATAACCCTGGCCGCCGCCGCGGCGGCCGCGCGCGCCGCGGGTCCGTTTGCAAGCGCCGCCTCCGCGCAGGAAGCCGAGCGTCACGGCATCTCCGCCTTCGGCGATCTCGATCTGCCGGCCGACTTTCCGCACTTCCATTACGTCAACCCGCAGGCGCCCAAGGGCGGGCATTATTCCGAGATCGTCAGCAACCGCACCTACAACGGCTCTTTCCTCACCTTCAATTCGCTCAACGGCTATATCCTCAAAGGTAATGGCGCCTTCGGGATGGATCTCACCTTCGCCAGCCTGATGGTGCGTTCGGGCAATGAGCCGGACGCCATGTACGGCCTTGCCGCCAGCGCCGCGCGCGTGTCCGACGGCGGCCTGACCTATACCTTCCTGCTGCGTCCAGAAGCGAAATTCCACGATGGCAGCGCGCTCACCGCGCATGACGTTGCGTGGACGCTGACGACGCTCAAGGACAAGGGCCATCCGATCATCACTCAGCTCCTGCGCGACATGAAGAGCGCGCAAGCGACCGACGATCGCGCGGTCGTGGTAAAATTTGCGCCGGCGCGCGGCCGTGACGTGCCGCTGTTCGTCGCCGGGCTGCCGATCTTCTCGCGCGCCTATTACGACAAGCAGCCGTTCGACCAGACCACGCTGGAGACGCCGCTTGGCAGTGGTCCCTACAGTGTCGGCCGGGTCGATGTGGGGCGCGCCATCGAGTTCGAACGCGTGAAGAATTGGTGGGGCGCGGACCTGCCGGTATCGAAAGGCCAGCACAACTTCGACACCGTGCGTTACGAATACTACCGCGATCGCGAAGTTGGTTTCGAAGGGTTTAGCGGCGGCAGCTACTTGTTCCGCGAAGAGTTTACCTCGCGCACTTGGGCGACGCGTTACAACTTCCCCGCATTCAAGGAAGGCCGGGTGAAGCGGAACGTAATTCCCGACAACACACCGTCGGGTGCGCAGGGCTGGTTCATGAATATGCGGCGCAAGCAATTCAAGGACCGCCGCTTGCGCGAAGCGATGATCGACGCCTTCGACTTCGAGTGGACCAACAAGAACCTGATGTACGGTTCATACGATCGCACGCAATCCATCTTCGAAAACTCGCCGATGAAGGCGTCCGGCATCCCGGGTCCGGCTGAACTGAAACTGCTCGAGCCGTTTCGCGGCAAAGTTCCGGACGAAGTGTTCGGCGAGCCTTATCTGCCGCCGGTGACCGACGGTTCCGGCCGCGACCGCCGTTGGCTGTTACGCGCTTCGCAACTGCTCAACACTGCGGGTTTCGCGCTCAAGAACCGCAAGCGCGTCATGCCGGACGGTTCTCCGCTCGCCATCGAATTCCTGATTCAGGAACCGACCTTCAAGCCGCATCACCTCACGTATATCAAGAGCCTTACCACCATCGGCATCGACTGCACGTTGCGCATCGTCGACCCGGTACAGTTCCGACAGCGCGTCGACAATTTCGATTTCGACATCGTCGTCGATCGCCTCAGCTTCTCGTCGACGCCCGGCGATTCGCTGCGCAGCTATCTGTCATCGCAGGCGGCCAGAACGAAGGGCTCGCAAAATCTGGCCGGCATTGCCGATCCGGCGATCGATGCGCTGATCGATGCCGCCATTGCCGCCAAGTCGCGCGAGGACCTCGTCGTCGCCTGCCGCGCGCTCGATCGCGTCTTCCGAGCCGGGCGCTATTGGATTCCGCATTGGTACAAGGCGTCGCACTGGATCGCGTATTGGGACGTGTTCGGGTTCCCGGATACCAAACCACGTTATTTCCGGGGCATTCCAGAGACTTGGTGGTCCAACCGTGACAAAGCGGTGAAGACGCAACAAAACAAACAGTGATGCTGTCTCCGGCCTTGGTTTCCGCGACCGGCCCCTTTATCTTGCCCGCCAACGAGACGCAGACGTCCGCCGCAGCGCCGGGGTAGGGCGGCTCCGTGCTGAGGGGCAAACCGCCAGGTATCAGAAGAAAAAGACCTTATGAGCGCGTACATTTTTCGCCGTCTGCTGTTTATGGTTCCTACTATGTTCGGGATCATGCTGGTGGCTTTCGTGGTCATCCAGTTTGCCCCCGGCGGTCCCGTCGAGCAGGTCATCGCCAAACTGACCGGGGCGGAGACGGGCGCCACCTCGCGTATTTCAGGTTCGGCGGGCGGCGACTTCGGCGGCCGCGGCAATGTGCAGGGCGGCTCGCAGGTCGATGCCTCGACCTCGAAGTATCGTGGCGCCCAAGGGCTCGATCCGGAATTCATCAAGAAGCTGGAGAAGCAGTTCGGCTTCGATAAGCCGGCCTATGAACGCTTCTTCATTATGTTGTGGAATTACGTCCGCTTCGATTTCGGCAAGAGCTATTTTCGCGATGTCAGCGTGCTGCAGCTCGTGAAGGAAAAACTGCCGGTCTCGATGTCGCTCGGCCTCTGGATGACATTGCTCACCTATCTGATTTCGATTCCGCTCGGCATCAAGAAGGCGATCGACGCCGGCTCGCACTTCGATATGTGGACGTCGACGATTATTATCGTCGGCTACGCGGTGCCGGGCTTTCTGTTTGCGATCCTGTTGATCGTGCTGTTTGCCGGCGGCTCGTT
This sequence comes from uncultured Pseudomonadota bacterium, assembly GCA_963720835.1. Taxonomy (GTDB): domain Bacteria; phylum Pseudomonadota; class Alphaproteobacteria; order Rhizobiales; family Xanthobacteraceae; genus Pseudolabrys. Next base: position 130,307 of record CAVRHC010000014.1, on the reverse strand, counting down.
CCTCGACTGGTTTCCTTTGCGCGGGCTGGTGTCGGAGAATTTCTGGTCGCTGCCGTGGTACGCCAAAATCGGCGATTATTTCTGGCATCTGACCTTGCCGATCGTGTCGATGGCGATTTCCGCCTTCGCCACCATGACCTTGCTGACGAAGAATTCGTTTCTCGACGAGATCCGCAAGCAATACGTGCTCACCGCACGCGCCAAGGGTTGCAACCAGCGCCAGGTGCTTTACGGCCATGTCTTCCGCAACGCCATGCTGATCGTGGTTGCCGGCTTTCCCGGCGCCTTCGTGTCCGCCTTCTTCACCGGGTCGCTGCTGATCGAAACGATCTTCTCGCTCGACGGCCTCGGGCTCTTGGGCTTCGAGAGCGTGCTCAACCGCGACTATCCGGTGGTGTTCGCCACGCTCTACATCTTCTCGCTTGTCGGCGTGGTCGTGAACCTGATTTCCGATCTCACCTACACGTGGATCGATCCGCGTATCGACTTCGAGACGCGGGAGGTGTGATGGACGCGCGGACCGGTATCAAGGCTGCCGAAACGACCGAGGACGGCCCCGGCTATCTCGGCGTGCCGCCCGAGCGGCGTTGGATCAATATCTCGCCGCTCAACAAGCGGCGCTGGCAGAGCTTCAAGGCCAACCGGCGCGGTTATTGGTCGCTGTGGGTTTTTCTGGTGCTGTTCATCATCTCGCTGGCTGCGGAGTTCATCGCCAACGACAAGCCGGTCTTCATTTATGTCAACGGTCATGCCTTCTTTCCGGCGTTGGTGACTTACCCCGATACGGACTTCGGCAAGCCCAACGATCCGAACCTGTTCGGCACCGCGGCCGACTACCGCGATCCCTATCTGATCGATCTCATCGACAAGGAAAACGGCGTTATCGTCTGGCCGCCGATTCATTTCTCCTACAATACGCAGGTGAGCAAACCGCCGTCGCCGTTTCCGTCCAAGCCGACCTGGATGCTGACCGCGGCGGATTGCCAATACGCGGCGACGCACGGCTTCGCCAATTGCAACGACCTCGAATACAACTGGCTCGGCACTGATGACGGCGGACGCGACGTGATGGCGCGGTTGATTTACGGCTTCCGCATCTCGGTGCTGTTCGGCCTGTGCCTGACGATTGTGTCCTCGGTGATTGGCGTCGCCGCCGGCGCGGTGCAGGGCTATTTCGGCGGCTGGACCGATCTGCTGTTTCAGCGCTTCATCGAAATCTGGACCTCGATTCCGTCGCTTTATTTGCTCCTGATTATCTCCTCGGTGCTGGTGCCGGGCTTCTTCGTGCTGCTCGGCATCCTGTTGTTGTTTTCCTGGGTGTCGCTGGTCGGGCTGGTGCGCGCGGAATTCCTGCGCGGGCGCAATTTCGAATACATTCAGGCCGCGCGCGCGCTCGGCGTGTCGAACGGCACCATCATCTGGCGCCATTTGTTGCCGAACGCCATGGTGGCGACCATGACCTTCCTGCCGTTTATCCTGTCGTCCTCGGTGATGACGCTGACGGCGCTCGACTTTCTCGGTTTCGGCCTGCCGCCGGGTTCGCCATCGCTCGGCGAATTGTTGAGCCAGGGCAAGGCCAACGTGCAGGCGCCTTGGCTCGGCCTCACCGGCTTTTTCTCCATCGCCATCATGCTCTCGCTGCTCATCTTCATCGGCGAAGCGGTGCGCGACGCCTTCGACCCGAGAAAGACGTTCCGATGACCCGTACCGAAAGCCTGCTGTCCGTGAAGGACCTCTCGGTCGCCTTCGGCGCCGGGTCGAATGAAGTGCTGGCCGTCGACAAGGTCTCCTTTGACATCGGTGCCGGCGAAACGCTGGCGCTGGTCGGCGAATCGGGCTCGGGCAAGTCGGTCACCGCGCTATCGGTGATGAGGCTCTTGCCCTATCCGGCGGCGCATCATCCGTCCGGCTCGATTACCTTCAAGAGCCGCGATCTCCTGACCATGCCGGAACGGATGATCCGCAACGTGCGCGGCAACGACATCGCGATCATCTTTCAGGAGCCGATGACGTCGCTCAATCCGCTGCACACGATCGAGAAGCAGATCGGCGAGATCCTTCTCCTTCACCAAGGCGTTTCCGGCATCAAGGCGCGCGAGCGCATCGTGGAACTGCTCGACCAGGTCGGCATCGTCGATCCCCGCTCGCGCCTGCGCAGCTATCCGCATCAGTTGTCCGGCGGCCAGCGTCAGCGCGTCATGATTGCTATGGCGCTGGCGAACGAGCCCGATCTCCTGATCGCCGACGAGCCGACCACGGCGCTCGACGTCACCGTGCAGGCGCAGATCTTGCAGTTGCTGAAAGACACGCAAAAGCGCCTCGGCATGTCGATGCTGTTCATTACCCACGATCTCGGCATCGTGCGCAAGATCGCCGACCGCGTCTGCGTGATGAACCAGGGCAAGATCGTCGAGCACGGGCCGGTGGAGCGCGTGTTTAATGCGCCCGAGCATCCCTATACGCGCGCGCTGCTTGCCGCCGAGCCGAAGCCTGATCCGGCGCCGCCGCGCCCGGAGGCGCCGATCGTGGTGCAGACCGACGATCTCAAAGTGTGGTTTCCGATCAAACGCGGCTTGATGCGCAAGGTGGTCGGTCACATCAAGGCGGTCGACGGCATCAGCGTGCAGATCCGCAAGGGCGAAACGCTGGGCGTGGTCGGCGAATCCGGTTCCGGCAAGACCACGCTCGGCCTTGCCATTCTGCGGCTGATTTCCTGCGATGGACCCATTGTGTTCATGGGCAAGACTATCCAGGGCCTCAGCTTCAAGGAAATGCGGCCCTTCCGCCGCGACATGCAGATCGTGTTCCAGGACCCTTATGGTTCGCTCAGCCCGCGCATGGCGATCGGCAGCATCATCGAGGAAGGGCTGTGGGTGCATCATCCGCACCTGACGTCGCGCGAATGCGAGGAACGTGTTGTCGCGGCGCTGAACGATGTCGGGCTCAACCCGGACACGCGCCATCGCTATCCGCACGAATTCTCCGGCGGACAGCGCCAGCGCATCGCCATTGCACGCGCGCTGGTGCTGGGACCGACCTTTATCATGCTCGACGAACCGACCAGCGCGCTCGACATGCTCATCCAGGCGCAGATGGTGGACCTGCTGCGCGACCTGCAGAAGCGCCACGATCTTACCTACATGTTTATTTCGCACGATTTGCGCGTGGTGGCGGCGCTGGCGAGCCGCTTGATGGTGCTGCGTCACGGCAAGATCGTCGAGGAAGGCGCGGCAGCCGATCTGTTCAAAAGCCCGAAGAGCGACTACACGCGTGCGCTGCTGGCTGCCGCCTTCAACCTCGAAACCGCGCCCGAGGGTGTCGTTTCACAGTGAGTACCGATGCGCGACCGCAACGAGCTCGCCGATCGTCCCGCCGATGTGGCGCTGTCGCATCCTGAGCCGCTGGCCAAGGGCTTCTTCGATTACCAGCGCTACCAGTTCACGGTGCAAGGCACGCCGCAGACGCGCGACGTCGTACGCGCCGGCAAGGTGGCGGCTGTGCTGCCGGTCGATCCCGCCCGCGACGAAATCGTGTTGATCCGCCAGTTCCGGCTGCCGGCGCATCTGGCTGATGGCGTCGGCGATCTGGTCGAAACCGTCGCCGGCCGGGTCGAGCCTGGCGAGACGCCGGCGGAGACCGCGCGCCGCGAATGCATGGAGGAGATCGGCGTCGCGCCAAGCGGTCTGGTCGAACTGTTTACTTATCTGACGACGCCGGGACTGACCGACGAGGAAGTGACGATTTTTCTCGCCGCCGTCGACGCCTCATGCGTGCCCGAGCGTACGTCCGCTGGCGGCGAGCGGATCGAGATCATGCGCGTATCCATCGATACTGCGATCGACGCTGTGGCGCTCGGTACCCTGCGCAACGGGCCGCTGATCATCGGCCTGCAATGGCTGGCGCTCAACCGCAACCGGCTTGCCGAGATCCTGCACGCCAGCCATGCGCCGCGGTGACGGCGCTCACCGCTTCGTGATTGGCTATGCCGAACGCGGACCGGCATGACGTGAACCGGAAAACGGAATGTTTCGGAAAGCATGCCCAGCGCACTTCGCTTGATCTTTGCGGCCATTGTCGTTTGCCTCGTTCCGTTTGCCGGGCAGGCCGACAATCGCGGCTTCTATCCGCTCAAGGGTGACGACGGCGACTACATCGCCAATCACCGCGTGCCGGCGCAGGTTGCGCAGCAGATCGACAAGCTGCCGGGCGTGATCGTCGTCGGCAACCCGAAGGGCAAGGTGACGGTTGCCGAGTTCTACGACGTCAACTGTCCGTATTGCCGGGCGGCGTCGAATGATATTGACGCTTTGCTGAAGAGCCAGCCGGAGCTGCGGCTGGTGCTGGTGCCGTTTCCGGTGCTTGGCGCCGCCTCGGTGACGGGTACGCGCGTGGAACTGGCGGTGCAGCGCCTTGCGCCCGAAAAATTCTACGCCTTTCATCGCAAGCTGAGCAGTATGCGTGGCAGGATTGATGGCAGTCGCGCGCTCGAAGCCGCCAAAGAAGTCGGTCTCAATATCGACGAAGTGCTCAAGGTCGCCAACGAGGATTCGCTCGCCGACATCATGAAGGCGCATTTGCAGATCGGAAATTCGTTGGTGATCATGGCGACGCCGGGCTTTGTCATCAAAGATATCGCCATTCTCGGCTATCCCGGCCGTAAGTCGCTGACCAAGGTGATCGAATTGGTCGCGCGCTGCGACAAGGTGATGTGCGAGGGCGCGCGCTAGAGCCGCTTGATACTTGTCACTTCGCTGCCTGCCGCCATTATTCGCGTAATGGCCTCGTCGACCGGCTCGTTGGCGACCATCATATGATGTGCGTTGGCGTGGATGATGGTTTCGGGATCGCGCGCAATGGCGACGTGACCCTTCCAGAACACCAGATCGCCCCGCCGCATTTCTTTAAGCGACACCGGCTTGCCGAGTGCCAATTCCTGCATGTCGCTGTCGCGCGGGCAGACGCGGCCGGCGGCTTGCAAGGCGACCTGCACCAACCCTGAACAATCGATGCCGAGCGATGTCTTGCCGCCCCAGAGATAAGGTGTACCGAGGAAACGTTCGGCGACGGCGACAAAGTCGCGCTGCCGGGCCCCGGTCGGGGCAATATGTGATTTCGGCACGTACCAACCGGATGCGGTGACCGCAAATCGCTCATCCTGACGTGCAACGACAAGCCGCGCGCCCATTGGCAGCGCGATGAGTGGCGGTGTCTTGATGTCGGCGGTCGAAAAACACAACGTACGCGGCACGCAGACTTTGTGCGTCGGCGCCGGTCCCGGTTTGCCGAGCGCGTTGTCCGACAGCCAGCCGACGTAACCGTCGGTCTCGAGTTGGCCCCAGGCCCAGCCTTCGTCGGTGATCTCGTAGACGATCACCCGTTCGCCGAGCAGCACTTCGGTGTCGAGCCGTGCATCGTGCGATGGCGCGCGTCGCAACGGCGTCAACGGTTCGATCACCTGGTAACGCGTGCCGTCGACGAAGCGCTTGGCCTCGACCTGGCCCTTCAGATAGCCGGCCGCCAGTTCGGGCCGGAAAGCGTGGATGCGCGGATCGATCGCGACCATGGCTCAGGCGTAGCGCGTTTTCAGCAGCGCATAGAGCGCGCGTGCGGTCTGGCATTCGCCGCCTTCCGGACGCCCGGGCTTGGCCGAAGGCGTCCAGGCGAAAATGTCGAGATGCAGCCAAGATGCTGAACTTGTTGGCGCGCCGACGAAGCGGCGCAGGAACAATGCGGCGGTAATGGCGCCGCCGTGGCCGCCGCTCGACACATTGTTGAGATCGGCCACTTTTGAGTTGAGCATGGAGTCGTACGGCTCCCATAGCGGCATGCGCCAGCATGGATCGTTTTCCATGCCGCCCGCGCGCATCACTTCACCGGCGAGCACGTCGTCGTCGGTGAAAAACGGCGCGACGTCGGGACCGAGCGCGACGCGGGCAGCGCCCGTCAACGTCGCGAAATCGATGACCAGCGCCGGATTGTCCTCGCTCGCCAGCGTCAACGCGTCGGCCAGAACCAGCCGGCCTTCGGCGTCGGTATTGCCGATCTCGACACTGATCCCCTTGCGCGATGGGTAGATGTCGCGCGGGCGAAAGCTGACGCCCGAAATTGAATTTTCCACCGCCGGCACGATGATGCGCAATTTCACTTCCAGTTTGCGTGCCATGATCATGTGGCCGAGTGCCAGCGCGGTTGCCGCACCGCCCATGTCCTTTTTCATGTTGAGCATGCCGCTCGACGGCTTGATGTCGAGCCCGCCGGTGTCGAAACATACGCCCTTGCCGACCAGCGTAATCTTGGGACCGCCGTCTTTTCCCCATGACAGATCGATCAGCCGCGGCGCGCGTGCGGAGCCTGCACCGACCGCGGCCACCAGAGGAAAATCATTGGCGAGCATGTCGCCGCTCACCACGGTGATCTTGGCGCCGTGCTGTTTGGCAAGTGCGCGGGCGGCCTCTTCCAGCTCCGCCGGGCCCATGTCGTTGGACGGCGTATTGATGAGGTCGCGGGCCAGCGTTACGCCTTCGATGATGCGGGTGAGATCCTCACCATCAACGTCGTCGGGCACGGCTAGACGCACGTCGCGCCTTTGCGCGTTGCGGTAGCGCGTAAACTGATAGCTGCCGAGCACGAAAGCGAGTGCCGCCAGCCGCGCATCGTGCGGCGCATTGCCGAAACGATAAACGCCCGGCGGCAGCAGCCCGGGCAGCGCGCCGGGCCGGAACAGGTCTTTGCTGGCGTCGTCGGCGGCTTCGAGGCCGAACAAGACCGCTGCCAGCTTGCCCGCCGCGTCCGGCACGAACAGATGCTTACCGGGCTTCGGCTCAAAGCCGGCGGCTTTGATAAAGCCGCGCGCGTTTCCGTCGAGGCGCTTGCTGACGTCGTCGATCGTGGCGCCGGTAACGAACAAAATCGGCGTGCCCTGGTCACCGGGCTTGGCGAAAACGGGGTGCATGTTTACTCCGCGGCGTCGCGTAACGACGATTTTGGAACGTAGCCGTCGCGCGTCTGCGGCAGCTTCCAGCCGAGCATCTTGGAGGCGACGAGCGTGCGCAGCACTTGCGCGGTGCCGCCGCCGATGGTGAACATGCGCACGTCGCGCGCCATCCTTTCAAGCGGAAGCTCGCGCGAATAGCCGCGCGCGCCGAACATTTGCAGCGCATCGTTGACGATGCGGATAGCCGTTTCCGAGGCGAAGATCTTGGCCTGCGCCGCCAGCATGGGATCGGGGAAGGCGCTGCCGCCCGGTCCGCGCGAGCGCGCCGCCTGGTAGAGCATCAGGCGCGAGGCGGTCAGTTGCGTCTGCATGTCGGCCAGCATCCAGTATAGGCCCTGGAATTCGCCGATCGGACGGCCGAATTGTTTGCGCTCTTTCGTGAAGTCCAGCGCCAGTTCAAACGCGCCGGCGGCAACGCCCATTGCTGCCGTACCGGCGCCGACGCGCTGGCTGTTATAGGCGTTCATCAGGTCGGCGAAGCCGCGGCGGAAACCGGACGGCGGCAGCACCGCCATGCTGGCTGGCACTTCCAGATTTTCGAACGTCAGTTCGCCTTCCGGCATGCCGCGCAGGCCCATGGTCTGCTCGCGCCTGGTCACGTTCAGGCCCAAGGGTGATCCATTGGCCTCGTCGCGGACGACGAGAAAGCCTCCAATGCCGAGTTCCTCGCCTTTCTCGTCGAACACGCGCGCAAAGATCAGGTGCAGGCGTGAGACCCCGGCGCCGGTGATCCAGTGTTTTTTCCCGTTGATGACGTAGGTGTCGCCGCGCTTGTCGGCGCGCGTGGTCATGGCAGTGGCGTCGGAACCTGCCTCGGGCTCGGTGATGCAGATCGCGGGTTTGTCCCCTTCCAGCACCAGCCGCGCGGCCAACGTCTTCTGCGCCTGGCTGCCATAGGCCATGACGGTCGAGAGCGCGCCCATATTGGTCTCGACGACGATACGGGCGGTCACCGTGCAGCATTTCGCCATCTCCTCGATCACCAGCACGGCATCGAGGAAGCTTGCGTCCTTGCCGCCGAGCGCCTTCGGCATGGTCATGCCGAGGAAACCGGCCTCGGCCAGCGCTTTGACCACATCGAAGGGGTACTGCTCATCGCGGTCGATTTGCGCCGCGCGCGGGCGCGCCACCTCGCGTGCAAAAGCGCGGGCCCGTTCCTTGAGCGCGATTTCCTGGCGAGTCAGACCGAGGTCCATGTCCAATCCTTAGACAATTTTGCAGCGTCATGCCCGCGCTTGTCGCGGGCATCCACGCCTTAAAAACCAATGCGGCATCAAAGACGTGGATGGCTCCGGTCGTCGGGCTTAGCGCAAGTCGGGCAGGCCCGACTTGCGGTACCAATTCCGGCCACGACTTTCAGTCGATTAACCGGTTGTTAGGGTTAACGTTTTATTGCTCGGGATACCATTGTGGAAGCCCCGGGATCCCATGCGTCTGAGAACGGTTCGTGCCACCCGTCTCATTGCCTCGGCGACAGCCGTGGGCCTCTTGGCCCTGACGGCGGCCGGTTGCCAGACCACGGGCGACGACATCACGGGTTCGATCGGCGGCGCGTCCGCTTTGCCCAACACCGATGCCGGCTGGCGCAGTTCGCTCGACGCCTGGAGCGCCCGCTATAAGGCGAACCCTGGCGACGCCGAAGCCGCCATTGCTTATGCCCGCGCGTTGCGTGCGACCGACCAGCGTGCGCAGGCGGTTGCGGTTCTTCAGCAGGCGGCGATGCGCAATCCGCGCGACATGAAACTGCTTGGCGCCTATGGCCGGGCGCTGGCCGATGCCGGCGACTATCCCGAAGCGCTCAACGCGCTCGGCAAAGCCCACACACCGGACAATCCGGATTGGCGCATCCTCAATGCGCAAGGTGCCGTGCTCGATCAGATGGGCCGCCACCGCGAGGCGCAACAACACTACTCAGCGGCGCTCAAGATGGTGCCGAACGAACCTTCGATTTTGTCCAACCTCGGCCTCTCCTATGCTCTGGAAAAGAAGCTGAAACTGGCCGAAAGCACGCTACGCAAAGCCGTGGCGCAGCCGGGGGTCAAGCCCAAGGTGCGTCAGAACCTCGCGCTGGTGGTGGGCTTGGAAGGCCGCTTCGACGAAGCGGAAAAGATCGCCAGCGCCGACCTGCCCGAAAGCGAGGCGCAGGCCAACGTTGCCTATCTGCGCAAGATGCTGGCACAACAAACCGTGCTGAAGAAAAAGGGCAAGCGCCCCTACGTGCCGTCGCCCGAAGCCGGCGCATCGTGATCTGAACGAGCGTCTGCGGCTTACTGAATCGCCATCACCTTGATGGCGGCCGGTCCCAGAATGACGATAAACAGGACCGGCAGGAAGAACAGGATCATCGGCACGGTCAGTTTCGGCGGCAAAGCGGCCGCCTTCTTCTCGGCCTCCGACATGCGCATATCGCGATTTTCCTGCGCCATTATGCGCAGCATCTGCGCGAGCGGCGTGCCGTAGCGTTCGGCCTGCTGGAAAGCCATGCAGACCGATTTCACACCGTCCAGGTCCGTACGCTTGGCAAGATTCTCATAAGCCTGGCGGCGGTCGGGCAAATACGACAGCTCCGCCATCGTCAAGGTGAGTTCTTCCGCCAGCGGCACAGATTGCCGGCCGATTTCTTCGCTGACCTTCTTGAACGCGGCCTCGATCGACATGCCGGATTCCACGCAGATCAGCAGCAGGTCGAGCGTGTCGGGGAAAGCGCGCTTGATCGACAGCTGGCGGCGCTGGATCTTGTTCTTGAGGATCATCAGCGGCAGATGCATGCCGGCATAGGCCGCGCCGATGCAGATACCGATCTTGATCGGCATCGAATATTTTAAGTGGAGCACGAAGAACACGTAGACCACGGCAAAGATGATCGCCGCGACCGGCGTCACCATGCGGAAAAACAGGTAGGTGACGTATGGCGCCTGGCCGCGATAGCCGGCCTGCACCAGTTTGAGCCGGGCCTCTTCCTGACCGACCCATTTTTTCAGGTTGAAGCGATCGACGACCGTCTGGACATATTGCTTCGGCGACTGCCGAAGCGAGGTCCTCTGCTGCTCCTGCGCCATACGTTCGCGCTCGCGCTGCCGGATCTTCTCGCGCTCGATCGCGACCGCCTTCATGCGCTTGTCGAGCGGATTGGCGAAGACCAGCGGCATAGCCAGCGTCAAGACGGTGGCCGCCGCCGCCACGGCGGCAAACACCATGGTCATGGTGTTGGGATTGATTGAATCGATAAGAAGTTCAAGCATTTGCCGCTCAAAAGTCGAAGTTGATCATCTTCTTCATCACCAGCACGCCCATCATCATCCACATCGCGGACCCAGCGAGCATCAACCGGCCGAGCGGTTCCGTCCACAGCAGCGAGATGTATTGCGGGCTCGAGATGTACACCAGAAGCATTACGGCGATCGGCAGTGAGCCGATGATGGCGGCGGAAGCCTTGGCTTCTTGCGACATGGCCGTGATTTTGGCTTTCATCTTCTTGCGATCACGCAGCACGCGCGAGAGGTTGCCGAGTGCTTCGGCGAGATTGCCACCCGCCTTCTGCTGAATTGTGACGACGATGCCAAAGAAGCTTGCTTCGGGCACCGGCATTTCCTCATAGAGCTTGGCGCAGGCTTCTCCGAGCGGCATGCCGATGGCCTGAGTTTCGATGATAGTGCGAAATTCCGACTTCACCGGTTCCGGCGATTCGACCGTGATCATCTTCAGACAGTCGAGTAGCGGCAAGCCAGCCTTGACGCCGCGCACGATGATGTCGACGGCGTCAGGAAACACGTTGAGAAACTTTGTCTCGCGACGCTTCTTCAAGAACGACAACAGCCAGCGCGGCAGACCGAAGGCGCCCGCAAAGCCGAATGCGGCTGCCGCGATAAGTCCTGTGCCGAAAAAAATTCCGACCATGAACATCACGACGCCGACGCCGGCTGAGACCAGCATGAATTTCTGCTTTGACCAGTCGAGGCCAGCCTGAGAGATACGGACTGACAGCGGCGGCTTCTTGGATTTCTTGTGGCGTTCCTCGAACTCTTTGAGTGTATGTTCAATCGCGTCGCGTCGCGACCTCTGCGACCCGCGTGCGGCGCGCGTCACCGGCTCGGTCCTGGCGACGGTGGCCATGCGCTGTTCGGCTTTGCGCTCGCCGGACAGAAGCGGATAGAGGAACACCCAAGCGATGCCGCCGACCGCGACGGCTGCCAGGAAAAATACGGCGATCGACTGCATGGCACCCCTCTAATCGCGGATGTCTTCGCTGGCCGCTTCGGCGGCGTCGAGCGTGGTGGCCAGGTTGCCTTCCTCTCCGTAGTAACGGGCGCGGTCCCAGAAGCGCGGCCGGCCGATGCCGGTCGAACGGTGACGGCCGAGAATTTTGCCGTTGGCGTCTTCGCCGGTCATGTCGTAGACGAACAGGTCCTGCGTGATGATGACGTCGCCTTCCATTCCCATCACTTCGGTGATGTGGGTGATCTTGCGCGAGCCGTCGCGCAGGCGCGCTGCCTGGATGACGACATCGATCGAGCCAACGATCATCTCGCGGATGGTGCGAGACGGCAGCGAGAAGCCGCCCATGGTAATCATTGATTCAATGCGCGAGAGGGCCTCGCGCGGGTTGTTGGCGTGCAGCGTGCCCATCGAGCCGTCGTGGCCGGTGTTCATGGCCTGCAACAGGTCGAAGGCTTCAGGTCCGCGCACTTCGCCGACAATAATCCGTTCCGGCCGCATGCGCAGGCAGTTTCTGACCAGATCACGCATGGTCACCTGGCCCTCACCTTCGAGGTTCGGCGGCCGTGTTTCCAGTCGCACCACGTGTGGCTGCTGGAGCTGCAGTTCGGCGGCGTCTTCGCAGGTGATAATGCGCTCATCGTGATCGATGAATTGAGTGAGACAGTTGAGCAGCGTTGTTTTGCCGGAGCCCGTGCCGCCTGACACTAGCGTATTGACGCGGCAACGCCCGATGATGCGCAGAATCTCGGAGCCTTGCGGCGTGATGGTGCCGAACTTGACGAGCTGGTCGAGCGTCAGCTTGTCCTTCTTGAACTTACGAATGGTGAGCGCAGGCCCGTCGATCGCCAACGGCGGCACGATACAGTTGACGCGGGAGCCGTCTGGCAAGCGCGCGTCGCAGATTGGCGAGGATTTGTCGACGCGGCGGCCGATCTGGCTGACGATGCGTTGACAGATGTTGAGCAGCTGCTGGTTGTCGCGGAAGCGGATACCGGTCTTCTGAATCTTGCCGAGTACTTCGATGTAGACCGTACCGGACCCGTTCACCATGATGTCGGCGATGTCGTCGCGCGCGAGCAGCGGTTCGAGCGGACCGAAGCCGAGCACGTCGTTGCAGATATCGTCGAGCAGCTCTTCCTGCTCGGAGATCGACATCACGATGTTCTTGATCGCGATGATTTCGTTGACGATGTCGCGGATTTCCTCGCGCGCGGAATTGGCGTCGAGGCGGGCGAGCTGGGCGAGGTCGATGGCCTCGATCAAAGCGCCGAAAATTACGCCCTTGGTTTCGTAATACGCCTCCGAGCGGCGCGAATCGACCGCCGGCATGTTGACTGCAGCGGGCGTGCGCGTCGGCGTCGGCGCCGACAGGATCGGCGCACCTAAGCCTTCCGATGGGAAAGGCGTGCGGCCGCCTTCCGGCTGGCTATTTTTGGGTGCTGGCGGCGCAGCCGGCTGCGGTGCAGCGGGCGCCGGCTGCGGAGGCTCCGGTACACGGGCTTCAGCAATTGCGCTACGCTTACCGAACACGACTTGAAACTCCGAACATTACCTGGGCTTTTTTCCGTTTAGGCAGGATTAAGACCGTCCTCAGTTTTACTCAGTGCCGCCGAAACCGTTTCTCACTTTTACGACACGCGTTAACCCGCCCGTTTCATCAGCTTGGAGAGCATGGGCAGCAGACCGTTGCGCGATTGCTTCGCTTCGGTGCGCCCAGTCAGAACTTGTGCCAACTGGCGAAACATCTCCGCAGTCTTGTGGCTTGCCGATATTTCGGCAATCATCTGCCCGTTATTGGCTGCCGTGCCGAACAATTGCGGATCGAAAGGAATGATGGCGAGCGGCGGATCCTCCAGCGCTTTGGCGAATCTTGTCGGCCGTACTCTCGACATCCAGGAGATCGTCGGTCACCTGGAATGCTAACCCGAATGCGGCAGCGAACTCATCGGCGGCCGCGAGTGTAACCTTATCCATACCGGCGGTCCGTTCAGCCTGAGCCGCGTAGACGCCCAGCCGCAGCGACGTGCGGAACAGTGCGCCAGTTTTACGGGCATGCAGGTCTTCGAGACCGGCCAGCGTGCTGTCCGCAACCGTGACTCCGGCCTCGGCACCAGTGTATCCAATCCGACCCTCGGCGATGAGGTCCAAAGCCTGCCCGCCGACCATTCCGACCGCCCCTGCACCTTTCGCTAACTCCAAACAACTAACCGCAGCCGTGCGCGGAGGGCAACCGTCTGCCAGCACTTCGAATGCCGCTGTCAGCAGGGCATCGCCAGCCAGGATCGCCAGCGCCTCGCCGAATTTCTTGTGGCAAGTCGGCAGCCCGCGGCGAAGGTCGTCGTCGTCCATTGCGGGCAGATCATCGTGAACCAGCGAGTACGTATGGACCATCTCGACCGCACATGCGGCCGGCAGCAACGCTTCTGACAACCCTCCTAACCCCTCACCAGTCAGAATGACGAGCAGCGGGCGAAGCCGCTTACCAGGTGCAAACAGACTGTACGCCATGGCGTCGGCGACGGCGGCCGGTCCGCTCGAAGTAACGCGACGAAGAGCGGCCCTGAGGCTCGGCCTCGATCCGCTCCTGTCGCGGCTTCAGTTCGTCCCACAAGTCACCGGACACGGCCCGCCCCCGGATTTGCGGCAAAAAAACAACTCCTCGATCATGGCAGTGGATGGGGGAAGCCGACAACCGGTATTGGGGCTTCAATCCCTGATCCAATACCTCATTCCGCTATTCCCGAGTCACCGCCCGATCTTGGCCTTTTTCGCACGGCGGCCTTCGCGGATTCGATCGACGCGATATGGTCGAACGGTTTCAAGTCTGCCCCACCGTCTTCGGTGAGACCGGCGAGCAGTTTTACTTTCTGTTCAGCATCGCGGAGTTGGGAATAGCACTGTCGGATGAGTCCGACGCCGCGCTCGTATCGGGCATCAGCGCGTCTTCGAGGCTCGTCGTCCCATCCTCCAATTCGCGGAGGATCGTCTCGAGTTCCGTGAGCGCCTGCTCGAACGGCAATGGGGGAGCCTGAGTGGGGGGCATGGCAACGCATCCCGTGCGGGTCGATAAGACCATCCATGTAAGTATCTGGCGTCATTCCGTCGCCGAAGCTTCGAGCTTGCTACGAACCGACTCGACGCGGCTTACAATCTCACCAGCCGCGAGTCGAGTCACGAGTTCATCGCCCGGCTTCACATTGGTGGTAACTCGGATGAGAGTCGCCATCCGCCGTGTGTGTCAAACTATATCCGCGGGTCAGCACGTTCAAGGGGCAGAGCGATTCAAGCCGCGCGGAAAGTGCCGTGAGTTTCTCTCGGCCTGAACCAGCTTTTGATTTGCGACCCGGTGCAGCCGTTCGGCTGATTCGTCGAGCCGTTGCTCCAAATCGCGGACGCGTTGGAGCGGGCGACGCAGCGCCGGCCGTGCCGCGAGCTGTTCGACGCGTTGCCGAGCGAGTTGCAGCCGATGCTCGATCGCCTCGAACAACCGCATATTCTGTTCGAGCAATCCGGCCATCATCTCGCGGCTATCCGGTGTGAGGCCAGACCACTGCGGCCGAGGGTGTCTCGGCCCGGAAATCCGCTACGAGGTCCGCGATCGAACACATCAATCTCGTGACCAACGGCAGACACGACCGGAACGACCGACTCGAAGATCGCGGTCGCGACGGCTTCCTCATTGAACGCCCACAGGTCTTCGGCACTGCCCCCGCCGCGGCCAACCACGATGGCATCGAGTGGCAACTGATGTGTGGTGTGGAAATGGTTCAGCATCCGAATCGCGGCCGCGACCTCCGCGGCTGCCCCATCGCCTTGGACGCGGCTGGGGCGGATCACAAGCTCCGTGAGCGGCCACCGCTGAGCGAACAATTCGACCATGTCGCGGATGGCCGCCCCGCTGACGCTGGCGATCAGGCCCGACGCGCCGCGGGAATCGTGGGCAGTTGCTTCTTGCGGCTAGGGTCGAAGTATCCCTTGTGCAGCAGCTTCTCCTTCAATTGCCGCAACGCGAGTTCGGCCGCTCCGATTCCCTTCGGTTGAAGTTCCTCGACAAGCAACTGGTATTCGCCGCGCGGGTTGTAAACCGAAATCCGGCCGCGGGCGAGCACCTCCAGCCCATCCTTCGGATCGAACTTCGTCCGCAAGTTGGATCCGCGGAACATCGCTGCCTTGAGCTGCGCCGCCGGCGTCCTTCAGCGTGAAGTACCAGTGGCCGGAACTGGCTCGGGTGAAGTTCGAGACTTCGCCCGCGACCCAGACAGAGGGAAACTTTGCCTCAATGAGTCCCTTGCAACTGCGCGGTGAGAGCCGAGACAGTCAGCGGTTCGACGGCAATCTTCCGCGCAGCGGACATGAGCTTCTCGTTACGGCGCACGAACCACGATCAGCGGGTCACCCTGCTGGTCGTGCATCCAGTGTAGCAGTTCGAGGTGTCCGAAAGCAGCCTGGTCTTCCCATTCCTGGCGAATGAGCACCGCGAACTGCGCCCGGACGGCAACTCCCGCGGGTCGTGCAGCCGCACCGCGGGCCGCGCGTAGTAAAACATCACGCCCTCATCCTTCAGACGGAATAGATAAACTGGGCGGCCCGCAGGAACGCGCTCGCGAAGTTCCACAGCGATCGGCTCGGGGTTGCGATTCACGCGTACGCGCGGGAATCACGAACTGCACGAAGAGCGATCTTGGCGAGAAGCCAGCAGGCGAGGAAGGCAACCAAGAACCTAACCCCCCAACCCCCTTCCCTCGGAGGGAAGGGGGTTGGGGGGTTAAATCTCTGCCACCAACCAATTAGCCCCATCACCCCCAGCCCCATCAGCCCCGGACTCATCGGCAGCGCGTAACGCACGTTGTGGTTCGGCACCAGCGACCAGAACATCAGGTTCGGCCACGTCCAGCAGTGGAGCAGTTGCAGCAGCAACTTCCCGCGGTCATCCCACTTTGCCCGAAACCCGGCCGCAGAGTGGAGAGGGCAAACAGCGAGAGCGGCAGGTGCGCAGCCAGCACAAGCAGCGGATACGTTCCTAGCTCCGAAAACGGGTAACCCTTCGCGGCGGATTTCGGTGCGAACCGATACGCGGCCTCGCTCCGCACCGTGCCAATCAACGTTTCCCAGCCCACTTGCTGCGCAACCGCGGCGGCCCAGAGTGCACACAGACTGCCCGCGATGCCAACCGCGAGCAGATGACGCCAGCCGAGGAGCAACCGGAGTTGGCCGCGCCATGCGAGCAGCGGAATCACTGTCAGGTAGAAGAAGGCCGGCGCGGTCCATTTGGTGAGTGTGCCCGCGGCGACGCAAAGAAGCGAGAGTACCCATAACACGCTCGCGAAGCGGGGAGGGGGAGCCCCACCTGAGCGGGGGGCGTCAGCCCCCTGTGTTATCTATCTGTGCACCGCACAGGGGGCTGACGCCCCCCGCTCAGCTTCGCTTCCACAGGGAGCTGCTCGCCACGGCCGCCCCGCTCTGAGCAAAAGAGAAGAATACGATCGCCGCGGTCACCCAGCCGACGAGTGTCATGTCGATCTCGGCGCTCGGCACTTTGTCGAGCCACAGTACGGAAGTGGGCAGCAGCAGTGCCGCGAGCAGTGCGGCACGCTCATCGAGCGCTCGGCGGAATAGGAAGTACATCAGGAACACCGCGGCACTCGCGGCGAACACCGACGGCAGCCGCGCGCTGGCGGCCGTCACGTTCGCCGAACGGCAGCGAACAGAAACCGATGGCCGCGTAGTGGCCCGGCGGCTTGGTGAGGAACGGCTCGCCGTAGAGGACGGGGAAGAGCCACTGACCGTGCAGGCACTCGCGGCCGATGATCGCGCGCAGCGACTCGGTGCGGTACAGCGGCCCCGCGGCGAGCCCGTAGAAGAACAGTAGCCGCACCACGCGGCGAGGATGATGGCATGCGATCGCGCGAATCGGCAGCCCTGCGCGATGCTAGACCGGCGAGTGATCTTGCAAACCGCCGGAACACATTCCAATCCAAACGTCTCCGCGACCGCGGCGTTCGTTACCTTGCCGGCCTTGATGTTCACGCCCGCGAGCAGCGCGGGGTTCTCCTCGAATCGCGCGGTCCGGCCCCTTGTTCGCCAGTTGCAGCGCGTAGGGCAGCGTCACGTTGGTCAGCGCGTAGGTGCTGGTGCGGCCGACCGCGCCGGGCATGTTCGTCACGCAGTAGTGGACGATGTCGTCGACGATGTACGTCGGCTTCGCGTGCGTCGTCGGCCGGCTCGTTTCGAGGCAGCCGCCCTGGTCGATGGCCACGTCGATCACCACGGCCCGCGGTTGCATGATCTTCAGGTCCTCGCGGCGGACGAGGTGCGGGGCCTTCGCTCCCGGGAATCAGGACCGCGCCGATCACGAGGTCCGACTGCCGCAGGCATTCGAGGATGTTGTGCCGGTTGCTGAACACCGTCGTGACGTTCTGCGGCATCACGTCGTCGAGGTAGCGCAGGCGGTCGAGGTTGACGTCGAGGATGAAGACGTTCGCGCCCAGGCCGGCCGCGACCCGGGCCGCGTTCGCGCCGACGACCCCGGCCCCGATGACCGACACCGTCGCCGGCGGCACACCCGGCACGCCGGCCAGCAGAATGCCCGCGGCCATCGAAGGGCCGCTCCAGATACTTCGCCCCTTCCTGGATGCTCATGCGCCCCGCGACCTCGCTCATCGGCGTCAGCAGCGGCAGCGTGCCCTTCGCGTCGCGGATCGTCTCGTAGGCGATGGCCGTGATGCCGGACTTCATGACCGCGTTCGTGTCAGGTGTTCGTCGGCGGCGAAGTGGAAGTAGGTGAAGACCGTCTGCCCGGCCCGCATCAGCGGCCACTCGTCGGGCAGCGGCTCCTTCACCTTCACGATCAGGTCGGCCCGCTTCCAGACCTCGTCCTCGCGTCGCCGACGATCTCCGCGCCGTTCTCGGCGTACTGTTCGTCCGAGATGCCGCTGCCGGCCCCGGCCCCGCGTCTGGATCAGCACCTTGTGCCCGGCCCGCGTCAGCTCCTCGACGCCGGCCGGCGACCATCGCCACGCGGTACTCGTCCGACTTGATCTCCTTCGGAACGCCGACGATCATCACTGCCTCTTGCTGAGCGTGTGGAATGTGGAATGGGGTATTGTCTGGAATTGGCGGTCGAAGAATCAAGGGGAAGTGAAGCGTGACACCCGCATTCTTGCCGGTGTCACGCAAAACGTGCTCAGGCGAACTCAGCCGCGGCCCCTTTTCTTCCGCGGCGGGGCCTTCGCGGGTGGTTTGGGCTTCGCCACCGGCTGCCGGGGCTGTACCACTCGCGGTCGCGATTTGGCAACTGGAGGTCTGGGCTTCGCAACAGGTGGCTTGGACTTTGCCACAGGCAGACGAGGTTGAGCCACCCGCGGTTGCGATTTCGTCACCGGCGGTTTCGGTTTCGCGACGGGTGCCTTTGGCTTTGTCACAGGAAGTCGCTGCTGACCGACCCGCGGCTTTGGCTGCGTTACCGGCAACCGGGGCTGCCCGACCCGCGGTTGCGTGTTAGGAAACTTGGGCTTCACTACGGGCTTCTGACTTACAGGTGGCTTCGAAAGCGTGACCCGATTGGGATTCGTCGGTAGCTTCGGCACAGTGAGCGGCTTCGGGTTCGCGGGCAACTTTGGGAATGCCCCAGGCAACCGCGCGGGCTGAGGCGTGTTCGGAGCTTGACCGAATGGACGTCCCGGCGAATGGTGCCGGGTGTCGCCGGACTCCGTCGCACCACCGGAGGTGGTGAACCCGACGATGGCGGCGAGACGGGTGGTTTCAGGTCTCCCTTATCTCTTTTCGGGTCTCCCTTATCGTTCCTCGGGTCGAACTTCCCCTTGGGGTCGACCTTGGGATCGAACTTTCCCTTTGGGTCGAACTTGCCCTTGGGGTCAACCCTGGGATCGAACCTACCTCCCTTGGGATCAATCTTTGGGTCGAACTTGCTCTTTGGGTCGAACTTGCCCTTGGGATCAATCTTTGGGTCGAACTTGCTCTTTGGATCGAACTTGCCCTTGGGATCAATCTTCCCCTTTGGGCCGATCTTGGGGTCAATCTTCCCCTTTGGCTCAAACTTCGCGTTCCCGTGCGGGCTTGGTGGCGGGCCCTTTTTCACGTCCTTGACCTGCCCGCGGGCGACGACATCCTTGGGCACATCGAGCTTGAGTGTCCTCGGAGCGTCGTTCTTCTTGCCGACTGGCCCATTCGCGATGGCAGCGTTCTCCAACTTTGTTCGCTGAACGCCCACATCTCGAATTTGCCTGGCCTGCTGCGCCTCCTGCTTTCGTACCTGGGCGTTGATGGCATGTATTTTGGTCTCCGGCTGAAGGTCCTTGGCAACCTTCAGTGGGGCGACCATCGCCACCTCGGACACATTCTTGTTGTTCACCATCACATTCTTGTTCACCACCGTGACGTTGTTGGTCACGTTCTTCACGTTCACGTTGGTGATCTTGTTGATAACGGTGTTCTGCTGCACCAGCGTCCGCGGGGGTGCGGCGATGGTCCCCGCGTAGCGACCACCGTAGAGATTGTTGAAGCCGTTCGACCACCCGCGGTTGTTGCGATATGCCACGGAGTAGTAACTCCACAACGGGTCGTAGCCCCATGTGCGGCCGACGCCGAATCCGATGGCGAACCCGCCTCGCGGTCCGATCGTCCCACACCAGGCGCGAAACCGATCGTGCTATACCGCGGGGCGAAGTAATCGCCGAAGAAGTACCCGCCACATCCGCGACGAACGAACAGCGCCCGAACATGGCCGGTTCACTCACAACATACTGCGGCGTGTAGACGAACGCCGGCTGCGCGTAGATCGGCTGAGTAAACGCAACTGGTGCGAACAGCACGCCGCGGGTCGCGAGCGTGAAGTCCCAGAAACCATCGCAGAAGACGTAGCCGACGGGAGTCCAGCGATAGCACGCCGGTACCCATACCCAGTTCGGGCGATGTTCGATCCAAATCCCTGGCCGCCAGACATAGCGCCCGCGCCAGACCCAGCTACCAGGCACATAGAAACTGGTCGCATTCGGCGCAACAACAGTCGGGCCGATCTCCAGGCTCGCGGGCGGTTGCGGCAGGTATTGAATTTCGGGCTGCTGAGGCCGCTGCGGGTTTGACTCTCTGCCAGAAGCCGCCGACCCATTGCCACCCGCCGCGGACCTCACGCCACGACCCTGGTACCCACACGCGGTCCGGCGGCACAACGCGCCAGAACCCGCTGATCCAGATGAACTGCTCCGCTTCATCATCCCAGTGCCAGTAGCCTGGCATCCACTGCACATTGTCGCCTTCCGGCTTCTGGTCCGGCGGCAATTCCTCGATTGGATCGGGCGGTTGCTTGGCAATAACCGGCGACGGGGCAGTTTGCTCCGCAGTCGTCGCATACGCTTCGTGAACTGGCCCGCGGGTCAAGACCTCAATACCATCCGGATCGCCTGGCTGGCCTCCAGGTTGCACCGCCGTTTGCCCGCCCGGTGGCGGCAGTTGCGGCAAGGGTTGTTGAGCGGGAATCACGCCGGCGGTGAGTATCAACATCAGCGCGCCAAGCGTGGTGAGCGATATATATTTGCGAAGTTGTATGTTCATGGCAGCATCCTCGGAGAGCATCAATCGGCGGGGTGAGATCCGTTGCAAACGCAATCTCACCCAATGAATGCCAGTCACCGGAAAGCTTGCGCCGACGATTTTCAAGTTCGATCTCTGGCAGAGGATGCGGGAAGTGTCGGCATTAACAGGAATGCCGCTCGGGCAACAAGTTCTAGCGGAAATGTCGAAAGCGAGCAACCGCGACATAACGGACTATGCGGGCAATTCTTTACATCGCGTTACAAAAGCCTGGTGAGCGGCGCTGTTTCAGCCCGTCGGTCTCCCTTCTTCGGCAGCATCCTTGATTGCCTGGCACCGGCCCTTCAACAACCGGCGCAGATAGCCGGTCATGAAGATCCAATCCACGAGCCACCCGAGCGGTCCAAGCGGGGAACGGAAAACAATCTCGTCGATCATCACCGTTTCGCTGCCACGTTGCTCAAACCGATGATCGTGCTCAAATGACTTGAACGCACCGGCCGTCATCACGTCCCGAAAATAGACGGGCCGTTCGAACGCCGTCACTTCCGCAGTGAACCATTGCCGGATGCCCAGGTGCCGCGCTTCCCACGTCACTGACTCGCCGAGGCCAATTAGCCCGCTTGTCCGACCGTCTACAGCACGTTCGCCTGTGGCCGCAAGCGACTGGGTGTGGAAATCAATATCGCGGGCAAGATCGAAACACCGCTCGATAGGGGCCGCGATGGTCGTCACGATGAGGATGGTGGGCATGAATGAGCTCAAACATGCGAGTTGATTGAGATCTCTACAGACAGAATTGCCACACCACCGCCACTGAGCGCCGCGGTGGGATTGCGTCTTGTAGGGTGGGTCAAGCCCGGCTTTGCGGGCGATGGCCCACCACGAAGACTACCACCGGAACTGAGCCCCGAAGTTGATTCCCGTCACCCACAAATCGGATTGCTTGAACAGAGGGGCAGGGCGTTGCAGGCCGGACGGCTGTGCCGGGGGAGTGTTCGGAACAAAGGTGAGGTCCACAACGTGATCAATCTGATCGCCGGGGCGAATGACGTTGGTCCAGTAAAGGAAGTTGTAGCCGACGTAGACCTTCACGCCTGGTGTGACCTGGTAGCCGAGATTCAGCGTTACCTCGGGCACGACGCTGAACTGGTCGCGAGTAAACGTGCCGAGGTTCGGCCCGGCTGCGAGCAATCCGCCGCGGAAGTTCATCGGTGGTTGGCCCGGCCGCGTTCGCGTCTGGATGCCGTAGATGTCCAGTTCCTGGTGAGTCGCACCGAGTGCCACCGACTGCGCGGGTGTCCAGGCTCCATCGCCCGCGCTGGCGTTCGTAGGTCAGGCCAGCTTGCCCGCCATTGAAAGTGTTCGTGGTCTTGAAGCTATCCTGGACGAAAATCCTGGTTCCAATCGGATCGGAGACTTGTACCCGCGGGCTGGTGCCGACTACGAGAATGTTCTCGGTCACTGACACCTGCTCGGACAGGCTCAGGAAGCGATAGCCCGCAAAGCCCATCAGCCGCGAGTTGCATCCGCTTGAGATGCAATGCCGCACATTCGCATCCGCACCCCAGAGGAAACTCTCGGCGTGGGTCGAGAGGGATCCGGTGAGGACGTTCGGCACAGTTACAGCCTCACCCGTTTCACCGATCACCGTGTTTCCAGGTCCGGGGTTCGGGCTGAAAATCGGCCGCGTAATGAGGCCAAACTGCGAGGAAGTCAACACTGTGTCGGCTGTTCGACGTCCGAGAAAGAAGACGCTGCCATCGATGCCGCAGGAACCGCAATCGTCGAGCCACAGACCGCCGCGAATGCGGAAGCCTTGCCGTGTCGAGCCAATGATGTTGCCAGGCCCCAAAATCGGTACTGTGCCCGGTTCGCCAAGGAACCCGAAAGAGTTTGGGTTGGGGTTTGTGGTTCCCAGTACGGGAATCCTGAGTCCGGGCATCCACCACAGCAGGTACTCACCCTGAATGAACCCGCGTGTGCCTTCAGCGCGGTCGCCGGCTGCCCGCAACGCGAGCCGGTCGCGGATTGGTGTGCCGCACAGTTCGGAGAGCGACGGATAGTCTTTGGAGAGGCGAATCGGCTGTGAGCCGAATGTTCCCTGATTCGCCAATGCGCACTCGGGCACCATCAGATTCGGCGGCGCAACAGGAACTTCCACACCCATGGAATTCGCGGCCGGTCCCACTGGCCGCGGCTGGGGCAGTTGATCTGATGGCGCTGGGCGGATGTTCCCCGGCGGTGCGGGCTGGGGCATGATCTTGGGTTGACCCGGAGTTGGAATATCGGTGCCAGGCGGCTTCTGTTGAGCTTCACCCTGCCGATCCCTTCTGGACTCAGGGGCGACGGGGATTGTAACGACAGGCCGAGAGTTGACCTGCGGTGGCACCGGCGCCGACGCGGGTGGCGGTAGCCACTCCGGCACATCTCGAATCGGCTCGGCACCTCCGCGACGTCCGACTGGAGGCGAGTGGCTGGAGGCTGATTCGAGCGGCCGCGCGGCGGGCTCAATCAATGGCTGGATCGGGCGCATATCGGAAAGGGAAGCAGGAGTGGTCGGTCGGGGTGCAGAACTTCTGGCGGGCAACCAGATGGGATCGGCCGCGCTCGGATCCTGCACTGCCGCGAATCCCACAGGGGCGGGGAGCGGTGCAGGCTTTTGCCCGGGGTTGACCACCGCGGATTTCGTTTCCGGTGGACGCGTGACCGGTAACCAGTTAACATCCGCGGCTGTAGCCGAACCGGCCAGAGCGGTCAGGCCGAAGCCGACAAGTTTGACCCTGAAGCGTTTCATACCGACACGCCCTCGTACCGGCCTCTACCGTTCGCGCGGTAATGCCTTCACCTACTGGTTTCGACCGATCTCCCTACCGACCCACAAACTTTCTCAGATCATCAGGTTGCGGCTTCCCGATATTTTTCCCGTAGCTTGCCTAGATTCGCGCCCGCGCGAACCCGGGTTGACACTGATCCGGCTATTTGGAATGACCCTATCTTCCGTTCGCTGGGGAAACAGCGTCGGACAGAGGTAAAGGCAGAATGCGAATACGGCGCATAATTTGGTTGGGCTGGCTAGCCGCAGTAATGGCCCTGCTCACGACGGCGCAACCGACGAGCGCGTTTTACTGGTACGGCTGGCCGGGCAGTAAGCTACCGCCGGACCGGACAGTGATTACGCCGCCAAACAAGGACAAGCCCGGCAATCCACCCGATCGGCCGCCCGTAAATCCGCCCGATCAACCACCGATCACCCCACCGGGTTCACCTACCCCGGAACCAGCCTCAGCATTCGCGGCACTTATTGGACTGGGAACGATTGCCGCGGCCCGCGTGTGGCGACGCAAGCGACTGGTCGCCCAGGCCTAAGCAACTGGCGGGAAAAGGCGGATAGAACACTCATGGTGGCGCAGGCTTCTGCCTGCGCCACCAGCGTTTGCGGACCAAGAGTGTCTTATTTCTAGGGGGATTTGAATTGAGCCACATGCAAGAAGTTGCTGCGCCCTCAAGAATCGATTTGACTTTCAGTACAGTATAGTTCAAGTATATATTATTAGGTTGATCTCGCGATGTAAGAAGTGAGTTGCCTCTGCGCCGAAACTGCGCCGGGTGCTACCCGATCGGTCAGTAATTTTGTGCTACAACCCGCGCTGCGCCGCTTGGACGGCGGTTAGAGTTTGTGCATCAGTTTGCGATTTGCGCCGCTTCGACGACGACTTGAGCTTGTACTACACCCGACCGCCTTTCATCACACGCGCAATGCAATGCACTGCGCGTGACGTCGACGGTTTGCCCTGAGGCGTAACGTCTGTGAAACCTGATGCTGCCTCGCTGTAGCGCACTTGTCACTTGTCTGCCCGGAATTGAAGCAACCCCATTCCCTCGGGTCTCGGGGTGTCGTCGGCTGGCCCGCTCCAAGTCTGGCTACCCTTCCCCGGCACCACGCGTGATACGTTGACTGCCCAGGTCTTGCCGTGCGACGGACGTTCACCCGTTATCTCTTGGAGCGGGATCGCGATCTCGGCAGTCCAACCGGTATCGGTCGAGTTGAATGCCACGAAGTACTTCGGATTCCAATTCTCATCGCCCCAGCAATCCTCGGCCAGGCAGCCGCGGTGATCGACCTGGAAGCGGTAATAAGTTTGATAGTCGCGGTCGAGGTCGAGCAAAATGTCCACTCGGTCATGGCCGGCGAGGTTCGCATCGCGGGTACGCTTCGTCACGGGATCAACCTTCATTCCGGTCGGATGCGAACACGACACCGCGATATAAAGGAACTGTTCGTCGTAGGCAAAACGAGATTCGGTTTTGAAGGCCTCGCCAAACTTTTTCTCCTCTGCTGACTTGGAATCTGTCGAGGCAGCAGCTGCCAGTGCCATCGGCTTCACGTCCCGCCAACACTCATCGTCGAGTTTGCCATCGAGTAAGGGCCGCACCTCCGTTCGACTGCACACACCAAGCGGTTTCGGCTGTACCGGAACGAGGTTGCGGTCTGTCATCCACAACTCGGCCGCGAGACAGTCGCGCCACGGATCGATGCCAGGAGCCATTGCCGCGGCGCCGGGATTATTCTTGAAGTAGTCGCGGACGAACGTGATGGCGTCGTTGTGCCGCCCCAACTGCCGCCGCGCGGCGAGGAAGCAGAGCCATGCGGCCGGATCGCGCGAATAGACCGGCCCGAACGCGATGAGCTTTGGCTCCAGATCAAGGCACGACTGATGCCATTTGAGGATCGCTTCGGGGCTATAGAAGCGATATTGATCCTCTTGAATCGTAGGTGAATTCCCGCGGGTCGAGCCGCCGGCTGGGGTAACGTTATTGCCCGCACCGTTCAGGTCAAACGAGACATTCTTGACAAGCAATTTCTGCAGGATCTCGGTGCGCCGCCGTGCCTCGGTACTGGCGTGATACCGCGTCATCCAGCGGAATGCCTCGATCGCCAGCGGGTGGCCGGGATAGTTTGTCGTCAGCAAACCATACACCTCGCGGGCCTGCGTCCACTTGCCATCACGGGCGTAGTGAGTGGCAACAGCGTGCGCCGTGCGCGCCGCGGTGTCGTCCGGGATTTTCTTCAACTCGACGCCGAGAACTCCGACAATCTTGTCCGCACCGGCGAACTCAGGATCCTGGACCTGCCCCATGCCTTCCAGTCGCCGCCGCGACTGCGCGGCCTACTTCTTCTCCTCCGTAGTCGCGGGGTCGAACTTCGCTTCGTTCTCCTGCCGCCGGGCGCCACCGCCACGAGGCACGGGAATTCCATCCATCAGGCTCTTGTGCTTCTCGGCGTCCTTGAGTCGGTGAGCAACAAGCGTGAATGCGCGGCAGGTTCACGACCGCGGAATCATCAGCCAACAGGCGGGTCGCAGGTTCGGCAAAGTCTCGGGGCGAATCCGCGAGAATCGAGTTGTAGATGGTCTGATCCATCTGCACGGAAACGTCTTTGCCCGGGCTGGTCATGGCGTAAAGCTTCTTCGCTGCCCATGGTTTCAGCCCAAGAATCTTGATCTGTTCGGGGAAACACTTCTCATCCGCGGCTTGCTCGAATGCCACGTTTGCAGCGTGGAGTGCCAGCGCATCGCCCGGTGCGCCGTCTTGAGCGACAAAGTCCGCGAGGATAAGTTCTGGCTTCCACATGCGGATTGCGAGGACTGTCTGTCGCAGAAGTTGTTCCGCGGCTTTTCCGCCATGAGCGCGGTCCCACGATGCCATCAGTTCACGCGGCGGAAGTCCGGCGGTGTGGGCCGCGATCGGGAAAGCCCATCCGACATCACCGGATGCGCCGCCGGCGAGCCGCATCGCCTCGCGGAGCCGAGCCGCATCGCCGGCCCGCTTCGGGTCCGCAGTCGTCGGATCGGCCGACATCAGGCCGACCGCGGCACAAAGATAGCCGTCGTTGTGGCCGAGCATCGCGACGACATCGAGTGTGGTCGATCGAGGTGAGGCGTGAAGGCACAGCACCGCGGCACGTTGACCACCGGCGCGTTGAACCTTCCAGGTCTTGCCGCCGTCGATGGTGCCATAGATGCAGCCAAGTTCACCGACCATCCAGCCGATCTCATGCGTGAGGAAGTACATCCCGTTGATAGGTACCGACAACTCCGTCCTTTGGATTTCCCAGGTCTTCCCGCCGTCGGCGCTGTGCAGCACGAACCCGCCCGGCTTGCCTGCAACCCACACGTGCGGGCCGAATGCGGCGCAGCAGCGGAAGTCGCACGCGGCGAGCACTTCAGGTGATAGGCCAAGGTTCGCGAAGCCCCACGACTTCCCACCGTTGGTGCTTGTGAGCACTGCTCCGCCATCGCCGGCAGCAAACGCCTCGGGGAAGCCCTTCTGCTGCGTGTTCGTGGTGCAGACCGCGTGCAGTGTTCGGCCCGCGAGCGGGTCAAACTCGGACTCTCTGTACATTCCATCGTTGCTGATCGTCCCGAGCCGTGACCATGCGCCGACAATAACGCCGTCTTTCATTCCCGGAAAGAAGCTCGCGGCACGGCACGATGCCAGTTTCACTCCGGAAGCAGGTTTCCAGGTCCTTCCGCCGTCACCAGTGATAAAGATGCCCGATGGAAACGCATCGCTTCCATCGCCGCAGACAAAGCCGGTCTTCTCGTCGAAGAAGCGAACACAGTGCAGTCCCGGCAGTACATTTAGACCCATCTCTTCCCACTTGATCCCGCCATCGGTGGTTTTGAGCATGACGCCCACGGAGCCACCGCCATTTGCGGTCTCGAGCCGCCCGACTGCCCACCCTGTGTACGGTGTCTGGAAATGGACGCCGCGGAGACTTGCCCGCGTGCCAGTTTTTTGCCGCTCCCATTTGCTTCCGCCATCGATCGAATGCCAGATGACACCATCGTCGCCGACCGCCCATCCTTCGGACTTGTCGAAGAAGTGGATCGCATGAATGCCGGCATCGGCAAAGGGGACTGATGGTTGGGCAAAACTCGGAGCGGTTAGTATCCCCGCGATGACCGCGGCGATCGGAAACCTGATGTGTCGCATGCCTTCTCCTCGAATCCGGCTGCCCGCAACTGTGGCCTGTGGGCTTTGCGGAATCGGGGGTAATAAGAGAAACCGGTAAACAGTGCCAGACGAGTTTTGGCGACCGCTGCAGAAAGGGGAGAGTCACTTGCCTTCAGATCAGATCATTACCAACGAAGTGCTGTCAGAAATGCTCCTTATCATCCAGACCCGCAATCCGAGAATTGCCGAGCAGACAAAGTCGAGACCAGTCGGAACGACTCTCGAGGCCGGGTCCTGGGTCGTTCATCGACTGGTTCCGGTTTACTTTAAATGCCCAATCCTTGGGGTTAGGGTCTCATGATTGATTCAGTGATTCACAGGGGAAAGCCTTGTGGAGAATAACCTGAGCATTGCGGCATTGAACGCCGGCAGATCGGATGGTTGGCGGCTAGTCACCCAGTTTTTATCCTCGACCACTTCCATGTCGAACCACATTCCTCCCGCGTTAACGATGTCGTCGCGGATGGTGTGGTAACTGGTCAGGGTTCGACCGCGTATCAACTTGGCAGAAATCAATTCCCATGGTGCATGGCAAATCGAGGCAATTGGCTTGCCAGTCTGGTCGATCGATTTCAAAAAGGCTTGCACTTCCTCGGACACTCGCATGGTGTCGGCGTTAACTGCTCCGCCTGGGAGCAAGACACCATCAAATTCGTTTGCCATGACGTCGCTTATGACGCGGTCTACTCGTACCTTGCTGCCTTTTTCGAGGTGCTTGAAGCCTTGAATCTCACCATTGTTGAGAGAGATGACCGAAACCGCCGCACCTGCATTCTTCAGTGCCCGGACTGGCTCTGTTAGTTCCTGTTCTTCAAATCCGTCCGTTGCCAAAACAGCTACTCGAAATCCTGATAGGTCCGCCATGATTCTTCCTCCAATCTCAAGAAGGGCAGGATTACCCAACTCTTCCAGGTATCTGTGCACCCCTCGTGCCAAGGGCGTCGTCCAGGCCGATATCGGAAACTGGCTACCCGCTCGTAGGCAGCGAAGTGCCAACTGTACGAGTTGTGCCTCAAAATCCGACTCGGCTTTCGGGCTACCGAGCATCGGTGTTGGAACGCGACATGCAGGAGTGGAGGTTTTCGAGAAGATGGTATCAGGAGGATTCAAAAATGATCACAGCACGTCGAATGGGTCGGTGGGCACTTTATGGCCTTGGCGGCGTGCTGGTGCTGGGGATTGTCGTGCGCGTCGGAGTGGGTCTGTTCCTCGCAACCTCCGCGGGCAAAGGAATGGTCGCCCGGATGATCGAAACGCGCATCGGCATGCCCGTCAAAGTGCGTTCCATTCGCCTGGGTTTCGCCACATCGTCGATCAGCATGCGTGTCTTCGACCCGGCGGTTGCCGATGCCGCGAAGTCAGAGGTACTCTCTGTTGATTCCGCTTCGGCCGATGTATCGCTTTTTAGTCTGTTGCGCGGCCGCATTGCGCCATCAACCGTCGAACTTCGTGGCGTGAACCTCACGCTCCACGTTTCGGCCGACGGGGATGTGATCACGACGCTTCCGAAGAGCTCCTCTGGGGGTGAGAGCTTCGCAACTCCCGCCTTTCACTTAACGGGGGGCCAGATCACAATTCAGCAAGATGGCCGACCGGAGTTTGCTCTTCACAATCTCAACTTGGAAGTCGCACCCACACCTGATGGAGGAGCGAATCTCTCCGGTTCTATCGATGATCCCCAGTGGTCGCGTTGGACTGTCGCCGGTCAGATTAGCGGCACCACCAGCAGTGGTTCTGTCGAACTATCCACAGCCGATGGACCATTAACGATGGATCGCCTCAGTTCGATCCCCTTCGTGCCGCCGTCGGTATGGGAGAACGTCAAGCCCGACGGCCGCGGGTCAATCGCCTTGCGCGTCTGGAAGAAGCCAGAGGAAGAGATTCAGTATGCGGTCGATATCAAGCCTGCGGCAGCAGCGCTCGACTTGTCCGTTGCTCACGTCGAGCTCGACAAGGTATCAGGCCTGATTCATGTGAGTGGCTCGAAGGTTGGGCTGAGAGATATGACGGCCGCGCTGGCTGGCGGAACAATTTCGGTCGATGGCGATCTCGACTTTGGAGCTGAGCCCACTTTGGTCAGTCTGAAAGTATCCGCAGAGAAACTCGATACCCGCAAACTCCCGCCCGAGTGGAGTCTGCCGAAGGACTTCGCGGGGAAGCTCAAGGGCCATGCCCAACTCGTTCTGAAGATTCATAGCGATGGAAAGATTGAACCGGAGGGAGGTGGTGAAGGTGTTATCACGGATGTGAGAGTCCTTGATTTCCCTGGCGACGATATTCCCATCCGCCTTCAAAAAGCGCGGCGGCCGTTACGAATTCACGCAGCCCAAGACTTCGAAGATCAACTATCGCTTTCCTAATCAACAGGAACCGGTCTGGGACGTCCCACGAGAGAGCCTTAATCCGGACAAGGTAGAACTGTTCCTGGCCAATACGATACTGACTCTCCAGTCGCTCCAACAAAGCGAACAGGACAAGAAGAAGGACGAACCCAAGAAACAAGATGCCCCGAAGAAGGCAGACGGTAAAGACGAGGAATCCACAACGCTCGACGCGACCATTCGACTTCGCGATATCGAAATCGCCCAGTTGCTTGACCGCCTCAAGATCAAGCTCGACTACAAGATTGGTGGAAAGATTACGGTCGAGGCCGCGGTCGCGGTCCCGCTCTCGGGTGCTCTGAGCTCATCGGCGTATCAGTTCTCGGGCGGGCTGACTTCACGCGCTCTTCAGTTTGAGGGCCTGACGGTTCGCGATTTCGCGGCGAGGATGACATACCAAAACGGCAAATTAGTGCTCACGGAACTGACCGGAAAGATCGATCAACCGGGCCAGCCAGAAGCAGCGCCCGCGACTTTCCGCGGCTGGCCAGCGCCGCCATTAACCCTCCGGGCGATGCCAGGGCATCATTCGAGTTTAATCGCATACCGCTCGGCGAAGTGCTCAAGGCACTCCCGGATTTCACACTCGATGTTAAGGGCACTATCTCGGGCAAGGCTTCCCTGCACGCGCCATATGAGAAGTTGAAAGATACCACAACTTGGATCGGCTCCGGTGAGGTCACTTCGGGGGAGCTCGTGGTCGAGGGGCGCACCGCGAAGGATCTTCATTTCGCGGGCGAGGTCGCCAAGGGTGTACTCGCGCTCAAAGATGCCGGTTTGACACTTGAGGGCATTCCGGTGACTGCCGATGGGACTTTGGGGCTAACTGAGCAGTATGCCTTTTCCGCGACCATTCGAACATCTGGCACCAACGTCACAGATCTGCCAACTCGTGCCGGAAGTTGAGATCCCCGCGCCGATCGAAGGAGTACTGGAGACCGAGACAGAAGTGAAGGGCACTCGTCGCCTTTCGCGTTCACCGCCACAGGCAATATTACGGCATCCAAGCTCACGCTAGCACAATCGACCGCTAATCGCGTGGCCATGAAGTGGGAGATGAATCGCGAGAGGTTAAGCATCTCCGAATTGAAAGCCAACGCTTTTGGAGGAACGGTTACGGGCTCTGCCAACGTACCATTCGACAGAATGAAGGCCGGCGGCTTCGAGGTCGCGTTCAAAGATCTCGATATGGCCGCGGCATCAGAACTGGTGCCTGACTTTCCCGTCCGCATCGCGGGCAAGGTCTCCGGGAAAGTTGGCGGTGAGATTCCGCCCGCGAAACCTAACGAAACTGGCGCGTCGGCAACCTCAATGTAGATCTGACCGCACCGCGTCTGACGATTCAGGGTGTTCCGGCCGAGAGGCTCGTTGGTAAAGGGTCGATCCACGGGGGGAAACTCCAGTATCAACTGGAGGGAAAAACGCTCGGCGGTTCCTTCGAGATCAATGGACGCTATCCCGGCACCAAGAAGAGGCAACCTGATGGTGCGAAGGACAAAGATCGCGGCTCGTTTCGTCTTACTGGACTCGACCTATCTCGCATCGCGCCGGACGTGGGGTATCGTTCTCTCGCCCCGCTTCGCGGGCGCGTGGATGCGGACTTCGATTTCGAAAATGATTTCTCATCCGGGTCCGGACGCGTGACTGTCACCCGATTGCAATGGGGCGAAGCCACACTTACCGAAGAGTTGAGCGGGCCACTTCTGCTTCGCGATGGCGTTCTGGAATTGCCCGAGGTGACTGGCCGCGTGGCTGGCGGCGAACTGCGGGCACGTGCCCGCCTCCGTATTACGGAGACGAGCCGGAACTTCTTCCTGGTCACCTTGAATGGTGCAGATTCGAAGAAGCTACTCGCCCCATTTCCGGAAGCAGCCGGAATTCTCGATGGGCGCCTGACAGTGGTTCTTCGCGGTCAACTGGGTAGTGAAACCCGTCTATCAGGTACGCTCGGAATGCCGCGCGGAACTGCCGCAGGCATTCAGGTGAGCGACGTCCGCATTCCTTTCGACTTCGCGACCACGCCGGGCGGGCATGGTCGATTTGCGGTGCGCGATGTTGCAATCTCGGCCGGTTCCGGTCGCGTGCATGCCGAACTCACCGCAAATTGGGGCCAGACCATGCGGATTGAAGGGAAAATCCGCTTCACCGACCTGCCGTTGCAAACTATCTCACCGGCAATCGGGGATAGCGGGCTGTTCGGCAACGGACGGATCACGGGTCGATTCGACATCGACGGCCGCGAGATCCGCTCAATTTCCGATGTCTCCGGAAAGTTAGTTGCAACTCTCAACAACACGTCGGTAAAAGAAATTCCGATACTGCAGCAGACCACGCGATTCCTCAATCCCGCGGGGCTGGTCAAACCGTTCCAGTCCGGCGATATTCGGGGAAGTTTGAGTAAAGGCGTGTTCCGAGTGCAGCGGCTTGCACTCGCAAGCCCAACCGCTCAGTTGTTCGCCGAGGGTACGGTTGCGACAAGCGGGCGGGTCGATCTCAATGTGGTTGCCCATACCGGTACCATCGGGCCGGATGTCCGCGGGTTGCGCCTCTTCGGCCTCCGATTGCCTTCGTTTGGTCCAGTTCCAATCAGCCTGATTCGAGACGTGAGCGATTTCCTGTCGAACCGCACGATCCGCTTGACGATCACCGGGACAACCGACCGGCCGATTGTCCGCGTGAATGTGGGTGCTCTCCTCACCGACCAGGCCGTGCGGTTCTTTCTTTCGCGGTACGTCGTTCCCGCGGAAGCCGCGAGTGTACTGGGGCTGGGACCAGGGTTCGGATCAATGAATGACCGGTAGCAAAGATGCCGCCATACGGACGACTGCAACTCCTCATCTGGGGATAGCGGAGAAGCACCAAGAACTGAGGTTTTCAGTCAGACTGCCACACGCATACCCATGCCCATACCTGGCGTTCTGCTCATAAGGTTTTCCACTTTCGTATAAGCAGACCGCCAGTTGCAAATCCCTCATTGTTACTCGCCTTGCAGGGCAGTCTGAAACAATTCAAGTGGTTGTACCCATTTAACCGATAACTCCCATAGTCCGGGATGTCCGGGTAAGGAGTGGTTGCCATGGGTCATCGCACACGGCTGGTGATTGCCATTGGGATACTGTCACTGAGCGCCACAGGATGCTCCACCGTTGGCGAATCACTGGGTTTTAGCTCGCCGACATACCCCCTCACTGAGAATGCAAAAGCCATTCGCGATACCGCACCGATTCCTGCGCCGATCCCACGGGAGCTTGCGATGGGCCTCCTCCCAGCGCATATCGTCGTCCCTGGTGACACGTTGCTGATACAGCCTGTTGATCTCGATACGCCCGTTCGACTACCTCCAGACCAGCCTGTGCAGCCCGATGGATCAATCGACCTGGGTCAGTATGGGCGGCCGGTTGTGACCGGAAAGACGCTGCCCGAAGTGGAATCACTCGTTCGTGATCTGATTAAATCGAAAGAAAAAGCCGCGGGAGCCATCACTGTTCGACTGCTCGCTCGACCGGGTGAGGTGTTTTATGTTCTCGGTGAGGTGAACGCACCCGGAGCTTTCCCGATCACTGGCAACGATACGGCATTATCGGCGATCACCCAGGCAGGCGGCCCCACACGCCGCGCCTCGGAGCAGAACATCGTTCTTTCGCGGCCCACCGTGCCGGATGGTTGCCGCATGGTCTATCCCGTGTGTTACACGAACATCGTGCAACTGGGAGATACGACAACAAACTACCAGCTCCAGCCAGGCGACCGAATCTTTGTCGCGAGCAAGGGAACGTTGGAGGGAATACTCCCCGCGCGATGCCAAAAGCCAACTGGGGCCTGTATGGTGCCGCAGTTGCCGTGCTGGCTCGGCGGCTGTGCTCCCGCTGGTATGCCTCTCGCCGGCCTGTCTCCCGCTCACTGATCGGAGTCGCTATAAAACGGCGGGCTTACGCCCGTCGTTCTGCTGACCTATCCCTTCCACCATGGTGCCGCGATAAACTGCGTCCATGCTACGAATCAAGATTTGCGGCGTGACGACCCCCGAGGACGCTCGCGCTCGCGGCCGATGCCGGGGCCGACGCGGTCGGGCTGAACTTCTATCCGAAGTCGCCGCGATTCGTCACGCCGACACAGGCCGCCGCTATCGTCCGGGCGCTGCCGGCATTCACCGCTCCAGTCGGCGTCTTCGTCGGGATGCCGCTGCGGCAGGTGTGCGCAGTCGCGTTCCAGCTCGGCCTCCGCGGCGTTCAGACCTACGACGACCAGCCGCCCGATGAAGACACCGTTCCCGTTCGCGCACGTTCCGGCGTTTCGGGTGAAGGATGCGGCCGGGCTGGAGCACATTCGGCAGTTCGTTGAAGCAGCAACCGATCCTCGGCCGCCGGCCGGCGGCAGTGCTGATCGATTCACACGTCGAGGGGCAGATGGGCGGCACCGGGCACACGGCCCCTGGGAGCTGCTCGTCGGGTTCGACCCCGGCGTACCGCTGATCCTGGCAGGCGGACTGACGCCAGAGAATGTGGCGGAGGCGATCGCGCGCGTGCGGCCGTGGGGGGTTGATGTGGCCAGTGGCGTCGAGTCAGCACCGGGCCAGAAGGATGCCGAGAAAGTCGGCCGATTCGTGAAGAATGCCCGAAAAGCTGCCGATTTCTCTCACTCATCGAATCTCGTTGAGCCGAAGTGACTTCGGCCTTACAATATCCCAGTCGCCCGGACTCGTGTTTTCGGGTTCGGCACTATTCCACACGGGAACCCGTATGAGCACGGGATACTGGCTGGGCGTCGATCTTGGCGGGACGAAGATCCTGTCCGGCCTCTTCGACGACGACCTGAAACTTCTCGCCCGATCGAAACAGCCGACCTCCGCCGAAGGCGGGTCCAGTCGCCGTATTCGGCCGCATCGTACAGGGCGTTGAAGCCGTCATCAAGGAGGCGAACGTCGAACCGGCACAGATTCGCGGCATGGGTATCGGCATCCCGGGGCAGATCGAGATCGGCACGACGCGGGTGAAGTTCGCCCCGAATCTCGACTGGCGCGACGTCGACCTTAAGCCCCTCATGCCGGCTGCGTGGCGTTGGCCGCTGGTGGTCGAGAACGACGTGCGGATGGGCACCTACGGCGAGTTCGCGCACGGCGCCGCGAAGGGTGCCCGGAATGTTCTCGGCGTGTTCGTCGGCACCGGTGTCGGCGGCGGGCTGATTCTCAATGGCGAACTCTTCACCGGGTTCAACGGCAACGCCGGCGAAATCGGCCACCTCATCGTTCACTGGCGGCAGGGCACCGAGCTGGAGAGTATCGCCGGCCGCAAGTACATGATGAAGCGGGCCAAGGACATTCTGGACGATGCCCCGAAGCGGGTGCGCAAGGAATGGAAGGGCACTCGACCTCGCGAGCGTTCGCAGTTCGCAACTCGCCGAGTTCTATCAGAAAGACGACCCGGTCGCGGTCCAACTCGTGGACGATGCGGCCCGCGCGCTGGGTGCCGCGATCGGCGGGGTGGTGAACTTCATCAGCCCCGAGGTGATCGTGATCGGCGGCGGAGTGACCGAGGCGCTCGGCGACACCTTCATCGAGCGCATCTGGGAAATCGCCCAGCGCTACACCCTGCCAGGCGCCGCGGCGGGCATTCGCTGCGTCCCCGCCGCTCTGGGCGACGACTCCGGCATCGTCGGCTGTGCGGCCTACGCCAAGGCCCACCCGCCGCGGCCGCTGCGGCTTCTGTGAGCCGTGATCGCATTCGACGGAGAGCCTCGCATCCGGCAACGCTCGATCCATGAACCCTGAGCTGGCGCACGCGTTACGATCTCGCCGTCGAAGCCGCACAGAAGGCCGGCGATCTTGCCCGCAGCTACTACGAAACACGTCTTCGCTGTCGAGCACAAGGCCGACAACAGTCCCGGTCACCATCGCCGACCGCGAAGCCGAAGCACTCATCCGCAGGTTGGTCTCCGCGGCATTCCCCGACGACGGCTTTCTGGGCGAGGAGTTCGGCGACCAGCCCGGAACCAGCGGCTTCCGCTGGGTCATCGACCCGATCGACGGCACGAAGTCGTTCATCCGGCACATCCCGGTCTGGGCCACGCTCATCGGCCTGGAATACAAGGGCGAGCAGATCGGCGGCGTCGCGTACATTCCGGTCTTCGGGATGATGTATCGGGCCCTGCGCGGCGGCGGGGCGTATCATGAACGAATGCCCGCATCCGCGTGTCGGATGTGGCGACACTCGCCGAATCGCTGATCTGCTATTCGAGCATGAACTGGTTCACGCGGGCCGGCCGCGAGAAGACGTTCATCGAACTTGCGTCGCGCACCGCGCGGCAGCGCGGGTTTGGCGACTTCTACGGCTTCGTGCTGGTCGCCGAGGGGGCCGCGGACCTGATGCTCGAACACGGCGTCAACCCGTGGGATATTGCCGCGACGAAGGCCATCGTCGAGGAAGCCGGCGGCACGTTCACGGACTGGGACGGCAACGCGACCATTCACCGCCCGGACGTGCTGGCCAGCAACGGCAAGGTTCACGCCGAGGCGCTGGCGATCCTCGCATAACAGGCTGAAGTGGTTGCCAAACGGACACTCAGCCGGGAGAATAATAGCGAGCCGGTATGTGCCGGTCCCGCCTCGATACCTCTTCCCCTCTTCACGGAGTCTACCACACATGATCACTTCCGTTCGGTCTGCTGATGCGTTGGCTGTCGCAGCCACCGCGGTTTCTGCCGCTCTCAGCTGCGCGCGGCCGACTGGGCCACTGTCAAGGGCCAGGTCGTATTCCCGGCCGACAAGCCGATCCCGAAGCAGGCGACCGCTCAACGTCACCCAGGACAAGGCCCACTGCCTCTCGAAGGGGCCGATCCTCGACGAGTCGGTCATCGTCAACCCGAAGAACCGCGGGATCAAGAACGTCGTCGTCTGGCTTCGGCCCGACGACACGCGATCCCAGGGCAGAGCTCGCCAAGAACGAGATTTTCCCGGACGATGCGAAGCGAAAGCCGGCCGAGGATGTCATCACCAGCCGTGCTGCATGTTCGTCAAGCCGGATCACACTGGCCCGCGTTGGCGACACGATCGTGGTGAAGAACCCCGCCCCGGTGCCGCACAACTTCTTCTGGAGCAGCTCCAACAACGGCGAGTACAACGAGACGATTCCGAAGATGGAGCAGTGCAAGACTGCCCAAGCCGCTGGTCGCAGAAGGCCCGCCGATCCAGTACAAGTGCACGATCCACGGCTGGATGACGGGCTATGTGCGGATCTTCGACCACCCGTACTACGCGCGTCACCGATGCCGACGGCAAGTTCGAGATCAAGAACGCCCCGGTCGGCAAGTACCGGATCGTCTACTGGCACGAGAACGGATTCAAGGGCGGCGCAAGGGTCGCTTCGGCGAGCCAGATCGAGATCAAAGCGCCGACCACGGAACTGAAGCCGGTCGAGTTCGACGTGAGCCCGAAGAAGTAACTGAGACAGCGGATCGATGCAGCCAAGCCCCGGGAGTGAATATCCCGGGGCCTTTGTCGCTGTCAGCCGCACTGCGACCGCAAACCGCCGACTTCCTTCGGCATCACTCTCGCTTTTTTCCCGTGCGGTTCTCCAGGCTCGCCCCGATGAAGTCGCGGAACAGCGGGTGCGGCCGCGTCGGCTTCGACTGGAACTCGGGGTGGCTCTGCACTGCCGACGAACCACGGATGGTCCGGCAGTTCGATCGCCTCCACCAGCGACGCCGTCCGGGCTCGTGCCGGAGAACTGCATCCCCGCGGCCTCGAGCTGTCGCGGTAGTCGTTGTTCACCTCGTAGCGGTGCCGGTGCCGCTCGCGACCATCAGTCCGCCCCGAACGCCCGATGTGCCTTCGTGCCCGGCTTCAGGCGGCACGGGAACGCCCCGAGCCGCATGCGTCCCGCCGATCTGCGTGATCTTCTTCTGGTCGTCCAGCAGGCAGACGACCGGGTGCGGGGTGGCCGTGTTGAACTCGGTGCTGTTCGCGTCGGCGAGTCCGACGACGTTGCGGGCGAACTCGATC
Organism: uncultured Pseudomonadota bacterium; assembly: GCA_963720835.1. GTDB lineage: Bacteria > Pseudomonadota > Alphaproteobacteria > Rhizobiales > Xanthobacteraceae > Pseudolabrys. The sequence continues at coordinate 92,149 of CAVRHC010000014.1, read as the reverse complement.
GTCGGCGCACTGCAGGCCGAGGCAGATGCCGAAGAACGGCAGGCCCGTTTCGCGGGCGAAGCGGATGGCGTCGATCTTCCCCTCGATGCCGCGCTTGTCGAACCCGCCGGGAACGAGCAGGCCATCCACGCCCGCCAGCAACTTCGCGGCCCCCTCGGCGGCCGAGCTTCTCCGAGTCGATGCGGACCACCCGCACCTTGGCGTGGTGGCGATGCCGGCGTGGTCGAGCGCCTCGTACACGCTCTTGTACGCGTCGCGGTGCTTGACGTACTTGCCGACGAACCCGATGGTCACCTCGTGCGCCGGGTTCCGCATCCGGTCGAGCATCGCCCGCCAGTCGTCGATGTCGAGCGGCTTCGGCATGCGGCAGTGCCGAGCTTCTCGACGATCAGTTCGTCGACCTTGTTGTCGGCGAAGCCCAGCGGCACCTCGTAGATGCTGAACTCCTTGTCCTTCTCCTCGATCACCGCCCGCCGTTCGACGTTGCAGAACAGCGCGATCTTCTCGCAGTCGCCCTCCGGGATCTCCCGCTCGGTCCGGCAGATCAGCACGTCCGGCTGGATGCCGATCTTGCGGAGCTCCCTGACGCTGTGCTGCGTCGGCTTGGTCTTCAGTTCGCCGGCGGCCTTCAGGTACGGCACGAGCGTGAGGTGAATGAACAGGCAGTTCTGCCTGCCGACGTCGAGGGCGAACTGGCGGATCGCCTCGAAGTACGGCATCCCTTCGATGTCGCCGACCGTGCCGCCGATCTCGGTGATGACCACATCCACGTCCGGGGTCGACGATCTTCGCGATGCACGCCTTGATCTCGTCGGTGATGTGCGGGATGACCTGGACCGTCTTGCCCTTGTAGTCGCCGCGGCGCTCCTTCTCGATGACCGACAGGTAGATCTTGCCGGTGGTGTAGTTGCAGTCGCGGTTGAGCGGGGCGTGGGTGAATCGTTCGTAGTGGCCGAGGTCGAGGTCGGTCTCGGCCCCGTCGTCGAGGACGTAGACCTCGCCGTGCTGGTACGGCGACATCGTTCCCGGATCGACGTTGATGTACGGGTCGAGCTTCTGCATGCGGACGCTGAGCCGCGTCGCTCCAGCAGCATCCCGATCGACGCCGAGGTCAGCCCTTTGCCGAGGGAACTGACCACGCCGCCGGTCACGAAAATGTGTTTGGTCATGATGTGACGATCCTTGCAGACCCGTGTGCGGTATGCGGCGATCAACGTGGCAGGCAGACGCTACTACCCTGCCTGATAAGCCAAGGCAGGCAGGAATCGTCTGCCTCGCTGGAATTCGTCCCACAAATAACACTATATCGCCTGCGACTCGCTCGGACCAATCACCGCGGGCCACCGTTACGAGCGAAGTTCGCCGTCAGGCGGCACGGCGCGTGCTCGCCATCTCGGAATGCCCGGACGAACTCGGCATAATCGGCCGGCGTGTCGACTCCCCGATGAGCGTGGGCGACCAACCCGACCCGGATAGTGCCACCGGTCCCGAGGACGCGGAGCTGTTCGAGCTTTTCAGATTGCTCCAGCGGATGCGGCGGCATGGCGGCGATCCGGAGCAAGAACTCCCGGCGGTAGGCGTAGACGCCGAGGTGCTGGAGGAATCGAGGCGGCGTGCCCGCGAAGTCCGGTTCGCCATCCCGCACCATGGGAATCGGAGAGCGGGAGAAGTACAGCGCCCGCCCGCGGTCGTCGCACACTACCTTCACGACGTTCGGGCTGAGGTAAGTCTCACGGTCTCGGATCGGCACCGCGAGCGTGGCCATGTCGCATGCGGAGTCGGACGTCAGAAGCCCGGCGAGCAAATCGAGTGCGGCCGGGTCGATCTGCGGTTCATCTCCTTGCAGATTCACGACGACATCGCAGTCCAGATGCGCGGCCACCTCGGCGATGCGGTCGGTGCCGGACGGGTGATCGGCTCGCGTCATCACGACTCGACCGCCGAAGCACCGAACCGCATCGTAGATCCGCTCGTCGTCCGTGGCGACGATCACATCCGCGGCACATTTCGCCCCCAGGGCGCGCTCATAGACGTGCTGAATCAGGTATTTACCGGTCTCGCGCAGAAGTGGCTTGCCGGGCAAACGGGAAGAGGCGTACCGGGCCGGGATAATGATGGCCGCTCGCATGAGCCGACCTCCGTGTTCGGTGGGTGAAACAGTCTCCAGATTAAATCGGCGTTAGGTGGGAGAACACAAGCCGAAAAGCGTAATCGTTGCTAATTCCAGCGGTGCCCGCGGGCTCCGGGGATGACTTCAACGCGGCTTGTTCGGATTTCCCGAACGTGTGCCATTGCCCAGCAAGGTATTAATGCGCTGCTTGAGCTTGCGGTGAGCCGCCGTATCGCCCTTGGCAAGTTGCTGAACATCGCGGAAGGTCAGGTCGGGGTCGGGAAATGGGAGTCGGGCCAGTGCGTCTTCGAGATCCAAGTGGAGTGAATAATGGTTATTCTCGCCAGTATGAACTTCGATACCGAGCCCGCGCAGTACTTCCAGATCGCGGTAAAACCCGCGCACATCGACCTTGAGTTTGCGGAGGATTTGTTGCCGCGATCGGGACCCATCCCCTAGAAGGGTGAGTAAGCGGAAAAGTCGAGTCGTCCGCTGCCCAGTGAGGGTAGCGGCAAGTTCCTCCACCTTTTTCCTCCCCATGTCTCCTCCTGCCGAGGCGGTGGAGAGCCCGCGCATCCGTGCTCGCCGCCTCGATGCAGCACCGCGGTCGTCGTCCGATGTTCGACCGCTATCCGATGGGCTTGATGGTAGGAACGCGGTTCGGCTAAATCAAGTTTGAGGTCGGTAAGAAATCGAAGTAATGGATGGCAATCTGGGTAGAGTGACAACGCATTGTCACTCTACAGGGCTACCTGTGTACGCGAGACCGCCTACGCACCAGTTCGTCCACGATCGTGCCGAACAGTAGCGTCAGGCCGATCATCGGCCGGAATCACGTCGCTGTCGAACACCGCGAAAACTCACGAGGTTCTCCAGCACCGGCAACACCATCGCGCCCGAGCACCATGCCGAGCGCCGTTCCCTCGCCCCCGCGCAGGCTACAGCCGCCCAGCACCGCACCGAGAATCGCGTAAAGTTCCCAGTCCGAGACCCGCCGTTGTCGGACTGGATCGATGGCACATCGAGGAACAGCAACACCCCGCCGAGCGCGGCGAGCGCCGAGCAGATCACGTACACCACCACCCGGTGCCGATTCACGTTCACCCCGGCGTACTTCGCGGCCAGTTCGTTGTGGCCGATCGCGTACCAGTACCGGCCGTACGCGGTGCGATGCAGGAAGAAGCCGATGACCACGGCGAGGACGATCAGCAGCGATGAACATCGGCCGGGAAGACGAGTTCGCCCGTCGGCGTTCTTCCCGACCAGCACGTAGCGGACGATGCGGAGCGGTCGCTTCGAACTCGGGGTGCGCTTCGACCGACTCGAGTTCGGCTGACGGTTCCGCCCGAGCAGTCGGGCCACCCCGCGGTAGATGAACATGCCGCACAGCGTGACCAGGAACGGCTGGAGTTTCAGCCGGGTGATGAGCAGCCCGTTGCCGAGCCCGACGAGTGCCGCCGAACAAGAACGACGAGCGGGACGGCCGCGATAGGGATGGACGCCCTCTTCCATCAGCACGCCGAACAGAATCGCGGCAGCATCCCGACGACCGATCCGATGGAGAGGTCGATGCCGCCGGTGATGATGACGAGCGCCGCCCCGAGCGTGATGATCGCCGTAGCGGCCCTGGTAGTTGGCCACGTCGATCAGGTTGCTCGGCGCTTGCCGGCGTGCGGGGTCCGACGGCGATTAGCGACGCCGTAGTACAGCACAGAACGAGCAGCCCGAGGACGCCCAGAATCCGTGTCATGTCGCCTCCCCCCGGTCGCCAGTCGCATCACGGCTTCTTCGGTCAGTCGTTCGCCGCGCAGTTCGCCCGGCGATTCGCCCCTCGTGCATCACCACCACGCGGTCGGACATGCCGAGCAGTTCTTCCATGTCGCTGGTGATCATCCAGACCGCCACGCCGCGGCCGGCGAGTTCGTCGATCAGTGCATAGATCTCGGCCTTCGCGCCGACATCCACGCCGCGGGTCGGCTCGTCCAGGATCAGCACCCGCGGCCCGCGGGCCAGCCACTTCCCGTATACGACCTTCTGCTGGTTCCCGCCGGAGAGCAGGCCGACCGGCTGGGCTGGCGACGGCGTCTTGATGCGAAGCCGGTCGATCCAGGTGCGGTGCAACTCGGCTTCGTCCCGGCGGCGCACACCGAGCCGCGAGCCGAGCCGGTCGAGGTTCGGCAGGCTCAGGTTGAACCCGACACCTTCCGGGAGGACGAGCCCGTGCAGGCGGCGGTCTTCGGGAACGAGCAGGATCCCGGCGGCGATGGCATCCGCGGGCGAGCGCGATCGCGCAACGGCTGGCCATCGAGCAGCAGTTCGCCGGACGTTGATCGGCCGGACGCCGAACACAGCTTCGGAGAGTTCCGTCCGCCCGGCACCCGACCAGCCCGGCCATGCCGAGAATTTCGCCGGCCCGAACCTCGAGGGACGCGGGCGATTTCCGGGCCGCCGCGGTAACGAGATGCCTGTCGAGCGCTCAGCACCGGTGCGCCGCCGGTGCCCGATGCGGTGGACCTTCGGGATAGAACTGCTTCAGGTCGCGGCCGACCATGAGCCGGACCATGTTGTCGTGAGTGATCTCGGCCTTCGCGAGTTCGCCCGCGTTTCGGCCGTCGCGGAGCACGACCACGCGGTCGGCGCATCGCTTCACCTCGGCCAGCCGGTGCGAGATGTAGAGCACCGAGACGCCAGTCCCTTCAATCCATCGATCACCTCGTAAAGCCGCTCCGTTTCCTTTTGCGTCAGGCTGGACGTCGGTTCGTCCATGATGAGGACGCGGACGTCGGTACCCAGCGCCGGGCGATCTCGACTAGTTGCTTCTCGCCCGGAGGAAGCGTCTCGACCCGGCCGACGCACGTTCCGCCGGTAAGCCGACGCGGGCGAGGAGTTCCGCGGCGCGACTTCGCCATTGCGCCGGCTGTTCAGAACTGCGGAATCGCCCGCCGAGTTGTCATCTCGCGGCCGAGGAACAGATTGTCAGTGACCGTCAGGTTCTCGGCGAGGTTCAGTTCCTGGTGAATGAGGCTGACGCCGGCGGCGATGGCCTCGGCGGGTCCGTCGAATTGGACGACGATGGCCATTCAGAAATCACCTCACCTGCATCGGGATGGTAGACCCCGGCGACGATCTTCATCAGCGTGGACTTGCCGGCGCCGTTCTCGCCGACGACGGCGAGCACTTCGCCCGGCTCGAGCGTCAACGAGACGCCATCGAGCGCGAGGACGCCCGGAAACTGCTTGCGGGCGGCGATAACTTGAAGACGGGAGGGCATAGCGAGAACTGTAGGCGGCCCCGGGATCAGAGTCCCGGGGCTTGAGGAAGAGTTGGGTTTACTTCTTGACCGATGCGAGATCTTCCCGCAACTTCGTCTCGAAGTCGGTGACCTTCAGGTTCTTGACGGTGAGCTTACCGCTTGGCGTGTCAACTGTTTCGTCCGGTCCTCCATCCTTCGTGACGACACGGTACGGAATCGCATCCTTGACGAGTTTGGAGTCGTCGCCCTTCGCATGGGCCGCGAGGGCGGCGACGGACTTGTAGCCATACATGAAGGGGTCCTGTACGACTGTGGCTTCAATCTCACCCGCGGCGATGCCCTTCAGAGTTTCCCAATCCTCGTCGAAGCCGATGATCTTGATCTTCCCTCCCATCGCCTTGGCCTTGGCAACTTCGAGGATTGCGGGCGGGTTGTAGGCATACAGCCCCACCATACAGAGATTGGGCAGGTCTTGTACTCGGCCGAGAACACCCCCCGCGGTGGCAGCGGCATTGCCAGGGCTGCCGTCTTCCTTTGCTTCGCCATCAATGAGGAAGAAGTTGCCGAACTTCCTGCCGTGCAGGTCCGGCTTGGCGGGGTGATTGGCCTCCACACCTTGAGCATCTTTCTGGCCGGCGAGTTCGTCGAGTACGCCCTGTGTGCGGGCCTTGCCGTTGGCGGACTTCGTGCTTCCGATGAACACTGCGACGGTGCCGCCGTTGGGCAGCGCCTTCTTCACAAGCCGGCCGACCGCCTTGCCACCCTCGTAGTTGTCGATTCCGATGTAGCAGAGCCGGCCGGTCTGGTCGGCGTCGTTATCCATCGTGATGAGCGGGATCTTCTTTGCAATCCGGGTCAGGTCCACGGTCTGACCCTTGGGATCAATCACACTGACCGCGATGCCGCTCAGCCCTTGCTTTGCCCAGGCCTCGACAATCGGCATTTGAACGGACGCGTCGAATGCTTTCTCCGGCTGGCGGAACTGGAGATCGACATCGTACTCCTGGGCGGCCTTATTCGCACCCGCTTCGCAAATACTCCAGAAGTCAGCGGTGCAGTTAGTCACCACACCGATCTTGATTTTGTCCGACCTGCGGTTGCACGCGGGCACGCACGCGAACACCGCTGCGAGAGCCACAACCACTGATATGCGAAGCGTCAGGAACACGGTATCACCCGCTTTCGGGAGAGGTTCGGGCTTTTCGTTAAGGTCGTTTACAAACTACCCGACCAACACGAAGTGGCAAGCGCGAAGACGGGAGATTACCGTACAACGAGGTGTTTTCCGGCGAAAGCCCGCACCTCGCCGATTACTGCGGCGGCGGGCGTTTGAGCTTCTTGAAGCTGCTTCACAAGTGCATCGGCCTTCGCGGCCGGGACGCTGATGAGCAACCCGCCCGAGGTCTGGGCATCGTAGAAGAACTCCCGCCGCCGCGAATCGGGTGTTCCCTCGAATTGTGTGTGGGCCTCGGTATACTCGCGGTTCGTCTTACTCGCCCGCGTGCGAAATCTTGCAACATCAAGATGTTCGATGCCCGCGATGAGCGGCAGTTTCGCCAGGTCAATCGCCAGTGTTACGTTGCTCCCCTCGGCCATCTCCAGGCTGTGGCCCGCAAGGGCGAAGCCGGTCACGTCGGTCGCGGCGTTAACTCCAACCGCGAGCATCGCATCACACGCCGTCTTGTTCAGCGTGATCATGCTCTCACATGCGGTCTTTAGCAATTCCGGCGGGACACGTTTCTGCTTCGCAGCCGTGGTTACAAATCCGGTACCGAGCGGCTTCGTCAGTACCAACACGTCGCCGGGCTTGGCGGTCGCATTCGTCAGGATTCTGTCGGGGTGAATCGTGCCGGTAACAGAGAGGCCGAACTTGATCTCGGAATCTCGTACCGTGTGGCCGCCGACGACGGCACAGTCCGGCCGCGGCGCACCGCTCGGCGCCGCCCGCGATGATATGCCCGAGCCAGTCCAGGCTCGAGTTTGTCATCGGGATAGCAAGCGAGATTGAGCGCCGTGACTGGCGTGCCGCCCATGGCGTACACGTCGCTGAGGGCGTTTGCGGCCGCGATCTGGCCATAGACGAACGGGTCGTCCACGACCGGAGGGAAGAAGTCCACGGTCTGCACGACGGCGAGGTCCGGCCGTGAGCCGGAAAACGCCTGCGTCGTCGTGAGTTTCGGTCCCGACCAGCAGGTTCGGGTGTCGGGTCTTGGGTAAGTTGCTCAGAACCTGAGCAATGCCTTGCGGCGGTAACTTACCGGCTCAACCCGCACACGAAGCGAAGTCAGTCAATCGCTTGGAACGGCCCCAGAGCATGTTGGCTCGTGACATTGAACAGTGGCCAGAAACAACAACCAGAGCCGGCAACGGTGCCGACCGCGAGTCGTGTTTCATTGGTCACTGACCACTAACCACTGATCACGACTCACTTCACCCGCGCGGCGATCTGTTGAACCACCGCATTTTCATCCGGGAACTGGCCGGTCTTCAGCTTCGAGTAGATCAGGTCGCCATTGACCGTCACTTCGAAGCACCCGCCCGATGACGGGACCAGCGTGAACCCCTTGATCTTGGTTTTGAACCCGGTGAGAAGTTTATCCGTCAAACTGACGGCCTTCGGCTCGTAGCCTCAGGCCGAGCAATAGCGTACCTCGATATTCATGATATCCTCCGTGTTGAAGTGCCCGCGGCCAGCGGGCACAGGAATTGTAAGCGCAAAGACAAGCCCCGCGAGGTTACTCCCGGGGCTTTTGGTGATTTCAGGCGTCCTGACCCGTCATGTATCCCCTGTGCCACCATTGCGGAGGAATGGCTTCAGCAGGTCATCCTGTGGGTTCCGCGGGGGTGGACCGTATGGACGATGACGTACTTCACGCCCGCGGAAACGTCCTGGGTCGTCGATAACCCGAGCCATCGTGTGCGACGCCTGCGCATCCTGAAGATCCTTGAGGTTGTAGCTCCCATCATCGCGGAAAATGTAAACCTTGGCAAAGCCCCGCGGGTCGGTGGGATGGCGGAACACCGCGACGGGCACATCCTTCCCCTGAATAGTCTCTTTCCCGAGATGGAACAGAAGGTAAGGGTCAAAGGGTTCGGGAAGTTGAGTCGGGAGCTTCTGCTCCGTCAGCCATGCTTGCAGTCTGCCTTCGGGGTTTTGAATCAGTTCGTCGGCTTCGCACTACCATCTGGTTGGTGTCGATTCTCGGGCGAGAGGCGGAGAAGACGCCGAATGCGAGACCAACGGCCAGGAATAGCGACGCGGCCACCGCGGCGAGGTGGTATATCTTTTTGCGGATGACTCCGCCGCGGTGGGCGGAAGCCAGGGTCGAGAGCTTATCGTAAAGGCGGGTCGGAACCACAACGGATCGCATGGCCGTGGCAACAGCGCGATCGAACGAAGCGGCCTGCGCGGGCATCGGCCGCGCAGGCCGGGCAGCCGGCGAGTGCCGGTCGAGATCGGCCACCACCTCCGTGCCCAGCTCATCGCCGGCGTGCCGGCGGAGTCGTAGGTAGAATTGTGCGTCACGACACTGCATCGGACACTTCCTTTCTGCCGCGCGGCTCGCGAATTCATCGGTGCCCGTTCGGGACAGCAGCTTTGCCCGCAAGTACGCCTTCGCGCGGGCCAGCCGCGACATCACCGTTCCGATCGGCAATTCCATCTGCTCGGCGATGTCGCGATAACTGAACTCTTCAAAATAGAACAGAATCAGCGGGGTGCGAAACCCCTCGTCCAGCTCGTCGAGGGCTTGTTGCAGTCTCGGCCGAGTCAATTTCGGGCGGTTCCTCGGTCTCGCGGCCCGGCAAATCGCCAACCGCGTCGAGAGGCACGACCCGATGCCGCTTCTCGTCCCGCATCTTGTGCAGGTAGAGATTCCGCAGGATGCGGAAGAGCCATGCCTTGGCCCGCTCCGGCTCGCGAAGCTGGGCGAGCCGGGCGATTGCCTTGCCGAACGCCTCCTGTGTGAGATCCTCTGCATCCGCCGCCGATCCGGTGAGCCGGTAGGCGTAGCGGTAGAGGGCCTCGTAATGGGCGTCGATCAGTTCGTGCAGTCCGGCGGCCGAACCCATACGCCATCCTCATGTAACAAGAACCCGAACCACCGGGTTTATTCCCTGGCCGCCACGCCTACATGCATTATTCGGTGGAACCGCGAGTTTCTGATGTGCGATCCCTGACCACACACCCGCGGTTGTCATGCTCAGGAAACGCTTGTGACCTAGGCGGTCATCACAATATGAGAAAAAATCTTCACTATGGGATTTTTTCCGGGAATAAGGTCCAGACCCTTGTATCTATGTCGCTGTGGGTGAGTCCACCGAGGCCGTTCCGGACCACCGAGTGCACCACAAACCGCAATCGCGGATTGGGTTGTGGATGGTGTTTTCGGCGGATATCGGTCCGATGGTGATCGACCCCCTCAGACAGAAGGTCCGGGCAGGATTGTCCTGCACCAGGTGGAACCTCTCTGTTGTTCGATCCTGTGGCCACAGATTCGAGGAGTTCTCATGAAGCGCGTTATCCTGGCAGTTGTGTTCGCTCTGACCCTGACGACGGTTGTTGGCTGCGGCGGCGGCAGCAGCACCAGCAAGCCGGTAGCACCTTCGTCCAAGCCATAAATCAATTAATTGCCATCCAAATTGGATTGCAGCCCACAGGGCCGGCCGCTCCTTCGGAGCGGCCGGCCCTGTGGCGTTTTCATAGACACACTTTAGATACAAATCTTCAATGCGAATGGGGTGCGGTTGTGGCAAAGCGCCGATGGTTAACAGTTCTGTTCGGGCTAATGATGCTGATCCTGGTGCCCGGTTGTGGCGGTTGCGGGGTGAGCGGCCGCGGAAAGAATAGCGATTTTGACCGCCCGAAAACGGCAGAACAGCAGGCGGCCGACAAGAAGTGATTTATTTCCCCAAAGGGAATATCTCTGTGCGTGCCGTCGCGGCGGCACGCAGGGCTTCTGCCGCCTTTCGCATGTCTCCTACAATCGCTGGCCGAACGGGCTTCGATTCGATTCTTCCGAGCGCCTGACGCATTGCCTTAGTTGCGCCGTACAAATTCTCGGCCGCATTCAACGCCGCTGAGTCGATCTGGAGCCGTTCGGGCACGACAGGAACCAGCTCGGAAACTTTCCCCGCACAGGACTTGAGCGTGGCCACTGCGCTCAGTCTCTCCATTTCAGCACTAAAGCCGTCGGCAGACTTTTGCGTCGCTTCGTCAATTTGCTTGGCGGCTACCCGTGCACTCGAAGCGGCCTCGAGAAGTGGCTGGCAAATGGATTGATCGGCTCCCACGTTCTGGGCCGCGAGTTCGAGTTGCCGTGCAAGGTCGATGGCCTGCCGAGAGAGTTCCAACCCGCGGGCTTTCTGCTGAGCGGCAACCAGGCCAGGTGAATCCGGGACCGCCGTGATCTCTTCAATGATGGAAGCCTGCCGCGCGGCAAATCTCGCGACTGACTCGGCCCGCAACTTCGACGGGATGTACTCGGTGAATTGTCGGAGTGCCTTTGCAGCTGTATCGGCAGAAATCTGTGCGGGCCGAACCATGCCGTTAGTCAATCCATCGGCCGCGCCGCGTGGCATCGGCCGCCGCTGCGAGCATGAGTCTGGAGGAATCAGCATCCAGATACACTTCCAGCTTCTGGGCGAAGTCGGTAAGGTCGATTGCAAATACGCGTTGTTCCTTCGTCAATTCCGCCAGCGGATTTTCGGCCGTCGCTTTCAGGAGTTGTCGCACAGTCGCGGGTAGGCCCGTGATGCGATCATGAAGACTATGCTGCTGTTGCGCGAGTTCACGAATTGAGGCAGTAAGCGGCCTTGAGGGAAGGTACGAGTCAACGGCGGTCGGAAGGGCAGGGGACATCGAGCGGTCGAAGACTTCATGGTGTGCCGGATTATCTGCCATGAGCGCGGCGAGTTCGTCGAGGGATTCCGCGAGCATTTTGTGTAGTCCGACGAGTCGGTCCGGGTACGGTTGCTCTTTAAGTCGCCCGTATTGGTCCAGCACCCGCTTCTTGACGGATTGCCCGGCAAACCCCACCCGTGTGAGTGCCAGTTCCTGTGCCTCGCGAGCCAGTTGGCCTGAGACTCTGCTTGCCGCAGTCGGGTCAGGATCTTTCTTTTCGCGTTTGCGCAGAGCTTCAGATTCCAGAGTCTCGCGACGACTCTCCGCAAGTCGACGAACGCGGTCGATATTGGATTCCGCCCCAATGAGCCGCGACGAATACCTTGAAAGAGCATTCGCAGCTGATTTGAGTAATTGCAAGTCGCCAGTCTCTAAAGACTTATCGCGGACCGCGGATTCGGCTGCAAGTAATGCCGTTTGCGCATTGAAATGCAATGATTGGGCTTCCGGAGCAATTGGAAATTGCCCCAACTGCGTGAGGCAGTCCTGAACCTCCACCGTGTGCGGAGCGAGTTGCCGAGCGTTCGGCTTGGGGCCGAGTTCTTCGATTGCCCTGACGACCGCGTACATTCTCCGAGCGATAGCATCGATAGCGTCATCTGGTGCAGGGAATCCATTCAGGACTAGCTTCAGCCGTTCAATCTCTCGCTTGACCCATTGTTGAGAGGCCACCGCGTCGGAAAGTAGGTTGTCCTTCAGATCGGCCGTCGCGGCTCTGAGTGCCGCGATGATCCTCGCCCGCCGCACATCCAGACCGGGGAGGTCCAGTGCCTCGAAGGCGGCGATCTGCTTTCTCTGCCGTTCGGTAAGCGACGCCAGTTTATTGCTGGAGGCTGTGCCACGGATGATTTGTTCGATCTCTACGAAGATCGAATCCTGGGCCAGTTGAAACGATGCCAGATCGGCTCGGGTTTTATCACGTCGTTCGGAAACGGTCGGCACTTTTTCCGAGAGAGCGAATAGTGCCGCCGCTGACTGTTTCATTGCCTCATCGGCATTTGCGCCAGTCGCGACGAGGAAGTTCGACGCGGCGCTGAGATGCATCAGGGCGTGATCACGGCTGATCTTGACTACGTCGCTAGCGGGCAAGTTCAACGCCTGGGCACCCTTTTGAATTGCTGACTGTTCCTCACGAAATCCGGTCTTGGTTGCGTCTGGTAAGCCAGCGAATGTGGCAGAATTGCCAGCCGTCGCTGCCCAGAAGCGCGTGTGAATATCATCCTGCCACAGTGCGAGTTGCCGCGCCGCGATCTTGGGGTCAGCGCGGTCAGTTGCCCATTGCTCGAACGTATCGGCGACTGCGTTGAGGCCCTGAACGAGCGCCAGGAGTTCGGTCAATGCATCCACCGTCTTTCCGGCAACGATCAGATCGGAAACACGAATGAACTGAGCGCGCTGGGAGAGTCGATACCAGCAATTCGTGCGGCCGTCTCAATCTGTGCGAGAACCGTTGTGGCCTGTGCAACCAGCTTAACTTGTGTGGTGGAAAGAGATGTGATGACCGCGTGGCGGGCGTTGACACCGTTTTGCTTTGTCGCGGCATCGAGGTTGCGGAGCCTGGTTGCGATTTCTCCGGCGGTCGCACCGAGCCGCCGGAACTCTCGAAGTCGAACCTCATTCCCCGCGACGCGCAGGGGCTCAGATTCGGCAATCAGTGTTTGCAGTCGCGCGAGTAACTCGCTCTGTCGCAGCGTGAGCTCCTCTGGCGGCGTGCTGGTAGCGGCTTTCGCCAGCGCGTCCTGCTCCGCGGCAAGAAGGCCAACTCGCTTGCGGTCGAGCCGGGCCTGAGCGAAGCGGTGGTTGAGGGTAACCAGGCGGTCGATGCGAACGGCGGCATCGCCGAGTGAGTTGACTGCCTCAGAAAGGGCCGCCGCTCGTGCGGCCTTGTCGTCGGTTGCTGCTCTTCGGAGCGAATCGTTGGCATTACGGAGAGGTGCAGAAGCGGCTTCGCGGAGAAGCTTCGCAATTGGCCGTAAGTCTGGCTCAAGGGCCGCGTCGCGGGCGGCGTCCACAAGTAGGCCGACCGCATTTCGTAGTTGGACATTGATGTCGTTCAAACTCACCGTGTGCTCAGGAGCGAGGGCCGTCTTTTCGAGGGTGTCGCGGTGAAGCGAATCGGCAGCTTGACGCGCCTCGTTAGTGGCCTCGAGGCCGCGTGTGCGGCATCGCGGATCGCATTCCGTTGCAAAAGAAAGTCTTGCTCGTCCAGTGGAGGTGCGGCTGGATCGAGCCGGATCACCGACCACCCGGTCTCAGGGAAGCGATTCTCTTGCGGTTTCAGGCCCAGTTCGTCGATTTGTTGGGTATCGGCGACTCGGAGGCGGAACCGGATCGTGTCTCCCGCGTGACCTTTTCCTGTCAGATCAAGATCGAGCCGCCCTTCGGCCCGCGGCGTGCCTATGTCAGCAAGAGGAATTGGTATTTTTTTGATCGCAGACTCATCGGAACCGAGGACATATTCGAGAACGGCTGAGCCGACCGCGACATCGTCGGTTGCTGTGAACTCGATCGGTACTATACCCCCCGGCCGCGCGGTTCGTACGTGTGGCGAAACACCCAAGACGCGCTCGAATTGCGGTGGGCCATCTGGCACGACCCGCACCCGAACGGGTATCTCGGTGCGGAGTGCTTTCCCATTTCGTTCAGCCACGGTCACGAGTTTCAAACTTCCATCCTGCTCGAGACGAAAAGTCGTGCTGCCGGATTGAAGATCGAGCGTGGTGAGTTCGACCGGGCCGCCGCTATCGGGACGCCATTCCAGAAATGCGGTTGTAGCGGGATGAGTAAATCGGAGCCGAATCTCACCCGTCCCGTGTTGGAATCCCTCGAATGAGGTGAAACCTGGGAATACGTGAATTGCAGGTTTGGGAGCATAGCTGGGCGGATGCACTTCGATCGCGGATTCCGCGGCTGGCTCGGCAGGTTCGAGCGCCGATACGGTAAACCAGTCGCTTGTCGCGGTCCCGATCTCGACGCGGTAATCGAAGTCGGCAGTGACGGCGGCGCGGGTCGCATAAAACGCGCCACTACCATTCCCGACCATGGGCAACTTCCACTCTTTGCCATTTCGTTCGCGGCCAATCAGTGTCGCGTTGCGAGGCGCGGGCTGCCGACAAATTGAGCTTGTCCGCGTAAGCCGACAATGTGACTGGGTCGCCGTGTCGTACAACCGGTTCACCAGATGTCACCGAGACACGATACTGCGCTGCCGCGGGGCGCCACCAGGGCAGGGCCACTCGCCGGAGATGCTCGCCCGCACCCGGCACGAGCGTTGCAGCGAGAAGACTGGCAGCAAGAGACGCTGCGGCGGCAAAGACCGCTATCAAATTGTCGTGCAGTTCCTCGCGCGGCGGGATATTGGCTCGTCTATCGAGTCAGGCGGCAATCGCCGCACGACTTGCCTCCAAACTACAAATCCAACGCTGGTAAGCCAAACTGCCAGCCCGAGGCCACGCATCCACCCTGGAAGCCGAGCGGCGACGTCAAGAAGGGCTAAAAGGGCGATGCCGCTGAGGGCGGCGACGATGACCCAGCAGGCGCCGCGAGCAATTCGCATCCGGTGAACCCGGGTGCTCGCAGGAAGCCGGCTTTCATGAGTGATCGGTGGGTCGGCGGACATGCACACTCCAACGCCGGACGACTCGCGCTCGGACGCACGGCGCTCGCATATGTAAACTATACCCGCCGCTGGACTGGCCCGGCAAGCATGTGAAATTCGGACATCATCACCGGGAGCACTCACGCCTCATGGTGTCGCCAGAACGCGTCGAGTCGATGCAATCGAGCTGGGTGAAACTGTTGGACCGTTACTCGGTCACACCGGCCGATGCTTATTTCCCGTTTGAACGCGCTGGTCGCCGCTTACTCCGCACCCGAACGCCACTACCACAACCTCGAACACTTGGGCGAGATGTTCCGCGTCGTAGGCCGGCTCGCATCTGACGCCGAAGATCCGGCCGCAATACAGCTCGCAATCTGGTTCCACGACGCGGTGTACGATACTCATGCGACAAATAATGAAGTGCGCAGTGGTGAACTGGCTGCATTACTGCTTGGACCACTCGCTGTGCCTGACAATGTCATCGAGAACGTGGCAAAGCTTGTCCGCGCTACGGCGCACCTGACATCTGCCAAACTGCCGCTGGACCGAGACACCGCGATGCTGCTCGACGCGGACCTGGCGATACTCGGTGCCGCCGAGGAGCGTTACCAACGGTTTGCTCGCGATATTCGCAAGGAATACGCCTGGGTCCCGGACGAGGAATACCGCAGAAGCCGCGCGGAGGTGCTGAAACAGTTTTTGGATCGCACACGGATTTACCACCATCCAATCATGGTCCAGGAGGGTGAGGAACGTGCCCGTGCTAACTTGGAGGCTGAGATCCAGGAACTCGAAGGAAGAAACTGAGACCGGTCAGAATCTGACTGCTCGCTTCGCTTCTCTAATCAACATGCGCCCGTGTTTACTGCGGGAAGCGGAATAAGGGAACAACACATGGACCTGAACAAGTTCACCGAAAAGGCCCGGCAAGCGATCGCCGGACTCGCAGAAACTCGCCGCCCGGCTCAACCACCAGCAAATCGACGTCGAACACGTTCTGATGTCGCTTCTCGACCAGGAGAAGGGGCTTGCGCCGCGCGATTCTTCAGAAGGCCGGGCGTTTCGGTCGATGCGCTCACGGTCAAGCTCCAGCGCGAACTTGAAAAGCTGCCGCGGGTAACCGGGCCGATGCCGAGCCGCGAGCCGACGCATGTGACCGGCCGGTTCATCAAGCTCGTCGCCAACGCCGAGGACGAGGCGAAGAAGCTCAAGGACGAATATGTCTCCGTCGAGCACTTGCTGCTCGCGATGACCGACGACACCGGGGCCGCCGGGACAGACACTCAAGGAGTTCGGCGTCACCCGCGAGCGGCTGCTCTCCGCGCTTGAAGGAAGTTCGCGGCAACCAGCGCGTCACCACGCAGAACCCGGAGGAGACTTACCAGTCGCTCGAGAAGTACGGCCGCGACCTCACGCAAGCTCGCGCAGCCGCGGCAAGCTCGACCCGGTCATCGGCCGCGATGAGGAGATTCGCCGCGTCATTCAGGTGCTCTCGCGGCGCACCAAGAACAACCCGGTGCTGATCGGCGAACCCGGCGTCGGCAAGACCGCCGTCGTCGAAGGACTCGCCCAGCGAATCGTTCGCGGCGACGTGCCCGAAGGACTGAAGGACAAGAAGATCGTCGCGCTCGACATGGGGGCGCTCATCGCCGGGGCCAAGTACCGCGGCGAGTTCGAGGAACGGCTCAAGGCAGTGCTTGAAGGAAGTCACCGCGTCCGACGGCGAGATCATCCTGTTCATCGACGAACTGCACACGATCGTCGGCGCGGGCAAGGCCGAAGGCGCGATGGACGCCGGCAACCTGCTCAAGCCGATGCTCGCCCGCGGCGAACTGCACTGCATCGGCGCGACCACGCTCGACGAGTACCGCAAGCACATCGAGAAAGACGCGGCCCTCGAACGCCGCTTCCAGCCGGTCTTCGTCGATCAGCCGTCGGTCGAGGACACGATCTCGATCCTCCGCGGGCTGAAAGAACGGTACGAGATTCACCACGGCGTTCGCATCAAGGATTCGGCCCTCGTCGCGGCCGCGGTGCTCTCGAATCGCTACATCACCGATCGCTTCCTGCCGGACAAGGCCATCGACCTGGTCGACGAGGCCGCGGCCAAGCTGCGCACCGAAATCGACTCGATGCCGACGGAACTGGACGAAGTTTCAGCCGCCGCGTCATGCAACTCGAAATCGAGCGCGAGGCGCTCAGCAAGGAGACGGACGAGCGTCGAGGGATCGGCTCGAGAAGCTGGAGAAGGAACTCGGCGACCTGAAGGCCGACGCCGACGCGCTGAGGGCACGCTGGCAGGCCGAGAAGCAGGCCGTGCAGCAGGTGCAGGCGATTCGCGAGCAGATCGAACAGGTGAAGATCGACATCGAACGGGCCGAGCGGCAGTACGATCTGAACCGCGCCGCCGAGTTGCAAGTACGGCAAGCTCCCGGAACTGGAGAAGAAGCTCGCCGCGGCCGAGGCGGATGTCGGACACGCGACAAGGACAACCGGCTCGTCAAGGAAGAAGTCGGCGAGGAGGAAATCGCGGCCATCGTCAGCCGCTGGACCGGCGTGCCGGTTTCGAAGCTGCTCGAGGGCGAGAAGGAAAAGCTTCTCCATCTCGGCGACGAACTGCACAAACGCGTCATCGGCCAGGACGAAGCCGTGGACGCGGTCGCCGAAGCGGTGATCCGCGCACGGAGCGGGCTGAAAGACCCGAACCGGCCGATCGGCTGTTCATCTTCCTCGGCCCGACCGGCGTCGGCAAGACGGAACTGGCCCGGGCACTCGCGGAGTTCCTCTTCGACGACGAGAAGGCGATGATCCGCATCGACATGAGCGAGTATCAGGAGAAGCACACTGTCTCGCGGCTGGTCGGCGCACCGCCGGGCTACGTCGGCTACGACGAAGGCGGACAACTCACCGAGGCCGTCCGCCGCCGGCCGTACTGCGTGATCCTGTTCGATGAGATCGAGAAGGCGCATCACGACGTGTTCAACGTGCTGCTGCAGGTGCTCGACGACGGCCGGCTGACCGACGGACAGGGCCGCACGGTGGACTTCAAGAACACTATCGTCATCATGACCTCGAACATCGGCAGCCAGCGCATCCTCCAATACAAGGGGACGCACATCGGCGAGGTGTACGACCGGATGAAGGACGCGGTCCTGGACGAACTGCGCAAGCACTTCCGGCCGGAGTTCCTGAACCGCGTCGACGAGACCATCGTGTTCCACGCCCTGACCGAAGCGGATCTGACGAAGATCATCGAGATCCAGCTCGGCAATCTGCGGAAACGGCTTGCGGAGCGAAAGATCACGATCGTCCTAACGGAGGAGGCGAAGAAGCATATTGTCGATGTGTCGGCTACGAGCCGGCCTATGGGGCGCGGCCGTTGAAGCGGAGCTTTGCAGAAGGAGATCGAGACGCCGCTTGCGCGGATGTTGCTCAAGGGCGACGTCCACGATGGACAGTCTATTACAGTGG
Source organism: uncultured Pseudomonadota bacterium (assembly GCA_963720835.1). Lineage (GTDB taxonomy): Bacteria > Pseudomonadota > Alphaproteobacteria > Rhizobiales > Xanthobacteraceae > Pseudolabrys. The sequence continues at coordinate 73,812 of CAVRHC010000014.1, read as the reverse complement.
ATTACGACCTCTCCCATGACAGGATGGCGTTCGTTCCAAAGGGCGGCGAGCAAGCGGTTTAATCACGCATCAGAGTGCGACATGGCCCATGGATAATTCTCCCTGGGCCATGCCTCGTTTACATCCCACCTTTCCCCTTCACTTCGACAATCACCGGTCGCGTGGCGGCCATGTGCTTCATCAGTTCGCGCTCTCCTCCTTGCCAACTTTATGTTGATCGAGAATCTTTTGGGTTAACGCGAGAAAGGCATCGAATTCTGCGTCTGTGATTTTCATTCCCGCGTGTGCCTCTTTCAAGTTCCGCTTCTCGCTATATTCCAGAGGTCCGCCCGAGACCAAACTGACAAGTTCCACGAAAAGCTGTTCCAGCCGTGCGGTGGCCTTCGCGTCGAATTTGAATTTCCCACCGCGATCGAAGTTGACCTTGGGGTCCTTTATCGCAGCCTCCAGGAGGTCGTGAACCATCGACCGCACAGCCTTCTCGCCACCAAGTCGATCCCAGAGAGCCATTTTCTTGGGCACGACTTTCTTCGGCTCGGCTTTTCCTTGCGCGATCGTGTTCTGAATCTCGTCGAGCGCCGCGCGAAGCAAGAACGCACCTTCCACCGGCCTTCAGCGACTTGGCTTTCTCCATCTTGTCCCGAACCGACGCGGCCAGTTTTGGTCGCTGGTCGAGAAATGGCTGAATTGCCATAAGGGTACCTTGGTACAGTCCGAAGCACTCTTCGTGCCTCCCCTGATTGAATACGACGGTACCGAGCTTGGCTGTTTGATACACAGAGTTCACCACGCGTACGTCCACTTCCGCCCACTCGAGCGGCCGGTCGTCAGCGCGGCCAACCGCGCTGACACTCAGGACGAGAAGCACCGCACTCAGAATTCGCCCGCGCATGACCTGGACCTCCCGAAATCGTGAGTTTGTGTATTCCTACGGCGACCAGTCTACCCGAACCCGCCGCAGCATGTCGGGTATGGGATGGTGTTTGTGACGTGTGCAGTACCATCCGGACACCTATTTCTGGAGCATTCGACAGAGTTCCTGCGTATCGTAGTATCGGGAGGGATTATACCGCCATGAATGCTGATAACAGACCGGAATACGACGAGGATCAACTGGCACGCCGTAGACCCGCTCAGGCTCGCGGCGTCGGTCTCGCGGCGGTGGTGTTGATGGTCGCAGTGGGCTTCGCGCGTCGGTGCGATGGCATTCTGGGCGGGCGGCTATTTCCTTGCACGTGCCCATAACGGCCCGTTAAACGATCCGAACGCCCAACTTCGTGAGGCCACTCCGGCCGGGCCGCTTGACCGCGACGAGATGGAGGCAATCGAATTATTCAAGAAGGTCAAGCCGAGCGTGGTCAATGTGGATATTGTCCAGCGGCAGGCGCACCCGGTGGGACGATCGTCCCTCTGAACTGCAAACCGGCGCCGGTTCGGGCTTCATCTGGGACGACGACGGCCGAATCGTGACGAATTACCACGTCATTGCAGATGTGAAAAGACGCCCGAACATGATCATCCGGGTCGTGCTGGCGGATCGCTCCGCCTATGATGCGGTACTGGTCGGAGAGGCACCGGCCTATGACCTCGCAGTTCTCAAGTTCGCACCCCACAATCAACCCCCGCACGACAAGATCAAGAAGATCGATCTGGGTACGTCCAACGATCTCCAAGTCGGTCAAAAAGTCTTCGCCATCGGTAACCCATTCGGACTGAGCCTGACGATGACTAAAGGCATTATCTCGGCACTGGATCGGAACCTGTCCTCACCGGCTGGCACTACCATCCCTGGAGCGATCCAGATCGATGCCGCAATTAACCCGGGCAATTCGGGCGGACCACTTCTGGATAAGTCTGGCCGGCTGATTGGGGTCAACACCGCAATAACAACTCCGACCGAACAACGGTGGAAACATTGGCATCGGCTTCGCCATCCCCGCCGACATGGTGAATCATGTTGTCACGCAGATCATTCAATCTGGCCGGGTATTGCGTGCCGATCTGGGGATCAAGCTTTACGACCAGCAGCGACTCCGCCGGGCACGCTTCGACCATGGTGTGATGATCGAACAGACTACGCCAGAAGGCCCGGCGGCCAAGGCCGGTCTCCGCGGGCTGCGTTTCAACCCGCGAACGCGGCAGCTCGCCGACCGGTGATTTGATCACAGAGATCAATGGCGAGCCAGTCGATTCCATCGAGGACTACCAGCGCGAGTGGTCCACAACCTCAAGCCAGGGGAGGAAGCCAAGTTGAAGATCGAACGCGACGATGTGGAGCAAGAAATCACTCTGACTGTCGGCGGAGTTTGAGTTCTCGGCCATTCTAGAGAGCAGGGAATTCGGACCGGAGTTTGTGACGGTCAAGCCCTGAAGAAAGTGGCATTCGCACTAACCGGCGCGGGTGGCGCAATCCGGGTAAATTACCCACTTGCATCCGTTAGACTTTCGTCGCTAGTTTCGGAGTGAATTCCGTCTGTCTGCTTGCCGATCATTTTGCGGTCGCTATACTTCCAGCACTGCCGGACAGTCGGCAGAACCTCTCCCCATTCGCCGTCAGGCGTAGATGGGATGACTCGGAAGGGTTGAGCCATGGTCAGCATCGGTGTGACTGGTCGGACTTGGATTTTATCGAGGAACTCCGACTCCGTCGTTGGGCGCGGGAGAATTACGTCCCCGCGGATGAACGCGATGCCGCCTGGCATCCGATTATCCTTGAGGAGATGCACCGCAAGGATGGGGAAGTGAGTGAGGCAGTGCTAGTCAGCTGACTGCCGACCGTTCCCGTCTGCTGATCGCGTCAGTCGCGGGCGTGTCCAGTCCCCACCGGGGGAGCGGACACGCCTTTGTTATTTGAATGGCAACACTGGCACGGAGGCCATAATGGGTTTCTTCACGGGTCGAGTCTCTTCCTTGCGCTTCAAGGTTAACGGAGCCGCACCGCGACAGTCTTCGACGAAGAGCACCTCGATCGCCTTGAGGATCGCAAGTCCGGCCGACAACGAATCGCTTCCGCCGACGGAATCGAAACCGGCTGGACCGCCGGCGAGCACATTCTCGATACCGACTTTCAGCTCGAAAAGAACATTATCAACGACACCCTCGCGTTCGATCTCCGGGTGGACACGGACAAGATCCCCGGCGATCTCCTTCGCGGCATATTATGCCGTTGAGCTGAAGGCGCTCTCGAAGAAGAACCCGAGTGGATTCGCCAGCGGCAAGCAAAAGCGCGAGGCGAAAGAAATTGCCCGCGACCGTCTGGAGCAGGAGGCGAAGGACGGCCGCTACCGCAAGCGGAAATGCATTCCCGTGCTCTGGGACCGCCTCTCGAATGAGGTGCTATTCGGAGCGACTTCGATCAGTCAGATCGATCGCCTCACCAGTCTTTTTGAGCAGACATTCGGCGCGGAACTGGAATGCGTGACCGCGGGCCGCCGTGCGTATCACCTCGCGGAGCTGCACTCTCGCACGCGAATGGTCGACGACTCTGCCCCGAGCGCATTTGTGCCGGGCGTCACACCGCAAGACGTCGCGTGGATCGCGGACGACACCAGCCGCGACTTCATTGGCAATGAGTTCCTCCTCTGGCTCTGGTATCACACTGACGTCGAGTCCGACACGATCAAACTCGTGGACAAGTCCGAAGTAACGCTCATGCTCGCGCGGACGCTGACACTGGAGTGCCCGCGCGGTCAGACCGGACACGAAACGATCTCGAGCGAGGGCCCATCTCAACTGCCCGAGGCCAAGCGAGCAATCCAGAGCGGGAAGCTGCCGCGGAAGGTCGGGCTGACTCTGGTCCGACACAGCGAGCAGTACGAGCTGACCCTCCACGCCGAAACGCTCGCAGTGAGCAGCGCGAAACTACCTCCGCCCGACGAGAGTATTTCGGAGGCCCGCGCGAAACTGGATGAACGTGCAAGCCAGATCCGCAACCTCATTGAGACGCTCGACCTTCTCTACGACGCCTTCGGGCAGAAACGATTCGGCAAGGATTGGGACAAGGAGTTGGCTGGAATGCAGAAATGGCTCAAGCGTGAAGAACGCCGCGCGGCGTGACATGCTTTATTAGGCACGTCGTTTGCGGATATTACTTCCCACGCAGCAGCCGCGATCCGCGGCGCTCATTTCGTGGGGGACATCAGATGATACGCGCCATGCTTAACGTCTGTCTATTCACTACCACACTTGTCGCGACGATCGCCGTCGCACCAGCCCAATCGAGAATCCCTGTTCCACAAGTCCCGCGGGCAGGCAATGTCGATCCCAAAATGCCGTACTTCATTGTCGGGGCCAAAGCGGCCGACGATTGCGCGGATGTGCAATACCTGTGCTGCCCACTGCACGAACCTGATCGCCGACGGAGCCAAGGAACACCTCCGCACTCTCAAGCTCTGTCAGGACTGTGCCGCGATCTGCCAGGCGACCTCCACAGTGGTCGCAAAAGATGGGCCTATGTCGGACATCATTGCCGCGAGCTGTGCCGATGCGTGTAAGCGATGTGCCGACGCGTGCAATCAAGCACGCGGACGACCCGATCATGAAGCGGTGCGCCGAAGAGTGCCTCAAGTGCGAGGCGGCTTGCCGCGAGGTCGTCAAGAACCGTGGGGGCATGAATCGAAAGTAAGCCGCGAGTTGTTATGACGAGGCGGTGCTCACTGTTCTACAGCGAGCGCCGCCTCGATCTTAATTGTGGCCGTTCACGGTCGCTTCAAGTGCGGCGAAGCCGACGCGGCGTTGTTTCTCTGCCGCGAGTTCTTGGCGGTTCTCGTGGAACTGATTTATCGCCCAACTCCAGTATTCACAAGACCAGTGGGGACAGGACTGAAACTCCACTCGCGCCTCTCTCACCCATTACTCCGGCAGCGACACCTTGACGGTCGCGGTCTTGTCCCCGCGGCGGATCTGGACGGTAGCATCGCCAATCGCCAGGGCATCGCGGAGCAACCGGCGCAGCGACTCGGGCGAATCCGGCGTCTTGCCATTCACCGCCGTCACGACATCGCCAACCTTCACGCCCGCCGCGGCGAACGGCTTGTCATCCGCAACCGCGGTGATTTGAACGGCCTTGCCCGCGGCCTTTGCCTCGATGCCGACGGTCGAGAGCTCGAAGAAGGTGATGTAGCCGAGGGGCTTGCGATGTTCTTCATCTTCGACTCTATGATTCTCCGGTTCCTTCTGGAGCACCGGTTCGCCACCTTGCGGCAGCTGGCGACAGGCTTCTTGATAGGTGACTGTTCCGCCCGCGATGAGGTAGTTCATCGTAGCCCCAGCTATTGACTGTGATTGTGCCCCGGGCGATGATGAAGCAACGGCCCATGCCATAGTCCACGTGAACATTCCCATCGCAGATGATGGCACTCGCCGACATACTTCCTCCGACAATCACATCGCCAGTCGCCAGGACCAGTGAATTGTCGAGACTCCTTATGCACGCGGACCGTTCCGCGCGACACGATCGAGCCCTTCGATTGACTGTGGTTCGTCCACACCAGCCGCCAGAATCGCCCCGTAGAAGATGAAATGATCCGTCTTTCTGCGCGTGAAGACGCCATCGGTGCGAATCATCGTATCAATCAGCAATTTCTTCCGGTACGTGGGGAAGTGCTTGACCCAGGCGGGGCCCTGGGGCAGACGACCTCCCTTTAAGCCCGCTCTCTCCGCGGTCGATACGCCGACCTCGAATGCCGGCAGCCAGAGGCGGTCGTCTTCGGCTTTGAACTGGGATGCAGCGGTGGAAGCTACGTAGAGATCAATCTGCCCGCGCTTGGCGAAGCGTTCGGCGCGAGGCAAGCGAGCCAGGGCGATGTGCTCTCGCAGGGCCTTCACGGCCTTCACGGCCCGCTCGCGGATTTCGGGGTTTTCCGACTTTTGAGCGCCGAGGAGTTCCAAAGGCACCTCGTCCACGCTCAGCGTCGAGAGCCGCCGGGTTGCTTCTTCGCGTGCCTGGAAGTCGTCGGCTACCAAGTTGTCGCACGATAGCGGCCACATCCACAGGCCGCGGGGGTGGGGCCTGCGATGGCTTGTCCCGTGGTGCGGCGAAGGCGCTGGCACCCAGGAGGATGCCCGCGCCGAGACAGGAGCGGAACATTGTTGAAGACCTCTTGCACCATTACTCCGGCAGCGACACTTTGACGATCGCGGTCGTGTCACCGCGGTAGAGTTGGACGGTAGCATCGCCAACCGCCAGGGCATCGCAGCCAGCCCAACAGGTTCTCGCGACGAATGTGTGTGAATGACACGAAACGATATCCGGCACTGCTATTGGATCTGTGACGGGTTGCCTCAGCAAGAGTTATTCAATTCTTGGCAGGTTGGGCGTTCCAGACCTTGCCGTTCCAGGTGTACGTGGTCTTCTTATCGAGAGAGAATAGTCCGGTCCCGTTGGTAATCTGACCACGGAAGTAGCGAACCTGGATCCACTGATTGTCGTAAAGGATGCAAAGTTTGCTCGCGCCATCCCGACGATCATACCAGGTGTCCCACGCACCATCGCAATTGAGGTCGCGGTATAAACACCCGTTTACATCTGCTGTTATTCCGCTTGATACCCCCTTCGGATCTTTCCGGACCTCCAAGCTAAGGGTTTGGTTCAAATGAACCGAGGTAGCGATGTTGTCGTCCGAGTCGCTCACCCACACCTTGTCGTGTTCGAGATCAAGATAATAGTTCCCCACGCCTCCCGCCCCTGATCGCACGGACTTAATCTGCATCATTTTGAAGTAGTGTTGCGCCTCCTTGTCGTAGGTCCACTCTGGCCCCAGTTTCTTGGGCGGGTCCGCCGCCACTGCAACTGCTACCAGCGCGAACACGCCAAGTGCGAACAGGCAGCGTTTCATCCTGGGTCTCCATGGAAACACTTGGTCGGCATTCGACTTTGGTCTTGTAACGTGATAGTTCGATTTCTGCCAGTCCGCTCAGCGATCAGTCAAGACTGATGTTTCAGTGATGTTGGCGAAGTGTCCTAACGGAGAGTGGAGCTTCGGCCCGGCAGAAGCTTCGCACTTCCGCCAGTCCACCACGGTCGCTCCTCCCGCGAAGACAGAAACTGATAATTGGATGTCAGGCAGTCAGATTGAGGAGCCAAAAGTGACCATCTGACTCTCAACTCCTGGAAATCCTGGCGTTTTCGGAGAGGGGGGTATGTGGCAGGATGTGACCATCTGACCCTGTGAGGTCGCGGTTGGCGGCCTTGGAAGAACAATCGCCGGTCGAAATCTGGATTATCCGTCGGCACTGTGCCACGACACGCCTGTGTTGACGTTGCCGCGGTTACGGTTAAAGAAATAGCATGGGAGTAAGTTCTTTCGCCACGAGGTTGACGATGACCACCGCTTCGCGCTTTAACATGTCCCTATCTGGAAAACGCCCAGAAGGTGCCCGGCAAGCCGCGGCACAAGACCCGCGAGGTGAGCGTCGGCGACCGTCGTCGTCGGCGGGACGAACCCGATCGGGGTCCAGTCGATGACCACGACCGACACCTTCGACGTCGAGGCGACCCTCAAGCAGATCCACGCGCTGGAAGAGGCCGGCTGCGAGCTGGTCCGCGTCACGGTGCCCAAGACGGAGGATGCCGGAGCCCTGACTCAGATCAAGAACCGCAGATCGGCATCCCGCTCATCTGCGACATCCACTTCGACTACAAGATGGCCCTCGCCGCGCTCGACCACCCGATCGACAAGATCCGCATCAACCCCGGCAACATCGGCGGCGACGATCGCTTCCGGCAGGTCGTCCGCAAGGCGAAGGACCGGGGCATTGCCGATGCGGATCGGCGTCAACGCCGGCAGCCTCGAACGCGACCTGTTCGAGAAGTACGGCTTCCCGTGCCCGCCGGCGATGGTCGAGAGCGCCCTGCGCTACATCGAGATCGCCGAGGCCGAGGGCTATCACGACATCATCGTGTCGCTGAAGTCGAGCGACGTGCTCGTCGCGGTCGAGGCGTACCGGCTCTTCGCGCAGCAGTGCGACTACCCGACGCACATCGGCATCACCGAGGCCGGGCAAGCCGCCATACGCCGTGACGAAGTCCGCCGCGGGGCTCGCGCCGATCCTGCTCGACGGCATCGGCGACACGATCCGCATCTCGCTTCTGGGCGACCCGGTGCCCGAGATCGCGGCCGCGTTCGACATCCTCCAGGCGACGCAGCGCCGCGTCCGCCGGCCGGAGTTGATCGCCTGCCCGACCTGCGGCCGGCTCGCCATCGACCTGGAGAAGATCATCGCCGAGCTGGAAGCACGGCTGAACGGCAAGCGACTGCCGGTGAAGATCAGCGTGCTCGGCTGCGTGGTCAACGGCCCCGGCGAGGCGCGCGAGGCGGACATCGGCATCGCCGCCGGCAACGGGCAGGGGATGATCTTCCGCAACGGCGAGATGATCCGCCGCGTCCCGGAAGCGGAGATCGTCGATGCACTGATGGAAGAACTCGATCGATGGGAAAAGGATAACGCGCACAAACTGCCCAAGATTACTGATGCACAAGGTATCGGCCGCCGCAAACTGCCGGTCGTCGCAAGTTGATAATGCGACTTCAAGCGAGTACCGATTTCAGTATGCGTTAAGAGACCCCGCGGTTTAAGCGGGGTTTAATGATTGGAGTCTACTTTCTATTCCAATCTAAATGATCGGCTTGCAATCGCCCGAGCTCCGATGATGAGCCGCCCATCATCGCTGTAAGAATTCTCTCGCTAAGGTGTTCACCCTTTTGGGCGGGAATCCGAATCGATGATCTATTCTGCGGCATTCCCCACCCACCGCCTTCGGATTCTCATACCCCCCTCATCCGCCTGGGGGTAATCTCAAATCCAAGCGGCTTTCTCACGACGGGGGACGAGACGTGCGCGTGTTGCTGGTCGAAGATAGTCCCCATATTGTCCGTGCCGTCCGGCAGGGCCTCGAAGAGGAGGGATTTGCGGTCGATGTCGCCACTGATGGTGAGGAGGGCGACATCAAATGCCGGACGACAGCATACGATGTGGTTGTTCTCGATATCATGTTGCCCAAGGTAGACGGACTGACCTTACTAAAACGGTGGCGAGAAGCGGGTATTACCACGCACGTTCTAATGCTCACTGCCCGAACGACCACTCAAGACAAGGTTGCGGGTCTCGATACCGGCGCCGATGACTACCTTGCCAAGCCATTCGAGTTCTCCGAACTGATTGCCCGTATCCGAGCTTTGGTTCGTCGTGGGCATCAGCAAAAAGACCCGATCCTGCGATGTTACAATCTGGAGATAGATACGGCTGCCCGCACTGTTCGTCGCGGGGGGCAAGCGATTCACCTGACGCCGCGCGAATACGCATTACTGGAGTTTCTTGCATTCCATCGGGGGAAGGTAGTTACTCGGAGTATGATCTGGGAACATCTTTACGACGAGTACGACGAGAATACCTCCAACGTCGTGGACGTTTATATTCGCTACCTGAGGAACAAGATCGACAAAAACTTCGAGCCTTCCCTCATCCTCACCCGCTGGGGAGAGGGCTACATGCTTCGAGGTGAAGACGACCCGCCCACCCCGCTGCCTCCGCAGAAGAAATAGAAATTGGAAATTGCAGTTGAGAATTTCAGATTGATGCCTGAAAATTTGATACAACGCGGGTGCGGTAGCTAACACCTCGCTTGCCAGTCTGAAATCGGACTCGTCAATTCCCGAGGCGTACTATGCGCTCCATTCGCCGGTCGATGACCGTTTACCTGCTGATACTCCTCGCGATTACGCTGGGCGTGGCGTGGGTCGTCATCGACCAAGTAACCGCGAGGGCACTGGAAGCTCGCGAAGCGGCAGGTGCGGAATTAGTCGAGCGGCGCTATCAAGAGCGAGTCCGTGAAGAGCATTTCAGTACGGATCAGGCGCTACTTCATCAGGCACGCGACCTCGGCAACGCAATGGTAACCCACTACACCGGTCAGTTCTTTGTCGAACTCAATAAGTATCAGCGGTTGATGAGCGCCGCGAACTTGATGTTCCTCGAAAACCCGCTCGCGCAGGTCGCGTGGAGTGCGACCACAAGCGACAACGGAACGATGTCGCGCCCCAATCGAATTCCGGGATTGCTCTTCAGGATGTACTTTTCCAACTTGCCGCTGCCGGAAGAATACATTCAGCATCACGATATCGAAAACCTGGGGCGAGATTATTTTCAGGTCAACACGCTTTCCGGCCGAGAGTGGCACTCACACTCTCTCGGCGGTCAGTCACTCGCCTTCGATCCGAAATTGATCGATACCAAACACCCAGATGCCAAACCGATAGATCCGGTCAAGAACCCGGAAGCGCCGAATTTGGTGGACTGGATGTTTGGAGTTGCGAGTGTGGGTCCGGAGAAAGAACCGGTCCGTCGGGTATTGATGAAGGTACCATACTTCGCGGGAAACATACTCTCGATGGGCTTTCGCCCCCCTCGCTCCGAACGGCGAGAAGGATTCGGCGGACCGCGCTCCGCCCTGGGTACCTGGGGCGCATGGAATATGGGCGTCGGTCCTCCACCACCCGGCTTCGCAACCCCGCCCGGCCCGGGCCTTGATTCACTCCCTCGATTGTACATCCAGTGCGGCCGCCCCCAGGCTGCTATCGATTCGGCACTGGCTCAGTTCGCGACGGAGCGTAACGAAGATCTCGCAAACCTTTCCAGCGACATCCGCGATGCGCGCCGCCATCTTCGCGGGCGCATCGCCGGCATCGGTGTACTAGCCTTCCTCGCCATCGCCGTTGGTGGACCGTTGCTTGTTGGCCGCGGGCTGCGTCCCGTCGGCAAACTATCGGACGCCGTGAGTCGAGTGTCAGAAAAGGACTTCAAACTCCCGCACGATGGGTCGGATCTTTCGATCGAGTTGGCTCCCATCCATGCGCGACTCACCCAGACTCTCGACCTATTACAGCGGGCTTTTGCCCGGGAGAAACAAGCTGTGGCGGATATTTCGCACGAACTCCGCACGCCGATCGCCGCACTCATGGCCACAATCGACGTTGCACTTCGTAAGCCAAGAACTTCAGAACAATACCGCTCGGCTCTCGAAGATTGCCGATTGATTTCCAAGCAACTGGGGCAGTTAGTCGAGCGCATCATGACCCTCGCGTCGCTCGACTCAGGCAACGACCGCATGAATTTTTCCCATACGGACGCTGTCGAGTTGGCCATAGGATTGCGCCGCTGTCATTCGCCCGCTTGCCGCCGCAAACCGAGCTACTGTGGACGTTGCGGCCGAGGGACCGCTGGAAGTCGATACCGATGCCAGTAAGCTCCGCGAAGTACTGATGAACTTGCTTCACAACGCTGTAGAGTACAACCGGCCGGATGGTGTGATCGAGCTAACCGTCTCCCGTGAAGGCCGCGCGATTGTGTTCGAGGTACGCGATACCGGGATTGGTATGCCCGAGGAAGTGAAGGAAAAGATTTTCGAGCGGTTCTACCGAGCCGACCCTTCGCGCCAGTCCACTGGCATTCACGCCGGTTTGGGGCTGGCGATTGTCAAGGAATATGTCGGACGGATCAACGGAACTATTACCGTCGAGAGTACACCCGGCATCGGAAGTACGTTCCGCGTAACGATCCCAGCCTTGCCCGCGACGGCATCGGTTGTGCCCAATGTCGTTATCGAACCGATTGCTGTCAATTCCTGAACTTCCAAGGCCCGCGACGGGAGCCTTTCACCGTCGCCTTCGTCAATGTGCCTACCGCACAAAGAATCCCATCTCGACCCGACCCGCCCAAAGAGCTAAAACGTCTCCATATCAGGGAGGTTCGGATGCGTTACTATAGCGCGTGGGCGGCCAGTGGCCTGGTAGCCACGGTCATTATTGGGTGCGGTCCAGGCAAGGAATTGCCTGATGACATCCCGCGGGCGACCAGTGCCGAGCACACACCCAAAAAGATTATTCCCACGGTTTCGGACCCCGTGGCAAAGCAGATTGTCGATCGAGCAATCAAGGCACACACGCAAAACAATTCAGGACTGTTGGAACGAGGAAAGATTAGCAAGGTGACTGCTGATGGCACCATGCAACTGAGCCACGTACCGGGCGAGTTCGTTGCCATACCAAAGCACCGCACGCTGATCGCTCGGTGGCCCGATCACATGAAACTCGAATACGCTGATAAAGGTGATGCCCGCGGGATGACTACCTTTATCCTCCGCCATCCCTTCGTCTGGTGGGGGAAAGACACAACACCGGAACCGATTGCGGATTTTCAGAGTTTTGAAGAGGTAATGCGCACGGACGGGCTTGCTCAGCACTGGCTACCATTGGTGTTTCCATTGGGCGACCCCAAAGCTGTTGTGTTTGAGCCGCAAAAGGGCGCGGGAGTCGGATCCCCACCGGCCGATATGGTCCGCTTTTTTCTGCCTGATCGACCGGTATACCGGCTCCATTTCTCGCCGAGCACCGGTTATTTGGTACACATTGAGTACACGCATTCCGACGCGGCCGGCATGGCCTTGAAGGAGTGGATCCTGTCGGACTTCCAGTTGGTCGATGGAATGATGCTTCCAATGCAAATGAAGTCAGCCCGTACGGAGCACCAAACCACAACGCGGCGGGTGGTCGAAGAGTGGAAAGTCCAGAAGTGGGAATTCCCGGAAAAGCTCGATGACAGTGTCTTCGAACCTCCCAACAAGTAAGCTACCCCTTAGGGTGGAAAACCCTGTACCGGTGGCGGAGCGGTGGGTGGTTCGAGCCAGTTCGGCACAGCGGATGGGCGGGCCGGCAGCGCGGGCGGCCAGTCCGGACGGTACGACGGCAGTTGCCCGCCATGCAAATCCTTGAGCCCCGAGTTTGGCCTGACCACTCCACCCAGGCCGATGATCTCGGGGCGACGTGCGACCTTGTCCGCAAACACTTCCAGGTCGCGGGTGATCTTCTCGGCACGCGCCATGACGCGGGCCAGCGACCCCGCGGCGTCGTCGATGTTCTGGTATACCGTTGGGTCGCTTAGCAACTTCTGGATCGTGCCGTTCCCCTTTGAGAACGACTGGAGTAACCACCGAACCTCGGCCAAAGTCTTGTTGAGCTGATCGGCCGACTCGGTAACTGAGGCAACGATCGACTCAGATTTTGCAGCAAACGGCTTGGTTACCGCGCGGATATCACCGACCACAGTTCCCGCGGCTGTCACTTGCGTATCGATGTTCTTGATCGCCTTTTCGGCACTTTCCAGCAATGTCGTGAGGGCTCCGGAAATCTTCACGATCGAAATGGCCACACTGTTCGCGTTCTTGATTACCTCTGTGATTGTTTTGCGATTTTCGGGTGAGAGGACATCATTCACGCCATCGAACATCTGCCGCGCGGATTTGACGGCACCGGCAACTTCGGGTTCAAGCTTTCGAATCGTTTGACGCAAATCGTCGATCATTGGGCGGGCCGAGCGCACGAAGTCCTGAATATCGCGGATCATTGCCTTGATTGTTATCTGATCGGGTGGCTGCGCACCCGCGATGAAACCCACTGGCATCTCCCCGGGCGGGCCGTCCGGACCGAGGAGATTCTGGAACCGCTGATTGGTTTTCTTCAACTCGGGGATGAAGGCGCGGGCATCCTTTGCCAGCCCGGTGAACTCATCGAGTGCCGTTTCTACCTTGGGGCCAAGTCGTTCGAGCTTTTCGAGTTTCTCGAATGCCCGCACTATCCGATCGAGCGATTGCTGGGCGTTTGCAAGGACTCCCGATGCAGGTGTAAGTAGACTGCGCGGTGTGATTGGCTGTGCGCCGGAATATCCGCGCCGGGGGGCCACGTCTCACCTAACGGGACTGGTTGGCCGTTCTCGCCGAGTTTTGGAAGGAAGTCGATCGCGGTATCGCCGCTGAGGAGTCCCCGAGTGATCGTGGCTTCCTCGCTCTTTCGCGGGAGATATTTGCGATCGACTCGAACCTGTACTCGCACCTGCCCGCTCTCCGGGTCGAGTTCGATACCGGTGACCTGCCCGATGGGAACCCCGGATTTTCGAATCGGAGTCCCCGGCCCAATGCCCGGCGCTTCCGGGAACAAAATGTCGTAGGCAACTTTGTTCGTAAACAGTTCTGGAGCACTGCCGAAGAATACGACCAGACCCGCAAGGACGGCCAGCGACCCCGCGATGAACACACCCAGTTTTAGTCGAAGCCCCCGCTCGGCCATCGTCGATTCCATCTCTGCTCAGCCAGGACAAAGAGGTAACCACTCACGGGTTCTCCAGATCGCGGCCGAACGTATTCCCTTTTCTGCTCCCCCTCACCGACAATTCCGAATGCGGCGAAGTATCTGTTGTTCCAGCGCGAAGTCCCGGCCGACCCGGAACCAGTTCTGGTCGGCCGATGTATCACCGGTGACGACATCGAGTTGACGATCTACACCGGGCGATTCCTGGAACACCGCGTTGCCGATCCGCGATTGCATAGGTCGGGCCAGATCCTCAAGCTCCTTATCTACGACAACATACACGAGATAGCCGCCGCGTTCACCCGCTCGGACTTCGGCCGTAGCGGTCTGGCGGATGGTTTGGAAGGTCGCGAGCAATCGCCCACGCGGGTCCGGGTTGCCGGGTCTCCAGAATTGCTCGTATCCCGGCGCGATGCGAGGCTTACTGACAATCCGCCCGTCATAAGGATCGGGCGGCAGGAGTTCGAAGTAGTCGCCGAGGATGTCGATTGTCTTCTCGAATACCTCGCGGTAGGCCTCGCCGGTCGGTAGTCCTGGCGACACTAGTACCGGATTCTCGACCACCTCCGATGAGGCTCGGAGCAACACCGGGTTGTCGAGCGGCGGAGTCGTCGCGCACCCCACCGCGAGCAGGCACGCGGCCCACCCGACGCGTCTACGAACACCCATCGGGCTCTCCCCCGAGGATACTGGAACAGTTGCCGCAGGGGTATGCCACCAAACCACAGCGGCGTCAAGGCACTCGGAATAGGCTTTTCCCAAGGTGGCGAGAATGCGTAAAGTGGTGATATCGCAGTGTCCAGGCGACCCGGAGTATTTCGATGAGCGTGTACTGGCTCCGTTCTGCTCTGCTTCTCGCAGCAATCGCGCTGCTCACCGTTCCTGTAGCTATAGCCGAACAGCTGGAGGCGAGGCTACAGAACATCAATCGCGCGCCGCGGGGGGCTAGGCCAACTCCGGCGGATGTGCAACTTACGGACAAGTCCGCGCTTGCAAAAGCAAATCTCAGCGAGACCGACGGCGCCAAACTCATCGAGTATCTGCAGCAGCGTACTCTCACTGAAAGTGAGCAAAGCCGCATCGCCGAAATCATCAAGAGGTTTGGGGTCGACAGTTTTGAAGAAAGAGTCAAGGCAACCGAGGAGATCGAGCTCTACGGCCCGGCCGCCGTAGGGCCCTTGAAGGCGGCCACCAAGGATGCGGACCCCGAGATCGCCTTCCGGGCACGGGTCGCGCTGCAGAAAGTTGAGACCGTACCGCACTCCGCGGTCGCTGCCGCGGCTGTTCGCGCGGTGGTCAAGCTCAAGCCCGAAGGCGCCGCCGCGGCACTCGTCGGTTTCCTCCCCCTTGCGGACGACGACATCGTGGCCGAGGCCATCAAGGAGGCGCTCATCGCCCTCGCGGTGACGAAAGACGGCAAAGCTGATCCCGGCCTGGTCGCGGCATTGACCGATGGCTCTCCGATCCGCCGCGCCGCGGCATATGTCGCATTGATTCAGGGCGGCCCCAAGTCCGAGCGTATCCGCGTCAAGGACGCGTACCCCAGGGTCCGTGAGGCCGTGCTGAAGGACGGCGATACGGAGGCCAAGTTCGTGGGTCTGTGGTCCCTTCTTTTAACTACCCGGCAGAAGGAGTTCGTGCCAGAACTACTCGCGCTCGTCCCCAGGCTTAGCCGCGGCCGTATCTGGCAACTCGAAGACTTCCTGCTGCAACTTGCTGTCACGCACCCCAAAGACGGCCGATTCCTCAAGTCGCCGGAGTCTCTCAAAAAGACCCGCGACGCGTGGATTGCGTGGTGGAACGAAAAGGGCGATACAATCGATCTCGCCAGGATCGATTACAAACCGCGGATCACGGGTGTCACCGACATTATCGAGATGGACGTGAGCGGTTACGCCCGCGGGCGAATCGTCTCGCTTGGGCCGGACATGAAGGAGCAGTGGCGGATTTCGCCGGTCAACTATCCGACGGACGTCAAGGTTGCCCCCGATGGCCATGTTTTTGTGGTCGAGTCGAACAACAACCTGATCACAGAACGAAATACAACCGGAACCATCGTCAAGCGGCACACCATCGCGCAGCAACCGCTTAATCTTCAGTTGCTGCCAAATGGCGGGCAAGTTGTCATCTGCCGAAATTATGTCTACGAGTACGACAAGGACTGGAAGCAGGTGTGGTCACACCGTCGCGACAACTACGACATCATGGCCGGTCATCGCTTGCCAAATGGAGATACCCTTTTCATTGCCAACACGGGACCCCAGGCGAGCGGCTTCCGGCTCGATGCGAAGGGAGCAACGAAAGGCAAACCCATAACCTTCGGCCAAATCCAAGAGCCGCATTGCATGGATGTGGTCGGCGACGACAAGGTGCTGGTTTGCGAATGGAATCGCGTGGCCGAGTACGACCTGAAGACCGGCAAGCAGATCTGGAAATTCGATTGCATGCGGCCAAGTTCGTGCCAGCGACTTCCGAATGGGAACACGCTGATTAGCCTGGTGAATGTGAATCCCAATGGACGCGTGATCGAAGTCGATCCATCCGGCGAAATCGTCTGGGAGTTCCAGGGTCGAGACGGACTCCGGGCGGGCCGCGCTTATCGGCGCTGATTGTCGCTATTCGCAAGCCAAGTTCTTGTGATCCGGTATACCGCTACTTGCAACCGCGGGTAATCGCGGCCAACCACCGGATCAATTCCCCCATAGAAATTCGGAACAGTCTGCGCCGAGAGCGGGTCGTCCCAAACAATCTGCTTGATTTCCTCCATGACACTGGCAGGCGGATGGATCGTCACATTGCCAATATGTGGGCGATGCAAGCCGCCTGGGTTGACTTGAACCGGTATTACCAAATAGTCGCCGGGCATGAGAACCGACTGGCCAGGGACGAGATGCTTCATGCCTACTCGCTCGCAGTAATATTGAAATCCCCAGTGCCCAGCGAACCATACCGTCGAACCTTGCGGCCGATCCGCTGTGATCGCCCCAGCCCGCTCGGCACACACTTTCTCCGGAACCGCATCGAGCGTGTCGATGCCCGCAATCGCGAATCCCGACAGGATACAGAATGCAACGACCCAACCCCCCGGCCGACGATCAGGATGAACGCGGCCGAGGCGACTGACTGCGCGGGCGGCCAGTAGCCCGCCGATCACCACGATCCCGATCACGCGCCGCGCAGCCGGAAACGGCGTCAAAACGAAGTAGCCTGCTATCTCGATCAATAGCCAGCCGACAAGGAAAAGCGAATCGCGGTTCCATCGTAAGCGGAGTCCCTTTTCTAAGGTCAACACGAGCACCGCTGCACATGACGCAAGCGAAAGCAGAACTAGCCACCCGAAGGACTGCCAGAACACCATCACCGCGGTGGTGTCGTAACTTCCGGGCGGGCCGCGCGGCACAAACACAGTCCAGCGATAAGGGACTGTCGCAATCAGTAGGAATCCCACTACCCCCACGAATACCGCAGCTATAGTTGAGCGCCGCGAGATCCCCAGTGCACAGGCAGCGACGAGTCCGACG
The DNA here is from genome assembly GCA_963720835.1 of uncultured Pseudomonadota bacterium. GTDB lineage: Bacteria > Pseudomonadota > Alphaproteobacteria > Rhizobiales > Xanthobacteraceae > Pseudolabrys. The sequence continues at coordinate 56,153 of CAVRHC010000014.1, read as the reverse complement.
CCCATTCCCAGGCAGCCCAGGTGCCCTGCAAGCGGAGGAATAAGTGCAGACTTGCTCCGCACGAACGCAGCGAGCCACCCTTCACCTGCCTCCGGTGGGGTCTCTTGACTCGTCGCATGAAAGACAAAGTGCGACTGCCCATACTTCGCTAGCAACAGCAGTTCCCAGCCAGTGAAGGCAACCACCGCTAAGAAGACCGTGAAGGCTGCCAACACGCCGCGCCTGTGAGTAAGTCCGTACCAGGCGACCGCTGGAGGGACCAGCAGCATGGTGTATTTCGTCTGCATTGCCACCGCCGCGAGTAGGCCGGCACCGATTGCGATTCTCCATGAACCGCGGTCGGAAGCACGAGCAAACAGTGCAACAGCTGCCAAACCAAGTGCCAGAGCCGGTATGTCGAGCATCAAATTGACGGACGGCATCACCGCAGGGGAAAGCACAAGTACTGGCAGCAGGTATTCGGTGCCCCGTGCAAATCGGCGAATCAATTCTCGCATCGCCCCTGCGAACAGCAACACGAACGGGAATAACCACAGCTTTAAAATTGCTGGATGTTCGCCGAATAGCCGAATGCCCAATGCCAGCCAATAAGGAATGATAGGCGGAACAAGTACCTCGAATGCGGACTGGGGATATGTGTACCAGTGGATTGTGAAGCCGTATGGATCGAACGGATTCGCGGTAATATGTCGGGCATAAGTCAGGTACGCGGTATCATCGATCATCACCGGTTTAACCGCGTTCGCCAATGTAACAACGAGGGCGAGAAGCAGCGGCGAACGAAGAAGATGCACGATAGCAATCCGGTCGGTCTGTGAGTCGGAAGGCACTGATGCTAAAATAGGCTTGGGATGCACGATTGCCACCACAAGAGAATGCGAACGGTGACGAACACTCACACTAAACTCGAATCTTCAGGGTCCGGGAGAGCGCTTTCCGCTTATTTGCTCGGGACTCTGGAATTCGACGCCTTGCTCTCACTCCAGAGGCGACTGGTGTACGAAATCAGTGGCGACCGTCAGTCGGCATCGCTCATTATTTGCGACCACCCGCCCGGCATCACCATCGGCCGTGAAGGAAGTCGCTCCCATGTCCGCCCTAGTCCCGAAAAGCTGAATGCCCGACGCTGGCCCGTTCGCTGGGTCAGTCGCGGCGGGGGCACGATGCTTCACTTGCCCGGTCAAGTCGCGTGCTATCCGATTATTCCACTCGATGTACTTGGGTTGACCGTCGCACAATACGTTGGGCAGATTCAGGATGCGATAGTTGATCTGCTCAAAGAATACGGCCTCGTTGGTAATGTGGACCCGATTCGTCCCGGCGTTTGCGTCAAGAGCCGCCGCATTGCGCATGTCGGTGTCGCGGTCCGCGATAATGTGACCTGCTTTGGCCTACTCGTGAATGCCGATCCGGATCTGGAACTGTTCCGTGATGTGCGGTGCGATGGTGATTCCGTACCAATGACTTCTCTCCAACGCGAGTATTCCGGGCGCGTGCGGGTATCCGGCGTCCGCCAACGGTTGCTCGAACTGATCGCCTCGCGGTTTGCTTTGGACCGTGTATCCGTTTTTCATACACACCCCGGCGCAATGCGCAGGCCAACACGACATGCTGCCGCTCAACATTCTTGATGCTACTCTGGTTTCTCCCGAACGCAGCGGGGGGCGGCTGCCGTCCTGGCTCAAACGCCCTCTTCCGGCCGGGAACGGCAATGCCTTTACTCAGACGCTGCTGGAAGATCTTCGCCTCGAAACCGTCTGCGAAAACGCGCGCTGCCCGAACCGGCCAGAATGCTGGTCGCGCCGTACCGCAACATTTATGATCCTCGGCAATGTCTGCTACGCGGCCCTGTAGTTTCTGCTCCGTCCCAAAGGGCGCTCCTCTGCATGTCGAGGATGACGAACCGGCCCGGGTGGCGGAAGCTGCCGTACGACTCGGTCTGAAGCACGTTGTTATTACCTCTGTAACGCGCGACGATCTCTCCGATGGCGGTGCCGATCACTTCGCCCGGTGTGTCATCGCAATCCGAGAGCGGATGCCGCAAGCAGCCGTCGAAGTGTTGACTCCCGATTTCCTCGGCGATCCTGCAGCTATTGACCGGGTGACCGACTCAAGTCCGGAAGTCTTTAATCACAACATCGAGACAGTTCCACGGCTCTACCGCGTGGCCCGCGGGCGAGCCGAGTACAGTCGCAGCCTGGAATTGCTCGATCGCGTGAAACGGCGTGCCCCGAATATCGTTACCAAAGCGGGGCTAATGCTCGGCATCGGCGAGACAGTGGACGAACTATTCGACGTGCTGGCGGATCTACGCGCGATTCGCTGCGATGTCGTCACGCTGGGTCAGTATCTCGCGCCGACATTGAAGCAGAGTATTCCCGTCGCGCGGTATGTACCGCCCGCGGAGTTCGACGAGATCGCGGCGAAAGCGCCGATTGATGGGCTTCCGACAAGTTGTGGCTGGTCCATTTGTCCGGTCCAGTTATCACGCCGATGAAATGGTGCCGACCCGTGAAAGAATCCCCGCGAGCAGCGATCACCCTGCCTGACCTCGGCACGGAAAGCGCGACGTTTAGCCTCTGGTATGTCCGACCTGGCGACCGCGTTTACGAAGGCGACCGCGTTGCTGAGGTGCTTATTCCCGGAGCAACGTTCGATGTGTCAGCACCAACCAGCGGCGTTCTCGCCGAGCGTGCCGCCTCCCGAACGACCCGCTGACGCCCGGCCAGGTGCTCGGGATGATTGAAGTAAGGTAACCCAGAGGATGGCGAGAAAAGAAGGGCGCGATGCCACGCGGGAGCACGAACATTGAGCTCCACAAGAGCCTTGCCCTTCCGAGAGCCACGGTAAAGTAATCTGCCGGATTCTTCACAATGCCACATCCAGTATTCGTTTCACTCGACGGACTTGATGGCACCGGGAAATCGACCCAGTGCCGGCTGCTCGTCGATTGGCTCGCGGCGCAAAAGATCCCTGTTACAGCCTGTACCGATCCTGGCGGAACTGCTGTTGGCCAGGAACTTCGCAAATTGCTACTATTCGGCCGCGAGCACCGGATAGCCATGACTACTGAGGCCATGCTGTTCATGGCATCGCGGGCACAGCTTGTCGAAGAAATCATTCGCCCGGCGCTCGACCGCGGGGAGGTTGTGATTTCGGACCGTTACACGCTCGCAAACGTGGTATACCAGGGCCACGCGGGTGGCCTGAATCCCGAAGACCTCTGGACCGTCGGCGAGATCGTGACCGGTGGCATCGAACCAGACCTTACCCTTGTATTTGATTTGCCACTCGATGTCGCTGCGGCAAGACGAGACGGTGAGCCCGATCGTATGGAGGCTCGAGATGCGGAATTTCAACAGGCAGTCAAGAGCGGCTTCATTTTCGAGGCCGGCCGGCGACCGGAGAAATACCGCATCATCGATGCAGAGTTGGATGCTGAAATAGTGCAGCGTGCCGTGCGCCGCGAGGTGGGCCGCTTGCTCTTGGAGAATGGGTGGATTGTGACCGGCGAGCCGAGTTAGCCTTGATTTGGGTTTGGGAGTGTGCATCTGAGAAGACAAGATGTCCTGGGCCAACATATACGGGCAACACGCTGCACTTCAATCGTTCCAGGCTGCAGCCGCGCGCGGCCGACTCGGGCAGTCATACCTGCTTGTCGGTCCGGATGGAGTTGGCAAGCGACGCTTTGCTCACGAGCTGGCAAAAGCACTTCTGTGTGCGAACCCGCCGGCCCTTCTCACGGCGTGTGACTCTTGCCCCGCGTGCGCACAGGTTGCTGCTGGCACTCACCCTGACTTGCATGAGCTCCAAACGCCGGCCGACAAACACGAGCTTCCAGTCAATGAGATGCGGGCATTTTGCGCAAAGCTTGCCCGCAAATCGGCCCGCAGAGGGTATGTCGTTGGCATCGTCGAAGACGCCGATGACTTCAACGCGGAATCGGCGAACTGCTTTCTAAAGACCCTCGAAGAGCCGCCCCCCGGTGCAATCCTCCTCCTGCTCGCGACTGGCACCGACCGACAACTTCCGACCATCCTGTCGCGCTGCCAGATCGTGCGGTTCTCGCCGCTTGGCGAGCAAGACCTCGCAGCGATTCTCACTGAGAAGGGGATCGAAGATTCGCGCCGTCGAGATCAGATTGTGCGGTTGGCTGGGGGGAGCGCCGCACGGGCACTCGCACTCGATGATGAGGAAATTCTGGAAAGTCCGCGGGGAACTGATCTCCGGCATCACCTCCGAACGCCCGAACTTCTGTACGACTCGCCGCAACTTGGCAGCAGTTCTACGAAGCCGCGGGGAACGAAACCGCCCACCAGCGAATGCGAGTGACACTCGTCATCCGATTTGTGGTGACAGCATTGCAACAGGCTTTGCGGCTATCTATCGGGGCAGGTACTGATGGACCTCGACCCGGACGAAGAGCAACAACTCCGTGCATTTGCCCGCCGCCTGGGCCCCGAGCGGTTGCTCGAACTGCTTGACAAGTGTGTTGAGGCAGATTCCCGTGTCGAGCGACGAGTTCAGATAATACTGATTGTGGAATCGGTGCTGGAGCAGTTGACGCGGGCAGCAAAGGCTTCAAATTAGGAAGATCTTTTTAGGCCGTCCGCCAAGTCCATATTTTGACGGCCATGATCTATCTACCCTCCGCATGCCCGGTTAGTAGCTTCGTCTTGACCAGACCGAGTAAGCGGGTATGTCTGTGGCATGAAGCGCATCGTTGCGATGGTGGTTTTTGTGTGCCTGAGTGGATGCAGCAATGCCCCGATCGCGGGTTTCCTGGACACAGTCTTTCCAAGCAAACCCTGCGCTCTGCCGCCCAATCGCCCTAGTAGCCCAATCGTGCCTGGCGTTGGGCCGAATGAGCGCATCTCCTCCACCCGCGGTTGACCTCGGGAGACCAGTCAATCCACCTCCGCCTGGAAACTGAATTTCAGACAGTTATACTTGCGGCCACCGCCTCCTGCTTCAGGTCGTGCGTCAGCTTTGCCCAATCCTTGCGCCATTTCTGGAACGCCTTCCGACCAGCGGGGACTTTCGGCGCAGCGACTTAATCTGGGCCTCAATGCCCTTTCGCAGTCGCGGCCATTCGTCCGGAATGGAATGCTTGATGCGATCGCGAAGTGCGACGAGTCGCTCGATGCCGACAGCCGCATCCTGGATATCACCGAGCAGTTCCTGAAGATGTTCAACCGCGGGGTAAACACTCTCTCGGAACACGGCCGGGAAGCAACCCGAGAATATTTCCAGCGCATAACGAACGTGCTTGCCCATGATACGGAGTCGATGCAATTCGGCCGGCTCGCGGGGGTCGGCTGCGACTGCCTGATCGTATTCGGATAGGAACCGGCCCAACTGAGCCGTCGCGAGTTCCCCGAAATTCGCGGGTGGGTTGTCGCTTTTCACCTCATGTGTCCGTGCAGGCAGCAAGGTACTCTCCTCCACAAACGCCGGCGCGGCGGCCGTGGCCGCTTCTGACAACCGAGCCTGAGCGGCGAAGCGTTCGCCGATGGCAAAGCCGGCGAGGAAGTCGAAGGCCGGTCGGCAATTTGCACTGATAAGTGCCTTGGATTTCGACAATGTGAGCATGAATACGTCCCAGTCGCGAGCACCACCGGCTGCGCGTCGGATCAAGCGGAGCGATCGCTTCGCAGACTTAAGGTGCTTGCGCGGCAAGCAATCCGAAAATGCCCGCAGCGCTGCACCAGCGCGTCGTGTGCCGACCCGCAACTGATGAACGTACTCGGAGTCTTCCTGCGACTTCTCGACCGCGAGCGGCAGGAAGTGCCGCACGATCTCGAAGCGCGCGGCCAACGTAACTGCCGCAGCATCCGCAACGGGCATTTCGGGTGTTAACCCCTCGATCCACTTGCCATCAGCCATCCGGCGTTCTCCGAATATGTTGCGAGTGACTGGCACTCATGTTCCATAAAGCTCAGTCACCTGCGCCGCTTGCTGCTTGGCCGCGAGCCATTCGGCGACTTCCTTCGTCTCGGCGAGAAGCATTTCGACCTGCTTTCGCTCATCGTGAAGCGCCGCGGCGATCTCGCCGGGTATCGGCAGATAAACGCGATCCAGTTCCTCCACCGAGCCGCCCTCGAGCTTCTCGCGGAACCGGTCGCGAATCGCCGGCCATCGCACGGGCAGAAGCATCAGGATCAGCAGGTGAAAGACGATCGACAACCATGAGCGGGATCAGTACGACCAGCGACATCTCGAAGAGATTGGGAGCGTGTTGGTCCACGATGAACCCCCAAAGCAGCAACCCGGCAGTGGCGACCAGCGAGACTTCGGGAAGTGTATTCGCCAGCACGCTGAGAGTTCCGCGGAGCGCCGCCCGCCAGCCGGTTGGGTGCGTGGCCTCGCGCTCCACCTCCGCGAGTGAATCGATCACGCTGCGGGTCGCTCGTTCGCGCCAGTCGAGCCGCCCGCCCGCCGCTGTCGGAGTCGTTGAGCAGGTTCAATGGGAAGCCGCTTCTGATCGGCCTCGACGAGCAAGCGGTTGACGAGCGCCGAAGTCCGCTGATCGAGCACCCGCTCGCCGGCGGTGCGAGCACACTCCTGCACGAACGCGCCGAGGTTCCACTCGACCGGCGTCTCGACTTTTCCGCCGTGGCAGCAACCGGCCCGCGAACGGGATGCGGTCGCGGAGGCTGCTGCCGGCATAACGCATCCGCGTCGTGAGCCGAAGGTACGCGGCCATCAGCCCGCGGTAGCGCTGCTGATCCTGGACGCTGAAATGATGCTCGACTTCCGTGCGGTACGGGTCGAGTGTGCCGGCCAGCACATCAGCTTGCACGGCGGCCTCGTCCGCGAGCGTCTTCTCGCCAGCGACTCCTTGACCTTTTCGGCCTCGCTGCTCAGATCCGGCGGGCGAACGACCTCGACGACTGCGCGCAGAGTACGTGAGAAGTTGCCCGACCCCGCGGGCCTTGACCGCCTCGATCTCCAGCCGCGTGAGGCCGAGTTCGAGCCAGTTACGCAGCAGGGCGAACTGCTCGCCTTCGGGAAGCCCGTGGGCGTTGGCGGTGGCCACGTCTCGGAATCGTTTGCCGCGTCGAGCCACGACTGGGCCGTCGTGCGGAACAGCAGCGGGTTACTAAACCCTTCCGCCTTCAGATCGCGCGAGCAGGTCTTCGTCGGGCCGCAGCCCGCTCTCGCCGGTCACGCAGCGGTCCCACTTGTTCAGCACGAATGCGAAAGCCCGTCGTCGCCGCTGTTCCTTGAACAATTCCCAACCGAGGCGGTCGTGATATTTCTCCTGCGAACCGACGTAGAGCACGATGTCCGCGACCGGCAGCAGCGCGATCAGCTTCTCACGGTTGGCAAGGTCGTTCGAGTCGATGTCAGGTGTATCGACGATCACTTTTTGAAGCAGCCCCTCGCGGTCGTGCTGGGCGAGACGGCACAGCCGCAATGACGGGTCGAGTCGGTCCGGGCGGACGGAGTGGTGGAAGTAGACAACCGGATCGCGGGTGGTGGGGCGGGTGAACGGCCGCCTGCGCGATTGGACCGCCGGCGAGTGCATTCAGCAGAGTTGATTTCCCGACGCCAGTGCCGCCCATAAGCATGATGACGAGCAGCGGGCGGTCCACATCGAGCGCTTCGCCCTGCCGGCGTAGGTCGTCGACAAGACCTTCCAGTTCGGCCCGCTGGATCATCGTGAGCGGATACTTGCGGCGCTCGTCGAGCCACGACCGCACGCGCCGCTCCAACCCGCGGAGCAAGGGGGCGAGCGTGCGCAGGAATGGCTGCGGAGGCTCTTCAACAGGTGCCTTCGTCGCATCAGCAATCATGCAGTCTCCGGCGAGCGGGTGAGTGCGGTCGGCGGAAGTGGAGGCGGGGTCGGAGTTGTGCGTGACACGTCCCGATTGGTGATCTTGGCCGCGACGCGTGCTTCGAGTTGGCGAATGGTTTCCGGCACGCGGCGAAGCACTTCTTGCAGTTTCTCAATCGCCGAACCGCTCGACGCGGGCCACAGCGAAAGCCAGGCGGCTAACGGGCTAGTGAGGGCCGACGAGACCAGCGCTTCGCGCTGATTGCGAACCCGCGAACGGGCCGATTCCACCACACCACGGATAACAAGTTCGGTAGCCTGGTGGGTGACGGATACCGCGACGAAAATAAGCAGCAGATGGTACCAACTCGGAACCCATGTCACATACAGGAGGAAGGCGATGAGGGCGACATCGAGAACGAACTTCCCTATCCGGAGCGTGTTCAGAAGTACGGGATTCTTCTCCAACCCTTCCACGAGAGCTTTGCCCGCCTTTTCCAGTTGGTCGGTTTCTTTGAGTTCGAACGCGCGGCGTTCCTGGTCGAACTTCGCTCGAGCCTGCGGAGCCAACTCCGAGTCAAACCGCACCGCGATCTGTTTCCAAAACGTGTGCGTGGTTGCGCGGCGCAGTGTTTCCGCCTGAAGCTTATCGAGCCAGCCGTTAAGGCCCGCATTCAGCACAGTCGGCTCGGAGAGGTTATACATCTCGGGCCGAACAATCAGTCCCGTGACGTAGTCCCGCGTCCAGCGATAGGGCGACCGCAGCAACCAGATCAAACTTCCCAGGATGCGGCCGGCACCCGGCAACTCCAGTAGGTCCATCATCTCCTCGCGGTATCGATCAATGCGGTGGAATTGCTCACCCGAGAGGAATTCCTGGCGATATCGATCCTCGAACTCGCCCTTACCCACCATTACCGCGGATTTCCAGGCGTCATACTCTGCCAGATCGCGGCGGGCCACATCAAGCAGTCCCTCTCCCGCGGAACTGAGATACCTCACCGCGTTCTTGACCGTGCGGGCACGCGATGAACTATCCGGGTCGCACTGCACGAAGATCTGGTTCAAGAGCAACACGCGGTGTTTCGCACCCACACCGGTTGGGTCGGTGCGTTCAGATTGCGGCATCTGTGGAAATGCGATGACCGGCACCGCGGGGACCGAGCCATCGGGAAGTCTCGGGAGTTTACCAAGCACATCTCGCCGGAAGTGGTCGGCCAGTCCGGACGCGTCCGCTTCCCGGACTTTCGTCAGCACCACGACCACAGCCTTTCCAGCTTTGATAAGGAGGTGCAAGAATTGGGTGGGAACCTCGTCGTTATACCGTTCGTCGGATGCAACGTAGATGACCACGTCCGCGAGGGCCGCGACTTCCATCAATCGATTCACGTAACCCGCGGAGGCCCAGGTCGTCATGTCTGGGCAATCCCAGATAATGAAGTCTGCGAGCGGGTTCTCGGTGTCCGACTCCAAAGAAATACGACGAACCTGGTAGACATCCTCGTCCACATCCGCGGGCTTCTCGGCGCTCAGACGTTGAAGGGTTCCCATGAATCCGATGTAGCTCGGCCACGGAATTGCCGGGCCGCCTGGCAGGAATGCGGTCGGATGGCGCGTGAACCCAGCCTGGGGATTTGCCTCGGCGACGATCGCCCCGGCGAGGAAGTTGACTACGGTACTCTTGCCCGCACCGGCCCCGCCCACAACCGCAATGTGGAGCGGCTTCGCGGGTTGTCCTTCCAGGAACGGGCCGATCACGTTGCGCGTGAGCGCGGAGGCGAGATGCAGATTGCCCGCGTGGACGGCAAGATCCGGCTCGCGACGGCAATGCTCTTCCAGCCAGCGGAGATCGTCGGATAGTTGCCCGACGGCGGAACGGTGATCGGTGGATTCCATGCGTACAGTTTCGAGTTTCACGATTCGAGTTTCAAGTTCGGGTTTGTCCGCACGGTCGAATCGTCAGGAACGAAATGCGACATTCCCTCTCGCGTGCGGCTCGCGATCCACAGCGAATGCCTCCAGAGGAACGCATGTTGGCTTCCCGGTGAACAGCTCGGTGATCGCCTGCGCGGTGCCAATCGAGAGTTGCACGCCAGCACGAAAGTGACCAGTCGCAACAAAAACATTGTTCCACCCTGGCACAGGTCCGATGAACGGCAACCCGTCCGGCGTCGCGGGTCGTAAGCCGCTCCAGCACTTCACCAACTCCGCGGACGCGAGTGCCGGAGCTATACGAGTCGCCAGCGCGAGAAGCTCCGCAACTGCCTCGGCAGTGTTCGCCTTCTCAAAAAATGCTTCCGGCTCTTCTGTCGAGCCAATCAGAACATGGCCATCCGAGCGGGGCACGAGGTATTGCTTACCGAGCATGAGCACTCGGGTAATTAATCGGCTTGGCGTCTTGAGCAGGACGATTTGCCCGCGGACAGGGTGTACGCCTGGGCCGCGTTGGTTTGAGGGAGTAATGAGCGTGTTGCTCCATGCCCCGGCCGTTATCAGAAACGCGCGTCGCGTGATGAGTCTGATGCCCCGTGAACACACCAAGTGCATGACCCGATCGTTTCTTGTCTTTGTCAATGCATTCGGCCCGAGTATGTGCCTTGAGCACCACCCCCACTTGCTCGCATGCCGCAATCAATGCTCGAAGATGCCGTGGGTTACGAATTTGTGCGCAATCAGCCAGCAAATAAGGTTCACCTGGGACCGTGACAACTTCTGGCTCGAACGTCCTGAGCAGAGCCCGCGGGAGCCGATCAACAACGATTCCTTCATTTCGCCACAAGTCCAGGATTTCCGTGGGATCGTCTTCGATAAACTCAATTCCACCACACCGCATATAGCCGTTATCGATGCCGGTGAGTCCGCGAAGCTCAGCCGATAACTCAGGAAACCGCACGGAGCCAACCGTGCGCAGGCGATCGATGGGGGTTGCAGCACCCGCGAGATTACCCGGTGGAATGATGCCCGCACCGGCCCACGACGCCTCCTTCCCCAGATCGCCGCGGTCGAATAACTCGACTGATAGTCCTTCCTTTGCCAGGAAATAGGCGCAGGTAAGGCCGATGATTCCGCCGCCAATAATCGCCACATCCGAATGCTTCCCCATGTGGGGATTGTACGGCCATTAGTTGATGTTGACGGCCAATGAGGCCCGTGGCATATGCGCTGCTCGCTGTCTGGCGTCAGATAGGAAGTCAGTTAGGGGTCATGCGATGCTCCGAATCGCGCTGTTCGTTGGGATCGTTTGTGCGGGAAACCTCAAGGTCGCGACGGGTGCCGACAAGAAGCCGGTCGACGACTTGGCCGCGTTGCAGGGGAACTGGAAGCCGCTCCAGTGCGAGTACGAGGGTGGACCGCAAATGCCCGCCGATGTCATGAAACAGGTCACTGTCGTCTTCGACAAAAACGAGTACCATCTCTACTTCGTGGACAAGGACAAAGGACGGCCAACCCAAGGTGCTTCGGCTGGCGCTGGCGAATGTGACGCTCGACACGGCCACCATCGCCGAAGTCGATCACCTTCGAATTCGCCGACGGCCCGCTCAAGGGTCAGAAGCGCCACGGCATCTACGAACTTGCCGGCAATCAGTTGAAGATGTGCTACGGCCCGGACGACAAGCCGAAACCAACCTAGTTCAAAGCGCCCGCCAACAGCGGCTACTTCCTCGAGACCTGGGCGCAGCAGAAGTGAACTCGAAGCCCCGGGACGTGCCGTCCCGGTGCTTGCAGTCCTACAATTCCACTTGCCGCGAACCCCGCGCATCCGCGGGGTGTCCTGCGGGCATGATCACCCTCGTCGAAAATGCAAGCGGTTGAACCCGCCACCATGGACGCACACACGCTCGAACTGCTCGAGTTCGACAAGATCCGCGAATTGCTCGCCGGCTATGCCGCATCGTCGCTCGGCCGCGAACTGGCCCGGCAGATCGAACCCTCCACCGATCGTCGACATCATCCGCACGGAACTCGCCCTCACGACCGAGATGGTCGCGGCACTCGGGCTCGGGCAGGCGCCGCCGTTCAGCGGGCTGCACGACGTTCGCCTGCTCGCCCGCCGCGCCGCCATCGGCACCATGCTCACCGCCGAACAACTCCTCGAAGTCGGCGAGAGCCTCAATTGCACCGGAGCGATCTACCGCTACCGCATGCGGCTCGCCGAACACCTCGCCGGCCTCATCGAGATGCTCAGCCGGGATCGAGGATCTCGGCACGGTCGGCAAGTCCATCAGCGGCTGCATCGACGGCCGCGGCCACGTGCTCGACATGGCCAGCCGCGACCTCGCGGCCGTTCGCCAGAAGCTCTTCGACCTCGACGAGAAGGTGAAGGCCGAGATTCGGCGGTTGCTCCGCGACCCCGAACTGCGCCGCATCCTCAGCTATCCGAACGCCACCGTTCACGGCGATCATTACGTCCTGCCCGTCGCGGCGAACCACCGGCACAAGGTGCCCGGCGTCGTCCATCGCGTCAGCAGCACCGGCGAGACGGTCTTCGTCGAGCCCGCGAGCATCGCCGGCCTGAGCGCCGAACGAGTGCAGTCTGAAGGCCGAAGAAGACCGCGAGGTCAAGCGCGTCCTCCGCCGGCTGAGCAGCGAAGTCGGCCGCGTCTCGAAACCGCTGTGCTACGCCCTCGATGTCATCGCGAAGCTCGACCTGATCACCGCGAAGGCCCGCTACAGCCGCGACTTCGACATGTACCCTCCGGACGTGAACACCGAAGGCCGGCTCTGGCTCCGCAACGCACGGCACCCGCTGCTCGAAGCACCTCTTCCGAACCGAACGCGGAACGCGGACTCGGAACCGACCGAAGACCTATCCGATCATCTGACTCCGTTCCGCGTTCCGCAATCCGCACGTACGAACGGTGGTTCCCATCGATGTCCGCCTCGGCATCGGCTTCAACCTGCTCGTCATCACCGGGCCGAACACCGGCGGGAAAACGGTCACGCTCAAGACGACCGGCTTGCTGTGCCTGATGGCCCAGTGCGGGATGCACATCCCGGCGGGCGAGGGAAGTCTGGTGCCGATCTTCAAGCACATCCTGGCCGACATCGGCGACGAGCAGAGCCTCGAACAATCGCTCAGCACCTTCAGTTCGCACATCTCGCGCATCGCCTCCATCTTCGAAATCGCCGACTGCCGACAGCCTGGTGCTGCTCGACGAACTCGGCGCCGGCACCGACCCGACCGAAGGAGCGGCGCTGGGCCGGGCGATTCTCGATCAACTCGACAAGGTCGGCTGCCGGGCCATCGTGACGACGCACCTCGGCGACCTGAAGACCTATGCCTTCAACAACGAGCGGGCCGAGAACGGGGCGGTCGAGTTCGACATCGAAACGATGCGGCCGACGTACCGCCTGCACATCGGCCAGTTCGGCATGAGCAACGCGCTGAAGATCGCCCGGCGGCTGAAGCTGCCGAAGGAACTGCTGAAACGTGCCCACCAGTACCTGAAGCGGCGTAAGGGCAAGACCGGCGAACTCGCCCGTTGCAGGAACTCCGCGAGGAGGCCGAGAAGGCGAAGGTCGAGGCACTCGCCGCGCAGCACGAGGCCGACCGCGAGAAGGAAGCATTCGAGCGACGCAAGACCGCGCTCGACCGCGAAGCGGCAGAGCGGGCTGCTCTGCACGAGCTGCGGGCGAGCTTGAAGGCCGGAGCGGTGGTGAAGGTGTCGCGGTTCGACCGACCGGCAAGGTGGTGAAGGTCGATGCGAAGAAGCAGACCGTCACAGTCAGCGTCGGCCTGGGTCAGTGGGAGGTACCGTTCGACGAATTTCCGGAGTAGGTGCGTTGGAGCGACACAAGGTGCCGCTGAAGTGGCACTCGCCAGCATCTCCGGCTTCACCTTCTCCAGATAGCTCACGATCACGCCGAGCATCAACCCTTCGACAATCACCACGGGATGTGGGCGAGCAGCACAAGCTTCGCCAGCGTCTGCCAGTCTTCCTTCCCACCGAAAAAGAGCACGAGGAAGTTCAGCCCAACGGCGCCCGCAGCGGCACCGACGCCGAGCAACAGCCCGCGGGCAAACGGCGCAGCCCGAGTTTTCGCAGCAGCGGGTAACACCACCCCGCGGCGACCGCCGGAATGCCGACGATGCACGCATTGAGCCCGAGCGTGGTCATAGCCGCCGTGGGCGAGGAGCAGATACTGAAGCAGCAGCCCGACGGCGATCGCGAGCGGCGCGCGCCGGCCGAGCACGACGCCGACCAGGCCATTCAAGATCAGGTGCACGCTCGTTGGCAGCACCGCGAGCTTGATGTGGATGCTGGACCCGACGAAGAACGCGGCCGTCAGCACGCCGATCCGCGGGATGTCTTCTTCACGGACTCGCCAAACTGCGAGTGCCAGCAGCACCGCGAGCGCATAATCCAGCCGGCAACGATCCAGTCCCACGCCGAGCGCCCCGATCGGAGATGTGAACGGCAAAGAGTGACAACGACATGTCACTTCCCGCCCACCACGCCACTCGCGCCGGCGAATCGGCACGTCGTCCAGTTCCACGCGCAGGTCATCCGTCCGCTTCGAGCGGTCGATGATGAGCGTCACCGTCTGCACTCCCGGTCTTGAGGTCGAGCGACCGTCTCGGGTCTTCGGTTCGACGGGCGTTGCCCGACGATACAGCGATCAGTCCCGTCGATCGGAGTTGAACTTCAGCTTCGCGGCTCCCGGCGGTCGTCACGTCCAGTTGGAAGCGCACCACGGTCTGCGGGGCGGTGTCGTTCCAGACGGTGAACTTCGGCAGCTCCGCGAGCGGCAAATCGCCGGACACCTTGCGAGTACGCGGGCGACCACGCGAACGGGTTGTCCGGCTCCGCGGCCGCGGCGAGCACGCGGCTGCGGCGGAAGGCGTTCATGTTCGTGCTGCGTCGGCTCGATCACCTGCCAGCGGCGCACGACGCCGGGCCTTGTTCGGGGCATACGGCCCGCCCACCTTGCCGAGTTCCGAGAGGAACCGCGACGAGGTCCGCGAACTCCTGCTTCGGTGAGCGGGTCGGTCAGCGCTTCGGGCATGAGCGACTTCGTGTTCGGCCGCGCTCGGCGATGTCCTTCACGGGAATCGTGATTTCCTTGTCCTCCGGCGTGCGCAGCACGAGTTGGCCGTTCGCCTCGCGGACGCTTCATGCCCAGGAACACCTTGTCGTCGACGGTGACGACGCGGATCGCGTTGATAGCCTTCCTTCACCGCCTTGTTGGGAAGCAGCAGCGACTCGACGAGGTAATCGGGCTGGGCGCTGGCGCCGATGCGAGGTCATGTCCGGGCCGACTTGCCCGCCGGCGCCGCCGTAAGCGTGGCACGCCATGCACTGCAGTTCCTTGCGGCGGAAGATGGCTTCGCCGCGAGCCGCGTCGCCGCCTTGCGGCAACCTCGGCGACGATGCCTTCACCTCGTCGGCCGTGGGCGGCTTCGTGGCGGCACCGAGGTCGCCGGCCTTGGTCAGTGCGCGCGTCGAGTGCCGGGCATCCTGTGCCGTCGAGGCTCGACGGCCTGAAGCCCGAGCTTGGCGACATCGGCGGTTGAGCTTCTTGCCGGCGAGCGCCTTGGCGAGACGCGGGCGCCCCGCCTTGCGGGAGAGGAACGCGGCGTAAAGATCGAGCAGTTCGTCGGTTCGGGCTTGGCGTCGGCGAGGAACTCGGCGGCCGTGGTCGCAGCAGCGGTCAGGTCGAGCGACGCGAACGCGATGATCGCTGCCCGCTGGCAGCTCGGCGCTTCGGTGTCGGTGCACAGCGTCGTGATCGTCGACTGCGCCTTCGCGTCGCCGAACAGCGACGAGCCCTCCGAGCGCCGCGGCCGGTCTGCGCGTCGGCTGTCGAGCATCGCGGCCTCCGCGTACCAGCGCCGCGAGCATGCTCGCTCGATCTTCCACAGCCCGACGATCCGCATCGCCGAGCGGTCGCGGCGGCTCCCGTTGCGCCGGAACCAACGGGTCGAGGCCGCGACGCCTGCTTCGGCGGCGCGACCTTGCGCATGCGGATCGCGTCCTCAACGGCCTGCGATCAGTTCGCGCGCTGCGTCGGGCTGTCCGACTCGTCTCGTCACCGGCGTAACCCAGCACCTTGCTGCATTTCCTCCGGGCCGCCGATCTGGGCGAGCAGCAGGTACAGCCCGTGGAGGTTCTCCTTCGGCACCTTGCCGCCAGTCGATGAGTGCGACGACCGGCTTCACGGCGTCCTTGTTGCCGACGGCGTTGAGCGCGAACGCGAGCTTCTTCGGGTCGCCGCCGAAGGTGAGCTTGCCGGCCTTGAACTCGGGCATCCAGTACGGTTCGAGTTCGCGGACGGTCAGCCAGAGGGCGTAATCGAGCACGCGATCCATCGGCTTGTCGAGGGCGTTGAGGGCGGCTTCGACTGCCTGCGGCTGATTTGCACTTCGAGCCAGTGCCCGAACTGCCTCCAGCCGCACTCGCGGGATGGTCTGAGTCCGTTGACCACAGCTTTCGAGCATCGAGGTGAATGCATCGCCGTCACGACCTTCGGTCGCACGAATCGCTGCACGAACTCCGATCGCTGACTTCGGGATTCTCGGAGTCTAGTACATCCCGCAGCAAGGGCGACTCGCATCGTCGTGATCGCAGACTCGCTCGGTGCTCACCGAACCGAGCCACACCCAAGAACTTCCAGTAGATCGCTGTTCGGCTCGAGTCTGTCAGTCGAACTGCTCGACCCACTTCGCCAGTTCCGGCAGCACCTTCTCCTTGCCGCGTTCCTTCAGCACGCGCTTGGCCTGCTGCCGCGTCCATTGCTCCGGGGCCTTCAGGTGTTCCAGCAACTCCGGCACGGTCGCGTCCACGAGCTTCGGCTTCTTCACCAGCGGCCGGCCCTTCGCGGTCACGCGCCAGATGCGGCCGTGGGTGTGGTCGCGGCGCGGGTCGCGGAAGTCGACCTCGCCGTGCTGGATGATCGGGTTGTACCAGTCGGCGATGTAGATCGCGCCGTCCGGGCCCATCTTCACGTCGATCGGGCGGAACGCGGGGTGGTTGCTCTTGATGACTTCGGGCATCTCGCGGCTGGCGAAGCGTGCTGCCGTCGTCGCTGCAGCTTGAACCGGCAGACGCGGTGGCCGCGGAAGTCGTTGGTGATGCAGTCGCCCTGCCAGTCGTCCGGGAAGTGCCGGCCGCGAGATGATTTCCAGGCCGCAGTACTTCGGGCTGCCGGGGTTCAGGCCGTGCAGGATGCGCTGCGCGTGCGGCCCCTGCGCGGTCGAGGTAGTAGCCGCCGGGGATGCGCGTGGTTGATCCCTTCGCCGCCGGCGCCGTCGGTGACGAACGACTGGCCGTACCTGTCGAAGGCGTGGCCCCAGGGTTCACCCAGCCGCGGGCGAAGACGTCGAGTTCGCACGTGTCCGGGCGGAACTGCCAGATGCCGCCGCGCGTTGAGCCGCTTCACGCCGTGCGGCGTCTCGATGTGGCTGTGGATGTAGATCGACTGGTTGAAGTACAGGCGGCAGTCCGGCCCCCAGCGGAACGTGTGGAGGATGTGGTGCGTGTCCTCGGTGCCGAAGCCGGAGAGGACGATGCGTCTTCTTGTCGGCCTTGCCGCCGGGCTTCGATGCGGACAGGTGAACGAGTTCGGTGCTGTTGGCGACGTACGCGCCGCCGTCGCCGGGCTCGATGCCGGTGGGGATCAGCAGGCCGTCGGCGAAGACGGTGGTCTTGTCGGCCTTGCCGTCGCCGTTGGTGTCTTCGAGGATGATGATCTTGTCGTTGGCCTTCTCGCCCGGCTTGATCTGCGGATAGACCTCGCTGGTCGCGACCCAGAGCCGGCCCTGCGGGTCGAAGTTCATCTGGATCGGCTTGGCGAGCAGCGGGTCGGCCGCGAAGAGGTTGACCTCGAACCCCGGCGCGACGATGAACGTCTTGCGTTCGAGTTCCGGATCGGGGTCGGGAACCTTGGCATCGCGCTGGGCGAAGGCGACCGAGGGGAGCAGGGATGAGCAAGGCGGGGATGAGGTATCGCATGGGTGAGTCAGCATCGAAGCCCGCTGATCTCGGAGGGAAGCGGGCTTGCGGGCTAGGTCTGCTTCAGCTCCGTGTCGCGGCTAGCGTCATTCTCGAATCTTCTCGATCTCTTCTCTCGGCCTTGCTCACGAGCGGGTCGAACTCGGCGACCTCCTTCGCGTTCCGCCCCTGCTCGTGCTTGCGGAAGCCGAAGAGGTAGGTCTCGTTCTGCGGCCGCCAGCGGTAGAAGAACAGCTGGTTCTTGGCGATGACGGCCTGGCGGAGGGGCTCGAGTCGGATTGCCTCTGTGAGAACCTAGCCCTAATCCCGAGGGAATCAGCGAATAGTGCGCTGATCCGCCTGATACCCAGCTCTCACTGAGATGCATGCCATTGTCGGTTGCAAATGTTCGCCTCTCGGGCCGTTCACCGGGTTGAGGAAAATACACCTCGTTGTAAAGGTCGGCGAACTGGTAGTTCACGTTTCTCCGCGATGGCCTTGATTGCGTTACGATAGAGAGCCAGCACATCGTTCATTGCTGTTGGGTCTGGACAGGATCGCGAGCTGACTCGAAACATCATTGGCGAGAACAGCACCATCCGCGCCTTCGCCGGCTTCAGTGCGTCGAGCAGCTTCTCCAGTCCCTTCTCGAACTTCGGCAGTCCTTCCTTCCCCTCGAATGACTCGTTGGTGCCATAGCTGATGAAGATCACGGTCGGCTTCAGTTCCAGCGTCTGATCGACGAGTTGCTTGAAGCCGGCGTCGGGCTTGTCGAAGTCGAAGCGGCCGCGCGATTCGCCAAAGACGGTGTCGCCGCTCCAGCCGAGGTTGCGGAGCGTGATGCGCTTGTCCGCGTTGGCCGCGAGGAGGGCGGTTTCCCAGTAGCCGTAACGCTGCTCGCGTTCGACGAGCGTGTTGCCGATCCAGACGATGCGGTCGCCGTCCTTGAACTCGAAGGGCCTGGGCTTCTCGGCGGGCTGGGCGATGGCAAGCAGGGCAAGTGCGGCAGGGAGGAACACGCGGCACCTCTGGAAAGTGGCGGGATACTATCAGGTTACGTGGGCAGCGGGTCGGAGGGAAGCGGTTGCCGATTTCAGCCGCAGTTGACACAGTACGGCGGTTGTGTATTAGTGTGGCCACTTTCTACATCGAAATTGTTCCCGCGCCCGCGGGAAGTCGATGTCGCAAACTGGGGCAGGGATGCTCAACGTTTTGCGGTGGTTGCTGGCCGTTGTGCTCGTTGTGCTCGTCCTGGGGCCGCCCGCGGCGCTCTATCGCTACCAGTACATCCACGCCAAGCGGTTCCGCGAGGTCGTTCCGGGCCAGTTCTATCGCTCGGGGCAAATGACCGCCGATGGCTTCCGCGAAGTGATCGATCGCTATCACATCAAGACCGTCATCAATCTTCAGCACGAGGAGCCCGACCCGCTTCTCGCCGACCACTGGCTGGGCAGGGGGAAAGTCCGCGAGAAGGAACTGTGCAACGAACTGGGAGTGAAGTACGTCCTGATCACGCCTGATATCCTTCCGCCGAACAACCGGCTCGATGTCCTGCCGCCGGCAGTCGATGAATACCTGAAGGTACTGGATGACAAGTCGAACTACCCGGTGCTGATCCACTGCAAGGCCGGACTGCACCGAACGGGCCGGCTAACGGCGATATACCGGATGGAATACCTGGGCTGGTCGAAGGGCGAGGCGCTGCGCGAGTTGCGGGCGAATGGGTACGGGTTCATGGCCGCGAGCGAGGCCGACGAGTTCATCATTCAGTTCGTGCAGAACTACACGCCACGAGCCGACGGCCCAGGACGTTACCGGTTGCACCACGCCCGCACGCGGTCGGCTGCGTGCCGCGGTCGCAGGAGACAAGGGGGGTGACCAGTGATCACCACCCTCGACCGGATGGTGCTCGGTCGCGTTCTTCCGGTCCTACGCGATCGTCTGGACGAGCCTCATCAGCCTGTTCGTGGTGATCGACCTGTTCACGCACCTCGATGCGTATGTGAACCGGCCCGGCGGAGTCTGGGAAGTCGCCAGGGGCCATCATCCGCTACTACGCGTTCCGGATTCCGCAGGTGTTCGACCTGCTGGCCGAGCCGATCACGCTCATCGCCGCGACGTTCACGCGTCGCGTGGATGCAGAGGAACAACGAACTCTTGCCGCAGCTTTCCGCGGGCATCCCGACGCGGCGGGTGGTCCGCCCGGTGCTGCTCGGTGCCGCGATCACGATCACCTTTGCCCCGCTCAATCAGGAATTCGTGATCCCGGAGATTGCTGACGAACTGATGACCGCCCGCGACGACCCGGAAGGGGCCAAGGCCCAGATTCTGATGGGTGCGTACGATACCTCCGGGATTCACCTGGAAGGATCGGCCGGGTTCCGCCGTGACAAGCGCATCGAGCAGTTCTATGCCACGTTCCCGGAATCATCGCCGAGCGGGATGCTTCACCTGACTGCGGCCGAGGCGATCTATGTCCCGCCGGGCGATGGCCCGCTATCGGGCGGCTGGATGCTGACCAATACCAAACCGGAATCCTTCTCGGACAAGGTGCCGACGAATCTGACCGTACTTGGCACCGGTCGGTGCTTTCTGAAGGTTGACACGGCCGACTTCGATACGGTCAGCCGCGGCGGAACGTGGTATGTCTATGCGTCCACGTCGAGGCTCCAGGAACTGCTGACCGGGGCCGAGCCACGGCGCCAGGTGAAGATGGCCGTCCTGTTCCATACGCGAATCACGCGGCCACTGGTCGGGTGTCTTGCTCGTTTTGCTCGGCTCTCGGTCATTTTGTGGAACCCGAACCGGCATGTGATTCTGAGTGCCGGGTTGTGCCTGATGATCGGCGGTTGGGTTCTACGGGTGCGTGCTGGGGTGTAAGGCGCTCGGCGATACGGATTACATTTCGCCGCCGCTGGCGGCCTGGCTGCCGGTGATGATCTATGGTCCCGATCGCGGTAGTCTCGCTCGATGCGATCCATACGTAGGCGTGGTTACGAAATCCGAAAATCCTTCCCTTGACACCATATTCGCCGCATGTTATCTACTCGTCCTTGCTCAGCCGACAACCCCCGCGAGGGGGTAGATGGCGGGACTAGTTTGGAAGCCCGTCCGTAAGGAGTACGCGATGCGCAGGTTCACCCGCGGGGCGGCGGCCCTGGTTCTCGGTTTGACTCTCTCCGCGGCTGCCGCGGCGCAGGCTCCCGGTACACCACCGGGCACGCCTCCGGCGACGCCGCCGGGAATGCCGCCCACGGCTGCTTCGGTCATCCCGACTGTGGCTCCAACGGCGAAACCCGACGTTCGCCCCACCGGTAACGCCGCCGACGGTCAACGGCCAGGCGATCCCGGAGGTCGCCGTCTATCGGGCGCTTCGCCAGTTCCCGCCGGCCAATCAGGAAATGGCCCGCAAGGAGATCATGGCCCACCTGATCGAAAACGTCCTGATCGATCAGTACCTCACCGCGATCAAGGTCACGGTGGACCCGAAGGAAGTCGATGCGGTCATCAATGAGTTGAAGGCCGAACTGAACGATGGTGAAGAAGGATTACGTCAAGGAACTCGAAGCGATGATGCTGACGGAAGCCGAGTTCCGGACCGAGGTGCAGGCGCAGTTGAAGTGGGAAAAGTTCGTCAAGCAGCAGGGAACCGATGCGGCGCTGAAGCAACTGTTCGACGAGCAGCCCGGACGTGTTCGATGGCACGATGGTCCGGGCACGGCATATCCTGATGACCCCGGGTACCGACGAGGCGAAGCAGAAGGAAGCAGCCCAGAAGCTCCGCGGCATCAAGCAGGTGGTCGAGCAGGAGGCCGCGAAGGCCGTTGCCGCTCTGCCGCCGACTGCCGACGCGCTGCAGAAGGAGCAGACCAAGTCGGCCAAGACCGAGGAACTGTTCGCCGCGTACGCCAAGGAATACTCGACCTGCCCCTCGAAGAAGGACGGCGGCGATCTGAACTACTTCCCGCGGGCCGGGGCGATGGTCGAGCCGTTCGCCAAGGCCGCGTTTGCCCTCAAGCCGTTCGAGATGACCGATGTGGTCGCCACCGAGTTCGGCTACCACCTGATCCTCGTCACTGCCCGCAAGCAGGGCACGCCGAAGAAGTTCGAGGACAAGAAGTGAAAGAGGATGTGCAGATGCTCTACGCGATGAGGCTGCGCGAAGCGGTCATCGCTCAGATGAAGCCGAAGGCTCAGATCGCCATGACCCCACCCACGACGACTCCGCCCGCCGGCCCCCGGCTGGAGGAGTAGCGACGCCGCCGAAGAAATAGTCCTGAGAAATGCAAAACATCGAGCCCACGGATTCGCTCCGTGGGCTTGCCTCATTCTTCACTCAACATGAAAACGACACTTACCGTAGTCCTGCTTCTCGTCGCTTCAAACACATTCATGACGATCGCGTGGTACGGACACCTCAAATACAAGCACGTTGCCCTCTTGACGACAGTTGTGGTGAGCTGGCTCATTGCACTGCCGGAGTATGCATTTCAGGTTCCGGCAAACCGCGCGGGATATGGGTACTTCACCGCAACCCAGTTGAAAGTGATTCAGGAAGTGGTGTCCCTGTCTGTGTTTGCTGTGTTCGCCTTCTTCTACCTCGGAGAACGGCCGACCTGGCGATCGGCGGTCGCATTCTTGTTGATAATCGCGGCAGTCGCACTCATCCGCGGTGAGGGTGGAAACGGCAACGCGAACAACAATCCGGACGAGGTTGAGAAGAAGGCCGAGTGAGCTGTTACCGATAAGGCCGGTGCTTACGCAGTGCATCCAGAAGACGTCGCATGTCGGACGGCAGCGGCGCTTCGGCTTCGATCCACTGATCGGTACGCGGGTGCTGGAATCGCAGTCTGAAAGCGTGCAGTGCCTGCCGACCAATCAGCACGATGTCCTCTTCTGGTGGCAACTCGGGTACGAGATGCGATAGTGCGAAATGATCGCGGCCGCCGTAAATCTTGTCTGCAAGCACTGGGCATCCGGCGTGTAACAGGTGAACGCGGATCTGGTGCGTGCGGCCAGTCCGCGGCTGGACCTTCACCAGCGCAAAGCCGCGAAAACGCTCCAGTACTTCGTAATAACTCAACGCGTGCTTGGCGTCCGGATCGGTCGAGACGATCATCCGCAGGCGGTCGTGCGGGTGCATCTTGATCGCGCCCTCGATGTAATCCGAGTCTCGCCCGAGTTCGCCAGACGACGATCGCGACGTACTCCTTGAACACCTTGCGGGTCTCGAACTGCATCGCCAGTTCGCGGTGCGTCAGATCGTCCTTGGCAACCAGAATCACGCCGCTCGTGTCCTTATCGAGCCGGTGGACGATGCCCGCGCGGAGCTGGCCATTGCTCGGTGCTCAGTTGATCGCTGGAAGTGCCACTGGAGTGCATTGACCAGTGTGCCCGACCAGTTCCCCTTCGCGGGGTGAACGACCATGTCGGGCGGCTTGTTGACGATGGCGAGCCAGTCGTCCTGAAACAGGATCTCGATGGGGATGTCTTCGGGAACCGGGATGTCGTGGGTTGGCTCCGGCATCTCGACGTGCAGCTTGTCGTGCTTGCGGACCTTGTAGCTCGGCTTGCTTGCCCTGCCGTTGACTGTGACGCCTCTGGCTTCAATTGCCCGTTGAACCTCCGAGCGGCTGAAGTTGGCCCCCAAGTGAAGCTGAACGTACTGATCGAGACGCATCCCCTCGGACTTGATCATCACGATCAGGTCGAGCGGTTCCCGAAACCGTACGCTGGGCGTGATTGCCGCGGGTTCCGGAGCGATATCGTCATCGAGCTCGTCGGACATGGTTGTGTCTGGAAACAGAACGGGAGGCTTTCGCCCCCCATTCGCAGTTCGTGTCATTTGCCGTTAGGGAGGCCTGAAAGGCCCGGAAGTGGGCCGCCCGATGGCGGAAGCGGTCCGAATGGGCTGCCGCCCGGGAAGAGTGGTTGGTCAAGCTTCGGCACAGGTGGGCGGTAGTCGAAGAGCGATCGCTGGACCCGCACAAACTCGCTTTCGTCTTTTCGAAGTGCGTCGGCGAGTTTCTTGGAATCTTTTTGCCATGGTGTATCTGGCGCGGCCGCTTCGGCAAGCTGGTCGAGGTATTCGATGACCTTCGACACCTTCCCCTTGAATTCGGTCTGGTTTCCCGCTGAGACAGGCACCGCCACGAGAGCCGCCTCGGCAGAAGCCAACGCGTGCAGGCACTCCGGTTTGATGACGGGGTCGGTCTTGAAGTCCTCGACGAGAGTCTTGAACATCTCTCGGGCTTCCTCGATGTTGGCGACACCGCGGTCGCGAAGCTCTTGATTGTTCGAATTCAGCAATTCGATCCCAGTCTCTCCCAACAAAGCACGGGCTCGCTGCAGACGGGCGAGTTTGTCCTGGATCGTGCCGGGGTTCTTCGCGGAGATTTCCTTCAGAGCGTCTGGAGTACTGGCTTCATCGAGTGCCATCCATCGCTGTGAAGCCGCGGCGCGCCGTTCGGTCAAGATATACCACGTGACGCCAATGGCCGCGCCGAGGATCAGGATCAGGGCCATCCACTTATAGCCGATGATCTTGCCTTGCTTGAAGTTCGTCCAGAACCCGCTCAATGTGGAAGCGAGGGCATTCTGATCGGTTGCCTTTTGTTCCGTACTCATGCGGCACTCCGCGACCGGCAATCATTGCCGGCAAAATCGTTACAACTGGAAGAGTACTGAGATGATAGAAGTCTGCTGCAATTGGGTCAACTGCCAGACAGGGATCGCCCGCTGCCGTCAATTCTTCAGCGTCTTGAGTTGCTCGTTGACGACTCTCTCGCGTTGCTTGATCGCTTCACGGAGCCGGTTCACCTGGTTCTTGTAGTCGCGGCCCGCACCGGCATCGACCTTTGCCAGTTCGGGCTGAACTCTCTTCTCCAGCTCGTCGAGCCGTTTCACCAGAGCGTTGGGCTTGAAAATGGACTTCATGATCTCGTTGGCCCGGGCAATGTATCGCTTTCGCCCTTCCGGCGTTTCCATGAGTGCGCGGGCAACCATGCCGCCGAAATCCGGAAGCACGGGCCCGTTCACGTCCGCGAACATCTGATCCATTCCGGAGGGGATAAAGGTGATCTTGTCCTTCAGCGGATCATGGTAGATCCGATAGTTGTTCGCCTTGAAGGGGTAACCATCCCAGTCCCACATGATCGCTTCCAGAACCATGTAGCTGATGAACTTGTCGAGCTCGATGAGCTTTTCGATCTTTTGGAATCGCTTGGCATTGTCGGGCTCGCGTGCTGCCGCGACGAGGGCCTTGAGGTCGGCCCGATCGGCAACATCCTTTTTGGAGCGGATGAGGTCGAGCGGTTGGTCGATGTCGCGCAGGAAACCCCCGTCGTAGAAGTTGCCGCTGGAGTTGCCGAAGTGCTTTTGAAGGAACCCCTTGTCGTAACCTTCCTTGAAATAGTACATGCCCTGAACGCGGCCATTGATCGTGACCACTGCGTGGCCGATCCTTGACGCGGGCACTCCCGCGTCCCGCATCAACTCGCCACAAATCAACTCCGACAGATAACTCGGATCTTGCACCGAATTGGCGAGGTGGAACTTGTCCATGCCGCGGTAGCGCAGACCGTCCTGGAACTTGTCCATGTTCACCGTGAGACCGGGCTTGTCATCGACACCGCGGAAGCTGCCGACCGCCCCGCGGAGGTGGATGCCGACGTCCCGGTACTCCTTGTCGCCGTCCTTGAGCGTCGCCTTCACGTACTTCCGCGGCTCTCGGCGAAGCGATTCCATTCCTTTCTTGTCGATTTCAATCTTCAGGTGAACGACCTTGCCGGCCTTGAAGAACGCATCTCGTTCATCTGCGGGGGCAAGAGCCGCCGCGGGACTCACGATCAAAACGATCGGAATCACGAGTAACCACATGCAGCTAACGACTGCGACACCCTTCGACATGAGCGCACTCTCAGGTTATTCGGCAGGTGAGTCCAGAATAGCACCTGCAATTCCCGCGGGCCACAGGCGACGCGGGACGCGTTACGTGTCCGTACAATGAACGGATACTCGCAACCGCAGGGGATTCGGCATGTTCAGATGGTTTCTGGGAAAGACAAAGAAGATGTTTTCCGGGATGTTCGACATCCTCCGCGGCAAGGGGAAGGTCGATCAGACGTTTCTCGACGAACTGGAGAAGCAACTCTATCTCGCCGATGTCGGCACACAGGCAACCGCGCAAATTGTAGACCGTGTGCGACAGGGGTTTCGCGACAAGGAAGTGACTGGCGAGGTCGAGGAATTCGTTCGCAAGGAACTCCGCGACCTGCTGACGGCCGAGACGCCAGGCATCAGGTGGGCACCGTCCGGTCCGACCGTGATCATGATTGCGGGCGTGAATGGCTCCGGTAAAACGACATCAATAGCCAAGCTCGCGAAACGGCTCCAGACCGACGGCAAGAAGGTGCTGGTGGCTGCGTGCGATACCTTCCGTGCGGCGGCGGTTGAGCAATTGACTGTCTGGGCCGGGCGGATTGGCTGCGAAATCGTCAAGCAAGGGCAGGGGGCCGACCCATCCGCCGTTGCACACGACGCGTGTGAGAAGGCCAAGGCCCGCAACTTCGATGTGCTCATCGTGGACACGGCAGGACGGTTGCACACACAAACGCACCTGATGAAGGAGCTTGAGAAGATTCATCGTGTTGTGGCGAAGCAAATCCCCGGTGCACCGCACGAGGTGCTGCTTGTATTAGACGCTACGAACGGCCAAAACGCGCTAACCCAGGCCGAGCAATTCTCGAAATCGGTGAAATGTACCGGGATTGTACTCTCGAAACTTGATGGTACCGCGAAGGGCGGGGCCATATTCGCGATCAAGACAAAGCTCGGGCTACCAGTAAAATTCGTCGGTCTCGGTGAACAAATCGACGACATGGAAGCGTTCGATCCGGACGGATTTGTTCAGGAGTTGTTTGAGAAGGAATAATCCATCCACGCGTCATGTTGGCAATATGCCCAGTTCGGCTTCCCGCCACATGACTCGTTGAATGGAAGTCGCTTTCCCCGTTACCGGGTCGCATTCGACGATCGCACCCGCGAGGCGAACGTCTCCACTGGAAACGTCGAACGCCTGCGGCACGAAGTTCACCGCGGTTGCCAGGACGCGGTCGGCGCGTCGCCCGAGGATGCCGTCGTAAGGCCCGCACATGCCCGCGTCGCACTGGAACGCGGTGCCTCCGCTCATGACGTGCTCGTCGGCTGTCGGCACGTGAGTATGCGTGCCGAGCACGGCTGTCACGCGGCCGTTCAGATGGTGGCCCATCAAGTATTTGTCCGCAGTGGCTTCCGCGTGGATGTCCACTACGATGACCTTCACGTCTGCCGGCAATGCAGCAAGCACCCGGTCGATAGCGGCGAACGGGCAATCAACCGCCTTCATGTAGGTCCGTCCGAGAAGCGAGACAATGGCCACGCGGGTGCCATCTCCGGCAGTGACGATTGCGTGATCCTTGCCTGGTGCCGTTGCCGGGAAGTTGGCGGGCTTGACCGCTGGCTCCGCGGGGTTCGCAAGCACGTCCGCGATGTCGAATTTCTTGTAAACATGATCGCCGAGAGTGATGGCATCGACGCCTGCGGCGCGCAGTTGCCTATACTGCGATGGCGTGATACCGGTCCCACCCGCGGCGTTCTCGGCGTTGGCGATGACAAGGTCAAGGCGTTCCGCGGCGCGCAGCGCCGGAATGGCTCGCCGCACCAACGCGAGGCTTGGCGAGCCGACAATGTCACCGAGGAATAGCAGACGCATCCCACCTCACTTCGCCATCTCCACGCTGCGGCGTCTCGCGGATCACCGTGACCTTGATTTCGCCGGGGTAGTCGAGTTGCTGCTCGATGGCCCGGGCGATGTCGCGGCAGATGCGGACGGCGTCGGCGTCGCTTGTTCTGTGCGCGTTGGCGATCACCCGCAGCTCGCGGCCGGCCTGGATCGCGTAGGCATGTTCCACTCCGGGGAAGCCGCACGCGACCGCTTCCAGTTCTTCCAGCCGCTTGACGTACTTCTCCAGCGTCTCGCGGCGTGCCCCGGGTCGGCTCGCGCTGATCGCGTCGGCGGCCGCGACGAGCACCGTGTAGATGTTGTCCACGGTCACGTCGTCGTGGTGGCCGACGATGGCGTGCAGCACTTCCTTGCTCGTTTCGCCGTAGCGCTTGGCGAGTTCGGCCCCGACCTTCGGGTGCCCGCCCTCCATCTCGTGGTCGGCCGCCTTGCCGATGTCGTGCAGCAGGCCGCAGCGGCGAGCCAGTCCGGGGTTCAGCCCGAGTTCGGCGGCCATCAGCCCGCACAGGTGCGCGACCTCGACCGAGTGGGCGAGCACGTTCTGGCTGTAACTGGTGCGGAATCGCAGCCGGCCGAGGAGGTACACGAGCTTCTCGTGAGGCATCGGCACATCGGCATCCAGTACCGCCTGCTTGCCGAGTTCGGCAATGTGCTTCTCCATCTCCGTCTGCGTCTCGGCGACGACCTCCTCGATGCGGGTGGGGTGGATGCGGCCGTCCTGGATGAGCTTGGTGAGCGCCAGCCGGGCGGTCTCGCGGCGGACGTTGTCGAACGCGGAGACGATGACGACGCCGGGCGTGTCGTCGACGATCACGTCCACGCCGGTGGCCTTCTCGAACGTGCGGATGTTCCGGCCCTCGCGGCCGATGATCCGCCCCTTCATGTCGTCCGAGGGGATATCGACCGTGCTGACGGTGGCGTTGGCGGTGTGCTCGGCGGCCCAGCGCTGGATGGCCGTTGACGAGGATCTCGCGGGCCTTCCCCTCGGTCTGCTGCTTGAGAGTTTCCTCGTGCTGCCGGATCTTGCGATGCGATCTCGTTCGACAGCTCGCGCTCGAGCCGATCGAGTAGCATCTTCTCGGCTGCTTCCCGCGAGAGGCCGGTGATTTCGTGCAGGCGTTTCGTCTCCTGCTCGATCAACTCGTCGAGGTTTTTGGACTTCTTCTCCAGCAATTCGCTTGCGGTCGGCGATCTTTTCTTTCAGGCTTTCGAGGTGCTTCTCTTTTCGAGCCAGGTCTTTCTGTTTTTGCTCGGCGGCATCCTCGCGCTTCTCGATGCGGCGCTCTTGGTCGCGGATCTCGGCGCGGGCCGCTTCCAATTCGCGGGTCAGCTCCTCGCGGCGACGAAATGCGTCGTCGCGAGCCTTCAGTTCGGCATCACGGAGAATCTGTTCCGCTTCACGGCGAGACTGATCGATAAGTTCCTGCCCGCGGACTTCGGCTAGGCGCTGATCTTCGGTAAATCGAATGTGGTTGGCATTCGAGCTGCCAGTTCTCCGAACAACGAGATAGGTTCCGCCCATTGCAAGCAAGGCGGCGGCTGCGGCAATCCCGACAGCCGTATAGAGTTCCATAAGAGGGCCACTCCTTCCAGAGGCCCGTCGATTCTCGGGGTCGTTCTGGGAACAGGACCGCGGCCAGAGGCCAGGCCTCCACGGCGCGGTCGGTGATCATCCGCTGGTGCTGGGTCAGTACGACCCAGGCAAGCCAGGGCACAAGTTCCCATGCGGTCATGTTCACTATCCATCCCCGCTTGAGAGCGGGTTCCGAGTTGCGACAGGCGTTAAACTGACAGTTGATGAATACAAACTACGCCGCCGTCCGTGGCGGTCGACCCCGGGACGCCCGGGCCGGTAAACCCGCCAGACTAGCGACTGACTCGTGCGCAGCATCTGTGTATGGCGGGGCTTCGGGGTATTATGCCGGGGGTAAAGTCACTCTGCAACGGAAACGTACCTAACTGGCGTAGTCATCGCGATATTCGCATGTCGTTCAGGGGAGTTGATCCTCGAGAGACCGTGAATCAAAAACTGACCGAAACCCAACAGCTGCCAATTTGCTGCAGCGACTTCGCGCTCTCCTCATCTGGAACGACACATTTCCTCACAATCTCTTCACGCCTTTGTCGCTTCTTCCCACCTCAAGTCATCACATGGGGCGAGTAAGTTTCTCCCCGGCGTGGCTTACTCCCATACCATCCGGGATGCTCTACTCATGCTGAACTCTTCCTCGCGCAGATCGGCATTCACGCTGATCGAATTACTGGTGGTGATCGCGATTATCGCGATCTTGATTGGCCTCTTGTTGCCTGCTGTGCAAAAGGTTCGCGAAGCTGCAGCCCGCTTGTCTTGCAGCAACAATCTGAAGCAAATCGGTCTGGCGTTCCACAACTACGAGAGCGCCAACGGTTACTTCCCGCAAGGCGGGATGGACGGCGACCCACAGGCGATCACGACCGGTGGAGCACCGAACCCGGCAGGCTATAACTATGACGAGACTCCTCCGGCTTACGAGACCACCACTTGCTGTCGCGCGGCCACGCGGAATGGCTGGAACCACTGGTACAGAATCCTTCCCTACATCGAGCAGGATAACGTCTACAAGCTGGGCCGCGATGACCCGCCTTACTGGGGCAACCAGGCCAATAACGGCGGCGAGGATGATGTCGTGCGCGAGCTCATCAAGATCTACTACTGCCCGACACGCCGACCACCAACAGGTTACGGGAGCGCCAACATCGGGCGCTGCGATTATGCGGGCTGTGCCGGGCTCTTTACCGGGGAAGTCCACGAGGGTTATGGCGATACTCCTGCGCCGCCGCTCGGATTCACAGTGAATGGCAACCCCGCCAACGAACGCACGCAGTGGAACTTCGGTACCTTCGGCGGTCGCAGTGGGTTCATCGTGTGGCCGGGCCGCGGAGCGAAACGCACCATTGGCGGCATCCCCGATGGCACCTCGAACACCATCGCAGCAGCAGAGAAGGCAATCCCGGCGAGCCGTTACGGGACAGATGGTGGCGACAACGAACGGTGGAACAATAGCGGGTGGGACGAAGACAATATTCGATATCACTTCCCTCCGCTTGCCGACACTGATCCGAAACAACTCTATACAGGAGGTCCGAAACCGGGCGGCGGAACGATCACCTCAAACGTATGGCGGCGTTATTTCGGCTCGCCTCACACGGGCGGGATCAACGCCGTATTTGCCGATGGCTCTGTTCGGTTCGTTCGGTTCGGTGTCGACCCGCTCGCGTTCATGGCAGCGTGTGGGACCGATGACGGGATGGTCAACCCGCTCGATTAACAGGAGATACCAATGCGAGACGAGATCATCGCCACTGTGTTATTTTGCTTCACCACCTGTATCGTGGGTTGCGGCAAATCAGATTCGATGAATACCGCCCCGCTGACGGACGAGCAGAAACAGCAGATCAAGGCGAACGATGAGAAGGTGAACGAGGAGGAGAATGCGCTAAATACCAAACGCAAGAAACGCTAGTCGGCGCTCTGCGCTGCGGGGCACCATGACGGTGCCCTTTCTCTTTTTTCGCAGCTCTAACTTCAGGACGCGTCATGCGTAGTGCTGTACTACTCGCATTGCTCGCCTTACTTGCAAGCGGGTGCGGATCGAAGTCTGGCATCCCCGCCCGCGCGGCAGATGCCAGAGCAAGCAAACCCGATGATCGCCCCACTCCGATTCCTGGTGGCGAAACGTTCGAGAGTCCCGTCTACAAGATGTGGGCGAAGTTCCCCGCTGGCACGACGGTCACACGACGAACCACCACCGAGAATGAGGACAGCCCGCTCAAGACGGTGACCAGCATTGTCTACATGCTCAAGGAAAAAACAGACGATTCGGTGGTCGTCGAGTTTGTTGCAACCACGACGCACCCGGATGGGCGGGTTGAGCGTAACCCACCCCAGGAAAACAAGACACGAAGGACCTTTTCCCTGCCACCGGGCATCAAGAGGGATACCGAGAAGAAGAACCAGGAGTCGGGCGAGGAGACCTTCAAAGTTGCGGGGCGAGAGTTCAAGACGAAGTGGTACAAGTCGAAGGACTTCACCGAAGCCGGCGAACTGGTGTCCCAGACCTGGTCGTCTGAAGACATGCCCGGCGGCCTGGTGAAGTCCGTAAGCAAGGTGCCCGCCAAGCGAGCAACCATCACCGTTGAGGTGACAGAGGTCAGGATTCCGTGAACGTCCTCAACCCTTGATCACGCCGATCGGCCGCATCCGGGCGACCTTGCGCGACAGGTCGGCCTCGTGGACGACATCGACCACGTCGTCCACGTTCTTGTAGGCCTTCGGCTGCTCCTCCGCGAGGCCGCTGCGGCTCGCGGCCATCGCGATCACGCCGCGGTGCTCCAGTTCCTTGTCGATCTTGCGGCCCGCGCCGTCGAGCTTCGCCGCGGTGCGGCTCATCGCGCGGCCCGCCCCGTGACACGTCGAACCGAACGTCCTCTCCATGCTCCCGGCGCTGCCGACCAGCACCCACGACGCGCGGCCCATGTCGCCGGGGATAATGACCGGCTGGCCGACGGCGCGGAACTGCTCCGGCACCTCCGGGTGCCCGGCCGGGAACGCCCGCGTTGCGCCCTTGCGGTGGACCCAGACCTTCTTCTTCTTGCCATCGACGATGTGCTCTTCGAGCTTGGCGATGTTGTGGGCCACGTCGTAGAGCAGTTCCATGCCGAGGTCTTCCCACGACCGGCCGAAGACGCTCGCGAACACCTCGCGGGCCTGCTGCATGAGCAGTTGCCGGTTGCAGAACCCGTAGTTCGCGGCGGCGCGCATCGCGGCGATGTACTTGCGGCCCTTCCGGCGTATCGACCGGGGCGCAGGCGAGTTGTCGGTCCGGCAGGTCGATGCCGTACTTCGCGGGCAGTTGCGGAACTGGGCGAGCGCGTCGTCGCACACCTGGTAGCCCAGCCCGCGGCTACCGGAGTGGATCATCACGCAGACCTGATTCAGTTCGAGGCCGAAGACCTTTGCGACGTCGGCATCGAAGACCGCATCGACGACCTGCACTTCGAGGAAGTGGTTGCCGCTGCCGAGCGTGCCGCACTGTTCGGCCCCGCGCTTGCACGGCGTGGTCGGAGACTTCGTGCGGGTCGCCGTCGGGGATGCGGCCGTCGGCCTCGGTGTGGTCGAGGTCGCGCGGCACGCCGAGATCGCGGTTGACGACGAACCTCGGCCCCTCGCCCATGAGCCGCCGCGTCTCGGTCGCTGTCGAACTTGTACTTGCCGCTTCGGCCGGCTCCGGACGGGGATGGTGTAGAACAGCCCCTTCACCAGTTCGCGGATGTGGTCGCTTCACGTCGTCGAGGAACAGGTTTGTCTTCACCAGACGCACGCCGCAGTTGATGTCGTAGCCGACGCCGCCGGGCGAGATGACGCCGCCTTCGGCGGGGTCGGTGGCGCAGACGCCGCCGATGCAGAACCCGTAGCCCCAGTGGATGTCCGGCATCGCGAGGCTGGCCGTCTGGATGCCCGGCAGCGTGGCGACGTTCGCGACCTGATCGGGTGCCTGGTCCTTGACGGATCGTCTCGATCAGCTTGTCGCTGGCGAAGATATGGCCGTCCACGCGCATACCCGCCTTGTATTCCTTCGGAATACGCCAGCAGTTGCAGCCGATGTTTTCCAGCGGGCCAGAGAATGCAGCCTTTGCCATGATTACCTCAAATGTCCACAATCACTTCCGCGAGCCACTTCCCGTCCGGGACGACCTTCAACTCGTGGTAGGTGATCGCCTTGACTTCGTGTGCGAGCAGGTGGCGTTCCGGATCAACGTCGTTCGCCCCACGCGGTGCCAGTCAAACCATCGTCTCGAACTTCCACTTCGAACTTGCCGAACACCATGTGGTCGGCCTCGCAGCGTAGGAGTAGTTCGCGCAGCCAGTCAAAGAGTAGGAACTCGCGATCCGTGCCCTCGAGCTCAACCGTGATCGACTGCGTCGGCTTCACGCTCGCGATTTCTTCAAGCACGGCGGAGAACAAACACGCGGCCGCCTCCGCGAACAGCGTGTCCAGGTCCGCAGCGCGAACTGCGCAGGCCCAGATCGGCGGTATGTTCGAACAGTTCATACATGCGCGAATGATACCCCGATCTCGCCGGTCGCGATACCAGGGACACGAGGAGGGGATCTGGGGTTCAGGTAGGGGTCTGGAACGGCGAACCAAGCTCTGGCGTGGTGATCGAGGCCGCAGTAGCATGCACGAACTCATCTCGCCTGAGGCCAGGAGGGCGATCTTTCATGTGATGAGTGGGGCGAGGTCGTTGGCCCAAGAGACAAAGGAGGCGGGGATGTCCGTACTACTGGTCGGTAGCGTGTGGCTGGTGGCATCGGGCGTGCTGTTCGGCGTGGACGGAGCCGGGGAGCAGAAGAAGCCGGAAGCCGACCCCGCGAAAGCGCTGATCGATCGCTTGATGGAGGTGAGCCGGCAAGACACCGGCTATTCCGGCACCACCACCGGCACTGCATTCCTTCCGCTCGGTCAGAACCAGTCCCACGCCATGCTCCTCGGCCAGCGTCCGCATGCCGAGTCCGACACCATGCGGTCGCTGGTCAAGCTCGGAGTGAAGGCCGTTCCGGCGCTCTCGAACATCTGAGCGACGACAGGAAGACCAAAATTGTGATCGAACACGCCGGCCCTTTCGGTGGTTTCTTCATCACACAGGACGAGGGGGAAAAGGCAGAGGAGAACTTCGGTGAGGGGTTCAACGCGGGGAAACGATACACGCTGCGGGTGGGCGATCTCTGCTACGTCGCGCTCGGGCAGATCGTCAACCGCCCTTACACCGCGGTCCGCTACCAACCCACGGCGATTATTTACGCCACGTCGGTTCCGCACTGTAAGCCACTCCGTGCCGATCTGCTCAAGGAATGGGGCGGGCTGACGGCCGAAAAGCACCGCGACTCGCTTGCGAAGGATCTGGGGTCGGATTCGGAGTATGTCCGCGCAGGGCGCGTTGCTCCGCGTGGCGTATTACTACCCGGCGTGCGCTCGAACCTCTCGCGCTCAAGCAACTCGCCCGTCCGACCTATGACGTTTCCGAGGTGTTCATTCTCATTCGTGACGGGCTCTACACGGTGAAGACAGCCAAGGAGCGGAAAGTGCTTGTGGACGAGTTCGTCAAGAAGCACGGCGAGATCGCTCGTGACGGAATCATCTGGGATTTGTTCAGCGACCTCGATACTCAGGAAGCCGACGAAGAGGGGAGGCTCAGCCCGAAGCTCGACCCGAAGTACAAGGCGAGAGAGTGCCTGATCGAGGTGTTCGGCTTCCCTGCCAAGGTGAAAAGTGAGGATCGGCCGAAGATCGAACCGCTCTCATTCTCTGCGCAAGCCCGATTCGTCAAGACGCTGCTTTACGACCGGGGAGAGAAACTCGACAAGGCCATACGCGACATCCTGGCGAAGACCGACGACGACTACATGGCCGAGGGTTGCATTAACCGGCTGGTCGGTCGCGGGTACGACACTGACATCGAGGCTTACCTCAAGCGCCGTCTGCCGAAAATGGAACCCGATGACCGCGAAGAGTTCAAGGAATTCGAAGCCAAACGCGGCTGGACCCGATTACACGCGGCAGTCGAACTGAATGTCTCCGACCTGATCGAGGCTGCGTTGAAGGACAAACTCGATGTGAACGCTCGCGGCAAGGATGGCCGAACCGCCCTGCACCTTGCAGCGGCTGAGGGTAAGGCCGAGGGGATCGACCTGCTCCTGAAAGCGAAGGCCGATCCGAACGTGAAGAACGCCCAGGGAAAGATTGCGGTGCAACTGGCATCCAGTGCTGACCATCCGGAGGCTGTTCGCCGACTGGTCGCCGCGAAGAGTGAAGTGCCCGATGTGTTCACCGCCGCGATCGTTGGGGACGACGACCGCCTGAGTAAACTTCTCAAAGGGAAGCGCGAACTGGTGAAGGAACGGAACCAGGCGGGTTACACGCCGTTGCATGTCGCTGTCCGGGAGGGTCACGAGGCCGCGGTCCGCACGCTGATCGACACCGGGGCCGACGTGAACGCGGTAGATGTCGCGACGATGGAGAGTCGCTACCCGGATGGCTGGACCCCTCTTCATCTGGCTGTGCTGGTTCGAAAGGCGAAGCTCGCGAAGTTGCTTCTTGAGAAGGGAGCGAACGGCAACGTGGCCGATGGCCGGGGCAAACTCACCCCGCTGCACTATGCTGCCTGGAGACGGGGACACGGAACTGGTGAAGGTGCTTCTCGCGGGCAAGGCCGACCGAGGGGCGAAAGACGCAAATGGCCACACTCCGCTCGACCTCGCGAAGGAGTGCAAACAAGCGGCAGTGGTCAAGTTGCTCGAGGAATCCATGTGGGAACTTGCCGGTTCTTGACGAGAAAAGCCTGGTTTGACGCTTAGTTTTTCGCCAGACCGCCAATGCAACAATCACCAACGCATGACGGCGGTGCCCCAGGCGAGGCCGGCGCCGAAGCCGCTCAGCAGCGACGAGTTCGCCTTCCTTCAACCGGCCCTCCGCCGCGGCTTCATCGAGGGCGATCGGAATCGAACCGGCGGAAGTGTTCCCGTACTTCTCGAGGTTGTTGAAGACCTTCGATCGCGGGATGTGCAGCACGTCGATCGCGGCGTTGATGATGCGGATGTTCGCCTGATGCAGCGACGTAGAGATCGACGTCCGCGGTCTTCAGATTCGCCGCCTTGAGCACGTCCTGGATCGTGTCGCAGAGGATATCGACGGCCCAGCGGAAGACGGCGCGGCCGTCCATGTACATGAAGTGCTTGCCCTCGGCGATCTGTTCCGGCGTCGGCGGATTGCGGCTGCCGCCGGCTTCGCGCTGCAGCAGCGGGCCGCCGCTGCCCTTCCGCACCCATGCTGTAGGCCAGGATGCCCTGATCCGGCCGGCCCGGTTCCACGAACACCGCCCCGGCCCCGTCGCCGAACAGCGGATAAGTCTTGATGTCGTCCGGGTTGAGGACGCGGCTGTTGGTGTCGCCGCCGATGACGAGTGCCCGGTCGCTGAGCCCGGCCTTCACGTAGGCCGCCGCGGTGATCAGGGCGTACATGAACCCGGCACAGGCCGCTTCCACCTCGATCGCCGGGCCGACCATGCCGAGGCGATCCTGCACCAGGCACGCGGTGGAAGGGAACGACATATCCGGCGTGAAGGTGCCGAGAACGAGCAGATCGCAGTCCTTCGCGGCCGAGTGCCGGTCTTGGCGAAGAGGTCGTTGGCGGCTTCGACGCAGAGGTCGGACGTGGCCTGATTCGGGGCGGCGTGCCGGCGTTCGAGAATGCCGGTACGCTTGACGATCCAGTCCGAATCGAAGCCGAGGCGGGCGTGCAAGTGGTCGTTGCCGACAACCATGTCCGGAACGTACTTCCCGGTCCCGACAATCTTGACACCCATCAAGGACCGGCACTTCGGCCGAGGTGACGTTCGCTCTGTACTCATCAGACGGCACCCGCACGGAAGCCCGGCCCTGGCGTGCGCCGATGGCCGTGAGATGGTGTTATATGAATGCGGAATGGCGAATTCGGAATGAGGAATCAAGAATCACCGAGTGGGCCCCACATAGCGAAGGGACAATCCGCCGCCCGCCCTGAAGCGATTGCACTTTGTGACATCGGCGACAAAGCCGGAGGTCTTACCCGCGCGACTGGCGGTTTGCTCATACGAATTGGGTAAATCGTATGAGCAGACCGCCAGGTAGGGGTGTTTGAGTTGGCGGTCTGACTGAAAACACGGCCTTCGGGAATCGCGAGTGTCGCGGCGAGACCCGAAGCGACCGTTCATGGAAAGTGGCGGTCTGACTGGAGCACTGGAATTCACTGCTTACTTTTCAGCTCCCGAAGACAGGAACTGAATCAACCCGGTGATCGCGCTCCCCGTCGCGTCGATCCGCAAGTTGCCGTCGTCCGGAGAGAGGTGGAATCCGCCGATGAGCATGTTGGCCCGAAACGAGTTGTCGAAGTGTCGCGTATTCGCTTCGAGGTACTGAAGCCCACATAAGAACTGAGCCGCGTAGTTTACCGCGGACTTGTACTTCGTGAACCTCTCAGGATCGGGTGTCAGGCGAGTAAGCTTACAAGCGTAGGCAAGGCTTTGCACGTACAGTCCGGTTTCCGGTCCTGGAGGTAAGTCGGACAGTTTTCCATCGTCTAGCCTTCGGAATCCTCCGGCCCATTGTGGCAGTCGCCGATCATTGCCCGCGATTTGGAGTCCACAAAGCCAATCGTTCATCTCGAATACAGCCGCGGCCGCGTCGGCAGTTCTTGGTCTGGAGGTATAGCTCGGCACACGCTCGGCGTAAGAGTCGCGGCGAGGAGCGGGTGTGGGGCGGCCTTGAATTTCGCCCGGTAGTAAGCCATCCCCTTCTTCACCAGTTCCGGTTTCCACGCCGCGGGCCTGAGGCGATTGCCGAGCATGATCGCGTGCAGCGCCGTGCCGGGGTACTCGTTCATTCCCTCCGGGTCGATCCGCGATGGCACATCGTTCGGTCCATCGGTGTAGTGGACCGAGCCATCGGTACGGCATTGCTTTTGGAGGAAGACGCACAACCGCTCGGCCTCGGCGACAAGCTTCGCGTCGGGAGCCGGGAGTTCGTAAATCGCCATCGCAACGACAGCCGCGAAACCGACGCGGTTGCAAAGAAACGACGAGTGGACCGGCACGCGACAGTTTGGGTCGGCGGGGTCGATCTTCGTTGCCGCTAGCAGGGTAAGAATCGCCTGACTTGCAATAGCGGTTTGTTTTTCGTCTCCGCAGAACTTGGCGGCCTGCGCAAGTGCGAGTGCGCCTCGTGCCTGCTTCAGGTCGTGGTCTCCCATCATCGGTTCTTGGAGGGCTGGGTTGTAGCCGAAAAGAAATCGGCCCTGGGCCTGATTCATCCGCGTCAGCCAGCTCGAGCCAAGCAGTACCGCGCGAACCGCGCTCTGAGTCTGTTGCGGGAATGCCGCCAGCGGCTCAAACTGGCCGAGTGGCGTTTCGGTTGACGAAGTCGGAGTTGTTGGTCGTGCGGCGGGGACGCTCGGAAGTGGCCGAGGGGATGCAGTCGTCGAAGGATTGACTGGCGGAACGACTAAAACAGGTGGAGATGTCTTGACTGACGTGGCGGGTGGTGTCGGCGTCTGCGCGATCGCGGCGACTGTTACTCCGACAAATGCGACAACCAAACCCGTGAGAAGACCGCGTCTCATGCTCGTGCCCTCCGTGGCGAACACCAACTCGGGAGGCCATGCTAAACGAACTGGCCGCGGACACGCAATGCGAACGTGCCGCGGCCATTGTTATTCGGTGAGTCAGGTTCAGCCCGTCACGATATCCTTGACCTTCACGCGGACATGCGGCTGCGTATGACCCTTGAGCCGCTTCGATGCCTTGCGGCGGCGGAACTTCTGAGTCATCGTCTTCGTGGTCGGTAGATCGACCACCTCGGTAATGACCTTTGCTCCCGCGACGAGCGGTTGGCCAATCAGTGTGCCCGCCCCGCTTTGGAGCAGGAGCACCTTGGTGAATTCCAGGGTCTTTCCCGGTTCGATATCGCGGTAGTCGACCACGACAACTGAGTCCTTCTCAACGCGGTATTGCCGACTGCCATCCTCGAAAATCGCGTACATGGTTCAACCTGTTCGGAATTCGTGACGCACAAGCAAAGACTGACATGATAAGAGAGAATGAAGGGCGCGGCCAGTCACTCGCGGCGTTTTCAACCGCCACGAGTTGGCGCGCGTTTGAATTCTGGGTTTCCTCAGTAGACGACTTCGATTAAAGACTCCGGAGACTGCGATCCAAACTTCCTCAGCAACTCATTAAGCCTTTGGAGACGACCACCGGCATTTTTCTTCTCTAGCTAACCGCGGTCTCACGAAAGATCAGCTACTTTCGTTGGTAGATAGTATCAGTGCCTGTGCCTGCCGAAGGACTTGATGACTCCTGCCTAGCTCTCTTGTCTGGTTGCCCTGCCGGATCAGAAGTATTCCTGCAAGATCTTATTTTCAATTCGACACCTGGAGACTCAATGAAGGTTTCAGTACGTCCCCATCGGGGCTTCACGCTTATCGAATTGTTGGTGGTGATCGCAATTATCGCGATCCTGATTGGACTGCTTCTGCCCGCAGTTCAAAAGGTTCGCGAGGCCGCGGCTCGCATGTCCTGCTCGAACAACATCAAGCAGATCAGCCTGGCTGCACACAATTACGACAGCGCCAACGGTTGCT
Organism: uncultured Pseudomonadota bacterium; assembly: GCA_963720835.1. Taxonomy (GTDB): domain Bacteria; phylum Pseudomonadota; class Alphaproteobacteria; order Rhizobiales; family Xanthobacteraceae; genus Pseudolabrys. Next base: position 16,448 of record CAVRHC010000014.1, on the reverse strand, counting down.
TGCCCCCCGGTATTAACATGACCTCTTACGCAGGAACACTTGCCTACTTGCTGCCATACATCGAGCAGGACAACATCGGTAATCAGATTCCCGCGGGCATCCTCTCGCTGCCCGCCGAACGCATCAGGAGACGTGTGGTGGGGCGGAGCGTGGACACCAGCAAACAATCACATCAAGATGTTTCTCTGCCCTTCGGACTCGGCGCAGACACTTACTCCAACGGACGGAATCTGGGCCTATATCTACACGGTTCCTGGATCAGTCACCGGTGCCTACTTTGGTCCTGAATACACAACCCTCGGTCGGACCAACTACGCATCGAGCTCAGGAGCCCTCGGGGTTACGGGCGACCCATTCTGGGATCAGTGGAAAGGACCATACACGCAGAACTCCAAGAACAAGATCGAGTCCATCAGCGACGGGACGAGCAACACGATCGCGTTCGGGGAAGTACTTGGCGGACTCAATCCTGGAGCGCGGAACTTCGTATCGAGCTGGATGGGCGGCTGCAATCTTCCAACCGCGTGGGCACTCCCAACCAATACCGACTGGCCGAACTTCGCCAGCGCTCACGGCCAGGTGGTGAACTTCGGGATGTGCGATGGGTCCGTTCGTACCATCCGCAAGTTCTCCGGTACCGCGACAGACTGGTACAGCGACAACTGGTATCAGTTCCAGCGCATGGCCGGAATGTCGGACGGGCAGGTCATCGACCTTTCGGCGATTGCAAACTGACCTCCGATGTGACTCTTAACCACACCAATGAAAGGCACCGATGAGAAGAGTGATATCGTTTGTTCTGCTCGCAAGCCTGGCCGCCGGGCTCGCGGGCTGTCGGGATGGCTCCCAGAATCAACCGGCTCCCACTCCACCTCAAGGGGGTAAGAAGGCGGTTGAGAAGGCTCCGTCACCTGGCAGGGTTCCGCCTCCACCACGCAATCGCCCCTCGCAATAAACGAAGATCATCCGCGGGCGGCTATCGGCTTCACGGTCCGGTGTCCCGGGCCTTTGTAGAGTGCCCGCGGGCGGATCAGGCGGTTGTTGTCGAGTTGCTCGACGACGTGTGCGGCCCAGCCCGCGATACGCGACATCGCGAAGATCGGCGTGTAAAGCGGGATCTCGAGCTTCATCGCGTGATAGAGCCGGCCCGCGGGCCAGTCGAGATTCGGAAACATGTTCTTCTCCGCGGCCATCACGCCTTCGATGATGTCCGCAGTATCCTCCCACTTCGTCTCGCCAACCGCCTCGGCCGCTTTCCGGGCGTAGGCCTTCAGAATGCCCGCTCGAACATCGCCGGTCTTGTAGACGCGGTGGCCGAAGCCCATGATCCGCTCCTTGCGAGCCAGTGCGTCGCGAATCCACTTCTCAGCTTCCGCCGGGACCGCCTGTCGCGAGGAGGATGTCCATGACCTTTTCGTTCGCCCCGCCGTGAAGCGGGCCCTTGAGCGCGCCGATTGCTCCGGTGATTCCCGAGTGCATGTCGGAGAGTGTGGAGACGATCACGCGGGCTGCGAAAGTGCTGGCGTTAAACTCGTGCTCGGCGTAGAGGATCAGCGACACATCCATCGCCTTGACTTCTTCAGGCGTTGGCTCGGTATCCCGCAGCATCACAGAAAGTTCGCGGCCTGGCCGAGATCCTGTCGAGCCAGCACGGGCTGAAGCCCCTTCGACAGGCGGTAATGGTCGGCTACCGCAACGGGGATCTGCGCCAGCAACCGCTCGGCCTTCCGCAAGTTGGCATCGTGGGAGTTGTCGGCCGCATCTTGATCGAAGTGCCCGAGTGCCGAGACGCCGGTCCGGAGTGCATCGAGCGGCGTGGTCCACTTCGGCAGTGCTGCCAGCAATTCCTTGAGGGGCGGTGGCAGGCGTCGCGCGGCGGCCACGCGGGCCTGGAAGGCCTGCAACTCCGCGGCTTTCGGTAGCTCGCCATAGAGGAGCAGATATGCGACCTCGTCGAACGAGCAATGCTCGGCCAGGTCGCCGACCGCGTACCCGCGGTAACTCAGCCCGCCCTCGACCGTGCAGATGGCCGTCTCGCCGGCGATCACGCCTTCGAGACCCGGTGAGTATGACGCGGTCGTCATGCACTTGCTCCTTCCGACATCGGCGATACGAGTTGCGGATAGTCTCCGTTGTACCGGAGGCGGTTCGGGTCCGCCCAAGAAAATCCAGCCGACTGCCTCTCGAGATCGTCTTCTGCCCGCACATTCGGGCGTTTGCGGCCGAGTTGGGCAAATCGTACGGCAACATGACCGGTTAAAACCGCGACGGGCGCCAGAAACTCAGGCGATTCCGCGTGAAGGCCGCTCCGGGTGGGTACGCCCGCTCCGCTCATTCTCATCTGCTGCCAGACCGCCACTCTGCGACTGAGAATGACCGGACCGCTGCGACCAGAATCTCATTTTGAAAAGGCCGTGATTTCAGTCAGACCGCCAACTCAGACACCCCTACCTGGCGGTCTGCTCATACGATTTCCCCAATTCGTATGAACATACCGCCAGTCGTTATGGCTCCGGGAACTCGTGGCTGTACTGGTAATGTACAGTCGCGAGTGAGAGATGGCGTCTGCCCACGCTGGTGCTGTGGGCTTGTGAAGTAGCATTACAACCCACTCGTGCCGGTGTGTTTCGAGGCGTGGGGATCGCATGGACGCCAGAGCTAGAACGCGGTGAGGATGAATGGGAAAGGGACCGCGGCGATTCAACGCGCAATGATTCATAATATAAGATACAAATGAACAAAGTAAATAAAAGTTTATCAATGCCGATAGCGAGACTCTCAGCACATGTCCAGATCCGAGCGGGGATCGACTTATACTTGGCCACAACTCGACCACTTTCCGGATCAGTGTGGGTAACGCCCAGTGTCCGGTTCGGACCGGCAAGCTGGGCTATTGACTTGAGGGGATCGAAGGCGAGAATCGCCGTGACAGAACGCGGCACAGAAAGGATAGCCCCATGCGGCACCTGATTGGCATTCTGTTGGTGGCTTCACCCGCCATGGCAGTGGAGCCGGTCTACTCCTGGCAAACGCTCGCGAATGACCCTGATCGGGTCTACCTCTACAAGGACGGCAAGCAGATCGGCGGGTGGGACTATCGCATGAAGCACTATCGCTCGTTCGACGGCACCAACTGGGGCACGCCGACCGACAAGGCACCGGCGACACCGCCGGCGAAGCAACTGGTCGACGCACCGCGACAACTCGCGAACATGCTCCCGTCGCCGTTGTTCTCGTCGCCGCTACTGCAGTCCCCCGTCCTGCCGCCTCCCCCGATCCGCGGGCCGCTGCGCAGAAAAGCCGTCGGCGTCATGGACCAGGTCATCATGGACACGACCGTGCGGATCATCAACGAGATCCCGAATGCCATCGTGGATCAAATCAAGAAGGGGAACTATACGCTGAAATTCCAGTCCTCCGTCACCGGCCCAGGCCAGCCGCCGGCAGTCGTAATGGCTCCGCCGACTCCTGCTCTAACGGAGCCCGCTCCCCAACGCCGAGTGATCTTCCCGCGGCAGTGAGGAAATGCTGTCCCTATTTGCCTGCGAGTTGGCAAACCAAGACCACACAAGAGAAAACCCTGAACGAAACGATTGTCATTCTAAGCTCAATCGCCTCGCCTTCGCCGTCAGGAACACGTGAAGCACTAACACACCGACACTTGCAAACGTCAGTACGGATTCCCACGAATTCAACGCTTCCGCGCGGGAAAGAAGGCGTCGTGACGAGGACTCCACGTAGGCTCTTTCGATTTGCAACGCCCTCTCGGTCGCATCGCGCTCCTCCTTCGGCAGGCCTGACTTCCGTGCGATGAACGCGGCAACCTTGTCGTCATGTGCCTGGGCTCTGTCGAGAGCTTGCTTCATTTCCTCAATTAACACGAACCGTTCTCGCATTTCATAAGCAAACAACCCGAGAACCAGTGCCGACAGCCCGATCCCCATCCACCGGAACCGTCCCGGTGGAATCTCGCAGACCGACGCGAGATGGATTGCGAACAGGAAGACGAACACCGCCGCAAACATGCTATGGGGGTCCGAACCGAAGATCGCGCCACGCGGCCAGGGCCAACACCACCGCCACCAGCACCGTGCAAATATCCCGATACCCACTTCTGCTGCCGATCCAGCAACATTCGCCCGTCGCGATCGAACAGGAGCAGCATGTTGATGATGTGTTTCGCGAACCAGGTGGCGGCCACGAAGGCAGCGTATCCGAGGACGAGTACGCCGAAAAACGGCTCCGCCATCGGGAACTGCTTGCCAAGTGGTTGCAGCATTTGCACGACCAGAAACATGCCGATGATCAAGCCGAACTGGACCCGTGGTGGGAACCGCGACAGCATCAGGAAGAATTGCAGCACGCATCGGTAGAACCAGTTCTTCGCCCTCAGCGCCTCCAGCATTCCTTGCTTCGCCCACTCGGAGTTCGGATCCAAACGAAGCGATTCTCGAAAGTGTTCGATGGCCTTTCGCGGTTCGTTCTCGTGGAGCAGCGACCACCCGCGGTTGGCGTGAGTGTACGCATCCTCCGGGTGTTTCTCCAGCGTGCCTTCAAGAGTGCGTGCGGCCTCGTCGTGGCGGCCGAGTTTCGTCAGGGCGACGGCACGGTTATTCAGACAAACTTCGCAATCGGGCTCGATGGCCAGTCCTTCATCCGCTGCATGAAGGGCTTCCTTCCAGCGATACCGGGCGATCTCGATCGCTGCGAGCTGGCCAAAGTAATTGGCGTTCCAGGGATTTAACTCGATCGCACGGCGGACGGCCGATTCGGCCTCGTCGAGATTGCCTCGACGGGACTCGGCCAGACTCAATGCGAGGTGAGCACGATCCTCATTCGGCGCAGACTCGATGGCGCGACGGGCGGCTTCCAGGGCATCGGGTTGGCCCGCGGCATGCCGGCAGAAGGCCAAAAGAATGTAGCCTTCGGGATCCTCGGGGTCATCGCCGAGACGTGCGGCGATCTCGTTGGCGGCCAGGTCGAATCGGTTCTGTTCCATCAGAACGCGAGCCCGGGCGAACCGATCCATTGCCATGTTTTACTTCCGGAGGTACTTCAGGACGTCGTCGTACTGACCACCCTGGTTTGCGAACATTGCATAGTTGCGAGCAGTCGAGAACCACTCCTTTGTGGACGGCTTGACCAGTAGTGCGGCCGCCAGCAGGTCTTTCGTGGTCAACGGCTTCGGAACGCCGCTCGCGATCGCTTCTCGCAACTTCGCCTCGATGGCGAGGTCGATGACCGCTTTGAGGTCCGCGCCAGAGAACTGGTCGGATTTCTTCGCGACCTGATCGAAGTCGAGCGCCTGCTGCGGCTTGCCTGACGCGAGCACGCGCAGGATGGATGCTCGCGCCGGGGCGTCTGGTGGCGGGACGAAGAGGATGCGGTCAAAGCGACCCGGCCGGCGGAAAGCGGGGTCGAGGTGCCACGGCGCGTTGGTGGCCGCCAGCACGAGCACGCCGTCGTTCGAGGTCGTCACCCCGTCCAGTTCGGAGAGGAACTGGTTGATGATCATCCGCCCCGCACTCTGGCGCAGGTCGGTGCGGTTGGCCGCCAGCGCATCCACCTCGTCGAAAAAGAGGACGCAGGGTCGATTGCGGCGGGCTTCGTCGAACAGGGCGTGAAGGTTCTTCTCACTGGAACCCAGCCACATGTCGAGCACGTCTTCCAGCCCGACCGCGATGAACGACGCGCTCACCTCGCCGGCAGTGGCGCGCGCCAGGTGGGTCTTGCCACAACCGGGCGGGCCGTACATCAAGATGCCGCCGCCGATTGCCTTGCCGTAGGCCTTGTAAAGCTCGGGTCGTTTGAGCGGGTGGATGATCTTGAGTTGAATCTCTTCCTTGATCGTGTCCATTCCGCCAACATCTTTGAACCGGACCTGGGGCCTTTCCAGCCGTCCGGACAGATCTGTAATCGCCTCGACCTCGCCGACGGCGATGCGGCCGTCGAGAGACTTCGCTCTCCTCGGGACGCTGATCGATGCCAAGCTGCACCGCGAGTTCCGCGTCGGCTGCATCTGAGTCCTTTTCGATGCCCAACTTGTACCGCGCGACGGCCTGCTCGACATGGCCTTCGCGAAGCAGGAGCTTCGCCAGAAGTATGTGGGCCTCCGCTGGAGCCTTGGGGTCACGCACGAGCCTCTCCAACACGACAGACGCCTGACTTGATTGGCTTTGTTGATGGTACGCGCGCCAGGCCGAGCAATGCCGTAGGCTCTTGTGCGTGTGCAGCGAGAATGGCCCGGTACTCGCCCTCGGCCTCGGCGAAGCGACCGAGGTTCGCATACGCTTCGGCGAGGTGCTTGCGGAGCGGGAGGTTCTCGGGGCTGAGGCGGACGGCCTCGATAAGTCCGGCCAGTGGGTCCGGCGTTGGCATGGAGCGTATTCTCACGGGCGATTTTTTACACGCGGGTTCGGCTGCTTCTCGCTTTTCAAGTTATTTTCAAGGTAGCGTTAATTGAACTTGGAGGGAATGGTAAACGACCTCCAGCGAATTGGGGAACCAAACCTCGGAACCTCGATGAGTCGTCACGTGATTCTTCAGGATTGGTAGGAGCTGTGGCATATTGCTACGCCCATACATGGTCACGACTTCGACTACTTCTCGCCCCCACTCCCCCCGAAGTACGCCCGATCCCGCTCCTCATACCCCGTGTACCCGAGCAGGTCGTAGAGTTCGGCGCGGGTCATCATCTTCGGGACTGAGCCGGCTTGCGTGCCCTTTTCGAGGAGGTCGCGGAGGGTGTCTTCGGCGGCCTTCATCGCCACGCGGAAGGCGGTGAGCGGGAAGAGGATCATCCGGTAGCCCATCGCGCCGAGCGTCTTCACGTCGAGCAGCGGGCCCTTGCCGAACTCGGTCATGTTCGCCAGCAGCGGGCAGGGGACGGCCTTCGCGAAACGCCGCGAACTCGTCGGCGCTCTCCATCGCCTCGGGGAAGATCGCGTCGGCGCCGGCGTCGAGGTAGAGCTTCGCGCCGACGGACCGCGTCGTCGAAGCTCGGTGACCCCGCGGGCGTCGGTGCGGGCGATGATGACGAAGTCGGGGTCGCGGCGAGCGGCACACGCCGCGCGGATCTTCGCCGCCATCTCCTCGGGTTCGACCAGCGATTTGCCGGACAGATGCCCGCAGCGCTTCGGCATCTCCTGATCTTCGAGGTGAATCCCCGCGACGCCCGCGGCCTCGAACAGCCGGACGGTCCGCTCGACGTTCAGCGCCTCGCCGAAGCCGGTGTCCGCGTCGCAGAGCAGCGGAAGGCTCGTGGCCTGGGCTGTGAGCTGGGCCTGGGCGACGAACTCGGTGAGCGTGAGCAGGCCGATATCCGGAACGCCGTTGCCGGCCGAGAGTGCGCCGCCGGAGAGATAGACGGCGCGATAGCCGATGCGCTCGGCGAGCTTGGCAACGAGCGGGGAGAACACACCGGGGAGGGCGATCGGTGCCGGCGTCCCAGGCGTCGCGCAGTCTTCGACCGGGGGAAGGGTTTGCCATGAATGTTCGCGGGCTCGGGTGGGGGCGAAACGGTGTGATAATAGCCGCTGTGGCGCGCGTGCGGGAAGTTTTTTTGGAAAGCGCAGGATCGTCGGAAGTCGTTGAATGACAACGCTCCAGGTGCGACATGCCCGCACACATGAGTGGCCCGCGCGGTACAATGGCTTGACAGTGTCCGGTCAGTGTCTAGAATCTCAGGGTGCAATACCACCCCTTGAGGTGTGCATGATCACGATTCCGGCTCCCATGCAGATGAACTCGATTCCGCCGACGAGCGGATAGCCTTGCCGACGCGACCCGGGGAACCGGTTGAAAGTCGGACGAGGCCAAACCTGAATCGGTTTGGCCTTCGCGTTTTCCTGGGGAGTGGGATCGAGAGACTGTTAGGGCTGCCTTGCTTGGGGCTGGCATTGCGCGTATAGCTCAGTTGGCTAGAGCGCAGCTCTGATAAAGCTGAGGTCCTTGGTTCGAATCCAAGTACGCGCACACGCAGCGAAGAGACTGGCGCGGGCCGCTGAGAACGGGGGAGTAGCTCAACTGGTAGAGCACCTGCTTTGCAAGCAGGAGGTCAGGGGTTCGATTCCCCTCTTCTCCACTCCGCGGAATGTCGAAACAGGAAACGGTGAGCTGGCTTGCCAGAGGGCAACAAGGAAACGTGCCAAAAAAACTGTGGCTGGCTTGACAGGTAGTGAGCGACGCCAATAAGATTCTCTACGCCTGGGACGCAACACAAGTCCTAAAGGACTTGGGAGCGAACCAAGGCTGGGAACCTGACCGCGCCTGGGCGAACCAGACTCGGTCGGGAAAGGCGAAGGATGAAGTCCGTTCGTCTCATACTGATCTTTGACAACTTGGTTGCAAGAAGTTGCATCAGCGATCTGATGTCGCGCAGGGTCGTGTTGCCTGAGGGTCAAGCCACAGGGCACGCGGAATTGCGGGGCGACAGATCAACGACAAGACACGAGCCTTAGAATGAAGATGAGCCAATGCCGGCCTTTGCGGCATGGGGCGAGTCATTCGAAGAAGAGAAAGGCAACATCGTCTATCCGGTTTGCTTCCCAGCAAACTGGAGAATTGATGCTAGCTAGTCAAGTGTTCGCGATCTCAAGGCGTGGTGACACGAGTAGAGGGAGCGAACAATGCGGCCAAGCTACTAAGGGCGTGTGGGGGATGTCTTGGCACCAGAAGGCGTAAAGGGCGTGGAAGACTGCGATAAGCCCGGGGGAGTTGTCAAACGAGCTTTGATCCCGGAAGTACCCGAGCTGAACCCAGGGAACTGAAACATCTCATTACCCGGAGGAAGAGAAAGAAAAATCGACTCCGTCAGTAGCGGCGAGCGAAAGCGGAACAGCCCAAACCAGAGGGGCTAACTCCGCTGGGGTTGTAGGACCGCATTTAGGATCCTGAGTCTCTAGCAGAAACGGTCTGGAATGGCCGGCCATAGCGGGTGAAAGTCCCGTAGGCGACAGAGAGAAGGACCGAGCGGCACCTGAGTAGGACTCAACACGTGAAAGTGAGTCCGAATCCGCGGGGACCATCCCGCAAGGCTAAGTACTCTCTGGCGACCGATAGCGAACAAGTAGCGCGAGCGAAAGATGGGAAGAACCCCGACAAGGGGAGGACACTGAACCTGAAACCACATGCCTACAAGCGGTCGGAGCGCTATGCCCGTAAGGGAATGCCTGACGGCGTGCCTTTTGCATAATGATCCGGCGACTTACCGTCACCAGCAAGGTTAAGGCGTCTCTGCGCCGGAGCCGAAGCGAAAGCGAGTCTGAAACGGGCGTCAAGTTGGGGGCGGTAGACGCGAAACCACGTGACCTACGCATGGCCAGGATGAAGTGGGGGTAACACCTCATGGAGGACCGAACTCACTAGTGTTGAAAAACTAGGGGATGAGCTGTGTGGAGGATTGAAAGTATCATCAAACGTGGAGATAGCTCGTTCTCTCCGAAATAACTTTAGGGTTAGCGTTCGAATAGTTGGCATTGGGGGTAGAGCGACTGAATTCGAACGGGGGCCTACCCGGCTACCCGTCGGAACCAAACTCCGAATACCAGTGTACCAAGTTCGGGCAGCTAGACGGCGGGGGATAAGCTTCATCGTCGAGAGGGGAACAACCCAGATCACCCGCTAAGGTCCCCAGAGTCATGCTCAGTGCGAAAGGAAGTTGGATCCCCGAGACAGCCAGGATGTTGGCTTAGAAGCAGCCACCATTTAAAAAGTGCGTAATAGCTTACTGGTCGAGGAGTCCTGCGCCGATAATGAACGGGACTAAGCATGACACCGAAGCGGTGGGTAGTAGCAATACTAGCGGTAGGAGAGCGTTGCATGCGCGGTGAAGGGGTACGGACAACGAGCCCTGGAGCGACGTGCAAGTGATTATGCCGGAACGAGTAACGATAAAACGGGTGAGAATCCCGTTCGCCGAAAGCCTAAGGTTTCCTGGGGAAGGTAAATCCGCCCAGGGTTAGTCGGTCCCTAAGACGAGGCCGAAAGGCGTAGTCGATGGACAGCAGGTTAATATTCCTGCACCACCTGCGGACGATGACGGGACGCTGGTTCGGAAGGTGGTGCAGGCTGATTAGATTGCCTCAGGGCGATTTAAGATCCCGAAGTCCACGGAAGAGACAGCCAAGAAAAGCCGTGCCGGACAAAGGTGCCCGTACTAAAACTGACACAGGTAGGCGAGATGAATATTCTAAGGCGCTCGAGAGAACGCTCGTGAAGGAACTCTGCAAATTAACCCCGTAACTTCGGGATAAGGAGTGCCCTCGGCTGCAAGGGTAGGGGCCGCAGTGAAAAGGATCTAGCGACTGTTTACTAAAAACACAGGTCTGTGCGAACGCGTAAGCCGAAGTATACAGACTGACGCCTGCCCGGTGCCGGTAAGTTAAGGAAGAGGGTTAGCCGTAAGGTGAAGCTCGCAACCGAAGCTCCGGTAAACGGCGGCCGTAACTATGACGGTCCTAAGGTAGCGAAGTTCCTTGTCGGGTAAGTTCCGACCTGCATGAATGGCGTAACGACTGGACCACTGTCTCCACGAGCGACTCGGTGAAACTGTAGTTGTCGTGAAGATGCGACATACCCGCAGCTAGACGGAAAGACCCCGTGAACCTTTACTGCAGCTTAGTATTGGGTTTAGGCCCAGCATGCGTAGCGTAGGTGGGAGGCTGTGAACCGCGCGTTCTCGGTACGTGGGGAGCCGACGATGAAACACCACCCTTGTTGTGCTTGAATTCTAACCCCGACCCGTGAACCCGGGCGGGGACAGTGCTAAGTGGGCAGTTTGACTGGGGCGGTCTCCTCCTAAAGGGTAACGGAGGAGTTCAAAGGTACCCTCAGCCCGGTTGGCAATCGGGCATCGAGCGTAAAGGTAGAAGGGTGCTTGACTGCGAGTCCGATGGGACGAGCAGGTGCGAAAGTCAGGGCTTAGTGATCCGGCGGTGCTGGATGGAAGGGCCGTCGCTCAACAGATAAAAGGTACTCCGGGGATAACAGGCTTATCTCCTCTGAGCGTTCATAGCGGCGAGGAGGTTTGGCACCTCGATGTCGGCTCATCGCATCCTGGGGGTGGAGAAGCTCCCAAGGGTTTGGCTGTTCGCCAATGAAAGCGGTACGTGAGCTGGGTTTAGACCGTCGTGAGACAGGTCGGTCCCTATCTGCTGTGGGCGTAGGAGACTTGCGGGGCTTTCTCCCTAGTACGAGAGGACTGGGAGGGACGTACCTCTGGTGTTCCAGTTGTGGCGCTAGCCGCATCGCTGGGTAGCCACGTGCGGACCGGATAAACGCTGAAGGCATATAAGCGTGAAACCCCCCCCAAGATCAGGTCTCCCGTCGCAAGGCGAAGGCTCCTGGAAGACCACCAGGTCGATAGGCCGGACGTGTAAGTGCAGCAATCCACTCAGCTAACCGGTACTAACAGCCGAACGCTTGGCCGCATTGTTCCCTTTCTCGCTCGTGTCAGACTTCTTGCTACCCAAGTTGCCAATGATATTCGTCAGCTCCGTCGAACCAGTGATATTCAAGCAGCTTGCCGGTGACCATACCCAGGTGGACAACACCCGTTCCCATTCCGAACACGGCCGTAAAGCACCTGGGGCCGATGGTAGTGCGTCCAGCGCGAGAGTAGGTCATTGCCGGCTCTTTTACACAGAACCCCGCGAAGAGCGATCTTCGCGGGGTTCTTGTTTTTACTCCCCATCCAGATCCACATCCCGCAAGTCCGTCAAAAACATGTGACCCGGCTTGTGCGTAATCGCGAGCGGCGGCCGCGCCTGCATCAGCGCCGCTTGCGGCGTCACCCCGCACGCCCAGAAGACCGGCACCTCGCCCTGCACGAATCTCGACCGCGTCGCCGAAGTCCGGCTTCGCGATGTCGCGGATCCCGATCGCGGCCGGGTCGCCGAAGTGAACCGGAGCGCCGTGTGCCCGCGGGAAGCGCGAGCAAATCCGCGTCGCCTTCACAGCCGAGCTCGGGCGTCAGCGGCCGCATCGAGACAACCAGCGGCCCCGAAAACCGCCCCGCGGGACGACACGCGATGTTCGTGCGGTACATCGGCACGTTCACGTTCTGCTCGATGTGCCGCACGGGAACCTCCGGCCGCGAGGAGCGCATTCTCGAAGGTGAACGAGCAGCCGATGACGAACGAAACGAAATCGTCGCGCCAGTGCTTGGAAATGTCGGTCGGTTCCTCGATCAGTTCGCCGTTCTTCCACACGCGGTACGCGGGCAGATCGGTCCGCAGGTCGCTGCCCGCGGCCACGAATCGCGGCTCGGGGTCGCCCGGCTCGGTCACATCCAGGAGCGGGCACGGCTTCGGGTTCCGCTGGCAGAACAGCAGAAAGTCGAAGGCCCAGTCCTTCGGCAGCACGACGAGATTGGCCTGCACATACCCGAGGGCGAGGCCGGGCGTCGGCCCGGTCTGCTTCCCGTCCGGCACGCCGCCCGCACAGCGGCGCCGGTGGCATTTCGCAATCGCATCGCCATCACGACTCCAGATTTCGCGGATGCGGATCAGCGGCTTCACGTACTCGTCCCACGTCAGCCCGTCCACGGTCGCGGTCTGCTTCCCGGTCACGCCATCGACGAGCGGCCCTTCGCGGACCATGACTTCCAGAATCTCGCGCTCGCGGTCGGGGTCGAACAGGTCGGCCGGCGGTTTCACCCCGCGAAGAACGTACACACCGGCCGCAAGGGCATACGCACCCCAGTTGCTCACGCCCGCGACGATGAGGTGATCCGTCGGCACGCGGCAGTGGATCAGGTCGCCATTCGGGATGTTCTTGACGATCGTCTCGTGCGGAATCTTCCCCATGCCGATCTCGTTCCCGCCGTCGCCGATGCCGATAGTGACGCCGTCTGCGAATGTGTCCTTTGGCCTCTGCGGATAGAGACCGTTGCATCGATCCGAGCATCGTGTGAATCGCGTGACGTCTCGGCCGCGCATCGTGTAGTTTTTGCCGTCCGACGCGGGGCCGAGGCGTTCCAGCGCGACGCAGATGACGTCGGAGTGCCATATCTGTCGCGACATGTTCGAGTGACATCCGGTGTGGATCGTTGCACATGTCTGAAGCACAGGATGTCCGCGATCCGGCTTCGGTCGCAGCGCGGATTCCGCATGAATGGCAGTTGGATATTGCATCGCGATTCGAGTATGCGCGTGCAAGAAAGACTGCGCCCGAGCGGGCCATCGGTTTCGAACGCGGGCGGCTCGCCAGATGGGATGAAGAAGCCTGTCGATGATCGCGACGCCGGGATCTGGTGCTCCGCGATACTCCGGCACGCCGCCTGCGAAGTCGCCCGCGGTCGCGGTGAACAGGTTGTCGTGCGGGTCGCGGGCCAGCCCGCGGTTGCCGGGGTCAGTCTGCACGGCCGCCAGGATCGCGGCGAGTTTCTCGTCGGTGGTCATGTGGTACACCGGCGGCTTACGCGTCGTTGGAGCAGGTGGGCGAAGCGGCCGCGCCAGATCTTGGGCACTTCGGCCGTCACGGTGATCGGTTCCTTCGTTGTCGGGTGCAGGAACGTCAGGCTTCGGGCGTGCAGTGCGATGGCGTGGCCGAATGGGCGGTCGCTGCCGTACTTCGCGTCGCCGACGATCGGGCATCCGCGGCTGGCGAGTTGCACACGCAACTGATGCTTGCGGCCGGTGTGCGGGCGGAGTTCGAGCCACGTCAGCCCGTTGTGCCGCCCGCGGACGGCGAACAGCAGCCGCGCGAACTGTGCCCCCGGCGTTTCCTTCGGCACGACTTCCACGCGGGCCTTCGGCGTCGTCCTTCTTCAAGTAGTCTTCGAGGGAACCGGAATCCTGATTCAGCCACACAGGGGGCTGACGCCCCCCGCTCGGGAGGCTTTCGACCACTGCCCAGTACACTCTTCTCGACCATCCCTTCGCGGAACTGCTCGCTCAGCCGGGCCGCGGCCTTGCTCGTGCGGGCGAACAGCAGCGCCCCGCTCACGGGCTTGTCGAGCCGATGCACGACGCCGAGGAAGACGTTGCCAGGCTTCTGGTATTTCTCCTTGAGATACGACTTCACGAGCCGGTCAACGGTCTCGTCCTTGCCGTCGAAGTGCGTGGTCGGCCACCCGGCCGGCTTGTTAAGGCCAGACAGTGGTTGTCTTCGTACAGGATGTCGAGGTGTCCGCGAACGACATAGCGTCACATCATAGCGGAAGCGGTCGGCGCTCGAAACCGATTGCGCGCTCCGCCCACGCTGCTGCGGCGAGCAACGAGCCGTCAGCTCCTGCGCTCCGGCGAGTTGAACCGAGAGCGGCAACCCGTTCGACGTGAAGCAGATCGGGAGGGACACTGTGGGCAACCCGGTGTAGCTCCAGGGCGAATTGTAAGCCGGGTTACCGGTGGTCGCGGCATCCGGGGCGGGCCCGGTGGTGGCCGGGGTTAGACAGAAGCCGCTCCACGTCGCGGAATCGTCCATCTGGATTTCGAGGTGGTCGCGGTCGAGCCGTGCTTCGCGATATTCGACTGCCGAGGTCGCGGAGGCCTTCTTCGATGAGTTCCCGGACGCGCGGCGGGTAGTCGTCGGGGTGCCGTGCGAGCCGGGTGTCGTGATACTCGGCCGCTTCGACGGCCATGATAAGGTGCTGGTTTGCGGCGACCTCGGCGAATGCGGCCGGTGGAACTCCGTTCGTAACGAGTGCCTCACCCGGTGATTGCAGGTCGTCACAGGCGCGCGTGATCGCGTCATTCAGTTCCGGTTCCGTCTGTTCGTCGAAGTAGCCGCGGAGCCGCACGAAGACGGCGGCGTTCCTTAAGTCCGGGGAGAGTCGCTGGTCAACAAGGAACGTCGCCGCGGGAATAGCGTCGGTCGCGCCCGGATTCGCCGTCCGTTCCCGGTGATCGCCTCGAATACGATCGCCAGGTCGCGAACGCAGTTTGCCATGACGCCGACGTGATCGAGGCTCGGCGCGAGCGGCAGCACGCCGTCCACGCTGACGCGGCCGTGCGTCGGCTTCAGGCTGTACACGCCGCAGTAGCTCGCGGGGCGCGTGATCGAGCCGCCGGTTTGCGTTGCCAGCGCCCCGAGGCACATTCCGCACGCGACCGCGGCGGCCGAACCGCTCGAACTGCCGCCCGGTGTGCGGTCGAGGTTCCACGGGTTCCGCGTCACGGGCGGGTCGAAGCTCGCGTAGGCGGTCGTCACCGTTTTGCCCATGATGACCGCGCCGGCCTGGCGCAGCCGTTCCACGCAGGTCGCGTCGCGACGGGCGTAGCTCTTCGCCCAGCGCTTCGAGCCGCACCCAGTCGGCATGTCGAACACGTCGATGATGTCCTTGATGCCGACCGGGATGCCGTGCAACGGCCCGCGGTTGTGGTTCTGCTTCAACTCGTCCGTGAGCCGCGCGGCCTGTTCGCGTGCGCCCTCGCGGTCGAGATAGACCCATGCCCGCACGCGGTCCTCGTAGCGATCGACCCGCGCGAGGCACTGCTCCAGGAGTTCGGAGGGCTCAATTCGCCGCGGCGAATGAACCCCGCGGCTTCAGTGATGGTCAATGGTTCGGGCATGGTGATACATTATCAGAGTGTGGATTCCGCTCCAGAGGCAGGAAATGAACAAGGTCAAGGTCGCGATACTCGGCGGTTCCGGTTACACGGCCGTCGAACTGATCAAGATTCTTCTCCGCCACCCGCACGCGGAGATCGCCGCGGTCACCTCGCGGCAGGATGAACATATCGCGGACCTTCATCCGAGCCTACTCGGTCGTCTGGACATTCGCTGTGAGCCTTTCGACCCCGACAAGCTGAAAGGGAAGGGAGTAGAGGTCGCGTTCGGCTGCCTCCCGCATGGCACGAGCATGGAGTCGATCCCGCCACTGCTTGAACGCGGCATCCGTGTCGTCGATCTGAGTGCAGACTACCGGCTCCGCGACGCGGCCGTGTACCAGGAGTGGTACAAGGAGACGCACCACGATGCCGCGAATCTCGCTCAGGCGGTTTATGGCCTGCCCGAGGTGTATGGCGATTACATCAACAGCGCGAAGCTAGTTGCAAATCCGGGCTGCTACCCGCAAACGGCAATCCTGGGCCTGGCCCCACTCATTTCGAAGGGACTAATCGAGCTTTCGGGTATCGTGATCGATAGTAAATCGGGCGTGTCTGGGGCCGGTCGAACACCGAAGCTGAACTTCCACTATCCCGAATGCAACGAAAGCGTGACCGCCTACGCGGTCGGCACACACCGTCACACGCCCGAGATCGAGCAGGCTCTTTCGGACATCGCGGGCAAGCCGGTCTCAGTTATCTTCACCCCGCACCTGATGCCGATGGA
Source organism: uncultured Pseudomonadota bacterium (assembly GCA_963720835.1). Classification (GTDB taxonomy): domain Bacteria; phylum Pseudomonadota; class Alphaproteobacteria; order Rhizobiales; family Xanthobacteraceae; genus Pseudolabrys. The sequence goes on along the minus strand of CAVRHC010000014.1, from coordinate 173 downwards.
CCGCGGGATTCTCAGCACAATCTACGCCACCCCCACACGAACCGTGACAGAAGCCGAGCTGGGCGACTCTACCGCGGCTACTACGCGGACAAACCGTTCGTCCGCGTGCGGGCAAACCCGCCCGCGACGAAGGATACGACCGGCACGAACTTCCTGGACGTGTGTGTGAAAGT
>CAVRHC010000013.1:0-76525 GCA_963720835.1 uncultured Pseudomonadota bacterium | reverse complement strand
GCGTGCAAGCCGCAGGCCGGCGACGTCGGCGTAGCGGGTGAGAAGCGGACCGCTCACCGCCGTCAGGAGGACGTAGGTGGCGGCGAGCGGCGCCAGCAGGGACTCCGTCCCGGCGGCGACGCCGAGGCCGGCGATGACGATGGAGAACTCGCCGCGCGCGACGAGCGCCGTGCCCGCCCGCAGGCGTCCCGGCACGGCGCTGATGCGGCGCGCGGCGATCCATCCGGTGACGAGCTTCGTCCCCGCCGTCACGACCCAGAGGACGGCGGCGACGCCCAGCACTCCCGGGATCGAGCGCACGTCGATCTGCAGGCCGAACGAGACGAAGAACACGGCCGCGAAGAGGTCGCGCAGCGGGCTCATCAGCTCGCGGGCGCGATGCGCGAGGGTGCCGGAGATGGACAGCCCGACGAGAAACGCCATGACTCCTGCCGACACTCCGATCAGCTCGGCCGCCCCGCCGGCGATCATGAGCATCCCGACCACCGTGAGCAGGACGACCTCGCTCTTGGGGTGCGTGATCCGGCGGCTGAGGAGGTGGCCGTGTCTCCGCGCGGTCCACAGGGCGGCTACGGCGAGGCCGCTCGCCGCGACGGCCAGGGCGACCCCGCGCAGCAGACTGCCGCCGGCGAGCAGCACCGCCACCAGCGGCAGATAGGGAGCCATCACGAGGTCCTCCATCACCAGCACGGAGAGGATGGCCGGGGTCTCCCGGTTACCGAGGCGGCCGAAGTCGTCGAGCACCTTGGCGGCGATGCTCGACGACGAGATGTAGGTGACGCCGCCAAGCAGCAGCGACGGCAGGACGCCCCACCCGAGCACCAGCCCGACCAGCAGGCCGGGAGGGAAGTTGAGCGCGAAGTCGACGATCCCGGGGCCGAGGCTGCTCTGCAGACTGCGCACCACGTCGTCGGCCGTGTACTCGACGCCGAGCATGAAGAGCAGAAGCATGACGGCGACCTGCGACTCGATGGCGATGACCCCGGGGTCGATGTCGGGTGGGGCGACGAACCCGATGACGAGGCCCGCCAGCAGGTAGAGGGGAATCGGGGAGAAGCCGGTGCGGGCGGCCAGGCGCGCAAGCGCCGCCAGCACGAGCAAGACGGCGCCGACCTCGAGCAGGAAGCCGGCGCCCTCCGCCAGGGTGGCTACCACGAGGAGCGCGCCCTCAGACGCTGCGCAACAGGTCGGCCATCGCCTCGACGCCCTCCGGCGTGCCGACGACCACGGTCACGTCGTCCGGCTGCAGGGTGAACGTGGAAGGCGGCGCCGCGATGGTCGTCACGTCCCGGATGATCGCGACGATGGAGGCGGCCTCCTCGTCCAGATGCTCGATGTCGTACACGGAGCGTCCCACGCACTGCGATGCCGGATGTACCGGCAGCCAGTCGATGGTGAGCCCCTGCGTCGACAGGCGCATCGAGGTGACCTCCTCGGTGACCTGCGACTGGCCGAGGACTTCGGCGAGGGAGCGCGCATCCTCTTTGGCGAGCCTCAGGACCTCGTGGCAGGCATCGGGGTCCTGCTTGCTGCACACGAGCAGCTCGCTGCGTCCGCTGCGATGATTGACCACGACGACGCGGTCGCCTTCACGCGTCGTGAAGTCGAAGCGGATGCCGACGCCGGGGAGGCTCGTCTCGTTGATGCTGCCCATGCGAGAGAGTGTACCCGAGTGCGCAATCGAGGTGGGGAAGTCAGACGGGCGCCGCGGCGCGTCCTACGGCTCGCGGCGCGCCAGGCGTCGCGGCAGGAAGCCGCCGGCGACGGCGCCCAGCGCGGCGAAGATCGCGGCCACGTAGAACGGCCAGCGGAACGCCGCCGAGACCTGGTCCCAGAGCATGTTCTCGAGGCGGCCCTTCAGCTGGAGCAGGGCGAGGCCCTCGAAGAAGCCGACGTCGTTCCCGACGTCCTCGGCGATGGGGTGGGCGACCTTGCGGATCTCCTCCATCCCGGAGGTCGCGTCGATGGTCCGGACCTTGTCGAACTCCTTGACCAGGCGGTCCTTGATCGGCTGGGAGACGCCGTCCTGCGCGCGCGTCAGCGCCTGAGCCTGGTCGGCGGCACGGTTCACGGCCTGCCCCATGGTGTGCGCGAACACCGCCACGAGGATCGCGACCCCGAGCAGAAAGCCGAGCTGGCGGGCCGTGTTGAGCATCCCGGCCCCGGCGCCCTTGTGGCCGCCGGGCACGGCGCCCATCCCGGCGGCGAGCAGCGCCGGCAGCGAGAGGCCGATGCCGGCGCCGACGACGGCGCTCCGCCAGACCACGCCGCTCACCGGGTCGGTGCGTGCGAGGTGCGCGAGGGCGAAGAGTCCGGCGGCGGTCACCAAGGCGCCGGTCACGGCGAGCCAGCGCGGACCGATGCGGTCGGCGAGCCAGCCCGCGGGCGGCGTCAGGATCATGACGGCGACGGGGAGGGTGGCGATCGCGAGTCCGGCCCTGAGCTCGCTGTAGTCCATCATCGCGATCATGAAGATCACGCCCATGAACATCGTGCCCATCAGCGCGGTGTCCACGGTCATGACGGCGGTGGCCGACGCGGCGAAGGTGCGGTCACGGAACAGGCGGAGGTCGAACAGGGGAGAGGCGCTGCGGAGCTCCCACCACACCCAGAGGAGGAGCAGGGCGGAGCCGCCGGCGAAGAGGCCGATGACGGCGGCCGACGTCCAGCCCCAGTCGTTGCCCTGGATGATCGCCAGCGTGACGCAGAAGAGGCCGGCGCTGACGAGGCCGACGCCGGGCCAGTCGAGAGACTCGCGGGTGCGCGGCGTGCGCAGGCCCCGGGTGAGCGTGAGCGCGAGGACGACGCCGACGATCCCGACCGGGAGGTTGAGCCAGAAGACGGCCGGCCAGCCCCGGTACCAGACCAGCACTCCGCCGAGCACGGGGCCCACCGCCAGGGCGAGCGAGCTGACGGCCCCGAACAGGCCGGCGGCGAACCCCTGGCGACGCTCGGGGAACGCCTGCAGGAGCAGGGCGAGCGCCGTGGGCACGACGGCCGCGGCGCCGACCGCCTGCACCACGCGCCAGGCGACCAGCGTGGGGATGCTCGTCGCGAGGGCGCACGGCAGTGAGGCGGCGGTGAACAGCGCAAGGCCGAGCGTGAAGACGAGCTTGTGGCCATAGCGGTCGCCGAGCCTGCCCATGGGCAGGAAGAGCACCGTGAGCACGAGGTTGTACCCGTTCATCACCCAGGAGACCGAGACCACGGAGCCGCCCACCTGGCGGATGATGGCCTGCACGGTGATCGTCATGACCGTCGCGTCGGCGAGCGTGAGCATGATGCCGGGCGCGAGCGCGAGGACGACCAGCCAGGGGTTGAGGGCCGGGCCCGCCGCCTGCCGGCCGCCGAGGACCGGCCCGCCCGGCGCCCGGGTCGGGTCCGCGCGCCTCGTCTGTCCGCCGGTCTGCGTCATCAGGCGAGTGTATACGCAGGCGCAGCGGCTGCCGGCGCCCGGGCGGGTCGCCCGAGGGAGTGTCTGGCCGCGACTGGGGTAGTATCTGCGACATGCAGGTACGTGACGTCATCGCCGCTGTCGACCGCCTCGCGCCTTTCGCGCTCGCCGAGCCGTGGGACCACGTCGGCGTGCAGGTCGGCTCGCCGGGCGACGAGCTGCACGCGGCCGGCGCAGCAGGCGCGGCCGGCGCAGCGGCGCCGCGCCGGTCGTCCTCGTCGCGCTCGAGGTGGACGACGCCGTCCTGGACGAGGCCCACCGCCTCGGCGCCGGCGTCGTCGTCAGCCACCACCCGCTGATCTTCGATCCGCTCGAACGGCTCTCCGACGACTCCGAGGCAGGCCGGCTCGCGCTGCGCGCCGCGCGCGAGGGCGTCGCCGTGATCGCGGCGCACACCAGCCTGGACAAGGCCCGCGGCGGCATGGCCGACGTGATCGCCGAGCTTCTCGACCTCGAGGCCGTCGTCCCGCTGGCGCCGGCGGCGGCCGACGCGCTCAAGCTGGTCGGCTTCGTCCCGGTCGACGACGCCGATCTGGTGCGCAAGGCCCTCTTCGCGGCCGGCGCCGGCGTGATCGGCGAGTACGAGCACTGCTCCTGGTCGGTCGGCGGGCAGGGCACGTTCTTCGGCCGCGAGACCACGCACCCCGCGGCCGGAATGTCCGGTCGCGACGAGACCGTCGACGAGCTGCGCATCGAGGTCGTCTTCCCGCGGCGGCTGCGCCGCCGCGTCACCAGCACCTATGTGGCCGCGCACCCGTACGAGGAGCCCGCCTACGACGTCATCCCCCTGGATAACGAGATCGCCTCGCTGGGCCTCGGCCGGCTCGGCGCGCTGCCGAGGCCGATGACGCTGGCCGAGCTGGCCGCGGACGTCGCCGCGGTGCTGCGCCTGCCGTCGGTGCGCTATGCCGGCGACGCCGGCCGCGAGGTGCGCCGCGTCGCCGTGCTGCCCGGCTCGGGAGCCGAGGCCATCGCGCGCGGCGTCGCCCAGGTCGCCGACGTGCTCGTCACCGGCGACGTCAAGTACCACGAGGCGCGCGCGGCGCAGGCCCAGGGCCTGGCCCTGATCGACGCGCCGCACGGCGTCACCGAGCAGGAGGGCATGGTGCGCTGGGCGGTCCAGCTGGCCGACGCCCTCGGTACTGCCGCGTCGGTCGAGACCTTCCGTAACGAGGACGTGGCCATCTGGAGCGACTCGAGCGCGGTCACCGTGAAGGCGAAGAGGCCGAAGGCGCCGTGGGCGAGGAGTCCGCGCCGGACGAGAACACGGAAGCCGGCGCTGCGCCTGCGCCGCGCGAGGGCGTCCGCGGGGTGAACCGCGACGACGACCGCTACCACCTGTACACGGACGGCGGCGCGCGCGGCAATCCCGGCCCGGCCGGGATCGGCGCGCGCCTCATGACCGCCGGCGGCGACGTCGTCGAGGACGTCGCCGACTACATCGGCAAGGCCACCAACAACGTCGCCGAGTACCAGGCGCTGATCGCCGGCCTCGAGGTCGCCCTCGACCGCGGGGTCGAGCGCCTCGACGTGTTCCTCGACAGCGAGCTCGTCGTGCGCCAGGTCAACGGGCAGTACAAGGTCAAGGACGCAGGCCTGAAGCCCCTGCATCAGCAGGCCTGCCTCCTCCTCAGCCGCTTCCACGAGGTGGACGTGAAGCACGTGCGGCGCGAGCAGAACGCGGCCGCCGACGCGCTCGTGAACCAGGCGATAGACGCCGCGACCACCTAGCGGCCGCGCGGCCCAGCCGGTCCGCGTCCATCCCCGCATCGGCTCGCCGGCGCGGCCGAATCCGCCCCGCGAAAGGCGCCGCACAGGCTCGCGAACTCGAATTGCGCCCCGGCGCGGCCTCTGGTAGCATCCCCGCTTGCTGCGGGTGTAGCTCAGTTGGCTAGAGCGTCTGCTTGCCATGCAGAAGGTCGAGGGTTCGAGTCCCTTCACCCGCTCCAATCTCCCTCTCGGGGGCGAGGCAGAGGACAGAAGCCATGTGCTCTGTCGTCTGCCTTTCGCACTTGAGGGGACCTGCGCGGCGGCGTAGCCAAGTGGTAAGGCAGAGGTCTGCAAAACCTCCATCATCGGTTCAACTCCGATCGCCGCCTCCAACTTCTCTCCTGCAAATGGGCACGTTCTGGTGTTCGCCGCGCGCCCATTTCCTTCCGAATCGGCAGAACTGCCGACATTCTGCCGACGAGACTCGGCGGCACGAGCGGACACAGGCGTGTATCCGACGTGCTCGCGCACTCGATCTAGTGCTCGCCCACGACGCCCTGCACCCCGGCGAGCCGCTCTACCTGCGCGAAGCGCTGGCTGCCCACGGGGTCGATGCCGACCACGTGAAGATCTGGCAGACGGTCGGCAAGCTCAGACGCCGGCACGGGCTCGTGATGAGCGGGGAGCCGCGAGCGCCGGGGTACCGGGTCGAGGAGTGGACGTGGGAGGCGCGTCGGGTGAGGAGTTCTCTGGGCCGGGGATAGACGTGGGCCATCCGTCTACTCGGCCTTGCACAGTGCGCTCTGGCTGTCTAGCGTGGCGCAATTGCGACTCACAGCAGCACCGGAGGCACCGCGAGTATGAGACCCCCAGAACGGCGCCACAGCCGCGACCAGGTCATCCATGCCGGGCGATGGGCTTGGACAGCGTCGCGCGGCGACGATGAGCCCGACCTCTACTTCGATGGCGCCGTCTTCTGGAGTGGGGCGAAAGGTGGCGGACGCACCTCGGTGGCCGCCGAGACCGTGCCCCAGGAGGGCTGGTGGCACGAGAGTGACTGTCGGTGTGAACTCTGCCGACCGTCTGCGCAGAGAGCGCGGCAGACCGACCGAGCATGATGGTCGGGCCGAGCCCCCGCTCGGCGGCGATCAGGCAGCGATGGGGTGACTCTGCTCTGCGCGGATGGGCCGCCTTCAGCCGGTGAAGGCGAAGCCCTGCTCCTCGACCACGCGCAGGCAGGCTGCAGCGACTTCGGCGTCGTACTTCATGCCGGCATTCTCACGGATCTCGCCGAGGGCCACTTCCATGCCCAGCGCGGGGCGGTAGGGCCGATGCGAGCTCATCGCCTCGACGACGTCGGCCACGGCCAGGATCCGGGATTCCAGCAGGGTGTCTTCGCCGAGGAGGCCCCCGGGGTAGCCGGACCCGTCAAGGCGCTCGTGATGTTGCAGCACCATCTCTGCTACCGGTTGCTGAAACTCGATGGCCCTGAGGATGTCGTAGCCCGCCTGCGCGTGCTGCTTGATGAGGCTGAACTCGACCTCGCTCAGGCGGCCTGGCTTGGAGAGGATCTCCGCCGGCACAGCGACCTTGCCGACGTCATGGATGAGGGCGGCCATGCGCAGGCCGTCGAGATCTGCTGCGCCTATCGCCATTTCTGCGGCGATGGCGACGGCGAGCTCGGAGACGCGCCGCTCGTGGCCGGCAGTGTAGGGGTCGCGCGTCTCGACCACCTGACCCATGGCCAGCACGGATCCCTCGACGGTGCGGCGAAGCTGCGCCGCGCTTGACTCCAGAGCGTCTTCGGCCAGCTTGCGGTCAGTCACGTCCGTGACGAAGCTGACCGTCCCGGCGATGTCGCCTGAGTCGTCGCGGAAGGGCAACTTCGAGAACAGGACCCAGGCGGCGTTCTCGCTGAAGGGGCTGGAGAAGAAGACCAGCGCGTTCATGCGCGGCTCGCCGGTTCTGATGACCTCGAGGTCGTCGTCTCTGCCGAGCCGGGCGGTCTCCTTGGGGTCCGCGACGTCGAAGGTGGTCATGCCGACGATCTCGTCCTTGGGCAGGCCGATGAAGCGCGCGAACGCATCGTTCACCTTCAGGATGTGGTCGTCCGCGCTCTTGTAGACGATCATTACCGGCGAGGAGTCGAAGATGGTCTCGTAGTCGCGCCGTTCCCGCTCCAACTCCGCCGCGACCTGCCTGCGCTCGGTGACGTCCTGGAAGTAGCTGAGGACGCCGGTGACGTTGGCGTCGGCGTCGCGTCGCGGCACGTAGGTGCCGTTGTAGTAGGTCGTCTTGCCCTGAGCATCAGTCAGTGGCACCTCTACGTGAAGGGCTTCACCTGTGTCGATGACCTGCTGCTTGAGGGCGCGCACCATCTCGAACTGCTCGGCGTCGACAAGGTCCGCGTCTGTCCTGCCGATGAACTCCCCGGCGGTCAGGCCGAGAGCGGGGTTCACGACCCACTCGTAGCGCAGGTCCCTGTCCTGCACCGAGGTGCTGTCGGGGGTGCTCGTGCTGAGCAGGCGGAAGCGCTCTTCGCTTTCGTGGAGCGCCTTCTCCGCGCGTCTGCGTTCGGTGACGTCCGTGACCAGGGCGAGGAAGTACTCGACCGCGCCCCGGTCATCACGCACGACGCGCACGCTCAGGTCCACATGGACCGCCTCGCCATCCTTGCGGATGAAGCGCTTCTCGAGGCGATAGCCGTCGGTCTCTCCGGCCATGACGCGCTCGAACTGGGCGACGTCAGCCGCGACGTCGTCGGGGTGGGTGAGCTCGGCCCAGGACTTGTCCGCGAGTTCCTCTCGCGTGTAGCCGATCAGCTCGAGGAAGGTCTGATTGATGTCGACGAAGCCCTTGCCCGGCGACGTTACGGCAGCGCCGATGAGGCTCTGTTCGAAGTAGCCTCGAAAGCGCTTCTCGCTCGCGGCGAGCGCCTCGTCTGCGCGCTTGCGCTCGGTGATGTCGCGGGCGAAGCCCACATCGTAGGCGACCCCGTCGTATTCGAGGTAGACCGCAGTCACCTCCACCGGCACGAGCGTCCCGTCGCGCCGCCGGTGATGCGTCTCGAAGGTGAGCGACCCCGCCTCCTTGAGCTCGCTGATGTGCTCCGCCCAGCGAGACGAGTACTTCGGGTCGATGTCGCGGATCGACATCGTCCGGAGTTCGTCGAGCGTGTAGCCGAGGGCCTCGCAGGCAGCCGGATTGGCGTACTTGAAAGCCCCCTCCGCCTCCATCCAGAAGACGGAGTCGCCTGCGTGCTCGACGACGAACTGCGTGAAGCTCAGGTCGGCCTGCGCGCGCTTGCTCTCCGTGAGGTCGCGGGCGTAGGCGATCACGAACTCGCCCTCGTCGCGCACCATGTGGTCGAGCGTGATCGAGACCGCGCGCTCGCTGCCATCGGCCCGCCTGAGTAGGGCATCTATGTCTTCGACGGGGCCATCCGTCGCCGCGTGCCAGAGCCCGGACCAGTCCTCTCGGCTGAGGCGCGGGTACCAGGTCCAGATCTCCTCGCCGATGCGCCGCCTCGGGAGCGATGCCAGCGAGACGACCGGCGGCCCCGTTGGCGTACAGTACGACGCCGGCCTCGCTCACGTAGACGATCGCCTGAGAGGCGTGGTCCACGGCGAACTGGCTCTGCCGCGCCTGCTCGAGCGCGTCCCGTTGTGCGCGCCGAAGCGCCGCACTCTCCATTGCGCGCCTTACGGCGGGCGCAAGGCGCGTGAGGTTGTCCTTGAGGACGAAGTCGACCGCGCCGGCGGTGATCGTGGCCACCGCCGTCTCTTCGCTGATGGTCCCGGAGACGGTGATCGCCGGCAGGTCGGGAGCCAGCGTCGGCGAGGATGCGCAGGGCCTCGAGGCCGCTGAACCCGGGAAGCTCATAGTCGACCAGGGCGACCTGCCACTCCGATGAGGCCAGCGCCTCGCGGAGTTCGACCTCGCTGGCGACGCGGAGCCACTCCGGCGCGAGGTCAGCTGAGCGCAGACGGGCCAGGAGCAGCTCGACGTCGTCTTGCGAGTCCTCGACGAACAGGATGCGAACCTGGATGACAGTCCCCTTGCTGACGCAGGTCAGGTTGCGGGGAGCATAGCGCGCAGGGTTCGGAGCGTCGAGCATTGGGCGTTGAAGGTCAAGACCAGCGAACCCCCGGCCGGACTCCCACTATCGCTGCGATCGGCTCGGTCGACCTTTGAGTGCCAACATCGCCCCGAGCATTCAGGCAAACCGCCTCCGGGCCGATACTGTGGCAAGGTCAGATAGGCTGTGCTGCAGTCTTGACTGACGACACATGGTGTGACGCGGGCGGGAGTCTGATGAGCCTTACTCAACCAGCTCGACGGCTGGCCGGGAGCGCGGCGGACCTGCTCTGGCGCGCCATCCTGCGCCTGGAGAGGCTGCCCCAGGCGGTGAACCTCGCCATCGGCCTCGCGTTCGTGGCGATCATCGCGCTCGCCGACGCGCTCACGGGCTCAGAGGCCGGCTTCGAGGAGCTGTACCTGCTCCCCATCGTCTTCGTGACCTGGCTGACGCGCTCGACTGCGAGCGGCGTCGCCATCGCGCTGCTCGCCACTGCGCTCCGGCTGGGCACAGCCCTCCTCTCTGGCTCCGTCAGCCCCGCGCTGGCGGTCTCCGGGGCGCTGCTCCACGCTCTTCTGTACGTCACCGTGGTCATGCTGCTCAGCCTGTTCAGGCGTGACCGCGACCTGCACAAGTCGCTCGCCGTGACCGATGCGTTGACCGGCTTGGCCAACCGTCGCGCGTTCTACGTGACCGCGGGGACCGAACTCGAGCGCAGCCGCCGCTATGGGCATCGGCTGTCGCTCCTGTACATCGACGTCGACGACTTCAAGCGCGTGAACGACGTCGCCGGACACCACGAGGGCGACCGCGTGCTCAGGAGCATCGCCGCCGTCGCCCAGAAGTCGATCCGGTCCATCGACGTGGTCGCCCGTCTGGGCGGGGATGAGTTCGTCGTCCTGCTGCCGGAGACAGGCAGCCACGAGGCCGGGCGCATCGCCGGGCGTCTGCGCACAGACCTCGCCGGCGTAGCGACGTTCTCGGGGTACGCCATCACCTGCAGCGTCGGCGTCGTGACCTATCAGGATCTGCCGCAGAGCGTCGACGATCTCCTGCGCGGAGGGGATGCCGCGATGTACAAGGCGAAGTCGGCGGGCAGAGAACGTGCCAACGCCGCGACCGGGCTCTCGTCATAGGCGGGCCTTCGCCGTACAAGGGTGAGTCGTCGCACTTCCCGGCGCGCCAGGTCTGAGCTCGGGGGTCTCGACCCTATCCCACCATTGCCGCTCGCAGTCCCGCGCCGATCTTCTCGACGGCCTCCGCGATGGGCTTCGTTGGAACACGCGACGGGAAGCGGGGCTTTGATTTTCGCTGCAAGTGCGTACCGCCGGGCGACAGTGAAGCTCACTGGCACAGGGCACTTCAGCTGGACGTTCAAAGCGCGCACCCTCGGCAAGAGCTACTACGTCGCCATCTACGACCTCCCCGGGACGTGGGATTGGTGGAGCAATTCGATCGGGGTGACGGTTTGGACGTAGCGACCCCTCGCCAACCCCTGGCAACCGGCGGCTCGACCTTGGCCGAGCGAGCCTGAACGCCCCTTCAGACCTGCACCAGCTGATACGCTTTGCAGCGAGACCGGCCTTCTCGCAGACTCACGCTGCGACCATGCACTGCCGATAATGAAGACAACCAGCCAGACGCATCATGGGTTGCCGAGTTCACGCCGGACCTCGCACAGTCGGCAAGGGCTTCAGCAAGGTGTCTGTGGATCAGGACCGAAGAGGGAGCCGGCAGCAGCTGGCCCCACGGTCGCAGCGAGGGGTGCCACGATGAAGATACCGCTAGGCTGGCTCCGGCAGAACGACCACGGCGCGCAGCGTCAGCGCAAGGACGGCGCAGACCCTCCTGCCTCATTCAGACTCTCGGCGGTGCCTGACGCGCGCGGCTCGATCGTCGGGCCGCCACCAGCGCCCGCGCCATGGTAGAGGGCAGGGGCGGTAGCGCGAGCGAGGCTGAACGCTACGCCCGCAGCCTCATCGAGACGAGCATCAACCCGCTGGTGGCCACCAACCCGCAGGGCAAGATCACCGACGCGAACGCCGCCACCGTGGAGGCCATCGGCATACCCCGTGACCGGTTGATCGGCAGCGACTTCACGGACTGCTTCAGCGAACCCGAGAAAGCACGGGCGGTCTTTCAGAGGGTACTCGAGGAGGGTCTTGTCAACGACCATCCTCTCGTACTGCGCCACGTCTCCGGCGCGCTCACCGACGTCGAGTACAACGCCACCGTCTACCGCGACGAGAGCGGCGAGCTGCGGGCCGTGTTCATCGCCGGCCGCGACCCCGCCGAGGCGCAGCAGGCGCGGCTACAGGTGGCTCGGCTCGCGGTCATCGCCGCATCTTCGCAAGACGCCGCCTTCACCAGGGACCTGGAGGGGACGATCACCAGCTGGAACGCCGCTGCCGAGATGCTCTACGGCTACGCGGCGGAGGATGCGATCGGACGCAACGGGGCGATCCTGATACCGCCGGGACGCGAAGGCGAGACGCAGGAGTTCATCAAGCGCATGCTTCAGCGGGATCGCGGCTTCGGTTTCGAGACTCAGCGCCTGTGCAAGGACGGCACCCTGCTCGACGTCGCGCTCATGCTCGCCCCTATCCGCGACACGGCAGGCGACATCATGGAGCTCTCCATCATCGCCCACGATGTCAGCCGGCGAGTCCGCGCCGAGCGAGAACTGCGCGAGTCCGAGGAGAAGTTCTCCGCTGCCTTCCAGGCGTGCCCCGACTTGATGGACATCTCCCGGCTCGGCGACGGCACGCTCCTCGAAGTGAACGAGGGATTCACCCAGCTTCTAGGCCACAAACGCGGCGAAGCCATCGGCAAGACCGTTTCACAGCTCTCGATTTGGGCAGATCCGGCGGACCGTGCCGCCTTCGTCGCGAGACTGGAGGACTTCGGTCGGATCAGTGGGCTCGAAACCACGCTCCGTCGCAAGGACGGCGCCCTGATCCGGTGCCTCGCATCCGCTCGGACCATCGAGTTGCTGGGCGAGGCGTGCGTCCTTTCGATCTTCCACGACATCAGCGAGCGCAAACGGGCGGAGGAGGCGCTGCGGGGAAGCGAAGCGCATCTGCGGACATTGATCGACACGCTGCCTGACCTGGTGTGGCTGAAGGACACCGATGGCATCTATCTGTCCTGCAACCGGCGCTTCGAGAGCTTCTTCGGCGCGCCGGAGCGCGACATCATCGGGAAGACCGACTACGACTTCACGGACGCAGACCAGGCGGATTCGTTCCGGCAGCATGACAAAGCGGCGATGGCGGCAGCGGCCCCTACGGCGAACGAAGAGGTGCTCGTCTTCGCCGACGACGGCCACCGCGAGATCCTGGAGACGATCAAGACGCCGGTCCACGACAGCGACGGGCGACTCATCGGGGTACTGGGCGTCGGCCGCGACATCACCGAGCGCAAGCAGGCCGAGGAGGCGCTGCGCGAGAGCGAAGGCCTCCTCCGCGGCCTGTTCGACAACATGCCCAGCGGCGCCGGCATCTACGAGGTCCGTGGTGACGGCTCCCGGGGCAGCGACTACATCATCAAGGACTTCAACGCCGCCGGCCTGCGCATCGAGGGCAAGACCAGGAAGCAGGTCGTCGGCAAGTCGCTGACCGACCTGCGGCCCGCGATCGACGAGTACGGCCTCATCCCCGCACTTCAGGGCGTCTGGCAGACGGGGGAGCCGGCCCTCTTCCCGAGCGCTCTCTACAGCGACGAGCACTTCGCGAACTGGTACGAGAACCGCATCTTCAGACTGCCCTCCGGTGAGGTCGTCGCGATCTACGACGACGTCACCGAGCGCAAAGAGGCGGAGGGGAGGCTGTCTGAGAGCGAAGCACGTTACCGCGGCTACGTCGACAATGCCCCCTACGGCGTGTTCGTCACCGACGAGCAGGGCGGCTACGTGGAGGTCAACCGGGCGGCCGCCGAGCAGACCGGCTACGCGCAGAGCGAGCTCGCGCAGATGAACATCACTGAACTGCTGGCGCCGGAGTCACTCGAATCAGGGCAGCAGGAGTTCCAGCACCTCGTGCTGACGGGGGCGTCGAGCGGAAACCTGGTCCTGGTACGCAAGGACGGGACCAGCTTCCCCGTGCGCCTCGACGCGGTGCGCCTCTCGGCGACGCGCTACCTCGGCTTCATCGTCGACGTCAGCGAGCAGCAGCGCGCCGCGGCCGAGATCGAGGCGAGTGCCGCACAGGCCAAGCAGGCGCTGACGGCCACGGTGGCCGCGCTCGGCGCCACGACCGAGCTGCGCGATCCCTACACCGCCGGTCATCAGCGCCGGGTCGCCGAGCTCGCCGGCGCCATCGCCGCCGGGCTGGGGTGGGACGCGGCGCGCATCGAGATGGTGGAAACGGCTGGCCTGCTCCACGACGTCGGCAAGATCGTCGTACCGGCCGAGATCCTCGCCAAGCCCGGCCGCCTGAGCGAGACGGAGATGGAGCTCGTCCGTGGGCACGCGGCCGCCAGCGCCGCGCTGATCGCCGGCATCGAGTTCGGCGGTCCGGTGGCGGCGATCGTGAATCAGCACCACGAGCGCCTCGACGGCTCCGGCTATCCCCAGGGGCTCACCGGCGAAAGCATGCTTCCCGAAGCCCGCATCCTCGCCGTGGCCGACGTCGTCGAGGCGATGAGCTCACACCGCCCTTACCGACCGGAACTCGGAATGGAGGCGGCGCTGGCCGAGGTGCGCGAGTACGCCGGCGAGAAGTACGACGCCGACGTCGTCACGGTCTGCGGCCGGCTCGTCGAGGAGCAGGGCTTCCAGTTCACGCCGTGAGGCGGACGGCGTTGCCGCGTCTATCCGCCGGCGCTCTGCGGAGTCGCGCGTCCAGCTTCTGCGGGGCCGGACGGTCTGAGCTGTTGCCCCTTTTGTTGCCCTAGCCTCCAGCAATCAGCGGCAAATGGGCAACAGCCGTCCGCGGGGCTGTGCGCGAAGGCCGCTCCATCAGGCTCAAACTGCAACTATCGAAAGCACTTGGGACGCGCCGAGCGGCCCTGACGTGCCGATAGTCCTTGACGCCTGAAGGCCGTGTCAGCCAGTCAGCACCAGCCCCGCGATCCTCTCCGCCGCCTCCTCCTGCAGTGCCGGGATTGCGTGCGAGTAGGTGTCGAGGGTGATGGAGACGGTGGCGTGTCCGAGTCGCTCGGAGACGACCTTGGGGTTGATGCCTGCGGCGAGCGCCAGACTAGCGTGCGTGTGCCGCAGGTCGTGGAGCCGGATCCTGGGCAGCTTGGCCGCAGCGATGGCCCGGTCGAACGCTCGTGAGACGCTCTGCGGGTGCAGCGGCCGGCCGTCGTCCATCGTGAACACGTAGCCGGTCTCGCTCCAGGCGACCTCGGCGTTGTCGCGGTCGGCGAGCTGCAGCGCCGCCTGCGCCTTGAATGCCTCGACGGTGACGGCATCGAGGGCGATCTGCCGCCGACCCTTGGCAGTCTTCGGCTCGCTCACGATGACGCCGTCGCCGTGGGGGATCAGGGCGCGGCGCACGGAGAGCCTGCTCTTCTCGAGGTCGACATCCTCCCATCGCAGGCCGCAGACCTCGCCGCGCCTCATGCCGGTCATGGCGAGCACCCGCCAGAGGTGGGCCAGGCGGTCGTCCTTCGTTGAGTCAAGGAACGCGCCGAGCTGCTTGGCGCCCCAGGTCTTCATCTCCTTCTTGGCTGCGCCCCGCGTGCTCGGCGGGTCGGCGGCGTCGACCGGGTTCTTCGAGAGCCGGCCCCAGCGCACCGCGTCCTTGCAGGCCTTGTGCAGGCAGGTGTGGACGTGGTGGATGGTCAGGGCAGAGAGGCCCGTCTTGCCATCCTTCTTGCCCGTCTCGGCGAGCTTCGCGTAGAGGTGGTTCACCTGGCTGATCCGGTGAGCTTCGCCAGCTTCACTGAGCCGACGTGGGGGGCGATGTGGCACATCACATGCTGCTCATAGGAACGGTAGGTCGTGGGTCGGATCGTCGCCTTGACGGCGGGCAGCCACTCCTTGGTCAGGTACTCCCGGACTGACGCCTTGGTCGGCGGAGTGTAGACCTGCTCCTCGACCTTGACGAGGAGCTTGTTCATCGCCGCCTCGCACTCCTTCTGCGTGGCGAAGCCGGACTTGGTCTCGCGCCTTCTCTCCTCGGTCTCGGTGAGCTCGCCGCCGCACTTGGGGCAGGCCTTCGCGGGCCGCCGTTCGACCCAGAAGCGCTTCTTGCAGGCAGGGCAGCGCTGCGCCGCGTGCAGGCCGACATCGACGATGTACTCCCAGGACCCGGCGCGCTCATCGCCGCGGTGGCGGACGTGGCCCCTCATGCGCCGCCTGTCATACGGGGATGGAGAGAAGGGGCGAGGCCTTCGCTGACCGTTCGGACGGGCTTGCGCAGACTGCCTGAAGCTCGTTCCCATCGCGAAGCGCCATGGTCTGTACATATACGGCGGGCCGCGTGTCAGCAAGTCGTTTCACCTCTCGACTTATAGCGATCCGGCCGCCTTCTGCGCCACATCACCAAGATTATTCACCCCCCGCATCCCGTCCTCGCTAGCGTCCCTGGTGGTCATCACTCCACGAGGAAAGGACGAAGCGCATGAGTGACGCAGGCGAGCGCAGCCGCAGCTGCACAAGGGAGGCGGAGGCAATCGGCCTCGAGGCCCTGAAGGGCCGCACTACCTGCTCGATCGATGAGGCCGCGAAGATCCTTGGCATCGGCAGGAGCACGGCCTACGCGGCGGCCCATGACGGCACACTGCCGGTCATCAGGGTCTCGAAGCGTCTGCTCGTCCCCGCCGCGCGCCTCGTTCAGATGCTCGAAGGCACCGGGGGTTCGAGCCGGGCGGAGTAAGGAGTGGCCAACCCCCAACCGACGCCCTTTGTACGCTTCTCGACGGAGCTCCTCGGTGCGCTCGTGCGCTCGCCCATGCCGGCGACCCAGCAGCGCATCGTGCTCGTGGTCGTGCTGCGCACCTACGGAGACCACGGAAGAAAGGAGGCCGAGCTCTCGCTCGGCCTCCTGCGCGAGCTCACCGGCCAGGACAAGGGCACGCTGCGGCGCGCGCTCTGTGACCTGATCGCTGAGGGCGTGATCACCGCGCTCCGCCCTGCCGTGGGGCGCCGCCCTCAGGTGCTCGCTCTGCAAAAGGACTACGAGGCCTGGGGGAGGTACAGCGTGCCCAAGATGGCGTCGGGGGCGACTGTAGGCGCACCGGCCACTGTAGGGACGACGGCCACAGTAGGCGGAGCGGCCACCGTAGGCCGACAGGCCACCGTAGGCGGGGAGGCCACCACGACAGTGGCCGAGCGGCCACCCTACGGCGCCTCGACAGTAGGCCGAGCGGCCACCACTATAGAGAAGAGCAAAGAAGACAAAGAGAAGAGCCCCCCTGAAAGCCCCCCCGTGCCCGCTTGTCGCGGCGGACTCCCGCCGGTGCCGTGCGAGGAACTGTGCGGCGAGCTCGTCGAGGACTCCTCCTTCGACGACTTCTGGCGCGCCTACCCGAATCGTCAAGCTAGGCCTCTGGCTGCAAAGCGCTGGGAGCGTCTCGACATGCTCTCCCGACAGCGCTCCGTCGAGGTGGCCGCCGTGATGCGCGAGAGCGTGCGCTGCGGCTACCGCGACGCCGCCCTTTGCCCGCATGCCGCCACCTTCCTGAACCAAGCCCGCTACGACGACTGGTACGACGAAGCCGGCGTGCTCGTCGTGCCTCCCGGCTACGGGCCGCGGCTCACTCACGGTCAGGACCGCAGCCGGGAGCTCATCGCCCACGTGATGCAGGAGGACTATGCATGACCGACCACCAGGTGGCCCGCATCTTGCTGCGCCTTACCGCCCTCTGGCCCCGGCAGCGCACCGCCGACGAGCTGCGCGAATGGAAGCAGGTGCTGATCCCGCTCGAGTTCGCACTCGCCGACGTTGCAGTCGACGACCTGAGGGACGCCTGCACCTGGTCACCGCCGATCGCCGACTTCCGCCGCGCCTACCGCGAGGTCGCTGCAAGGCCGGCGCCGAGGAGCGCCCTTTCGGGCGAGGTTGCCGACCTGAAGGAGGTGTACGGCTTCGGCGACTGGGCCTACTGCTGGAAGTGCGATCGGGCGATCTCGCTCGATGACCAAGCCGACAGCAGCGGATACGACCCGGCGCGAGGTCTGTTCCACCAGCGCTGCCCGGAGGCAGGCCCGACGATCACCGCCGCCGAGCGCCTCGCCCGCAGCGAGTGGCATGAGCGCCACGGCGTAGTGACCCCCGCCAGCAGGCTGACGCCTGCTGCTCAGATGGCCGCGGCTCTGCGGCGCTGGCCATCTACCCTGCAAGCATGACCGATTCCCATGAGGTGATGATGGAGACGACGCAGAGCCAGGACCTCGAGGTCGTTTGGTGGCCGATCGACAAGCCGACGCCGTATGCGCGTAACCCACGCCAAGCGCCAGAAGCAGCGATCGCCAAGGTTGCAGCCTCGCTGCAGGAGTTCGGCTTCCGTCAGCCCATCGTGGTCGACGAGGAGCACGTGGTCATCGCCGGGCATACGCGGCTCCTTGCTGCCAGGCAGCTCGGTCTCGAGCAGGTGCCGGTCCACGTGGCCTGCGGCCTCACGCCGCAGCAGGTGAAGGCCTACCGCATCGCTGATAACAGAAGCGCACAGGAGACCACCTGGGACTTCGGCCTACTGCCGCTCGAGCTGACCGAGCTCGGTGACCTCGACTACGACCTCGGCCTCACCGGCTTCGACCCCGCCGAGATCGCCGGCTTCCTCGCCACGGACCGACCGAGGGCCTCACCGATCCCGACCTCGTGCCCGAGGTGCCCGACGAGCCGATCAGCAAGCCTGGCGACCTCTACCTGCTCGGCAAGCACCGCCTGCTCTGCGGCGATGCGACCAGCGGCGCTGACGTCGAGAGGCTGATGGCAGGGAAGAGGGCGACCCTCATGGCCACCGACCCGCCCTACCTCGTCGACTACCAGGGCGGGCAGCACCCCGCCAGCGAAGCGAACCAGGGCGCTGCGAGCAAGGACAAGCACTGGGACGACTACATCGACCACGCGCACTCGGTCGAGTTCTACGTCGACTTCCTGCGAACCGCCATGGACTGCGCTCTCGACGAGCACGCCGCCATCTACCAGTGGTTCGGGATCATGCGCACCGAGGTCATCTGGCAGAGCTGGCGCGAGGTCGGGCTGCTCCCTCACCAGGTGCTGATCTGGAAGAAGTCCCGAAGCGTGCTCACCTACAGCCACTTCATGTGGGACTACGAGCCGATGATGTACGGCTGGCGCGAGGGCATCCATGCCGAAGCAGAAGCCGCCGGCCGACTCACGAGCGGTCTGGGAGATCGAGAGCAAGATCGAGGACGCTCCCGGTTCGATCCACCCGACGATGAAGCCGGTGGAGACGATCCGGCGCCCGATCGCCTACCACACGAAGCCCGGCGGACTCATCTATGAGCCCTTCTGCGGCTCCGGCACTGCCCTGATCGCCGCCGAGGAGCTGGGGCGCACCTGCTACGCGCTCGAGCAGAGCCCGCAGTACGTCGACGTCGCCGTGGCCCGCTGGGAGGCGTTCACTGGCAAGCAGGCGAGGCTGGAATGAGCCGCGGCCCGCGCAGCAGCCGCTCGCAGATCCGCAAGCGCGTGGCCGACATCTACGGCCTCGTGGTCGACGGCGTGCCGCACGCCCAGATCTTTCGCTTCGTGGCGGCCAACTGCAGCTGGTCGGCGTCCGAGCGCACGATCGAGAACTACATCGCCCGCGCCCGCGAGCAGATGCTTGAGGATGCGCAAGATCGAGCGCCGCGAAGTCTTCGCCGAGTCGCTAGCGCGTAAGCAACGCCTCTTCGCGCGGGCGAGCACCGGGAACCAGCTGAAGACGGCGCTGGCCGTGCAGAACTCGATCGACCGCATGTTCGGCGACTTCGCCGGCGAACGCGACGAGCTCTCTGACGTGGACCGCTTCCTGGAGGCGATGCTCGGCGGCCGCTGAGAGGGCGAAACGAGTGACTGGCGCTGTCAGCGCGTCGGCAAGCCGTCGGCGACGACGCCGTGTGCAGGCACTTCTGGCGCGGACAGGTTGACGTGACCTCCAGCAGCTCGCCTCAGCGCGATTCCGACAGTACAACGTAGAGGACGTTGACACGCTGTAAGACAACTAATGACTGTCATCGCCGTTGGGGAGTGGTAGTCTCCGACATTATGGCCAAGGTGGGGTTCGAGCACGTGGGAAAGCGCTTCGACGGTGACGTCGCCGCCGTGGAGGACTTCTGCCTCGACGTGGCCGACGGCGAGTTCATGGTCCTGGTCGGTCCCTCCGGCTGCGGCAAGACGACTCTGCTGAGGATGGTGGCCGGTCTGGAAGAGTGCTCCACCGGCACCATCACGATCGGCGACCGCGTTGTAAACGATCTGCCACCACGCGCTCGCGACATCGCCATGGTCTTCCAGAACTACTCGCTCTACCCGCACAAGTCGGTCTACGACAACCTCGCCTTCGCGCTGCGCATCCGCAAGGTCGACAAGCACGAGATAAATCGCCGCGTCCGGGAGGCTGCCGCCATCCTCGGGCTGCAGGACCTCCTTGCCCGCCGTCCGCGCCACCTGTCCGGAGGCCAGCGGCAGCGCGTCGCCATGGGGAGAGCCATCGTGCGCGAGCCTCTGGCGTTCCTGATGGACGAACCGCTGTCGAACCTCGATGCGAAGCTGCGCGTGCAGATGCGCGCCGAGATCTCACGGATCGAGAAGCGACTTGGCGTTACGACCGTCTACGTGACGCACGACCAGACAGAGGCGCTCACCATGGGTGACCGCGTGGCGGTCCTGAACTTCGGGGTCCTGCAGCAGGTGGACGCCCCGGACGTGCTCTACGAGCGACCGGTCAATGTCTTTGTCGCGAGCTTCGTGGGCTCCCCGGCCATGAACATGATGGAGGCCGAGCTTGCGCGCAGGGACGGGGCGTGGTGGGCGACTTTGGCGAGCAGACCCTCAAGCTCGACGCCGGCATCGAGAGGGCGCGACCGGGCATTGCGACCTACGACGGTCGCCGGGTCATCCTCGGGATGAGGCCTGAGCACATCGAAGACGCTGGTCTCGAGCGTGAGGTCGAGCCCGCGCACATGTTGGAAGCGTTGGTGGAGCTGCGCGAGACGGTCGGCTCAGAGGTCTTCGTGCACCTGACGCTGCCCGGCGCCCCGGTGCTCAGCGAGACCGAGGCGCAGAGTCTCGTGCGCTCCGATGCGTGGATCGCGGCTCAAGGCCTGGGCGGTACGAAGCCGGACGCTGGCGATGCCAGCGCCAGTCTCGACTCCTTCGCGGTTGCACGTTTCAACTCGAAATCGAAAGCAGTCCTTGGCGACCGTATCCGTGTGGTCGTCGAGGTGGAGCGGCTGCACTTCTTGATCGTGACACCGGGCTGGCGCTGGCGTGATGACGGCGGCCCGCCAGCTGCCTGGGCCTCCCAGGCAGGCGACCGGCGGCGTGCGGCTGGGCGACGGCGCTAGGCGCCGGCGCAAGAAAGGCGATGCAACCAGAGAGGGGTGTGGTGTCATGCGAAGGTCAAGGGGAGTCTTGGCGTTGGGCGCGCTGGTCGCGGTCGCCGTCGCGGCGTTCGCTGTCGGCTGGCGGCAGCTCGTCATCGACCTCCACCAGCTCCAGTCCCAGCGCGAGCGCCGTGAAGCCGACGGGGTCCATCACGTTCCTCGTCTCGTCGACGCCGACGGTCGACAATCTGCTCAAGCAGATTCCGGCGTTCGAGAAGCAGACCGGGATCAAGGTCAATGTGGCCAATATCGACTATGACTCGATGACCACCAAGGAGACGCTCGATCTGCGCTCGAAGACGGGCCAGTATGACGTCTTCTGGGTCGAGGGCACCTTCCTGGGGCGCTACGTCGGACAGCTCCACGGATTGGAGCCGCTTGACACGTACGCGGCGTCGCAGGGTGTCGATCTGGGGCTGAGTGATTTCCCGACCCAGCTCAAGCAGAACTTTTCGATGGACGGCCACCTGTACGCGATGCCGTTCGAAGCCACCCTAATGATGCAGGCCTACCGCACCGACCTCTACCAGAAGGCCGGAATGCAGCCGGCGACCGCGCTGCCCGCGTACCTGAGCAACGTCGCCAAGCTCAACAACCCGCCGAAGGTCTACGGCACGGAAGTCATGGGCCAGCGTGGCGAGCCCATTTTCTACGAGTGGGTCAACTGGCTGTGGGGCGAGGGGGTCAGCTTCGACTCTTCCGGCCAGCCGACGATCGACTCGCCGCAGGCCATCAAAGCACTGGAAGACGTGATCACGCTGGCCAAGAGCGCCCCTGCGGGCACCGTCAATTACGGCTGGGACCAGGCGACCACGGCCTTCGGCCAGGGCAACGTGACCACCGCGGTGCTGTTCTCCGACCAGACGCCGGGCCTGCTCGATCCGACGGCGTCCAAGGTCACCGGGAAGTGGGCCTATTCGCCCTTCCGGGCACGAGGATCCCACCGCCTTCGGCGGCTACTCATGGGGCATGAACGCCTTCTCGAACAACAAGCCGGCGGCCCTCGCCTTCATCCAGTGGGCTACCATGACGGTGTCGCCGCGGCGGACGTTCTTGACCATTTCCGCATGCGCCTTCACCCGCTTCTGCTGCGGCCGCAGGATCAGGAAGTACATGATGACGAAGATCAGGATGAAGGGGAGCAACTGCATCAACATGCCGCCGTCGCCGCCGCCGCCGAACAGACCACCGACCGACCCTTGCGCATATGCGGGCGTAATGAACATGAAAGCTTCCCTTAGCCGTTTCGACGAGGCCCCGGAGACCCCGGATCGGCCTATGGTCCTGTAAATTCGCGCGGACTATAGCGGCCGCCCGCCCAATTGCAACGCTGCCCGGCCCCTCAATCATGGCCATTTTGCGCCGTTTTGGCGGGTTTTGGAGCCTCGGTCGCGCGTGGGTGCGACAAGAGCGACTGTTGCCGCTTGCAGGGCCCAGGCTGCCCCGCTAAGAGCAGGCCCATTGACGAAAGACCCTACTCAATGGCCAAGACCTCCTCCAAATCCAAGCCTAAATCCCCATCCAAAGCCAAGCCCAAGGTCAAAGCCAAGGCGCAGGCCAAGACGAAAGCCGCACCGGCGCCCTCAAGCGGCGACGCCGCCGTGCTGGCGCGAATCGCCGATGCGCTGGAGCGGCTCGCGCCCGAGCCGGCCAAGGCCCAGGACCTCAGCGTGGCAGACGCCTATGTCTGGCACCCGGACGGCCATCTGGTGCCGGTGCCGCATGTCAACCGCGTCGGCATGAGCCTGCTCAAGGGCGTCGACCGGGTGCGCGACACGCTGGTCGAAAACACCGAACGCTTCGCCAAGGGCCTGCCGGCCAACAACGCGCTGTTGTGGGGCGCGCGCGGCATGGGCAAATCGTCGCTGGTCAAAGCCTCGCATGCCGCCGTCAATGCCACTTACGCGCGCGACAGCAAGACCGGCCCGCTCAAGCTGGTGGAAATCCACCGCGAGGACATCGAGACCCTGCCCGATCTGATGGCGATCACCCGCGGCTCGAAGTTCCACTTCATCGTGTTCTGCGACGATCTGTCCTTCGACAATGACGACACCAGCTACAAGTCGCTCAAGGCGGTGCTGGATGGCGGCATCGAAGGCCGGCCCGACAACGTGATTTTCTACGCCACCTCGAACCGCCGCCATCTGATGTCGCGCGACATGATCGAAAACGAGCGCTCGACCGGCATCAATCCCGGCGAAGCGGTCGAGGAAAAGGTGTCGCTGTCCGACCGCTTCGGACTCTGGCTCGGCTTCCACCGCTGCAGCCAGGACGAATTCCTGGCGATGGTCGACGGCTACGTCCAGCACTACAAGATCAAGGTCGCGCCCGACGCGTTGCGGCGCGAGGCGCTGGAATGGGCGACCACGCGCGGCTCGCGCTCCGGCCGCGTCGCCTGGCAGTTCATTCAGGAACTGGCCGGCCGGCTCGGCGTGATGTTGAAAGACTAAGGCGTCGGGTTCAGTACAACCCATCCCAAGCCGATGACGACCGCGGCCGTCAGCGCGAGCGGGATCGCGATCTCGATCGCATCTCCGGCCATTCGCCACAGCCGCCCGATTTCGCTTTCGACGGACGCGCCCGCCATCGCCGAAACCATCGCCATCATGAGAAATCCCCCCGTTTATATGCAACGGAGGTTTTAAGGCCGCGCCTTGCCGGCAGACGTAAAGCTCGGCCGACCGCGGCGTAAATTTACAATAATTTCAGCGGCGACAGCTCACGCGCCGCTGAGATACTTGGTCGGATCGACCGGGGTCGAGCCTTTGCGGATTTCGAAGTGCAGTTGCGGCGAGGTCACGTTGCCGGTCTGACCGGCATGCGCGATCACCTGCCCGCGCTTGATGCTGTCGCCGCGCTTGACCAGCAACTGGCTGGCATTGGCATAAGCCGAGACATAGCCATTGGCGTGGCGGATCAGCACCAGATTGCCGTAGCCTTTCAGTTCGTTGCCGGCATAAGCGACGACGCCGTCATCGGCGGCCTTGATCGGCGTGCCTTCCGGCACCGCCAGATTGATGCCGTCGTTCTGCACGCCGTTCGGACGCGCGCCGAAGGCGGCAATGACGCGGCCATGCACCGGCCAGCGGAATGACGGCAGGCGCCGGCGGCTTCGGCATGCGAGGTCGCCGGTTTCGGTGGTGTGCGGTTCCTGCGTCGCCATGCGCGCATTCTGCGTCGGCGCAGCGGTGATCTTGTTGGCGGCGATCACGCGCGGCTGCGCGATGCGCGGCGGCGCGGCACTGACGCGGCGCGGCGACCGGCCACCTGCGTCGGGCGCCGGCGCCGGGCGCGCGGCGGCAACCTGACGGCCGCCCGGGATGACGATGCGATCGCCGATATTGAGCTTGGTGAAGGCGGCTGATGTTGTTGGCGCGCGCCAGAGCCGACAGCGACATGTGGTTGCGGCGCGCGATGCCGATCAGGCTTTCGCCGGGCGCGACGGTGTGAACGTTGCCGGCGCCGCGGGCATGCGCTGCGCGGCCTGGCGCCTGCGCCGGCGCGGCGATCTGCGGCGCGGCGCGCCGTCGTCGTGACATAACGCGGAATGACCAGACGCTGGCCGGGACGAATTTGCGCCGCGATTGGTGATGCCGTTGGTTTCCAGGATCGCGTGCGCCGGCACGCCGTACTTGCGCGCGATCATCTCGACGCTTTCGCCGTAACCGACGGTGACCGGCGAACCGCCGTCCCAGGTCCAATGACCGGCCGGCTTGGCGCGGCGCCTGACACCGAACCGGTGATGTCGATTGCCGCGCGACGCCGGGCGATAGGCGCCGAGGCCCTGCGCGCCGTTGGCATAACCGCCGCTGGTGTACCGGTATTGGCCGCGACCGTCGCCGGACGGCTCGGCGTCGGCAAAGGCTGCGACACCACCGCCGTGCGCGTCGTCGGACGCGGCGTCACCGAACCGGTATATTCCGGCGCCGGCGAGCGCGCTGGCGACATGATTGGTGTTGGGCGCTGATAGCCGGCGTAAGGCGTATCGAAACGGCTTGAGTTCGAGCAACCGGCAACCGCCACGCCGATCAGCGCAAGGGCGGCAACGCGCGGCCAGGCAAGCGGAGCAAACGACACGGAAAGGCGTGACATAGGGTTACTCACTCTTACGCACAAACAATTAGAATTTGAAATAAAGCAGTCACGAGTAAATAAGGTTTTAAGAATTACCGAACCGTTTCCAACGCACTCATGGAACCCGGCAAAAATGTCACAGCGCGGCGCGCAACGCGGCAAATTCCGCGCGATCGTTCGACGGTTACGCGTAAACGCGTCGCGAATTGGCTAAAGTTCCTTGGCCTGCCCCGGCAAAAGCGGCACGAAGCGCACCGGGATCAATCGTTCGCGCGTCGATCCCCGTTTGCGATTTGGTAAGCTTGATGATGTGTTGCGGTCCCGCTTTGCGGCCCGAGCGGGATCACCATGACGCCATCGTCGGCCAATTGATCGAGCAAGCGCCTGCGGCACCTCTTCGGCGGCGGCGGTGACGATGATGCGATCGAACGGCGCGCGGTCCGGCACGCCGGCAAAGCCGTCGCCGACGATCACCTCGACATTGTCGTAGCCGAGCGACTGCAGCCGCCCGCGCGCCTGGTCGGCGAGCGTGCGGTAGCGCTCGATCGACACCACCTCGCGCGCCAGCCGCGACAGCACGGCGGCCTGATAGCCCGAGCCGGTGCCGACTTCGAGCACCTTGTGATGCGGCCGCAACGCCAATTGCTCGGTCATATAGGCCACGACATAAGGCTGGCTGATGGTCTGGCCGCAGGAGATCGGCAGCGCCTGGTCGGCATAGGCGCTGTCGGCGAAATCCGGCCTCGACGAAACGCGCGCGCGGCACCTCGTCCATCGCCCGCAACACCGCCTGGTCGCCGATGCCGCGCCGCTTCAGCGTCAGCAGAAACTCCATGCGGCCGTTGTCGCCCATGTTCTGACCGCCGTGCCGTCTTGTGGTTGCATTCGTCACGATCTTGCCCCCGTTCGCCCGCAATTTTAGCACGTTTGGCGGCAATTCAGGTACGCTGGACTGATGCGGCAGGCGGAACTTTGCTGGAACTGGCGCTATGCCGCGCATGTACGCCAGGGGGAGACATCCATGACCGATGCCGACGACGACGCCGGCACGCATTCTGGTGGTCGAGGACGAATACCTCATCCGCATGCTGCTGGAAGACATGCTGGCCGATCTCGGCCACGAGGTCGCCGGCCGCCGTCGGCACCATCGCCGAAGCCAGCGAACTCGCCAGCACCGGCGATTTCCATGCCGCCATTCTCGACGTCAATCTCGACGGCGAGGAGATCTTTCCGGTCGCCGATATCCTGGCCGAACGCGGCCTGCCCTTTGTCTTCGTCACCGGCTATGGCGAGAGCAGCCTGCCCGACGCCTATCGCGGCCGCCCGGCTTGCTGCAGAAGCCGTTCCAGGCCGACCAGCTCGAAACCACGCTCGACCGGCCTTGCTGGCGCCGGCTATCCGCATCTAAGTCGAACAACTCCGCCAGCCGCGTCATGAACGGCTCGTCGGTCAGATCGAGCCGCAGCGGCGTCACCGAAATCTTCTTGTCGTTGAGCGCGGCCAGATCGCTGCCGGGACCGGCGCCGAGATTGCCGCCGCGTTCGAAGGCGATCCAGTAATAGGGATTGCCGCGGCCGTCATGGCGCGGATCGATGCGCAGCAATTCCTGATCGCGCTTGCCCTGCACCGCGACCGCGACGCCGGCGACCTCGTCCGGCAGGCAATCGGGGAAATTGATATTGACCAGCACGTCCTTCGGCATGCCCTCGCTCAAGACCTTGCGAATGAGATCGGGCGCGTGCTCGATCGCGGTCTGCCAATGCGGCAGATGCTTGGTCGAAAACGCATAAGCCTGCGACAGCGCAAAAGACGGCACGCCGAGCACGGTGCCTTCCATCGCGGCGGCGACCGTGCCGGAATAGATCACGTCCTCGGCGGCGTTGCGGCCGCGATTGACGCCGGAGATCATCAGGTCCGGCGGCTCCTTCAGGATGTGGCGCACGCCCATGATGACGCAATCGGTCGGCGTGCCCTTGACCGCGAAATGGCGCTCGCCGACTTCGCGCAGGCGCAACGGATCGTTGAGCGACAGCGAATGCGACACGCCGGACTGATCGGTCTCCGGCGCGACGATCCAGACATCGTCCGACAAAGCGCGCGCGATCATCTCGCAGGCCGCCAGGCCCGGCGCGTGGATGCCGTCGTCGTTGGTGATGAGAATACGCATTATAACTTCCTGTCATTCCGCGGGCGCGAGCGAAAGCGAGCGAACGCCGCGAATCGATACTGCACAGACCGGGCTTATCGGATTCCGGGTCCGCGCCTTCGGCGCGTCCCAGGAATGACGATCAGCTGAGGCGCATCACTTCGCTTTCTCGATCTTCGTCATGCCGCCCATATAGGGCTTGAGCGCCTCCGGCACCAGGATCGAGCCGTCTTCCTGCTGATAGGTTTCCATCACCGCGATCAGCGCGCGGCCGACGGCGACGCCGGAGCCGTTGAGCGTATGGACGAAGCCTTTGCCTTGCCGTCCTTGCCCTTGTAGCGCGCGTTCATGCGCCGCGCCTGGAAATCGCCGCAGACCGAGCAGCTTGAAATTTCGCGATACATGTTCTGGCCCGGCAGCCAGACCTCGATGTCGTAGGTCTTCTGCGAGGCAAAGCCCATGTCGCCGGTGCACAGCGTGATGACGCGGTAATGCAGGTCGAGCTTCTTCAGCACTTCCTCGGCGCAGGCCAGCATGCGCTCGTGTTCTTCCGCCGATTTTTCCGGCGTGGTGATCGAGACCAGTTCGACCTTGGTGAACTGATGCTGGCGGATCATGCCGCGCGTGTCGCGGCCGGCGGCGCCGGCTTCGGCGCGGAAGCACGGCGTGCAGGCGGTGTAGCGGCGCGGCAGCGTGTCTTCGTCGACGATGGACTCGCGCACGAGATTGGTGAGCGGGACTTCGGCGGTGGGGATGAGCCAAGCGCTCTCAACGATTTGCGCTTTCATGATCAGCCGCCGCTGCATTGTCTGGCATAAACACTTCGCCGCTCGACAGCCGCCAGAACTGATCGTCTTCAAATTTCGGCAATTGCGCCGTGCCGAACATCACCTCGTCGCGCACCAACAGCGGCGGATTGACTTCGGTGTAGCCGCCCAACTCGCTGGTATGCGTATCGAGAAAAAACTGCCCGAGCGCGCGTTCGAGCCGCGCCAGTCCCTTCTGCAACACGACAAAGCGCGCGCCGGATAATTTGGCGGCGAGTTCGAAATCCATCATGCCGAGATCGGCGCCGAGATCGAAATGCTCTTTCGGCGTGAAAGCATAATCGCGCTTCGTGCCGTAGGACATGACGCTCGACGTTGTCGTGCTCGTCCTTGCCGTCCGGCACGTCGTCGTTCGGCAGGTTCGGGATCTGCGCCAGTTCTTTGTCGAGCGCGGCGCCGAGCGCCTTCTGCTCGGCTTCGCAGCGCCGGCATCGTCGTCTTCAGCTCGGCGACTTCGGCCATCAGCGTCTGCGCGGTCGCCTCGTCCTTCTTGGCCTTGGCCTGGCCGATTTCCTTCGAGGCGGCGTTGCGGCGCGCCTGCGCCTGCTCGGACTTGGTCGATCGCCGCGCGGCGGCGTCTCGTCGAGCTCGATGCAGCTTTGGCCGACAGCGGCTCCAACCCGCGCCTTTTCAGGCCGGTGTCGAAGATATTGGCGTGTTCGCGAATCCATTTGATGTCGTACATGGGCGGTTTCTAGTCGGATTTTGGGTGGGGGGAAAGTGCAGGGTTCCGTCATTCCGGGGCGGCGCTAGCTCAACCCTGCGATCCAACGGCCACGGCGATCGATTCCGGGTAACATGCCTGCCACGCGCCTTGATGACGCCAACGCTTCGCCGCCCGTATTCTTTGACGGCCCCGGGCAGGCCGCCTTCAATTCCTTCCTTCGCCCCTCGGAATAACGAGGGGCGCGGAGCGCCGGGGCGCCAACAGCCCCGCAGCCTTGTACGAAGTGAGTGCAGTCCACAGGCGAGTCACCACGAAGACGCCGGTCGCCGGCGCTCCGCGCGCGGTCTACGCTTGCGCCGTCTGTGGCTTATTCCGGCGATTTCTGTCCCCGGCGACCGTGCTTCCGGGCGGGCACTGGCAGGATCGCGCCTCACCTCATCGCGGCCGACTTGTCGTCCGCCTTCATGCCAGCCGCGTCCAGCCATTCACGGCAGATCCCCGTGAGCGGGACCGGACGGGACCCGGGGCCTCCCGGGTGCGGTGCGTTCGAGCCCCGCCCGCAGGCGCCGCACCTGGCTCCATCGTCGGAACGCCTCGCGACGACGCCCTCGGCTGAACCAAGCAAGGTGAATATAGTCTATAATAGGATTTAAGTCAATGATCGAAAATGCCAGTCCATCGCCCGCGAAAGCGGGATGACCCAGGGGCCGAGACATGTGAGCGATTGTTTGTGGCCAAAGAACTGCATTCCCGCGTTCCTCGGGAACGAACGGCAGCTTGTCGCCGCGCCCTACCCGCTAGCTCTTTCGCCTTGCCGCCGGCGTCGTCGGCATCGCTGTCCCCGGCGGATCGCCCGCCGCCTTGGCGTCGGCCTCTTCCTTGGCGTCGGCTTCGGCCTTGGCCTTGCTTCTCGACGATGCGCACCGACCAGATCGAGCCTTCGTAGAGCAGCAGCAACGGCACCGCGAGCGACATCTGGCTGATGACGTCGGGCGGCGTCAGCACCGCGGCGAGCATGAAGGCGCCGACGATGAAATAGCGCCGCTTGTCCTTGAGCTGCTGCGAGGTGATGATGCCGATGCGGCCGAGCAGCGTCAGGATCACCGGCAACTGGAAGGCGACGCCGAAGGCCAGCACCAAAGTCATCATCAGCGACAGATATTCGCCGACCTTGGGCAACAGCGCGATCGAGGCTTCGTTCGTGGTGCCGGTCTGCTGCATGCGAGCGAGAACCGCACCAGCATCGGCAGCACGAGGAAATAAACCACCGTCGCGCCGAGCGCGAAGAAGAACGGCGTCGCCACCAGATAAGGCAGGAAGGCCTTGCGCTCGTGCTTATAGAGGCCGGGCGCGACGAACATGTAGATCTGTCCGGCGACCACCGGAAACGACAGGAAGGCGGCGCCGAACATGGCGAGCTTCAACTGCGTGATGAAATATTCGAGCAGCGCGGTGTAGATGAATTTCGAATTTTCCGCGCCCGCCACCCAGACGAAGGGCCAGACCAGCACGTTGTAGATGTCCTTGGCGAACACAAAGCAGAGCGCGAACATGATCGAGAACGCGATCACCGCCTTGATCAGCCGCGAGCGCAGCTCGATCAGGTGCTCCATCAAGGGCGCCTTGGTGGACTTCGATGTCCTCGTGGCTCACGCGTCGCCCCCGGCTTGCTTGGGTGCGTTTTTCTTTGCGGCTTTCTTGGCGGGCTTATTCGGCGGCTCGGCTTCGGCGGCGGCGAAATCCTTTTCGGTGACGGCGGCGGGCGCTCCGGCAGCGGCACGTCGATCTCCGGCAGCGGCGCCGCGGCTTCCGCCGGCGCTTCCAGTTGCGCCGGCGCGGCTCGGCGCCGTATCGGCGGTCTGTCGTCGGCTGGCGCGTCGAAATCGCAGGCTCTTCTCCAGTTCCTTCTGGGTGTCGGCCATCGGATCGAAATCGGAAATGTCGGTGACCGAATCCGTTGAACGAACTGGTCAGATCGTCGGCCTGCTTTTTCAGGTCGGCGATGTCGGCTTCGCGCAAGGCTTCCTGGAACTGGCCCTGGAATTCGTTGGCCATGCGGCGGACCTTGCCGAGCACCTGGCCGACGGTGCGCAATACGGTTGGCAGCTCCTTCGGCCCGATCGCAATCAGCGCGACGACGCCGATGAGGACAAGCTCGCCCCAACCAAAATTGAACATGGACGACTAACTCCAAGCGCAGGATCGTGAAACGGCGGCGGGCTCGTTGCAGGCCCGGATCATGCGCAAGCAAAGAAACGGCGCCGCGCGACACACGGCGCCTGCCCCGACACGGCGTCCGCCGCCAGCGCCGGCGCCACGGTGGTTAGGAGTGCGCGCTTTCGGCGCGCTGCTCGGATTTCGCCTGCGACGCACCGGACGCGCTGTTGTCGATCGTCTTGACCGGCTCGGACCTTGGCCTTCTCGGTCTTGTCGTCTTCCGCCATGCCCTTCTTGAAGGCCTTGATGCCCTGCGCGAAGTCGCCCATCAGGCCGGAAATCTTGCCGCGGCCGCCGAACATGAGCATCACCACGACGATGACGATCATCCAATGCCAGATACTAAAGGAACCCATCTCATAACCCTCCGCGGCGACGCGGATCGACCCCAATCCGTCCCGCCATGATTTGGCTTAGAAACTAGGCCGGGGAAGCGGCAAAAACAAGGACTTAAGGGGAGTTGGTTAAGAGCGCGATTTGGCCCGGAACATGAAACGGCTGCCGCTGAAATCCGAAGGCGTCTGAGCGCGAACTATATGCAGCGTCTCCCACGCGGACGGCG
This sequence comes from uncultured Pseudomonadota bacterium, assembly GCA_963720835.1. GTDB lineage: Bacteria > Pseudomonadota > Alphaproteobacteria > Rhizobiales > Xanthobacteraceae > Pseudolabrys. The sequence continues at coordinate 45,287 of CAVRHC010000013.1, read as the reverse complement.
CCAGGACCGCGATTAGGCCACAGGCGCTCCCGCCTTCGCCGGGACGTGGCGCGACGTTCCGCCGCGCGAAGCCTTGCTTCGGGCCCTCGTCCGGCTCGGCTTCCGGCGCCGGCGCCAGACCCAGGTCGAGATCGCCGGGCTCGAGCGGGTCCTCGTCGTCGCGCAAGGCCATGTCGTCGGACGGCATCGGCACGGCAAAGCCGGTCGGCATGTTGCCTTCCAGCAGCCCCGCGCCCTTGAGTTCGTCGAGGCCGGGCAGATCGCCGACTTCCTCGAGCCCGAAATGCGACAGGAAGGCTTCGTTGGTGCCGTAGGTGATCGGCCGGCCCGGCGCCTTGCGGCGGCCGCGCGGCCGGATCCAGCCGGTCTTGAGCAGCACGTCGAGCGTGCCGGCGGCGGTGGCGACGCCGCGCACTTCCTCGATCTCGGCGCGCGTCACCGGCTGGTGATAGGCGACGATGGCGAGCGTCTCGATCGCGGCGCGCGACAGCTTGCGGGTCTCGACCGTCTGCTTGGTCAGGAGCCAGGACAGATCGTCGGCGGTGCGGAAGGTCCACTTGCGGCCGATCTTGACCAGATTGACGCCGCGCGTGGCGTATTCGGCCTTGAGCTAAGCCGAGCGCCTGCTTGACGTCGACGCCGTCCGGCAGCGAGCGCGACAAGGTCGCTTCGTCGAGCGGCTCGGCGGCGGCAAACAGCAGCGCTTCGAGCAGACGCAGTTCTTCCGGCCGCGCCGCCGGCTCGGCGACACTCGTCGGTCACTTCGACGTTCATGACTTCGAGCACGTCTCGGCGGCGTTCGACCTCGCTCGGTCGGTGGCTTCAGTCTCGACTGTCGGACTCACATCGTCGGTCGGCGGTCTCAACCACCTCAAGCGTCTGCTCCGGAGCGGATGCCGGCTCGTCGCTATGCACGATCACGAGCTTCTTGGCCGCGCTTGACATGGGCTGCGTCTCCTTATGCGTTTTCTTGTGCGTCATGCGACGGGGCGCGAGCGACCGCGCCGATACGCTTGCGCAAATAGATCGGCGAGAACGACGATTTCTGATGAATTTCGGCGTGGCCTTCGCGCACCATTTCGAGCGCGGAGGCAAACGACGAGGCGAACACGGTCGCGGCCAAAGCCGGCTCGACGACATATTGGATGAGGAAACTGTCGATGCGCGACCAGTCCGACGACTGACCGATCAGGCGCTCCAGGGCGCCGCGCGCTTCGGCCAGCGACCAGACGGTGCGCTTCTTGAAGCGCACGCGCGACAGCACGTTGCGCTGGCGCTGCACCGCATAGGCCGACAGCAGATCGTACAAGGTCGCCGACCATTCCGGCGTTTTGACCTCGGCGATCGGCTCCGGCAGGCCGCGCGGGAACACATCGCGGCCGAGCTGCGGGCGCTCCATCATCTTGGTGGCGAATTCGCGCACCAGTTCGAGCCGGCGCAACCGGTTGGCCAAAGCCAGCGCCATGTCCTCGGCCGACGGCCCTTCGCCGGGCGCGGCTTCCGGCAGCAGCAGGCGCGATTTCAGGTAAGCGAGCCAGGCCGCCATCACCAGATAATCGGCGGCGAGTTCGAGCCGGACTTTGCGGGCGGCTTCGATGAAGACGAGATATTGATCGGCCAGCGCCAGGATCGAGATCTTGTGCAGGTCGACCTTCTGCTGGCGCGCCAAGCGTCAGCAACAGATCGAGCGGACCTTCGAAGCCCTCGACATCGACGATCATCGCCTGCTCGGTGGCGCCGCGGTCGGCGTCCATCGTGGCGGCAAAATTGGCGTCGAATCCCTCAGGCGTCATGAGCCCGTCTATCCCTTTACACGGCTGCCGAGGCGGACCGCCCCGAAGCCACCATCTCGTTGAAAATCCGGCGCGCGGCGGCAACGTCGAACTCTTCGCGCGCGTGCCGCAGCGCCAGCGCCGCGTCCGCGCGTTGCGCGGCGGGACCTGACAGTTCCGGCGACGCGCCCGCGACCTGAACCATCTCGGCCAGATCGCCATTGCAATGAAGCACGACATCGCAGCCGGCGGCGAGCGCGGCATGGCTGCGCTCGGCAATTGTCCCCGACAAAGCGCCCATCGAAACGTCATCGCTCATCAGCAGGCCCGTAAATCCGATCAATCCGCGAATCACTTGTTGCACCATTGTGACCGATGTGGTGGCCGGTGCACGCGGATCAATGGCGCTAAACACAACATGTGCGGTCATGCCGAGCGGCAGGCCGGACAGCGGCTTAAACGCCGCAAAATCGGTCTTTTCCAAGGACGTCGCGCGGCGTATCGACCACCGGCAAAGCCTTGTGGCTGTCGGCGCCGGCGCGGCCATGGCCCGGCAGGTGCTTGAGTACCGGCAGGACGCCGCCGGCCAACAGGCCTTGCGCCACCGCGCCGGCAATCGCCGCGACTTTGGCAGGTTCCGTGCCGTAAGCGCGGTCGCCGATCACCGGATCGCCGCCCGGCACCGGCACATCGGCAATCGGCAGGCAATCGACGTCGATGCCGAGTTCCATCAGGTCGGCGGCGATCAAATGGCCGCCGAGCCGCGCGGCGGCCAGACCCGAGGTCGGATCACGGTCGTAAATCGCGCCATAGACCGCGCCCGGCGGATAGACCGGCCAATGCGGCGGCCCGAGGCGCTGCACCCGGCCGCCCTCCTGATCGATCAGCACGGGCGCTTCCCAGCCGACGATATCGCGAAAATCACGAACGAGCTCAGCCACCTGCGTCCGGCGAGCTGATGTTGCGCTTGAAAAGAATGAGGCCCCAGGGCCGGGAGTCGCGCAAAAACGCGCGCTCATTGGCGCTAATCGTCAGTCCCGCCAAGCCGGTGATGAATGCGCGTGACGCCATCGGCGCGGATTAACCCGCGCCACAGCCCAGAGGCAAGTTAGGCTTGTTAATTTCGCTGAACGATGCACTGCCCGCCGGCGGCTTTCAGGCTCGAACAGACGCTGCTGGCTTCGCCGGAGCTGCCATAGGGCCCGATCATGGCGCGGTAATAGATGCCCTTGGCGCCGAGATCGACGCGTTTGATCAAAGGCTGGCTGGCCGCCGAGCTGGTTCGGGATACTGCGCCTGCAAGCTGCGGAACGCCGCCTGCGCGTCGGCTTCGCTGCGCCGGGCCGTGACCTGGACCGCATAACCGCCGCGCCGGCCGCAGCCGCCGCCAGCCGGGTCGGCGGGCTGGCCGCGCCGGCGCGCAGCCGGCGCACGGCGCGGCGTGGCATTCGGATTCAAGGACAGCGGCGCATTGCTCGGCTGCCGGCGCGGCGCTCGCGGCGCGGCACGACGCGGCGGGGCGCGGCCGCCGCTTCGTTAATGGTGCGCGGCGGCGGCGGCCGGACGGGCCGGCGCTGGTTGGCGACCCGGGGCTGCGGCTGCGGCGGCCGCGGGCGGCTGGCTGCATCGGCGCCGCCTCCGGCGCCGCGAGACGCCGGGCTGCGCGCCATTGGCCTGATCGGGATGGATCACAATGGTCCGGATCCGTTTGGCGTCGCCGCCGACAACGCCGCTGCCAAGTTGAGCCGGCCGGATTCTGGCCCTGGTTTTGCGGGAACATGACATTGGCCGGTTTGGTCCGTCGTAATCGGCACCGGCTGTTCTTCGCGCGACACCAGCTTTTCGCCCTGCCCGCGCTCGTTGACGCGGTCGGTGATCATCTTGCTGTCTTGCGCATCCTTGCCGGCGGTCGCCGGCACGATCTTGCTCGGCGTCGTGTCGGCCTTGATCACCGGCGGCGGCCCGCTCGAAGCCGACGAGCCGAAAATGGCGCGATAACCGAAGGCGCCGGCGGTGCCGATCACCGCCAAAGCAAACACGCCGGCAATGGCGATGATGCCGATGCGGCGGCGGTTGGCCGGCACGTCGTCGTAATAGTCGTCTTCCTCGGCGCCGTATGGGCCATAGCCAGCGCCTGATTGGGATCCTGACCGGGATAGGCGTTCGGATCCGGGTCCTGCTGGTACGGGTCCTGCCCAAATTCGCCACCGGCCGGCTGCGGCGGATAACCCGGCACGCCATAAGGCGGCGCTTCGGTCTCGCCGCCTGATAATGATCGCCGCCGAACGGCGGCTGGTCGAAACTGCAGCGCGCCGAATTGCTGCGGGTCGGCCAAAGGCGGCGCGGCCGGCGCTTGTCCGGCAACGTCGCGGTGCTGGGTTTGCGGCGGCCAATCGAGCGCGGCCTCGCTCTGGCGCGGGGCGCTGGTATCGGCATCGGTCGGCGGCCGCTGTCGCGGCCAAATTCGGCAAAGGGATCGTTCTGCCCGATCAGGCGGGCGAGTTCGGCCAGCGGATCGTTGCCAGCCGGCGCGGACGACGCAGCCGGTCCCCGCGTCGGCGGAAGGGCCGAACGATAAGGCCGCTGAGGTAGGTCGTCCGCCATGTCGTCCCCGGTGTTCAAATTGACTCTTTGCGCGCGCGATCAGTGAACGCGAGACCTCTGCGCAAAGCACTTCGCGTCATGCGGGTTCCGGCGAAAGAAGATTACCGCATTTCTTCCGGTGCATCGACCCCCAACAGCGCCAGCCCGGACGCGAGCACGGTAACGACCCCCTGCACCAAAGCGAGACGCGCCAGGGTCAGTTGTGGATCATCTTGGATAATGAAGCGTAAATGTGACGCATCTTTTCCGCGGCTCCATTGGCCGTGAAATTCACTAGCTAATTCATAGAGATAGAACGCAACCCGGTGCGGCTCGTGGGCGCCGGCGGCGGCCTCGATCAGGCGCGGATAAAGCGCCAATTTGCGCATGATCGACAGTTCCCCGCTGTCGGTCAGCCGCTCCAGCTTGGCCGCTTTCAGCATTGCCAACCGGGCTGCCGGCTCATCCGGCAAAGCATCGCCGATCTCGGCCTTGGCCATCCGGAAAATCGAAAAGCCGCGGGCGTGGCCGTACTGGACGTAGAACACCGGGTTCTCGCGGCTCTGTTCGATCACCTTGGCCAGATCGAAATCCAGCACCGCATCGTTCTTGCGGTACAGCATGTCGAAGCGCACGGCGCTGCGGCCGACCTCGGCCACCACCGAGCGCAAGGTGATGTAGTCGCCGGCCCGCTTCGACATTTTCACCGGCTCGCCGGCGCGCAGCAGCCGCACCAATTGCACCAGCTTGACGTCGAGGTTGGCCTTGCCGCCGCTGACCGCCTTGACCGCCGCCTGCATGCGCTTGATGTAGCCGCCGTGATCGGCGCCCCAGACATCGATCATGATCGGTGAAGCCGCGGTCGAATTTCGACTTGTGATAGGCGATGTCGGTGGCGAAATAAGTATAGCTGCCGTCCGACTTCAGCAGCGGCCGGTCGACATCGTCGCCGAAGTCGGTCGAGCGAAACAACGTTTGTTCGCGGTCTTCCCAGTCTTCGAGATTGCCGCTTTTGGGCGGCGGCAGCCGGCCCTCATAAACGTGGCCCATGGCGCGCAGATCGGCGATGGTCGCGGCCACCACGTCGTCCGGCCGCTCCGGCTTGGGCGCGGCGTCCGGCGGCGCGAAGGGATCGTCCTCCTCGCCTTCGATCAGCGAGCGCTCGGAAAAGAACACGTCCGGCACGATGCGCAGGCTGGCGAGATCGTTGCGGATTTCGGCCATCATCATGTCGGTGGCGCGCAACCGCACGATCGGCAGCCACTCGGCCTCCGGCATCTTGGTCAGCTTGTCGTCGTAATCGTTGGCCAGTTCGTGGCCGCATTCGATCAGATAATCGCCGGGGTAAAGCCCTTCCGGGATCTCGCCGATGTCCTCGCCGATCGCCTCGCGGTAACGGAGGAAGGCGGAGCGGGCCAGCACATCGACCTGGGCGCCGGCATCGTTGATGTAATATTCGCGGGTGACGTCAAAACCGGCGGCCGCCAGCAGACTGGCCAAGGCGTCGCCGAACACCGCGCCGCGGCCGTGGCCGACATGCAGCGGGCCGGTCGGGTTGGCCGAGACATATTCGACATTGACCTTCTGGCCGGCGCCGATGGTGCTTTGGCCGTAGGCCTTGCCCTGCTCCAGCACGGCGCGCAGCGCGTCGCCCCAGACGTTGGCCTTGAGCGTCAGATTGATGAAGCCGGGCCCGGCGACATCGACCTTGTCGACCAGGCTGTCGGCGCGCAGCGCCTCGGCGATTTTATCGGCCAAATCGCGGGTTTTTGGCCGGCATCCTTGGCCAGCACCATGGCGGCGTTGGTCGCCATGTCGCCATGGCTGGCGTCGCGCGGCGGCTCAACCACGATGCGGGACAGATCGGCGTGATGGCCCAGCACGGCGCCGGCGGCCCGCTGGACGCGGGCGAGCATGGCGGCAAACAAGTGGGGAGAAGCGGATACGGCGGTCATGGTGGGCTGCGGGTAAGGGATTTCGGCTGGGGAGTCAAGAATTGGCTTTGGCCCGCCGTCAGTTGGCCACATTTTCCCGCACGGAAGTACCCCCTCCGCCGATTTCGAATCCCGCTTCGTCGCTGACGGGCCGTCACCCTCGTTTTGCGCTTCCGCGGCTTTCGCCTTGCACGCTATAAGTAGTCAAGGGATGAGGCCAATGCAGCCCATGGCGGGGATTCGCGCAATGGCTTGCGCCAGATCAATGAAACAGCCGCTGCGATTTGGCAGCTTTTGCCACGGAGATTAACAGGAGCAGGTCATGGTCAGGGTTGCAGGGATGCTGTGGTCCATCGGCGGGCACGGTTTTTGCCGGTATTGGCATCATCACGTTCTGGCCGTGCCGTCCTTCGCCGGCCATGCCATGAGCTATATTCCCTATGCGGCGCTCGCCGGCTTCATCCTCGCCATTCCGGTTGCCTTCATCGTGGCGCGCATGATCGACAAGATGGCAAGCCGGCGACGCACTGAAGAAGACGCCGCGCGCCATTCCAGCCACTGCACAGCGCCCGCGTTCAAGCCGCGCATGCCGCCCGGTAACATTGCATTAACCATACTCGGCCATGCTTTTCACAAGCAAAAACCGAGTTCTACCGATGGCCGCACGCCTCCTGCGAATGCCCGCACCGGGGAAGGAAGAACGGCCGTCGTCGTTATCGGACATTGGCGACCGCGCCGGCCGGCTCGGCGTCGAAATCGCCGACATGGCCGGCCTGATCGGCGACCTCACCAGCCTCGGCGAGACCCAGTCGCAGCGCGCGCAAGCCGCCATGGCCGCCGCCCAGCAAATGGCCCAGACCAACGCGACGCTGTCGGCGGCGATGTCGGCCGCGCGCGCCTCGGCCGATACCACCGAAGCCACGCTTGCGCGACAGCGCCGACCATGTGTCGGCGGCGCTGACCGGCGCGATTGAAAAGATCGAAACGCTCGGCGACGGCGCGATCGCGCTGAAGTCCTCGATCGAAAAAGTCGCGGCAACGATCCGCCACGTGCAGGAGACCAGCGGTGCGATCCGCCGGATCGCCGACGACACCGAATTGCTCGCGCTCAATGCCACCATCGAGGCCAGCCATGCCGGCACCGCCGGCGCCGGCTTTGCCGTGATCGCGGCGGCGGTGAAACGGCTGGCCGAGCAATCGCGCCACTCGACCAAAGCGACACAAACCCATCTCGAAGAGCTGACGCAGACGCTCGCCGACCTGGTCGGCAAGGCCGACAACAACACCGAAACCGCGGTCGCGGCCAAGGCGGAATCCAGCAAAGCGCAAGCCTCGATCGACACCCTGCATACCCTCGTCGACACGGTGCAAAGCGTGACGCACGAGATCGGCACCATGTCGGAACAGGTCCAGACCAACAGCGCGAGCTTTGAATTCCTGCACGACGAATTGACCGGGCTGGTCAAGGCGGTCGAGGCCGGCAGCGGCAAGCTGGTGCAGGCCAAGGACCGCGCCAATTCGATCCTCGGCATCAGCGAAGACTTCATCCTGTTCATCGCCGAGTCCGGCATCAAGACGCCGGATTCGGCGATCATCGCGCTGTGCCAGAAATCGGCCGCCGCCATCGGCGCGCTGTTTGCGCGCGCCATCGACAAAGGCGCCATCAGCCGCGACGACCTGTTCGACGAACGTTACGTGCCGGTCGCCAACACCGATCCGCAGCAGATGATGACCAAATTCGTCGGCTTCACCGACAAGGTGCTGCCGGCGATCCAGGAGCCGCTGCTGACGGCCGACCCGCGCATCGTGTTCTGCGCGGCGGTCGACCGCAACGGCTATCTGCCGACGCACAACAAGAAGTATTCGCAGCCGCAGGGACCCGACCCGGTGTGGAATTCGGCCAATTGCCGCAACCGGCGCCTGTTCAACGACCGCACGGGCGCGGCGGCCGGTGCCAGCAAGCGCGCCTTCCTGTTGCAGACCTACCGGCGCGACATGGGCGGCGGCGAATTCGTGCTGATGAAGGACGTCTCGGCGCCGATCACCGTGCACGGCCGGCATTGGGGCGGCTTGCGCATCGGCTTCAAGGCGACCTGAGCGCGCGCCTGCTCCCGCCTGTCATCGATATCGCCCGATATGCGCAGCCGCGGCACCCGGCGGCAATGGACGGTTCGAGGCAACTAGTTCTTGTTATCCAACTCCTGGATCAACGCTTTCATCTCGCCAATCTCGCGCACCTGCGCCTCGATAATGCCGTCCGCCAATTTACGAACGCGCGGGTCGGAAATATGCGCGCGCCGGCTGGTCATGATGGCGATGGAGTGATGCGGGATCATGGCCTTCATATAAGCGACGTCGGCCACCGTCTCCTGGCTGCGGACCAGATAAAGCGCGCCGGCAAAGACAACCACGCTCATCGCCAGAATGCCTGCATTCAGCTTGCCGTTGTCGTACATGCCCAGCATGAACAGCAGCATCACCGCTGCCATGGCCGCGCCCATGACCAACGCCATGTAAGCGCGCGTCTCGCTCCAATAGACGTGGTCGATGCTGTAGGTGTTCAAATACATCAAAATAAACATCACGACGGTCGAGGTCGCGATCATCGCGCCGAATTTCAAATACTTTGACATGGTGGGCCTCGCGCAAGACATTCCCTTGCGCGTTTAACCGGCCGCGGCGACCAAAGTTCCTTCAGCGCAATTCCGGCGTCGTCTTGAAATAACGCGCGTGCTCGACCAGCGCATAGCGGTCGGTCATGCCGGCGATGTAATCGGCGATGCGGCGCGCCCGCGTCGCGTCGTCGAGGCCGGCAAAGCCCTCGCTCCATTCCGGCGGCAGGTCGCCGGGCGACGTGGTAAAGTGCGCGACCAGATCGGCGATCACGCTTTCGGCGTCGTCCATCACGCGCATCACGCGGGCGTGGCGGTACATGCGCGGATACAAGAAATCCCTTGATGCCTTTGTCGGCCTCGGCCATCGCCGGCGAAAACGCCACCACCGCCTGCGGCGCATGGCGGATTTCGGCGGCGCTGCGCGGCGCCGAGCGCGGCCAGCCGCGTCTCGCTTTCGGCGATGACGTCCTCGATCATGCGGGTGATCAGGCGGCGGCCGACTTCGTGGACGCGGCGCGCCGGCTCCAGGCTCGGATAGCGCGCCTGGACCTCGCGCACGATGTCGCCGACCAGCGGCACGCCGGTGATGTCGCCGAGCGTGAACAGATCGGCGCGCAGGCCGTCGTCGATGTCGTGGGCGTCATAGGCGATGTCGTCGGCAAGCGCCGCGCATTGCGCTTCGGCCGATGGCTGCGACCACAGTTCGAGATCGTGCGCCGCGCTATAGGCCAGGATCGCCGCCGGCACGCCGTGCTCGGCATAGCGGCCGATGGCTGTGCCGTCGCGCGTCGGTCAGCGGGCCGTTATGCTTGACCAGGCCTTCGAGCGTTTCCCAGGTGAGATTGAGGCCGTCGAACTCGGCGTAGCGGCGCTCCAGATCGGTGACGATGCGCAGGCTTTGCGCGTTGTGATCGAAGCCGCCGAAATCGCTGCAAGGCGGCGTCGAGCGCGCGCTCGCCGGCATGGCCGAACGGCGAATGGCCGAGATCGTGCGCCAGCGCCAGCACCTCGGCGAGGTCCTCGTCGAGCCCGAGCGCGCGCGCCAGCGAGCGGGCGATCTGGGCGACTTCCAGCGTGTGGGTCAGCCGGGTCCGGTAATGGTCGCCCTCGTGATAGACGAAGACCTGCGTCTTGTGGGCGAGCCGGCGGAACGCGGTCGAATGGATGATGCGGTCGCAATCGCGCCGGAAATCGTTGCGGGTCGGGCTTGCCGGCTCGGCATGGAGCCGGCCCCGGCTTGGCGCCGGATCGGCGGCGTAAATGGCGCGTTCTCGGCCGGTTTTGATCGCCATAAGTGGCCCTTTTCGCTGCATTGACGTCGCCGTCCGGCGCACTTAACTATCAGCAGGCCATCTGCCAAGGGCAACGAAGCCGGGTCCACAACAGCGCGGCCAAAGGACTGAGCCATGAGCGACAACGTTACCGCGAACGAGCGTCACCGTCAGCGAGCGGGCGGCCAAGCGGATCGGCGAAATCCTCAAGAAGGAGCCGGACGGCACCATGCTGCGCGTGTCCGTCGAAGGCGGCGGCTGCTCGGGCTTTCAGTACAAATTCGACATGGAACGCGCCAAGAGCCGACGACGATCTGGTGATCGCGCGCGACGGCGCCGTGGTGCTGATCGACTCGATGTCGGTCGGTTATATGGCCGGTTCCGAGATCGACTTCGTCGACGACCTGATCGGCGCCTCGTTCAAGATCAAGAACCCGAAGGCGGTCGCGGCCTGCGGCTGCGGCACCAGTTTTTCGCTGTAACCAGCCGCTACTCCGCTCAATGCCGTCATCCCGGCCTGTGCCGGCATCCAGCTTCGAGGATGCAGGTCGTCGCCTTCGAGGGCCGGATAGCCGCGACCGCATGACGGGCACTACTCCGCCGCCACCGCCGGCGGCACTTCCGCACTTCCTCGACCTGCGGCTCGAGCCGGCGCTTGACATGCGGTCGAGGCCGTCGAGATAGAGATAGATCACCGGCGTGATGTAGAGCGTCAGCAATTGCGACAGCACAGGCCGCCGACCACCGCGACGCCGAGCGGCTGGCGCAGTTCGGCGCCGGCGCCGGTACCGATCGCGATCGGCAGCGTGCCGAAGATCGCGGCGAAGGTCGTCATCATGATCGGGCGGAAGCGCAAGCTCGGCCGCCTCCCGGATCGCGGCTTCCGCCGACAGGCCGACGTGCCGCCGCGAGATCGCGAAGTCGATCATCATGATCGCGTTCTTCTTGACGATGCCGACCAGCATGACGATGCCGATCATCGCGATCACCGACAGATTCATGTTGAACAGCATCAGCGTCAGAATGGCGCCGATGCCGGCCGACGGCAGGCCGGAGATGATGGTGATCGGATGGATGAAGCTTTCATACAGAATGCCGAGCACGATATAGGCGGCGAAGATCGCCGCCAGGATCAGGATGCCCTGCCCGCGCAATGAATCCTGGAACACCTGGGCGGTGCCCTGGAAACCGGTATTGATCGAGGCCGGCAGGCGCTCGTCGCGCTCCAGCTTCTGGATCGCATCGACCGCCTGGCCGAGCGAGAAGTCCGGCAGCAAGTTGAACGAGATCGTCACCGCCGGCTGCTGGCCCTGATGGTTGACCTGCAACGGCCCGACGGTGCGGCACGAAATGCGTGACCGCCGACAACGGCACCGAAGCGCCGCTCGCGGTCTTCAGATACATGCGGTCGAGATCGTTCGGCCCGGTCTGGTATTCCGGCGCGCTTTCCAGGATCACCGGATAGTCGTTGGCCGGCGTGTAAATGGTCGCGACCTGACGCGAGCCGAAGGCGTTGTAGAGTTCCTGGCGCACCTGATCGATCGAGACGCCGTAGACCGCCGCCTTTTCGCGGTCGACTTCGACCGTGACCTGCGGGTTCTTGATGTAAAGGTCGGTGGTGACGTCGAGCAGGCCCGGGAATCTTCGCGATCTTGTCGCGCATCTCGGGCGCCAGATCGATAGAGCGACTTCGGTGTCGTTGGATTGCAGCGTGTACTGATACTGGCTCTTGGACGGCCGGCCGCCGAGATTGATGTTCTGAATCGGCTGGAAGAAGATCTGCATGCCGGGCACGACGCCGGCATTGCGCCGCAACCGGCCGATGATCTCACGCAAATCGCCATGGTCGCCGCGCTCGCCGCGCGGCTTTGAGCGCCACCAGCATGCGGCCGCTATTGCCGAGCGAATTGGGGCCGCCCGAACCGACCGTCGAATTGACGTAATCGACCGCCGGGTCCTTGCGCACGATGTCGGCGACCTTGCGCTGGTGCTCGACCATCGCCGGGAACGCGATGTCGGTCTTGGCCTCGGTAATGCCGATCAGATAGCCGGTATCTTCGGTCGGAAAGAAGCCCTTCGGCACGATGATGTAGAGCCAGATCGTGCCGGCAATGGTCAACAGCGTCACGCCCAGCATGATCGACTTGTAGGCCAGCACGCGGTCGAGCGACCACGTATAGGCGCGCAGCAAGCCGTCGAACATGCGCTCGAAGCCGCGCAGCACGAAATTCTGCTTTTCCTCATGGCCCGGGGCTATGGCCTTTGAGCACGCGCGCGCACAGCATCGGCGTCAACGTCAGCGACACGAAGCCGGATATGACGATCGCGACCGACACCGTGACCGCGAATTCGCGGAACACGCGCCCGACCATGCCGCCCATCAACAGCACCGGGATGAACACCGCGATCAGCGAGAAGGTGATCGACACGATGGTGAAGCCGATTTCGCGCGAGCCTTTCAACGCCGCCTCGAACGGCCGCATGCCGCCCTCGATATGGCGCACGATGTTTTCCAGCATGACGATGGCGTCGTCGACCACGAAGCCGACCGACAGCGTCAGCGCCAGCAGCGTCATATTGTTGATCGAGAAGCCGAACACGTACATCGCGGCGCAGGTGCCGATCAGCGACACCGGCACCGCCAGCGCCGGAATGATGGTGGCCGAGACTTTGCGCAGGAACAGGAAGATCACCATGATCACCAGGCAGATGGCGATCGCCAGCGTTTCCTGCACGTCGTGCGACGGCGTCGCGGATCGAGGTCGAGCGGTCGAACAGCGGCGCCATTTCGATCGCCGCCGGAATTTGCGCCCGCATCGCCGGCAGGATGTTGCGCACCAGATCGACCACCTCGACGGTGTTGGCGTCGGGCTGGCGCTGGATCGCCAGCACGATGGCGCGCGAATCGTTGAACCAGGTCGCGATCTTGTCGTTCTCGACGCTGTCGATGACGCGCGCCACTTCGGTCAGCTTGATCGGCGCGCCGTTGACGTATTTCACCACGACGTCGCGATAGTCGGAGGCATGCCGCATCGAACTGGTCGCCAGCAGCGTTACCGTCTGCTTGTCGCCTTCCAGGCTGCCGACCGGCGCCGCCGAATTGGCCTTGGCGACGACGGTGCGAATTTCGTCGAGCGAAATGTTGCGGGCGGCGGCGGCGGCCGGATCGACCTGAACGCGCACGGCGAATTTCTGCGCGCCGTAGACCAGCACCTGGGCGACGCCCGACAGTTGCGACAGCGTCGGCGCCAGCACGGTCTCGGCGTAATCGTTGATCGCCGACAGCGCCATGGTGTCGGAGCGCATGCTCAGATAGAGCACCGGGAAGTCGCCCGGATTGACCTTGCGGAAGAACGGCGGCGAGGTCATTTCGACCGGCAGCCGGCGCTGCGCCACCGCCAGCGCGGTCTGCACGTCGAGCGAGGCGCCGTCGATGTTGCGGCCGAGGTCGAACTGAACGGTGATTTGCGAATTGCCGAGCGACGACGACGAGGTCATCGAGGAAATGCCGGCGATGGTCGAGAGCTGCCGCTCGATCGGCGACGCGACCGAGGCCGCCATGGTTTCCGGACTGGCGCCCGGCAAGGTCGCGGTGATGCGGATGGTCGGGAAGTCGACCGCCGGCAGCGCCGCCACCGGCAGCAGCCGGTAGGCGAAGACGCCGAAGACGATCAACGACGCCATCATCAGCGTCGTCAGGACGGGGCGGCGAATGCAGACTTCCGAGATGTTCATGTGTCTTCCAGCCTGATCCAATCAGCCTGAACCGTTACCGCCTCAATCGATCGCCTCGCGCACGCGGCCCTCGGAAACCGGTCCCCTTTTTCCGGAGACGTGCGTGAGCGTACTCGACGTTTCAGCTACCCGCCGCCTTCGGGCCGTTGCCGGCGGGCTTGTTGCCGCCGCGCGGCGCGACCCGCGTTCCATTCGACAACAACAACTGGCCTTCCGTCACCACGGTCTCGCCGCCCTTCAAGCCGGCGGTGATCGACCGAATCCTCGCCGAACTGACGCTCGACCTTGACCGGTTGCACCTTGGCCTTGCCGTCGGCGACCACGAACACGAAGCTGCCGGTCTGGCTGACCGAAACCGCGTTCGACGGCACGGTCACGGCATCCTCGACCCGCAGCGTCATCTCGGCGGTAACCAGCGTGCCCGGCCACAGCATTTCGTCCTTGTTCGGCATGGTGGCGCGGATCGTCGCCATGCCGGTGGCGGTGTCGACGGTGTTCTCGATCATCGAGACCTGGCCCTCGGCGCGCTTGGTCTGGCCGGCGATCGCCGCCTCGACGGTCGCGGTTTCGGCGGCGATCGCCTGACGAATGGCCGGCAGGTTTTTCTGCGGCACCGCGAAGCTGACATAGACCGGCGCGGTCTGGATGATGGTGGCCATCGGCGTGGTGTCGGCCTGGCGCACGAAATTGCCGATCTTGACGTTGGCGGCGCTGATGCGGCCGGAGATCGGCGCGGTGATCGTCGCAGAAGCCGAGCGCTGCACCTTCAGATTTTCGAGCTGCGCACGGTTGGAATCCGCTGATCGCGGCGCGAAAGACTGTCGACCGCGGTCTTGGCGTTATCGAGATTGACGATCGGCGTTGCGTTGCTGGCGACCAGATCGGTGTAGCGCTTCACGTCGCGCTGGCGCCTGTTCGAGCTGCGCCTTGTCGCCGTCGATCACGCGCCTTCGGATGCGCTTCATGATCTGGGCCTCCATCCGCCGGCAGTCGAGCGTGAACAGCTTGTCGCCTTTTTTGACCCGGGCGCCGTCCTGGAAATGGACGCCGACGATGGTGGTGTCGACCCGGGCCTTGAGCGCCACGCTGGCGATCGGGGTCACGGTGCCGAGCGCGTCGAGCCGCACCGGCACCTTCTTGCGCACCGCCTTGGCGATTTCGACCGGCACCGGCGACCACCACCGCCGGCCGCCGGCGCCGCCCTTCGGGCGTCCAGATCGCGCACGACGGCCGCCGCACCGTCGTCGGTCCAATAGCCGCTGCGCCAGCGACGGCAACGCCAATCAGGGCGAGCGCCGCCACCCCCAGTAGCCACTTTCGTTTCGCCATCGTCTGTCTCTTCGGTCCGGGTCTGTTGGGCCCTGCCCGGACGCTCCCTTTTTCCGCGGTTTTCCGGTCGATTCAAAAATTGAACGGCCGCATAAGCGGCATACTTATCATATAAACGCGAGGCCGGTGCATTTCCCTGCGGCACTCTGATAAACACCGGCCGCCGGGACTTATTCGTTCGCCCGCTCCGCGCCCACCCTGCGCCTTCTGCCGGAACCGCTTCGCCCATGAAAATCGCGACCTGGAACGTCAATTCCGTCCGCCAGCGCCTGGACAGCCTGCAGGCCTGGCTCAAGGAACGCGAGCCCGACATCGTCTGCCTGCAGGAAATCAAATGCCAGGACGACGCTTTCCCGCGCGAGCCGATCGAAGCGCTCGGCTACAACGTCGCCGTGCATGGCCAGAAGACGTTCAACGGCGTGGCGCTCTTGTCCAAGCTGCCTTTCGACGAGGTGAAATCCGGGCTCGACGGCCATGACGACGACGTCCAGGCCCGCTTCCTCGAGGCGCTGGTCTCGACCAAGAAAGGCGTCGTGCGCGTGGTCAGTCTCTATCTGCCCAATGGCAACCCGGCGCCGGGCGACAAATACGACTACAAACTGAAATGGATGGACCGGCTGACCGCCTTTGCCCGCAACCGGCTGGCGCTGGAAGAGCCGCTGGTGCTGGCCGGCGACTATAACGTGATCCCGACCGCCGACGACGCCCGCCACCCGGAAGCCTGGGCCAAGGACGCGTTGTTCCTGCCGCAGACCCGCGACAAATTCCGCGCGCTGATCAATCTCGGCCTGACCGACGCGATCCGCGCCGTCAGCGACGATCCCGGGCTTTACAGCTTCTGGGACTATCAAGCCGGCGCCTGGCAGAAGAACAACGGCATCCGCATCGATCATCTGCTGCTGTCGCCGCAGGCCGCCGACAGGTTGAACGACGCCGGCATCGACAAGCATGTCCGCGCCTGGGACAAGCCGTCCGACCATGTGCCGGTGTATATCGATCTCGATATCGAGACGCGATGAACGCCGCCGGCGCAGCGATCGCGGTGACGAATAAGAAACGCCCGGACCGCCAGGTCCGGGCGTCTCGCATCGGTAACGGGCGACGTCGGAGGACTCGCACTTCAGCGAGCCCCGCGTCAGGCCGCCGCCTGACGCCTCGGCTTGTCGGCTGGCGCTGCGGCCACCAAACGACGGCCGGGCGCTTCGCTTTGATGTTCATGCGCAATCGTATCGCCGATCTGGAAGAAGGCGATCTGCTCGTCCATCGCCTTGGCCTGATGCTCGAGCGTCTTGGCGGTGGCAGCGTTTTCCTCGACCAGGGCCGAGTTCTGCTGCGTCACCTGATCCATCTGGTTCAACGCCCGGTTGATTTCGTCGATGCCGGTCGCCTGTTCGTTGCTGGCATTGGCGATTTCGGCGACGATGTCGGCCACGCTCTTGATCGAACTCGACGATTTCGCCGAGCGACGCACCGGCGCTGTTGACCAGTTCCACGCCGTCCTTGACCTGGCCGTTCGAGTTGGTGATCAGGCCCGTGATGTCCTTGGCGGCCTGCGACGAACGTTGCGCCAGGCTGCGCACTTCCGAGGCCACCACCGCGAAACCGCGGCCGGCTTCGCCGGCGCGCGCGGCTTCAACCGCCGCATTGAGCGCCAGCAAATTGGTCTGGCGGGCGATCTCGTCGATCACGCCGATGATGTCGGAAATCTTGCGCGACGAGTCTTCGATCTTGGCCATGGCCTCGACCGCCTTGGCCACCACCTCGCCGCCGCGATCGGCGACGTCGCGGGTGACGCTGGCGGACTGGTTGGCCTGCTGGGCGTTCTCGGCGTTCTTGCGCACCGTCGCCGACAACTGCTCCATCGCGGCCGACGTTTCTTCCAGACTGGCGGCCTGCTCCTCGGTGCGCTGCGACAGATCGGTGGTGCTGGTCGAAGATTTCGGCGGAAGCGTTGGTGACCTCGCGGCCGGACGCTTTGATATCGCCGATGGTTGACTGACCTTTTGCGCCATCAGGGCAACCGCCTGGGCGATCTGACCGACCTCATCCATGCGGTCAGCGCCGGGCACATGGACGGCAAAATTACCTTCTGCGACTCGATTCCAAAGGATGCACCAATGCCTTCATCGGCTTGGCGATCGTAATGACGCCGACGAAAGCCGAACCGATCAGAATCGACACAGACGGCAACACCGATCGCAATGTTGATCTGCGACGCCCTCCGCATGCTTTGTTCGGCATTCTGCGCTTCCAGGCGCGATGCCTGACTGGCGGCGGCTTCCAGTTCCTTGACAAGCGCGACCCCGCTCTTGAAGGCCGGATCCATGCGCTCACTTTGGACCTTGTTCATTTCGCGCGGTCAAATCGGAAATCAGCGTAAAAGCCGAACTGTCGTAAGCCTGCATGCGAAGCTGGACCGGCACGACGTCCTTGATGGCTGTGTCGATAAATTGATTGAGATGACCCCTTATTTTCTCGACGGCGGCGCGCTTCTCGGGATCCGCAAGCTTGCTCGTCAGGGCATCAAGGGCGCCGCCGGCATCGCGCTTGATCGCCGGCAAAATGTTAGCCTGGTCCAGGGCCTCTTTGTTTTCGGTCAGACGAATGTTGCGCACCGAAAGCCGGGCATTGGTAAAGCCCAGTTCGACCCTGGCCAGATCGGTTTCGATTCCTTTTTGCAGCAAGGCTTCCCGACTTGCAGCCTCAATATCCGACGACCCGTACATCGACGCGACAATCATCGTCGCGACCAATAAAATGCCGAACCCCGACATGACGCCGAGCTTTATGCCGATACTGATATTGGACAGATGAGGCATTTCCAAATTCCTCAGTTAAAGAAAACATTCAGTTTGCCGCACGCTTCAGGCCACTAACCGATAACGCCGGTCCGCGTCGTCATCACACGACGCACCGCGTTCATGCTCCCGCTTCGTCTGTGAGCGGCGATGGGGTGTCGCAGCAGATGCCGGATCAGCCGGCGATCTCATACTTTCGAAGCAAGGAATTCGACGTCTTAGTACTGGGATACCTACGCAATAAGCTTAATCGAATCGCTTGATTTAAAGCTGTGGTTAGATTGACATCTAAAATTATCAATCTGGATTAAAATTTTTCTGTAACGACGCGCCCTGCGCAAATAGGCAAGATGACTGATGGCGACCGTGAAAAATAAGACGCCCGGACCTCGATTCGAGGTCCGGGCGTTTGTCTTTGAAAGCGTGTCACGCGCGATGGCGCACCGCATAGTAGGGGCCAGCTTCAGGCCGCCGCCTGACGCTTCGGCTTTTCGGCTGGCCCCGCGGCGGTCGACTGATGGCCGGACGCTTCGCTTTGATGTTCATGCGCAATCGTATCGCCGATCTGGAAGAAGGCGATCTGCTCGTCCATCGCCTTGGCTTGATGTTCGAGCGTCTTGGCGGTGGCAGCGTTCTCCTCGACCAAGGCCGAGTTCTGCTGCGTAACCTGATCCATCTGGTTCAATGCCCGGTTGATTTCGTCGATGCCGGTCGCCTGTTCGTTGCTGGCATTGGCGATGTCGGCGACGATATCGGCCACGCTCTTGATCGATTCGACGATCTCGCCGAGCGCCGCACCGGCCTTGTTGACCAGATCCACGCCATCCCTGACCTGGCCATTCGAGTTGGTGATCAGGCCGGTAATGTCCTTGGCGGCCTGCGACGAGCGTTGCGCCAGGCTGCGCACTTCCGAGGCCACCACCGCGAAACCGCGGCCGGCTTCGCCGGCGCGGGCGGCTTCAACCGCCGCATTGAGCGCCAGCAAGTTGGTCTGGCGGGCGATCTCGTCGATCACGCCGATGATGTCGGAAATCTTGCGCGACGAGTCTTCGATCTTGGCCATGGCCTCGACCGCTTGCGCCACCACTTCGCCGCCGCGGCCGGCAACGTCGCGGGTGACGCGGGCGGATTCGTTAGCCTGCTGCGCGTTCTCGGCGTTCTTGCGCACCGTCGCCGACAACTGCTCCATCGCGGCGGACGTCTGTTCCAGACTGGCGGCCTGCTCCTCGGTGCGCTGCGACAAATCGGTGGTGCTGCTCGAGATTTCGGCGGAAGCGTTGGTCACCTCGCGGCCGGACGATCTGATTTCGGCGATGGTGCTGCTGACCTTGCCCGCCATCAACGCTACCGCGCCCGCAATCTGCCCCACTTCGTCCTTGCGGCCAAGCCCCGGAACCTGGACGTTGAAGTCGCCGTGCGCGAGTTTCTCCAGTTCCGGCACCAGCGCGACAATCGGCTTGGCGATAATCCGCCCGATCACCCAGGACAGCATGACGCCAAAGACCAGACCGCCGACGGCCAATATCATGATCAGGGAATCCGTGCTGGAAATGATTTCCCGGGTATTCCGTTCGACGGTGGTCGCGTTGTCCAAAATGCTTTGCTTGAGCAATTTCACGTTCTCAGCGATCTTGCTAGCGAGCGCGGACAGTTCGACTCTATGACGATCCAACTCCACGGCCAGTTCGCCGCTTTTGACGTAGCCGACGCGATAGTTGTCGGTGTTCTTCTTGATGTCCTGATAGACCGGCAGCGCATCGCCCTGCGCCATTGGCTCCAGCTTCTTGATGAGCTCGGTTAGCTCGCCATAATATTGTTCGACGGCAAGCCCCGACGCTTTATCATGCCGGGTATTGAATTTGACCGAATTGATGCGAACCTGCATCAGCACGTTGTTGCCCTCATTGGCGATGCCAACCACGTCGCTATCGCCGCTTTCGTAGGCGACATTGCGAAGCTTCTTGAAATCGTTGACAAGCCGGTCGCCCAGCGGACCCAGAACCTTCAAAGTCAAACGGGTCTGTTCTTCGCGCAAGTCAACAATCTTGCCGAACGGACTGCTGTAGGCACCGAACTGCGTAACCAGCATTTCGGCCTGCTTTTTGCGTTCTGGATCTCGAATGTCCTGCGTCAAACGCTGGATCAATTCATTGACCGTCACTATCGCCTGCTTGGCTTCGCCGCGCGCGGCCGCGGTACCGTTCTGCTCGTATTCTTTCAAAGCGGTTGTCAAAACGACGAAATGCCGTTCGAGTTCGGTCATCTTCGTCAGGTTCGTTGACGAATGGACGACGTTCCGAAGCCCCAGGTCCGCCTTATTGAAACCCATCTTCGCGCCGACCGATATCGCCGCTGCGATCGCCAGCACGCAGGTAAACCCGATCGCGATCTTGGTGCCGATCTTACGATCGCTAAAAAGCCGAGAAACACCCGCCGCGCCGGCTTCCACCACTCGATTATCTACCGCCATGTTTCAATTCCCAGTTTTGTCGGAGCCCTAACGCCGCGCAACGCAAAAATTTTCTTCGCCAGATTTTCGACGCCGCAAGCCCGTCACCGTTTTAGTGACTGGCTTCACGGCCATCTTGAACCGATAGAATATTCGACAGATCGATCAGCGCGATCATGACGTCGTCATGAGTGACCAGGCCGGACAGGAACTCTATCTGCTCGCTATGGCCGGTGCGCGGCACCTTCTGGATCTCGTCGGCATTGACCGACACGATGTCGAGCACGCGGTCGCCGATCAGGCCGACCTGACGGCCGCCGATCTGGACAATGATGACGATGTGCAAGGGTGAGGTTTCAGTCAGGCCCTGACCGAAACGGCAGCGCAAATCGACGATCGGCACAATCGCGCCACGCAGATTTTGCACGCCGCGGACATAGTCGGGCTGCTTCGGCAGGTGCGTGATATCGGCCCAGCCGCGAATCTCGCGCACCGCCATGATGTCGACGCCGTAAAGGTCATCGCCGATAGCAAAGCTGATGAATTGGGTTTGGGTCGTCTTGGCGTTATCGTCGGCAGCGGCAACATTCCAATCATTCGGTTGCGTCTGCGCAACGGCGGTGTCTGTCGCGGTGGCAGCTTGGCTCATGAATTATTCATCCGACGAAAAGAGCTGTGTCCTGGCGCCAGTCCGTGCAGACGATCACTCACCGCCCGGACGACGTCGCTGGAGGTCAAGCCCGCCCGCTACGCCAGCCTACAACCGAAGAAGCATGACCTGTATTTGGATACCTAGTCGTGATTCTTAACGAATGTTTTTACCAATTCGGCAATTTCAAATACCAAGATAGCCCAATAAAATAGATTGTAATTTGATCGGCTGTTGCGGCTTTCGACTTATGCCTGAAAATACGAGCTTATCGACGCTAACACGCGAAACGCCAATGCATTCTACACGCGCAACCTTGGTAATCGATGGCGGTTGTCAATTCTGCAATGCATAAACGCGGCAAACTGACGCGCGGGTCGCCAGCAGCACGATAGAGATCGGCGACGGTATGGCAGAATCAGAACGCCGCAAAGATCGTGTTGGCGGCATTTGCTGCGACTGCTTTTCATCCGGCGCATGAAATAGACAAGAGCAAATAGGCATTCGGACTTAGCCGCCCAATCGAATTGCCTTGTGACGAAAACTCCCGGCAGACATCTGACCCGCGGTGCATTACATAAATCTTTATATCGAACGGCGGCTGATATCGGGCCACACGCGCGATTGACTGCACGTTAGTGCCGGCACGACAAAGCCATGAGTTGACGGCAGGCTTTTTTAGAAACCCGCCGCCCCGCCCCGAACAGCTAAGCGGCACTGCTCAGCTCGGCAGCTTCCGGCCGCTCGATGTTCGAATTTTCGTCGTCAGGTTCGTACTCGGCAAAGGCCTCCGCTTCCGGCACCTGCTCGATGATCTGGAAGAAGGCAACCTGCTCATCCATCGCCTTGGCCTGATGCTCAAGCGTCTTGGCGGTAGCGGCGTTCTCTTCGACCAGAGCCGAGTTCTGCTGAGTGACTTCGTCCATCTGGGTCAGAGACCTATTGATTTCGTCGATCCCGACCGCCTGTTCGGCACTGGCATTGGCGATGTCGGTAACGATGTCGGCGACCTCCTTGATCGAGGTCACGATTTCGCTCAGCGAAGCGCCGGCGCGGTTGACCAGATCGACGCCATCCTTGACCTGACCATTCGAATTCGTGATCAAGCCAGTGATATCCTTGGCGGCCTGCGACGATCGTTGCGCCAGGCTGCGAACCTCCGAGGCAACCACTGCGAAACCACGACCAGCTTCGCCCGCGCGTGCAGCCTCAACTGCCGCGTTGAGCGCCAGCAGATTGGTCTGCCGGGCAATCTCGTCGATGACGCCGATGATATCAGAAATCTTGCGCGACGAATCCTCGATCTTGGCCATCGCTTCGACCGCCTTGGCGACCACCTCGCCGCCGCGGTCGGCGACATCGCGGGTGGTGCTGGCCGATCGGCTGGCGATCTGAGCGTTCTCGGCGTTCTTGCGCACGGTAGAGGCAAGCTCTTCCATTGCGGCTGACGTTTGTTCCAGACTGGCGGCCTGTTCCTCGGTGCGTTGCGACAGGTCGGTAGTACTGGTCGATATCTCCGCCGACGCGTTGGTCACCTCGCGGCCGGACGCCTTGATCTCAGCAATGGTGGCGCTGACCTTGTCCGCCATTTCTACAACAGCCGCGGTGATTTGCCCGACCTCGTCCTTGCGGCCGCGGTCCGCCAGCGAAATGTTAAAGTTTCCGGTCGCCAGTTTTCGGATTTCCGCCACAATATTGACGATCGGATTGGCCACGGCCCGGCCGATCAGCGCGGCCAAACCGAGTCCGAGGAAAACGGCAAACCCAGCCACGATCTGCTGAGTCAGTTTCGTGCGAGCGATGGTACTGCTGACGCCATCAACCGAGCCTTTGAAGGCCTGCTGCGTTTTGAATTTCGCCACGGACATCGCCGCCTGCATTTTGCCGATTTGCGGAACGACCTCATCCAAATAGCGATTTTTGGCGTTGACTTGCAGAACAAGTGTTGACGAACCGGTCGCCACGTAATCGGCCAGGGCCTTCTTCAGTGCGGCCACCGCTGCTTGTAGATCCGGCGGAATATCGCTTTTCTCGATCCGCGCGATGATCTCGTTGGTCTTGGCTGAGGCTTTTTTCAAGGACGACATATCGCTAACGTCGAGCGTCGCAAACATGCGCCAATTGGCGAGTCGCACGTTTGTCAGGCCGGCGATGACTTCGTTCGCCATCGATGTCACGGCAAGCCCGCCAACATGTCGCGCCGTCGTTAAAAGCTTATCGCCGGTGACCTTCAATTTAAAATCGCTGGAAAACAGCTTGTCTTTTTGCGAATTAGCCCGCTTCAAGGTCTCAACCAGAATCGCAGTCTTCTTTTGAGCGACGACGACATCGTCCCGTATCACTTTGAACCGATTGCGCTGCTCGTCCTGAATCGCCGTCTTAACTGATACATCGAGCGACGCAGTCGCCCGAGCGGCCGCGTTGTTGTAGGCCTGTAAAGCTGAATCGTCGGCGCTGTAGGCGTAACTCAAAATCGTCTGCCCCATTTTCTCGAATTCGCCGGTAACGTCCGAAGCGCGGATACCGTTAGCCGCCTGAGTTTGCATCAGTCCGACGGTGTTCTTGATCATGCCGAATTGAATTGTGCCCAAGACCGCCAACCCCAGGCAGATGGCGACAAGCGCGCCGAAACCGCCGTAGAGCTTCGTTTTAATGCCCAGATTGTTCAGTACGTTGAGGCTCATAACGTCCCCTCTTCGTGACATTTATCGCGATGGATGGAGGAACCTTGCAGCGGCCGGACATCAGGGATGCAGCGGGCGCTGCGCATTGAATTAATTTGATCCGCCGCAATCAAAATGCGGACGCGGCATGCGACTAACGCTGCGAAACAAGCTGGCGGAATGCAGTCGTCGTCAGAAAAATTAGGTGAAAGTGATGAGCAATATTTTTAAATAGGCATCAATATGGCATGCCAAGAAAAACTGATAATTTGGATTGCATTTAAGTAGTGCGGCGGCTTGGACATCCGCCGATCACGGCAGGCAAGCCTCACAGAAAAGGCCCGGACCGAAAGGTCCGGGCGTCCATCTTGGCCATGATTACCATCGCTGAGCGCGCGCGACCTGGTCAGCGTCAGGCCGCAACGCGATGCTTCGAGTCCGCGCTACGGTCGCGTAACGGCGCCGCGGCTTCATCGCGTAACTCGCCGACGTCCTTCGCCCGCTCGTCATGTCCAGCGGACGCGACGGCACCGATGCGGAAGAAGGAGATCTGCTCATCCATCGACTTGGCCTGATGCTCCAAGGTCTTGGCGGTAGCGGCATTTTCTTCAACCAAAGCCGAGTTCTGCTGGGTGGCGGTATCCATCTGGGTAAGCGCCCGGTTGATCTCATCAATACCCGTCGCCTGCTCGCCGCTGGCATTGGCGATCTCGGCCACGATATCAGCCACTTCCTTGATCGAGCCGACAATCTCGTTCAACGACGCACCGGCTTGATTGACGAGGTCGACGCCATCTTTAACTTGGACGTTGGAGTTCGTGATCAAGTCCTTGATATCCTTGGCGGCCTGCGACGAACGCTGCGCCAGGCTGCGAACTTCCGTCGCCACCACGGCAAAGCCGCGACCGGCTTCGCCAGCGCGCGCGGCTTCGACCGCAGCATTGAGCGCCAGCAAATTGGTCTGGCGCGCGATCTCGTCGATGACGCCAATGATGTCGGAGATCTTGCGCGACGACTCCTCGATCTTGGCCATCGCCTCGACCGCCTTGGCGACCACCTGTCCGCCACGGCCGGCCACGCCATGCGTGGCGGCGGCCGACTGGTTGGCATGCTGGGCGTTTTCCGCGTTCTTTTTGACGGTCGCAGACAACTCTTCCATCGCCGCCGAGGTTTCTTCGAGGCTGGCGGCCTGCTCTTCGGTGCGCTGCGACAGATCGGTCGTGCTGGCGGAAATTTCCGCCGACGCGCTGGCGACTTCCTGGCCCGAGGCCTTGATATCGGCAAGCGTCCTGCTGATCTGCGACGCCATCGTCGCGACGGCACCGGCGATCTCGCCAACTTCGTCCTTGCGGCCGGCGCCGGGAACGACGACGTCGAAATTGCCGCCCTCGACCTGATGCAAGGGCGCCAGCAAGGCCCGCAGCGGCCGGGCGATCGACGACGACGCCGAAGACCGCGGACCCGATCAGGATGAGAATTGCCGCAACACCGACAGCCAGTTCAAGGCGTTCGGACGAACTCATGGTTTGCCTGCGGCGACGACACCCTTCTCGGCATCGTGGCTCAGCAAGCGCGATCATCTTGGCGATACCGTCCTCAAGCTGAACGATGATCGGGTGCATCACCTCATTGCGAAGGCGGTCGACTTCCTGATTGAGCCCTTCGGCTTCCGCCTCGGCTTCGACCGAGCCCTTCATCATCAGCGTCAGAGCGTCGCCTTTGGTTTTCGCCATGTTGCGCGTTTCCGTCGCGTAGCGGTCGGCCAGTTTTTTGATGTTTTCAACGGCGGCGCGGCGATCCGGCTGGACGAACAGCGGGATCATCGGGTCGATCCGGCTGTGGACTGCGTTCTGCTCCGCCTGCCAACGCCTTGAGGGCCTTGTTCATGCCGACATCGGTGGGCGCCAGGCCGATATCGCGGGCGGCGACCTGCATGCCGCGCTCAAACGCCTTGATCGCCTCGAGATCGCGCGCCTTGATCATGCGCTCGGTCGATTTGTTGACCGCGCGGCGAACCTGGGCATTGCCGGACATCACGCTGGCGATCATGCCGACCACCAACACGACCCCGCAGCCGGACATCACCGCGAGCTTGGTTCCGATGCGAATATTCGACAGCTTGAACATTCCAATCTCCGTCAAAGTCTTTTGCGTTAAACCGTCGCCGCACTGTAAATTGGCGCGGTCAGGTGCCTCTTTCCGACAAACGGCCGTGCGCCCGCCGCTTTGCATGGGCACGCGCATGGCAGAATCTTGCCGATTAACTTGGTCGATTTGATTTAAGGCGCGATTAATTTCCTTGCCCGCCATGCGGGTAGGCTACGCGAACGCGGAACGCACCAAGGCGCGTCACACGGACTGATGCAAAAATAACAGGCAATATTCCAACGTCCGCCCGACAGCAGCACGTGCGTCGTACGTGAATCAATTCAGATAGATGCATGTTTAGTAAGCAGACAGGCCGACGGACTACTCGCGCCGGTTTTCCATCCAGCGCTTGAGGTAGACCAGCGCAAGCGCGCGTTCGTCCTCGGTCGCCTGCTGGAAGGCGCTGTCATAAAGACTCGCGACCCAGGTCTGATCGGAGCTGCGGGCCGAATCCTTGGCCAGCGTCAGCCACATCAGGCCGCGCGCCGCCTGGCGCGGCACATGATCGCCGGCAAACAACATGGCGCCGAGCATGGCCTGCGCCTGGCACTGGCCCTTCTGCGCCGACAGGCCGAACCAGCGCGCCGCGGTGCGCGGATCGTGCGGCGCGCCGGTGCCGTTGAGATAAAGCTTGGCCAGATAATACTGCGCATCCGGATCGCGGAAATAGGACGCCGCGTAATTGAACATTTCGCGGGCGCGCTCCGGATCGGCCTTGATCGCGTGTGCGGAATGCCTTCGAGATAATAGTGGCCGAGCGCGACGAAGGCGTTGGCGACGAAACGCGCCTGCGGCGTATCCGGATTGTCGTCGGCATGGTTTTCGGCGATGCGCCGGAAATAATTGAACGCCTTGAGATCGTCCTGCGTCACGCCGTCGCCGGCGGCATACATGCGGCCGAGCTTCCACTGCGCCAGCGCATGGCCCTTCTCGGCGGCATATTCGAGCGAGTGCAGCGCCTTGACCTTTTCGCCGCTCTTGAGGAAATGCGCGCCGGAGCGGAACGCCTGCATCGGGGTCGGCGCGGCCAGAGCCACCGCGCCGTCCGATTTAGTGCCGTCAAATGCCAAGCCGGCGTGGCCATGAAGGCCCCGCCGATGATGGCGAAAGCCGGCGCGGCCAGCCCGAAGGACAGACCGGCGCCGATCATCACCACCCGCATCAGGGCATCAGCTATCCGCATAACACTCTTTCTCGGCCGCACCGCCCGGATGGGTCACCGCGCCGTCAACGGCCGGACCCACCTGCTGTGCGTACTTCCACAAGTAACCGGAGGTCGCGTCGCTTTCGCGCGGCTTCCATTTTTTATGACGCTCGGCCAATTGCGCATCGGTCAGCTTGACGTTGAGCGTACCGGTCGTGGCGTCGATCTCGATGATGTCGCCGTCCTGGATCAGGCCGATCGGGCCGCCGACCGCGGCTTCCGGGCCGACATGGCCGACGCAGAAACCGCGGGTCGCGCCGGAGAAGCGCCCGTCGGTGATCAGCGCGACGGTCTCGCCGCGGCCCTGGCCGTAGATCGCGGCCGTGGTCGACAGCATTTCGCGCATGCCGGGGCCGCCCTTCGGGCCTTCGTAACGAATGACCAGAACGTCGCCGTCCTTGTAATTCTGTTTCTTGACCGCCTCGAAGCAGGCTTCCTCGCCGTCGAAGCAGCGCGCCGGACCGGTGAACTTCAGCGTCTTCATGCCGGCGACTTTGACGATGCCGCCTTCGGGCGCGAGATTGCCCTTGAGGCCGACGACGCCGCCGGTCGCGAGCAGCGGCTTGTTGGCCGGCCGCACCACGTCCTGGTCCGGGTTGAACTTCACGCTCGCCAGATTCTCGGCAATCGTCCGCCCGGTGACCGTCATGCAGTCGCCGTGCAGATAGCCGTGGTCCAGCATGGTTTTCATCAGATTTGGCACGCCGCCAGCTTCGAACATATCCTTGGCGACATAACGGCCACCCGGTTTCAAATCTGCGATATAAGGTGTCTTTTTGAAGATTTCGGCGACGTCGAAAAGCGTGAACTCGATGCCGCATTCATGCGCGATCGCCGGCAGATGCAGCGCGGCATTGGTGGAACCGCCGGTCGCCGACACGACGGCGGCGGCATTTTCCAGCGCCTTGCGGGTGACGATGTCGCGCGGGCGGATGTTCTTGACGATCAGGTCCTTGATCATCTCGCCGGCCAGCATGCAGAACCGGTCGCGCATGTCATACGGTGCCGGAGCACCGGCCGAATAAGGCAGCGCCAGGCCGATGGCTTCCGACACGGTCGCCATGGTGTTGGCGGTAAATTGCGCGCCGCAGGCGCCGGCCGACGGACAGGCGTTCTGCTCGAGTTCCAACAGGTCCTCGTCCGACATTTCGCCGACCGAATGCTTGCCGACCGCCTCGTAGACGTCCTGCACGGTGACCTGCTTGCCCTTGAAATTGCCGGGCATGATCGAGCCGCCGTAGATGTAGATCGACGGCACGTTGAGACGGCACATCGCCATCATCATGCCGGGCTGCGACTTGTCGCAGCCGGCGATGCCGATCAGCGCGTCATAGGCGTGGCCGCGCATGGTCAGTTCGACCGAGTTGGCGATCACTTCGCGCGACGGCAGCGAGGCCTTCATGCCGGCATGGCCCATGGCGATGCCGTCGGTGACGGTGATGGTGCAGAATTCGCGCGGCGTGCAGCCGACCGAGGCGACGCCCTTTTTGGCGGCCTGGGCCTGGCGCATCAGCGCGATATTGCAGGGGGCGGCTTCGTTCCAGCAGGAGGCGACGCCGACGAAGGGCTGGTGGATCTGCTCTTCGGTCAGCCCCATCGCGTAATAGAACGAGCGATGCGGCGCGCGCTCGGCGCCTTCGGTGGCGTGCCGGCTCGGCAACCGTGATTTCAGTGTGTTCTTTGCGTCCATCTTACCTTTGGGCCCCCCGCCCTCTTCCTAGTGCCGCCGGTTCGACCCGGCCGGCATTGTCCAAAAAGTGCGAAGGCTCCTTAAATTCCGGCCCGAGCTTTCGCTCGACGTTGGACCGGCCTTAAAACCAGAACTCCCGCAACGGCTTAATATACCCGGCGCCGCGTTTGGGCACCTCCGATGTCGGCGAAGGGTATGGCCAAATCGCGGCGTTGCGAGCCATGATGGCTTTGAATGGTTCAATTGTTCCTAAGGTGTTGCGTCGAAGTCACAGGGTTTGATCAGGAATTGCCTTACCCATCGCAAAAATGGCCGCAAAATCCGGCGGGCCTTTTTCGACCGCTCCGTTCACGACGTCGCGCCCGAGCTGATCGGGGCGACGCTGATGGTAAACGGCGTCGGCGGGGTCATCGTCGAGGTCGAGGCCTATCACCACACCGACCCGGCGGCGCACAGCTACGGCGGCCCGACCCCGCGCAACGCGGTGATGTTCGGGCCGCCGGGCTTGGCTTACGTCTACCGGTCCTACGGCATCCACTGGTGCCTGAACTTCGTCTGCGAGGCCGACGGCTCGGCCAGCGCGGTGCTGATCCGGGCGATCGAGCCGACGGCCGGACTTGCTGCAATGCAAAAACGGCGTGGCGCTGACCGAGGCGCGGGCGCTGTGTTCCGGGCCGGGCAAACTGTGCGAGGCCATGGCCGTCACGATCAAGCACAACGGCCTGGCGCTCGACCGCGCGCCGTTCGAACTGCGGGCGCGGACGTAGACGCCGGAGATCGTCACCGGCCCGCGCATCGGCATCACCAAGGCGGTCGACGCGCCGTGGCGCTATGGGCTGAAGGGCTCGCGGTTCTTGAGCAAGCCGTTCGCGCCAGCACGATAAAATCGGCTGGAGACCCTCAGGATTCTTTCGCCGTATGCGGCTTGGTCCAATTCAACGAGACCCAGAACATCCAGGCGAACAACGGGATCGCGACGATCGAGCACCACCAGGCGAAATGGAAATAACCGGTCCGCCAATCGACCAATGTCGCAAGCTGGTTTATCTCATCGGTGAAATCGAGGCTGTTGGGCGCATTGCACGCGACGTGGCCGTAGAACGGATACGAAATTTCGGAAACGAACAGACAGGCGACCGCCGCGCCCAGCGACAAGAAGATCACCTTGATCGCCAGCCAGCGCGCCAACCCGCGCTTGTTGAAAACGCCGCCCTTTTCGGCGGCGAAGGTGGTGGCGGCGACGATGATGCCGTCGAAGGCCAGCAGCGCCAATCCCTTGTCGTCGAGAATGGTCATCATTTCGTAGAACGACTGCACCACCTCCGGCGCGTTCGGCGGCGATGAATTGCGTGCCCGGCCGCGTGCAGCAGTTGGATCTTTCTGCAGCAGATCGCAAACCATGACGCCCCCCGGCATGACCACGCCGCATCATAATTGAACGCGGAAACGAGTCGAGACCGGCTCAGGACGTTACGGGGCAGCGCAGCTCGCTCGACGGACCGAGCGAAACCCGGCGTCGAAGCCCAAGTCGCGCTTGGCCTTGTCGCTCGAACAATGATCGATCGTCCTCGGCAATGTTGTAGATGCCGGGCTTGCCCTTGGTCAGCGCCAGCACGTCGCCTGCGCGGCGGCATCGACATGCACCGCCGGCGGCGCGACGGCTTGTCCGAGCGACCATGTGCCGGGGCCTAAAGAAAGCCGTAGCGCAGACACGATGCCTTCCGGCATCGCCAGCGTCGCCTGTTCCAAGCGACGCGACCGCATCGATCGTCGCGCGCCGGCCTTCCGGATCGGCGTCGAGCGGATCGCTTTCCGTGCGCGGCCGTGCGCCGGCTTGCATAAGTCCAGGCGATGCTCTGCGCGATCAGCCGCTTCACGCCGGCGGCCTTGGCGGCGGCCACGAGGTTGCGCGTGCCTTCGACGCGCAGCGCGGGCGTTGCGCGCGAGGCCCTCCTGTACTGCGGCGTGCCGGGCGCGAAAGCCAGATCGGTGAGTTGGTGGATGACCGCGTCGGGCGCAGCGGCCGACGAACCGCGTCGTTCAGCGCCGATCGGCATCGAACACATCGACCACCACCGGCTGGCGCCGAGCTTGCGCGATCGCGTCGGCCTTGTCGGCCGAGCGCGTGGTTCCCAACGACCGTGTGACCGGCGGCACAAAGCAGCGGCGTCAGCCGCCGTCCGATGGCGCCACCGGCGCCGGCGAGAAAGATCTTCATGTCTGCGCATATAGGCAACTGGTACGGCATCGCAACCGCGGGCGGCCGCAATGCGGCACGCGCTCGGTGCAGCCAGCGTTACGCCGCGCCCTTCAGCCGCTCCAACGCCTCGGTCATCTTGGCGAGACGCTCGGCGGCCTCGGCGCGCTTTTCCTTTTCGCCGTCGATGATCTCTTCCGGCGCATTGGCGACGAACTTCTCATTGCCGAGCTTGGCGTCGACGCGCTTGATGTCGTCTTCGGCCTTTTTCATTTCCTTGGCGAGCCGCGCGCGTTCGGCGGCGATGTCGATGACGCCGATCAGCGGCAGCGCCACGGTCTCGCCGCGCACGACCAGTTGCACCGAGCCCTGCGGCGCGGTCGGCGCGGACGAAATCTCCGACACCCGCGCCAGCCGCTTGATGAACTCGGCCCAGCGCTCGGCCCGCGCCTGCGTCTCGGCGGACGCGCCGGCCAGCACCAGCGGAATATTGACGTTGATGTTCATCTCGGCGCGGATCGAGCGCACCGCGGTGATCAGATCGATGACCCAGCCGATTTCGGCTTCGGCCTTGTCGTCGGCCAGCCCGTCGAGCGTCGGACCACTCGCTACAGCGCCAGCATGGCGTCGCGCTTGGGGCCCTGCTCGGCCGTCACCGCCCACAGTTCCTCGGTGATGAAGGGCATGAACGGATGCAGCAGCTTCAGGATTTCGTCGAGCGCCCAGGCCGCCATCGCCCGGGTCTCGTCCTTGGCCGCGCCATCGGGGCCGGTCAGCACCGGCTTCGACAGTTCGACATACCAGTCGCAATAGACGTTCCAGACGAAGCGATAGGCCGCGCCGGCCGCTTCGGCGAACTTGTAGGTCTCAATCGCCGCCGTGATCTCGGCCGCGGCCTTGGCGGTCTCGTGCGCGATCCAGCGGTTGAGCGTTTCCTTGGCCGACTTCGGATCGAAGCCTGCGACGCGGGCCGCGCCGTTGAACTCGACGAAGCGCGCCGCGTTCCACAGCTTGGTCGCGAAGTTGCGGTTGTTCTCGACGTCCTGCGGCCCGAGCCGGATATCGTGGCTGGGCGCGACCGCGCGCATCAAGGTGAAGCGCAGCGCGTCGGCGCCGAACTCGTCGATGACGCCGAGCGGATCGACGACATTGCCCTTCGACTTCGACATCTTGGCGCCGGAGGCGTCGCGCACCAGGCGGTGGATGTAGATATCGGCGAACGGGATTTCCGGCGCGCCCTTGTCGTCCTTCATGAAATGAAGGCCCATCATCATCATGCGGGCGACCCAGAAGAAGATGATGTCGAAGCCGGTGACCAGCACGTTGGTCGGATAGATAGCGGTCAAGCTCCTTGGTCTTGCTCCGGCCAGCCGAGCGTCGAGAACGGCCACAGCGCCGACGAGAACCAGGTGTCGAGGACGTCTTCGTCGCGCAAAGTATGAGCTGATTCGACCCGTACGCATTCTGTGCCAGCTACCATGCTCTGACTACCGCGATCAACCTGATGCGCCGTAATAGCGCTGGCAGCTTCAAGCGCTTCTTCTTCGGCATGCGCAACGAATATTTCTGGATCTTGAATCAACTGTTCCGTCAGGATCGCTTTGGCCCATACCACGCCGGAATCTGATGGCCCCACCAGAGCTGGCGCGAGATGCACCACGGCTGGATGTTTTCCATCCAGTTGAAATAAGTCGTTTCCCAGTTCTGCGGCACGAACTTGGTGCTTGCCGTCGCGCACGGCGGCGATCGCCGGCTTCGCCAGTTCTGCGGCGTTGACGTACCACTGGTCGGTCAGGAACGGCTCGATCACGACATTGGAGCGGTCGCCATGCGGCACGCTCAAAGCATGCGGCTCGATCTTGTCGACCAGCCCCATTTCTTCCAGCCGCGCGACGATCTGTTTGCGCGCGGCGAAACGATCGACGCCCTCAAGCGCAACTCGTCGTCAGCAAAGCCGGACGTCGATTCGCGCACGTCGTTGAATGCTTCGTCGGCTGAAGGTGATCTTCGCCTTCAATCGTCAGCACATTGATCTGCGCCAGCTTATGCCGCTTGCCGACTTCGAAGTCGTTGAAGTCGTGCGCCGGCGTGATCTTGACCGCGCCCGAGCCTTTTTCCGGGTCGGAATATTCGTCGGCGATAATCGGAATCTTGCGCCCGACCAACGGCAGAATGACGTTCTTGCCGACCAGCGCCTTGTAGCGCTCGTCGTCGGGATGCACCGCCACCGCTGAGTCGCCCAGCATCGTCTCCGGCCGCGTCGTCGCGACCACGATATAAGTCGACGGGTCTTCGGCGTTGAAGGTCTTGCCTTCGATCGGATAGCGCAGATGCCAGAGCTGCCCTTGGTCTCGACCGGCACGACTTCGAGATCGGAAATCGCGGTCAAGAGCTTGGGGTCCCAATTGACCAGCCGCTTGTCCTTGTAGATCAGGCCTTCGTTGTAAAGCTGGACGAAAACCTTCACGACCGCCTTCGACAGACCCTCGTCCATGGTGAAGCGTTCGCGCGACCAGTCGCAGGACGCGCCCAGGCGCTTCAACTGATTGACGATGGTGCCGCCCGACTCCGCCTTCCACGCCCAGACCTTTTCGAGGAACTCCTCGCGGCCGATGTCGCGGCGGCCCGGCTCCTGGCGTTCCGTCAATCTGCCGCTCGACCACCATCTGGGTCGCGATGCCGGCATGATCGGTGCCCGGCTGCCACAGCACGTCCGTGCCGCGCATGCGCTCGAAGCGGCACAGCACGTCCTGCAAGGTATTGTTCAGCGCATGGCCCATATGCAGCGAGCCGGTGACGTTGGGCGGCGGAATGACGATAGAGTAAGGCTTGGCGTCGGCGCGCTCGGGCCGGCCGGCCTTGAAGGCGCCGGCCTGTTCCCAGGCCTGGTAAATGCGGCCTTCGACTTCGGACGGCTGATAGGTCTTATCGATCATTCGCTTGGCTTTTTCGGTTCGCTTTTTCGTGTAATCGACCGCTTGGGTGTCGTTTTACGGGGATTGGTGCGGTAGAAAGCCTGCCACCCCACTAGGTGTCAACTTTTGCCCGAAAATCCACCGATTTAAGCCGCCGACCAATCCCGCCGCCGGCAGCGCCACCAGCGCCATTACCCTGCTGGCCATCGCCGCCTTCGCCGCCCAGGCCATGGTGCGCTCGACCGATTCGCTGCTGCCGCAGATCGCCGCCGACCTGTCGGTGACGGTCGGCGCCGCCTCGGCGGTCGTGACCTTTTACCTTCTGGCGCACGGCTCGGTGCAGCTGATTATCGGCCCGATCGGCGACCGCTTCGGCAAATACCTCTGCGTCGCCATCGCCGCCGCGGTCTCGACGCTGATGGTGATCGCCTGCGGGCTGGCGACCTCGCTGCCGCTGCTGGTGGCGGCACGGCTCGGCTGCGGGCTGGCGACCGGCTGGATCATTCCCTTCGCGCTCGCCTTTGTCGGCGACGTCATCCCCTATGAGCGCCGCCAGCAGGTGATCGGCGCGTTTCTGTCGGGCCAGATCCTCGGCCAGATGTTCGGCCAGGCCGCCGGCGGCGTGCTCGGCGACTTTTTCGGCTGGCGCAATGTGTTTTTCATTCTCGCCGCCCTGCTCGCGATCGCGACCGTCGGGCTGTGGGTCGAACTGTGGCGCAATCCGATCACGCGCCAGCGCAGCGCCGCCGCGCCGCAAGGCCGCGGCTTCGTCGCCGACTACGCCACCGTGCTGCGCAGCCCTTGGGCCCGCACCATCATCGTCATGGCCTTCATCGAATTCGGCGCCATGTTCGGCGCCTTCACCTATGTCGGCGCCGATCTGCATCTGCGCTTCGGTGTCAGCTTCACGCTGGTCGGACTGTTCGTCGGCTTTTTCGCGCTCGGCGGACTGGCCTACAGCCTGTCGGTCAAGAAGCTGGTGGCCCGGCTCGGCCAAACCGGCCTCAGCCTCGGCGGCGGCATCCTGCTGGCGCTGGCTTATGTGACCTTGGCGTTCGAGCCGCATTACTGGATCGCGCCGCTGGCGATCGGCGCCAGCGGCCTCGGCTTCTACATGCTGCACAATACGCTGCAGACCAACGCCACCCAGATGTCGCCGGAAGCGCGCGGCACCGCGGTCGCGATCTTTTCCTCGGCGCTTTATCTCGGCCAGACCGCCGGCGTCGCCGCCGCCGGCCCGCTGTTCGACC
Organism: uncultured Pseudomonadota bacterium; assembly: GCA_963720835.1. Lineage (GTDB taxonomy): Bacteria > Pseudomonadota > Alphaproteobacteria > Rhizobiales > Xanthobacteraceae > Pseudolabrys. Next base: position 10,085 of record CAVRHC010000013.1, on the reverse strand, counting down.
GCTTCACCGCGGTGCCGGTGTTTCTGGCCGCGGGCGCGGCCTTGCTGGCGCTCGGCTGGTGGCTGTCGCGTCAGCTCAAGCGGCGCGCGGAAATGGGTGTGTAAGCGGTCGCGGCAATCCGGTCGATCCCGAGCAAGCGGGAATCCAGTCGTCGAAATCGCAAATGTGTTCGGATAGCTGCGCCTGGCTTTCGCGGGAACGAACGGCGAGCGAATCAGCGGCCGCCGCGCGAGACCCGTTCGATCTCGGCGCGCACAATGCGCTCGACCATGTTCGGCAGATTGTCGTCGAGCCAGCCCTTGAGCATCGGGCGCAGCATTTCCTTCACCAGGTCCTCAAGCGTGCGCGCATTGTTGCCGAGCACGGTGTGGGCGAGCGAATTAAAGGCGGTGTCGACCGCCGACATGGTCGCGTTCGAGATCAGCCCCTGATCGAACCCCGACTGGGCGACGCTGCCGGGGCGTATCGTCAACCGGACGATAGGCCGGCGCATCCGATTGCGGGTCGGTGAAGACGACGTCGGAGGCGGCATCGATGGTACGGAAGCTCGACGCCGCGCTCGGCGGCGGCGCCGCCATCGCCTCGGTCAGATCGAGGACGTCGGCAGCCGGCGGCTCGACCGGCGGCGGCGGCGGCGGCGGTTCAAAGGCGACCGGCTCAGGCTGCACATCGATGTCGGCGAGCATCGCGTCGATGTCGCTTTGATTATTGGCGGCGCGCCGGCGGCTCCGGTGGTCGGGCGGCGGCGGCGGCGGTGGCGGCGCGACGGCAACCGGCGGCGCGGGCTTGGGCGGCGCAGGCGGCGGCTTGACCGCCTTGCCGGTATCCTCGTCGGCAATGATCCGCCTGATGGAGGCGAGGATTTCCTCCATCGAAGGCTCTTGCGCCTTGGCCGGTTGGTTCATTGCCTTACCTTAGTTCCCGAACGCAAAGTTCCCGAACGCAAATCCAGAATACGAAATTCCCGACATCCATCGCAGTTCGACAAGCCGGCACTCACCGACTCACTGAGCGATTGCCGGACCGACACGCCTGGCTCGCGACAAGCCAAAGAATCGACGCGAATCGAATCGCCGACGTCTCTCATTTATACGCCAGACGGACGGGGCTATGGCAGTCGGAAAATGCCGATCCGGCAATGACCTGTGGACACAAACCACAGGTTTCAATGCGCGTTTCGAGCTGCCCGCGGTCAGCGACCGTCGGGCGTGCGCACGCCAGCCCAGCTGTCGCGCACCTGCTTGTAATGGGTCACGGCATTGTAAACCGGCACATGCAGGCCGAGGACCTGCGGCGTCAGACGCCCGACGCCGGACAGCAGCGTATAGGACGCCACCACCCGGTCGCGCTGGGCGCCGACCAGCGACACCCGCGCATTGACCAGCGCCTGCTGGGCATTGAGCACGTCGAGCGTGGTGCGCTGACCGACGCGGGCCTCCTCGCGCACGCCGTTGAGCGCGATTTCGGAGGCCTTCACCTGGGCGGTCGTCGCCTCGATATTGCCCTTGGCGGCTTCAAGCTGGCCCCAGGACTGCACCACGGTCTGGCGCACGGAATCGCGCGCGGAGTCGAAATCGATGCGCTTCTGGCCGAGCGTTTCCTTGGCCTGACGGATCAGCGAATATTCGCCGCCGCCCTGGTAAATCGGCACGCTCAAGGTGCCGAGCACCGAGCCGGAATAGCTCTCCATCGTATTCAGGCTGCTGGTCGACAGGATAATTCTTGGTGAAGGAGCCCGTCACCGACACCGTCGGATAAAGCGCGGCTTCCTGCACCTTCACGTCTTCCAGCGCGACGTCGATATTGAACTGCGCGGCGACGACCGACGGGTGGCTCGAACTGGCAACCGCGATCGCCGCGTTCAAGGTTCGACGGCGAAAAGCGATCGACCGGCGTCCCGGCCGCCAGCTTGCCGGGCGTCACGCCGATCACCTTGCGATAGGTGGCGGCCGAGGATTTGTAGTTGGATTCGGCGGTGAGATATTGCGATTGGCCGGACGCCAAGCTGGCTTCCGATTGCGCCACGTCGGTGCGCGTCACCTCGCCGACATTGAAGCGGTCACGGGTCTGGCGCAGTTGCTCCTGCAACACATCGACGTTGCTTTTCTGCAAACCGAGGATCGCGGTGTCGCGCAGCAAATTCATGTAGGCGGTCACGGCGTCGAGCAGCACCGACTGTTCGGTCGAGCGCAAAGTCGCGCGCGCGGCCAGCACCTGCGCTTCGGCCTTACGGGTTTTGCTGGCGGTCTTGAAACCGTTGAACAGCGTCTGGGTCGCGCTGACGCTGGTGCTGAACGGCGAATTGTAGCCGTTCTGCTCGCGAATAGGTCGCCGGCTTGGTGGTGTTGACCTTGGTGGTCGCACCGATCGACGATTCGCCGCCCGTGGCGCTGATCGACAACGTCGGCCGGTAACCGGACAAAGCCTGCGGCACGTTTTCGTCGGTCGCGCGCGTCGAGGCGCGTTGCGAATTGAGGGTCGGATTATTGCGATAGGCCAGCGCCAAGGCGGATTCGATGGTGTCGGCGAGCGCCTGCGACGACGCGAGCGGCAACGCCACACAAATTGCCGCAGCGGCAACGCTGCCTGCCCATCCACGCCCAAGACGAAGCGACATACTTTGACCCAACCCTTAAGCGACCCAATTTTACGCCGCCAGCGCCCAGAATCGCGGCACTGCACCATCGGCACCCGAACAATAGGCGTGGCCGCAACGGGTTTAAACCCCCCGCGCCAATCCACCCAAAAAAAGCCCGTTGCGTGAGTGATTTTGCGCAACGCTTTGAACAGCCAGCGAAATTAAAATGCGAAGGCCGGCGCCTTGGCAAAACCCGGCAACGGCGCCGCGGTCGCGTCGAAGATCGGCCGGCCGCTGCACTCATGACCGCTGCGACGGTAAAGCATAGCCGAGGCGCCGGGCGATACGCCTAAAATGCAGACCAGCCGCCCGCCATCCTTGAGCTGGCGCGAGATCGCCTGCGGCAGGCTCTCGACCGCGCCATCGATCAGAATCGCGTCGTAAGGCGCGCCCGCCGCCCAGCCATCGGCCAAGGGTCCCTTGACCGAGCTCACATTCGCCGAGCGACGCCAAGGCCGACTGGGCCGCCGATGCCAGGGCTTCGTCCTGTTCGAGCGCGGTCACGTGCGCGGCGATGTGCGACAATACCGCTGCCGAATAGCCGGTGGCGCTGCCGATGACCAAAACCCGGTCGGTCGGTTCCAATTCGGCGGCCTGAATCGAGCTTGGCCAGCACCCTCGGCTTGAGCAGGCAGCGCGGTGCGTGCGGCGCGCCGCCGACCTTCAACCCGAGGTCGAGATAGGCCAGCTTGACCGCCTCCGGCCGGCACGAATTGCTCGCGCGGCACCGTCATCATGGCCGAAATGATGCGCAGGTCGGTCACATCGGCGGGGCGGACCTGGCCGTCCACCATATGGCGGCGCTCGGCGGAAAAGTCGGTCATCGCTGATCCTCGACGAAAATGAAGGAAGTCGCGGCTTTTGTGCGGCAGCCCCGGGCAAAAGGCAAGGGAGAGCCGGTTGAAAGCCTTGGGAAAGCCACCCAAATCTAACCTGCGCGGCACCGTTGTAAGCGGCACTTTCGTCCTATATAGGCTTGGCCCTTGGGGCAGCGTCCGAACCGATTCCGGGCGCTTTCTTCATTGGCCACGTGGCGGAGTGGTTACGCAGAGGACTGCAAATCCTTGCACCCCGGTTCGATTCCGGGCGTGGCCTCCACTTTTCCAAGCTTTTTCCCGCAATTTCGGCGGGATAAGGCTGATTTGCCCTCTTCGGCGAGGGTGCGGGTCTTCATGCTTTGCAAAGCGGTTTGGCTTTGTTATAGGCCCGTTGCATAGACGATGCGTCTTGTTCCCTGGTAGCTCAGCGGTAGAGCATTCGACTGTTAATCGAATGGTCGCTGGTTCGATCCCAGCCCAGGGAGCCACTTTCCCCCTATAAAGTCCTCATTCTGCCCGGACCAGCCGTCAGCGGCTTGGCAGCGGCGACAACAGCAGGGCGTTAGCTGCCGATGGCCCAGCGTCCGGATGGCTCAAGCGCCGCATCAGCCGCCTCCCCTGAGCCCTTGGACGCAAGATAGACGCCGAGATCGCGGCCGCCGCCGGCCAACCCCTGCAACTGGCCCAGATCGCCGACCGGCTCGCAGGCCAGCAGGACTTCGCCAGGGCGCGGCAATTGTGCGAGCAGGCCTTGCGGCTGGCGCCGCGACGAGCCGGAAATCCAGACCATCGCCGCCGAACTGTTCAGCGACAGCGTGCCGGCCTGGCACGGCACCATCGTCACCGACCGCGCCCGCAACGAGGCCTATGACGCGGCGCTGAGGAACGCCATCGAGCCGGGCATGCGCGTGCTGGAAGTCGGCACCGGCACCGGCATTCTGGCGATGATGGCGGCGCGCGCCGGCGCAGCCGAAGTCGTCACCTGCGAGGCCAATCCGGTGATCGCCGAACGCGCCCGCCAGATCGTCGCGCAGAACGGCTATGCCGACCGCGTCCGCGTCATCGCCAAGCATTCCGACGAACTGCAAGCTCGGCGTCGATCTGCGCCGGCCCGGCCGACGTGTTCGTGTCCGAAATCATCTCAGGCTCGCTGCTCAACGAAGCGGTGCTGCCGGTGGTCGCAGGACATCGTGCCGCGCCTGCTCAAGCCCGACGGCATCGTCATTCCGTTTCGCGGCGCGATCCGCGTCGCGCTGGCCTATTACGACGGCGCGGCGTCGATGCGGCTCGGCACCATCGAAGGCTTCGACCTGTCGCCGTTCAATCAATTGCTGGCGCCGCATTATTCGCTGCAGATCGAAGACGCGCGCCTGACCAAAAGCAGCGCCGCCGCCGATCTGTTCGCCTTCACCTTTCAATCGGGCGGGCCTTATCCCGACAACCGCGCCTCGGTGACGCTTGCACGCCAAAGCGCGCGCCAACGGCGTGGTGCAGTGGATCCGGATTCGCACCGACCGCGACACCTATTACGAAAACGAGCCCGGCACCGGCGAAGGCTCAAGCTGGTGCGCCGAGTTTCATCCGTTCGCCAATGGCGGCGTCAGTCGAGCCCGGCCAGGAGGTCGCCGTGCATGGCAGCCACACCCAGACCGCCTTGCGCATCTGGGCCGCCACGCCGTAAGTCTAGGGCCATGACGCCGACCATCAGCCCCCTGCTCACCGACCTCTACGAACTCAACATGGTCCAGGCCTATCTGGACAAGGCCGAGGACGGCCAGGCCGTGTTCGAATTCTTCGTGCGGCGGCTGCCGGCGCGGCGCGGCTTTTTGCTGTCGGCGGGCCTCGAGGACGCGCTGCAATATCTCGAGACCATGCGCTATTCGGACGCCGACATTGCCTGGCTGAAAAGCACCGGGCGTTTTCGCGACAATCTGCTCGATTACCTGCGCGACTTCCGCTTCACCGGCGACGTCCACGCCATCCCGGAAGGCAGCGTCTGCTTTCCGAACGAACCGCAATTGCGCATCACCGCGCCGCTGCCGCAGGCGCAGCTGGTCGAATCGCGGCTGATCAACATCATGCATTTCCAGACGCTGATCGCCTCGAAGGCGGCGCGCATGGTGCTGGCCGCGCCCGGCAAGATCCTGTCCGACTTCGGCCTGCGCACCGCGCATGGCGCCGAGGCCGGCAATTATTCGGCGCGCGCCAGTTACATCGCCGGCTTTGCCGGCGCCGCCAATGTATTGGCCGGCGAGATCTATGGCATTCCGATTGTCGGCACCATGGCGCATTCCTTTGTGCAGGTGCATGGCGACGAGATGCTGGCGTTCGAGACCTTCGCCCGCGCGCGGCCGAACGATGTCATCCTGCTGATCGACACCTACGACACCGAAGCCGGCGCCCGCAAAGTCGTCGAACTGGCGCCGCGGCTGAAAGCCGACGGCATCGCCATTCGCGGCATCCGCATCGATAGCGGCGACCTGACCGCGATGGCGAAAAAAGTCCGCGTCATTCTCGATGCCGGCGGCCTGAAGGATGTCGTCATTCTGGTCAGCGGCGGCATCAATGAAGACGTGCTGCAAGGCATGATGCGCGATCAGGCGCCGATCGACGGCTTCGGCATCGGCGTCAATCTCGCCGCCTCGATCGACGCGCCGTCGCTCGACTGCGCCTACAAGCTGCAGGAATATCGCGGCACGCCGAAGCGCAAATTGTCGGAAGGCAAGCAGACCTGGCCGGGCCGCAAGCAGGTCTGGCGCACCTACAGCAGCGGCGGCCAGCATGGCCGGCGATATGCTGACCGTCGAAGGCGACAAGCAGCCGGGCGAGCCGCTGATCGTCGAGGTCATGCGCGGCGGCAAGCGGGTTGGCCCGGCGCCGACGCTGGCGCAAATCCGCGAACGCGCCGCCGCCGATCTGGCGCGGCTGCCGGAGCCTTTGCGGCAATTGCAGCAAGGCGCGGACTATCCGGTCAAGGTCGCCGATGCGCTGAAAAGCCTGGCGCAAGAAGCGGACGCCAAGAACCAATCGCGCCAACGACCAGCTCGGCAAGAGGCCTCGTTCGCGCGCTAGCGGCGAGGCGGCTCGCCCCCGCCCGGTTCCAGCCGCGCAAGCCTTCGGCATAAATCTCGTGGCCGGTCGTCGGTCACCACCACGGTGTCTTCCAGCTTGATGAAGCCGCGCGTCGGATGCAGCAGCGTGGTCTCGACCGACACCACCATGCCGGCTTCGAGCGGCATGTCGGCATATTCATTCGGATAAGGCACCGGACCGTGATCGGTCAGACGCGGCGCCTCGTGGCTGACCATGCCCATGCCGTGGGCCAGGAAGTCGAGGTGATTGTGATGCTTCGACTTGGCGCGCAGCGGCTCGCCGGCGTCATAGATCACCCGGCCGAGCGCGCCGGCTTTGATCGGCTTCATGGCGGCGCGCTGAATCATTTCGATTTCGGCCAGCATATCTTCCAGTTCGGCATCCGGCTCGCCCTGGATCGCCATGCGGCAGATGTCGCCGATATAGCCGTGATAGTTGCCGCCTGAATCGATCGACATGATGTCGCCCTTCTCCCAGCGCTGATCGGACGGCGCGCGGTTGAGGCTGGTGCCGGCGGTAATCAGGCAATATTCAAACGTCAGGCCGCGATTGGTTTCCTCGCGCCGCAAGGCTTCGACCACTTCGGCCTTGGTCGAGCCCGGCCCGTGACCGTCGATCACCGCTTTCATCGACGCCAGCACGGCTTCCGAGGCGATCTTCAGCGTCGCCAATTCGGCGGCGATTTCTTGGCGCGCTGGCGCTCCAGCACATAAAGCGCATCGACCCAGTCGGCGTCCGGGAAAGCGGCGCGCAGCACATTGGCGGCGTCAAACGGCAGAAAGCCGATATTCGGCGGCGATCCGCTTCGGCTTGATGCCGGCCTTGGCCATGTAGGCCGACCGCCTTTTGCATGGCATCGACCGAACCGGCCGACGACGGTCTGCGTCTCCGGCGTCCACAGCGGCGTGTTCTTGGTCTGAAAGCCTTCCAGCCGGTGGCCGATATAGGCGGCTTTTTCCGGCGCGCCTTTCACATAGACCATCACCGGCAGATAGCGCGTGATGCCGGTGGCATCCATGTAGTCGAAGAAATCGGCGCGGTGGCCGCCGAGCAGATACTGCACGTTATGCTTGGAGGTCGCGATCACGACGTCGATGCCGGCCTCGTCCATCAGACGGTCGAGGCGATGATGATCGAAAGGGATCGCAAGGCCGGATGACGGCTGCGCATTCACATTCATGGCGTGCTCCCGATCTCCGGCGTCGTCGACGCGCCGTTTCAGCCAAGCCTACCCCAGAAACGCGAAAATGCCAGTCCCGGCAGCACGCCGGAACCGGCATTTGAACATCGCGAAAGCAGCCGCGAATTCAGGCGCTACCAGAGTTCCTTGCTGGCGAGCTTGGCGCCTTCGACCAGCGCCTCGAGCTTGGCCCACATCACCGACGGATGGACCCGGCGATAGAACGGCCCCTGCGCGAAGCCGCAATCGGTGCCGGCGATGACGTTCTCGCGGCCGAGAATTTTGGCCAGCCGCACGATGCGCTCGGCAACCAGTTCGGGATGCTCGACGACATTGGTGGCGTGGCTGATGACGCCGGGGATCAGCATCCGGTCGCCGAGCTTGACGTCCTTCCAGACCTTCCATTCGTGCTCGTGGCGCGGATTGGCGCCCTCGATCACGAAGGCGCCGACCTTGGCCTTCAGCATGACGTTGACGATATCCTTGAGCGGCACGTCGCTGGTATGCGGCCCCGGCCATGAACCCCAGCAGATGTGATAACGAACGCGGTCGGCCGGAATGCCCTCAAGCGCGGCGTTCATGATGTCGATCTGGGTCTCGAGCCAGCGCAGGTAATCGGCAAAGCTCGCCGGCGGCACCATGCGGTCATAGGTCACCGCGCTGCGGGCATCATCGAGCTGCACCAACAGACCGGCATCGATGATCATCTTGTATTCGGTGTGCATGGCGGCGCCGATGGCGGCCTGCAATTCCTCGTCCGTCTTGTAATATTCGTTCTTGCGGTCGGGGATCACGCTCGACGGCGCGGCCACCGGCAGGAAGGCTTCTTCGGTCTTCACGCCTTTGAGCGCCGCTTTGAAATTATCGATGTCGCGCTGCAACTCGGCCTGGCCGGTATAGGCAATCGGACCGGTGCAGATCGCTTCGGTGACGGTCGCGACCGCTTCGTTGGCATCGAGTTCGGCATAGAAATCGGCAAAGCGCGTGCGGTCGGCGCCGCGCTTGAACGGATTGGCCTTGTCTTCCTTGATCGGCCGGCGCTCGAAACCGGACAGCCGGGTCAGCGCATATTGCGCCCAGGAGATCGACTTGCCGAATTCGCCGTCGCTCGGCACGTCGATGCCGGTGTCGGCCTGCTGCTTGACGACCGCGGCCACCGTTTCCGTCAGGCACTTCTGATAAGCCTTCTCGTCGTAAGGCTTGCCGCCTTGCACCGCGCGCAGGAACTCCTGCAATTCCGGCGGACGGATCAGACTGCCGACATGGGTGGTGAGAATGCGGTCGGTGCTGTGCTTCATTGGCGTAAGGCTACCTTCTTTGTCAAGACGGATAGCCTATGCCGCCGATAGGCCACGAATTGCAATGGTGGGCGGCAGCCCAAAGTGCCGCGCATGCCGCGGCCATCGCGACGCACAACGGCTTAGAGCTTCACCCAGCCGGCCGGCGGCATTTTGCCCGGGATGAATGGCGCCGCAATTCGGGCATTTGCGCGCGGCCTCATTGTTGAAAAAGTTTTCATAGATCGGCGGCAGATCTTTCACGATGTGCTCGATCTTGACCTCGGCGCGATGCACCAGCGCGTGGCACTCGAAGCAGTACCATTCGAAGGCATCGATGTCGTCGCCGGCGTGACGCTTGGGCTCGACGACCAGGCCGACCGAGCCTTCCTGCGGGCCGCTGCGGCGAATGGCGCACATGCGCCGGCAGCAGGAACACCTCGCCCTCGCGCACCGGCACGTCGTAGAACTGGCCGTTGTCGACGACCTTGAGCACCATGTCGCCCTTGAGCTGGTAGAAGAATTCCTCGACCGGATCGTCATGATAATCGGTGCGCGCGTTCGGGCCGCCGACCACCATCACCGTCATTTCGGCATTCTCGAAGACGCGCTTGTTGCCGACCGGCGGCTTCAACAGATGCTGGTTCTCGTCGATCCATTTCTGGAAATTGAAAGCGTGCAACCGCGGTCGATCCAACATCGGACGTGCTCCAAACCGGGCGTCAGATGAAACGGCCTGCCCGTTGGACGAATTTTGCCGCATCGGCCGCACAAATCCAAGCCGCTTCGCACTCGCCGGAATTTTAATTCCGCACGCGCGCTTAGCTTTTCACGACGCCGATCAGCTGTTCGAGCTTGACCGGATCGTTGCGCAAATCGGCGCTCGGGCCGTCGAATACAATCTGGCCGCGGTCCATCACCACCGCGCGTGGCGCGATATCGAGCGCCAGCCGCGAATTCTGCTCGACCAGGATCATCGCCATTTCGCCGGCTGCCGACAGCTTTTTCACCGCGCGCGCCAGTTCCTCGACGATAACCGGCGCCAGGCCTTCCGACGGCTCGTCCATCAGCAAGACATG